>NZ_JACOPP010000014.1 GCF_014287895.1 Lawsonibacter hominis | reverse complement strand
TTGTCCTCTTTCATACCCTCGGCAGCACCTAAGACCTCACGGTATCCGTCCTCGTTTACTGCAATCGCCACCAGAATGGCCACATTTTCAAACTCTCCGCCCCAGTTTCGGCGCAGATAGATCCCGTCCACATAGACGTACGGATAGCGCCCACCTTGCAGAGGCCGGTTGCGCCAATCCTCAATAGGGACATACGCTTTCTTGTTCAGTTCGCTGATGGTGGAGGGAGATACCTTGCTGCCCCAAAGGGCCTCGGTAATATCCTCCACACGGCGCACGGAAACACCGGCAAGGTACATCTCGATGAGCGCTTCCTCCACGCTGCTCTCTCGCCGGCGATACCGCTCAATGATGGCTGTTTCGAAAGAGACACCCTTAAGGCGAGGTACATGGAGCGTGACGTCTCCGGAGGTGGTGGTATGGTTCCGGTCATAGTGGCCGCTGCGGTAGCCCTGGCGGGCCTCATTGCGCTCGTACCGGGCCGCCTGGGTCAGCTTCTCCGCCTCCGCCTCCAGCAGCTCGTTCAGGGTTTCTTCCACGCTGCCGCGCACTAATTCCTTGATCTGACCCTTGATTACTTCCTCGTTCAGTTGTACAATTTTCTCGGACATGGTTTACAGACTCCTTTCAGAATGGTGTGTCGCAACTTCATTCTACCAGAGTTCTGCAAACCATGTCTCTTTTTATCCTCTTTTATATTTGCGCAACTTATTTTACCTTATCGACAGCCATTTTGTCTTCCCGATATGGAGCCTTCAAAAGTTTTTGCACGGGCAGGGGGCTTTTTAAAGTTCCCCTTTGTTACGCCGCATCTTCCCCTCGTCCATGCCCGGGCAGGCTCACTTTCGCTTTCGTCTCCTCCTGCGCCCAAAGGCGGCGGCGCGGCAACCTGGAGACGCGGACTTTGTATATCGCCATACGCGTGTCAGCGCTTGAAACAGGGACGCCGCCAAGGTCGTGAACCCTTGGCGGCGTCCCCATTTCACAGGATTCCGGCCGAAGCGAGAGTCTTGTACCAAAATGCCCTGCGCTGTCATTGCCTCCTATTGCATCTGACCGGTCAAAGCCAGGGCTCCCATTCCGGATCAGATATCGTCCTCAATCAGACCGTAGCCGCCGTCGTTGCGGCGGTAGACTACCGAGAAGGCACCGTCGGCCTCAGCGTTCTTGAACGCAAAGAAGGTATGATCGACCAGGTTCATCTGGAGCACCGCTTCTTCCGCAGACATGAGCTTGATGGGGAAACGCTTGGTGCGTACGATCTGGAACTCATCCTCTTCCGCTTCCGGCGCGAAGGAGGAGACCTCATCCACATCCACACAGCGCTCAAACGCGTTCTCCCGCAGGCGTTTTTCCAGGCGCGCCTTGTTTTTGCGCAGCTGGCGCTCCACGGAAGCCACGGCGGCGTCGACGGTAGCGAACATATCGGAGGTGCTCTCGGCCACGCGGATAATGGTGCCGCCGGAACGGACGGTCAATTCCACATTGTTCCGGTCCTTTTCCACACTGAAGACCACGGCGGCCTCTGCATCCGCCTTAAAATAACGGTCTAATTTGCCCACCTTTTTCTCGGCATAGGCATGCACCTTATTCGGCAGGTTGACCTTTTTGTCTGTGAACACGAACTTCATAGCTTTCAGCTCCTTCCGCCCTCCTGGGGAGGGCTGTCGTCGTTCCGCAGGCCGGAGGCCCGGCCTCCGTACTTTGATTATACCACAGAGCTTGTAAAAAGTCACAGACTATTTCGAAAAAGGCATTGCATTTTTGGGCTTTAGCACCTGTGCCCGCCGCAGTCGTGCCCGTGTGCGCCGCAGTTGTGCCCTTCGCCGTGATTGTGGTGGTGCGCACAGACGGTATTGGGATCGTACTGCAGGCTGCCTGCGAGCAGAGCGGCCACCTGGGCGTCCGCGTCTCCGGACACGCCGGGATAGAGCTGAATCCCCGCCTGGGCCAAGGCATTGCGGGCGCCGCCGCCGATACCGCCGCAGATCAGCACCTCCGCGCCGCACTCCCGCAAGAAGCCCGCCAAGGCCCCGTGTCCGCTGCCGTTGGTATCCACCACCCGGCTGGAGACAAGCTCGCCGTTCTCCACCTCGTAAAGCTTGAATTGCTGCGTATGGCCAAAGTGCTGAAAGACCTGTCCGTTTTCGTAAGTAACCGCAATCTTCATCATCATTTCCCTCCATTTTTGTGTTGACTGCATCCGCCGCACCCGCAGCGGCGCCCGCATCCCCGCCGGACGCAGTCCCGTCCGGCACAGCCTGCCGCGTGGGGGCACAGGGCGTAGTCGCCGCCGGCAATCACCAGCCTCCGCCCCTCCACCAGCGCCTGGGCCAGCTTGGTGCGTGCCGCGTCATACACCGCCTGCGCTGTGGAACGTGCCACTTCCATCTGTGCGGCGCATTCCGCCTGGGTGCATCCCAGCAGGTCGATCAGGCGGATGGCCTCGTATTCCTCCAGGGCCAGCTCCACCACGCCTGCCGTCTCCCCCTCCAGCGGGCCGAAGCTGCTGCTGCGGGGCAGGGCGCAGATGCGTCTGCATTTTTTGGGCCTCGGCATATGCTTCCCTCCGTTTCCGGCGTATGCTATTTATTATACTCAGTTTCCGGCATATGTCAATAACAAAAATCCTTATGCTTCTTTTGCCCGTTCCTGCGTTAAGGCCAGCCTTACGCGCCTTTGAGACGGGCGAACAAAACCGCTAAGCCAAAAAGGCGTTTTAAAACTGTTTGGTTTCCATTTTCGCCATTCATCTGCCGCTTTTTTGTATCTTTTTGGCTCGTACGATTCTTCGGATTTCGTTTAGTCTGCCTATTGCGCCGGGGGCGGTTGTGTATTATACTCTCACACGGTCATAAAGGAGGTATGAATTATGGTCCTTACATTGAAGATCGATTCCATGTCCGAGCTTGCGGAGTTGCAGCGGCTGGCCGCTCAGGCGGATAAGCCCGTCTATATTGCCAACGCGGATGAGAAGATCCGTGTGGACGCCCGATCCTTTCTGGGTCTGTTCGCGCTGGATTATTCCAAGCCCGTAAAGGTTATCACGGATTCTCTCTACGCTGTGCGCATGCTGGAGATCCGTCAGCGCCGTCTGGACGCCGCAACGGTCGCCGCGCGCTGAGCGCCCAAAGAAAACCGGGCGCGCATCCAACGGCGGTGCTTCGTAAAACGGCAAACCTCCTGTCCAATCATCGGACAGGAGGTTTTCTTTATACAAAAAATCAGGGGCAGTCCCAACGACTACCCCTGAAAGCGTTTTACGAACACTCAGCGAAATGGATGCGCGCCCTGCTGCGGCTGAACAAGCGGCAAGGCCGCGTTCGGGAAGGCTGCGGACGCGAACGGCGCGAGTCTGTTTCGGCGGCAAGGCCTAATCCCGAACCCGGAGGCCGTCGATAAACACCGCGCGGATCTGGCTGCGCCAATCAAAGGGATGGGCGTTGGTAACGACGATATCCGCGTCCTTGCCCGGGCTGAGGGTGCCCACGCGCCGGCCGACCCCCGCGATCTCAGCGGCGTTGCGGGTAATGGCGGCCAGGGCCTCCTCCTCGTCCATGCCATAGCGCACCGCCATGGCGGCGCACAGGGGCAGGTGCTGGATGGGCGTCTCCGGATGGTCGGTGCAGATGGCCACCTTGACCCCAGCCCGGCTCAGGCGGGCGGGATTCTCCAGCGTCTGACCCGCCAGCTCCGGCTTGCTGCGATCGGTCAGGCAGGGGCCGGTGATGACCGGAACGCCTTCCCGGGCCAACAGATCGGCCACCAGATGGCCCTCGGTCCCGTGGACGATAACATAGCTCAGCCCAAATTCCCGGCTCAGCCGTACCGCCGTGGCGATATCGTCGGCCCGGTGCGCGTGGAAGTGGGCGGGCAGGTCCCCGCCCGCCACGGCGGACAGCGCCTCCAGCTTGGCGTCAAAGTCGGGCATGTCCTCATCCTGATCTTCCTGGGCCTTATCCTGCTTATCCCGGTATTCCAGCGCCCTGGAGAGCTGTTCCCGGATCAGGGCGGCGGTGGCCATGCGGGTGATGGGCGTCTCCTTGCGTTCGTTATAAACGGCCTTCGGATTTTCCCCCAGGGCAAATTTCATGCACGCCGGCGCCTTGAGTACCATCTCATCCACCCAGCGGCCGGTGGTCTTGAGGACGGCGGACTGCCCGGCAATGGGGTTTGCGCTGCCGGGACCGGTAAGCACGCAGGTGACGCCGCCCAGCCGCGCCTCCTGAAAGCAGCGGTCCTGCGGGTTGATGGCATCCAGGGCACGCAGCTGAGGCGTACAGGGGTCGGTGGCCTCATTTCCGTCGTCGGCCTCGAAGCCCAGGGCGTTTCCAAACAGTCCCAGGTGACAGTGGGCATCCACAAAGCCGGGAAGGATGTGTCCGCCCTGTGCGTCCAGCACCTCGCCGAAGGCCCCGGCGGGCAGGGCTTCCATGGACCCCACCGCCGTGATCTTTCCCTCCTCAAACGCGACAAATCCGCAGGGAATCACCGGGCCATCCATCGGATGGACCACCCCGTTCTGAATCAGCATCAGGCATCCGCGTCCTTTCGACAAAAGTTCTCATTGACATAATTGGTAAAATAAGGTATTCTATGCTTGCAGCTCAGCCAATATGCAGGTTCCATTTTTTCGCGTTCATTCCATTCTCCCGCGCATGATCTGATTTGGGCGTCCCCGTTCGGGGGCGCTCTTTTTTTCGTCAGTCCTCCAGGGTGTACTGGTCCACCAGCGTCACGTCGGCGGTATGCCAGCCGTTTTCCCGGCAGTAGCGCAGCGAGAGCACTTCTCCTACCTGCATCCCGTTTTTCAGTGCCTGCAATTCGTCCATCGTCCGAATGGAGACGCCGTTGGCCTCCACGATCACGTCCCCGGCGCGCAGTCCCTGCCGCCAGGCGTCGGAACCCGCCTGAACGCTTTTGATGCATACGCCCTGCGGCAGGCCCTTGGCCTCGGCCATGGCCTGCGTAAGGGTGTACGCGGTGATGCCGATGGTGGGCCGCCCGGTCACCACGCCTGTTTCGATCAGAGTATCCACCACCGCTTTGACGGTGGCCGTAGGGATGGCGAAGCCCAATCCCTCCACCGTATCATAGTAGGACTGCATTTTCAGATTGGTGATGCCGATCACCTGGCCGTATTCATTGATGAGGGCGCCTCCGGAGTTGCCTGAGTTCAAGGCGGCGGTGGTCTGGATCAGCGACATGGTCCGCCCGTCCACATTCACGTCCCGATTGAGCGCGGAGATGATGCCGTCCGTCATGGTGCCCCGCAGGTCCTCGCCCAGCGGATTGCCGATGGCCAGCGCCACATCCCCCACCCGGAGCAGGCCGGAATCTCCAAAGTCGGCGGGGGAGAGCCCCGTGCATTCGACCTTCAGCACGGCCAGATCGGTCTGCTCATCCCGTCCGACCAGCAGCGCCGGATAAACGCGCTCGTCCCAAAGGACCACATCCACCGCGCTGCATCCCTCGATGACGTGGGAATTGGTGATGATGTATCCGTTCTCCGACATGATCACGCCGGTGCCCAGGCTCATGCTGCTCCCCTTGGTCCCCCGCACGCTGACGATGCAGGAGAGGTTGGCCTGATAGATCTCCTGAAAGCGCAAAGGTTCCCCCTCCGGCAGTGGGAACAGCTCCAGCGTGGTCCCGTCGCCCAAAGGGGCCCGCTCCACGGTGGTGGGCTGCTCCGAGGCAGCGGGAGCAAAGGGCTGCCGTATATCCCCATCCTGCCCGGCGGGCAGCTCCAGCTCCGCCGCCGGCAGCAGGCGGAGCAGCACGGCCACGCCCACCAGCAGGGCAATGGCAATCAGAAAGCACACCACAGCCGTTCGGCCGCCCCGCCGGCGGGGCGGCCACGCCGCAGTCTGATCGTAATAATTGCGCATAAAGCCTCCTCAGGCCAGCGTCAGCGTAAAGACAAACTCGGTCACACCATTTTCACTGCTCACCGTAATGTTTTCTTTGTGGCTGTTCAGGATGGTCTTGACGATATACAACCCCAGGCCCACGCCCTCCCGGTCCACGCTGCGGGATTTGTCGCTTTTGTGGAAGCGGTCGAAGATGAGCGGCAGCTCCTCCGGCGGGATGGTCTGACCGGTATTTCGTACCGATACATAGGCCTTTCCGCCCTTGGTCGTGATGCTCAGGCCCAGGGTGGAGCCCTCGGCGGAAAATTTGATGGCGTTGTCCAGCAGATTATAACACACCTGGGTGATGGAATCCGGGTCGCCCCAGACCAGAACGGCCCCCTCGGGGATCTGGGTATCCACATCCAGATGGCGGGCGTTGATCTTGGTCTCCAGGCTCACCAGCACCCGCAGCAGCACCTCGGACACATCGAACTGTTCCTGGGCGGTGATGTTCTCCGCCGACTGCAGCCGCGACAGGTCCAGCATCCGCCGCACCAGGCGGGAGAGCCGCCGCGTCTCGGAGGAAATGGTCTGCAGGGCCGCCTTTTCATGGTCGGGCGTGATGGTGCCGTCCAGAATGCCGTCGGAGAATCCGGCGATGGTGGTCATGGGCGTCTTGAGCTCGTGGGAGATATTGGCCACGAATTCGCTGCGCCGGGCCTCGCTCTTGGCGATGGAGTCGGCCATGGCGTTGAAGGCCTCGGCCAGCTCGCCCACCTCGTCCCGCCGGTTTTCATAGCCGTTCACCCGGGCGCCGAATTCCCCATGCCCGAATTTCCGCGCCATATCAGCGATCTCCTTCAGCGGCTTGGTCTGCCGCAGGGAGGTCACCGAGCTGGTGATGAAGGCGATGCACAGCACCACCACGGCGGTAAAAAAGAAGATGGAGGCGAACGCCCGCCACATCTCCGTAATGCTGGAGGTATCCGCGGCCATGTAGACCACGGCGATGGTCTTCAGCCCGGTCTGACCGGTGGTCAGATCCAGAGCGTTGACCTGTACGGGAGTCCCCGCCACATAGCGCTTTTCCGGGAACAGTCCGCCCAGGGTGGTGATTCCGGTGAAGCGCCCGTCCTTTTGTACCTGCGCCACCACGCTTTGGGGCAGGGTATAGCCGGTAGAGCCGGTCTGAAGGGTATTCCCGTCGGCGGAGAGGATCACCTGTCCGTCTGCGGCGGTCACCAGGACATAGGCGTCTGAGATGCGGGCGATGGAGGAGACGTAGACCTGATAGCCGTCGTCCCGCACATTAAAGCCGCTGGAGTACATGGCGGAGGTAAACGCCGCGATATAGTCGGCGTTGCGCTCCATGGAATCCCGCTTTTCCTGGACGGTATAGCGGTAGGACAGGGTGATGAAGGCGGCCCCCAGCAGGGCGAAGGAGACCAGGATCATCCCCGCCATCATCACGAACTGCCGCTTGTACAGGCTTTTCATCCAGCCCCGACCTCGAACTTATAGCCCACGCCCCACACGGTCTTCAGGCACCATTGCTCCGAGACGCCCTCCAGCTTCTCCCGCAGGCGCTTGATGTGCACGTCGACCGTGCGGGAATCCCCGAAGTAATCGAAGCCCCATACCTCGTCCAGCAGCTGGTTGCGGGTAAACACCCGGTTGGGCGAGGCGGCCAGGTGGTACAGAAGCTCCAGCTCCTTGGGGGGCGTGTCCACCCGCTTGCCGTCCACCAGCAGCTCGTAAGAATCCAGGTTGATGACCAGCTTGTCGAAGGTAAGCTTCTTCTCCCCGCTGTCCTCCTCGCCGCCGAAGCGGCGGAGCACCGCATGGATCCGGGCCAGGACCTCCTTCATCTCAAAGGGCTTGACGATATAATCGTCGGCGCCCCCCTCCAGGCCGGCCACCTTGTCCTGGGTCTCTCCCTTGGCCGTGAGCATGATGACGGGGGTCTTATCGCTCTCGCGGATCTTTTTCAGCACGGACCAGCCGTCCATGATCGGCAGCATGATGTCCAGCAGCACCAGGTCCGGATGGAAGGAGCGGAACAGCTCCACGCCCTTTCCGCCGTCCCCGGCTACCGCCGTGTCAAATCCTTCTTTCTCCAGATATAGGTGGAGCAGTTCGGCAATGTTGGTTTCGTCTTCCACGATGAGGACCTTTTTAGCCATAGCGCACCGTCCTTTTTTGTTGCGGTCTACTGGTTTGGATACGACAAACGCACAGCGGTCCGTGCGCATCGTTCATGCCCGCCGGCCGGCATCCCGGCCGTTTGCTGCCATTATACCTGCCGCGGGCGGCGGTTGGGTGAATTTTTTGTTAAGAGAATGCCGCAGCATCGGGCAAAGGGGTTTTGCCTGCCCTGTCCGCCTCCCGCAGGGCTAATGCCCGCTTACGTAAGAGCGGTCGAGCTGAAGCACCACAAAATAATGGTCGTCCAGCGTCTTTACCGCCTTTTCGATCCGTGCGGCCACCTCTCCGTCGCTGAGCGGGCACTTATGGGGGACCACCACGTCGAAGATCAGGTTGGTATGGAGGGGGCCGCGGGTCATGCGGAAATCGTGGATCGTCATGGCCGGATCGATGACCTGTACCAGCGCGGCCACCTGAGCGCGCACCCGGTTGACCTGCTCGTCGTTGGTGGCGATGGGATCCATATGCACCGAGGTCTCGATCCCGAACCGGTCCTTCAGCTCCCGTTCGATGTGGTCGATCACATCATGGGCCTCCATGATATCGGAATCGATGGGCACCTCCGCATGGAAGGACATCATGCTCCGGCCGGGGCCGTAGTCGTGGATGATCAGATCGTGCATTCCCGTCACCTGCGGATGGGAGAGCACTGTGGTCTGGATATTCCGCACCAGTTCCGGGTCCGGATTCTGGCCCAGCAGGGGATTGATGGTATCCTTGGCGGCCCCCCAGCCCGCCCGCAGGATGAATA
Source organism: Lawsonibacter hominis (assembly GCF_014287895.1). GTDB lineage: Bacteria > Bacillota > Clostridia > Oscillospirales > Oscillospiraceae > Lawsonibacter_A > Lawsonibacter_A hominis. Next base: position 70,951 of record NZ_JACOPP010000014.1, on the reverse strand, counting down.
CCGCCACCAGGGCGCCCACCCAGCCGTCGATCGCCAGGCCGGTCATCCGTCCCACCAGGGTTCCGGCCAACACGGCGGAAGTGGCCGCCACGTCGGAAAGCGAGTCGGCCGCGGTGGCGGCCATGGCGGCCGAGCCGATGCGGCGGCCCAGCCGGCGGTTGAACAGGCACATCCATAGCTTCACCAGGATGGAAATGGCCAGAATGATCACAGAGACCACGGAGAACGAGACCGGCTCCGGGTGGAGGATCTTCTCAATAGAGCTCTTGCCCAGCTCCAGGCCCACCAGCAGGATGACCAGCGAAACCAGCAGCCCCGTCAGGTATTCCAGCCGCCCATGGCCGAAGGGGTGGCCGTCGTCTGCCTTTTGGCCCGCCAGCTTGAAGCCCACCAGCGTCACCACGGACGAACCGGCATCGGATAAATTGTTGAACGCGTCGGCCGTGATGGAAATCGAAGCCGAGAGCACCCCGGCACAGAGCTTGCCCGCCGAAAGCAGCAGATTGAGCAGGATGCCCACAACGCCGGACAGGACGCCGTAGCGCTCCCGCACCGCCGGGTCGTGGACCTGCTCGCTGTCCCGGATGAAAGTTTTGATCAAAAAGTCGGTCATGCCAGCACTCCCAAGCCCAAATTCGCACCAGGATTTACCCTTTATTATCCCACGTCCTCCGGCCAGCGTCAAGCCCCGCCCCAAGCCATTTCAGGCACGGGCAGAGAAAAGCATGCGCGGGACCAAACGTCCCGCGCATGCCTGAGACCATCGAAACCACTGCGGAGCGTTCGCCCCCTCTTCCGTCCGGGCGCGCCGCGGCGGGAGAGAGGGGAACGCCGTTTCGCGCCACCGGTGCAAAACGCGGCGGGACTTCTCCAGCAAACGCTGGTATGCGCGCCTATTCCACGTCCTCCGGCAAAAAGGCCTGGTAGGGCAGCACACCGGACAGTTCCACCAATACCGGGGAAAAACCGCCGGTGGGGTCGCAGCCCATTTGGGGCGTTTTGAGCATCTGATTCCGCTCCGGCGGGCATACCGGCAGGGAGACCACCGAGCGCAGGCCGCGCCCCTCCCGCTGTTCCAAAACCAGCGCGCCGCCGTGGAGGGATGCGACACGCCGGGCGATGCTCAGCCCGAGCCCCAGGCCGTCCGGCCTGCGGAGCAGGCTTTCTGCGCCGCGCTCTTCCGCGCACGGCGGCAGCCCGGGACCGTTGTCCCACACGGTGAGCACCGCCGCCGACCGGGCATCGGCCAGCCGCAGTCCGGCCTGCCCGCCGCTCCCCGCCGCCCCCAGGGCATTTGCGATCAGGTTGAGCAGCATCCGCCGCAGCAGGGCGGCGTCCCCCACCGTCAGCAGACAGGCGCGCTCCTCCTCGTAGGAGAACTGCACCCCGGCCAGCGCGGCCAGCGGGGTCACCTGCCGCTCCAGCTCCCGGCACAGGCCCGCCAGATCCAGCGGCGCCCGGCGCAGGGCCGGTTCCCCTTCCGGCAGCTGGGCATACTCCGCATTGTTCAGGGTACGGGTCATACGGTATACGCTTTGGTTCAGAATGGCAAGATACTGCCGGTGGCGTTCCTCGCCGGACTCCTGCACAACCGGAGTTAAAAGCTGCGCCGCCGCAGTTAAATTGTTCAGCTGTTCCCGGAGCTGCTCCACCAGAAGCGGCCCCCATTCCTCCAATAACGGCTCCAACGCCGAGCCCTCCTCTCGTATGGACGGTCGAGCACTGATAGCATGTGCAAAAGCGGATCAAAACTGCGATACGAGGTCAGTATACCAAATATTGGTCTGCCGCACAAGAAAAAGATCGAAAAATGTCGAAACTGCAACGTTTACCGATAACCGGCTCGCAAATTCATTCAAATTTCCCATTAACTTTTCGGTTTTTCCTCTTTTCAAGCGCAGAGGATTAGTCTATAATGAAGGCGCGCTGAAAAAAACAGACTTAAGAAATCATTTAGAACGAAGGAGAGATTCATTATGAGCATCAAAGTTGGCATTAATGGCTTTGGCCGGATCGGTCGTCTGGTGTTCCGCGCCGGCATCAGCCGCCCTGACATTGAGTTTGTCGGCATCAACGACCCCTTCATGACGCCGGACTATATGGCCTACATGCTCCGTTACGATACCATGCACGGTCAGTTCCAGGGCGAGATCAGCTATACCGACCACTCCATCATCGTCAACGGCAAAGAGGTTTCCTTCTTCGCTGAGATGGACCCCAAGAACATTCCCTGGGGCAAGGTGGGCGCCGAGTATGTGGTGGAGTCCACCGGTCAGTTCCTGACCAAGGAGAAGGCCCAGGCTCACATTGACGCCGGCGCCAAGAAGGTCGTCATGTCCGCCCCCTCCAAGGACGACACCCCCATGTTCGTGATGGGCGTGAACAACACTGCCTATGATCCCGGCATGAATTTTGTCTCCAACGCCTCCTGCACCACCAACTGCCTGGCCCCCATCGCCAAGGTCCTCAACGACAACTGGGGCATTACCGAGGGCCTGATGACCACCGTCCACTCCACCACCGCCACCCAGAAGACCGTGGACGGCCCTTCCAAGAAAGACTGGCGCGGCGGCCGCGCGGCTTCCGGCAACATCATCCCCTCCTCCACCGGCGCCGCCAAGGCCGTGGGCAAGGTCATCCCCTCCCTCAACGGGAAGCTGACCGGCATGTCCATGCGCGTGCCCACTCTCGACGTGTCTGTGGTGGACCTGACCGTCAACCTGGCCAAGCCCGCGAAGTACGATGAAATCTGCGCTGCCATGAAGGCCGCCTCCGAGGGCGAGCTGAAGGGCATCCTGGGCTATACCGAGGACGCCGTGGTCTCCTCCGACTTCCTGGGCGATCCCCGCACCTCCATTTTCGATGCCGGCGCCGGCATCGCCCTGACCGACACCTTCGTGAAGGTCGTGTCCTGGTATGACAACGAAATGGGCTACTCCAACAAGGTACTGGACCTGATCCAGTATATGTACGGTGTGGACCACAAGTAATCCATTGTAAAGCAGGGAGAAAGCGGAAGCCGCATGCGGCTTCCGCTTTCTCCGTTTTTTCGAAAAACCAAAAAGAAGCAGGGATAGGATTCCCTGTCCCAGGCCGCCGTTCTGTCTTGACGGATAAAATGGTCGCATCCTATTGACAAACGTCCCCGCTGCGTATATACTGTACATGCTGAATATATACAGTAAAACAACAAGAAGGTGCATCATGGACATCATCATCCGCAATTCCGGCGGCATACCCATCTATGACCAGATTACCCGGCAGGTGAAGGGCCTCATTCTGCGGGGCGAGCTGCGGGAGGGCGAGGCCCTGCCCTCCATGCGGCTGCTGGCCAAGGAGCTGCGTATTTCCGTGATCACCACCAAGCGCGCCTATGAAGAACTGGAACGGGACGGCTTTCTGACCACGATTCCGGGAAAAGGGTGCTTTGTTGCCCCCCGCAACCTGGAGCTGGTGCGGGAGGATACCCTGCGCCGGGTGGAAGAACATCTCTCCCGGGCAGTGGACGCAGCCAAGACCGGCGGCGTCACTCTGGGCGAAATGACCGAGACCCTCAACCTTTTATATGGAGACGAGTCATAATGAACTACGCATTGGAGATCGAACATCTGAGCAAACAGTACGGGTCCTTCCGCCTGGACGACGTATCCCTGGCCGTTCCCGGCGGTACCATCATGGGCCTGATCGGCGAGAACGGCGCCGGTAAATCCACCACGATCAAATGTATTCTGAACCTGATCCGCCGGGACAGCGGGACCATCCGGGTGCTGGGCATGGACAATCTCAGAGAGGAGCGCGCCGTCAAGGAGCAGATCGGGGTCGTGCTGGACGAGTGCACCTTCCATGAGACCCTCCGCGCCTGCGAGGTGGGGAAAATCCTGTCCAGGATCTACCGGCGCTGGGACAGCGCGTGCTTCGAGGATTATCTGCGCAAATTCGGCCTGCCCCGGGATAAGACCATCAAGGAATACTCCAAGGGGATGAAAATGAAGCTCTCCATCGCTTCGGCGCTGTCCGCCCGGCCCCGGCTGCTGATCCTGGATGAGGCCACCGGCGGGCTCGACCCGGTGGTGCGGGACGAGATCCTGGATGAGTTTCTGGCGTTCATCCAGGAGGAAACGCATGCCATCCTCATCTCCAGCCATATTACCAGCGATCTGGAAAAGGTGGCCGACTACGTGACCTACCTGCACAAGGGCAAGGTCGCCGTGCAGGGCGCCAAGGATGAACTGCTGGACACCTACGGGCGGCTGGTCTGCGCCCGGAGCGACCTGGCTGCGGTGGACCCGGCCCTGCTGGCCGGCAAACGGGTGAGCCAGTTTGGCTGCGAAGCGCTGATCAAAGACCGGCGCGCGTTCTGCCGCCGTTATCCGCAGCTCACAGTGGACCCTGTGACTCTGGAGGAGATCATGCTCTTCACCGTAAAGGGGGATGCGTCATGCGCGGACTGATCTGCAAGGACTTTTTTGTCATGAAAAAGCAGTTGGGCTACTATCTGGCCTTCTTTGTGGTCTACGGCGTACTGGCCGTGACCGGTGTGTTCCCCGCTTCCATTCTCTCCGCTTTGGTGGCGGTCATCGCCATGATGGTTCCCATGAGCTCCATTGCCTATGACGACCAGGCCCACTGGGGGCGGTACGCCGCCGCCACCCCCGCCGGTCGGAGCGGCGTGGTGGCGGCCAAATACCTCTTTACGCTGCTGGTCCTGGCAGCCTGCGCCGTCCTGGTAGCCGTTCTGGCCGCGATCCTGTCGCTGACCGGGCTGCTCACAGAGCCGCTTGCCGACCTGCTGGCAGCCGTGGGGGCCTGTATGGGCGTGGCCATGGTCATGGACGCCATCCTCCTGCCGCTGCTGTTCCGGTTCGGCGCGGAAAAGAGCCGTACCATCAGCATGATCTTCTTCATCGTCATTTTCGGGGGCTGCATGCTGCTGGGCAAGCTGGCCCAGCAGCAGGGCGGCCTGCCCCGGCCGCCCGCCTGGCTGGCAAACGCCCTGCCCGCCCTGCTGGCGATCCTGGCCGTGGGCACTTTCGTGCTCTCCTACTGGATCGCCCAGGGGATCTACGAAAAAAAGGAGCTGTGAGGGAGCGGATATGTACGCGCTGATCTATAAAGACTTTCTCCTGTTGAAAAAGCAGCTGCTGTACGTTCTGGTGCTCGCCGTCTTCTATACGGTCATCGCAGTCAGCGGCTTCCTGAGCGCCTCCATCCTGCCCGGCATGGTGGTTCTTTTTGCCACCATGCTCCCCATCACCTCGTTTTCCTATGATGAGCAGGCCCGCTGGGGCCAATACGCCGCCGCCACCCCGGCGGGGCGGCGGGGCGTGGTGGCCGCCAAGTACCTCTTTTCTCTCCTGCTTCTGCTGCTGGGCTTGCTGCTGGTGTCGGCTCTCATCACCCTGCTGGTGGGCCTGGGGCTGCTGAGAGAGCCCCTCCCCACCGCCCTGTATGCCGTCCTATGCTGCGGCAGCGTGGCACTGGGCATCGATGCGGTGCTTCTTCCGGTCCTGCTGAAGCATGGAGCTGAAAAGGGGCGTTTCGCCATCATGGCGGTATGCATTGCCGTGGTCGGCGGCGGGATGCTTTTGTGGCAGCTCCACCGCGGCGGGCTCCGTCTCCCGCAGGCGCCCGCCCGGGCGGCTGTGGCGCTTCTTGCGCTCCTGGCTGCGGCCGCCTTTGCCGTGTCTTACGGGATCGCCCGGCACATCTATGAGCGAAAGGAGCTGTAAGCGCATGCTGCATACGCATCGCTGTCCCAAGTGCGGTGCCGGCGACATCCTGCGCATCCCGGACACGCCGGGGCGCTATGCCTCCGGCAATAACATCTACACTTCCAGCGTGACTCTGCTGGGAAAGATCCCGGTCATCCGCCACGTCTGCCTGAACTGCGGTTACACGGAGCACTGGGTGGAAGAACCGGCCCAGCTGGACCGGCTGCGCCGCGCCTTCGGATAAACGACCCGCTCTCCGCACAGGCGGAGAGCGGGTCGTTCTGTATGTATGCTCAGAAGTTGCAGCGGACGATGCACTTCAGGGTCTGCCCGTCCACCTTGCAGGTGATGGTCGTGGTGCCCCGGCCCACGGGCCGGACCACGCCGTCGGCGGAGATGGTGGCCACTGAAGTATCCCCGATGCTCCAGCTGGGCGCGGAGGAGGTGCCGTTTACCTTCATATACACGGCAGGCTCGCTCTTGCTGGAGAAGGTAAAATCCGTCTTGTTCAGGGAGAGGGCGGTACTGGTCCCGCCGGCGGAGGACGCGGCGCCGCTGGTGACGGAGTTGTAGACCTTGCAAGTCTGGGTGATGCCCCCCGCCATGGCGGCGGTAATGGTTGCGGTCCCCGTCTTGGTCCCATGGCTCACCTTGCCGTTTTCATCCACTGAAGCGATCTCCGGGTCGCTGCTGGTCCATGTGATCGTACCGGTGGACCCGGCCGGGAGGAAGGTCACCGTCAGGGTAATGGGATCCGGCCAGGTATCGCTGAGCGTAAACTCAGACTTGCTCAGGGTAAACCCGGTGGCGGTCTGATCGTCGGGGATTACAGGTTCCGCGGAGGCCTCCGGCGGCGTGGTATCCTCCGGCGTACCGGTCTCGCCGGGCGCCGGGGAATCCAGCTGCTGGGTGTTCTGAGCCGGAGAATCCTCCGGCAGGGTGGTCTGTCCCCGGTCCACCAACGGCTTGATGATGGAGATGACGATCATGACCGCGGCCACGATCAGAGCCAGCGAGAGCACCGTCAGGATGATCCGTCCGACGGAAGGGCCGCCGCCGTAACCGCCGCCCCGGGTATTGCCCGCCAGCCGCCGGCCGCCCCGCGGACGGCCTTCCTCCTCATATTCCATCTCGTCGCAGAACGGGCAGCTTTTATAGGAAGCGGCATAATCCTCGCCGCACCTGTCACAGTGAATCATTTCCTGCCGGGTACCGGCAGTACGCTTCGATGCCATATGGAATTCCTCCTTCAGACATACTTTGCTATCATTCTACACGCTCGGAACACAGCCGTCAACGCCGGGGCGCAAAATGTAAAGGTTTTTTAACATTTATGTCAACCGCTTCCTGTCCGGTGTTCCACAGATGGACCGGCGGTTCTTTCCGGAGCACCGGCAGACGTAAGCACTTCTTGCGCAGGGCCTGTCTTTGGGATATAATAGCAAAGAAACGAGGTGCATGAACTTGAAGGGATCCCTGAGCGCCGCCGAGGTGCATAAGCAATACAGCGACGGGGTGACCGCCTTCCGGCGGCAGATCACCGATGCCACCCTGCGCATAAAGTTCACCCAGGAGGTGGACATCTTCTTTCGTGCCTGTACGCTTGGCGTCTGGGGACGGGACGGCGCGTCCATCACACCGCGCCATGTGGAGTACTATAACGCCATCTATACCAAGGGAAACCCGGTGCCCGCCATCCTGTTCTGGGAGCTTTCCACCGCGGTGAGCGAGTACCCCGGCTTTCAGCCGCCTCCCTTTTTTGCCCGCATGCGGGCCAGCGACAAAGTCTCCGGTACCCATCTGGCCCGGCGGTTCATCGACCTGATGACGCTGATGCAGCTGCTTTTCGCCGCTGTGGACGATGTGGTCAGCGAGGAGGAGGCGGGATTCGTCAACGCCTGCGCCGACAGCCTCTCTGCCCTGTGCGACCGGGATGGGCTCAAGGGCGGAAAAGCCCCGCTGGACGCCAAGGATTTCATTTCCAAACGTCCTGAGGCGGATGGGCCCGGGGATGAGGCGGCCCCCGCCGCCGCCGTAGCCGGCGGCGGAGAGGCGGCGCCTCAGACCGAGGCGGAGCAGGCGCCCGCTCCCAGCCTGGAAGAGCTGATGGCCGAGCTGGACGGGCTGTGCGGTCTGGACAAGGTCAAGGCCGATGTGAAAAGCCTGATCAACCTGGTCAAGGTGCGCAAGCTGCGTCAGGAACATGAGCTGCCCATTCCCCCCATGTCTCTGCACCTGGTCTTTCTGGGCAACCCCGGGACCGGCAAGACCACCGTGGCCCGCCTGCTGGCGAAGATTTACCATGCCATCGGGGTCCTCTCCAAGGGCCAGCTGGTGGAGGTGGACCGTTCCGGCCTGGTGGCCGGGTTTGTGGGACAGACGGCCATCAAGACGGGCGAGGTGATCCAAAAAGCGCTGGGCGGGGTTCTTTTCATCGACGAGGCCTATGCCCTGGCCAATCAGGATGCCCCCAACGACTTCGGGAAGGAAGCCATCGAGACGCTGCTCAAGGGCATGGAGGATCACCGCGCCGACCTGATCGTCATTGTGGCCGGGTACACCGAGCTGATGGGAACGTTCATCCACGCAAACCCCGGCCTGGAGAGCCGCTTCAACAAATATTTTTACTTTGAAGATTACAATGGCGGGCAGCTCATGGCCATTTTTCAGTCCATGTGCGCAAAAAACGGATATACGCTCAGTGATGAAGCAGAAGAATACGCCGGAACGTATTTCCGCGAGCTGTATGAGGAACGGGACGAGAACTTCGGAAACGCCCGTGATGTGCGCAATGTTTTCGAACGTGCGGTCTCCCGCCAATCCGACCGTGTGGCCGCTCTGGAGGCTCCCGGCAAGGAGGACCTGATGTCCTTGACCCTGGCCGATCTCAGAGAGGACGACGGCGCCCAAACGGAAGGGACCTGAATCGGAATGCTTCAACAGCCCCCGGCTATGCCGGGGGCTGTTTGCGTGTCTTTCAAAGAATGTCTACCAAATGTCTACCAAAAAAACGCCGGAATTCCCCATTTTTCAGGGTTTGCCAGCGCCGTCCGTCCTGTATGTCTACCAAATGTCTACCATTGGAACCTTTAAGCCGAAAAAGCCAACTTTTTTCGTTCTGACGTACCATTCTCCTTATAAAATTCGGAGTGCAAGGAGAGTCATACTTCTCTGTAAATATCTGTAAGTCAAGTGTGGCCTTTCCGCCTCCAAAATTTAGAAGGAGGAATTCCAGATGAGAAACCTCAAACGGGCTCTCAGCCTGGCTCTGGCCGCCGTTATGCTGATCGGCATGATGGTCGTCGGCGCTTCCGCTGCGAGCTATGACGATTTCACCGACCGCGATGAGATCGTCAACAAAGACGCCGTTTCCATGCTCACCACCCTGGGCGTGATCGACGGCAAGACCGATGGCAGCTTCGATCCCGAGGGGACCGTGCGCCGCGACGAGATGGCGAAGATGATCTCCGTCATCATGAATCAGGGCGTTGACAACAACGACCTGTTCTCCGGTGTGAACAGCAAGCTGACCGACATCGGCGACAACTGGGCCAAGGGCCACATCAACTACTGCTACACCCTGGGCATCATCGCCGGCCGCGGCAACGGCACCTTCGACCCCGCCGCCAGTGTGACTGCCGCCGAGGCTGCCAAGATGCTGCTGGTGGCCGCCGGCTACGATCCCTCCATCGAGGGCTTCGTGGGCACCGACTGGGCCATCAACACCAACGCCAAGGCTTCCGCCCTGGGCATCTTCCGCAACTTCAACAAGAACGTCATGCTGCCCCTGAACCGTGACGACGCCGCTCTGCTGATCTACAACGCCCTGGACATCGAGATGATCCAGAAGTATGAGAACGGCTACGCCATTGCCTATGCTGACCGCCGCACCATCCTGAGCGCCATGTACGGCGTGTACAAGGTGGAGGGCGTCGTCGTGGGCAACAAGTGGGCCGAGCTGGAAGAGACCGATTATGACGCCGCCCTGAAGGATGGCAAGACCACCCTGAGCAACGTCAAGCTGTATGCTTCCACCACCGCTTCCACCGAGAAGGGCGAAGTTGTGGAGTACTCCGGCAACATCTCCTTCAACGTTGACACTACCGTCGAAATGATCGGCAAGACCGTCACCCTGTACATCCGCAAGACCACCATTCTGGCCGACTCCGTCGTCCTGGGCGTCACCACTAAGGACTCCGTGAATGTGGTCGAGGGCTCTGTGGCCAACGAGAGCGCTGTCAAGGACTTCCTGAAGGGCACCGGCCTGACCGTGACCAGTGATACCGAGTACTATGTGAACTACGGCTATCTGGGCACCGGGAATTCTGCCGAAATTTATGACAATGCTGATTTCAATTACAACGGCATCAAAGTCGAGGTCATCGACAACAACAACGACGGCGATGTGGACTATGTCCTCTACCTCGTTGAGACCCTGTCCTATGTGAAGAAGTACAGCTCCAAGAACGAGACTCTCACCGTGCCCGCCATGAACGACGGCAAGATCACCAAGTTTGAGGACGTCGTCTTCGCCGACGAGGTCACCACCGATGATCTGGTCCTGTTCGTCGAGTACGGCGGCCGCGACTACATCTCCACCCCTGAGAGCGTTACCGGTAAGATCACCCGCATCGACCGTGACGCCGAGAAGGAGCTCTATGTCACCATCGAGGGCGACTCCTACTATCAGTCCTACATTCCCGACGCCGCCGCCGAGGATGAGGTTGTCGAGCACTTCGATATCACGGAGGCCGCCACTGATCCCGGCTTCGACACCGAGGTCATCTTCATTCTGGATTCCAACGACTACATCGTGGCTTATCAGGCTCCCGAGGCTGCCGCTCCCAACTACGCTCTGGTGCTGGGCTCCGCCTGGACCCAGAATGCTCTGACCAAGTCCGGTCAGCTCTCCATCCTGAAGACGGACAAGACCGAGGGCACTTATACCATCAATTGGGACGCTTCCGCCAAGGCTGCGTTCTGGGATAAGGCCTCGGATGCGGATGGCAAGTATGACAGCGCCGAGAAGAAGGCCGCTATTGCCGCTCTGGAAGCTTACCTGGGCACCCGCGACGTAGTTGTGGACGACCAGTATAAGACTCCGCTGAATAACGCCAGCGGCTCCGTCATCAAGTACGCCATCGACGATGACGACGTCATTACCATCAAGTCCGTTATGACCAATGCTGCCGATGAGATCGCATATGCTGGTAACGGCATTGATGAGTCCGACGGTGCGGACACCACTGTTGACTCCTATCTCAACCGCAAGTACGAGACCGGTGACGGTACTCTGTATGCCGATGCTGATTCCAAGTACGCCGTGGATCTGAACACCATCGCCTTCTACTATGCTGGCGAAGATGACTACGGCGTGGCTATTGGCTATGATGAGATGTACGATGTCGCTGCCAATGCAAAGGGGGATACCGACACTAAGACCGTTCAGGTCTGGACCACCGAGGGCGGCAAGCTGGCCGACGTGCTGCTGTTCAACAGCCGTGAGGATCGCGCCGTCGACAAGGATTACCTGTATGTCCTGAGCGCCAACGCCCTGACCTCCAAGATTCTGGAGCTGAACGTTATCTTCGAGGACGGCACCGTTGACACCATCGAGGTCAGCCGCGAGAAGTATGGCGACGACTTTGATGACGACGCTGATTTCGAGACCGTCTGGGCTTACTCCGTGAAGGACGAGGTCTACACCCTGTATGAGGTCACCGGCGAAGGCTACACCGTTGCTGCGGATAATGCCCACCTGATCAAGAAGGGCACCATCGTCATGAACGCCGAGACCGATAACGAGACCGCCGAGGGCGAGGAGAACACCGCCTGGAATGTGGGCGACTACTACACCATTACTTCCAAGAGCGCGGTGTGGGACATCACCGACGTGACCAAGGACGATGACAAGGCCCCCGCCGGCGAGTTCCTGTACAAGACCGCCAAGGAAGCCATCATTGTCTATGACACCGATGTGAACACCGTGCTGGTTGCCTGGATCAAGGACCTCCCCGGCGAGGTTGCCGACGATGATGAGGAGATCGACGCCACCATCGACGTGACCGTCAACCTGTCCGATGTACCCTTTACGGTGACAATCGACGTTCCCGCTGGCCATGCTACCCTGAAGGCTTATGAGCTCAACTCTCTGGTGAAAGCCGGTGTGGCCCAAGAGTTGGCTATAAAGAGCAGCGAAGTTGATCCAACTGTGGCTGCTGACGGCACTTGGATCATCAAGACCCCTGATATCACCTATCAGAGTGTGACTGTCACTGTAAATTACGCTGCGATCTAAAACCATTCCCTTCGGCATATTATCCCAAAATGACCAAAGCCCGGGCCATTTGGCCCGGGCTTTGGTTTGCTTCTTTGAATCAGGGAATCGCCAGATAATGATACACGGTGCCGCTTCGGTTGATGCCTACGGTGGCGTTTTCACTGTAAACAACCTGGAATCCGGTTTCGTTGACTGTAATCCGGTTGACCGTTTCCCCCTGAAACGCTATCACGGTATGGGTGGGGTGCCCTACCAGCACCACCCTGGCGGCAAATCCCAGATCAATCTGCTGTGTCCCGCCGTCTCCAGTGTAGCTTCCCATCACCAGTTCTGTTTTTTTCGCCAGCGCCGTATCGATCCTGGCCAGATCCTGATTGAAGTCCTCCCGTAAAAAGCTGTCCTCCGGCTCCCACTGGTGGAGCCCGTAATGGGGTGTGTACTGTGCCATTCGGCATCCCTCCTTCATCCCTGCCCGGTCCGGGCGGAAAAGAGGGACGTTATTATGCAATTATTTCCAAAAACGAAGCTGCCGCTATGCCCCGGGATATTCAAAGGGCCCGCGTCTTCCGGAAGGAAAACGCGGGCCCTTCGTTTGTATTTCGAAACATGCCTGCGGCATGCTGCTGCTTGTCTGTCCCCACAGCCGGGGGACAGTGATAAGGCCGCCGGTACTCCCGAGTGCGCCTGGGATGGCATTTCTCCGCCTGCGCCCTCCCCGGCCGTTCCTTATTTGTTGTGCTCTTGGCTGTAACATTAAGATACCACACAACCGCAGTCAGATTTTGGACCTTTTTTGAATCTCCTGTGAACGTTTTGTAAAAACCGCTGCTGTCCCAAAAATTTTGTCCGATTTTCATTGATTTTGCACAAATCCTCCGCCGATCCGCCAGTTTCCCGCACATCATGCACAAAATGGTGCGTTCTCCTTTTGCAAGGTTGCACAATTCCGGCATGCTTACCGTCTGGTTTCTGAAAACCGCCCGGTTAGCTACTTACACATTTGTATGTATTGCACAACGCGCGTGCTTTGCGTAAACTGGAACTATCCCAAGATTCCCGGGTACCCTTCGCCAAAAGGGCCCTCCGCCTGACCGGCGGAGGGCCCTTTTGGCGCGCTGTCCCGCCCGGCGCGGCGTGCCGCGCGGGCGTCCTTCAGCTTTGAAACAGGCCGGTGGAGAGATACCGCTCTCCGGTATCCGGCAGAATGGCTACGATGCGTTTGTGCGCAAGCTCGCTTCGCTGTGAGAGCACACGCGCGGCGTGAGCGGCCGCTCCGGACGAGATGCCCGCCAGGATGCCCTCCCCGGTCAGCGCCCGCATCGCGGCGCAGGCGGCCTGTGTGGGCACCGGGAGCACCTCGTCCACCACGCTCCGGTCCAGTACGTCGGGAACAAAGTTCGCCCCGATCCCCTGAATCCCGTGGGCCCCTGCCGTTCCGCCGGAGAGGACGGGGGATTCGGCGGGCTCCACCGCCACCACCCGGATCTGCGGATTCTGCTCCTTCAGGTAGCGCCCCGCTCCCGTGACGGTCCCACCGGACCCTACCCCGGCCACCAGCACGTCCACGCTTCCCTCCGTGTCCCGCCAGATCTCCGGTCCGGTGGTCTCATAGTGGGCCCGGGCATTGGCCGGATTCCGGAACTGATCGGGCATCCAGGCCCCCGGCATCTGCGCCAGCAGCGCGAGCGCCTTGTCGATGGCCGCGGACATGCCGCCCTCTCCCGGCGTGAGCACCAGTTCTGCCCCCAGGGCGGAGAGCAGGCCCCGCCGTTCGGCGCTCATGCTCTCCGGCATGGTCAGGATCACGCGATAGCCCCGGATCGCCCCGATATAGGCCAGCGCCACGCCGGTGTTGCCGCTGGTGGGTTCCACGATGATGCCGCCGGGCTTCAGCAGCCCCCGCTCCTCCGCGTCCCGGATCATATAGTACCCCGCCCGGTCCTTGGCGGAGGAGAGCGGATTAAAGCTCTCCAGCTTGACCAGGACCCCGGGGGCAAAATGTTTCAGCTCCAGCAAAGGCGTGTTTCCAATCAATGCGCTCAGATCCTGCGCAACGTTCACGGCGTCATCCTCCTTTCCCGTCTGAACGGACCGGCAGGCCCGTCCCAGTGTGCCGGGCAGGCCTGCCGGTTCCCTTTTAGAATACGGCGACCACGGCGCCGTCGTAGGTCTCATCAATGAAATCCTTGACCTGCTGGCTCTGGAGGGCCTCCACCAGGGCCTGGATGGCGGGCTCGTTCTCCCGGCCCTCCTTGACGGTGAGCACATTGGCGTAGGCGGTGCCCGCCTCGCCGTCGGCAGCCTCAACGGCCAGGGCGTCGGACACCTTCAGCCCGGCGTCGATGGCGTAGTTGCCGTTGATGACGGCCATATCCACGTCCGCCAGACGCACAGGCAGCTGGCTGGCCTCCAGCTCCACGATGTCCAGGTTCTTGGGGTTCTCGGCGATATCCGCCTTGGTGGCGGTAAGGCCGGCGCCCTCCTTGAGGGTGATCAGCCCCTCCTGCTGCAGCAGGAGCAGGGCACGGGCCTCATTGGTGGTATCGTTGGGCACGGCGATCTGGGCGCCGTCCGCCAGCGCGTCCAGGCTGTCGGTCTTTCCGGCATACAGGCCGAAGGGCTCGTAGTGGATGGCGGCGGCGCTGACCAGGTGGGTGCCGTTGCTGGCGTTGAACTCGTCCATGTAGGTGATATGCTGGAAGTAGTTGGCGTCCAGGTCGCCGTTCTCCACCGCGGTGTTGGGCTGAATGTAGTCGTTGAAGACGGTGATCTCCAGGGTGATGCCCTGCTCGGCCAGCAGCTGCTTGACCACCTCCAGGATCTCGGCGTGGGGCGCGGGCGTGGCTCCTACCTTAAGAACGGTACCTTCCAGGCTGCCGGTCTCGGGCGTGCCGGTCTCAGGCGCGGCCGTCTCAGGGGCGGGGGAAGCGGCGGTGCCGCTGTTGCCGCAGCCGGCCAGCAGGCCGAACGCCAGCACGCCGGTGAGGAGCAGAGAGACAAATTTTTTCATGTTGCATTCTCCTTTTTCAAAAAATGTTATACCACGGAAGCGGCAGGGCCATCGCCGGCCGGGGACAATCTCCGATAAAAAAACGCCCTCGATGCCATGCATCAAGGACGAGAGCATTCCGCTTCGTGGTACCACCTTGCTTCGCCCACACCTCGCGGCGGGGGCCTTTGCGCGTACGGGACGGACCGATACGCCTGCGCTATGACGGGCGCCCCCGTCGCAGCCTAATGCGTCATGCACTCGGTGCGCGGCTCCAAGACCATGTTCCCCGCGCCCTTCCGTGCCCGTTCCCACCTGTCCGGGCTCTCTGCGACGTATCTGCGCGCGTACTCTTCTTTTCATTGCCTTTGTCGGCGATATTCCATTGTCTCCGGGTTGCACTTAGTTTAACCTGACAAAGCCCATCTGTCAACCGGGCATTTTTCACAAAAACAGGGGCGGACAGAATCCGCTTTCTGCCCGCCCCGCCGATTTTTACTGGAGACCGGCCTTTTCCGCTTTGCGTTTCCGGGCGGCCTTCCTCCGGGCCTTGTCGCCCACGCGGCGGTCCAGGCGCACGGCCGCGCGGGTCCCGGCGGACTGGAAAATCTGCACCAGGATAACCAGCACCACCACAGACACCCAGAGGATGATCTTCATCTGGCGCTGATAGCCCAGGTTCAGCGCCATGGAGCCCAAACCGCCGCCGCCGATGGCGCCCGCCATGGCGCCGTAGCTGAGGATGGTGATAAAGGCGGTGGTGAAGCCGGAGATCAGAGAAGGACGGGATTCCGGCAGCATGACCTTCCAGATGATCTGGAAGGGAGAGCAGCCCATGGACTGGGCCGCTTCGATGACGCCCTTGTCCACCTCGCGGATGGATGCCTCCACCAGCCGGGCCACGAAGGGAAACGCCGCCACGATCAGGGGGATGATGGTGGCCACGGTCCCAATACTGGTACCGATGATGAGCCGGGACAGCGGGATAACGATGACCATCAGGATCAGGAAGGGTACCGAGCGCAGGATATTGATGACAAAGTTGATCACGGCCATGACGGGCCGGGGTAGGGGCAGCACGCCGCCCTCCTCTCCCGCCACCGCCAGCACGCCCAGGGGCAGGCCGATGACATAGGCGAACAGCGTGGCGACCACGGTGACATAAAGCGTCTCCCAGACGGCGAAGAGCAGGCCGTTCTTGGACAGCTCCAGCAGCCGCAGGATCTCCGGATTGTTCAGCAGCTCAGGCATGGTAGTTTTCCACCTCCTCCACCGTCACGTCCCGTTGGGCGCTGAGGTAGGCCATGGCGCGTCCGGCCTCGTCCGCGTCGTCGGGCAGGCCCAGCAGGATATACCCATAGGCCCGGCCATCCACATTGCGGGTCTCCGCCCCCAGGATATTGGCCTTGACGCCGCAGTCGATGGCAAGGCAGGCGATGAGGGGCTGATAGGCCGTGCCGCCGTTGAAGACCAGCCGCACGATGTGGCTGCCCGGCAGCTGACGGGTGACCTGCACCCCCTCCGGGTAGACCAGCCTGCGCCCCGCCTCGGTCTTGGGGTTTGCGAAGACCTCCTCTACCGTTCCGGTCTCCACCATATGGCCGTGATCCAGGATCGCCACATGGGTGCAGATCTCCTCCACAACCGTCATCTCATGGGTGATAACGATGACGGTGATGCCCAGGCGCTTGTTGATGTCCTGGATCAGCCGCAGGATGGAGCGGGTGGTGGTGGGGTCCAGCGCGCTGGTGGCCTCGTCGCACAAAAGCACCTTGGGATCGGAGGCCAGGGCCCGGGCGATGGCGATGCGCTGCTTCTGGCCGCCGGAGAGCTGGGCCGGATAGGCATCGGCCTTGTCGGGCAGCCCCACGATCTCCAGCAGCTCCAGGGCCCTGCGTTTGGCCTGGGCCGCGCCAGCTCCGGCGATCTCCAGGGGGAAGCAGATATTTTTCAGGCAGGTGCGCTGCATCAGCAGATTAAACTGCTGGAAGATCATGCTGATACAGCGGCGCTTCTGCCGCAGCTGTCCGGCGCTGAGGGCGGTCATATCCGCCCCGTCGATGATCACCTGCCCGGCGCTGGGCCGTTCCAGCAGGTTGATGCACCGCACCAGCGTGGACTTGCCCGCGCCGGACATACCCACCACGCCGAAAATGTCTCCGTCCGAAATGGTCAGGTTGATGTCCTCCAAGGCGGTAAACGTTCCGTCCGCCGTGGGGAAGGTCTTTGACACATGCTTCAGTTCAATCACGGACCCGTACTCCTCTTAACGACAAAATTCCGTTCCAACGCCCCGTTTTCTCCAAAAGCGGGGATATTTCCGTATCACGTATAGGCTATTCTATGCCAACCACGCCCCCCTGTCAAGCCAAAAAGCCCCGGAACCAGCCGGGTTCCGGGGCTTGGGACGGTGCGCCGTTTCTCAGCGGCAGGCGCAGCAGCTGTGCTCGTCGCCGTCGCAGGGGAGCTTCAGCTCCTCGGGTACCGCGTTCCCCTGCCGGCGGTAATAGTCGGCCAAGGCGGCCTTGATGGCCTCCTCCGCCAGAACGGAACAGTGCATCTTATAGCCGGGCAGCCCGTCCAGCGCCTCCGCCACGGCGGCGTTGGTCAGTCCCATGGCCTCGTCGATGGTCTTTCCGCGGATCATCTCCGTGGCCATGGAGGAGGTGGCGATGGCGGAGCCGCAGCCGAAGGTCTTGAACTTTACGTCGGTGATCACGCCCTTATCGTCGATCTTGAGGTACATTTTCATAATATCGCCGCACTTGGGGTTGCCGACCTGGCCCACCCCGTCGGCATCCGCAATCTCGCCCACATTCCGTGGATGCTCAAAATGGTCCATGACCTTATCAGAATACAGCATGGAATATCTCCTTTCAATATTACGGCATTACAGTTCCCAGGTGGGCTTCCCCGCCGCTTTGTCCCACACAGGGGACATCTCCCGCAGATACTGGACCACCCGGGGCACTTCCTGCAGCAGATACGCTACGTCCTCCTCGGTGTTCTCCGCTCCCAAAGTAAGGCGCAGGGAGCCGTGGGCGATCGCATGGGGCAGGCCGATGGCCAGCAGCACGTGGGACGGGTCCAGGGAGGCCGAGGAACAGGCGGAGCCGGAAGAGGCGCAGATCCCTCGGGCGTCCAGCAGCAGCAGCAGGGCCTCGCCCTCCACGCCCTCGAAGACGAAGGACGCGGTTCCCGGCAGACGGTTGACCGGATCGCCCGTCAGGCGGGAATAGGGGATACGCCCCAGTCCGGCGGCGAGCTTATCCCGCAGGGCGGACAGACGGGCGGACTCGGCGGCCAGACCATCCGTCGCCTCCCGCAGCGCGGCGGCCAGGCCCACAGCCCCGGCCACATTCTCGGTGCCCGCCCGGCGGCCTTTCTCCTGACCGCCGCCGAACATCAGCGGCGGCAGGCGCACCCCCTTGCGGACATAGAGCGCCCCCATCCCCCGGGGGCCCCGGAACTTGTGCCCGGACAGAGACAGCAGATCCACCTTCCATGCCTGAACATCCACCGGGATATGGCCCACAGCCTGTACCGCATCGGTGTGGAAGAGTACGCCCGCTTCCCGGGCGATCGCCCCGATCTCCGCGATTGGCTCGATGGTGCCGATCTCGTTGTTGGCGGTCATAATGGAGATGAGGATCGTATCCGGGCGGAGGGCCGCCTTCACGGCGGCGGGGTCCACCCGTCCCTGGCCGTCCACCGGCAGATAGGTGACCTCAAAGCCCTGCTTCTCCAGATACCGGGCGGTATGGAGGATCGCGTGGTGCTCGATGGCGGAGGTAATGATGTGCCTCCCCTTGTCCTTCTTCTGCTCAGCCACGCCCCGCAGCGCCCAGTTGTCGGACTCGCTGCCGCAGGAGGTGAAATAAATCTCCTCCGGTTGGGCGTTCAGGCAGGCGGCCACCTGGGCCCGGGCCGCCTCCAGGTCGGATTTGGCCTGCTGGGCAAACGAATAGAGACTGGAGGGGTTTCCATAGCTCTGGTTAAAATAAGGGAGCATGGCCTTCAGGGCCGTATCGGACAGGGCCGTGGTGGCCGCATGGTCGGCATAAACAATTCGCGACATGGCGATGTCTCCTTTCCTGGATCGTCTTGCTTAAAATACATAATTCCTATATGTTTACTATGATTATACGAGTCTTATCGCGTTTTGTCAAGCAAATTTTAGAAATTGCCGCCAACCATTAATCTTTCCTTAAAAATCTGTTCCTTCGATTGACGGCACCGGCCTGCCGATGCTATAGTGTGCTCAGGCGTTTCAAGAATTATATTAAGGAGGAGCCATGGATAGAAAGCTCTTCAAAAGCATTCTGCTGATCATCACCTATGCGGTGGTGCTGGTCATGGCGCTGGCCCGTCTGGACGTGGTGAGCGGCGGCCTCTGGCGCCTGCTGGGACTGTTCAAGCCTCTTTTCATCGGCTTTGGCATTGCTTTTGTGCTCAACCGGCCCTGTCACTTTTTCTGCCGCCTGTATGGCCGCGGCCTCGGCAGGACCCGGGCGTCCGGATGGGCGCGCCCCCTGGCGGTGGTCACCTCCTATCTGGTGCTGGTGATCGTCATCAGCGCCATCTTCTCTTTCGTGGTGCCCAAGCTGGCACAGAGCATCCAGATCTTCGTGGGCAGCTTGAGCGGGTACCTCAACAATCTGCAAACCTGGACCAACGAGCTTTTGGCCTACCTCAAGCTGGACACCCTGGACCTGTCCAGTCTGAAGGCCCCCCTCCAGAACCTGTTCGACCAGGTGCTGGCCTTCCTCTCCGACCTGGGCCCCCACCTGCTGGAGTTTACCAGCGGACTGGTGTCCATGGTAGTCACCGGAGTGCTGGCTCTGGTGTTCTCGATCTACATGCTCTCCGGCAAGGAACGCCTGCTCTCCCAGTGCCGCCGGCTGCTCCGGGCCTACGTCCCTCCAAAATTTGCCGACCCAATCCTGGACGTGGTACACCTCACAGGGGATACCTTCACCCACTTCGTCACCGGCCAGCTTATCGAGGCCTGCATTCTGGGCGGATTGTGCTCCATCGGCATGCTCTTCATTCAGCCGGACTATGCCCCTCTCATCGGGGTCATCATCGGCTCCTCCGCGCTCATCCCCGTGGCCGGGGCCTACATCGGGGCGATTCTTTCCGCTCTGCTGCTGTTGATGGTCTCCCCGCTCAAGGCGGTCACCTTCCTGATCTTCCTGGTGATCCTCCAGCAGATCGAAGGCAATGTGATCTATCCCAAGGTGGTGGGCACCTCCATCGGCCTGCCGGGCATTTGGGTACTGGCCGCCGTCACAGTCGGCGGCGGGCTGATGGGTCTGGTAGGCGTCCTGCTCAGCGTCCCCATTGCGTCGGTCCTCTATACCCTGCTCCGGCGGGATGTACACTGGCGCCTGGACCGGGCCTCCTGATCTGCCCTGCACATCCAAACAGCCTGACGGCGCCTCGGTCCCTGACCGAAGCGCCGTTTTTAATGGAAGATCACACGCACGGCCCAGGCGGCGGCCATGAAGCCTGCCAGGTCGGCGCAAAGGGCGGCAGGGACGGCATAACGGGTCTTTACGATCCCCGCCGCGCCGAAATAGACCGCGATGGTATAAAACGTAGTCTCCGTGGAGCCCAGCATCACCGCCGCCGTGCGCCCGATCTGCGAGTCCGGCCCATAGGTGGAGATCAGCTCCGCTCCGACGCCCAGCGCCGCGCTGCCGCTGACCGGCCGCACCAGCATCAGCGCCACCGTCTCCGGCGGGATGCCCAGCCGGGTGAGCACCGGCGCAAGGGCCTGGGCCGCCAGCTCCAGCGCGCCGGATGCGCGCAGCATATACACCGCCGTCAGCAGCCCCACCAGCGGCGGCACGATCTTGATGAGCACTCCCAGGCCCTCGCCGGCCCCCTGGACGACCGCGTCGTACACGTCCACCCGCCGCGCCATTCCATACAGGGCCACGGCGGCGATGATCAGGGGCACCAGCATGGTAAAAAACAGTTCCATCCCTACTTCCTCCACAGCCTTGCAAACACCTTCGCCGCCAGGATGCCCACGCACACTGAGATGGCCGAGGCCAGCCAGACGGCGGGCAGGATGTCAAACGGCGCGGCACTTCCGGCAGCCAGGCGGACGCTGGCCACGGTGGTGGGGATGAGCTGGATGGAGGCGGTGTTGCACACCACCAGCATGCATAACGGATCGGAGGCCACCCCCGGCGTCTTCCGGCTCATCTGCCGGGCGGCCTGGATCCCCAGCGGCGTAGCGGCGTTGCCCAACCCCAGCAGGTTGGCGGAAACATTGGCCGAGATACTGTCCATGACGTCCCGATCCCGCGCAAATTCCGGGTAGAGCCGCCGCAGGATGGGCCGCAGCAGCCGGGACAGGCCGTCGGACAGGCCGGAGCGGCGCATCACCTCCATAACGCCCATCCACAGGCAGAGGATACCGGCCATGGACAGGCACAGCTCCACGGCGGCCGCCGCGCCTTCCATTGCCGCCGCCGCAACGGCCGGTCCGTTTCCCGTGGCCAGGCCGCACAGAACGGCCGCTACCACCATCCCCGTCCAGATCACCGCCATCGCCATCGCCACACGCCTCCTTTTCCCTCCCCCTATCTATATGGCCCGTCCCACGGTTCCATTCCTGTTTTTCCAACTTTGCCCTTTTGCAGAGCGCGCCTCCTTATTTTCCATTTTTAGATAGAAACATACATATATAGTCAAAATTTTTCCAAATTTGAATTGACATTGAAATACCATGTGTTATAATGAAATATATCAGCTTCTTCTTGACGGGAAGCTAGGGCAGTTCATGGGGAAAGGAAGTAGTAATCTATGAAATCCACCGGTATTGTGCGGAAGGTCGATGAACTTGGGCGCATCGTTCTTCCGATCGAACTGAGGCGCACCCTGGATATTGCGGAGAAGGACTCTCTTGAAATCTATGTGGACGGTACCTCCATCGTCTTGAAGAAGTACCAGCCCGCTTGCATTTTCTGTGACGACGCAAAGGGTGTCATCAATTTTAAGGGCAAGAACGTCTGCCCCAACTGCATCAAGGAACTTCAGGCGAAGTAAGCCCTTTTACCGGGACGCCGCGCCCCCTGCCCAACCTGGGCAGGGGGCGTTTCCATGCATTTCCACCTCGTTTACAAAACTTTAAATTATACTCATCGTAATATTTTTAGCTGTGAAATATATCCAAAACAGGAAGCCGCACCATAGGTGGGCATCCATAAGAAAGTATTGCGCCAAAATTGAAGAAGCGGCACGAAACCGTATGGAGTTGATCGTGCCGGATCTCGCGAAGCGAAACGGCGTGACCGAACAACTCAAAGCCGTTAATCAAATAGAATGGGTACGGCAGATGAACGCTTGCAAGGTACAGGCAGAAACGATTGTAAAGTTTGAGCTGATTTATGATTGATACCGAGGATGCCCGGACGAAAAATATTCGGGCGTTTCTTGTGCATATAATCGAATTTTTTACATCTTTCTGATATACTTTATTCAGCGAAAGAGCGAGATGAATTCTGGTTTGTGAGGATGAAAGTATGCTGAGACTGGAGAAAGTTAATGGGAAAAATGTGTGGGACATTCTTAAGTTGAGAGTAGCCAAAGAGCAAGAAAATTTTGTTGCGCATAATGATATAAGTATTATTGAAGCATATACAGCAATAACAGGAAATGGTTATGCCTTCCCTTTCGGAATATATGAGAACGATACGCCGATAGGTTTTTTGATGATTGGATTTGACACAGACGATTATTGGGACGATGCCCCACCAGTGGCCATAGGCAATTACAATCTCTGGCGATTGATGATAGATAGAAAGTATCAAAATAAAGGATATGGAAAGGAAGCACTTGGTCTAGCATTAGATTTCATAAAATCATTACCATGTGGTAAAGCAGAGTACTGTTGGCTATCATATGAACCAGAGAATGATATTGCCCGTTACCTGTACCGCTCATTTGGGTTTGTTGAGACAGGGGAAATGGACGGGGAGGAATTGATTGCTACGCTGAAGTTATAAACGTCAAATTCCAATTTGTTGAACTGTTGAAAAATCCCTTTAGGAACTAAAGAGCGCACTTCTATACTCTCCTATCGGGAGTATCGTGCGTTCTGCGGAGCTTCATTCTCTGTCAGCAGAAAGAAACTGCTTGACCGAGAATGTTGCGTTACTTCGTTCCGTCAAGGTGGCTACACCCCCTTGCGCCGCTAAAGCGGCTATCCCCTGTAGACTTGCCGTCCGCAAACGGGTTTGACAAACCGTTCGCCGCCAGCAAGTTTGAAGAATAGAAATAATAGGAACCCCCCGGCATAGCCGGGGGTTCTCCATATGCGGGCAAAGCCCTATGTTACTAGCAGCGCCTGCTGGCGCTTGTTACGGTCTGCCAGCTGCGAGGGGCTTGTTACTTGCTACCCTTAAAAGGGTCTACAAATTCTTTCATCGTAATTTGATCCTGTATCTTGTCTTCGTCCAACTGGTGCTTGATATACTCTGCTATTGCTTTTGCGTTCTTTCCGGCTGTATCCACATAATATCCTCTGCACCAAAATTGTCGATTCCCGTATTTATATTTCAGATTTGCATGTCTCTCATAAATAAGCAGCATACTTTTCCCTTTTAGAAATCCTACAAATCCAGATACGCTAATCTTTGGCGGTATACTTACCAACATATGAATATGGTCTGGGCATACTTCTGCTTCTATAATCTCAACTTGTTTCCACTCACATAATCTCCTAAGTATTTCTCCTATTTCTTGCTTCTTCTCCTGATAAAATAGCTTCCTCCGGTACTTTGGGGCAAACACTATGTGATATTTACAGTTCCATCTTGTATGTGATAAACTATTTGCGTCATTCATTTGGATGACCTCCCTTTGCTTCCTTTTGTGCAGTTACCAGACCGCACATCAAGTATAGCAAAGGGAGTTTTTATTGCCTACTCTCCGCTAAAGCTTTTACGGAACTCCCCGGCACAGCCGGGGGTTTTCAGACTACAAAAATAATCCTCCGTATGATCTCAATCATACGGAGGATTAACTGCTTTATGAACACCCGCCTATTCCGTGCGGCTTCCTGTTTTGCTCTTTTGGATGCTGTACGCGGCTATGTTCCGATCGCACGCTCATAAAGTTCGTTCTTGGGCAGCCCCGTCTGCTGCGCCGCCTGCCGTACCGCGTCCCGCAGGGAAAGCCCGGAGGCGCGCAGGGCGCACACCAGGGCAACGCCCTGCTCCATGGGCACCTCAACCGCCCGGCAGGGCTGCGCCCCCTCCAGCACCAGCACGAATTCTCCCCGGGGCGGGTTGGTTTCGTAGAATTCCGCCGCCGCGCCCAGGGTGGTGCGGCGCACCTCCTCATGGAGCTTGGTCAGCTCCCGGCACAGGGTGAGGCGCCGCTCCGGCCCGAACTGCTCCAGCAGGTCGGCCAGGGTGGCACGGAGCTTATGGGGCGCCTCGTAGAAGATCATGGTGCGCTCCTCGTCCCGCAGGGCGGCCAGATGGGCGCGGCGGTTCTTTTTGTTCATGGCCAGAAACCCCTCAAAGGTAAAGCGTCCGGTGGGCAAACCGGACACTGCCAGGGCCGTGATGAGCGCGCAGGGACCCGGAAGGGCCACCACCTCCACCCCTGCCCGGGCGCAGAGGGCCACCAGCTCCTCTCCGGGATCGGATACCGCGGGGGTGCCCGCGTCGGTCACCAGAGCGCAGCTCTCCCCCGCCAGCAGCCGCTCCAGCACGGCCTGTCCCCCCGCCTGCGTATTGTGGCGGTAATAGGATACCATAGGCTTTTTGAGCCCCAGGTGGTTGAGCAGCTTCCGGCTCACCCGGGTATCCTCGGCGGCGATAAAGTCGGCCTGGGCCAGGGTCTCGGCGCAGCGGGGCGAAATATCCCCCAGGTTGCCGATGGGCGTTGGGACCAGATAAAGCATTCCGGCCATAGGGCTCACCTCTCGTTCAAAATCAGCGTGGGCAGCACGGACAGGCCCGGCCTGCCCTGGCGCACCGCCTCCACCAGCACAGCGGCGGGCGGCTTGTCCCGGTCATGCTGGACCATCTGCAGGCGCTTTGGTTCCAGGCCGCTCTGCCCCAGGGCCTCCATCAACCCAGCCAGGCGCTCCGGCCGATGGACCAGGGCAAACCGCCCGCCGTTTTTCAGCAGGAAGGCCGCGGCGGCGCACACCTGCGTCAGGGTACAGCACAGCTCCATCCGGGCGCTGCCGCCGCTTTCTCCGCTGCCTGCGGGGAAGTAGGGCGGATTGGAGACCACCAGATCGAAGCACCCCGCCGGAAACTGCTCCCGGACCCGGCGCAAATCGCCGGTCCGGATGACGCCGGACAGGCCGTTTTCCGCCAGATTGCGCCGGGCCAGCGCGGCGGCTTCCCCGTCCAGCTCCACGCCGGACAGGTCCAGGGAGCTCTCCCGCGCCAGCAGCAGCAGGGGCAGCGCCCCCGCGCCGCAGCCCAGGTCGCACACCCGCCCGCCCCGCCGGAGGGTGGCGAAGCGCCCCAGCAGCAGGGTATCCTGCCCCAGCGGAAAGCCTCCCTGCCGATACGTAAAGGGCCCCAGGCGCTCCATGCCGCTCACGTGCGCTCCATTCCTTCCAGCAGCCCCCGGACGATGCGCCCGGTCATACCCCAGATGGCCCGCCCCTGCCACAGATAGATGGGCACATCCATACGTCCCCGGTGCCAGCCGTAGCGCTTCTGCGCCCCCACCAGCGCATAGGGGAAGTCGTCGCCCACCTGGGGCACCAGTTCATAGGAATACACCCGGGGCGGGTGGTCCCGAAAAAAATCCACAGGCACCAGAAAGGTCTCCTTCACCTCCGCGGGGCTGGGACGCATGGCGTCTACGGCGGCTGGGTCCACCCGGCCCAGCAGGGGGTAGAGCACAAAGCTGCCCTGTCCCGTCTGGTAATCCAGGGGGGCGATCAGTTGCACCGCACTCCGGGGGATCCCCAGCTCCTCCTCCGTCTCCCGCAGGGCACAGCCGGCCGGCTCCTCCTCCGGCTCCATATGTCCTCCCGGGAAGCACACCTCCCCCGGCTGCCGCCCCAGAGTCTCGGCGCGCACCTCAAAGAGCAGACAGGCCTCTCCCGCCCGCTCCACCAGCGGCACCAGCACCGCGTATTTCTTCCGTACCCCCTGGGGACGCGGGGCATGTCCCCGCCAGCGTTCCTCAAACTCCCGAATGGTCATGGCTTCCCTCCCGGCCCGGCAAGCCGTCTGCGTCCGCGGCAGCGCCAGCGGCCGGTGCCCTCCGCATAGCCGCAGATCCGTGGATCGGCCGGCGCTGCATTCCGAAAGCGCGGCGGCCGGGGCGGCCCAAACACCCCCCGTCATTTCCACCGGCGCTTTTCCCGTTTTCCGGCACAGCGCCTTCCGGGGCTGCGCCGGGCCGGGTAAAATAACTTCCATATCTGTCTTCCCTCTTGGCCCTCAACCGTAATTTGTACACGGCTCCAGGGGAAGGGGCGGACGCCTTCGCCGCCGGGCGCTTAGGATTCCGGTACGGTAAAGTGAGACAGCGTGTCCCGCCGCGTCCACGCGACTGCCCGGCCTGCGGCGCGGCTTTTGGGCACGTCGATCAGCCGCTGGTTGCGGCTGCCCCGAAACAGCGCGTCATAGGACTTCTCCGCCAGCCAAAACGGCCCGTCTACCAGCACGTCGGTGGCCGCCAGCAGCTCCAGCCTGGCCGGGTCTCCTTCCGCCAGAAGCTTTTCATAAGTATAACCCGTATAGGTCCATACATTCAAGCCCTTTTCCCGGGCAATTCGGGCCAATGCGGCGCACTCCGCCGCCTGAAGAAAGGGTTCTCCCCCGGAAAGCGTCACCCCGTCGGTCAGGGGATTCGCCAGCATCCGTTCGGCCAGCTCCTCCAGGGAAGCCTCCCGCCCGCCCGCAGGGTCGTGGGTCTCCGGATTGTGGCAGCCGGGACAGCCGTGGGGACAGCCCTGCGTAAAGACGGTAAAACGCAGGCCGGGCCCGTCCACGATGGAGTCGGATACCGTATTGGCAATGCGCATGCACTCACCTCCGCATTGGTTTGGGGCGGGCCCTTCGGCCCGCCCCCCGTTCTTTATACGCTGTGCTTGACCCGGTCGTGTTCCTCGGCCCGCTTGGCGTTGTTGAAGCGGTCCAGGGTGCCTACCAGATAACCGGTGATGCGCCGGATGCGCTCGAAGGGCACGCCGTCGGCCTCCGTGCGGCCGCAGCCGGGGCACTGATCCCCAATGATACCGGAAAATCCGCATACCGGGTCCCGGTCCACCGGGTGATTGACGCTTCCGTAACCGATGCCGTTTTCCTTCATGCAGCGGATGACCTTCTCAAAGGCCTCCAGGTTTTCCGTGGGATCGCCGTCCATCTCGATATAGCTGATGTGCCCGGCGTTGGTAAGCGCGTGATAGGGCGCCTCGATCCGGATCTTATCGTAGGCGGAGATAGGGAAATACACCGGCACATGGAAGGAGTTGGTGTAATAGTCCCGGTCGGTGACGCCCGGGATCGTTCCGAAGCGGGCCTTGTCCAGTTTGACGAAGCGGCCGGAGAGGCCCTCCGCCGGGGTTGCCAGCAGGGAAAAGTTGAGCCCCCGCTCCGCGCTCTCTTCATCCATCCGGGAGCGCATATGGGAGATGATCTCCAAGCCCAATACCCGGGCCTTCTCGCTCTGGCCATGGTGCTCGCCGGTCAGGCTCTTAAGGGTCTCGGCCAGGCCGATGAAGCCCACGGACAGCGTGCCGTGCCTGAGCACCTGGCGCACCTCGTCGTCCCAGTCCAGCTGGTCGGAATCCAGCCAAACGCCCTGCCCCATGAGGAAGGGGTAGTTGCGCACGTGCTTGCGGCACTGGATCTCAAAACGCTCCAGCAGCTGAGCCACACACAGGTCCAGCATCCGGTCCAGCCCCTCGAAGAACAGGGAAAGATCCCCCTTGGCCTTGATGGCCAGACGCGGCAGGTTGATGGTGGTGAAGCTCAGGTTGCCCCGGCCGTTGCAGATCTCCCGGCTGGGATCGTACACGTTGCCGATGACCCGGGTACGGCAGCCCATGTAGGCGATCTCCGTCTCCGGGCGGCCGGGCTTATAATACTGCAGGTTGAAGGGGGCGTCCAGGAAGGAGAAGTTTGGAAACAGGCGCCTGGCGGAGCAGCGGATGGCCAGCTGGAACAGGTCGTAGTTGGGCTCGCCGGGGTTGTAATTGACCCCTTCCTTCACCCGGAAGATCTGAATGGGGAAAATGGGGGTCTCCCCGCCGCCCAGCCCGGCCTCGGTGGCCAGCATGATATTTTTCATCACCATGCGCCCCTCCGGGGAGGTATCCATGCCGTAATTGATGGAAGAGAAGGGGGTCTGGGCCCCGGCCCGGGAGTGCATGGTGTTCAGGTTGTGGATCAGGGCCTCCATGGCCTGATAGGTGGCCCGGTCGGTCTCCTTCACCGCCCGGTAGTGGGCAAACTCCTGGGCCTTTTGGATCTCCGCTTCCTCCCCGAACCGGGGCGCCAGCGCCAGACGCTCGGCCGCAAAATAGTCCCCGCAGCCCTCCAGCGTGGGCTGGAGGTCCTGCTTTTCCCCGATGCCCGCGATCACGCCCTTGAGTTCGCTCTCCGGATCCTCCAGCCCGGAGAGCAGCATCAGCGCCCGGGCCAGGTTCTGCCGGTAAAGGCGCACGAAGGTCTTTTTCACCCCGTCGGCCATGCCGTAATCGAAGTTGACCACGCTCTGTCCGCCGTGCTGGTCGTTCTGGTTGGACTGGATGGCGATGCAGCATAGGGCGGCATAGGAGGAGATGTCGTTGGGCTCCCGCAGGGTGCCGTGGCCGGTGGAAAAGCCGCCTTTGAACAGCTTCCGGATGTCGATCTGGCAGCAGGTGGTGGTCAGGGTAAGGAAGTCCAGGTCGTGGATATGGATGTCTCCCTCCCGGTGCGCCCGGGCATGATCCGGGTTGAGCACGAACATATCGTAGAACTGCTTGGCTCCTTCCGAGCCGAACTTGAGCATGCTGCCCATGGCGGTATCCCCGTCGATGTTGGCGTTCTCCCGCTTCAGGTCGGATTCCCTTGCGGCGGAGAACGTGATGTCCTCATAGGTCTTCATCAGGCGGGTGTTCATCTCCCGGGCCCGGCTGCGCTGGTCCCGATACAGGATGTAGGCTTTGGCGGTCTGTACGTAGCCGTTGTCCATCAGCACCCGCTCCACCAGATCCTGGATGTGCTCCACGTCGGGCTGCTGGCACCCCTCCACATCCAGGATGGAGAGCACCTCTTCCGCCAGGCGCTGGGCAGTCTCCTCCTGTCCCGGCTTGTAGGTGGCGTTGAAGGCCTTGGTGATGGCCTGGGCGATCTTTCCCTCATTAAAGTCGGCCAGCCGCCCGTCCCGCTTCCGGATCTTTGTCACTGTCATTTGCAAGCGCATCCTTTCTCCAAGCGTAAAAAACGCCCTTTTTCAGAGCGAAAAGTCCCTTTTCTGCGCAGCACTATATCTTGTGGTCTTTTTTCGATAAGCCGTTTTTATAATACCTTATCTTGCATGTTCCGTCAAGGCAGAAAACAAAAAGCACGTTCCAAAAACCGAACGTGCTTTTTGTTGGTTTCACCCATTTCGGCGTCTGTTCCAATCCCCGCGAAAGGACGAACGGGCGGCGTTTGCGCCGTTTTCAGACCGGGCACTAAAGCAGGACCAATCCATACCGGACGCGCATCTCCTCCAGAAACGCCTCGTCCAGATCACCGGTCCCGTCCCAGAAGGCCCGGCCCTGGTAGAGCCGCAGCGCCTTCTCCAGCAGCTCCGGCACGTCGGAGAACAGGCACAGGGCATCCTTGACCGCATACTGGTTCTCTGCAAAGATATCCAGGTCGTCCTCCTCCAGGATGGCGATCTTCAGCGCTCCCTGCGGGGCCTCCTCCTCCGCCTCCAGGATGTCCTCCATCAGGTCGCTGGTGCATGCGATCGTCTCCCCCACGTCCACATCGGGGGTAATGAAGCGCGCCTCCTTCTCGCTGGCGCAGGGGATCACGTCGGGGTCGTGCCCGACTGCGGGAAACGCTGCAAAATCGATCTCCGCCAGCGCCTCCCGCAAAGCGGCGATGTGTGCGGGCGTGGTGCCGCAGCAGCCGCCGAAGATGCGCACCCCCGCCGCTGCAAACGCGCGGGCATAGGCAGCAAATTCCTCCGGCGGACAGTGGTAGACGACGCCCCCATCCACCCTCTCGGGCAGGCCCGCGTTGGGCTTTGCGATCAGAGGCACTGCGGCGTATGGGGTCAGCCGGCGGATCTGCTCCAGCATCCCCTCCGGCCCGGAGGAGCAGTTGAGGCCGAAGGCGGCCGCCCCCATGCCCTGCAGGATGATCAAAGCCGCCAGCACATCGCTGCCCGAGAGGGTACGCCCGTTCTCATCGCAGGTGAAGGTGACCCACACCGGCTTGTCCGACACGCTTTTACAGGCCAGCACCGCCGCCCGCGCCTCCGGCACGGTCATAGTGGTCTCGATCAGGAACAGATCCACCCCGGCCGCCGCCAGAGCGCGGGCCTGCTGGGCATAGACGTCCACCAGCTCTTCAAAGCTGCTCGCTCCGAACGGCGCCAGCAGCAGGCCCGTCGGAGCCAGATCGCCCGCCACCAGGACGCGGCCGTCCGCGGCCGTCCGGGTCAGTTCCACCAGGCGGCGGTTGTACTCCTCTACCCGGTCCTGGGCGCCGTGCCGCGCCAGGCTCACCCGATTCGCCCCGAAGGTGGGGGCGATCAGCACTTGGCTGCCCGCCTCCACATAGGCCCGCTGGATCTCCAAAAGGGCCTGGGGGTGCTCCAGCACCCACTGCTCCGTACAGACGCCGTTGGGCATGCCGCGCCGGTAAAGCTCGGTACCCGTGGCGCCGTCCATCAGGACCGGCAGGGATAAGGGGATGGTGTCCATAATGATCGCGTTCCTCCATCGTTTCACAAACTGTCCGCCCCAGGCAGGCCTGAGTCAGCTGCAGGAGGCCGGTGCGCGCAGCCTCCCGCTCCGTTTTCCTACATCTTCTCCGGCGCGGCCACGCCAAGCAGCTCCAGGCAGTTGGCAATGACGCTGCGCACGGTATCCGCCAGCTTCAGCCGGGCGCGGAGCACCGCGGGGGCCTCTCCTTTGATATAGCAGGCATTGTAGAAGCGGTGGAACTCCCCCGCCAGCGTAATGAGATAGCGGTTGACATGCACGGGATCATAGTCCCGTGCGGCGAGCCGGATGGTCTCCGGCAGCTGGGAGAGGGTCTTGATGAGCGCGCGCTCCTCCGCTGTGGCAAAGACTGCCGGGTCCACATCGGCCGCGTCGGGCACCGCCGCGCCCTCCTCCTCCAGCCGGGCGATCAGGGAGCAGATACGGGCGTGGGCGTACTGTACGTAGTACACCGGGTTCTCGCTGTCTTCCCGCACCGCCAGGTCCAGGTCAAAGTCCAGGGCGCTGGAGGAGGAGCGGGAGCTGAAGAAAAACCGGGCGGCATCCACGCTGACCTCGTCCAACAGGTCCCGCAGGGCGATGGCCTTGCCGGAGCGCTTGGACATGCGGACAGGCTGGCCGTCCTGGAGCAGATTGACCAGCTGCATCAGCACCACCACCAGCCGGTGCGAACCGTCCAGTCCCAGGCCGTCCAGCGCGGCCTGCAGGCGGGCAACATGGCCGTGGTGATCCGCGCCCCAGATGTTGATGGCCTTGGAGAAGCCGCGCTGCTCCAGCTTATTGCGGTGATAGGCGATGTCGGCGGCGAAATAGGTATAGAAGCCGTTGGCCCGGCGCAGCACGTCGTCCTTCAGGTCCAGCTTGTCCACCTGCTCCCGGCTCTTCCCCTCGGCCAGGTACTTCTGCCTGAGCAGGCCGCTGGTGTCCAGCCAGAGGGCCCCGTCCTTCTCGTAGGTCCAGCCCTTGTCCCGCAGCAGGCCCACCGTCTCCTCCACATAGCCGCTGTTGTGGAGGCTGGACTCCAGGAACCACTCGTCGTACTCGATGTGATAGCGGCGCAGATCCTCCTGCATGCGGGGGATGTTGACAGACAGGCCGTATTCGGCCATGGCCGCCTGGCGCTCCTCCTCGCTCTTGTCCTTCCAGTCCGCACCGTGGGCGTCATAAAAGGCCTGGGCCAGCTCCTTGATATCCTCGCCGCGGTAGCCGTCCTCCGGGAAGGGCACGTTCTCCTCCCCCTGGATCCGCTGCAGATAGCGTGCGTCGATGGACAGGGCGAACTTGTGGATCTGGTTGCCCGCGTCGTTCACGTAAAACTCCCGCCACACGTCGTAGCCCGCCCGCTCCAGCACACTGGCCAGCGCGTCGCCCAGCACGCCGCCCCGGGCGTTGCCGATGTGCATGGGGCCCGTGGGGTTGGCGGAGACGAACTCCACCATGACCGTTTCGCCCTTCCCCTCGTCGATGGCGCCGTACCGCTTTCCCTCCGCCTGAATGTCGCAGAGCACGTCCGCATACCACTTGCTGCCCAGGGTAAAGTTCAGGAAGCCCGGTCCCGCGATCTCCACCTTGTCAAAATAACTGCCGGCCAGATCCAGATGCTCCACGATGGCCTGGGCGATCTGCCGGGGCGCCCTGTGCAGCGCCTTGGCCCCCGCCATGGCAAAGGAGGAGGCGTAATCCCCGTTTTTCACGTCCTTGGGGATCTCGATGGTAGCCTTCACCTGCGCGCCTGCGGGCAGGACGCCCGCCGCCGCCGCTTTTTCGTAGGCGCTCTGGGTCAGGGCATGCACCTGTTCCCGCGCCGCCTGGATCATGTTTGACATCGTCTTCACCTTTTCTTTTATAATACGGCCCGTATCGGGAAACCGGCCCCGGCGCTTGCGCTGCACGCGGCAACTGAATGGCCGCGGCAGCAACGGTTTTGCCCTGCAAAACCGTTGGTTCGAGACCGCCCACGCAAAAATCACTGCTGCAAAATCGGCCGTTTCTCCCTTACGTTGATCTGGAATAAGTTCTGCCCCGCCACCGCGTGGTCGATCTCGATGGCGTAATCGATCTCGATGCTGCCGCCGGACAGGCCGAGCTCCGCATGCATCTTCCGGGTGCTCACCCCCACGGACAGGGACCCGTAGGGCGTGTCGTACAGGGACAGGTGACGCCGTCCCTGCTCAAAGACCATCTGAGAGTTGACCTCCCCGATGCGCAGCAGGGTGATCCGCTCGGGCTCGATCTGGAAGGTGGTCAGGGTACCCTCCAGCCCGGTGAGTTCGCTCTCCTGATAGCTCAGGGTATAGCCCTCCGTTCCATCCGGATCCAGCCGCCCCTCGGTGACCAGCTCGATGGTCTCGTCCTCCATATCCTCATAGGATTGCTTGCCCTTAATGGAAATAATCACGTTGTTTTCCATACGCCGGAGTACCTCAAATCCTCTGGATTGCAAATTGCAAATTATTATACACAAATCCTTTGAAAATGTAAAGAGACGCCCCTCAATCGGCTGGTCAAAAAAGCGGCAAAGCGGCTTTGGGGGCCGTCTCCTCAATAGCGGCCGATCTCCACCTGACCGACGGAATCAGCCACATCCCAGCCCAGGAAGATGGAGGCCAGGCGGGAAAAATCCTCCACCCGGTCGCTGACAAAGTAACGGCAGGCGCCCCTGCCGCGCCCCCCGGCCAGGGCGGAGCGCTCCCGCAGGGTCTCCGCCACGGCCCGCGCCCCCTCGGCCCCTGCGCTGACCAGCGTTACGCCGGGTCCCATATAGTTGCCGATGACGCTCTCCAGAAGCGGGTAATGGGTGCACCCCAAAACCAGCGTATCCACGCCCGCCTGCTTCAGGGGCGCCAAGTACTCCGCGGCCACCGTTTCGATGACGACGTCCCCAGGGGCGAAGCGGCCGTTCTCCACCAGCGGCACAAACAAAGGGCAGGGCTGCGGCAGCACCTGCGTGCCCGGCCGGGCCTGTTCGATGCAGCGCTCATAGGCCCCGCTGCGGATGGACGCCTGGGTGCCGATGAGTCCGATCCTTCCATTTCGTGTGGCCCGGGCCGCCGCCTGGGCGGCCGGAGCCACCACCCCCAGCACCGGCAGCTCATTTTCCGCCGCGAGCACGTCCAGGGCGGTGGTGGATACGGTGCCGCAGGCAATGACGACGGCTTTCAGATCAAACGTGCGCAGAAAGGCCACGTCCTGCCGGGCATATTTGATAATGGTCTCCCGGGACCGGCTGCCGTAGGGCACCCGCCCGGTATCCCCGAAGTACACGATATCTTCCTCCGGCAGCAGGCGGCACAGCTCCCGCACGGTGGTGAGCCCCCCCAGACCGGAATCAAAAACGCCGATTGGCCGTTCGTCCAAGGCGCTCCCTCCCATTCTATGTATCATAAGCAGACACTATCATATGCGAAAACGCGCCGGAAGACAAGGGGCATTTTCACAGTTTCCCAGCCGCTCCTGTTTGACATTTCCCCCAGCGTGATTATAATATAAATTAGGGATGGCCCGCTTCCATCCGCAAGCGCGCTTTGCGCGAAATGTTGCGCCAGGATCAGGCATGGTTTTTCAGGAAAACCGGATGCATTCCAAAAAAGCGCGTCAAACGGATGGCGCCTGCTTTCCGCAAAGCGCCGCAGGCGCATGGAATCAGCGTTTCCCCAGGGCAACCCCATACCGTCATTGCAGCGAGGAGGTTACGTGCATCATGAAGCTGGAACTGACGACCAAGCAATTCCGCCGCCTGCTGGATATGGTCTATATCGGCAACTGGATCTTAAACTCCACCCGCGGTGAGGACCGCTTTCAGGATTACGACAAAGTGGAAAGCCTGCTCTTTTCCAAAGCCCGCGCGGAGGGCATGGGTGCGCTGGCCGAGGTCTGGAACGGCGAGGTGATCCCCTCCCGCGCCTTTGCCGAGGGCGGCATCCATGAGGCCATCATGGAATATGAAAACAATGTGTTCTTCGACATCCTGGCGGAGGACCTGGCCCGCCGGGATATGGACGACGCCCCCATCGACGAGAGCAATTACGACGAGCTCAACCGCCGTATCGACGCCTATATCGCGGAATTTGAGGAACACGGCACCGATAATATCCTGGTGGACAGCGACAGCCTGTAAACGCGCCGCGCCCCCGGGGGCCGCTTTGCGGTCCCCGGGGGCGCGGTCCTTTCCCGGCGGCTTATGCCTGCTCCACCAGTTCTTCCCGCCGGCGTTCCAGCTCCTGTACCTGCCGCTCCAGGTCGCCGCGCAGCTGCCGCAGGCCGTCCAGCGCCTGCTCCACCCGGTCTGCGGCGTCTTCCACGTTGGCCTGGGCGTCGTGGATGCCGGACTGCACCGCCCAGTCGGCAAACAGGCCGTCGAAGAAATAGTCGGCGAAGGTGGCGAATTCCCCGATCTGTATCTGGGGCACATCTTCCACGCGCACGTCGGCCAGCTCCGCGCGGAACCGGCACAGCGCCTGCTGCGCCTGGTCGATCCCGGCGCGGGCCTCGTCGATATGCTCATGCTTGGCCATGGTCACAAACAATCCTCCGCCCAGCATATCCCAGGTGCCCAGGCCCTCGGCATCGTCCAGCTCCGCGCGCACGAAGGACAGGGCGCTGCCTGCCTGCTGCCCTGCGGAAAGGGCCTCGTCCACCTCCCGCAGCCGGCGGAGCAGGGGCGCAAGCTGCCCGTCCAGTCCGGACAGCTGTGCGCCCACAGCGCCTCCCATACCGCGCAGCAGGGCCTCCTTCTCCTTACGCAGCCGCTCCAGCTCCCCCGCCGGGTCCTCCAGCGTCTCCCGCTGCCCCAGCAGGGCGCGGAGCTGATCGTCGATGTACTCCAGATCCCGGCGGGCCTGGTCATAGCGCACAGCGGCCTCCAGCTCCTCCCGCCGCTCCCGGGAGAGCCGCTCCTCCTTCTCCCCGGAGAGGGCTGCCAAAAAGGATTTAAGCCCGCGTTTTTCCAGCGCCTCCACGTCGGCGCGCTCCTTTGCCAGGATGCCGGCGCACTCCTGCTCCTTCTCCTTGCGCTCCCGGCGCTGGGCGCGCAGATCGTCGATCCGGCGGTCCAGCCGCTCCCGGCGCTCCCGCGCCTCCTCCAGACGCTTCCACTCCTCGTTGATCTGCTGTAAACGCGCTTGCATACTCATTTCTCCTTTCGCCATCGGTTGACGATCTCTATTTTACAGGCCGGCCGGCAAATGTGCAACGGATTTACTGGACTTCGCCGCCGGTTTATCGTAAAATATGGATTACGATCAAGCAAAAGGAGCATCCCAATGGAAACTATCGTATCGATTCTGGCCCGGGAACTGGGCCGGAGCGAGACGCACGTGCAAAACGTCGTCGCCCTCATCGACGAGGGCAATACCATCCCCTTTATCGCCCGCTACCGCAAGGAACTTCACGGCGCCATGGACGACACCGCCCTGCGCGCCCTGGCCGACCGGCTGCATTATCTGCGCAATCTGGACGCACGGCGCAGCGAGGTCAAAAACGCCATTGAGGGGCAGGGCAGGCTGACCGCGGAGCTGTCCGCCGCCATCGACGCCGCCGCCACCCTGGCGGAGGTGGAGGACCTGTACCGCCCCTACAAGCCCAAGCGGCGCACCCGGGCCGCCATCGCAAGGGAAAAGGGGCTGGAGCCGCTGGCCGAGCTGCTGTTCGCCCAGGCGCGGGACTGCCCTCCGCCGGAACAAGCCGCCGCAGGCTTCCTGGATGCCGAAAAAGGCGTAACCACCGTGGAGGAGGCGCTCCAGGGGGCCGGCGATATCATTGCCGAGCGCATCTCCGACGACGCGGGCCTGCGCAAGACGCTGCGGGAGCTCTGGCAGCGCAAGGCTTGTCTGGTCTCCTCCGCCGCGGAGCCGGATCCGGAGGACACGGTCTACCGGCTGTACTACGACTTCAAGGCGCCCGTGGAGCGCGTCCTGGGCCATCAGGTGCTGGCCGTCAACCGGGGCGAACGGGAGGCGGTCCTGAAGGTCTCGGTGGATATGGACCGGGAGGCCGCCCTCATCGCCGTG
Organism: Lawsonibacter hominis; assembly: GCF_014287895.1. Lineage (GTDB taxonomy): Bacteria > Bacillota > Clostridia > Oscillospirales > Oscillospiraceae > Lawsonibacter_A > Lawsonibacter_A hominis. Next base: position 34,032 of record NZ_JACOPP010000014.1, on the reverse strand, counting down.
CGCCGGGCCGTGCTGGTACCCGGCGCGCCCTCCATGGCGTTTGTCCGCGCCGCCGCGGAGGACGCCTACGACCGGCTCATCGCCCCCAGTGTGGAGCGGGAGGTGCGCGGCAGGCTCACCGACGCGGCCAACGAGGGCGCCATCCGCAACTTTGCCCTGAACCTGAAGCCCCTGCTCATGCAGCCCCCCGTCCGCGGCCGGGTGACCATGGGGCTGGATCCCGGCTACCGCAACGGCTGCAAGGTGGCGGTGGTGGACAAGACCGGTAAGGTACTGGACACGGCGGTCGTCTACCCCACCTTTAACGAGCGGAAAAAGCAGGAGGCCATCGACGTGCTCTCCCGCCTGATCCGCAAACACGGCGTGGAGCATATCGCCATCGGCAACGGCACCGCCAGCCGGGAGACCGAGCAGATGACGGTAGAGCTGATCCGCCAGGTGGGCGGCGGGGTCAGCTACATGATCGTCAATGAGGCGGGCGCCAGTGTGTATTCCGCCTCCAAGCTGGCCGCAGAGGAGTTTCCGGAATACGACGTAAATCTGAGAAGCGCCGTCTCCATCGCCCGCCGTCTTCAGGACCCGCTGGCGGAACTGGTGAAGATCGACCCCAAGTCCATCGGTGTGGGGCAGTATCAGCACGACATGCCCCAGGCCAGGCTGGATGAGGCCCTCTCCGGCGTGGTGGAGGACTGCGTCAACGCCGTGGGCGTGGATCTCAACACTGCCTCCGCCCCCCTGCTGACCCGGGTGGCCGGTCTGAATGCCGCCACGGCCAAAAACATTGTCAGGTACCGGGAAGAAAACGGGAGCTTCACCACCCGGAAGCAGGTCCTGAAGGTACCCAAGCTGGGCCCCAAGGCGTTCGAGCAGTGCGCGGGTTTTCTGCGGGTACCGGAGTCCAAGTCCGTTCTGGACCATACCGGCGTCCATCCGGAGAGCTGCGACGCCGCCCAAAAGCTGCTGGCACTGTGCGGCTATACCCTGGCCGACGTGCAGGCGGGCCGTCTGCTCCAGCTGCGGGAGCGGCTGAAGGAATATGGAGAAGCCGCCGCCGCCGCGGAGTGCGGCGTGGGGCTGCCCACCCTGCGGGACATCGTGGGCGAGCTGCTCAAGCCCGGCCGGGACCCCCGGGACGAGCTCCCCAAGCCCATCCTGCGCACCGACGTACTGGAACTGAAGGACCTGAAGCCCGGCATGGAGCTCACCGGCACCGTGCGCAATGTCATCGACTTCGGCGTGTTCGTGGACATCGGCGTCCATCAGGACGGGCTGGTCCACATCAGCCAGCTGTCCGGACGGCGGGTGCGCCACCCCTCCGAGCTTCTTTGCGTGGGCGATATCGTAACGGTCTGGGTGCTGGAGGCAGACGAGAAGAAGAAGCGCATCTCCCTGACGATGAAACCGCCGGCGGGCGGGCCGGAGGTCTCCGGCGCGGCCTCGTCGGACGGCCGGGCGGTATGAGCCGGGAGCGCACGGCCGGGCAGCGCAGACGCGCAGCGGACGCTTGAGGAGGGGGCCCTATGCTTTTGAGTTTTGATCTGGTCGGCGAGATCCTGGATGAACTGGCGGAGGCTTTCCCGCCGGAATTCTACCAGGATCTGAACGGGGGCATTTCGCTGCTGCCCGAGTGCAAGGAGGATCCGGAGGCCCCTCCGGGGGAGCTGTATGTTCTGGGCGAGTACTGCAGCGATCAGATGGGGCGGTATATCAACCTCTATTACGGCTCCTTCGCCGCCCTGGCCCGCCGGGAGGGCTGGACGGAGGAAGACTGGGAGGAGGAGCTCTACGCCACCTTGGCCCATGAGTTTACCCACCACATCGAGGGCCTGGCCGGAGAGCGCGGCCTGGAACTCAAGGATGCGCAATTTATGGAGGATTTCCGGGCGCGGAATGGGGAATAGCGGGCGTGTTCACCCCGCTCCTTCCAGGGCGGCACAGCGTTCGAACGCTATGCCGCCCTATTTGTAAGCGAAAACCACCGGCTGTGCCGGTGGTTTTCGCTTACAAATAGGGGATGGAGCGCCGTGCGCGGCGCTCCATCCCCTTTTGCGATCCCTTTTGCTCCCGGTCAATGGCTCGAACCTCGATGCTGCCGCAGTCCCTGCGGCTTTTTTTACGTTCCCTGCGCCGCTTCCACAGCGTTTTGGATGGTGCGCCCCTCGGCCTGCCTGGCGTGGCGCTCCACGTCTCCCTGGTTGCGGGGACTGCGGATCAGCTGGGCGGGCCCCTGGACGCAGCCGCCCTCACAGCCCATGCCCTCGATAAAGTTGAAGTCTCCCACACCCTTCGCCGCTTTCAGGAACGCCAGCTTGCAGGCCTCAAACCCGCTGCATGGGTTGGCCTTCAGGGCAAAATCGCTGCCCTGTTCCTTCAGCGCTTCCGCCACGGCGGCGGCCACGCCGCCGCTGCGGGCGAAGGTACGTCCGTACCCGCTGGCCTGGTCCAGTTCGGTGTCTTCCAGCTGGGCTACGTCGAGCCCCCTGGACTCAAACAGGGCATAGAGTTCCTCAAAGGTCAGCACGCAGTCCACCGCGCCCATGGTCTTGCCCAGACGGAACTCCTTCTTCTTGGCCACGCAGGGACCGATGAAGACCACTTTTCCGCCGGGGTCCCTCTGCTTGATGTAACGGGCCGCCATCACCATAGGCGACGGGGTCTCGGAGATCAGATGCGCCTGCTCGGGGAAGTTCTTCTCCACATAGTCCACAAAAGCCGGACAGCAGGAGGAGGCCAGCATCCCCTTTTCCGTCAGCTCCTGCGCCTCGCGCCTGGCGGTCATATCCGCCCCCAGCGCCACCTCCACCACATCGTGGAAGCCCAGCAGCTTCAGTCCCGTGACCACCTGACTCAGGTCGGCGGGCGCAAACTGCCCGGCGATGGAAGGCGCGACGGCGGCGTATACCCGGTAATTCCACTTATCCGCACCCTTGAGCATCTCCACTGCGTCCACGAGGAAGGATTTATCCATAATGGCGCCAAAGGGGCACTGGTACACACAGGCGCCGCAGGAGGTGCACTTTGCCGGGTCCACGAACGCCTTTTTGTCCTCGCCCATGGAAATCGCCCCGGCTTTGCAGCCGCGTTCACAGGGGCGCTGGTTCTTCTCAATGGCGCCGTAGGGGCAGGCGGTCAGGCACTTGCCGCAGGTGATGCATTTGCTGTGGTCGATCACCGCCCGGTGATTGACGATGGAGATGGCGTCCTTCGGGCAGGTGTGGACGCAGCGGGTGGCGATGCACCCCCGGCAGGCGGGTCCCACGGCGATTTGGGTGACCGGGCATTCGTCACAGGCGATGGGCAGCACCTCCACCAGGTTGGGATTGCCCTTGTCGCCCCCCATGGCCAGCTTGACCCGCTGGGAGATGATGGCCCGCTCTTTATAAATACAGCAGCGCATCTTGGCCTCCGGGCCGGGGATGATCTGCTCCGGGATATCCAGGATGCCCGTCTGGAGATCGTCCTCCCAGGCCAGCTTGGCAACCGACCGAAGCACATCGTTCTTCAATTCCTGTACGCTGGTTTCAAACACCCGCATGACGATTCCCTCTTTCCAAAACGCGGAATTATTTCGTTAATTTTTTCACATTCTTATCATACCCGCTGGACCCACATCCTGTCAATCCGTAATCCTTCCCTGTGTTTGCAGGATTTTGCAGTCCCTTTTCGAAAACGCGCGGGTTTATACCGGGCGGTTCTCTATCCGGCGCCAGCGCTCCGCACCCCTGCCTGCCCCCCCGCATACCTTGGAGTGAGAAATTGATAACTTGGAGGTCATCTTATGCAGGCCCAACCTCAGGTCCGGTTCTTTTTGGGTGCAAATTCCCCTGGCGGCTTTTATTCTTTGTACGATCAGCTCATCGACCCCGCCCAGGCGGAGGAGATCTACATACTCAAGGGAGGGCCCGGCTGCGGCAAATCCTCCCTGATGCACCGGGTCGCGGAAGCCGTTGAAGCGCATGGCCTTTCCGTGGAGTATATCGACTGCTCCGGCGACCCCGATTCTCTGGACGCCATCGTGATCCCACAGCTGAAAACCGCCCTGGTGGACGGCACCGCCCCCCATGTGGTAGAGCCCAGATTTCCCGGCGCGGTAGAATGTTATGTCAATCTCGGGGACTATTACGATCATGACGCGCTGCGGCAGGTCAAGGGTGAGATCATCTCCTGTATGAAAGGCTATAAGGGATGCTACCAGCGGGCCTACCGCTGCCTCACCGCCGCCGCACAGATCGGGGAAGACATGCGTTCCCTGCTCTGCACGCAGGCGCTGGAGGAAAAAATGGCAAAGCGGGCCCGCGGCATTCTCAGCCGCGAGGTCCGAAAGGCCGGCAGCGACTCCGGCCGGCCGGTGCAGCGGTTCCTCGGCGGCGTCACCTGGAAGGGAGAACTGTGTCAGTTCAGCACAGCCGATTTGTTATGTAAACGAATCTACGAGCTTTCCGATCCCTATGGCCTGGCCCACGGCATGCTTACGCACCTGGCCCACGGGGCCATGGCCGCAGGGCACGATGTGATCGTCTGCCCATCCCCCATGTTCCCCGACCGGATGGAGCATCTGCTCATTCCCTCTCTTTCCCTCGGTTTCGTCTCCTCCACCCCTGCGCTGCCCTACGAAAAGCGGCCCTACCGCCGCCTGCGGCTGGACGCCATGGCCGACTCCGAACTGCTGCGCCGGAACAAGCCCCGGCTGAAATTCTCCCGCAAAGTGTCCGCCGCCCTGCTGGAAGAGGCGGTGGAATCCCTGGCGCAGGCCAAAGCCATGCACGACGACCTGGAGGCCGTCTACAACCCCCGCGTGGACTTTGAAGGAGTCTACCGCACCGCCGATCAGATCGCCGGAACGCTGCTCGCCCGCCTGTAAAAAACGTCCCGCCCGGAGCGAATGCTCCGGGCGGGACGCGTGGCGGTCGAAAACCCTCCTGAGGAAGGGCCTCGCAGAGCTCCGTCGTCCGCAGACGACGGAAGGAAAGGAAGCTCCGTCATTTCCGGCGACACGTGCGTCGGAAATGACACCCCTCATGACGGACAGGGCGACTTTTCTGCCAGAATCGAGCCCTGTCCGTCATGCATCCCTCTGTCGGAAAAGGCCTTTGGCCTTTTTCGACAAGCTGACGTCCCGCCCGGAGCGAATGCTCCGGGCGGGACGCGCGGCTGGCCAACAATCGGCAAGCCGGTTCTATTCCGCAGGCTGGTCCTTTCGGCGCGCAAGCGCGTCATAGGTCACCTGCCAGGCCTTCTCCTCATAGAGGTACTCTCTCGGCTCCGGCGTCCGCCCCAGCAGGCGGGAAAGCAGCCAGTAGTGGAAGTGGGGATTTTTCACCAGGACGGGCCCGATCAGGTGGGTGCCCAGAAAGTTGTTTTTCCGGAAGCCCTCCCCGCTGTCCCCTTCCCGGTTTCCCCGGCCCATGACCACCTGGAGCAGGGGCTCCACGTCCCCCTCCCAGTCCTCACAGTGGTTGAAAAATCCCACCAGGGGGCGCTCCAGCTCCGGGTGGCGGGCGATGGCGTCGCCGGTGTAGCGCGTATCGCGCCGCTCCCGCACGGCAACGTCCAGCAGCCCCAGGCCCTGCCAGACCTGCCCGGCTGCGTCGGTGATCTCCCGGCCCAACAGGGCGGCGGCATTGCCGGTAAAGAGCGCATGCTTCCCGGCGTCCATCGCCTCCCGCAGCGCTCCGGCGCAGGGCCGCAGGTGCTCCAGCGCCGCCTTCTGGCTGCGCTCGGTGCCCGCGCCCATGTAGATCCAATCGTACGCTGCGATCTCCAGCGCCTCCCCCGGCGCTTTCCGGTCCACGCTCACGTCCTCCCCCTGGTCCGCCAGGCGGCGCTCCAGGGCGCAAAGGTTCCCGCTCTCCCCGTAGAGGTTCATCAGGTCGGGGTACAGATAGAGGATTTTCATGCCCGTCCCTCCTGTTCCACCTGCACGCGGGTCAGCAGCTTGTCCTTGTCGGAGAAGCAGGTGATGAAATAGATATAGCCCTCGCCGTGCTCCTTCACCCAGTCCACCGCCGCGCCGATGTCCCCGATCACGCGGACGCGCTCCGGCGGGATGGGGCAGTAGGAGAAGCGGACGGCCAGATCGTTGCTGTACCGTCCGGCCAGGACGATCTGCTTCACCTGAGGGGCGTTCAGGCGCTCGAAGTCGATGTCCCACAGCCAGGAGGTCTCGCTGGTGAAGTATTTGCGGCTGATGGCGTCCACCAGCACCAGCACCGTCACGTCCCGCCCGTCCTGGACGGCCAGGCGGATGGACTGGTCGTAGGAGATGGAGTTTTCGTGTTTGGAGGTCAGCAGCGTGCCCGCCCGCTCGCCCGCCCGGAAGGAGACGATGCGTCCGTTTTGCAGGGCGTAGCCGCTCAGCGCCCGGGCGATCGGCTCCTCCGCCAGCCCAAGCGCCCGGCAGGCGGAGAAGGCCGCCAGGGTGTTGTACATGTGATAGATGCCGGAAACGGCCATGTCCACGCGGTACTTGCCGTTGAGGATCAGATGCTTCTCCTCCAGGCTGGCCTGCGTGACGGCGTCCTCCGGCGTATGCCGGTGGTGCCCGCAGCCGGGGCAGCGGTAGGCGCCGATGTGGTTGTAATGGTAGTATTCATACTCCATGGGATGCTTGCAGTGGGGGCAGTACGCCCCGTCCCGGTAGCGGCCGGAGGGCTGCGTCTCGGAGAAGGGCAGCCGTTCCACCCCGAACCAGGTGACCGGGTTGTCCCGCCCCAGAGCGAAGCAGGACACCAGCGGATCGTCTGCGTTGAGGATGAGCCTGGTCCCGGGGTGGATGCTGTCCTGGAGGATGTCGAAGATCCACTCCGGGTGTCCGTTGCGGGTGAGCTGGTCCCGATAGAGGTTGGTAATGACGTAATGCGTGGGGGTAAAGTGCCGGAAGGTGTGGCGGGCAAAGCGCTCGTCGCTCTCCAGCAGGATCACGTCGCTGCGGCAGGTCCCCCCCAGCGTGCAGTCGGAGAGCAGGAAGGTGGTCACGCCCTCGATCTGGTTGGAGCCCTCCCGGTTGTAGGCCACCTTCCAGCCGTTCTGCCGCAGCACGTGGGCGATCATCTCGACGGTGGAGGTCTTTCCGTTGCTGCCGGTGACGGCGATGACCCGGTCAGGCAGCTTGATCTTTTGCAGGATATCGGGGTCCAGCTTCAGGGCCACGCTGCCGGGCAGGCTGCTGCCCTTGCCCAGCAGCTTGCCCGCAAAGCGCAGCAGCTTGCAGGCCAGGATGGCGATGGTTTTCATCTTTCAGGCTCCTTTGGAGCGGAAATCGGGCTCCTTTTGATGCTATCTAAGATACCACATTTTCCCCCCCGTTGCAACGGCCATCATTCCGTCAGATGCGTCTGCGCCGGTCCCTCCAGCAGGCGGCCCCGGTGGTCGAAGCGGGAGCCGTGACAGGGGCATTCCCAGCTTTTTTCATCCGGGTTCCACTCCAGCTGGCAGCCCAGATGGGGGCAGCGGGTGGAGACCAGGAACAGCTCGCCCGTCTCGTCCCGGTAGGCACCCACCTTTTCCCCGTCCAGCTCCACCACGCCGCCGTGGCCGCTGGGCAGGGCCTCCAGCTCCGCGCGGCCGGAGGTGAAAAGCTGGCGCGAGAGGCCTTTTACCGTCTGCTTGCCGTCCTCCAGCAGGTTGGCCCCGGCGGCGGGCAGCTTGAAGCGCCGGGGCGAGAAAACGGCCCCGTCCGGGTCTTCCCGCCCGGTGATACGGGCGCTGATGAGCATGGCGGCGGCCATGGAGGAGGTCATCCCCCACTTCTGAAACCCGGTGGCCACATACCAATTGGGGACGGAGGGCGCGTACACGCCGATATAGGGCACCCCGTCCAGTGTGATGCAGTCCTGCGCGGACCAATGCGCCGCCTCCCGGCTGTCCGGATAGCAGCGCCGGGCTGCCTGGCGCAGCAGCTCATAGCGTCCTCCGGCGGAGTTCTCCCCCGTCCGGTGGTTGCCGCCGCCCAGCAGCAGGTATTCCCCCGCGTTTCGGAAGGAGAGCCCTTCCGGGTCCACGCCGTAGTACATGCCGTCCAGCTGCGGGGCGTTTTTCAGCGCCAGCACGTAGCTGCGCTCCTGGTGCATCCGCGCGAAATAGTAGCCGGGGGCGTTGACGAAGGGGAAATGGCAGGCGAACACGACGTGCCGCGCCCGCACGGTCCCCCGGTCGGTCTCCACCCGCCCTCCGTCCACCCGCAGCACCAGGGTCTGCTCATATACCGTCACCTGCTCCGCTACCGCCGCCAAAAAGCGCAGGGGATGGAACTGGGCCTGCTCCTCAAAGCGCACCGCACCCTTCACCGGGAAGGGCAGGGCGGTCTGGGCGGTAAACTGCGCGTTCAGGCCCAGGGCCCGGGCGGCGTGGGCTTCCGCGCGCAGCGCGTCCTCGTCCAGCGTGGAGTAGAGATAGGCCGCCCGCTCCTCCAGCGCGCAGTCGATGGCAAGCTCCCGGACGATACGCCGGTACTCCGCAATGGCGCGCTGGTTGACCCGGGCATACTGCCCGGCCTGCTCCGCGCCGAACCGGCGCGTCAGCTTGTCGTAGATCAGCCCGTGCTGACTGGTGATCTTGGCGGTGGTGTTCCGGGTCTGCCCGCTTCCCAGCCGCTGCGCCTCCAGCACCACGGACTCTACCCCCGCCTCCTTCAGCAGCCAGGCGGTGAGCACCCCCGCCATGCCGCCGCCGATCACGGCCGTATCGGTCTCCAGGTCGCCCGGCAGCGGAGGCCGGGGGGCTATTTGGGTCGTTTCGCTCCAAATCGATGGCATTTGCCTCACCTCCGCAACAGCTTTTGCAATCGGAAGGAAATTATTCCCGCAAACGCCAGCGAAATACGCCGTTGCCCACGCATACCGGCTCAAAGGCGCGCAGCCAGGTACACAGGGCGCAGAGCTGCCTGCGCGTCCGGTTGGGCGTGCCGTCCACGTAAAAGGTCATATAGGCCAGCTCTTCCGGGCGGTGGACCCGGGCCTGCCAGAGGGCGCGGGAGACGCTCTGTTTGACCGACGCGGCGGAGACCCGGTATGTGACACCCAGCCGGATGAACACTTCCCGGTCCGGTTCCCACCCCGCCAGGGCCCACTCCAGCGCGGTTTTGATGTACCGCCACCCCTGATAGCGGCGAGCGATCCCAAGGCAGGCTAGAACTACCTCGGCCTGGCGGTTTTTTTCAATTTCACAAGTTACGTCCATATCTATTTCACCTCTTGTTTTTTTAATTTATAGCTAGTTCAAATTTATACTCCATCTTAAATATAGTGTATAAAACCATAATTTTCAACAAACATCTAGTACAATTATAGAAAAGCTTTTTTGGGGGGTGGATATTGTGTTTGAAGAGCAATTGGCCCGCCGCCTCACTGCACTGCGGGAACAAAAGCAGGTATCCGCCCGCGAGATGAGCCTTGACATCGGCCTGAGCGAATCTTACGTCAACAACATCGAAAATCAAAAGATGCTACCCTCCATGCGTAATTTTTTCTACATTTGTGACTATTTCGGTATCACGCCCCGGGAGTTTTTCGATGATGAAACTCCCTGTCCCCAGCAGCTGCACCGGCTGATGGACGCTTTAAAGGCGTTGGACGCCAAGCAGCTGGATGCGCTCGTCAACCTCGCGGAACAAATGAAGCGCTAGAGCCGGCGGCCGGAACGGGCCCCGGCTCTGTTGTTTTCTGGGGGCGCCCGGCGGAAACGCGACCCCCCATTGACAGAATCGTCCAAAGGCTTCTATAATACTCTCTGTTGAATCAACCGCGCTGGGGTCGAACGGCCCTTTGGAACCGTCCGGATCGGATTCGGCCACGGCCGCAATGCGTATTTCCGCCGGCATGGCGCGCCATGCCGGCGAACGGCGCAGGATTTCCTGCGCGATGGAGGTGCATTTTTTGAAAAAGCTCCTGGCCCCCCTGGTGGGGGACGCGTCCCCGGTAACGGTGATCGGGCTGTGCAAGAACGCGGGGAAGACCACCGCCATGCGCCGCCTGATGGCGGAGCTGGAGGAGGAGTGCCTGGGCCTGACCTCGGTGGGCCGGGACGGCGAAGGCACCGACCTGGTGACGGGCACGGAAAAGCCCGACCTGTACATCAAAGCCGGCGACCTGTTCGCCACGGCCCGGGGCATGCTGCCGCTGTGCGACGTGACGGTGGAAGTGGCCCGCCTGACCGACGTGATGACCCCGCTGGGCGAGGTGGGCGTCTTCCGCGCCCTGTCCGACGGGTATATCCAGCTGGCCGGACCCTCCGCCGCCGGGCAGCTGCCGCCACTGTGCGAGGTATTTGCATCCCTGGGGGCGGACCGGGTGCTCATCGACGGGGCCGCCGGGCGCAAGTCGCTGGCCGGGGCCGGGATCGAGGGCGCCGCGCTTTTGTGTACCGGCGCTTCGCTGGACCGGGACATGGACCTTGTGGTGGCCGAGACCGCCCACACCTGCGCCCTGTTTGCCAGCCGCCGCCCGGAGCACCCCGCCCTCTGCGCCGCGCTGGACGCCTGCGCGTCCCGCTTTGCCCTGTTCACGCCCGAGGGCGCGCCGCTGGAGCTGCCTCTGGACGAGGCCGGCGCCCCCCGCTGGAACAAGCTGCCCCGCCGGCGCTGCGTGCTGTGGGCGGCGGGCGGGATCACCGACCCGCTGCTCAAGACCCTGGCCCGCCGGGGCGCGCCCCTGACCCTGGTGGCGGCCGACGCCACCCACGTGCTGGCCGGACGGGCGGCCTGGGATCTGTTCCTCCGCTCCGGCGGCGCCCTGGCGGTGCGGCGGGAGCTGACCATCGCCGCCGTGGCGGCCAATCCCTGGTCGGCCTACGGCTGGCATTTCGATCCCGATCAATTCGTCTCCGCCCTCCGGCGGGTCCTGGACCTGCCGGTGGTGAACGTGAAGGAGGAGTAACCATGGAACTGACTCACGAGCTGCGCGAACATTCCGGCCTGCAATGGGTGCTGGACCGGCTGGTCCCCCTGTCCCCCTTCGGCCGCGCCGCCGCCCGCGCCCCCCGGTGGTACGGCCCCGGGGAGGAAGCCGCCCTGGCCGACGAGCTGGACAATCTGGCCCTCTCCCTCTCGCTCTGGGACGCCAAGCAGCTCCCCGAGCCGGAGGAGCAGCCCTGCTGCTGCGACGCGCCCAAGGCCGTCCGGCCCAAGGAGCCCCCCCTGTGCGGCGTGACCCGCTGCCTGCCCCTGTTCCATGATATCCGCGGCAGCTTCGACCGGGACCCCGGCAACCCTTTTGACCTGGTGGAGCTGTTTGAGATCAAACATTTCCTGGTCACGCTGGAGCAGGTGCAGCAGGCCTACGCGGCCCTGCCCCCCTTTGCCGGGATCGCGTTCCCTCCCATGGACGCGGCCCTCGCCCTGGTGGACCCGGACGGCCGCCGCCTTCCCGCCTTTTCGGTGCTGAGCTCCTACCACCCCGGTCTCGGCCCCCTGCGCGAGCAGAAGGCCAGGCTGGAAAAGACCATCCGCGCCGCCTCGGAGGCGGAAAAGCCCGCCCTTCTGGAGCAGCGGCGGGAGCTGGCCGTGCGGGAGGACCAGCTGGAGCTGCTGGTGCGCCGGGACCTGACCTGCAAACTGATGGAATATAAGGCGGACTTTCTGGCCAACATGGACGCGCTGGGACGTCTGGACCTGATCTTCGCCAAGACCAAGCTGGCCCGGCGGTACGGCTGCCGCCGCCCCGTGTTCTCCCGGGACGGCTCCATCACCCTGCGCGGCCTGCGCCACCCCCAGGTGGCCGAAGACCTGCTTGCCCGCGGGGAAGCCTTTACCCCGCTGGATCTGGAACTGAACAAGGGCTGCACCGTGATCACCGGCGCCAATATGGGCGGCAAGACGGTCTCCCTGCGCTCCGTGGTGCTCTCCCTGCTCCTGTTTCAGTGCGGCTTTTTCGTCTTCGCGGAGGAGGCCCGCCTGCCCCTGTTCCACCATGTGTCCCTCATTCTGGCGGACAGCGGCCCCGGCGCGGGCGGCCTGTCCTCCTTCGGCAAGGAGGTCCACCTGCTGGACCGCCTGCTCCAGCACACCCGGGGCAGCTTCTTCTTTGTGGCGCTGGACGAGTTTGCCCGGGGCACCAACCCTCAGGAGGGGGCCGCCCTGGCCCGCGCCCTGGTGCGCCACCTGGGCACCCTGGACTGCGTGGCCCTGATGACCACCCACTACGACGGCGTGTCCGACGTGGCCACCGCCCACTATCAGGTGGCCGGGCTGGTACGGGAGATCGACGGGGACGAGCATGACGACCCCCGCCGCCGCATCGCCCGCCGGATGGATTACCGCCTGCTGCCCGCCCCTCCGGGAGCGCCCTGCCCCCGGGACGCCCTGCGGGTATGCCGCCTTTTGAAGCTGGACCCGGAGCTGATGGAGCTGTTCCAGGCCGACCTGTAGTTCGTTTTTTCTGTCAATTTTTTCAGCACAAATTTGTACAAAAAAAGTGTTGACAAATACCATGCTTTGGGATATATTGACTTCGTAAACAAGTAAATAACATGCATGGATAGAGGCGCGGAGCACAAGGTAACAGGCACGATGGCAAGGGCGGGCGAGCCCGATGCGGCCTGTGAATGTGTGCGCCGCCGAAGGGGGACGCGTACCGTACAACCCTCCCCCTGAGCCGTGGGCCCAGCGCTTACGGATTGTCATGAGTAACATGAAGCGCTATTTATGACGGACAGAGCCGAAGCACGGTCCTGTTGGTCATAAATAGCGTTTTTTGTTTTTGTGGAGCGCTGTCCCGTCGGTTTTTTTCCAGACGGGTCGGCGCGTACTTTTTTGGAGGAGGTATTTTATGGAAAAGCTCATCATTACAGCGGCCATCTGCGGCGCAGAGGTCACCAAGGAGCAGAATCCTGCCGTCCCCTATACCATCGAAGAGATGGTGCGTGAGGCCAAGAGCGCCTTCGATGCCGGCGCGGCCATCATCCACGTCCACGTCCGCTGGGACGACGGGACCCCCACGCAGGACAAGGAGCGCTTCCGCGTCATTATGGACGCCATCCGGGAAGCCTGCCCCGGCGTCATTCTGATTCCCTCCACCGGCGGTGCCACCGGCATGACCCCGGAGGAGCGCCTGCAGCCCACCGAGCTCTTCCCCGAGATGGCTACCCTGGACTGCGGCACCTGCAACTTCGGCGACGATATCTTTGTCAACGACATGCCCACCATGCGCGCGTTCGGCAAGCGGATGCTGGAAAACAACATCAAGCCCGAATACGAGTGCTTTGAGATCGGCCATCTGGACACCATCCTGACCATGGCCAAGAAGGGGCAGGTCCCCGGCGCGCCCATGCAGTTCAACTTCGTGCTGGGCGTTCCCGGCTGCACCCCCGCCACGCCGGGCCACCTGGATTATCTGGTCAAGATGATCCCCGCCGGCTCCACCTGGACCGCCACCGGCATCGGCCGCAACGCCTTTACGCTGGCCGCCGCCGCGATCGCCATGGGCGGCAACGTCCGGGTCGGCTTTGAGGACAACCTGAACCTTTCCCGCGGCGTTCCCGCCAAGAGCAACGGCCAGCTGGTGGAAAAGGTCGTGCGCCTGGCCAGGGAACTGGGCCGCGAGATCGCCACCCCCGACGAGGCCCGCGCGATCCTGTCGCTGAACAAGTAATCCACGGGAATTTCCCAACCGCACCCACAAAACACTCCCCAACCTGGAATCCCTTATTTCCCAAACTGGAACCCCAATCTCCCCAACCGAAAACCCGATTTCCCAAGCTGGAAACCCGATCTCCCCAACCAGGCAAAAACTCCCCAACCAAACGCAGCGCACAGACCCAATCTCCCCAACCAACGCACAGACCCAATTCTCCCCAACCCGAACTATCCCACAGACCGAACAATTGAAGCAGGAGGAATTTACTATGCAGAAAAAAGGCAACAAGTACGGCACCCACCGCGTCATTGAGCCCAAGGGCGTTCTGACCCAGGCGGCTTACAAAATCGACAACAACATGGACGAGATCTACTCCAATGAGATCCTGTGCAATGTGACCGCCCTGAACATCGACTCCGCCTCCTTCACTCAGATCTCCGACGCCTGCGGCGGGGACGAGCAGAAGATCGGCGAAATGATCATGGGCATCGTATCCGAGCGCGGCAAGCAGCAGAATCCCGTCACCGGTTCCGGCGGCATGTTCATGGGCAACGTGGCCAAGATCGGCGACGATCTGAAGGGCAAAATCGATCTGAAGGAGGGGGACAAGGTCGTCTCCCTGGTCTCCCTCTCCCTGACCCCCCTGAAGATCAACAAGATCAAGGCCATCCACAAGGAGATCGACCGTGTGGACGTGGACGCTCAGGCCATTCTGTTCGAGAGCGGCATCTACGCCAAGATGCCCGACGATATGAGCGAGCCTCTGGCCCTGGCCGCCCTGGACGTGGCCGGCGCTCCCGCGCAGGCCCGCAAGCTGCCCAAGGAGGGCGACGATGTGCTGATCCTGGGCGCCAACGGCAAGTCCGGCGTTCTGTGCGCTTACGAGGCGCTCAAGAAGGTCGGCCCCAACGGCAAGGTCGTCGGCGTTGTCCGCAATCCCAAGCAGGTCCAGGGTCTGATCGACCTGGGCGTCTACACCGACGTGATCGTGGCCGACTGCACCAAGCCCGTCGAGGTCATGGAGGCCGCTCTGGCCATCACCGGCGGCAAGGAGTACGATATCTCCATCTGCTGCGTGAACATTGAGAACTGCGAAATGGCCGCCATCCTGCCTGTCCGCGACGACGGTCTGGTCTACTTCTTCTCCATGGCCACCTCCTTCACCAAGGCCGCTCTGGGCGCCGAGGGCATCGGCAAGGACGTGACCATGATCGTGGGCAACGGCTACACCAAGAACCACGCCGAGATCACCCTGAACGTGCTGCGGGAGAATGCCAAGATCCGCAAGCTGTTCGAGGAGAAGTACATCTAATCAACAAGATACGGGGGAGCGGGCCGCGGCCCGCTCCCTTCCAAGCGGGAGGTGGACCCATGCAGAAAAAAGGCAATCGGTACGGCTCTCACCGGGTCATCGAGCCCAAGGGCGTCCTGACCCAGGCGGCCTACCGTATCGATAACAATATGGACGAGATCTACTCCAACGAGATCCTGGTGAACGTCTCCGCCCTGAACATCGACTCGGCTTCCTTTACCCAGATCGCCAACGAGGCCGGACACGACGATGAGAAAATCGGAGCCAAGATCCTGGAGATCGTGGCGGAGCGCGGCAAGCAGCAAAACCCCGTTACCGGCTCCGGCGGCATGTTTATGGGTACGGTCGCCCAGCTGGGCGACGATCTGAAGGGGAAGATCGACCTGAAGGAGGGCGACCGCATCGCCTCTCTGGTCTCCCTGTCCATGACCCCCCTGAAGATTAACAAGATCCTCGCGATCCACCAGGATATTGACCGGGTGGAGGTGGATGCCCAGGCCATCCTGTTCGAGTCCGGCCTGTACGCCAAGCTTCCCGACGACATGAGCGAGGAACTGGCTCTGGCCGCCCTGGACGTGGCCGGCGCCCCCGCCCAGACCCGCAAGCTGGTCAACCGGGGCGACAGCGTTCTCATCCTGGGCGGCGCGGGCAAGAGCGGCATGCTCTGCTGCTATGAGGCCATGAAGCGCTGCGGCGCTACCGGCCGCGTAGTCGCGCTGGTCATCAGCAACGAGGACGCACGCCTGCTCAAACGTCTGCGCCTGTGCCATGAGGCCATCGTGGTCAGCGCCACCGAGCCGGTGGCGGTACTGGAAGCCGCGCTGGAGGCCAACGGCGGGCAGGAATACGACGTGTCCATCTGCGTGGTCAACGTGAAGAACTGCGAGATGAGCTGCATCCTCCCCGTGCGGGACGGCGGCACCGTCTACTTCTTCTCCATGGCCACGTCCTTCACCAAGGCCGCTCTGGGCGCCGAGGGCGTAGGCAAAGACGTGACCATGATCGTGGGCAACGGCTACACCAAGGGCCACGCGGAGATCACCCTGAGCGAACTGCGTGAGAACGAGAAGCTGCGCTCCTATTTCCAGGCCAAATACGTCTGAGGGGGCGCGATCCCCCGCCCGCCGCAAAACGGCGGAACCTCTGTAAGGCGCCGGGGACCCGGCCCCGGTCCATCAAAATTATGTAGAAGGCGGTGCTCTTATTATGATCGAATCCCGTCGCCATATCCTGTTCCCCAACGTTTCTGATGAAGAGTGGAACGACTGGCACTGGCAAGTCAAAAACCGTATCGAGACCCTGGAGGACCTGAAGAAGTACGTGGAGCTCACCCCCGAAGAGGAAGAGGGCGTCAAGGCCTGCCTGGGCACCCTGCGCATGGCCATCACCCCCTACTATCTGTCTCTGATCCAGCCCGGTGATCCCCGCGATCCCGTCCGGCTGCAGGCCATTCCTACCGCCAAGGAGCTGCACCAGGCCGACTCCGACCTGCTGGACCCCCTGCACGAGGATGAGGACTCCCCGGCGCCCGGTCTGACCCACCGTTATCCGGACCGCTGCCTGCTGCTGATCACCGACCAGTGCTCCATGTACTGCCGTCACTGCACCCGCCGCCGCTTCGCCGGCCAGCATGACGCGGGCATGCCCGTGGATCAGGTGGATCAGGCCATCGAGTACATCCGCAACACCCCTGTCATCCGGGACGTTCTGCTCTCCGGCGGCGATGCGCTGCTCTGCTCTGACGAGCGCCTGGAGTACATCATCGCCAAGCTGCGCGAGATCCCCCACGTGGAGATCGTCCGCATCGGCTCCCGTACCCCGGTGGTCCTGCCCCAGCGCATCACGCCCGAGCTGTGCAACATGCTGAAGAAGTATCACCCCATCTGGCTGAACACACACTTCAACCACCCCAACGAGATCACCCCCGAGGCCGCCAAGGCCTGCGCCATGCTGGCCGATGCCGGCATCCCCCTGGGCAACCAGAGCGTGCTGCTGGCCGGCATCAACGACTGCGTGCACGTGATGAAGAAGCTGGTCAACGAGCTGGTCAAGATCCGTGTGCGTCCCTACTACATCTACCAGTGCGACCTGTCCATGGGTCTGGAGCACTTCCGCACCCCCGTCAGCAAGGGCATTGAGATCATCGAGGCTCTGCGCGGCCATACCTCCGGCTTCTGTGTGCCCACCTTCGTGGTGGACGCCCCCGGCGGCGGCGGCAAGACCCCGGTCATGCCGCAGTACGTCATCTCCCAGACGCCGCACAAGGTCATCCTGCGCAACTACGAGGGCGTCATCACCACCTACACCGAGCCCGAGCATTACGAGGAGACCTGCCAGTGCGAGTACTGCAAGGCCGAGCGCGAGGGCAAACGCAAGGTGGAGCTGATGGGTGTGGCCGGTCTGGAGCGCGGCCAGGCTCTGTCCATGGAGCCGGCCAATCTGGAGCGTCATAAGCGCTCCCACCACGAATAAGTACCTCCTCTCTCCTCCTGCGGGCGGGCCGCTGCTGCGGCGGCGGTCCGCTCCCCCCTTTTGACTGACACACAGAATGGAAGTGAGTGCATTTGGAATCCAAGCTGAATCTTGATTTTGATCTGGTGGCGCAGGCCCGCCAGCACGCCTCCCGGGTAGCGGACGATACCCAGCGTTTTATCGACGGCTATACTACGGTGGCCGTGGAGCGTACCATTTGCCGCCTGTTGGGCATCGACGGAGTGGACGAATCCGACGTTCCCCTGCCCAACGTGGTGGTGGAGCACCTGATGGACAAGGGTGCTCTGGCCCAGGGCGCGGCCTTCTGGCTGGGCAACGCCATGCTGGAGACCGGCAAGGACCCCCAGGCGATCGCCGAGGACATCGCCGGGGGCAAGCTGGATCTGACCGCTCTGAGCGCTCATGACGAGGCCGCCATCCACGACGTGATCGCCCCCATCGTTACGGATGCTCTGGCGCGCATCAAGGCCCGCCGTCAGCGCCGTGAGGACTTCATTGCCGCCCACGGAGGCGAAAAGCAGGGCCCGTGGATCTATCTGATCGTGGCCACCGGCAACATCTATGAGGATATTACGCAGGCGACCGCCGCCGCCCGCCAGGGCGCCGACGTCATCGCCGTCATCCGTACCACCGGCCAGTCCCTGCTGGACTACGTGCCCTACGGCGCCACCACCGAGGGCTTCGGCGGCACCTACGCCACCCAGGAGAACTTCCGCCTGATGCGCGAGGCCCTGGACAAGGTCGGCGAGGAGATGGGCCGCTACATCCGCCTGTGCAACTACTGCTCCGGCCTGTGCATGCCCGAGATCGCCGCCATGGGCGCCTTCGAAGGGCTGGACGTGATGCTCAACGACGCGTTGTACGGCATCCTCTTCCGCGACATCAACATGCAGCGCACCCTGGTGGACCAGAACTTCTCCCGCGCCATCAACGCCTACGCGGGCGTGGTCATCAACACCGGCGAGGACAACTACCTGACCACCGCCGACGCGGTGGAGGAGGCCCACACCGTTC
This sequence comes from Lawsonibacter hominis, assembly GCF_014287895.1. Classification (GTDB taxonomy): domain Bacteria; phylum Bacillota; class Clostridia; order Oscillospirales; family Oscillospiraceae; genus Lawsonibacter_A; species Lawsonibacter_A hominis. The sequence continues at coordinate 15,645 of NZ_JACOPP010000014.1, read as the reverse complement.
TGGCTTCCCAGTTCCTCAACGAGCAGTTCGCCCTGCGGGCGGGCCTGCCGGAGGAGCAGATGGGTCTGGGTCATGCCTTTGAGATCGATCCCGATGTGGAGAACGGCTTCCTTTACGAGCTGGCTCAGGCGGAAATGGCCCGCGAGATCTTCCCCAACGCTCCGCTGAAGTACATGCCTCCCACGAAGTTCATGACCGGCAACATTTTCCGCGGCCATGTGCAGGACGCTCTGTTCAACATGGTCACCATCCTCACTGGCCAGAAGATCCATCTGTTGGGCATGATGACCGAGGCCATCCACACCCCCTTCCTGTCCGACCGCTTCCTGGCCATCCAGAATGCTCAGTACATTTTCCGCACCATGCAGGACTTGGGCAATGAGCTGGTCTTCAAGGACGGCGGCATCATGCAGAACCGCGCCAATGAAGTGCTGCACAAGGCTACCGACCTGCTGGCCCAGATCGAGCAGCTGGGTATCTTCGAGACCCTGGAGCGGGGCATCTTTGCCGACATCAAGCGCCCCCGCGACGGCGGCAAGGGCTTGGACGGCGTCGTGAGCAAGGCGCCGGGGTACTTCAACCCCTTCCTTGCGCCCATGATGAAAGGGGGTGCCGGCAAATGAGTTCCGGACTGTATCAAATCCGCGACAAGGACCTGGACACCACTCTGGACCTGACCCGGCTGAAACCCTACGGCGACACCATGAACGACGGCAAGGTGCAGACCTCCTTCACCCTGCCCGTTAAGGATGACGACAAGGGCGCGGCCGCCGCCGTGCTTGTCGCCCAGAAGATGGGCCTGGCCGACCCCAACGTGGCGCTGCGGCAGAAACTGGACGAGAACTTTACCTTCTACGTGGTCTACGGCTCCCTGACGCATACCATCAACTACAATGAGATCGTGGTCCAGACCGTTACCGACGAGGTCATGGACATGCATGAGACCGACAACTTCCTCAAAGAGCGGCTGGGCCGCAAAATGGTGGTCATCGGCGCCTCCACCGGCACCGACGCCCACACCGTGGGCATTGACGCCATCATGAACCGCAAGGGCTTTGCCGGGCACTACGGCCTGGAGCGCTACGAGATGATCGAAGCCTACAACCTGGGCAGCCAGATCCCCAACGAGGACTTCCTCCGTAAGGCCGCCGAGGTCAACGCCGATGTGCTGCTGGTCTCCCAGACGGTTACGCAAAAGGACGTGCACATCCAGAACCTGACCGAGCTCATCGAGCTGGCGGAGGCCGAGGGCGTGCGCGAGAAGTACATCTTCTGCTGCGGCGGCGCCCGTATTACCCACGCTCTGGCAAAAGAGCTGGGCTATGATGCCGGCTTCGGCGCGGGCACCTACGCCGACGACGTGGCCACCTTCTGCTCCAAGGAACTGGTCCGCCGCCTGGATAAATAGAGACCCACCTTTAAAAACGTGCGCTTCCTTTGGAAGCGCACGTTTTTTGCAAAGATGTTCCAAAAGACATGGCAAATTACCATACACAGCGGCCCCTCCTGTGGTAACCTGATCGTATCATACGATACAGTCAGGAGGCCGATCATGAAACGCAACATGTATGAATGGGTGGACTCGCTCAAGACGACCGCCCCCAAAAAGACGACTCCCGTGCTCTCCTTTCCCGCCGTGCAGCTCATGGGCGTCACCGTACGGGACCTGATCTCCAGCAGTGCGCTCCAGGCCCGCGGCATGGAGCTGGTGGCCCAGCGGGTCCCCTCCGGCGCCTCCGTGAGTCTGATGGATCTGTCGGTGGAGGCCGAATGCTTCGGCTCCCAGATCCGCTTCACGGACGACGAGGTGCCCACCGTAGTGGGGAGCATCCTCTCCGATGAGGCGGCGGCGGAAGCTCTGACCATCCCGCCCATCGGCGCGGGCCGCACCCGTATCTACATCGAGGCCATTGAGAAGGCCTGTACGTGCATCACCGACCGTCCCGTCCTGGCCGGAGTCATCGGCCCCTTTTCCCTGGCGGGCCGCCTGCTGGATGTGACCGAGGCTATGGTCTACTGCTACTCTGAGCCGGATATGGTCCACACCGTTCTGGAAAAGGCCACCTCCTTTCTGATCGACTATATCAAGGCCTACAAGGCCGTGGGCGCTCACGGCGTGGTCATTGCCGAGCCCTTGGCCGGCCTGCTCTCTCCCGCTCTGGCGCAGGCGTTCTCAGCGGATTACTGCAAGCGCATCGTGGATGCGGTGCAGGACGAGCATTTCATCGTGGTTTACCATAACTGCGGCAACACCACCATCCTCACCATCGATTCCATTCTTTCCGTAGGCGCCAAGATCCTCCACTTCGGCAACGCGATCGACATGGCTGAAATGATGCCCCACATCCCCTCCGACATCGTGGCCATGGGCAATGTGGACCCTGCGGGCGAGTTCCGCAACGGTACGCCGCAATCCATCCGTACCGCCACGCTGGCCGTTATGGAAAAATGCTGCAAATACCCCAACTTCGTCATCTCCTCCGGCTGCGATATCCCCCCCATGTCCAAGTGGGAGAATATTGACGCCTATTTTGCCGCCGTGGCGGAGTTCTACGCCCAATAAAACAGCTGGGCGCGGTCCTTTCGGACCGCGCCCAGCTGCAGTTCAATTCCCAAACAGCGCCAGAATGGCGGGCTTGAACTTTTCCCAATACCCCATAACGAAGATGATCAGTACAATAAAAGGCAGGACCCAGGTCATGTAAAAATGTACCCGGCTCGGGAATCGGATCCCTTTCCCGGTATCGCACTCCGCCAGGAAATTCTCCCAGCCCCAGCCCTTCCGGGACACGCAGAAGAGCAGATACACCAGCGAGCCCAGCGGCAGCAGGTTGTTGGACAAAATGAAATCCTCCAGATCCAGCACACTGGACCCCGCGCCGAACGGCTGAAAGCCGGACCACAGATTAAAGCCCAGCAGGCAGGGCAGCGAGAGCAGGAAGATCGCTACAAGGTTCACTAAAACCGCTTTTCTTCGACTCCAGCCGTATTTATCCATTGGAAACGTTATAATATTTTGGAACACGGCGATGACTGTGGACAGTGCCGCAAAGGACATAAACACAAAAAACAGCGCGCCCCACAGACGTCCGCCGGGCATGGAGTTGAACACATTGGGCAGGGTGATGAAAATCAGATTCGGACCCGCATCCGGCGTCACGCCAAAGGCAAACGCCGAAGGAAAAATGACCAAGCCCACCACAAAGGCCACAAACGTATCCAAGATGCCCACATTGATGGCCTCGCCGAACAGGCGCTGCTCCTTACCAATATAGCTTCCAAAAATGGCCATCGCCCCGATCCCCAGGGAAAGGGTAAAAAAGGCCTGCCCCATGGCGGCAAAGATGGCCTCTCCCAGTCGGAGGCTGCCGTCGGAGGCGTACATCAGGTGCCGGAAGTCGGGTTTGAGGTAGAACTCCAATCCTGCCGCCGCGCCGGGCAGCGTCACGGCGCGGACCACCAGCACGACCAGAATGACCAGCAGGCAGACCATCATAACTTTCGTGATCTTTTCCACACCGTTCTGCAGCCCAAGGGCACACACACCCATGCCCAGCAGCACCACGATCCCCATAAAGGCCAGCATTACGCCCGGCTGACCCATCAAAGTCCCAAACTGCTCCGCCACACCGGCCGTATCCAGCCCCACAAAGTCCCCCCGGGCCATCTTGACAAAATAGAGGATCATCCAGCCGGCCACGGTGGTATAGAACATCATCAGCATATAATTGCCCGCCATACCAAACCAACTGTACCAGTGCCATTTGCTCCCCTTAGGTTCCAGCACATGAAAGGACCCGGCGATGCTCCTCCGGCTGGCACGGCCCACTGCAAACTCCATAGCCATGATGGGCAGCCCCATGATCACCAGAAACACCAGATAGATCAGCACAAACGCTGCGCCCCCGTACTGCCCCACAATATAGGGAAAGCGCCACACATTCCCCAATCCGATGGCGCATCCGGCAGAAATCAGCACAAAGCCCAGCCGGGATGCAAACGTCTCTCTCTCGTTCAAGCATACCCCTCCTTGGATTGTTTGCAAGACACACTGCATCCAGCATAGCCGATTTTTCCCTTCCTGGCAACACAAAGGACCGTGCGGCTCAGCCGCACGGTCCTTTGTGTCCTCTCGTTTCAAAGCCAGTCGTCCACGACATCCCGCAGGGTGGCCGGTGTGACGGTATTGCGCCGGAGCAGCTCCATCAATGCGTCGATCCGAGTCACACTGACGGTGATGTGGGGGACGCAGGCCGTCTCCCCTTCTTCCCCCACCACCTTGACGCCGTAGCTTTCACAGGCGAAGCCGTCGCCCAATTCCATTTGGTCCACCAGGATATAATACGCGAAGGTATGGTTTGCTCCCGCCTCATCCTCCGTACGGCAGGTATCGACAAGCAGTTCCCTCATTTTGTGTACCTCCTCCCAGCGCTTCGGTTCGTAACTACATTATATAGTAATTTCCAGAATTTGCAAAGTGAATTCTATCGCATTCTTCGACACAATGGTCTTCATAATTTCTCAAATTTTGTTTTCTGTAAACCCATCTTTCAGATCTTGAAGTTTTTGGTCGAATCCAGTCGCTAACATTTTGATTTTTTGCCTATAATTTTGTATTGTTTTGTTTCTCTTCGCCTGCTATCATAGGCGCATACTGTAACACGAAGGAGGGTACGATGCGCTTTTTCCAACGGCTGGCCTCCATGCACCCGATCCCCCGCTATGTACTCACCCGCTGCGTGCTGCTGACCTGTGCGCTGCTCGCTTCCGCTCTGGTGCTTTTGGTATGGGCCGGCGGCTATACATATGAGACCGTATTGCTCTACGACTACGCAGAGCATTTGCAAACGATGGCTCTGATCGTGCTGGGTACCGGCCTGATCGGGGCAGTGCTTTTAGAGGACGTGCTGATCCGATAGTCTGAGGATATAAAACGGCGGCCCCCATACGGGGGCCGCCGTTTTATATCCGTTTTTACTTGCTTGCCTTGAGGGTGCGGATGGCTTCGATGAGCATGGGCGCGACCTTATAGAGGTCGCCGACAATGCCGTAGGAGGCCACTTCGAAGATGGGAGCGGACTCGTTCTTGTTCACCGCGATGATGCACTCGGAGTCCTGCATGCCCGCTTTGTGCTGGATGGCGCCCGAAATGCCCAGCGCCACGTAGATGCGGGGATGTACCGTCTTGCCCGTCTGCCCCACCTGATGGTCCGCGCTGATCCAGCCCGCGTCCACGCAGGCGCGGGACGCGCCCACGACGCCGCCCAGCACCCCCGCCAGCTCCTCCGCCAGCGCCAGGCCCTTCTCCACGTCCTTGCTGATGCCGCGTCCCACAGACACCACTACGTCCGCTCCGATCAGGTCCACCAGCTTCTTGGCCGCCTTCTTGACCTCCAGCACGTCCACATGGATATCCTCCCTGGACAGCTGCACGGCCACCTTCTCCACCACCGTCCTGGCGGCGCCCGCCTCGTCGTACGCCTGCGTCTGCATCACGCCGGGACGCACCGTGGACATCTGCGGACGGAACCGCGGGCAGATGATGGTGGCCATCAGGTGTCCGCCGAAGGCCGGACGGGTCATCTTCAGGTTGGTGTTCTCCTCGAACACCGTGTTGTCCACGTCGATGGTGGAGGTGGTCTTCAAAAACTCCTTGTACTTGGCCACGTCCACATCCAGGTGCGTGCAGTCGGCCGTCAGGCCCGTGTGCAGCCGGGCCGCGCACCGCGGGCCCAGGTCACGGCCGATGTTGGTGGCGCCGATCAGGAAGATCTCCGGCTTCTTCTCTTCCACCAGGTCGCAGATGACCTTGGTGTACGCGTCCGTCGTATAGACGTTCAGCAGCTCGTGGTCGCAGTAGTACACCTTGTCCGCGCCGTACCCGCCCAGCGCCTTCAGGTACTCCTCCTTCACGTTGTGCCCCAGCACAACCCCAGCCAGCTCCACGCCGAGGTCGTTGGCCAGCTTCCGCCCCTCGCTCAGCAGCTGGTAGCTCGTGCTCATGATCACGCCCTCGCGCTGCTCACAGAATACCCATACGCCCTTGAACGCCCCGGTGTCCTTGCTATTGAATTCAGCCATTTCCTGTCTCTCCTCTCTCTTAGATGATGTGCTTCTCGTCCAGCAGGCCCACCAGCTTGTCGACGGCGGCCTTGTCGGCCCCTTCGAGCATCATGCCGGCGCCTTTCACCGGGGGAGAGAAGGACTTATACACATTGGTCGGAGAGCCCTTCAGGCCGATGGTGTCCACGTCGATCAGCGGATCGTCCTTCAGCGTCTCGTAGTTGTAGACCTCCAGCGGCTTCTGATAGCACTCCATGATCCCGCCCACGCTCATATAACGGGCCGGGTTCAGCTCCTTCACGCACGTCAGCAGGCACGGCGTGGCCACCTTGATGGTCATGTACCCGTCCTCCAGCAGCCGCTTTACCGTCACCGACTTGCCTTCCACCGTGATCTCCGCCACGTAGGACACCTGCGGCACATGCAGCTTTTCCGCGATCTGGGGGCCGACCTGCGCCGTGTCCCCGTCGATCGCCTGCCGGCCGCAGAAGATGACGTCGTCCTCTTCCACCCCGATCTTCTTGATCGCCGCCGCCAGGATCTGGGAGGTCGCGTAGGTATCGCTGCCCCCGAACTCTCGCGCGGAGACCAGCACCGCCTCGTCGCACCCCATCGCCAGCAGCTCACGCAGCATCCCTTCCGCCGGAGGAGGTCCCATGGACACCACAACCACCTTGCAGCCCGTGGCGTCCTTGATCCGCAGCGCCGCCTCTACCGCGGCCAGATCGTCATGGTTGGTAATGGTCGCCATTGCCGCACGGTCCATGGTGCCGTCTTCCTTTACCGCCACCACCCCCGAGGTATCCGGGACCTGCTTGACACAAACGATTGCTTTCATATCGTATTTCTCCCTCCAGTTCCTTCTTAGTTCACGCCCAGGTTGGCAGAGATGACCATCCGCTGCACTTCGCTGGTGCCCTCGTAGATCTCCGTGATCTTCGCGTCGCGCATCATGCGCTCCACAGGGTACTCGCGGGTGTAGCCGTAGCCGCCGAACAGCTGCACGCACCGCCGGGTCACGTCGCTGGCCGTCTCCGCCGCCACCAGCTTCGCCATCGCCGCGTCCATGCTGTAGGGCTCGTGGTTCTGCTTCTTCATCGCCGCAGAGTATACCAGCCACTTGGCGGCCTCGGTCTTGGCATACATGTCGGCCAACTGGAACTGGGTGTTCTGGAACTGGGAAATGCGGCGGCCGAACTGGACGCGCTCCTTCGTGTACTTGATGGTCTCCTCAATGGCGCCCTCGGCCAGGCCCAGCGCCTGGGAGGCGATGCCGATCCGTCCGCCGTCCAGCGTCTTCATCGCGATGCTGAAGCCCTTGCCCTGCTTGCCCAGCAGGCGGTCGCCGGGGATCACGCAGTCCTCCATGATCAGCTCGCAGGTCGAGGAGCCCCGGATGCCCATCTTCTTCTCGTGCTTGCCCACCGAGAATCCCTTGTCCGTCCGCTCCACGATGAAGGAGGAGATCTCCTTCTTCTTGCGCCCCTTCTTATCCGTGGACACTCCGGTGATGGCGATGATGATAAACACGTTGGCATAGCCCGCGTTGGTGATGAAGATCTTCGAGCCGTTGAGCACCCAGTCCCCGTTCTCGTTCTTCACCGCGGTGGTCTGCTGCCCCTGGGCGTCCGTGCCGGCCCCCGGCTCGGTCAGCCCGAAGGCGCCGATCCACTCGCCGGAGCACAGCTTGGGCAGATATTTCTTCTTCTGCTCCTCCGTGCCGTTTTCAAAAATGGGCGCCGCGCACAGGGAGGTGTGGGCCGAGATGATAACCCCGGTAGTCCCGCAGACCTTGCTCATCTCTTCCACCGCCATGACGTAGCTCAGCACATCGGCCCCGGCTCCGCCGTATTCCTTTGGAAAATAAATGCCCATCATCCCAAGCTTGGCCATCTTCTTCACCGTCTCCTCGGGGAACGCCTCGTTCTCGTCCACCCACTCGGCCAGCGGCTTGACTTCGTTCTCCGCGAAGTCCCGATACATCTTGCGGAGCATTTCATGCTCTTTGGACAGGTGCAGATCCATTTGTTGCCTTCCTCCTAGATATGTATTTCAGAACGGGCGGGCGGGAGCGAACTCCCGCCCGTCGTAATGCGTGCGGTCAGGGAACTGCGTCGTTCCCGGTCTTACTTGGAGTAATCGAAGAAGCCCTTGCCGGTCTTGCGGCCCAGCTGGCCGGCGCGGACCATCTTGCGGATGAGCAGGGAGCAGCGGTACTTGGGATCGCCGGTCTCCTTGTACAGCGTGTCCATGATGGCCTGGCACACATCCAGGCCGATCAAGTCGCCCAGAGCCAGCGGACCCATGGGGTGGTTGGCGCCCAGCTTCATGGCCGTGTCGATGCCCTCTGCGCTGGCCACGCCGGTGTACAGCAGGTCGGCGGCCTCGTTGATCATGGGGATGAGGATCTTATTCACCACGAAGCCGGGGGCCTCGTTGACCTCCACGGGCTCCTTGCCGATCTCCACGGACAGCTCCCGAATGGCGGCGAAGGTCGCGTCAGAGGTCTTGGCCCCGCGGATCACTTCCACCAGCTTCATCACGGTGGCGGGGTTGAAGAAGTGCATCCCGATGAACCGGTCCTCCCGCTTGGTCGCCGCGGCGATGGCGGTGATCGAGATGGAGGAGGTGTTGGAGGCCAGGATGGTCTCGCTCTTGCAGATCTTGTCCAGCTCGGCAAAGATGCTCTTCTTGATGTCCAGATTCTCGATGGCGGCTTCCACCACCAGGTCCGCGTCCGCAGCCAGGTTCAGATCGGTCGTGAAGCTGATCTTTCCGGTGATGGCGGCCTTGCCCGCCTCGTCCAGCTTGCCCTTGGCCACCAGCTTGTCCAGCCCCTTGTTCAGACGGGCCTCGGATGCCTGAATGATCTCGTCCTTGATATCCCGGACCACCACGTCGAATCCCTTGCGGGCGAAGACCTGGGCAATATCCAGGCCCATCGTGCCGCCGCCGATCACTACGACTTTCTTCATATTATGTAACCTCCTTGTGTTTTGGGTGCGAAATTACTTGTTCTGGAAGTGCTTCTCCGCCCGCTTCTCCAAAAACGCGCCCATCCCCTCGTCCTTGTCCTGGGTGCCGCAGGTGACGCCGAAGGCCTCGGCCTCAAAGGAAGAGCCGGTATAGATATCGGTCTGCATGCCCTTGCGGATACACCGCTTGGACTCGCACACCGCGATCTGGGCGTTGGCGCAGATCGCTTCGGCCATCTCCATGGCCTTGCCCATCAGCTCCTCGGGCGGATAGACCTCGCTCACCAGCCCGATGGCCTTGGCCTCTGCCGCTCCGATGACCTTGGCGGTGAGAATCAGTTCCATCGCCTTGGAAATGCCCACGATACGGGGCAGACGCTGGGTCCCGCCAAAGCCGGGCGTGATGCCCAGGCCCACCTCGGGCTGGCCGAACTTGGCCTTCTCGCTGGCCAGGCGGATATCGCACGCCATGGACAGCTCGCAGCCCCCGCCCAAAGCGAAGCCGTTCACCGCCGCGATGACGGGCTTGCTCATATTCTCCAGCTTCAGGAACACATTGCCCCCGTGCACGCCGAACTTCTTTCCGTCGATGGAGGAAAACTCCTTCATCTCACCGATGTCCGCCCCCGCCACGAACGAGCGCCCCGCGCCGGTCAAAATCACTACGTAGATCTCGCTGTCCTGCTCCGCCTGATCGATGGCCGCGTCCAGGTCGGTCAGTACCGCGCTGTTCAGCGCGTTCAGCGCCTCCTGCCGGTCAATGGTCATTATGCCCACATGACCCTGCTTCTCCAGCTTCACAAATCCCATCTGTGCTGCCTCCTTACTTTCTGTACGGATTCCACAATATCTCGGCCCGTCGACCTATTATATCATGGGCAAAACGGCATGAAAAGCATTGTTTTTTTCCTGACGAACCGCTCGTTCGCTTTGTTATTTTTTTAACATTCCATACCTAAAATAGTATACCGCTTCTCTGTCAAACAGGCAAGGGGGCGTGCCGGAGAAATCCGTTAATTTTTTATCAATGATTATAGCAAAAATGCACAAAGCCCCTAAAAAAGGGCCCTGTGCATACCGGAAATATAGGCAAACTCTTCCGTTCGCTTTTTCATTCTAACGCAGCAAAGCGTTCTGCCCAGGCAGCTTGCGCGCCGGACTCCGGGCGCGTATCTCCGCTTTCCCGGTCCGCAGGCGAATCCGCCCTATCCTATCAGCCCGGACAGCCACTGGGCCGCCGGTAAGTACACCAGCGGCAGGAAGATCGCCGGGAGCATATTGCCTACGCGGATCTTTTCCTTGGGCAAGCCCAGCATATTGATCCCGATGCCCACGATGATCGTCCCGCCCACAGCACTCATCTCGGTGACGATTTCCGGCGCGATCCCCTGTCCCACCAGGGAAAAAATCAGGGTCAGCCCGCCCTGATACGCCAGGATGGGCAGGGCGGAAAACGCCACGCCGACGCCCATGGCGGCGGCAAAGGTAATGGATGTAACGCCGTCAATGACCGCCTTGGAGATGATAATATCATAATTGTGGTTCATGCCCGCCTCCATGGAGCCATTGATGGCCATGGCGCCCACGCAGAAGAGCACCGAGGCGTTGACGAAGCCCTCCACAAAGCGGTTGTTGCCCTCTCCCCGGATCAGCTTGCGCCGCAGCACCCCGCCCAGGCCGTCCATGCGCTTTTCAATATTCAGGCCCTCGCCGAGCAGGGTGCCAAGGACCATACAGATAATGACGCAGAGAGTATCGTTGGTTCTGATCATGTTGGAGATGCCGATGCCCAGGACGCATAAGCCCAGCGCGAACATCAGGCCAGAGGAAAAACGGGCGCTGATCCGGTTTTTAAAGATCAGCCCCAGAGCACTGCCCAGCAGCACCAAGATCACATTGATAACCGTTGCCAGCATACGTCTCTCCTCCACTTTTACACAGCAATGTATGAACGGCAGTATGATACGCTTTTTCTGCCTGTTTGTCAAACCGGCATTCCGGACAGCCCCTGCGAATAAGCTTGTAGAGTAAAGGGGGGCGCGTCTTGAAACTCGACCGCACATCCATGCTCTACGCTACCCTGGTGCTGACCGGCACCAGCCTTGCTTCCCAACTGCTGGGGTTTCTTTACCGTATCCTGCTCTCCCGGCTGATTGGGGCGGAGATCATGGGGCTTTATCAGCTCATCATGCCGGTCTATTCCGTGGTCATGTCCATCACTGCCGTCGGTTTGACGGTAGCGATGTCCAACCTGTCCTCGGAGTACCATGCCCTCGGCAACCGCCTGGCCATCGCCCAGGTGCTGCGCCGGTGCCTGGCGGCTTTTTTGATCCTGTTCTCTCTGGTGGCGGCGGTAACCGCTTTGCTCTATGACCCCATCTCCGTCTATCTGCTGGGAGACGCCCGCACGCAGCTGGGCCTGCTCCTGCTGCTGCCCTGCATCCTGCTTACCGGAGTGGAAAATCTGCACAAGCACTTTTTCTACGGCACCGGCAACATCCGCCCCCCCGCCGCTGTGGAGCTGTGCGAGCAGCTGATCCGCACCGGGGCGGTGCTGGGCCTGCTGGTGGTCTTTCTGCCCCAGAACCCGGAACGCACGGTGGGTCTGATCGTGCTGGGCATGATCTGCTGCGAGGTTTTTTCCGCAGCCGTGCTCTTCCTGCTGGCCCGGCGGCAGCTGAACCGGGCAGGCGGGCTTCCCGGCACGCCCCTGCGCCCACGGGCGCTGGACCGGCGCATTGCCGCCATCGCCCTGCCAATCGGCATGACCGCTCTGCTGGGCAATCTGATGGGCTCGGCCAACGCGGTGCTCATTCCCCAGCGTCTGGTTGCCGCGGGCGCCCAGGTCTCCGAAGCCATGAGCGCCTTCGGCGTGCTCTGCGGCATGACGATCCCCATGCTCTATCTGCCCACCGCCTTCATCGGGGCGCTTGGCCTGGTGCTGGTGCCCAAGCTGGCCGAAAGTACCGCCCTGGGCCGCTCGGGGCAGGTCCAGCGGCGGGTGGACCGCTCGATGCTGGCCACCTCAGTGCTCATCCTGCCCTGCATGGCCATTTTGGTGGTGCTGGGACCCATGATCGGGGTCTACCTCTTCCGGGAGCCCACGGTGGGTGAGTACATCCTTCCGCTGTCCGTAGGGGTGCTGTGTTCCTGCTATCAGTCGGTGCTCTCCGGAGCGCTCAACGGCGTGGGCCGGCAGAGCGCCGCCGCCCGCAACTCGATCCTGTGCGGCGTGGTGCAGTTGGGCTGTACCTTCTTTCTGATGGGCCTGCCGGGCGTTGGCCTGCGGGGATACGTGGCCGGGTTCGTGGCCAGCGCGGTACTGGGTATGCTTCTCAACTGGCTTCAGGTGCGAAAGGCAACGGGCCTAAGGCTGCAGATCTTCCAGTGGTGCACCGCGCCCGCCCTCTCCGCCGTATTGATGGCCCTGGTCGTCAATCTGCTCTTTCACGTCCTGCTGGACGCGGGCCTGGACGGCCGCTGGGCCGTGGCGGCCTGTATCGCCTTCGGAGCAGTGCTCTACCTGGCCGCTCTCCAGGCCCAGGGCGTGCACCTGCGCCGGCTCTTCCGGCTGCACGGGTAGGCAGAGGCATAGTTTACGGCGGCCGCTCCCCTTTGCAGGCGTCCGCCGGAGCACCGTATATAAAGAGGAGGGCCGCGGCAGACGCCGCGGCCCTCCTCCTGCTTTTCCGGCCCGCCGCTCCAGTACATCAGGCGCTTCCGGCCCGCATGACTTGTTCAGAAAGCCTCCCGGTCCTACGCTTCCATCAGCTCCCGCAGCAGCGGTTCGAATTGTACCCCCTCCAGCACCGGGGTCCCCAGCGCCAGGGTGTGCCGGGCACAGCGCTGGACGAATTCCACCGCCTTCCGGACGCCGGAGCACAGCGCTTCTCCCCGGAGCAGGCTGCCCAGCACCACGCTGGCAAACAGATCGCCCGTCCCCGGGAAGTGGGCCGGCTCCTGCCGGGCCATGGCAAACCCGGTCCGGCCATCCGCGGCGTCGAAGTATCCCGCGCCGATCTCTCCCCCGGTAAAGCTCAATCCGGTGAGCACCACCGACCGCCTTCCGTCCCGGCTCAGCCGTTCCAGCCAGGCCCGCGCCGCCGTCTCGCTCCCTGGTGCGTCGGCATACTCCTCCCCCAGCAGCAGGGCGGCCTCGGTCAGGTTTGGGGTAATCACATCGGCCAGGGCGGCCAGTTCCCCCATCGCGCGGCACATATCGGGGGTGTAAGTGCGGTAAGGTCTTCCGCCGTCTCCCATCACCGGGTCGCACAGCACCACGGTATCCGCGCCCCGAAAGCGCTCATAAAACCGGCGGATGGCGGCGATTTGTCCCGCCGAACCGATAAAGCCGCTGTAGACGGCGTCCAGCGCTACGCCCAGCGCGGCCCAGTGCTCCTGCGTCTGCTCCAGTTCCCGCGTCAGGTCCAAAAACGCCGCTTTCCCCAGCTCAGGAAACGCTGTGTGCGCGGAGAGATAGGCGGTGGGCAGCGGGCAGCACTGGGCCCCCATGGCCGAAAGCACCGGCAGCGCCACGGTCATGGAACAGCGGCCAAATCCTGAAATATCCTGAACGGCGGCCACCCGTGGGGCTCGTTTCATGGCGGCTCCTCCTTTTTCGTCGTCTGATCGCCTCTCATTATAGCCGTTTCCTCGCCGGAGCGCAATTGACTTTTTCCCGTCGGGATGATAAACTGAATATTAATCTGCGCAGGTATGGCGGAATTGGCAGACGCGCGGGATTTAGGTGCTGTCCCCTTAGTGAAAGATTTCATCACCTGCGCAATACCTGCTCATCCGAAACAATGGAATATGCGCCTGTGATGGAATTGGTAGACATGCGAGATTTAGGTGCTGTCACCTCAGTGTAAGAATTTCCAATCAACCAAGCAAAAGCGGGCGTGGCCTGTTTTTATAGACGCGGATCAAGCGCAACGCTCCGCCTCGGGCATCCCCTCCCCGAGTAAAAGTAGAGGGCAAAACTGAATATGCGGGTATGATGAAATTGGTAAACATGCTGGATTTAGGTTCCAGTGCCGCAAGGCTTGTGGGTTCGAGTCCCACTACCCGTACCAAGCGCTGCTGGCATCCCAGCAGCGCTTTTCTATAATCTCATTGTCAAATTATAGGGCATAGTGTAAGATAACTATGATCAGAGAGAAGGTGTTATTTGATGGAAAAAAACTTGGACCATTTGACCTCCGAGGAAATTGAGACTTTAATGCAACGATATTATGCTGGTGAGTCTGTTTCCAAATTAACAAAAGAATATGGCATCTCTGTACGTAGTTCAAACCTATACAAGTTATTTCCACCGGAAGTTTTCCCTAATTACATTTGTGAGTATTGCGACGAGCCTTTAGTAATTAATCGTCCATCAAAAACCATGAAGAATCTCCCAAAATATGAGCGAGACTTATACTGTCCAGTCTGTGGGCACAAGCCGTTTCAAACTCATTGTAATTGCGAAAATTGCCAGGAAGAAGAAAGAAATCTTCAAATGGAGCGGCTGCAGCAGATTGAAGAAGTATATTCCAAGCCACGGACACCAGTCGATTTCGCATCTCTTTCTTTTGAAAACAAAGTGTTTTTAGGCGCTATTTGTAGAGCTTTACTCAAAGAAAACCTTTATGAAATTGCACCATTTTCTAATTCGGAAGTAATTTTGACGCCTACGGACATTTTACGCAAGAAGCTATACTCAAGCTTAATTCACAACCAAGTCATAGCGGTGAGTCCGCAATCTCCGTTGGATGCGTTTGATATCGATAGTGAAGATTTTCCAAATACCTTCTATACCTATAGAGTCACCTATTTCTTAAATCTAATTTTCCCAGCAAATAAGCAGGATCTATTTACCGAAATATTAGACCCTAGTTACTATTGCCCGGAGAATGCAGACGAAGCAGTTATACTGTGGAAGGAGATTGCAGTTGCTGAATGTATAGAGTATTTACAGTATCAATTAGACAAAGTAAACTTTGAATTTACCCCAGGTGAGAAGACTTATAAAACATTTGATATCATTCTAAATGACTTTTCTGTATCACAAATTTATGGAATTATTTGGCGTGCGGTGGCTGATGCATCGAAACTGTATCTTGAGAAAGGAATTAGTAAAAAGCATGCGGCAAACAGTGTTATTGGAGCCTGTGAGCGATATGCCGAGCGTGCAAAAATTAATGGGTGGGATTTAACGCAGTACAATCGCATTAAGGATCTACCCCAAAGCGTACTCTCATTATTCTATTTTAATCGTGTACTTGGCATTGGTGAAATGGGATTTAGGGTTCCTCCAACAATTGTTTAAGCCTACCAATTTCCTTTTAAGTATTCCATGGAAATATCATCGATTTCTTGCTCTAACTTTTAAAATTTTTCCTGTAACGCAAAAATATGGGCGTCGAGTATTGGTTTCCTCGGCGCCCATATTTCAGTTTTCCGCCATATAATTACTATTCCTCGGAGGAATACTCTTCTACCAGATTGATAAGGTAAAATAAGTTGCGCAAATATAAAAGAGGATAAAAAGAGACATGGTTTGCAGAACTCTGGTAGAATGAAGTTGCGACACACCATTCTGAAAGGAGTCTGTAAACCATGTCCG
>NZ_JACOPP010000013.1 GCF_014287895.1 Lawsonibacter hominis | reverse complement strand
TTGGCGCGGAGCAGCTCCACCGTCTTGGCAAAGCGGTCCTTGTCCATGGTGCCCTTGCCCTCGTCGTCGCGCATGTGCAGGTGGGCGACCGCGGCGCCCGCCTTCCAGCAGGCGTACACGTCCTCGGCGATCTCCTCGGGCGTCATGGGGACATTGGGGTTATTGGCCTTGGTGGGCCAAGCGCCGGTCGTGGCGACGGTGATGATCGTCTTGCTGCTGTTCATAAAAATACACCTCAATTCAATCGTTTTATGGGGTCCTTCAGGAACGGGGCAGCCGCTGATGGTACTGCCGCTCAAAGGCATCCTCCAACCAGGGGCGGAAGTCGGGGTGGGCAATGCGGATAAGGGCACGCGCCCGCTGCGGGATGGTCAGCCCCCGCAGGCACACTGCGCCATACTCGGTGGCCACGAAGTGTGTATTCGTACGGGTCAGGGTCACAGCCGCTCCCTGCGGAAGGACGGGCAGGATGCGGGATTGGATGCGGGTCTCCCCGGTATTGGGGTCCCGGGACTGATAGGTGGAGCGCAGAGTGATGATGGACTTGCCGCCGGGGGCCATCTGGGCGCCCACCGACGTGTCCACTTGGCCGCCGCTGCCTGAGATGTGCCGGGTGCCCAGCCCTTCTGAGGCGCACTGACCGGTCAAGTCGATCTGGAGTGCAGCGTTGATGGAGGTCATGCCCGGATGGGCGGCTAGGACGGACGGATTGTTGGTATAGCTCAGCGTCTTGTGCAGAAAGGCGGGGTTGTCGTCAATGAAATCGTAGAGAGCCTGGCTGCCCATGGTAAAGCAAGTCACCGTCCGGCCTGGGTGGAGCGTCTTGCGGCTGTTGTCTGCTGCGCCGCTGCGCAGCAGCTCCATGCCGGCGTCGGATAGGGCTTCGGTATGGATGCCCAGATGGCGCTTGCCTTTCAGCTCGGACGCCAGAGCGTTGATGGTGCCGCCGAAGCCCAGCTGAATGGTGTCGCCGTCCTCTACCAGGCCGGCCACCACCTGGCCTAGCTGGCGGTCCGCTTCGTCGGGGATCTCGGAGGGGAGAACGCAGGGGTAACGGTCGGACTCCAGAACAGCATCCACCTGAGAGATGTGGAGCATGGTATCCCCAAAAATGCGTGGGGCGTGGGAGGCCACCTCGACCACCAGGCGACGGGCCCGGGGAAGCATCGCCAGCTCGATCCCGGCAGAGCCGGCCAGGGAAAAGTACCCGTGCCGGTCCATGGGAGAGACGGTAAGGACCATACAATCGTACGACTCGGCGGCGCAGCCCAGGTCCCGGGCGGCGTTGCGCAAATGGGTGGGGAGAAAGCTGCATCGGCCCAAGGCCTGCGCGCTTTGCTGAAACTTGTTATAAAAGATGGAACAGACGTCAAAGGCCTCGCCGCAGTCGGGATCGCTGAGCAGGGCGAGGGGCTCCAGGGGAAGGTAGTTGAGCACCTTGACGTTCCGGAGACGGGGGGCCGCCCGGTAAAGAGCGGCGGCGAAGTCCACAGGGAGGAGGCAGCCGCACGCCAGATACACCGTATCTCCGGAACGGATCCGGGCGGCTTCCTCATCGGCGGTGGTCCGCTTCCGGCGGTATTCTTCCTGAGGCATGGAAAAAACTCCTTTTACAGACCGGAGGACGGGGCATCATAGCGGCCCTGTCCTCCGGATGCCAGTGTGTGGGGGAAGCGGCTTAGGCGTACTTCTGGACCGCCGCTATGCCCTTATCGGTGATGCGCAGCTTCCGCTTGAACAGACCGCCCTCCACAATGTAGCCCTGACGGGTCAGGTGGGAGCAGATCGAGGACATGCGCATAGACTTGATTCCGTTTTTCTGAAGGAACTCAGCCTGCTTCTCAGGAGTGTCCTTGACGATTTTGAGCAGCTGGACATACAGGGGGGTCAGGCATTCCCTGGCCATCTCGCTCTCCCGGCCTCCAAGGACGGGCAGGGCGGCGCGGCCCTTATCGGTGATGGAGAAGGTATAGAATTTGGAGCCGCGCATCCCGGCGCGGACGATGTAGCCGCCCTGATCCAGGTGTTCCACGGCCGCAGAGGAGGTCTTGGAGTCCACGCCCAGCGCATCGGTCAGGTCGGCCATGTAGCAGTGGCCCACTCGGATCATCTCCAGTACCTGCAGGTCGGTGGCATCCAGCTTCACGTCTTTGCGGTTGGAGGCGGTTGGGACCCGCTCCCAGTTGGATTCACCGTAGTATTTAGGCTTGCCGGTGAGGGAGGCCAGCACAGCTACCACAAGAGTCACCAAGAAGCCCAGGGTGGCCAGGTAAATGTACTTGTTAATGGCGAATACCTTGAATACGTCGCCCAGCAGCGTGAACACAGCCATGGTGATCATACCGGCCAGGGCGCCGCAGATGGCGCCGCGGGAGTTGAACTTGGGCCAGATGGCGCCCAGGCCCAGCAGGATGGCAGGAGGCACCAGCCAGCAGTTGGCAAAGGCAAACAGATAGGTGGGGCCGCCCGGGAACAGGCACAGGACCCAGGTAAGCACGCCGATGAGCACCATGATCCACTTGGAGGCCTTCAGGGCCGTCTTGGTGTCCGCCTTGGGGTTGATCATGCGCTGATAAATATCGCGGGTGGCCACTGCGGAGGCGCCCAAAGCGGAGGTAGAGGCGGTAGACACCGACGCGGCTACGGCGCCGATGACAAAGAAAGAACCCAGGAAGGCGGGGAAGGTAGAGGCGATCAGGCCGTAAGCACCGGTGGGCGCCACAGAGCCGGAGCCGAAGGGAGCGGCGAAATTCTCGCCCAGGAAGGCGCCGGCAAAGGCGCCGATGATACCAAGAGGGATGCAGAAGACGACCACCAGAATAATGGCAGCCAGGACAAAGGATTTGCGGGCGACCTTCTCACTGCGGCAGTTGGCGATCTTCATCCAGTAGTAATTGTTGCCCCATACCAACGCAGCGGCAAAGCAGATGACAAAGTTGAGCACCGAGGGGTATGTGGGGGCGATCCCCTTCAGGGCGCCGCCGGTGATGCCGGCGGCGAAGGCGTTCCCGCCGGGCCAAGCAGCGTTGATGGCATCCAGCCAGCCGTAGCGTTGGCAGAGCAGGATGAGGATGGTGGGCACGATGATCACGCCCAGCGTGACCTGGAAGAAGTCCGTCAGAGTGGTGGCCCACAGACCGGAAATAAAGGTAAAGGCAATAATCACCAGGAAAATAACCGCCATAATTAAGGTGGCGTTCCACTTGGTGAATCCGGCGATGGCATTGGTGCAGGAGACGATGTTGTTGGCCAGGATGCCGGACATGCCGACCACGGAGGTGATGGCCACTACGGAGCGGACCTTGCCGTCATAGCGCATCTCCAGATACTCAGGAAGCGTCTGCGCGCCGCAGCGGCGGATGAAGTTGGAGAAGAGCAGGGCGAAGAGCAGCAAGCCGCAGATGCCGTAGATGCTGCCCCAGGCGAAGGAAGCGGTCAGGCCCAGCTGTACGGCAAAGCCGGGAGCCAGGGCTACGGTGGTGCCGGCAAAGCCGATGGCACACACGCCGATCATGTTGATGAAGGTGGAAATCTCACGTCCAGCCAGAATATAGTCCGAGGACTCCTTGACCCAACGCTTGCTGACGATGCCACAGCCGACCAGAATACCACAGAAAATCACAAACAGAACCAGAAAAATGGTGTTGGCGTTCATACATTTCCTCACTTTCTTTCCAGGGAGCCGCGCGCTCCGGCGATAGGATTACTCCACGAATGCGACCACGCGCGCCCAGCCGGCGGAGGCCGCTTTGATGCTTACGGGGAAGCAGTTCACCTTGAAGCCGGTGACGGGCAGCTGGTCCAGGTTGGTCAGCTTCTCAATGTGGCAGTAGGCCTTGTCCCGGCCTACCCGGTGGGCTTCCCAGATGATGGAGGCGTCGTGGTTCTTTTCAAACTCCTGACCCTCAAAGGGCAGAGGCACATCCCAGCTCCAACCGTCCGTACCGACGACGCGCACCCCCTGATTGAGCAGCCACATGGTGGCATCATAGCTCATGCCGGCGCCTGCCACCAGGTACTCGGGCTTGCCCCAGCGGTCGTCCGCATCGGTGCGGAGCAGCACGATGTCGCCGGCCTTCAGGGTGTAGTGGATGCGCTTGAAGTAGTCTTCCACATCCCGGGCGGTGATTTTGTATCCGTCGGATTTGTCGTGAAAGTCCATCACTACGCCGTCGCCCACAAACCAATCCAGGGGAACCTCGTCTATGGTCCAGGCCTTCTCCCCTCCGTTCATGGTGGGATAATAGTGATAGGGGGCGTCCACGTGGGTGCCGGAATGGGTGCAGACCTTCAAAAACTCAATGCCCCAGCCGTTGCCCTCGGGCAGGTCGTCCACGGTGCAGCCCTGAAAGAAACCCGCCATCTGTTCCGCCGTGTCCTTGTGGTTGCAGTACTGGATACGAGGGATCTGAATCTCAGGGTCGCTGGGCAGATCAGACTCAATGGGGATGGAAAGATCAATGATTTTCATACGTGAAACACACTCCTTCTTTTCGTCCTGCGCGGTTTAGACGGAACACCGGGGGGCGGCTGCCGCCTGCACACGAGAGATATAAGCAAATGGAATGCCAAATGCGCCTGACGGAAAAAAGCAAGCGCCGCCAAGGGCTTGCCAAACCGGATCGGGAAAAGAGCAGGACGGGAGTGTTCGGAGTTTCGGGCACAGGGAACATTCCACACGCCCTGAAACCCACTGGAGTCAGTCGAATTCAGGGCCAAACAGACGCATGCAAAGAAAAGCGGACATGTCATAAAAAGATTACATTTTTTAAAATAATCTGGATGCCTAATGAACAAAAATAAACTAAAAATGCGATAAAACAGGAACTTTCTCTGTTATATACAAAGAAAAAGTGTGAATTTAGACAGAATGTCAATTGCGGAGGGGAGGGGGCCGCTGATATAGTAAAAAGAACCTGTGCAACGCTGGGGGGCGGCGGTATGGAACAGAAGAACAAGCTGGACCAGGCCTGCATGATGCAGTTTATCGAGAACTTGGACGCGGCTGCGGTGCTGGACGAGACGGGCACCTATATCTATGTCAGCCCGAGCTGGCAGCGCTTTACCGGTCATACGGCCCAGGACGCGCTGGGACGCAAGGTGTGGGAGCTGCTTCCGGATACCCACGCGCCCGAGGTGCTGCGCACGGGAAAGCCCGTTCTGGCCCAGGTGGTCCGGGCCCAAGGAGTCCCTGCGGTCACCAATTATATCCCGCGGCTGGACGCCAACGGCAAGGTTATCGGCGTTTTTATCTATGTGATCGTCTACGGAAAACAGAATGTGGATGATGTGTCGGCACGGCTGAGCGAGCTGTCCCGGGAGGTCGAATTCTATAAGAAAGAGCTCTCACGCATACGGGGCGCACGCTATAGTATGGACAACATCATCGGGAAAAGCGACGCCATCCAGCGCCTCAAGGAGCAGATCTACCAGGCCGCCCACTCCGCCTCTACCGTGCTCATAGAGGGAGAGACCGGCAGCGGCAAGGAGCTGATCGCCCACGCGATCCACGCCGGCGGCGTCCGCCGCTCGGCCAATTTCGTGCGGGTAAACTGTTCGGCCATCCCGGCCGAGCTGATGGAGTCGGAGTTCTTCGGTTATGTGACGGGCGCGTTTACTGGGGCGGCAAAAAAGGGAAAGGCGGGCCGCTTCGAGCTGGCCAACAAGGGTTCCATCTTCCTGGACGAGGTGAACCTGCTTACCCCGACCATGCAGCCCAAGTTCCTGCGGGTGCTTCAGGAGCGTGAGATCGACCCGGTGGGCGGGGACAAGAGCATTCCCATCGACGTCCGGGTCATCGCCGCCTCCAATATCCCCCTGGAGGCCCTCGTGGAGACCGGACAGTTCCGCAGCGATCTGTACTATCGCCTGAATGTGATCCGCATCCAGGCGCCCACCCTGCGGGAGCGGAAGGAAGACATCCCCTTGCTGGTGGAGAATTTCATTCGGCAGCTCAACCGTCAGCTCGGCATGGTCATCGAAGGCGTGGGCCCCGGTTCCATGGAGCTGCTGATGGACTACGACTGGCCGGGCAATGTGCGGGAACTGCAGAATGCGGTGGAGAGCGCCATGAACGCGGCCGCCTCTCCCATCCTGCGGCGGAAGGATTTCTTCCAGCTGGAGCAGCGCCTGCAGGCCCGCAAGCGCCGCCAGGTGACCAGCAGCGGGGACTTCCGCCTGCGCCCTGCCCGCCAGGCGTTTGAACGGGAATTTATCCGGGATGCGCTGGCTGCTGCCAACGGGAACCGGGCCAAGGCCGCCGGACTGCTGGGGATTTCCCGCACAGTGCTCTATGAAAAGCTGGAACAGTATCAACTAAAGTAACGCCGCCCCGCGGACGGGGCCTTTTCCCCTGACCGTCGGAGACGGCTGGAAAGGAAATCATATATGCAGACGCAATTGAAAGACGCGGTGATCGTGGCCTACGGGCGCACCGCCTGCTGCAAGGCCGGTAAGGGAGCCTTCGCCCAGGTGCACCCGGTGGAATACGGCGCACAGGCGCTGTTGGGCGTGCTGGAGCGGGTCCCCGGCCTCCGTCCCGAGGAGATCGGCGACGTGATCATGGGCTGTGCCATGCCCTATGGGGTCCAGGGGGCCAACATGGCCCGGCTTATTGTACAGAGGGCCGGACTGCCGGACAGCGTTACGGCCCAGACGGTCAACCGCTACTGCTCCTCCGGCTTGCAGACCATCGCCACCGCCGCCAATGCCATCCGCTGCGGCGAGGAAGCGATCATGGTGGCCGGCGGGGTGGAGTCCATGTCCATGGTGCCCATGCTCATCGGCGTGGAGGACGCGGACCCCTGGCTGCGGGAGCACCGGCCCGAGGTATACACCATCATGGGGATTACAGCGGAAAACGTGGCCAAGCGCTGGAACATCAGCCGGGCGGACATGGACGCCATGGCCGCCGAAAGTCACCGCCGGGCAGCCCAGGCCCAGGTCCAGGGCTGTTTTGACGGGCAGATAATCCCCGTCCAGATCCCCGGAGCCGATGGACAGGCCGTCACGGTGATTCGGGACGAGGGGATTCGCCCCGGTACTACGGCGGAGAAACTGGCGGAGCTGAAGCCCTGCTTCTTGGAGGATGGTCTGGTTACCGCTGCCACCTCCTCCCAGCGCACCGACGGCGCCGGCTTTGTGGTGCTCATGTCGGCCGAGCGGGCCCAGGCCATGGGCCTTAAGCCGCTGGCCCGCTTTGTCACGTTCGCCACCGGCGGCGTGCCTGCGGAGGTCATGGGCGTAGGCCCTATTGAAGCCGTGCCAAAGGCGTTGAAGAAAGCGGGGCTCACCCTGGAGGAGATGGATACCATCGAACTCAACGAGGCCTTTGCCTCCCAAGCCCTGGCCTGTATCCGTACCCTGGGCATGGATCCGGCCAGGGTTAACCCGTGGGGGGGCGCCATGGCCCTGGGGCATCCGCTGGGCGCTACCGGCGCCATTCTCACATGCAAGGCGCTGAGCTATCTGGAACATACCGGCGGCCGGTACGGTATGGTGACGATGTGCATCGGCGGCGGCATGGGGGCCGCGGGAATTATCGAGCGCCTGTGAGGCGGCGTTCTCACAGGCGAAGGTGCGGCGGATCGTGGATGACGGTCCGCCGCACCTGTTTTTCAAAAAAGCAATGCCGCCCCGGCTATGCCTGGCAGGGCGGATCTTGCGTTTGTTCCCCTGCCGATCTGCGCCTGCAGGCGCGGCCCTGTACAGTTTCTCTGCTGGATACTGCCCCTGTTGGCAAGGGAACGCAAGCCCTTTTCAAGCTCCCCTTTTTGTGCTATACTAATTTGAATTGTGTGCAAAGGAGCATGGAATACAATGGACAAGATCGGCTTTGACAACGGGAAATACCGGGACCTCCAATCCAGCCGCATCCGGGAACGGATCGGACAGTTCGGCAACAAGCTTTACCTGGAATTCGGCGGGAAGCTCTTTGACGACCACCACGCTTCCCGGGTGCTGCCGGGCTTCGCGCCGGACAGCAAGATCCGGATGCTTCAGGAGCTTGCCGATAAGGCGGAGATCGTCATCGCCATCTGTGCCAGCGATATCGAGAAGAACAAGATCCGGGGGGATCTGGGCATCACCTACGACGTGGACGTGCTGCGCCTCATCGACGCGTTCCGGAGCCAGGGGCTGTACGTGGGCAGCGTAGTGGTGACCCGGTATGCCGCCCAGCCCGCGGCGGACGCCTTCAAGCGCCGGATGGAGAGCCTGGGAATGCGGGTATACCTGCACTACCCCATTGCGGGCTACCCCAATAACATCCCCCTCATCGTCAGCGACGAGGGATACGGCAAAAACGACTATATCGAGACCAGCCGGCCCCTGGTGGTGGTCACCGCCCCCGGCCCCGGCAGCGGCAAGATGGCCGTATGCCTCTCTCAGCTCTACCATGCGTACAAGCGGGGCGTCAAGGCGGGCTACGCCAAGTTTGAGACCTTCCCCATCTGGAATCTGCCCCTCCAGCACCCGGTGAACCTGGCCTACGAGGCCGCCACGGCGGACCTGGGGGACGTAAACATGATCGATCCCTTCCATCTGGCCGCCCATGGAGCGACCACGGTGAACTATAACCGGGATGTGGAGATTTTCCCGGTGCTTTCCGCCATGTTCGAAAAAATTATGGGGGAGTGCCCCTATAAGTCCCCCACCGACATGGGGGTGAATATGGCGGGCTGCTGCATCGTGGATGACGAAGCGGTCTGCGCCGCCGCGCGGCAGGAGATCGTCCGCCGGTACTACGCCGCCCTGTGCGACCGCCGGACCGGTCAGGCCGACGACGAGCTGGTGTACAAGCTGGAGCTGATCATGCAGCAGGCCAAGGTGGACGCCTCCATCCGGCCGGTCATCGCCGCCTCCGCCCGGGTGGCGGAGGAGACCGGAAACCCCGCCGCCGCTATTGAGCTGCCCGGCGGGGAGGTGGTTACCGGCAAGACCACGGCCCTCATGGGGGCCACCTCCGCCACGCTGCTCAACGCCCTCAAGCGCCTGGCAGGGATCGATCACGGCTCCCACCTGATCTCACCGGAGGCCATTGAGCCCATCCAATCGGTCAAAGTCAGCCACCTGGGGTCCAACAATCCCCGCCTGCACAGCGACGAGACGCTGATCGCCCTGGCGATCTCCGCCACGACCAACCCCCTGGCCAAGCGGGCGCTGGACCAGCTGGCCCGGCTGCGGGGCTGCGAGGCCCACTCCACGGTCATCCTCTCTCCGGTGGATACCGGCATCTACGGCAAGCTGGGCCTGCGCCTGACCTGCGAGCCCACCTATGAGACCAACAAGCTCTATCATAAATAGCGCGGGGGTGCGGCCCGTTGGGGCGCACGCTGCGAGACGTTTTTGAGCAACTGCCGGGCGGCGGCCGCAAAAGCGGCCGCCGCCCGGCAGTTGCTCAGGATGCCTTCCAAACATCCGCGGCCTGTCGCCAGGCGGCGGTATTTTCCGCCGTCTGGGGTCGGGGCGTCAGGCCTGCGTCGCGCGTCAGATATACGCCCAGCCAGGCGGAAAAACGCGCGGCGCCCGCCCGGTTCAGGTGCCCCGCATCGTAGAGATGCGTCAGCGGGTCCAGGCCGGCGGAAGCAAAGTCGCCGCTCCAGTCCAGGCAGAGGGCCGATGGGGACAAGGCCGCCACATCGGCGGCGATCTGGGTGTAGACCTGCGGAGCGAAGCGGCTGTAAGTGGGGTGGAAGACCACCAGGGGCAGGATGCCCTCCTGCTCGCACAGGGTCAGGATCTTTCCCAGCCAGGCCAGGTTTTCCTGATAGAGATCCTCCTCCTGCGTCGGACGCCGAAAGGGCCCGTCCTCCAGCCCGGAGGCAAGTCCGTCCACGGCGGTGTAGCCTTTGAGCAGGTCGGTCCGGTCCGGAGCGAACGTGTCCAGAACGTCGCCGGGGGAGACCTGCTTCCAGCGGTCATGGTAAAAGTACAGCTCAAAGAGCAGCCCGGTGCGCAGCTCCGGCTCAGAAGCCCGGAAGATGGCCGCCAGCTTGTTCCGGGAAAAGGGCATATAGCCGACGTTGATCTGGGTGTAGCTCTGATAGCGGGCGAAGTGCAGGGCGGAGGCCTCCAGGATCACCGCCTGTGGGGACTGGGTCCTCAGGGCCTCCTTCAGGTAGTAGTAGGTCTGGGACAGGGTCTGTTCCGGACCTGCCAGCACGTAGCCGGTCAGACCGGACGCGTCGTAGACCAGGGCGGGGTTTACGTCGCAGTAGGCGTAGGAGCTGCCCAGGTACAGATAGTCCAGACTGTCTGCAGGCTCGGCGCGATAGGGGCCCCACACCGCGCCGTAGTTGACGCGTGCCGGACGCAGAGCCAGCCCGGCCAGTCCAAGCAGCAGCGCCGCCAGCACCGCGAAGGCGGCGGCAAAGATCCGTTCTTTTCCGTTCTTCATAGCGCCACCTAAAATTTGAAGTAGATGAAGTCTTGCGCGTCATAGCCGGTGCCGTAGACCCCGAAGACCGCCACCGTCAGCAGCAGAGCCAGCACCAGGACCCACCGGAGCGGCCGGGGCAGGGTCAAAAAGCGCTCGCACACGCGCCGGCGCAGGGAGAGCAGGTCCACCGCCAACAGCGCCGCAAGGCAGAGCAGGGCCACCAGGCATTCGCCCCGGTCCAGACCGGTGTTTGCCAGGATGGGGCGCACCAGCAGGGGACCGGAGACCATGCCGCGCAGCACCGCCAGGGCGGAGGAGAGTGAGGCGGCCTTGAAAAAGACCCAGGCCAGCGTGGACAGAAGGAAGGTGACCAGCATCTGCCACCATCGGGTGACGGGAGAGTCGTCCCGCAGGCCCAGGGCCTGGCGGCAGCGGCTGCGCAGGCCCGCCGTCAGGCCGCCCGCCGCCTGGTAGGCCCCGTTGAGCAGCCCCCAGACCAGAAAGGTGAGCCCGGCCCCGTGCCACAGGCCGCTGACGGCAAAGACGATGAGGATGTTGCAGTATTTCCGCCCGGAGCCCCTGCGGCTTCCGCCCAGTGGGATGTACAGGTAGTCCCGGAACCAGGAGGACAGGGAGATGTGCCAGCGCCGCCAGAACTCCCCAATGGAGCGGGAGAAATAAGGGGTGCGGAAATTTTCCATCAGGGGGATGCCCATGGCGCCGGCGACGCCCAGAGCCATATCGGAGTAAGCGGAGAAGTCGCAGTAGATCTGCACCGAAAACGCGCAGGCCGCGGCGAACACCTGCAGCGCGCCGAACTGTTCCGGCGCGGCGAAAACGGCGTTTACCAGAATGGCCAGCCGGTCGGCGATGCACAGCTTTTTGAAGGCGCCCCACAAAAACCGCAGCAGCCCGGCGCGGAAGCGGTCATAGTCAAAGGCGGGGGGCGTGCGGAGCAGATCCATCAGACCGGAGCGGTCGATGGGGCCGGAGACCAGATGGGGGAAAAAGGACAGGAAGAGGACCAGCAGGGGGAAGCTGCGCTGCGCCGCCCGGTCCCCCCGGTACACGTCGATGAGATAGCCCGCCGCCATGAACAGGTAGAAGGAGATACCCACCGGCAGGATCAGCTCCGGCGATGCAATGGAGCAGGGGCGGCCCGTCAGGGCCAGCAGCCGCTGGGTCAGGGAGAGTGTAAAGGAGAGGTATTTGAAGAGAAACAGGGTGCCGAAGAGGAGAAGCAGAGCCAGGATCAGAACAGCCCGCCGGCCCCGCTGGGAGCGGTTCTCCAGCAGCCGTGCGCCCGCATAGGTCACCAGGGCTGCGCACAGCAGGAAGAGAAGACACTCCACCCCCGCCCATAGGCAGAACAGGGCGCTGGCCGCCAGCAGACACCAGGGCCGCGCCCGCTGGGGCAGCAGGAAGAAGCACAGCGCCACAGCGGGGAAAAAGAGAAAAAAGGCGGGGGAGAGAAAATTCAAGTCATACCCTCCTTCTTGCGGGCGACGCCGCGCGTATCTGCGGGAATGGAGTCGGTTCAGCTGATATGATTGTAACCGATGGAACGCCAAATGGCAAGCTGCGGCCCGCCTGTGGAACGGGCGGGGCCGGCTTATGTTCCACAGTGGAGGTTGCGCCAGTCTCCGGCGGAAACGCCCTCCAGCTTCTTGAATACCTGGGAGAAGCGGGCGGTATCATGGATTCGTCGTCGATGATGACCACCCGGTACATGCGCATACCCCCTTGGTTCCGACCGAGGCGGCGTTCTGTCCGCCTTTTTAAGCAGAACAGAAACGGGCGGCGGAGACAAGCGTCCGCCGCCCCGCGGCCGGAAGACCCGGTGTAAGAGTCCAATACATATTCGACTGTCCAATATGTATTGTACTCTTACAGGGCGAATGCGGGAAAAGGAGAAGAACCTATGGAACTGTTGGAGGCCCTGAAAACCTATTTTGGCTATGACTCCTTTCGGCCGGGGCAGGAGGCGGTGGTCTCCGCCCTCTGCTCCGGCCGGGATGTGGCGGCGGTGATGCCCACAGGGGCGGGCAAGTCCCTGTGTTTCCAGCTGCCCGCGCTGCTGCTGGAGGGGATCACCCTGGTGGTCTCGCCCCTGATCTCCCTGATGCGGGATCAGGTGGCGGCGCTGGTGCAGGCGGGCATCCCGGCGGCTTTTTTCAACAGCGCCCTCACGGAGCGGCAGTACGCCCTGGCGCTGGAACGGGCCAGGGCCGGGCGCTATAAGCTGATCTACGTGGCCCCGGAGCGGCTGGGGACCGAGCGTTTTCTGGACTTTGCCCTGCATGCGGAGATCGCCCTGCTGGCGGTGGACGAGGCCCACTGCGTCTCCCAGTGGGGGCAGGACTTCCGCCCGCACTATCTGGAGATCCCCGATTTTGCCGCCCGGCTGCCCCGGCGGCCGGTGGTGGGGGCCTTCACCGCCACTGCCACCCAGGCCGTGCGGCGGGACATGCGGGAGCTGCTCCAGCTCCGGGACCCCTACGAGATCGTCACCGGCTTTGACCGGCCCAACCTGTTTTTTGCGGTGCGCCATGGCCGGGAGCAGGACAAGCGCGCCTGGCTGCTGGAGTTTGTAAAGCGGCACGGGGAGGACAGCGGCATCGTCTACTGCGCCACCCGGAAGAAGGTGGAGGAGGTGTGCGCGCTTTTGAAGGCCGAGGGCGTGCCCGCCGGACGCTATCACGCGGGACTGGAGCAGGAGGAGCGGGGAAGGAGCCAGGAGGACTTCCTCTGGGACCGCATCCGGGTCATGGTGGCCACCAACGCCTTCGGCATGGGGATCGACAAATCCGATGTGCGCTATGTGGTCCACTACAACATGCCGAAGGATATGGAGAGCTACTATCAGGAGGCGGGGCGGGCCGGCCGGGATGGCGAGAAGGCGGAGTGCGTGCTGCTTTACAGCAGTGCCGACGAGCAGACCGCACGCTTTCTGATTCAGCAGGACCGGGAGAACGAGGCGCTGGACGAGGCACAGCTGGAGCAGGTGCGCAGACGGGATTACACCCGCCTGCGCAGGATGAGCGGGTACTGCCACACCGGGGACTGTCTGCGCCGGTATCTCCTGGAGTACTTCGGAGAAACGCCGCCGGGGCGGTGCGGCAGCTGCGGCAACTGTCTGGAGCAGCAGGAAGCGGTGGATGTGACGGCCCAGGCGGCGGCTATCCTTCGCTGTGTGGCCCGGCTGGGGCCTCGCTTCGGCATGAGCACCATCTGTGATCTGGTCCGGGGCGCGGACAGCCGGAAGCTGCGCCAATGGGGGCTGAATCACCAGGAGGGGTACGGCGTGCTGAAGGGGGAGAGCCGGGAGCATGTAAACGACTGCATCCGGGCCCTGATCGCCCAGGGCTGCCTGGTCCGCAGCGAGGGGGAATACCCGGTGCTGGGGCTGGGGCAGGCGGCCCGCCGGGTGTTGGAGGGGGATTCCCGCGTGACGATGCGGGCGTCCGGTTCCGGCGGAGAAGCGCGCCGCACGGGCAGGCCCAGCGGCGTGGCCCCGGAAAACGAGGCGCTGTTTGGCCGCCTGCGCGCGGTGCGCGCGGCACTGGCACGGCGGCTGGGCCTGCCGGCCTATGTGGTCTTCTCGGACGCCGCTCTGCGGGACATGTGCGCCAAGCGCCCTCAGACCGAGCGGGAGCTGCTGAACGTCTCCGGCGTGGGGGAGGCAAAGCTTCAGCGTTATGGCGCGGCCTTCCTGGAGGAGCTGCGAAAGGCCTGAACACGCACATCGGCCGCAAGAAAAAAAGACCGCCGAAGCGGTCTTTTTTTCTTGCGGTCGGGGGTCGGGCGGATTACAGGGTGTCGGCAAAGTCCATGGGGATGTAAGTAACGCCGTCCCGGCTGTAAACATAATGCGTCAGCTCGATGGTCTCGCCGCCG
Organism: Lawsonibacter hominis; assembly: GCF_014287895.1. GTDB lineage: Bacteria > Bacillota > Clostridia > Oscillospirales > Oscillospiraceae > Lawsonibacter_A > Lawsonibacter_A hominis. The sequence continues at coordinate 69,006 of NZ_JACOPP010000013.1, read as the reverse complement.
GCCACCTTGCAGTCGTAGCTCTCCAGCGTCACCGTGTAGCTGACGGAGCCCTTGGTCATGGTGATGGAATTGTCGGCGCCGTTCCAGGTGACGGTGTAGCCCTTGCTCTCGGCCACCTGGCGCAGGGGCACGTCGGCCAGGAAGGCGGCCACACGCTCCGCGGAACGGCCGGTATTGTGCATCACGGCGGTGAACAGCTTGGCATACAGGTTGTCGGCATACTTCATCTCACGCTCGGCCATCTGGATGCCCAGCTGGGTGACGTAGGCCGCGCCGGCCTCGGTGCTTTCGGCGTATTTTGCGATCATGGTGGGAGCGGCCTGGATCATCTCGTCGTACATCAGCTGTTCCTGCTGCTTCCAGAAGGCGCGGGTGCTCTGGCTGTACAGAGAGCGGTCCAGCTCGGCCAGAGTGCACAGGCGCTTGAATTTCCAGTAGGCGCCGGCGGGATCGTAAGTGTCCCCGTCCACCTTGTAGGCCGCGGCCGTATCGGTGATGCCGGAGAAGAAGGGGATGAACACGGAGTGCTCGGTGTTGCCCAGGGCGATCCAGTCGATGGCGGCGCACGCGGCGGGCCACTCGGGGAAGGTCTGGAGGATGTGGATCTGAGAGGAATTGGGGGTGCCGATGACGCGGTTGCCCGTCTGGCCTTCCAGCGTCACGTCCAGCTCGGTCCCCTCATAGCGGTTGCGGTAGATGTCCATGACGTCCAGTACGCTGACCTTCTCGTCGGGAGAATAGAACAGGGGATAGAAGGTGTCGGTATCATACTCGCCCGCCTGGGAGGGCGCCAGAAGCTTCATACCGCCCCAGTTGCGCATGTTGCTGGAGTCCCGCCGGGTATTGTTGGTGACGGATTTGGCCAGGTGGTAAAGCTCGCCCTCCTTGACGGCGAGCCCCAGTTCGTCGATGAGGTCGAACAGGCCGTCGGAATAGATGTAACCGTCCTCAGCGGTGGCGTTGGGGTCCACCAGACCGATCATGTTCTGGTTGCCGTACACCGCCACCTTGTCGTCGGGCATCTTCATGGCGCAGTAGTGATGGCCGCTGTAGATCTCGATGTACCAGGCCTCGTTCTGGTCGTTGATCATGACGGTATTGCCCTCTTCCGAGCCATACTCGTCCACATAGCCCAGCAGCACGTCCACCGCTTCGCGGGCGGTCTTGGACACGGCGGCCACGGCGGCGGCCAGGATGGCCTCGCGCAGGCCGGGCTCGATAAAGGGATCGGCGGAGCGCCAGGCGTCACAGGTAGAGGTGGAGACCGTGCCGGTGACGCTTACGCCATACTCGTTGGTGCAGGAGCCGGGGTACATGCCGTCGTCGCCCCGGGTGTAGTCGGGCACATAGGTGTACTGGTAGGTCGTGGCGGGCAGGGGGATCCGGAAGCCGGTAGCGGTATCCTCAATATAGCGGCCGGGCACGTTGTCCACGTGGGGCTGCACAAGAAACATCTTGTTGTAATCGCTCTGGCCCTGATCTTCGCTGCGGGCGATGATGTAGGTGCCCTGATCGCTCACGTCCTTTCCGACATAGACGCCGGTACAGGCCAGCGCGCTGGTGCTCAGCAGCATGACGCCAGCCAGGACGATGGAAAGCAGCCGAATGGATTTTTTCATGAGATTAGTTCTCCTCTCCTTTTGATGATCTGTACGCGCACGGGGGACGGTTGTAAGATGATCGCCTCCTTTTCCATGTGGCAAAAAGCACAATACAGAGGGGAACCCCTCTGCTGATAGAAGTATTTTTGCACAGAAAAAACGGAAAGTCAAGCCAAACGAAGGAATATCTTTGCATAAAACGAAAGTGTCTTCCTGCTGCGCACAAGTGAACCGGCAGAAGAAACACCGGCGCAGAGCCTTCTGCGCCGGTGGGAACGATAGCGGATTCGATTACAGCAGGATGACCCCTGCTTCCTGACAGGCGGAAATGGTCTGTTCATCCCAAACGCTGGCCTGGACCTCGCCGATGTGAGCTTTGCCCAGAAGGAGCATACACAAACGGGACTGGCCGATACCCCCGCCGATGGTCAGGGGCAGCTTGCCCTCCAACAGCATTTTGTGGAAGGGAAGCGCACGGCGCTCGTCACAGCCGGAGGCGGTGAGCTGCCGGTCCAGCGCGGCGGGGTCCACGCGGATTCCCATGGAGGAGACCTCGAAGGCGCGTTCCAGCACCGGGTTCCACAGCAGGATGTCCCCGTTCAGATCCCAGTCGTCGTAGTCGGGCGCCCGGCCGTCATGGGGCCTGCCGGATTTGAGCGCGCCGCCGATGCCCATCAGGAAGGTGGTGGGATGCTCCTTTACCCAGGCGTCCTCCCGTTCCCGGGGGGACAGGCCGGGCCAGAGGTCCTCCAGCTCCTGGGCGGTCACAAAGGATACCTCCCCATCCAGGGGCGGCAGGGCGGTGAGCTGGGGAAAGACGGAACGCAGGGTGTCCTGGGTCTGGCACATGGCGCTCACGATGGTGCGCACCGTATCCGCTAAGTAGCCGGTGTTCCGGTCACGGGGGGCCAGGACCTTTTCCCAATCCCACTGGTCCACGTAGACCGAGTGCAGGTTGTCCAGTTCTTCGTCCCGGCGGATGGCGTTCATGTCGGTGTACAGCCCCTCGCCCACGGAAAACTGGTAGCGGTAGAGCGCCATGCGCTTCCATTTGGCCAGAGAGTGGACCACCTGGGCTTCCCGCCCGGCGGCGGGGATATCAAAGGACACGGCCCGCTCCACGCCGTTCAAATCGTCGTTCAGACCGGTCGAGGCCTCCACGAACAGCGGAGCGGACACCCTTCGCAGGTGGAGCGCGCCGCCCAGGGTATCCTCGAACAGGCGCTTTAAAAGGCCGATGGCCTTCTGGGTGTCGTAGAGATTGAGACGGGGGGCATACCCCTGGGGGATGACGGTCTGTAACATGCCGGACACTCCTTTGCAGTACCAGTTACGCCTTGTTTGCAACCGGGCAAACCGCCCAAACGCAGGGCGGTTCGGCCCCAAAACGGCGCCCGTTTCCATCGTTCCAACAAGGCTAACTGCATTATACCGGAAAAGGAAGGCGCCGTCCAGAGGGAGATTGCCTCCGGACGGCGCGCGGTGTTAGGCGGGAAGCTCCAAAACCTGTCCGGGAACGATGAGATCGGGGTCCGCGATGCGGTTGAGCGGCGCCAGGGCGGCCACGGTGGCGCCGTGTCTCTGGCGATGGCCCAGAGGGTATCCCCCGACGTACAGTATAGGTCACAGCGCCGGGCTCTGTTTCCGTCTCCGGCAGCACGCCGGCGGTGAAGCGCTCTCGGCCGTCCTATGCCGAGCGGCTCATGGATGCTCCTTCCAGAGCTTTTGGCGCACCCGCAGCAGAAAGCAAATGGTCCGCACCACCCAGTCCGCGACCATGGCGATCCATACGCCCACCACCCCCAGCCCCAGCTTGACGCCCAGCAGCCAGCTGCCCACCAGACGCACGGCGGCCATGGATACCATGGAGATGACCATGGGCACCTTTACGTCTCCCGCGGCCCGCAGCGCGTTGGGAAGCGTAAAGGAGAGGGGCCATAGGGCCATAGCGCAGCCGTTGTGGATGAGGATGAGCAGGAAGGCGTACTGCCTGGCCGCATCGGACAGGTTGTAGATGCGCAGGATGAGCGGAAGCAGCAGGAGCAGCACGGCGTTGAGGCCCCAAATGCAGCAGTAGGCGATCTTCACCAGCTTTTTGGTGTAAGCGCGCACCTGCGCCCAGTCCCGTGCGCCTACGCATTGCCCCACCACCGTGATGAGGGCCAGCCCCAGGGCCTGCCCGGGAATGATCCCGAAGCTGTCGATATTGTTGGCCACGGCGTTGGCGGCGATCTGAGCGGTACCGAAGGTGGAAATCATGCTCACCAGCAATACCCGGCCCAGCTGAAACACGCTGTTTTCCAGACCGTTGGGCACGCCGATGCGCAGGATCTTTCCGATGAGCCGCCCGTCCAGGCGAAACCGGAGCAGCTGGGCGACCCGGACGGGATTGCGGCGGCTGTGCATCAGCACCATCATGATCCCGCAGGCCACCCCGCGGGAAACAAGGGTGGCCAGGGCGACGCCCGCCACCCCCATGGAAAACCCGAAGACCAGGATGGCGTTGCCCACCACGTTCAGACCGTTCATCAGGGCGGAGACATACATGGAGGCGCGGGAATTGCCCATGGACCGCAGCAAGGCTGCGCATCCATTGTAGACGGCAATAAAGGGGTAGGACAGGGCGGAGATGACGAAATAAGTAATAGCCCCCTCCATGACCGGAGGCTCCACCTGCCCAAAGAGCACGCCGAGCAGCGCACGGCTGAACAGCAGCACCAGGACCATCAACGCGACGGAGATGGCCGAGACGATGTATACCAGCTGGTTGGCGGAGCGGTTGGCCTGGTCCAGATGCCCCGCGCCGATGGATTGGGCACAGACCACGGCCCCGCCGGTGGCCAGGGCGGCGAAGATGTTGATGATGAGCACGTTGATCAGGTCCACCAGCGCCACGGAGGATACCGCCGCCTCACCGGCGGAGGAGACCATCATGATGTCGGCCATTCCCACCATGACGGCCAGAAACTGCTCGATGATCAGGGGGACAATCAGTTTTTTCAGGGACTTGTTGTCAAACAAAAGCGCAACCATCCTCTCAAAAAAGGCCTTTTGACGACGCCGCCGGCCCGCGCGGTCAGGCGTTGCCAGCAGCCTCCGATAGACAAAGAACAGTATATCGGCTCAGGGCGGCAAGCACAACGGGCAAAACAACCAAAAATGAAGCAATCCTGAGGAAGTCTTGCGTTTTGGGCTGGGAGGCGGTATAATTTGTCCCATCGAAATCAATCGGAAAGCCGAGGAGAAGCCCATGAAAAAAATTCAGATGTCCACCCCTCTGGTGGAGATGGACGGGGACGAGATGACCCGGATCCTGTGGCAGCAGATCAAAGAAGAACTGCTGCTGCCCTACGTGGAACTGAAGACGGTCTACTTTGATCTGGGCCTGCCCGAGCGGGAGAAGACGGCCGACCGGGTGACGGTGGAGGCGGCCGAGGCCACCAAGCAGTACGGCGTGGCGGTCAAATGCGCCACCATTACCCCCAACCAGCAGAGGGTGGAGGAGTACCAGCTTACCGAGATGTGGAAGTCCCCCAACGGGACCATCCGCTCCATTCTGGATGGTACGGTCTTCCGCGCGCCCATCATGGTCAGGGGCGTTTCCCCGGTGGTGAAGACCTGGAAGAAGCCGATCACCATTGCCCGTCATGCCTACGGCGATGTGTATAAAGCCACCGAATACCGGGTGCCGGGCCCCGGCGTGGCCGAGCTGGTCTTTGCCGGGGCCGACGGCAGGGACTTCCGCCAGACGATCTATGAGTTTGAGTGTGCCGGCGTGCTCCAGGGGCAGTACAACAAGGACAGCTCCATCGTCTCTTTTGCGCGCTCCTGTTTCCAGTATGCCGTCGACACCCGGCAGGACCTGTGGTTCTCCACGAAGGACACCATCTCCAAAAAGTACGACCATACCTTCAAGGATATCTTCCAGGAGATATTTGAGAAGGAGTACCAGGCCCGGTTCGAAGCGCTTGGCATCACCTATTTTTACACCCTCATCGACGATGCGGTGGCCCGGGTCATCCGCAGCAAGGGCGGCTTTATCTGGGCCTGCAAGAACTACGACGGCGATGTGATGAGCGACATGGTCTCCACCGCCTTCGGCAGCTTGGCCATGATGACCTCCGTACTGGTCTCCCCCGACGGGAAGTATGAGTACGAAGCCGCCCACGGCACCGTCACGCGGCACTATTATAAATATCTGGAGGGAGAAAACCCCTCCACCAACCCTATGGCCACCCTTTTTGCCTGGACCGGGGCCCTGCGCAAGCGGGGCGAACTGGACGGGATCGCCGCGCTGGGGGAGTTTGCCGACAAGCTGGAACGGGCCAGCATCGAGACCATCGAGAGCGGAATCATGACGAAGGACCTGGCCGGACTGTGGGAAGGCGAGACGCCCGCCACAGCCGTAGACACCGGCGTGTTCCTCCAGTCCATCAAGCTGCGGCTGGAAAAGCAGCTGGAAGCGTGAGAAAACCGCCGCAACCGGCGCCGGGCGTGAGCCCGGCGCCGGTTGCGCATAACCGCCCCCGGAGGTGGACATACTTTCCATATTCATAGAACAGGAGGAACGCCGTATGTCCATTGCCTTTGAACAGAGCGAGACCCGGCTCAACCTGCTGCGGGCCTTTGCCGGAGAGAGCCAGGCCCGCAACCGGTATACCTTTGCCGCCGGACTGGCCAAGAAAAAGAACCTGCAGGTCATTGAGGGGATCTTTACCTTTACCGCCAACCAGGAGCGGGCCCACGCCAAGGTCTTTTATAACCTGCTCCAGAGCGTCTCCGGAGAAAATCTGCGGATCGACGGCACCTATCCGGTCGAGCTCTACCCCGAACTGCTCCAGCATCTGCGCTCGGCACAGCACAACGAGTATCAGGAGTGGGATCACGACTATAAGGGCTTTGCCAAGGCCGCCAAGGAGGAGGGGTTCGAGGAGATCTCCCATACTTTCTCCATGATCTCCGAGATCGAAAAGACCCACGGCGACCGGTTCGGCCGGTTTGCGGACCTGCTGGAACAGGGAAAGCTCTTTGTGTCCGATGTGGAAGTGAAGTGGATGTGTCTCAACTGCGGACAGATCATCGACGCCACCATGGCCCCGGCGGTCTGTCCCGTCTGCAAGCATCCTCAGGGATATTTCATCCGCTGGGAACTGGCCCCCTTTGAATAAACCCGGTCCGCCGCCCCTAAGCCCGGCTGAGCAGAGCGCCTGTATTCCTTTGAATACAGGCGCTCTGCTCAGCCGGGCCTGTTTGAAAACGGGCCTTAGAATCCGCTGATCATTTTCGCGGCTACGGCGAAAAGAGGCAGGGTGAGGATGGAGAGCAGTGTGGACAGGGTAATGAACTGGACGGCGGGAGTGGGGTCGCGGCCAAACTGCTGGGCGAAGAGGCTGGTGGTGCCCGCCACCGGGGTGGCGGAGAGAAGCACCAGCGCGCAGTACAGGCCCGGCGAAAGCCGCAGCGGCAGCAGCGCCAGCAGCGTCAGAACCGGGACGAGGATGAGCTTCAGAAAGCAGGCCAGATACAGCCGCGCCTGCCGGAAGGTGGCGGCCAGGTCGGCACAGGCCAGCTGTCCGCCGATGACCACCATGGCCAGAGGCGTGTTCAGGTCGCTGAGGAAGGAGACGGCGCTGCCCAACACCGCGGGCAGGCGCACGTTGCCCAGAAAGAGGAGCAGACTCACCGCCAGGCCTAAGACGCCTGGATTGACGGCCGCCTTTTTCACGGAAAAGGCCTGCTTCCCGCCCATGACCAAAACGCCCAGGGTCCAAAGCGTCAGGTTGAAGGCCGCCAGGGACAACGCGCCGTAGATGACGGCGTCCGCCCCCAGAATGGACTGGACCAGAGGGATGCCCATAAAGCCGATGTTGCCGTATACCGTGCCGAAGCGGAGGCAGTCCCGCACGTCGGGAGACTCCCTGCGAAAAAAGAAAAGCGCAATCAACAGATAGACCACGTAGCACACGGTGGCCAGCGCCGCGCCCAGCGCCACCTCCCGCACCAGATCGGGGGTGCGTTCCACCTGGAAGCAGTCTACCATAACGCAGGGACAGACGATATAGAGCAGCAGGTACGACAGCTGGCCCCTGGCCTGCTCGGTAAGCTTGCCCAGCTTTGCCAAGGCAAAGCCCACCCCCATCATCAAAAACAGGGTGCCGACCTGACCGGTGACCGTCAAAAGATTGGACAGCAAAAGATGAGACCTCCTTGCGCTCGGGGGAAAAATCAGTTACTATTTATTAAAGCACATTTTGCCGGAAAAGGGAAATCCCTTTTTCGGATGACAGGATTCCCGGGACGGAAGAGGGGGAGAACGTGGACAGCAAGCTGCTCAGGACCTTTGTCGCCGTGGCCAATCACGGTTCCTTCACCGGCGCGGCCAAGGAGCTGTATATCGCCCAGAGCGCGGTCAGCAAGCATATCAATCAGCTGGAGCGGGAACTGGGCGCACAGCTGTTTCTGCGGGATACCCGCATGGTGCGCCTGACGGCGGCCGGAGAAGGCTTCTATCGGGACAGCGTGGATATCCTCCGCCGCATGGACGCGGCCCGGACCGCCCTGCAGGGGGAACAGGGCGGGGAGCACGGACGGCTGGCTCTGGGCGCTTTCAGCGTCGTGCCCACGGAGATCGTGGCGCTGGCGCGGCGGTTTCATGCCTGCTGGAGCGGGGTGGAGCTCTCCCTGGACTGGTTTGAATTCGGGACGCTGCTGGAGCGGCTGGAGGGCGGGGATCTGGACGTGGCCTTCACCATGGCCTTTGAGTTGTTGGACCGCCCCCACCTGCGCCGGCGCACCGTGGGACGGGGGCGTATGTATGTGCTGCTGGGCAGCCAAAGCCCCCTGGCCGGAGCAAAGCAGCTGTACCTGAAGGATCTGGCGGAGCTGACCTATTACACCATGCGCCCCGACGTGACGCCCAACGGCTATGTGAACATGATGCGCTTTTTTGCGGAAAAGCAGTTCCAGCCCCGGCGCTCCCTGCGCCATACCAGCCATGAGTCCATGATGCTCCAGCTCCAGGTCCACGACGACGCCTACGGTCTGATGGGGGACTTCCAATACCGGGACCACCCGGGACTGGTCTTCCTGCCGCTGGCGGAGGAGGATCAGCCGGGCGGGGACGCGTTCGACCGGGTGGCCGTCTGGCGGGAGCGGAATGAAAACCCCAATATTCCCCGGCTGCTCACGCTGTTGGGGGAGGACCATCCCAAACTGGAATAAGAACGTTCCAAACTCATATTTTACAAAAAACCCCGGATAACTTATGATAAAGGCATAAAACTTCATGCGCGGCAGGCGCACCACGATCATAGGCAAAACGGACAACGCATGAAGTTTTTGCGCATGTAGGCCGTCCCGGTCCACGCGCTTTGATTTCAGGCCGTGCCGCCCCAGGCGGCACATGGCCAGTTTGCTGTGCGTTTGCATAGCAAATCAAACGGAAAGAGGGATCCTTATGCCTTTGGAACTGGAACGCCCCAAGCTGAGCGCGGAGGAGGAGCGGCTTCCCTACGCTAAATATTTCCATAAGCCGCTGGCTCCCATCCCGCAGGAGAAGCTGGACATCTGGAACGGCCCCGCCGCCGATCCTGCCGCCGCCCTGCCCTTTGCAGCGCGCGGGCGTTTTCAGGACGCCGATGTGCCCGGCCTGGACAACGGCTTCTGCGTGGCGCCCGACGGGACCGGTTTTGTGGCCAACACCACCTTCATGCCCGGGGTCACCGCCGAGATGTTCAACTGGTGGTTCGGCTGGCACAGCGTTACCTCCGACCTGCGCTACAAGCTGTGGGACCCGGAGGACCACTGGCACGCGCGCGCCGACCGGCCCGACTACGTAAAGGACCCCGCCGTCCCGACGGCCCAGAAGACCTGGGGTGTGAAGCACGACATCGTGGAGGACATCGGCTTCGGCCCTGATCCGCTGCTGCTCTGCTTCTGCAAACCGTCCGAGCTGGGCTACCGTCTGGAGAAGATCGGCACCCCCGCCTGCCAGGCCATGGTGTGCGCTTACGGCGTGGGCAGCACCCCGGCCGTCATGACCCACGTCGCCAAACAGGCCGAGGGGGGGATCCTGTTCTGCTCCCGGTTCTGGATGGGCTACGGTCCCAACGAACAGGGGGAGATCGTCAAGCTCCTGCCCGACGGCGTCAGCGTCCCCGAGGCGGGCCCCCGCGCCCTTTATGGGCATAACATCAAGGAATACAGCAACCTGGCTTCCATCCTGCCGTTCCTCTATGCAGAGGAGAAGGATAAGCCCTTCTGAGATCGTCTGCGCACAGAAGCTGCCCGTTCCCCCGGGCCGGCGGTAAAACCCACCGGCCCGGGGGAATCCGTTTTGCAGGCGGATGCTGCGATTGCACTCGGGCCTGACGTGTGGTAGGATAGAAGCAATACGAGAGGAGGGCGCATATGGAGGTTCTGGTGATCGACGGGCAGGGAGGCCGCATCGGGCAGCAGCTGATCCGGTGCATCCGGGAGCGCTTCCCGGAGACGGCGGTGATCGCCGTGGGCACCAACAGCATGGCCACTGCCGCCATGCTCAAGGGCGGCGCCCAGCAGGCGGCTACCGGGGAGAACGCCGTGGCGGTGGCCTGCCGCCGGGCCGATGTGATACTGGGCCCGCTTGGGATCGTAGTGGCCGATGCGCTGCTGGGGGAGATCTCCCCGGCTATGGCGGTGGCCGTGGGTCAGGCCCGGGCCAAAAAGATCCTCATTCCCCTCAACCGCTGCGATTCCATCGTAGCGGGGGTGGAGGAGCGCTCGGTGAGCGCCCTGCTGCAGAGCGCCCTGGGGGAACTGGAGAAAGCCCTGGACGGCCGGGATTGACAGCCGGGGGCGCACCTGCTATACTACATTACGAAGAGGTTTCCGGCACGAAGCCGGGCCCCGGGGACAGAAGTCCCGGCACGCGCGTCCGCTGCACCCGATCGGCACCCATTCCGCTTTTGAAGGAAATGCTAAGAAGGCATTGTTTTTTCGTGGAGAAAAAGCAATGCCTTCTTTTGATGCAAGGAGGTTTTATGAAAAAGAAACATCCCATCCACATCCAGATCAGACGCCTGGCCTTTTCCGGCGTGTTTTTGGCGCTGGCCCTGGCGCTGCCCTTCCTCACCGGGCAGATCCCCCAAATCGGCAGTGCCCTGAGTCCCATGCATATCCCCGTGCTGCTGTGCGGTTTCGTCTGCGGCTGGCCCTGGGGACTGGCGGTTGGCTTTGTGGCGCCGCTGCTGCGCACCGCACTGTTCGGTATGCCCCCTATCCTCACCAGCGTCGCCATGGCCTTTGAGCTGGCGGCCTACGGCGCCTGCTCGGGGGCGCTGTACCGGCTGCTGCCCAAACGCACGCCCTATCTTTATGTGAGCTTGCTCGCTGCTATGGTGCTGGGGCGGATCGTCTGGGGTGCGGCGCGCTTTTGTATCGCGGGGCTCCAGCACACGGAATTCCCGCTCTCCGCCTTCTGGGCGGGGGCGGTCATCAACGCCGTGCCCGGCATCGTCTGCCATATCGTGCTCATCCCGCTGATCGTGATGGCGCTGAAAAAGGGAGGGATGATGCTCAATGGAGACCTGGAGCGGGACGCTGCAGGACCACGGGACGCGCTATCCACGGATGGAGCCGCGTGATGCGGTCAAACTGGCCTATCAGAGCGAGTTTGCCGGCGGGCACTTGATCCGGGACCGGCGGGAGAGCCTGGCGCGGCTGAAAACGGAACTGGCGGGCGTCCGCCAGCGGCCGGGCGCGCCGCTGGCGGAGACGATCGGCGGCGGACTGGTACGGGTGCACCTGGCCGCTTTGGCGGAGCATGGCATTACGCCGGAACAGCTCAACGGCTGGTTTGCCGATACGGCGCAGCGCAGCCGGGGCAGCCTGGAGGGCCTGCTGCAGCGGCTGGACGTCCTGCGGGCGTTGGCGCGGGAGGGAAGGCTGCCCTTCGGTCGGGCGGCGGCAGAACGGTACCTGATGGATTACGCCGCTCAGGGCTATCCCCCGCTCTCCCACTCCCAGGCCTATCGGGCGGCCTACCGTCCGGCCTACCGGGTGGTAGAGGCCGGCCTGCTGCCCGATCCATAAGAAAAAAGCGCGGGCCGGAGGAATCGATCCGGCCCGCGCTTTTGCAGAGATAAACAAAAACAGTTCAGCCCGCCCGGCGCAGCGGGGCGGGAGCCCAGTCTGCGTCCTGCCAGATGGGGCGCGCGCGGCGGCCGGTGAGCCAGGGCACCAGACCCAGCAGCTCGGCGGCGGCGCAGAGCTTGTCCATGGTGCTGACGACCAGAGCCTCCAGACAGTGATACACCCTGGTCGGGGTGAGGGGGAACATGTGGGAGCGGATGATGTCCGCCTCCGTCTCAGTCACAGAGAAGCGGGCCCTGGCATTCTTCAGCGCCACCTCCGGATGCTGGACAGCGTGGCGGATGCCGGGATGGCTGGCCTTGTCCCGCCAGTTATAAAGATAGAGGTCATGCAGCAGGCCGCCCCGTGCGGCGGCCCGGCCGTCCAGGCCCAGGGCCCGGCACAAACGCCAGCTGGAATAGCTTACCAGTACACAGTGGTGGTAGCAGCTTACGCCCGCGCGGTGCTGGGGCAGCAGGCGCATGGACTGTACGGCGGCGTCCGCCATCAGATCGTAGACACAGTTGAGATAGTCGTTTTTGTAGCGAAACTCCCACATGGTGTTATCTCCTTTGATCGGTTTCTGGGAACCAGTATACCGGTCAAATCGAAAAACGCCACGGAGAAAAGATTATGATTTGGTAAAGATTTTCGGTCAGAATTGGGAAGGCCGCCCCAGAAATTCCGCCGTGGCCGCCACCGCCTGCGGGAGGGGATCGACCGCCGTATCCAGCCAGAGCACATCCCGGTCCTTTTTGAACCATACCATCTGCCGCTTGGCAAAACGCTTGATCGCCCGGCCCAACTCGTCCTGAAGCGCGTCCAGGGTGGGAATGCGCCCAGTGAGGTACCACAGGATGTAGCGGTACTCCAGCCCCAGCCCCTCCAGGAAGAGATCGCGGGCCCCATTCGCGCGGAGGTTGGCGACCTCTTCGATCATCCCGTCGTCGATGCGCCGCTGCAGGCGCTCGTCGATGCGGCGGCAAAGCAACTCCCGCGGAAAGGTCATGCCCAGCAGCAGACAGTCATACCGGGGACAGGGGGGCGTCTCCACCGCCCCGGCGGAGAGCTTTTCCAGAGCGCGGAGAAGCCGGTGGCGGTTCTTTTCCTCCCCGCCGGCGAGGGTTTTCCCGGTCCGGGCCTGGTAGAGCGCGTACAGCTCGGCGGTGGTCCTGCGCTCCAGCTGGGCGCGCAGGGCGGGATCGGGCCGGGCGTCGGTAAAGGTAAAGCCCTCGGTCACTGCGCGGACATACAGCCCCGTACCCCCCACCAGAAAGGGGGTGCGGCCCCGGGCGCGGATGGCGTCGATGGCGTCATAGGCCCCCCGCTGAAAGTCTGCCACGGAATAGCTCTGGTTGGGGTCCACCACGTCCAGCATGTGGTGCGCCACCCCCATCCGCTCCGCCTGCGTCACCTTCCCGGTGCCCAGATCCAGCCCACGGTACACCTGCCGGGAGTCGGCGGAGACGATCTCCCCGTCAAAACGGCGGGCCAGCTCCACCCCCAGCCCGCTTTTGCCGCAGGCGGTGGTCCCCAGGACCACGATCAGTTTCGGCAGGGGCATGCGCCCACCTTCTTTCCACAAAATGATCCGCTGAGATATCATTCTAGCATAAAACCGGCCCGGCGGCAAGAAGCCGCCGGGCCGGTTTGTCAAACCAAAGGAGAAAGCCATCGGAAACCGCCGCGCGGAGATCACGGCGTTTTGTCCTGCACCGTGGCGGAGGTGCCCAACAGGGCGTTGACCCCCTCCACACTCAGGTAGTAGTGCCCGTCCACCGCGATAGCGGATACGCGCACATCGGCGCCGTCCACGCTGACCGTGATCTCTGCGGGCGGTACGGCGGCGGCAGAGGCGGGGATGCTCCAGGGCAGGGGGAGTACGCCGCCGTCATAGGCCTGGCCCCGCTGCACCACCACCTTGCCGTCCCAGCGCACGTTGAACTGGTCCTTGGAGCCGGTAAAGAGGAAGGCCAGGTCCCGCAGGCGGAAGTAGGGGACGCCGTCGGCGTCCGCAAAGGAGGCGGCGGTACCGAACTGGTCTAAATCGGTGAGCTTTACGTTGTTGGCCGACGCCAGCAGGTTCTTTACCTCGTAGTGGTTCAGGTTCAGACTCTTGGCATAGGGCGTCTCCAGCTGGCCGCTGCGGATGAGCGCCACCAGCGTGGCCCGCTCGGCGCTGTCCAGGGAGAGGTCCACGCCGGTGATGCTCCAGTTGCCGTCCGCCGCCGCGGGCGCCGCATGCCCGGCCAGATAGTCGGAGATCAGCGCGCCCAGCGTCTGCCGGCTGGACCAGTCGTATTCGCCGGAGATCAGAGACTGTCCCTTGAGCTGTACGGCATAGCGCTCGCTGCTTACGACCAGCTTCAGCTGCTGATCGTCGCTGAGGGGCGCGCCCCGGAAGCGGACGGTTTGCACCCGCTCGCCCGCGGGCTTGGACAGGTCCAGCTCGTAGTCCACGCCGGCAAACACGTCCCGGGTATGGGCGGGGCGCTCCGGTTGGAAGGAGATGCCGATATCGCCGCTGTTCCACTGGTTGTAGCACGCGGCGGCCCACTCCAGATAGGCCTTCAGCTCCGCCCCGGTGACGGTGACGCGCACCAGGGTATCGTTGGCGGAGCAGACGCCGGCCAGGTCGTCGGCGCTCAGGGACTGGGGCAGCGCGTCGCCGGTCAGGGCGGCGGCGGACACGTCCGCCCCGGCGGCGGAGAGCTGCACCTGGTTGATCAGGTCCAGCGCGGCGGTGTCGGTCAGGCTGGCCTGGGGCAGGCCGGGCACGTCCTCCCCCACGGCCAGGGCGGCGGGGGCCGTCAGCAGCGCCAGCGCCAGCAGAAGCGGCAGGAACCGGGAAACATGTTTGCGCATTGGAATCGCTCCTTTTCAAACGGTGTATAAGAGTATCATAGCACAGCTTGCCGGAAATGTCGATTCCCACTTGAAGCCCGGCCCATTCAGCGCGTCAGGGCCGCCAGACCGGCTTCCACGGCTTCGGTGACGGCCTCGGAAAAGGTGGGGTGCGGCCGTACCGGGCGCAGCAGCTGCTCCGCCGTCAGGCCCAGGGTCACCGCGAGGGTCAGCTCGGAAATCAGATCGGTGGCCCGGCAGCAGTACAGACAGGCCCCCAGCAGGGCGTGGGTCTGCGCGTGAAACACCAGCTTGAGAAAGCCCCGTTTGCCGCCCGCGATGAGGGTGCGGCCATTGCCGCCCATGACGCATTTGCCCGCAGCGAAAGGGATGCCCCGTGCCTTGCAGTCGTCGGCGGTCAGGCCCACCTGGGCGATCTCCGGATCGGTATACACGCAGGCGGGGACGGGAGACACGCCGCGGACGGGGGCCCGGCCCAGCAGCAGGTCGGCCGCCGCGCACCCCTCCGCCTCCGCCTTGTGGGCCAGCATGGCCCCGCCGATGGCGTCCCCGATGGCGTAGAGGGAGGGGATCGAGGTCTGGAAGCGCTCGTTGACCTGGAGGAAGCCCCGCTCCATGGCGGGCTCCACGCCTGCGAACAATCCCGCCGTAGCGGGGACGCGGCCCATGGCGGCCAGCACGGTCTCCGCCTGAGCGGTCTGCTCCGCGCCTTTGTGGGTAAAGTGCACGGTAAGGCCGGGGGAGATGCGCGTCACGTGCGCCCCGGTCAAAAGCTCCACACCGTCCCGTTTCAGCTGCAGGGTCAGGCTCTGGGACAGTTCCCGGTCCAGGTTGGCCAGGATGCGCTCCAGAGCTTCCAAAATGGTCACCCGGCACCCGGCGGCGGCCCACACGCAGGCCAGCTCCACCCCGATGACGCCGCCCCCCAGTATGATCATACGCTCCCGGGGGCGCAGGTCTTCCAGCAGCTCGTCGCTGGTGACCACGCCGGGCAGATCCAGTCCGGGAATGGGCGGGCGGGCGGGAACAGAGCCAACGGCCGCGAGGATGGCTTCCCCCTCATAGCGCACGCCCCCCGCCGCGACGGTGTGGGCCCCGGTGACCGTTGCCGGATGGGGGATGAGCGTTACCTTGGCGGAGGCGAGCTGGCGCTCCATGCCGGCGCGCAGGGTATCCACCACCCGCGCCTTCTCCGCGGCCAGGGCCGCGAAATCGCAGCCGGGCCCGACGCCGTGGAGCAGCGCCTTGGTGGGGATGCACCCACGGTTCAGACAGGTGCCGCCGATGGACCGGGGCTCGAAGAGGGCGACCGACTTGCCGGCCTGGGCCGCCCGGCGGGCGGCCGCCGCGCCGCCGGGGCCGCCGCCGAGGACCAACAGATCGTACATATCAGCCCTCCTCAAAGCCGTAACGCACCACCGGACGGCGGGCGGCGGCGGTCTCGTCCGGACGGCCGATCACAGTGGTGACCGGAGCGGCGTGGAGCGCCTGGGGATTTTCCCGGGCGGTCTTCAAAAGCGCTTCCAGAGCCTGGGCCGCCCGATCCAGCGTTTCGGGGGTCTCGGTCTCGGTGGGCTCGAACATCAGCGCCTCGTGGACAATGAGCGGGAAGTACATGGTGGGCGGGTGCATGCCCTGATCCAGCATGGCCTTGGCAAGGTCCAGAGCAGATACGCCGGTCTGCTTTTTCAGCTGCTCCAGGGTGAGCACGAATTCGTGCATGCAAAGCCCCGGATAGGCGGAGGAATAGCCCGCAGCCTCCAGCCGGTGCTTGAGGTAGTTGGCATTGAGCACCGCGCCCTCGGCGGCCTGGCGCACCCCGGTATTGCCCAGGGTGAGCAGGTAGGCCAGCGCCCGCACCACCACCAGGAAATTGGCGTGGAAGGCGCGCACCTGGCCGATGGACTGCGCCCCGCCGCCGCCGCCCAGCGCGGAGCCGGGCAGATAGGGCGCCAGAAGCGCCTTGCAGCCCACCGCGCCGCTGCCGGGGCCGCCGCCGCCGTGGGGGGTGGCGAAGGTTTTGTGCAGGTTCAGGTGGCACACGTCGAAGCCCATGTCGCCGGGCCGGGCCACCCCCATGATGGCGTTGAGGTTGGCCCCGTCATAGTACACCAGACCGCCCGCCGCATGGACGATCTCGGTCATAGCCAGGATATCCCGCTCGAAGAGGCCCACGGTGTTGGGATTGGTGAGCATCAGACCCGCGGTATCGGCGCCGCAGGCGGCGCGCAGCGCCTCCAGGTCCACCAGGCCCTCCGCGGTGGAGGGGATGCTCCTGACCGTGAAGCCGGCCATGGCGGCGGAGGCCGGGTTGGTGCCGTGGGCGGAGTCGGGCACCAGGATCACGGTGCGCCCGGTATCTCCGCGGTGGACATGGTAGGCCTTGATGAGCAGCAGCCCGGTAAACTCCCCATGGGCTCCGGCGGCGGGCTGAAAGGTCATTTCATCCATGCCCGTGATCTGACACAGGTATGCGCCGGCACGGTCCAGCACCGAGCGGCAGCCCCGCGCCGTGTGCTCCGGCTGGAGCGGGTGGATCCCGGTAAAGCCGGGCAGGGCGGCCAGGTCTTCGCCCAGCTTGGGGTTATACTTCATGGTACAGGAGCCCAGAGGATAGAACCCGTCGCACACGCCGAAGGCATGGCGGGCCATGGCTTGATAGTGGCGGGACACCTCGCTCTCCGCCACCTCCGGCAGGCGGGGCGCGGCGGCGCGGCGGTGCGCCTCGGGCAGGGGGGAGGCGGGCACGTCCGGCGGGGGAAGAAGATCGCTGCCCCGGCCGGGACGGCTGCGTTCAAAAATGAGTTCCATCAGCCCAGCACCTCCTTTACAATGGCGACGGCCTCATCCAGCTCAGACCTGCTGCACTTCTCGGTGACGCACCACAGCAGGCCGCCCTCCACGGGGAGGCCGCCCAGAATGCCCTTTGCCTCCAGGGCGGCGAGCACCTGAGGCGCGCGGGGCAGTTCCGTGACGAACTCGTGGAAGAAGGGACCGGGGAAGCGGAGCGAGACGCCGGGGAGCGCGCACAGCGCCCCGGCCAGGTAGTGGGCTTTGGCGCAGCTCTGCTCGCCTACCTGCCGCAGGCCTTCCGGCCCCAGAAGAGACAGGTAGATCGAGGCGGTGAGCGCGCACAAAGCCTCATTGGAGCACACGTTGGACGAGGCCTTTTCCCGGCGGATGTGCTGTTCACGGGCCTGCATGGTGAGCACGAAGGCGCGTTTCCCCTGCGCATCGACCGTTTCCCCGACGATGCGGCCGGGCAGCTTGCGCATCAGGGGCGCAGTGGCGGCCATAAAGCCCAGGTAGGGCCCGCCCCAGGCCAGCGGGAGCCCCAGCGGCTGCCCCTCCCCCACGGCGATATCCGCACCGTAGTCGGCGGGGGCGCGCAGCACCCCCAGCGTGGCGGGGTTCACGCCCAGGATCAGCTTGGCCCCGGCGCCGTGGGCGGCTCCGGCCAGCTCGGAGCAGTCCTCCAGCTGGCCGTAGAAATTGGGGTGCTGCACGTAGACGCAGGCGGTGGTCTCGTCCAGCAGGCCGGTCAGGTCGGTGACGCCGTCCCGCACGGGGGCCACGGCCAGCTCCATCCCGGAGCCGAAACAATAGGTCCTGATTGTGGCGATCACGTCCGGGTGGGCCGCGCCGGAAATCACCGCCCGCGTCCGCTTCCGGTCCCGGCACATGGCCAGCGCCTCGGCGGCGGCGGACGCGCCGTCGTATACCGAGGCGTTGGCGGCGTCCATGCCGGTCAGCTCGCAGATCATGGTCTGAAACTCGAAAATCGACTGCAGGATGCCCTGACTGATCTCCGCCTGATAGGGGGTGTAGGCGGTGACGAACTCCTCCTTGGCGGCGATGCGCCCCACGGCGGCGGGAATGTAGTGGTCATAGGCGCCCGCGCCCCGCAGAATGGTGGAAAACCGGGTGTTTTGACCGGAGAGCGCCTCCAGGGTCCGGCGCACCTCCAGCTCGCTCATGGGGGCGGGCAGCTCCAGCGCTCCGCCGACGCGCACGGACGCAGGCACGTCGGCATACAGATCTGCCGGGCCGCTCAGACCGAGGGCGGCGTACAGACCGGCGCGCTCGGCCGCGGTGGAGGGCAGAAAGCTTCCCATGCCGGTCAGCCCTCCTCTGCGCAGTGGGCCTCATAGGCCCCGGCATCCAGCAGCGCTTCGGTATCGGTGACGGACTCCACCTGGATGAACCAGGCGCCGTAGGGATCGGCGTTCACCTGGGCGGGGTCGTCCAGCAGGGCGTCGTTGACCGCCTTTACCACGCCGGTGACGGGGGAAATGACGTCAGAGACGGCTTTGACGGACTCCACGTCCCCAAAGGCCTCCCCGGCGGTGACCGCGTCCCCCGCCTGGGGCAGGTTGACGAAGACGATGTCCCCCAGAGAATCCTGGGCAAAATCGGTGAGGCCTACGGTACAGACCCCGTCTTCCTCCTTCAGCCACTCGTGGCTCTTGGCATAGCGCAGCTCGGTGGGAATGTTCATAAGAATGACCTCCTGATGATAATATCGGGTTGGAATACATACCGTATTGGGATCACGCTCGTTGGTAAAACGGGGTTTTGACGACCTCGGCCTCTACCCGGCGGCCCCGTACGTCCACCTGGACCTTGGTGCCCGGTTCCTGGAAGGCCGCATCCACCAGGGCCATGGCCACGGCGTGGCCCAGATAGGGACAGTGGGTGCCGGAGGTGACCAGGCCGATCTGCCGGTCGCCGCCGTACACCGGGCACTGCTCCCGCGCAATGCCGCGGCCGGTCATCCGCAGGCCTACCCGGCGGCGGGACACGGGGCGGGCGGCCTGCAGGGCGGCTTTTCCGATGAAGTCCGGCTTATCCAGCTTCACAAAGATACCGAGCCCTGCCTCGTAGGGGTTGATCTCCGGGGAGAGCTCGTGGCCGTAGAGGGGCATGGCCGCCTCCAGCCGCAGGGTGTCCCGGGCGCCCAGACCACAGGGGATCAGGCCGTAGTCCGCGCCTGCCGAAAGCAGTTTATCCCACAGCAGGGGAGCGTCGCCGGGGGCGCAGTAGAGCTCGAAGCCGTCCTCCCCGGTATAGCCGGTACGGGAGATGAGACAGGGGATGCCATCCACCGCGCCCTGAAGCACGGCCGAGTAATTTTTCTCCGGAAGCTCCCCGGCAAGAGGGCGCAGGATCGCCTGCGCGCGGGGGCCCTGGAGGGCCAGCTGGGCGATGGAGTCGGAGCGGTCCTCCATCGTACACGCCCCGGTAAGATGGGCGGCGACCCAGGCGGCGTCCTTGTCCTTGTTGGCGGCGTTGACCACGATGAGGTAGGCCGTATCGGTGCATTTGTAGACGATCAGGTCGTCCACCACGCCGCCGTTTTCGTAGCACATGGGGGAATAGCGGGCCTGACCGGCGTACATGCCGGTAAAGTCGTTGGTCATCAGGCGGTTCACGTTTGCCAGAGCGTCCGCGCCCCGGAGCACCAGCTCTCCCATATGGGATACGTCGAACAGTCCGCAGGCCTGGCGTACCGCCATATGCTCGGCAATCACGCCGGAATACTGCACCGGCAGCAGCCAGCCCGCGAAGGGCACGATCTTGCCGAGCGCCGTTACATGGCGGTCGTAGAGCGGGGTCTTTTTTTCCATCGGTTGCTCCTCCTTCGTCGTTCCGTGCCGCCGCATGCGGCGGCACGGAACGCTGTTTTGGACGCAAAAAAGCGCATGGCAAATAAGCCATGCGCCTCTGTCCCATAACCTGAAAGTTTTCCCCCAAGCGGTGCGGTACCTGCCGGAAATCAGGCGCCATACGCTGGGATTGCCTCTTCGGCGCGGAGCGGAACTCCGCTTTCCAGAGCTTCGTCGGGGGCCGATCCTGATGCCTGAGAGATCACTGCGCTTCCCCTTCGGCGGCGAATCAAATCGCACTCTCCCGGCCCCGTCATCCGACCATATTTTGTTATACCCACAGTATATGTGCCTGCAGCGGAAAAGTCAACCGCTATTTTTCCCCGGCACGGCGGCCGGCGCAACGGCATAGTATGGGACGGCGGAACCAGCGGTCCGTCAAGAAATGCCGCGCCAGGCGCGGCCACCACCAAGCGAAAGGAGCTTTTTGCCTCTTATGAATATTTATCGGCCCAACGACAGTGGGGACAACGGCTGCTGCTGCTGTTGCTGTTGTACGCAGTTCTGTCCTGTGCCGGGCCCCACGGGCCCCACCGGCCCCACCGGCCCCACCGGCCCCACTGGCCGCACGGGCCCCACCGGTCCCACGGGCCCCACGGGCCCCACGGGCCCCACCGGCCCCACCGGCCCCACCGGCCCCACGGGCCCCACCGGCCCCACCGGCCCCACGGGCCTCACCGGCCCCACGGGCCCCACCGGTCCCACGGGTCCCACCGGCCCCACGGGCCCCACCGGTCCCACGGGTCCCACCGGCCCCACGGGCCCTACCGGCCCCACTGGCCCAACGGGTCCGACCGGCCCGACGGGCACCTGTACCTGCGCGTGCCGCTCCAGAGGAGAGATGGCCGTAAATGGCGGCATGGAGGCCTTTACGGGCAGCGTCCCGACCGGCTGGACGGCAAATGACGACAGCCTGGTGTCCAGAGTCGGCCTGCAGGGACGGGTGCACTCCGGAAATTGGGCGGTCAACCTGGCGGATGAGGCTGTCCTTTTCCAGGAGATAGCTGTGGAGGCCGGATGCTTCCATCAGCTGTCCTTCTTCGCAAGGGGAGAGGGCAGCCAGGTAGGCGTCACGGCCAGAGTACTCTATCTGAACGCCCAAGACCAGCCCACCCAGGCCCTGCTGATCCAGGTGCGGCAGCAGGATATGGTCAACAGCAACCGGGTGTTCGCCCACTATCAGGGGATCACGTCCGCCGCACCGGCGGGAACGGTCCGGGCGAGGATCGAATTTACCGTGACCGCGGAGGGCGGACAGAGCATGGACCTCGACGACGTGTCCTTCTCCGTGGCCTGAGGCGATACGGAGGAACGGCGGCCCGGGTAAACCGGGCCGCCGTTGTACCGAGAGGAAAGGAGTCTGTGTATGCCGAGCATCAGTTTGTGTATGATCGTAAAAAATGAGGAACGCAACCTGCCCCGCTGCCTGGATTCCGTGCAGGATCTGGTGGACGAGATCGTCATCGTGGATACCGGCAGCAGCGACGCCACCAGGGCGGCAGCCCTGCGCTATACGCACCGGGTATACGACTTCACCTGGCGGGACGACTTTGCCGCTGCCCGCAATTTTGCCTTTGACCAGGGGACGATGGACTATCTGATGTGGCTGGACGCCGACGACGTGCTGGAGGAGGCCGACCGGGAGCGCTTCCGCCGGGAAAAGGCGGGTCTGGACCCGGCGGTAGATGTGGTGATGATGCCCTATCACACGGCCTTTGACGGCACAGGCGCGCCCGCCTTTACCTGTGAGCGGGAGCGCCTTGTCCGCCGGGAAGCGGGCCTGCGGTGGGAGGGAGAGGTTCACGAGGTCATCGCCCCCACAGGACGGGTGGCCCACTGGACGGCGGCGGTGAGCCACCGCAAGACCGGCCCCGGCGATCCGGACCGGAACCTGCGTATCTATGAGGGACTGTTAGCGGCGGGGAAGGCGCTCTCGCCCAGGGCGCGGTTTTACTATGCGCGGGAACTGTCCGCCCACGGCCGGGAGGAGGAAGCCGCCGCCCAACTGGAGCTGTTTTTATCGGATGGCCGCGGCTGGGTGGAAAACGCGCTTCAGGCATGCCTGGATCTGGCGGGCTGCTATGAGCGGCTGGGGCGGGAGGAAGACGCCTTTTCCGCCCTGGTCCGGGGCCTGTGGTACGGGCCGCCCAGGCCGGAAGCATGCTGTGAACTGGGACGTTTTTTCTTCCGAAGGGAGGACTGGCTCAGCGCCGCCTACTGGTACGGACGGGCGCTGGACGCCCCGGACTGGGGGGAGCCCGGCGGCTTTAAACAGCCCGGCTGCCGGGACTATATCCCGCTGCTGCAGCTGTGCGTGTGCCACTACCACCTGGGGGATCGGGCGCTGGCGGCGGAATACAATGAGCGGGCGGGGGCGGTCCAGCCCGACAGTGCCGCCGTAGCCTTTAACCGGGGGTTCTTCGCCGGGGTATAAGCAAATGCGCTCCGCCCATGGGCGGAGCGCACAGGACAGCGCCCAAAGCGGCGAAGCCGCTGTTTCGGGAAAGCTGCGGCCCGCTGCGCGCACTTACGGTCCGGACGGGCCGCTTTACGACGTACACGCCGCCCGAAAAAAGGGGCAAACGGTATTCCGCCGCTCCGGCAGGGGGGAGCTGTCCGGGCGGGAGGCGGCCCGCTGCGCGCACCCGGTCAGTCGGCCGCCAAAAAGGCCTCGGCCCCATAGCGCAGGCAGCGCTGGAGCCTGCGCTCCCCCCGCTTGATGGTGCGGGAGACGGTGGACTTGTCCACCCCCAGCCGGGTCCCGATCTGACGCATGTTCAGCTGCTCGCCGTAATAGAGCAGCAGCATCTCCCGCTGGCGGGGCGTCACATCCTCCCGCAGGGCCCGCAGCAGATTGCGCTTGACCCGGCTCATCTGGGCGGAATTGTCGGACGCCATGGCCCGGGCGTAGACCGCCATATCGGCGGCGTAGGCGCCGCCCTTTCTATAGCGTGTATCTGGCATTGCGCCGGTACCCCCTGTCATAGTAATGTTCGCACAGGACGGCCAGGTCCCTGGTCTCCCGCCACATGATGCCCAGCGTGCGGATGCGGTCTGTGAGCATCAGACGCTCCGCTTCGTCCCGGCTCTGCTCCAGCTGCTGCTCCAGCAGGGCCGTGCGCTCCCGCAGGGCCGCGGCGCTGGCGCGGTAGTCCACCGATAATTCCAATAAAGTCATGGCTTTTGTGTATCCTCCTGTTGTTCCTCGTTCCCGTTTGGCCGCCGGCACTGGGGACAGCGTCCCGCTTCCTCCCCATAGAGCTCCGCCCCGCAGACCGGGCAGCGGCCGCACGGCGGCAGGCGCTGCATGTCCCGCAGCGGATCCGTCCAGACCGTTGGCCGAAGCAAAGTACCCTCCTCTAAATTTCTGTCAAAAAGCGCGCAAGTTTTCCTTGACAAGATACCTCCCATCTGTTAAACTAACATCTGCTGTGGACGAGCTGGTATGCTGGTGTAGCTCAGTTGGTAGAGCAGCTGATTTGTAATCAGCAGGTCGGGGGTTCGAGTCCGTCCACCAGCTCCACAAGTTCATATGGAGGAGTTCCCGAGTGGCCAAAGGGGGCAGACTGTAAATCTGTTGCGATAGCTTCGGTGGTTCGAATCCACCCTCCTCCACCAAAATGTCTCGCCAACCGGCGGGGCATTTTTTATGCCCTGACATCTCCGAATGGTGATAAAAGCACAAAAAAGAAATGCGCTACGCCAAATATAGAACTTACGTTCGATTACGGGAGTATAATAACACCGTTCGGAGATATTTGTCAATGAAATTTTTGAAATTTATATTGCAAATGGTGATAAAACGTGATAGGATGGTCCCAAAAATGGGACAAGAGGGGGAGCGTCCATGGAGCTGGAGAGCACCTTCGGCGCCCGGCTGCGGGAGCTGATGGAGGAGCGGGGCGATACCTATGAGCAGCTGGGAGAACGGCTGCATATGACGCCCCAGACCTTGAACCGCTATGTGCTGGGCCGGCGGGAGCCCAAGGTGAGCACCGCCACGGCCATCGCCATGACGCTGGGCGTGGACCCCCTGTGGCTTCAGGGCTACAGCGTGCCCCGGCGGCGGGGAGCGCCGGAGGAGGCCGCTTGGGGAACGCGGGAGCACACGATCCCCATCCTGGGCGTCATCCGTGCGGGCGCCCCGATCCTGGCGGTGGAGGACATCGAGGGTTATGCCGCCGCCGATGTGGCCCAGCCGGAGGAGTATTTCTATCTGCGGGTCACGGGAGACAGCATGATCAACGCCGGTATCCGCGACGGAGACCTGGTGCTGCTGCGGCGGCAGGAGAGCGCGGAAAACGGCCAGATCGTGGCCTGCCTGCTGGACGGAGCGGACGCCACGCTCAAGCGTCTGCGGGTGCAGAGGGATATGGCCATCCTCCAGCCGGAGAATCCCGCCTATGAGCCCCGGATCATCCCCCTCCGCGATTTTGGCACCGGAGCGGCCCGTATTGTGGGCGTGGCCGTCCGGTTGGTGCGCGATCTGTAATCAACGCGGCCCCGGGCCTTTTGCCCGGGGCCGCGTTGATTTTTACAGGGAAAAATCCTCGTCCCGCAGCCGGCTGAAATCTGGGGCGGCCGGAACGGGAGGCACCCGCTTGAGCGGGTCATATCGGAAGCTGCGGCAGTGTTCACCGGGGGAGACCAATCCCCGCTTGGGGCAGAGAATCTTCTCTTCATCCAGCCGGGTGCCGCGGCTGCAATAGGTGCAGCGGGGCTCGATGTCCTTTTGAAACAGCATGGCGCGCCCTCCCTTTCGTTCAAGAGGATTATAACACAGGCCGGCGCCGCTTGCCAAGGCCTTTTCGCGCGGCGGCGCAGGCCACAAACAGGAAAAAGAGGAAGAGGACCCAGGCGCATACGGTAGAGATGGTCAGGGCGGTGTGGAACTCCAGGGCGGCAATGCCGGCCACCTGTTCGGCCAGATAGTCGGAGACGGGGGCGCGGAGGGGAAACAGGCGCACCAGCCCGGAGACGAACAGGGCGGAGAGCCCGCCGTGGAGCAGCTTGCCGATCAGATAGGTCTTCACCGAAAGACCGCTGCCCCCAAGGAAGGAGAGCACCTGACAGTGCACGGAAAAGCCTGCCCACCCGAGCATAAAGGCCGCCATGGACATGCGTCCGGCCATGGTGCCGTCCCCAGACAGGGTCCATACGCCGGAAGAGATCTCGATAAGGCCGGTGAGCAGCCGCTCGGTCCAGGCCTGGGTCATGCCCAGAGGAGCCAGGACGCCCCCCAGCACACGGGCCAGCGCCGGAAGGAAACCGGAGAGAAAGAGCAGCTTGATGACTACGGTGAAGAAGACCACAAAGGCGCAGATGTTCAGGGTGGACCGAAAGGAATTCTGGATGGAGCCGGTAAAGGCCGCGGTAAAGCGCCGGGCCTCGAACCGGGGCTGGGGGCGCATCTCCCCGGCGGCGCTGCGGGGGCCCGCTTTATAGAAGCGGAAAAGCACGCCGATGCAGACCGAGGCGGCGGCATGAGCCAGATAGAGCAGCACGCCCACCCGGCTGCTGGCGAACACCCCGGCGCCCACCACGCCGAGGATGAAGGCGGGACCGGAGTTATTGCAGAAGGCGAGCAGCCGTTCGGCCTCCGTCTTGGTACACATCCCCGTCTCGTAGAGGCGGATGGCCGTTTTGGCCCCTACGGGATAGCCTCCGATGAAGCCCAGGGCAAAGGCGCAGGCGCAGGCGCCGCTGACGTTGAACACCGGGCGCATGATCCCCTCCAGCAGCCGCCCCAGATAGCCCGCCAGGCCCAGCTCCACCACCAGAGAGGAGAGAACGAAAAAGGGGAACAGGGAGGGAATGATGACGTTATAGCACAGCAGCAGCCCGTCTTTGGCGGCCTGTATGGCGTCGCTGGGATAGAGCAGCAGCGCCAGCGTGGCACACAGCAGGGCCGCGCCCAGCAGCACTTCCCGCACCCGCTGCCGGCAAAGCAGTCGGGACATGAGACTCACCTCCTTCACAAATGAGTATGTAAAGGGGAGGGAAAACTTGCCTGTCCGTCCGGGAGGGATTATAATCAAAGCGAGGAAACAAGCCGTGAGGAGGGATCGGAATGCAGCATGAGATCACCCGGCCCATCCCCCTGCTGGACGCGCAGGGGAACCTGACCGAGCCCGGCTGGGCCCGGCGGCTGCTGCCGGCGTACGACCGCAGCGCGGTCCGGGGCGGCAGGACCCGGCGGAAGGAATGGGACTACTATCTGGTGATGGGGGAGGGCTTTGCCCTGGCCCTGACCATCGCGGACAATTCCTATATGGGGCTGGACTCCATCTCTCTGCTGGATTTCCGCGAGGGTTGGCAGGTGACGAAAAGCCCCATGCGCGCCCTTCCCATGGGGCGCACCGGCCTGCCGGAAACCTCCGAGCGGGGGAATACGGTCAGCGTCGGGCGGGGGTATGGGCTCCTCTTCCAAAACGATGGGGAAACACGTACCCTCACCGCACATATGGACGCCTTCCGGGCGGGTGCGGCGCTGGACGCCCGCGTGGCGCTGACCCAGGCGCCGGAGGAGTCCATCGTTATCTGTACGCCCTTTGCCAAGCCGGGGCACTTCTACTACAACCAAAAGATCAACTGCATGCGGGCCTCCGGTACGGTGGCCCTGGGGAAGCGCGTCTATCGCTTCGACCCTTCCAACAGTTTTGGTACGCTGGACTGGGGCCGGGGGGTCTGGACCTATCACAATACCTGGTACTGGGGCTCTGCCTCCGGGCTGGCGGGCGGCGTGCCCTTCGGATTCAATATCGGGTATGGCTTTGGGGACACCTCCGCCGCCAGTGAAAACGCCCTGTTTTACAATGGCAGGCTCCACAAGCTCGCCCAAGCGGCCTTCCACATCCCGGACCGGGGCGGAAAGCCGGACTATCTGGCGCCCTGGAGCGTTACCAGCGACGACGGGCGCTTTGCGATGGACTTTCTCCCCGTGCTGGACCGCGCGGCCCGCACCGGCGCCCTGGTGATCCAATCCGACCAGCATCAGGTCTTCGGGGCCTTCACCGGGCGGGCGGTGCTGGACGACGGCACGGTGCTGGAGGTGCGGGATCTGATGGGATTTGCCGAGCGGGTGGAAAATCGCTGGTGAAAGGGCGGGCCCCCCGGGCCAACCGGCCCGGGGGGCGTTCGTCATACCTGAAAAATGTTCTGAAACAGAGCGTAATCCTGCTCCAGCCTGGGTAGTAATGGATAGGAACCCCGGTGAAGCACCCAGTCCACCACCACACCCCGGAAGTGGCGGAAGAAAAAATCCGCCGTCCACTCCACCGACTGCCCCGGCAGCAGGATGCCCTGAGCCTCGGCCTGGTGCAGGCAATCCAGCATGGCGCGCAGGGTGTAGCGGGTAGGGTCCATGGAGGAGGCGTCGTCCGGGCTGTCCAGACGGCGCTGGTAATAGCGGGCCACCAGCTCCCAGCCCAGAGCCTCAATAAAGGCGGCATAGCTGGACAGGATGCGCCAGAGCTGCTCCGGCGGCGCATCGGCCCCGTGCCCGGCCAGCGCCTGTTCCATGTAGAGGTCCAGCGGGGCAAAGCCCCGGGAGAGCAGGTCCTCCTTGGAACGGAAATGATGGTAAAAGGCCCCGGTAGTGATGCCGGAGCGCTGGCAGATGTCCCGGACGGAGACCTTGTCAAAACTGTGTTCCCGGGCAAGAGCCAAGGCGGCCTGCAAGATGGCCTGCTCCGTTCGGCGGGCCTGCTCTTTCCGCCGCTGACGATAGTCCATGTTTCTTTCCTCCCCTCCCCTTGACGCAGCCGCGGAAGACCGATATAATAACAGCATAACGGCGTTATGTGACGTCACTTCAATTATAGAGTAGGATGATTGTCTTGTCAAACCCCCACAAGATCGCACTGCTGACCGACTCTACCGCCGACCTGCCCCCCGCGATGCGTGCGGGAAAACCCATCTATGTGGTGCCACTGAAGATCCTGTGCGGCGACGGGGATTATTCCGACGGCGTGGACATTTTCGCCGGAGATATCTACGACCGGCTCCACCGGGGAGAAGTGCCCAGGACCTCGCTGCCGGAGGGCGGCGTGGTCAGCGATGCCTTTGACCAGATCCGCGCCGATGGGTACGAAAAGGTCGTCGCCCTCATGCTCTCCTCCGGATTGTCGGGTACCTATAATATGGTGCGCATACAGGGGGAACAGCGGGAGGACCTGGAGGTGGCGGTCTTCGACTCCAAGAGCGGCGCGCTGGGGATGGGCATCACGGTGCTCCAGCTCTGGGAGGAGATTCAGGCCGGGCTGGACTGGGAGACGCTGGTGAAGGTGCGGGCCCCCCACATCATCGCCAACACGTTTCCGTTCTTTTCTGTGGACACGCTGGAGTATCTGTACAAGGGAGGGCGCATCGGGAAGATCACCGCCATGGCGGGTGCCATGCTCAAGATCAAGCCCATCATCACCTTCTCCCAGGACGGGCAGCTCCAGAGCATCGCCAAAGTACGGGGACGGCGGCAGGTGCAGGACAAGATCATCGAGCTGATGCACAAGCACCTGAACGGGCGGAAGCGGCGGTATAACCTGGGCGTGGCCAACGGAGGCGCGCCGGAGGAGATGGCGGAGTTCTCCGCCCGCCTGCGCGCGGAATTTCCGGACTACGAGCATTGCTGGGAGGGCGCCCTGGACGCCACCCTGAGCGTCTACATCGGGGACGGCGTGTTGGGCGGCGGCATCCAGTTTCTCGACTGACCCGCCCGCGCAAAACGGAAAACAGGTGCAAGGAAGCGCCGCATACGCTTGCGGCGGAAACAAATCACGGACGGGAGCGCCAAAGCGGCGCTCCCGTCCGTTCTGTTTGCCGAAAACCCTTCACAGGGTTCGGCCGTGTTCCGCCGCGGCAGGTACGTGGCGAAGCCGCTTTTTCGACAGCCGCTACACAGGCTGCATCTCATGGAGATACAGCCCCGCCTGAAAGGCGGCGGTGGCGCCGTCGGCCGCGGCGGTGACCAGCTGGCGCAGCTGCTTGGAACGGGTATCCCCCGCGGCGAAGACCCCGGGCAGCGGCGTGCGGCAGTCGCAGCCGGCCTGGAGATAGCCGTATGCGTCCAGCTCCAGGGGCGGGGCGAAGGCCTCGTTGTCGGGGATGAGGCCCACGGCGGCAAACACACCGGAGACGGGGAGAATATGCGCCCCGCGGGGGCCCTCCAGACGCAGGGCGGACACCGACGCCTCCCCCTGGATCTCCAGCACGCGGGTATCCATGCAGCGGCGGATATTGGCCACATCCCGCACACTGTCCACCAGATGCGCGTCGCCCGTGAAGCGTTCCCGCCGGTGGATGAGATGGACCTTGGGACACAGGGCGGCCAGATAGAGGGCGTCCTCCAGCGCGGTGTTGCCGCCGCCTACCACGGCCACCTCCTTGCCCCGGAAAAAGTTTCCGTCGCAGGTGGCGCAATAGCTCACCCCCCGGCCCGCCAGCCGCTCCTCCCCGGGCACGCCCAGCTTCCGGCGCTTGACGCCGTTGGCGAGGATGACGCAGCGGGCCTCGTAGCGCCCGGCGGAAGTGGACACCCGGCGCAGCGCGCCTTCCGCCTCCAGCGCCGTGGCGGCCTCCAATCGGAGCTCGGCCCCCAGCGCCCTGGACTGCTCGTAGAGATTGGCGGCGAAGTCGCTGCCCGAGATATGGCGGGTGCCCGGCCAGTTTTCGATGTCGGGTGTGGCGGCCGCCTGACCGCCCAGAACTCCGCCCTCCAACAGCAGGGTGGAAAAGCCGGCCCGTTTGGCGTACAGTGCCGCCGTCAGGCCGGCCGGGCCGCCGCCCACGATAATGATGTCGTACATAACCTACTCCTTACTGGTAATCGTCGCTGCCCGTTTGCCGGAGCGCTTTTTGCGGAGCAGCGGCAAAAGCTCCGGCCTGGGATAGGCTTAGTATCCCAGGCCGGAGCAAAGTCATGCGTTTTATGCGGACGGACTGCAATCCTCCGGGAAGGAGAGGGCGGCCTTGAACAGGTCCCCGTCGATATCCAGACGGAAGACGCCGCCCTGAAGCTCCGTCAGGCTGCGCGCGATGGACAGACCCAGACCGGAGCCCTCGGTACTGCGGGATTCCTCCCCCCGCACAAAACGTTCCATCAGCTGCTCGGCGGGGATATTGAGCTGCTGCTGGGAAATGTTTTTCACCGACAGGGTCACCGTTCCGTCCCACTTCATCACGTCCAGATAGACCCGGGTGCCCTCCATGGCGTACTTGTTGCAGTTGGAGAGCAGGTTGTCGATGATGCGCCACAGATGCCGCCCGTCGGCCTGAATATAGGCCTCCTCGGCAGGGAAGGAGGAGATCAGCTGCAGGCCGCGCTGGGCAAACTTTTCCTCGAATTCCCCGATGGCCTGCTGCACCAGCTGTACCATGCCCAGCCGTTCCCGGTTCACCGCCAGGTTTCCAGTGGACGCCTTGGAGGCCTCCACCAGGTCCTCGGTGAGCTTTTTCAGCCGCTGGCTCTTCCGGTCCAGCACCTCGATGTACTCGGCTGCCCTGGGATTCTGAATCTCCTCTTTTTTCAAAAGGTCCACATAGTTGATGATGGAGGTGAGCGGAGTTTTGAGGTCGTGGGAGACGTTGGTGATGAGTTCCGCCTTAAAGCGCTCGCTTTTGAGCTGCCGGTCCACAGCGGTGCGGATGGCGCCGCCCAGATCGTTGAGCTGTTCGGCATGCTCCCGCAGGTCGGGATACATCTTGCCGCCGGTATCGATCTTGCAGCTGGGGTCGCCCCCCACGATGCGCGCCGCGCCCTCCCGCACACGCCGCCACTGGATGGTCCAGCGGCAAAGGAAGTAGAGCGCCAGCCCCTGATACACGGGGATCAGGAAAACCGTCAGCGCAGTCAGGACGCTCCCCAGCAGATAGAGCAGGAAGAGCACGACCACCCGCCAGGTCAGCGGCCAGGAGCGGCCGAGCGCCCGGCAGAGCCGGCCGATGGCCCGGCACAGCAGCCAGGTCAGGGTGTTGGAGAAGACGGTGCGCGTTTTGATGCGGGTAGCCAGGGTGAGCAGAAAGGCCAGCAGGCATCCGCTGATGCCCAGGGAGAGCACGCCCAGCCCCACCGCCGTTTCCAAATTCAGCGCACCGGAATTCAGGGCCCAGGCCATGGAATCCCCGAGCGCAAGCAGGGCCGCCAGGGCCCAGAACTCCAGAAAGATCAGCAGGTCCAGCGGGATGCGGTCAAAGTGGTTGAGAAGTACGCCCTCCCGGTCCCGCCGCCGGCCGGCGCCCAGGCAGAGGAACACCACCAGCAGGACGGTCAGCACATCCAGCGCCAAGGACAGAAGGGCCACGCCGGGCAGGTATTGGGCGTACTCCAGGTAGTCCTGCGCGCCCTCGGTAAACTCATCCGTCACGGTCTGGGGGTTGGTCACGCCGTATTCCACCGCCAGCACACGGGAGAGGACCCGGCGGTCCAGTTCCTCATAGTAATCCCAGCTGCTTCCGTTGAAAAGCCAGCCGTATTGGTTGGCCACGGATTCCTCCTCCGGAAGGAAGAGCAGCGTGCTCCCGTCGCTCTGGATGATATGCAGCTGATAATAGTCCATCTCCTGATCCCAGGTTTGGTAGTCGTCCTCATGCCCGCCGTTGTAGCGCTGCAGTTCCAGGGAATCGGACAGGACCCGGTAGACGGCCCCCTCCATCGTCTGGCCGCCGGGCAGATTGCCGTACACCGGCTCGCCGGTGGCGTTGTCCACCAGACGGAAACGGAAATTGGTCTGTTCCGGGGAGAGCGCCTCCTGCAGAGCCTCCAGCCGCTGCTGGTCCAGATAGGACAGGGAGCCGTCCCAGGTGCGGTTCTGCATCAGCCAGGCCAGCTCCCGTACCTGGGCGAGGCGGTTATACAAGTTGGAGTAGCAATTGCTGCTCTCGTAATACCCCGTTCCGGTCCAAATATCGTCCCACTGGCTCAGGGTGAACAGGCTGGCCCAGAAGCCGCCTGCCCCCAGCACAAGGGCCAGGATCACGGCTAAGGCTTTGAGGGCGGGATGGGTGCGCAGCTGTTTTTTCATGAGATCACGTCTCCTTGTCAAGGGGCGGATATGGGGGAAAAGCGTCACAGCTTCTCCATCTTATAGCCCAGGCCCCACACCACCTTGAGATAGCGGGGATTTGCCGGGTCGATCTCGAGCTTCTCCCGCAGGTGGCGGATATGCACGGCTACCGTGTTCTCCGAGCCCAGGGCGGGGTCGTTCCATACCAGTTCGTAGATCTGTCCGGTGGAGTATACCCGTCCCGGATTCTGCATGAGCAGCAGCAGGATGTTGTACTCAATGGGCGTGAGGCTCACCATCTCTCCGTCCACCGTCACCGCCTTGGCGGCGTCGTCCAGACGGATGCCTCCGTTGGTGAGCACCGCCGGTCCCCCGGCATGCTGCTGGCCGCCCAGGGTGGTGTACCGGCGCAGCTGGCTTTTGACCCGGGCGATGACCTCGATGGGATTGAAGGGTTTGGTCACATAGTCGTCCGCGCCGATATTCAGGCCCAGCACCTTGTCGGAATCCTCACTTTTCGCGGTGAGCAGGATGATGGGGATATTCCGCTTTTCCCGCAGCTTGGCGGTGGTGCGGATGCCGTCCAGACCCGGCATCATCACGTCCAGGAGAATGAGGTGCACCTCGTGTTCCTCCACCAGCTTCAGACACTCCAGCCCGTCATAGGCCTTGAGCGTGCGATACCCCTCGCTGGTCAGGTAGATGTCCAGAGCGGATACGATGTCCTTATCGTCGTCGCAGATGAGCACAGTGTACAAAAAGATCACCTCATTGCCGCTATCTTAGCACGGCAGATTTAAGCCCAAGGGGGGAAAAGGATTAAGAAGTATTTAAGACGCAGGAACATTTTACCCCAAAGAGCGTCTAAAAAGCAAATCCGATTGGGAGGGAAGCCAATGAAACGAACGCTGTTATCTCTTGCACTGACGATGGCCCTGCTGTTGAGCGCCTGCTCGGCAGGCGTCACGGCGCTCCAGCCCGGCCGGGCGGCCCCGGAGGCTCCGGCCCGCCGCGACGCGGCGCTGGATACGGCCCTGGGCGACTTTGGGCTGGAGCTGCTGCGGCAGACCCGCACGGCGGGCGAGAACACCTTCGTCTCGCCCCTGAGCGCGGCGCTGTGCCTGTCCATGGCCGCCAACGGCGCGGCGGGCGGGACGTTGGCGCAGTTCGAAGCGGTACTGGCCGGGGACGGGAGCCTGGAAACGCTCAACGCCAACTGCGCCTCGCTGCTCTCGGAGTACGCCGCGCTGGAAGGGGAGACCACGCTTTCCATTGCCGACGGCCTCTGGCTGGACGAGGGGGCGCAGGTGGAGGACGCTTTTCTGAGCCGCTGCACCGGCACCTATCAGGCCGATGCCTTCGCCGCCGACTTTTCCAACCCCGGCACCCGGAAGCAGATCAACGCCTGGATCGAGCGGAATACCGGCGGACACATTCAAAACGCGCTGAAGGAGATCGACTCCGCCACCGTCCTGGCCCTGGCCAACGCCGTTTACTTTGAAGGCAAATGGGCGGAGGAATTTGACCCGGACGACACCTGGGAGGCTCGTCCCTTCTATCCGGAGGGCGGTGGGGAGGCCACGGTGGATCTGATGAGCAGCGGCGGACGGGAGGACCGGTATATCGGTACCGACGCGGAACAGGGCGTGCTGCTGCCCTACCGGGACGGCCGGCTGGCGTTTCTGGCCCTGATGCCCAGCCAGGGCACGCCGCTGGGGGAGTACCTGGATACCCTGGACGGCGCGGCCCTGGCCGGATTGATCGCCGGGGCCGGGACGGAGTATTTTACGCTGCGCCTGCCCAAATTCGAGATGATGTGGAGCGGCTCCCTGGTCGGGGCCCTCCAGGCGATGGGCCTGACCGACGCCTTTGACCCGGACGCGGCGGACTTTGCCCCCATGGGGCGGGATGCGCACGGCAATCCCCTGTATATCAGCGCCGTAGAGCACGGGGCCGGGATCGAAGTGGATGAACAGGGTACCCGGGCCTTTTCCTTCACCTTCATCGGCATGAGCGGCGCAGGCGCGGCGCCCCCGGAGGAGCTGGTCTTTGACCGGCCCTTCGTCTACGGCATCGTGGACCTGGAGCGGGGCGTGCCCCTGTTCCTGGGTACCTTTGAGACGGGCTGACGGAAAGGAGAGAAACGAATGAAACGGATCCGATTCTTATCCCTGGGTCTGGCGCTGCTCCTGCTGGGCGGCTGCGCCGCCGCCGGGAGCGGGCGTTCCCTGACGCCCGCCCCGGCGGGGACCGGTACCGCTCCGGTGCGCCCCGCCCCTTCGGCGGAGGCAGACTACGCCCTGGGCGCCTTCGGCGCGGCGCTGCTGGCGCAGGTGCGGCAGGAGGGGGAAAACACCCTCGTCTCGCCCCTGTCCGCCCTTTTGTGCCTGTCCATGACCGCCAACGGGGCCGCCGGGGAGACGCTGGAGGCATTTTTGGAAGTGCTGGGAGGCGGCGTGAGCCTGGAGGAGCTCAACGCCAGCTGCGCCGCCCTGATGGAGGATTACCGGGGCCTGGAGGGAACGACCCGGTGCAACATCGCAAACGGACTGTGGATCGGTACGGGCTGGACGGCGGACGACGGCTTTCTCCGCCGCTGCGCCGACACGTATGGGGCCGGACTCTATCAGGCCGACCTGACCGCCATGGAGACGGTGAAACAGGTCAACGCCTGGGTGAAGGAGCAGACCATGGGCCTGATCGACGGCGTGCTGGACCGGCCGCTGGACGCGCAGGCGGTGCTTCTGCTGGTCAACGCCCTTTATCTGAAAAATGCCTGGGCCGCGCCCTTTGATCCGGCCAAAACCACCGCGCTCCCCTTCCGCTCCGCCGCAGGAACGCGGCAGACCGAGTTTCTGGGCAACGGCGTGCGGCAGGAGCGGTACCTCCAAACGGAGCGGGAGAGCGGCGTGGTGCTGCCCTATGACGACGGGCGGCTGGGCTTTCTGGCGGTGCTGCCGAAGGAGGGGACGGATCTGACGGAATATCTGTCCGGCTGGGATGGCGGCACGGTGCCCGCCCTGCTCGCGGCGGCGGAGCAGACGCGCCTTTCCCTGCGCCTGCCCAAATTTGAAGCGGAGTGGGGCGGGATGCTGAACGACGCGCTCTCCACGCTGGGGCTGGGGGCGGCGTTTGATCCGGATGCCGCTGATTTTTCCGCTATGGGGACGGCCGACGGACCTATCTATATCGGCAGCGTGATGCAGAAGACCCGCATCCAGGTCAACGAGAAGGGGACGGAGGCCGCTGCCGTAACGGCGGCGGTCATGGAGGCGATGAGTATGCCGGCAGAAGAGGCTGCGGTGCTGATCCTGGACCGGCCCTTCGTCTACGGAATTGTGGATCTGGAGCGGGGCGTGCCGCTGTTCCTGGGGACGTTTGAGGCGCCGTAAGAACCGAAAAGGGCATGCGTCCGCTGTGAGCGGCACAGCTGCCAACGGCTGTCCGGCACCGGCGAGAACGATCTGTTATCTCCGGCCTGAACCAGCCGAGACGCCCGGCTCCTTTTGTGCTATAATTAGGGCATCACCGCACAATTCCCCACGCACATTTTGGCGGCCGATTTGCCCCACAAATGCGTTGCAAAACCTTGCAATACAAAAAGTATTCCTGCGGTTTTGCGCCTTTTTGCGGCACAAATTTTCGCGCCGATCCGCACGCGTTGAATGATGCGGTAATGCCTTAGAAAAAAGGGAGGCGGGGAACATGGTGCTGCGGCTGGGGACCGGGGACGCCTATGCGCTGCTGGAAGCGCTGCTGCGAACGGAATACGGTCTGGAGCGCCTGCCCGCACTGGCGCGGGACGGCGGGGGCAAGCCCTTTTTTCCGGCCCGGCCGGAGCTGCGCTTCAACGTCAGCCACAGCGGCGGACTGATCCTGTGCGGCGCGGGCGCGGCGGCGGTGGGGGTGGATGTGGAGCGCATCCGGCCCCGGAGGACGGGGCTGCCCCGGCACGTGCTCTCCCCGGAGGAATACGCCTGGTTTGTCCGGCAGGGCGGAGGCTGGGAGCGCTTTTATACCCTCTGGACCCTGAAGGAAGCGCGGGTGAAATGTACCGGCGCGGGGCTTTCCGGCCCGGCCCGGGCGATCGCCGTGCCGCTGCTGGCACCGGGACAGGGGGGGACGCTGGACGGACTGCGGTTTCGCGCCTACGGAGGAGACGGCTGGCGGGCGGCGGTCTGCTGCGCGCCGCCGGAGCAGCCGCCCGAGGAGGTTCCGGGGCAGAGTGAAAAAAACGTTTCTTTTTCTTAATGTCATTTTAAGATTTGCCCCACTGTTTTCTAAAGAAACCTCCTTTATACTATACCTTGTAAAAGGAGGGAAACGCTTTGAAAATCCTCATACTGACCGGAAAGTTCGGCATGGGCCATTATTCGGCCTCCCTGTCCCTCCGGCAGCAGCTGCTGCGGGCCTTCCCGCAGGCGGAGGTGGACGTGGAGGACCTGGTGGCCTATGCCATGCCCAACGTGTCCAAGACCGTCTATCAGTGTTTCAACCTGCTGGTCACCCGAGGCAGCGGGCTGTTTAATATGTACTATAAACTCACCGAAAACGCGCATATGGAATTCCGGCCCGCGTTCGAGCCCGTCTTTCTGGATGCGCTGGAGGAACTGCTGACGCAGCGGAGACCGGATGCGGTGGTGGCCACCCATCCCATGTGCGCCCAGCTGGTATCCCGCTACAAAAAGGAAAACGGCAGTACCCTGCCCCTGGTGACCTGCGTCACAGACCTGTCTTCCCACTCCGAGTGGATCACCAGCGGCACGGACTGCTATCTGGTGGGGTCCAACGACATCCGGGAGCGGCTGGCGGCCAAGGGTGTGGAGCGCTCCATCATCTGCGTCACCGGTATCCCGGTGCGCTCGGAATTCAAACGCCCGGTCCAGCGCAGGGCCGGGCGGGAGCGGCATCTGCTCATTATGGGCGGCGGCCTGGGGCTGCTGCCCCGGCGGGACAAGTTCTACGAACAGCTCAACGCCCTGCCCGGCGTGAAGACCACCCTCATCACCGGAAACAACCGCAAGCTTTACGAGCGCCTGGCGGGCAAATATCAAAACAT
Source organism: Lawsonibacter hominis (assembly GCF_014287895.1). Classification (GTDB taxonomy): domain Bacteria; phylum Bacillota; class Clostridia; order Oscillospirales; family Oscillospiraceae; genus Lawsonibacter_A; species Lawsonibacter_A hominis. The sequence goes on along the minus strand of NZ_JACOPP010000013.1, from coordinate 31,706 downwards.
CGAGGTGCTGGGTTATACCGACCGGGTCTACGACTATATGGCGCGCGCCGACCTGGCGCTTACCAAGCCGGGCGGCATTACCCTGTTCGAGACCATCTTTTCCGAGCTTCCCATCCTGGCCTGGGAGCCTTTTTTGCAGCAGGAAAAGAACAATGCCCGCTTCCTGGTGAAGCGGGGATTGGGCCGGGTAGCGGCCAAGGAGCCGGAGGCGTGCCTGGCGGCCATCCGCGCGCTGATCTACGACGACGAAGCGCTGGAGTCCATGGCCCGGAATATGCGGGACATGAAGGGACAGCTGGAGGAACAGAGCCTGGGTCACATCCTGTCGGCCCTGGCCGCGCAGCGGAAGGAGGTGTGCGCCTGATATGAATCGGAAAAGAACCTGGCTGGGCGCCGCCCTGCTGCTGGCGCTCATGGGCGCGACCGGTTTCCTCCTGCTGCGGGAACAGCCTGTCGCGCGGCTGGCGGCGGTGCTGGGACAGGTGAAGCCGCTTTATGTGCTGGCCGGTCTTGGCTTGATGCTGCTCTTTATAGGCTGCGAGGCCCTTTGTTCCCGGCTGATCCTGAGCCGGCTGGGCCATCGCGCTCCTTACCGCCGGTGTCTGGGCTACTCCTTCACCGGATTCTATTTCAGCTCCATCACCCCTTCCTCCACCGGCGGGCAGCCCGCCCAGATCTACTATATGTCCAGGGACGGGATCCCCGCCGCCCACGGGACGCTGAATATGATGCTCATCGCCGTATGCTATCAGGTGGTGGTGCTTCTCTACGCTCTGGGCGTGGTGCTCTTCCGCTTCGATCTGCTGGCCAATCTGGGCGGAGGGCTGGCGCTGCTGCTCCTGTTCGGCGGGGCGGTCAACCTGGCGCTCACGGGGGGGATGCTGTGCCTCATGTTCCTGCCGGGCGCGGCAAGAGCGCTCACCGGTTGGGTGCTGAACCTGCTGGAGCGCCTGCACCTGGTCCGGAATCGTCCCGCTGCGGAGGAAAAGCTGGAGCATCAGATGCAGGAGTACCGCCGGGGCGCCGACTGCGTTAAGGCCAATCCCGGCCTGATCCCCATCCTGGCCGGTGTGACCGCGGTGCAGCTTACCGCGCTGTTTTCGGTGCCTTTTGTGGTGTATCGCGCCTTTGGACTGTCCGGCTACAGCGCCGCAGATATCATCTGCACCCAGGCGCTGGTGACGCTGGCGGTCTCCTCTCTGCCGCTTCCGGGTGCGGTGGGCGCCTCTGAGGGAGGCTTTGTAAAGGCCATGACCCTGTTCTTCGGCTCTGCGCTGGTCACCCCCGCGGTGCTGCTCTCCCGGGGGATCAGTTTCTATTCCTTCCTGCTCATCAGCGCGGGGGTGACCCTCTGGGTCCACTTTCGCACCAGCCGTCCGGCGCAGGCGGCACAGCCGGTCATCGTCACCCCCAAAAAGCCCAAGAGGGTTCGGGGCACGGTGACCAGCTGGTAGAGCGGGGATCTTAGGAAAAAATGCCGGCCCTCTTGTGAGGGCCGGCGCTTTGTTTTATAATGCTGAGGGACAGAAAAAGAAGGAGGTCGGGCGTATGAACTATCTGGGTATTGATCTGGGCGGCACCAATGTGGCCGCCGCCGTGGTGGATGACGCGGGGACGATCCTGGGCCGTGCCAGCCTGCCCACGCCCCGAGGGGTGGAGCCGGTGGCCGACGCCATGGCCGCCGCGGCCCACGCGGCGGCGGTGGACGCGGGGGTCGGCTGGGAGGAGATCGCCACGGTGGGCGTGGGCTCTCCCGGCACCATCCAGCCCGCTGAGGGGGTAGTGAAATACTGGTCCAATCTGGATTTCCGGGACGTGCCTCTGGCGGCGCTGCTGGAAGCGCGGCTGAACAAAGAGATTCACCTGGAAAACGACGCAAATGCCGCCGCCCTGGGGGAATATGCCGCCGGGGCGGGCAAGGGCAGCTCGTCCATGGTGGCCATTACGCTGGGGACCGGCGTGGGCGGCGGCGCGGTGCTGGATGGGAAGCTCTACACCGGCTTCAACTACGCCGGGCTGGAGGTGGGGCACTTCGTCATTGAGTACAACGGACGTCCCTGCACCTGCGGGCGGCGCGGATGTTTGGAAGCCTATTGCTCCGCCACCGCCCTGATCAAGCGCACCCGGGAGGCGATGCAGGCGCACCGGGATTCCAAGCTGTGGGAGCTGGCGGGGGGGAGCGAAGGGGTCAACGGCCGCACGCCCTTTGACGCCGCCGCCCTGGGGGACGCCGCCGCCGGGCAGGTCATCGACGAGTATGTCAGCTACCTGGGCTGCGGCGTGGCCAGCCTGGTCAATATCTTTCAGCCGGAGGTATTCTGCATCGGCGGAGGACCCTCCGCCCAGGGGGAGACCCTGATGGCCCCGGTACGGTACATCCTCAACCGGGAGGATTACGCCCGCAACCAAGTCCACCGCACCCGGCTGGTACGGGCCCAGCTGGGCAACGACGCGGGGTTGATCGGCGCGGCGCTGCTGCCCAAATTCCGCTGAAAAGCCGCGGCGCCCCCGGCCGGATGTTTTCCGGCCGGGGGCGCCGCTCCCTGTCCCGATCCGCCGGCGCGCAGGAGCTAAAGATGGGGGAATTCCTTGCACACATAGCCGCTCCTCCGCAGCACCATGGCCAGCAGGGTGGATACCACCGCGCCGAACGCCGCCTGCACAAGGTTGCTGGGAATGCCGGCAGCCGAACCGATCAGGCTCACGGCAAAGGCCTGTCCGCCCAGCGAGGCTAAAAGCGCGTCGTACAGCCAATAGCCCGCCACCATGATGGCCTCCGCAGCCAGACCGCACACCGGCAGCGCCCAGGAGCGTTTCCCAAGACCCCGGTACAGCAGGGCGGCCGTCAGCCCCATCAGGGCCTTGATACACAAGGTCCCCGGAACCCAGGCGGCATAGCCGGACAAAAGGTCCGCCAGAGCGGGCCCCAGCCCCCCGGCGGCGGCGCCGTACACCGGCCCCAGCAGATAAGCGCCCAACAGCACGACTGCGTCGCCCAGATTCAGATAGCCCCCGGAGGGAGAAGGAACCTGAAGTACCCGGGTGGCCACATAGCCCAGCGCCGCGAACAGCGCCGTCATCACCAGCATCCGGGTCTGACGTGCCGCCGCGGCCGTATGGTGTTCCGCTGTCTTTTCCATAAAAGTTGGACCCCTTTCCATGCAGATCGCCAGAACCGGCCGGTTCTATTTGGCATTGCCATCATACGGCAAATATGGCATGATTGAAATATCCAAATTCAAGTTTTTTTATAAGGTCAGACGGGCGGCATGCTGAGGGCCTGTGATTTGCCTTACGGCAAATCACAGGCCCTTTCAAACCCTGCGCAGGGGTCCGCCTCGCTGGCTGCGGGGGGCGGGGCAGCAGGCTCCTCCAGGGGGAACGCCGCCAGAGAGGCGCCGAACAGCACCGCCGCAGCGATAGCGATGGCCTGCACCTTGTTCTGCTCCAGCCAGGGCTTGTAGGGGGCCAGCTTTGGAATGCCGCCGCCCAATTTGTCCAGCGCCGCGTAAAGCATGACCGCAATGACCACGCAGATCGCCAGCCGGGTGATGGTCTGCTGTTTGTCCTGTCCCAATTCCATCGGCACCGCCTCCTTATCCACAGTATAGTAGCCGCGGGGGGCGGGTAGACTCGTTTTAAGCAGTTCCAATACAAAGAAATTATGTCGAAAGCGTTAAATTTCCCGAAAGAGCCTTGTCCGGGGCGGGGCGGGACAGTATAATAATGTCTGCTGAATCAACCGGCATTGCTCCGAACGCATGCGAATGGGGGCGTACGGAAATCTGAGGAAGCAAGAGGCATGAGCATGAAAAAAAACGAGCGCAAGCCCACTGTGCCCGAACAGCCACGGCCCCGGCAGGAGGTGCCACGGGTCACACCGGACCCCACCCAGGGCCTGACCATGGAGCAGGTGCAGCTGCGCCACCGGGCGGGCTGGGCCAATACCGCGGTGGAATCCCCCACCAAGAGCGTGGGGCAGATCGTCCGGGAGAATGTGTGCACCTTCTTTAACTTCATCTTCATCGTTCTGGCGGCCCTGCTGATCGCGGTGGGCTCCTTTGACGATATGCTGTTTCTGCTGATCGCCGCGGCCAATACCGGCATCGGCATCATCCAGCAGCTGCGCAGCAAGCAGACCATCGACAAGCTCAACCTGCTCTCCGCGCCCCGGGCCAAGGTGGTGCGGGAGGGGAACCTGCTGTCCATCCCCGCCGCCCAGCTGGTGCGGGACGACGTGGCGGAGTTTTCCGCCGGGGACCAGATCCCCGCCGACGCCACCGTCCTGGCCGGACAGGTGCAGGTGAACGAGGCCCTGATCACCGGCGAGGCCGACGCCATTACCAAAAAGCCCGGGGAGGGGCTGCTGTCCGGCTCTTTCATCGTCTCGGGGAAATGCCGGGCGCGGCTGGACCAGGTGGGGGCGGACTCGTATGCGGCACGGCTCACCCTGGAGGCCAAAAAGAATGTTACCGCCGGCAAAAGCGAGATGATGGCCTCTCTGGACAAGCTCATCCGCTTCATCGGCATCGTGCTGGTCCCACTGGGGGTGGCCCTGTTCATCAAGGAGTATTATTTCCTGGAGCTGGGGGCGAAGCAGGCCGTGGTGTCCACGGTGGCCGCCCTCATCGGCATGATCCCGGAGGGGTTGTACCTGCTGACCAGCGTGGCCCTGGCGGTGAGCGTCGTACGTCTGGCCCGGGGTAAGGTGCTCGCCCAGGATATGAGCTGCATCGAGACGCTGGCCCGGGTGGACGTTCTGTGCGTGGATAAGACCGGTACCATCACCGAACCCCATATGGAGGTGGGGGAGACGGTGCTGCTGAACGAGGAGCGCTGGTCCGGCGAGGCGGTCACTGAGGTGCTCAATGCCTTCTATCGGGCGGTGGATGCGGACAACGACACCGCCAAAGCCATGCGGAACAAGTTTCACGGCGTGTCCGTATGGCATGCCTCCCATACAATTCCCTTTACCTCCGCCACCAAGTGGAGCGGGGCGGTCTTCCCGGGACACGGCGCCTACCTGGTGGGCGCGCCGGAGTTCGTGCTGGGCGCGCGCTACGCTGAGGTGAAGGAGCAGGTGGAGCCCTGGTCCGCCAAGGGCTACCGGGTGCTGCTGGTGGCGGAATACGATGGCGTGCCCGAGCAGCGGGGCCTGTCTCCCCAGCGGGTGAGCCCTATGGCCCTGGTGCTGCTGTCCAACCGGGTGCGCGCCGCCGCGCCCAAGACGTTTCAGTATTTTGCCGAACAGGGCGTCCATGTGAAGGTCATCTCGGGGGATAACCCGATCACGGTCTCCGAGGTGGCCCGTCAGGCGGGGATCCCGGGAGCGGAGCACTACGTGGACGCGGCTGCCCTGAAAAGCGACGGCGACCTGGAGCGGGCGGCGGTGAAGTACACCGTCTTCGGCCGGGTGACCCCGGGGCAGAAGCGCAAGCTGGTACGCGCCCTCCAGAAGGCAGGCCACACCGTGGCCATGACCGGCGACGGCGTCAACGACGTGCTGGCCCTCAAGGATGCCGACTGCGGCATCGCCCTGGCCTCCGGCGCGGAGGCCGCCTGTCACGCGGCCCAGCTGGTGCTGCTCAACTCCGACTTCTCAGCCATGCCGAAGGTCGTGGCCGAGGGGCGGCGGGTCATCAACAATATCCAGCGGGCGGCCGCCCTGTTCCTGGTGAAGAATATTTTCTCGTTCTGCCTGTCCATCATCTCCCTGTTTGCCTCCTTCCCCTATCCGGTCACCCCGCTTCAGCTCTCCCTTATGAGCGCCCTGACCATCGGCGTGCCCTCCTTCTTCCTGGCGCTGGAGCCCAACCACAGCCTGGTGAAGGGACGGTTCTTGGGAAATGTGTTTCGGGCGGCGCTGCCCGGCGGGCTCACCGACCTGCTGGTGATCCTGGGCCTGGAGCTTTTCTACTGGGCATTCGCGTTCACCACCGAAGAGCTGTCTACCATGGCGGCCATCCTGCTGCTGTTTATCGGCCTTCTGGTGCTCTACCAGGTGTGCAAGCCCTTCGACTGGAAGCGCCGGGTGGTATGGGGCGCCATGGCGGGCTCTTCCGCCGTGGCGGTACTGGGGTTTGGCAGCAGCTTTGGGTTGTCCCCGCTGAATATACAGACCCTGCTGATCCTGCTGGTTTTTCTGGGCCTATCCTATTCGGTGCTGCGCTTTATGCTGGGCTTCTTCCAGAACGGAGACGCCCTCGTCAACGCAGTAAAAAACCGGGGCGGAAAACGAAATTAAGACGCGACAGCGCCCTCCGGCTCAAGGCCGGAGGGCGCTGTTCTGCGGGTAAAAAGGAGAGCCGGGCACGTTTTGATTTGCATCAGGGACGGCGGACGCTCAGGTTCAGCAACAGCGCCGCCAGGGCCAGCACCAGAAGCAGGAGGAAGGGGGCCACATAGCCGCCGGTGCTGCCCAGCAGGACGCTGGCGGCGGTGGCCATAAAGGAAGCGCCCATCAGATTGAAGTTCATAATCGAAAAATTGACGGGAAAATGCTTCGTACCATAAAAGGCGGACGTGAACGCGGAGGAGATGGTGGGACAGGCGCCGTAGGACAGACCGGTGACGCACAGGCCGATGACGCACAGAGGCACCGAAGCGGCGAGCACCGAGAGCAGCGTGACCGCGGCGGCCAGGATGGCGGTCACATTGGCCAGCAGCATGGTTCTGCGGCGGCCCAGCAGGTCGAAGAGCGCGCCGGTGAGGATGCGCCCCAGGCCATTGCACACCGAAAGCACGCCGACCAGAGTGGTGGCCAGGGCGGCGTTGGCCCCGACGGAGAGGGAGAGGTCCTTGGCAAACGAGATGACGGTGTTGCCGACCGCAGCCAGGAAGACGATGCAGAGGAACGCACGCCAAAAGGGAAAGCGGCGGATCATCTCACCGGGCGTATAATCGTGGGCCTCGAACGCCTCGTCCTTTCGGGCGGCTTTGACCTGGGGCTGAGGCAGCGCGGTATCCGGAGCGGGAAGGCGGAGGAGAAAAGCGGCGATCAGCAGCACCAGGCCCAAAGCGCCGCCCAGGAAGGAGAACGCGGCACGCCAGCCCACAGACGGGTGATCGATGAGCGCGCCCGCAAGATTGCCCAGCACCAAGGCGGAAGCGCCGAAGCCCATCATCAGCGCGCCGGAGCAGGTGCCTTTCTTGTCGGGAAACCACGCGCTGGTGGTGGAGATGATGACGTTATAAGCGATGCCGATGCCCGCGCCGCTGAGGATGCCGTAGCTCACGTAGAGCATGGCGACGCTCTGCCCGGAGAGCCGGGCGGTGAGCAGAAAGCCCGCGCAGGCGAGCAGGGCCGCCAGGATCAGGGTGAGCCGGGTACCCAGCCGCTTGGCCAGCAGTCCGCCTGCCATGCCGCCCAGACAGAAAAAGCACATGGTTAAGGTGAAATTCAGGGCCAGATCGGCCGCCGACCAGCCGAATTCGGCGGCCAGGGGGGCTTTCAGGATGGACCAGGCGTAGAGAATACCGGCGAACAGCAGGGCGATGACGCCCACCACAAGATAGAGCCAGCGGATGGAGGTGCTTGCTTGTTTCATGCTGGATACGCTCCTTATGATAAAGATTTTATATCTTGCATCTTACCAGATTGTTGAGCGATTGTCCAGAGCCAGCCAGAAATTGTACGTCAAAGGCCGGTCAGGGCCGTAAAGAGTCCGGCACACCCTGCGGATATATCCCGCCAGGCCGTTTCAAAGTCGCCGGTATACCAGGGATCGGCTACCGACCCGGGCCGGGGAGCGTAATCCAGCAGCAGATGTACCTTGTGCTCCGGGTCGCCTCCGAAAAGCCGCGTCATGCTGCGGCGGTTGGCCTCATCCATGCCGATGAACCGGTCCCAGCGGACGTAATCCCCCGGCTGGAGCTGGACTGCACGCTTGCCGGAGGGATCGAGCCCATGGGAGAGGAGCATGCGGCGGGCGGGGGGATAGACGGGGCGGCCGGTCTCTTCGGCGCTGGTGGCGGCTGAGGAAATTGCGAACGAATGGTCCAGGCCCGCTTTGCGCACCAAGTCCTTCATCACAAACTCAGCCATGGGGCTTCTGCAAATGTTGCCGTGGCAGACGAAAAGAAGACGGTGCATGATAAAATCCTCCGATTACGACGTGAAGGGAAGCGAAACGACCGGAAGCCCCCTCCGCGGGGCCGGACTTGCCGTTTGGGAAAAGTTACACGCAGCGGGCCAGAAGGGTCTCCCACTGCTCGTCCACAGATTGCTGGGCGGCCTCCAGCGTCCACTCGTTGCCGGGGCGGAAGCAGTGCCTGAAGCGGCCCTGGAGCTTCATGAATTCGGTGACGGGAAGTTTCTTTTTGGGCTCATAGCTGAGCATCCATTTGCCCTCCACGACCTCGTACAAGGGCCAGACGCAGGTCTCTACCGCCAGTTTGCAGATCTCGGGCAGCAGCTCGGGGGAATACTGCCAGCCCCGGGGACAGGGGGCCAGGACGTTGACAAAGACGGGGCCGGGGGTATAGATGGCCCGATGGGCCTTCTCGTGGAAATCCTTAAAGTTGCCCAGGAAAGTGGTCTGCGCCACGTAGGGGATCCGGTGGGCCGCCAGGATTCCGGTCAGGTCCTTTTTGTTCTGGCGCTTGCCCAGGCTCTCCGCGCCGGTGGGGCTGGTGGTGGCGTTGGCAAAGCGGGGGGTGGAGGAGGAGCGCTGGATGCCGGTGTTCATATACGCTTCGTTGTCATAGCAGAAGTAGGTCATGTCATGGCCGCGCTCCATGGCGCCCGACAGAGACTGGAAGCCGATGTCATAGGTACCGCCGTCCCCGCCGATGGCCAGGAATTTAAAGGTATCGTCGATCCTGCCCTTCTTTTTCAGAGCCCGATAAGCCGCCTCCACGCCGCCGCAGGTGGCGGAGGCGTTCTCGAAGGCGGAGTGGATGTAGGAGTCCTCCCAGGCGGTATAGGGGTAGAGGAAGGAGGAGACCTCCAGGCAGCCGGTGGCGTTGCAGATGACCGCCTTGTCCCCTTCGTCCAGCGCACGGGTCATGGCCCGGCAGACGATGCCCGCGCCGCACCCGGCGCAGAGCCGGTGGCCGCCCACAAAACGCTCGGGCTTGGAGAGTTCGGCCTTATGATTATATGCCATGTTACAACACCTCTTCCTGTTTGCTGCGCTGGCCCATATGGACGTAGCGGGGGCCGGTCTCGCCGGTCTGGACGATGTGCAGCAGGCGGCGATAGACCCGCTCCACATCCTCCACCGCGCAGTCCCGGCCCGCCAGGCCGTAGACCACGTCGATCATTTTGGGCGGGTGGGGCAGATCGTAGCAGGCGCAGCGGGTCTCGGCAAAAAGCGGACCGCCGCAGGCGGAGTTTCCCTCGCTCTTGTCCAGAACCGCCACGGCCTTTACATGGGCCAGCGCGGCGGCCAGCTCTTCGGCAGGGAAGGGACGGAAGACCCGCAGCTTGATGAGCCCCACGCGGACCCCGCGGGCGCGCAGGCGCTCCACGCAGGCCTTCGCGGTGCCGGCGGTGGAGCCGATGAGCACCAGGGCTACCTCAGCGTCCTCCATGCGGTATTCCTCAAAGAAGCCGTAGGAGCGGCCGAAGGTGCGGGCAAAGTCGGCGGCCACATCCAGAATGGCCCGCTTGGCGTTTTTCATGGCTTCGGCCTGCTGTACCTTATGCTCCATACAGTAGGGGCAGGTATCATAGGGCCCCACGGCCAGGGGATTTTCCTGTTTGAGCAGATAGTGCTCCGGGCGGTACTCGCCCACGAAGGCCTTAACGGCGGCGTCCTCCTCCAGCAGGATATTTTCCACGGCGTGGGAGGTGATGAAGCCGTCCTGGCAGACCATGATGGGCAGGCGTACGTCGGGGGTCTCGGCGATGCGCATGGCCTGGAGGTAATTGTCATAGGCCTCCTGGTTATTTTCCGCGTAGAGCTGGAGCCAGCCCGTGTCCCGTGCGCCCATGGAGTCGGAGTGGTCGTTATTGATGTTGATGGGGCCGGTGAGCGTGCGGTTGACGCAGGCCAGGGTGATGGGCAGACGGGCGGAGGCCGCTACGTACAGCACCTCGTACATAAAGGCCAGGCCGCAGGAGGAGGTGGCGGTGACCGCCCGGACGCCGGCGGCCTGGGCCCCGATACAGGCGGAGAGAGAGGAGTGCTCCGACTCCACGGGGATGAACTCGGTGCTCACCCGGCCGTCGGCCACATACTGGGCAAAATACTGGGGGATCTCCGTGGAGGGGGTGATGGGGAAGGCGGCAAAGACGTCGGGGTCGATCTGCCGCATGGCGCAGGCAATGGCTTCGTTGCCGGAGAGACGTTCCCGGATGCTCATATCAGCGCACCTCCTGCTGCATTTGGATGGCCTGGAAGGGACAGACCTTCCAGCAGATGCCGCAGCCCTTGCAGTGGTCCAGATCAAAGTCCAGACGCCGCCCGGCCTGCACGGGAATGGAGGAGTCGGGGCAGTAGGGGGCGCACAGAAGGCATTGTTTGCACCTGGAGGCGTCCCAGACCGGAACGTCGGAGCGCCACTCGCCGGTGCGCACCGCCCGGGCGGTGCCCCCCTCGTAGATCTCCCCGCCGGGGGTCAGATCCTGCCAGGGGGTCTGCTCGTTGATCGCCTTTGCCTGGATGCTCATGCCAGACGCACCTCCTTCATGGATTGGATCAGACAGTTCATATTGCCCTGGATCACCTGGGGTTTGGTGGCAAATTTATGGCGGAAGGAGGCCTCCATATCCGCGATGAAACGTCCCGGATCCAGGACACGGCTGACCTGCACGATGGCGGAAAGCATGGGGGTATTGGGAAAGTAGCCGCCCAGATGCTCCTCGGAGATGCGGCGGGCGTCGATGACGCCCACCCGGCCCGTCCAGCCCCGCAGCAGAGGACGCAGGGATGCGGGCGCTTTGGCGGAGTTGATCACCAGCGCGCCGCCCTCCTTCAGCCCCGCCGTTACATCCACGGAGAAGAGCAGGGATTCGTCCACCACCACGACGTAGTCGGGCGCGTAGATGTTGGAGTGGATGGTGCAGGGGACGTCGCTGATCCGGTTATAGGCGGTGATGGGTGCGCCCATACGCTCCGGACCGTACTCGGGAAACCCCTGGACATACTTGCCGGAGGCAAAGGCCGCGTCGGCCAGCAGCAGGCAGGCCGTTTTGGCCCCCTGGCCGCCGCGGCCGTGCCAGCGGATCTCGGTCATGGATGCGCTCATGGTTGATTCCTCCCGTATTGAAGTGGTTGCGTTCGCAGCGCGGAGGGCAGCCGCCCCCGCCGGAAAAGCCCGCGGGCCGTTTCCGGAAAAATAAAAAGGCTTTCGTCCCGTAAAGGGACGAAAGCCTGCACTTTCGCTGTACCACCCGTTACTGCATACCGTCATATGCGTTTCCGGTAACGGGGAAGGCCGGCAGCGCCTACTTCGGCAAACGGTTCGGGCTGCAACTCCGGAGTGATCTTCGGGCGGGACCTACTGATACCGGATTTTCACCAGACACCGGCTCTCTGCAAAACTTCGGTCAGACCCTACTGTCTCCATCCTCATCTTTAGCGGAATAAATTATGAAATAATATAGCCCATGGGGGCGGGATTGTCAAGGGTCAATTTGACAAAATCCGAGGAGCGGTTCCGCCGGACGTTTTACGCCCGGCCGGAGATGACCCAGGGAGCGGGCTCCTGCGTGAAGGTGTTTTTGCCGCCCAGCTTGGACACGGCGATCTGGATCACCTCGGTCTCACCGATGCCGTACTGCTCAAACAGGGCGGGCAGAGAGGCGGCGCAGCGGAAGTCCAGGGTATAGATCACAAACTCCATATGGGGGTTGCGGCGGAGCAGGCATTGGAGCTCCTGCTCCAGACTGGCGGAGGCCACCAGGAAGGTCAGGGTGGGCACGGGCAGGCCGGACAGAGAGGCGTCGTCCACATGGTCGATGATGGCGATGTTGTTCAGACCGAATTTATGGGCGTTTTCCTCCATGGTCTGACGATCCTGCTGGTTGTATTCCACGGCGATGACGGTGCCTTCGCCTGCCAAGATGGCGCTCTCCACCGCGATGCTTTCCCCGCTGACCACACACACCGTATCCCCCACGGACAGGTGCATCTTATTGAGAAGCACGGCACGGATCTCGCTGCCCACGTAATGAATGGAGCCGCGGGAAAAGCTGGAGTTGCGCATGCCGACTTTATACGAAGAGCGGGCGTTGGGATTGAGCACCAGCATGCCCGCCGAGGCGTTGATGCCGCGGTCGATCATATCCCGCAGCAGGTCATGCTTGATGGGACCGGAGGGATCCGAGCCCTCGTTGTACCAGACGGTGCAGTCGCCCAGGCCCGCATCCCACATGCGGTAGAAGATATCCGCATGGCCCGCCTCGGTAAAGACCAGCACCGCCGGATGGGATTCCACCGTGGGGATCAGGTTTTTGTTTTTGCGGGTGATATCCAAAAGCTTGACCTTCTCCAAGTCCACCTGCGTGTGGTCGGAGAAATACTGGAGCCAGGCCAGGATATAGGAATTGTTGAAAAGCTGCTGTTCCATAAGATGCGTCCCCCTCTGACAGTGTGATTGCAGACGTTCGGACTGTCCCCAAAGCCCTCCCGCAGGGAGTTCCGCCGCCCGCAGGCGGCGGAATAAAAGGAAATCCCGTCCGTTCCAAGGATATGTGCCTTGGAACGGACGCTTTTCACGAAATTTCTGCCGACAATTCGCAGGAAAGCAAGGTGAAAATTTCGCGCATGCCTTCTCGAAAAGCGGCTTTGCCACTTTTTTGACAGCCCCATTATAACACAGCAGTGTGGAAAATCCAGCGGAAAACCCAAAAAGCGAGCGGATGGCCGCGGCAGGCGCGGCTTGGCACGCTCCAAAACGGGCCGCCGCATGGCTGTGCGGCGGCCCGTCGGGAGGGATTCAGCGTTTCAGGGACTCCGCCCAGGCGGCATATTGAGCCACTTTGGCGGCGCAGTCGGCGCGGTCGGTCCCCTGAGCCAGGATATAGACCTTTACCTTGGGCTCGGTACCCGAGGGGCGGACGATCAGACTGGTGCCGTCGCAGAGCTCGTAACGCAGCACGTTGGAGCCGGAGAGCTCCATGTTGCCCGCGGCGCCGGTCGCAGTGTCCACCACCGTGCCGTCCAGGTAGTCTTTCTGCCGCGCTACCCGGACCCCGGCGATGGCGTCAGGCGGAGACTGGCGCAGGCCGGACATCAGAGCGGCCATCTGCTTCAGGCCGTCCAGCCCAGGCATGACCAGGTTCAGGGTGCGCTCCGCGTACCAGCCGTACTTGGCGAAGAGCGCCTGGAGAGCGTCGTACAGGGTCATGCCCTGCCCGTGATACCAGGCGGCCATCTCCGTGAGCAGCAGGGAGGCGGTGACCGCGTCCTTGTCCCGCACATAGTCGCCCAGCATGTAGCCGTAGGACTCTTCGTAGGAGAAGATCACGTTGCCTGCGCCGCTGCCCTCCAGCTGGTCCTTTTTCTCAGCCAGGAACTTGAAGCCGGTGAACGTATCATAGCAGGCAAGGCCGTTGACCTGGGCTACCTTGCGGGCCATCTCGGTAGTGACGATGGTTTTGAGCGCCACAGGCTGGGCGGGCAGCCGGCCCGCGCGCTTCATGGCCCCGATCAGGTAGTCCAGCAGCAGAACGCCGGTCTGATTGCCTGAGATGACCTTGAAGCTGCCGTCCGAGGTGCGTACCATGATGCCCACCCGATCGGCGTCCGGATCGGAGCCCAGGATAAAGTCGGCGCCCTCCCGTTTGGCCAGCTCCACCGCCAGGGCGAAGCCCTCCGGATTTTCCGGGTTGGGGGAGGCCACGGTGGGAAAGCTGCCGTCGATGACCATCTGCTCCGGCACACAGAGTACATGCTTCATCCCCAGGCGGCGCAGCGCTTCGGGGATCAGCTGGTAGCCGGTGCCGTGGAAGGGGGTGTAGACCATCTTGAATTCGTCGGCCACCCGGGCCACGGCCTCCGGAGCAGTGGCTTGGGCCATGACGTGGGCGAGAAAGGCCTCGTCGGTCTCCGCCCCCATAATCTGGACCAGGGACTGGGAGACTGCCTGGTCATAGTCCATGCGGCGGATGGAGGAAAACAGGTCCAGCTCAGACATCTTTTGCGCCACCGCGTCGGCGTGGCGGGGCGGCAGCTGGGCGCCGTCCTCCCAATAGACCTTATAGCCGTTATACTCCTTGGGATTATGGCTGGCGGTGACGTTGATGCCGGCGATGGCGTGATATTCCCGCACGGCGAAGGAAAGCTCCGGCGTGGGGCGCAGGGATGCGAAAATCCGCACCGGGATGCCGTTGCCCGCCATGACGGAAGCCGCCTCCCGGGCAAATTCCTGCGAGTGGTTGCGGCAGTCGTAACAGATGCACACGCCCCGGGCCGCGGAGGCCGCGCCTTCTTCCAAAATCACCTGGGCGAAGGCCTGGGTGGCGTGACGGATCACATGGACGTTCATATTGTGCAGTCCCGTACACATGGTGCCCCGAAGACCGGCGGTGCCGAATTCCAGGGGGCCGAAAAAGCGGCCTTCGATCTCCTTTTCATCGCCTGCGATGGAGCGCAGCTCTTCCCGCTCCGCCGCGCTGAGGGCCGGGCTTTCCAGCCACTGCTGATAGGCTTGCCTGTAGGTCATTATCCTTACCTCCTTCTTCTTCCTGCCCGCCGGACGGGCGCAAAAGGTTCCTGGGGGAACACCCCCTATTTATGATAGCTTGAACCCTCGTTGATCTTGAAGCCGCGGTAGAGCTGCTCCAGCAGCATCACCCGCGCCAGATGATGGGGAAAGGTCATGGGAGACATGGAGAGCCGGACCCAGGCGCTGTCTTTCAGCGCGCTGTCCAGACCGTGGGAGCCGCCGATGAGGAAAACCAGGCGTTTGGAGGAGTTCTGCGCCCAGGTCTCCAGCAGGGCGGCCAGCTCCTCGCTGGAGCGCTGGCGGCCCTCCACGCACAGAGCCACCACGCTGGAGCTGGCAGGCAGCCTGGAGCGGATGGCCGCGGCCTCCCGGGCCAGGGCGGCGTCGATCTGCGCCTGAGAAGGATTCTGCGGCAGCCGTTCTTCGGGCAGCTCGGTCATGGTGAGCCTGCAATAGGCTGAAAGACGCTTGGTATATTCCGAGACCGCGTCGGTATAAAATTTTTCCTTCAGTTTTCCCACGCAGATCAGATGGACTTCCAGCATAGATGCTCCTTTCGCAAAGACGGCGCGTCCCGGGCGGAAGGGGCGCGGAGAATCAGACGCAATAGCGGCGGCCGGGTTCGGAGCGGGGGGCTACCTCCAGCGTCACGTCCCGGCCCACCGCCACGCCCCGGCCGGACAGCGCGGCATGGACCGTATCATAGGCGCGCACGGGGGTATTGTTTTCTGCGGACAGATGGGCCAGCACCACGGTTTGGGTCCCGCCCTCCACCGCCGCGCAGGCCAGGGCCGCCCCCGCCTCGTTGGACAGATGGCCCCGGTCCCCCAGAATGCGCTGCTTGAGAAAATAAGGATAGGGGCCGCAGCGCAGCCACTCCACGTCGTGATTGGCCTCGCACACCAGCAGGTGGGCCCCCGCGATCCCGGCGGAGACGGCGGGCGTCAGATGGCCCAAGTCGGTGGCCACCGCAGCCTTCCGGCGCCCGTCGGTGAGGGTGTAGCCCACACTGTCGGCGGAGTCGTGGGGGGTGGGGAAGCTGGTGATCCCCAACGAACCGATGGAGAAGGCGCCGGCGGCCTGAAAGGGATGGATCACGTCCTCCAAAAAGGCGATGCGATAGCACAGTTGCAGCGCGGTGCCCCGGCTGGCGTACACCGGCAGGCGCAATTGCTTGGTCAGGGTGGCCAGGCCGCCGATGTGGTCGGAATGCTCGTGGGTGATAAGAATACCGGACAGGCCGGCGGGCTCCACGCCCAGCGCGCGCAGGCTTTTGCAGATGCGCCGGGCGGAGATGCCCGCATCGATGAGAAGATGGGTGGTCCCGTCGGACGCCAGCAGGCAATTTCCGCTGGAGCCGCTGGCCAGGGTGCAAAGCTCCAGCAAGTC
The DNA here is from genome assembly GCF_014287895.1 of Lawsonibacter hominis. GTDB lineage: Bacteria > Bacillota > Clostridia > Oscillospirales > Oscillospiraceae > Lawsonibacter_A > Lawsonibacter_A hominis. Next base: position 15,701 of record NZ_JACOPP010000013.1, on the reverse strand, counting down.
GTCTCGCTCCTTCTATGTATACTGCAACGGGCGGCGGCATTCTGCCGCCGCCCGTTTGCTCTGTGTTCAGCCCACCTGAGCCTGTTTCCCGGCATCCGGGGTAACGACCACCCGGATATCCGCGCCCACGCCGGAGAGCTTGCGCACGATATCCTCGTAGCCGCGCTCAATATGGTAGATATTGCTGATCTCGGTCGTGCCCTGGGCCGCCAGGCCCGCAATGACCATGGCGGCGCCGGCCCGCAGGTCGCAGGCGCGGATCCGGGCGCCGGTGAGCTTTTCCACGCCCTCGATCACGGCGATCTTGCCGTCCACCTGGATCTGGGCGCCCATGCGGCGAAATTCATCCACATAGCGGTAACGGTTGTCCCATACGCCTTCCGTGAGCACGCTGGTTCCCTCGGCCAGACAGAGGATGGCGGCAATCTGGGGCTGCATATCGGTCGGGAAACCGGGGTAGGGCAGGGTCTTCACGTTGGTGCGGGTGAGATTGCCGGTGCGGCACACCAGCACCGCGTCGTCCCGCTCTTCGACCGCTACGCCCATTTCCAGCAGCTTGGCCGTGATGCACTCCAGATGCTTGGGGATGACGTTTTTTACCAGAACCTCGCCGCCGGCGGCAGCCACGGCGGCCATGTAAGTGCCCGCCTCGATCTGATCGGGAATGATGGAGTAGCTGCCGCCGCTGAGACGCGCTACCCCGCGGATCTTGATGACGTCGGTGCCCGCGCCCATGATGTCGGCCCCCATGGAGTTGAGGAAGTTGGCCAGGTCCACCACATGAGGCTCTTTGGCGGCGTTCTCGATGACCGTCATGCCCTGGGCCAGAACGGCGGAGAGCATGATGTTCATGGTAGCGCCCACGGAGACGATGTCCAGGTAGACCTGGGTGCCCTGCATCCGGCCCGCCCGGGCGCGGGCGTGAATATAGCCGCCCTGTACGTCCACGTCGGCCCCCATGGCCACAAAACCCTTGATGTGCTGGTCAATGGGGCGCCCGCCGAAGTCGCAGCCGCCGGGAGGGGGGACCTCCGCCGAGCCGAAGCGGCCCAGCAGCGCGCCGATCAGATAGTAGGAGGCCCGAATCTTGCGGGCCAGCTCCTCCGGGACGCGGGCGTTGCGGATATGGGAGCAGTCGATGTCCACCGTAGTGCGGTTGACCGTGCGTACGTCGGCACCCAGATCCTGGAGGATATTCAGGATCAGCGTCACGTCGCTGATCTGGGGAATGTTCTCGATGCGGCAGACGCCGTCCACCAGCAGGGCGGCGGGGATGATAGCGACAGCGGCGTTCTTGGCGCCGCTGATGTCGATCTCTCCAAACAGCGGTCTCCCGCCGTGAATTACATATTTCGTCAAACCTTCAACCCTCTATTCCTTCCGTGCGCTTCCGTTTCGGGCACACGGTATCCAAGGGCCGGTGAGCAGCCGGCCCGGTAAAAAGCAGCAGGATAAGCCGCCGTACAAGGACAGCGCGCTCCTATACGCATACATTATAGCATATCTGCCTGCAAAAGCAAACCTATTTTCGCCCGAGCTGGAAATTTCCAGGTGTTTCCGCGCGCCCTTTCCACTCAAAGACACGATGCCCGCTTTTGCAAAATTTTATGCTTTATTTTTTTGAAAGCTGGTTGCATCCAAACAGGCAACATTTTTAGGGGGCGGGGGAGGGGTGAGGAGTGAGCGAGGGTGAGTAGTTCCAAAAAGCAGAGAGGACGGGAAGCGCTGCTCCGGCGGATGGAGGAGTTGGCCAACGGACGAGTCAACGACGCGGTAAAGCTGGCCTTCCTGGGCAGCGGCTTGCCGCCGGAGCAGTGGGAGCGGATCGACGCGCTGGAGCTGGAGGAGCTGGCCGAGTTCAAACGCAGCGGCAACGGGACGGTGGAGATCAAGCTGGTGGACCGCCTGGCGGCGCTGGAGAAGCTGATCGCCCTGGCCGGGGACGGCGAGCGGGAAAAAGCGGAGCAGTTTTTCCGCGCGCTGGAGCAAACGGCGGGAGGCGGGGAGAGCGGATGAAAACAGCGCGGCGGCACGGAGATTCGGGAAGACGGAACCGGCGGAGAGGGACGTGAGGCATGCAGTTCAAGGCGTTTTCGGAAAAGCAGAGACAAGTGCTCACATGGTGGTGCGACGGGGCCGGGACCAGAGACCGGGAGGCGATCATCTGCGACGGGGCCGTGCGCAGCGGGAAGACGCTGTGCATGGGACTGTCCTTTTTCTGCTGGGCCATGCGGCGCTTCGGCGGGGAGAAATTCGCCCTGTGCGGCAAGACGGTATCCGCCCTGCGGCGCAACCTGCTGAGCACCCTACTGCCGGCACTGGGCGAGCTTGGGTTCCGATATCAGGAAACCGTCTCCCAAAACCGGGTGCGCGTGCGCTTTGGCGGGCAGGAAAATACGTTTTACCTCTTCGGCGGCCGGGATGAGGGCAGCGCAGGGCTGATCCAGGGGATGACGCTGGCAGGGGTGCTGCTGGACGAGGCGGCGCTGATGCCACGCTCCTTTGTGGAACAGGCGGCGGCCCGCTGCTCCGTCACGGGGGCCAAGCTGTGGTTTTCCTGTAACCCTGCGGGGCCGGAGCACTGGTTTTACAAAGAATGGATCCTGAAGCGGGAGGAGCGCAGGGCCCTCTACCTCCACTTTACCATGCAGGACAACCCGGCCCTGTCTCCCCAGGTCATACGGCGGTACGGCCGCAGCTTCAGCGGGGCCTTTTACCGCAGGTTCGTATTGGGGGAGTGGGCGGCCGCCGAGGGGCGGGTATACGATTTCTTCGACGAAAGCTACATCAGGCCTCCGCCGGAGGGGGCGATGGAGCAATGGTGCATCTCCTGCGATTACGGGACGGTGAATCCCGCGTCCTTCGGGCTGTGGGGGCGCAGAGACGGGGTCTGGTACCGGGTGGAGGAATTTTACTACGATTCCCGCGCCCGGGGCAGACAGAAGACCGACGGGGAATACGTACAGGACCTGAAGCGGCTGGCGGGCGGCCGGGAGATCGCCTGCGTGGTGGCCGATCCGTCGGCGGCCAGCTTTCTGGAGGCCCTGCGGCGGGAGGGATGGCGGGTCATACGGGGAGAAAACGACGTGCTCTCCGGCATCCGCCTGACCGCCGGGCTGCTGAAGCAGGGGCGCATCGTGATAGGCCCGGCCTGCCGGGACGCCATCCGGGAGTTTGGCCTGTACTGCTGGGATGAGCGGGCGACGGGCGACCGGGTCCGAAAGGAGCACGATCACGCCATGGACGATATTCGGTATTTTGCCGCTACCGTAGCCGCGCGGCGGGCGTACGGCGGCGTTGGGGCGTGGGCCGTGGAGCGGCAGGCGTTTTGAGACGCGGCAAGCGGGAGAGGAGTACGGAGCGATGGGATTTTGGAACAAGAAAGCGGACGGGGGAGGGACGGCTGCAGTCCAGCTGCGGGACGGGGGACGGCATCCCTTCCGGCTGCTGGACGGTTATGTGCCGCTGCGCAGCGGGGAAATCGCCCTTTACCGCAGCATCCGGGAGGCGGTGCCCATTGTGGACGCCGCAATCTTGAAGCTGATCCGGCTGTCCGGCGGCGTACAGGTGCGCTGCCGGACGGAACAGGCCCAGGCGGGACTGGAGCGGTTTTTGCGGACGGTGGACACCGGACGGGGCCAGCGGGGCGTGCAGTCCTTTCTGGACCGCTATCTGGACGCCATGCTGACCTGCGGGCGGGCCGTAGGGGAGATCGTGCTGGACCGCAGACGGCGGGAGATTGCCGCACTGCTGTGCGGAGATCCGGCGGAGGTGGAGATCCGGGAGGGGGCGTCCCCAATGGAGTTCCAGCTCTGCACCCGGGCCGAAGGCGGCGGAATGGAGCCGCTGCCCTGCCAGGAGCTGCTGCTGTTTACCCCGTTTCAACCGGAGGTGGGCAGCCCTTACGGAGTGAGCCTGCTGCGGTCGATGCCCTTTTTGACGGAGATCCTGCTGAAAATTTATCAGGCTACCGGCATGAACTGGGAGCGTTTGGGAAACGTGCGCTTTGCCGTGATCTATAAGCCTGAGGGGGACGGGCTGGACCGGGCCTGGGCGCAGGAGCGGAGCCAGTGCCTGGCCCGGGAGTGGTCGGCTGCCATGCAGGCGGGAAAGCAGGGCAGCGTCCGGGACTTTGTGGCCGTGGGCGACGTGGACATCAAGGTCATCGGAGCGGACAACCAGGTGCTGGACAGCGAGGTGCCCGTCCGGCAGATCCTGGAACAGCTGATCGCCCGCACGGGCATACCGCCCTTCCTGCTGGGACTGTCCTGGTCCTCCACCGAACGAATGAGCGCCCAGCAGGCCGACATGATGACCAGTGAGATCACCGCTATACGGCGGGGACTGGCGCCGGTGGTGGAACGGGTGTGCGAGCTGTGGCTGCGTCTGCATGGGTACGACGAGCCGGTGGAGGTGGACTGGGAAGACATCAACCTGCAGGACCTGGTGGAAGAGGCAAGAGCGGAGCTGTACCGGGAGCAGACCCGGGCGCTGCGGCTGGAAAATGAAAAGGAGGAAGCGAAACGGTGAGGATACAAAAGCAGGCCCGGGCGGGGCAGGGATTGGAACTGGCCGAAGGCGAGCTGGCACAGATCAATGCCCTGAGCCGGAAGGAGCTGAAGGCCGGAGAGGTATACGCCTTCGGAGTGCGGCTGTGCGACAACGAGATCGACCGCGACGGGGAACGGTTCCCGTTGGAGACCTTGCAGGAACTGGAAAGGCTCTTTGTGGGGAAGAGCGGAGTATTTGACCACCAGTGGAGCGCCCTGGGGCAGACCGCCCGCATTTACCGCACCGAGCTGGTGCAGGAGACGGAAAAGCGTACCGGCGCGGGGGACGCATACTGCTATCTGAAGGGGTACGCCTACATGCTGCGCACGGAGAAGAACCGGGACCTGATCGCGGAGATCGAGGGCGGCATCAAAAAGGAGGTCAGCGTGGGCTGCGCGGTGGAGCGGGCGGTTTGCTCCATATGCGGGGAGGACCACAACGACCGGACGAAATGCAGGCATGTCAAAGGGCGCACCTACAACGGCAAGCTGTGCTGGGCCGACCTGCGGGAGGCCACCGACGCCTATGAGTGGTCGTTTGTAGCGGTGCCGGCCCAGAAAAACGCGGGGGTGATCAAACAGATGAAGCGGGAAACGGACAGGGAACAGCTGGAGCGGGAAGCCGAGCTGGGGCGCAGGTACCTGGCGGGACTGCGGGAGGAGATCGCCCGGCTGGGCGCGCTGGCGGAGCCGGAGCTGAGCGGCGGCGTGCTCAAGCAGATCGCCGGAAAACTGGACGAGGAGGAATTACTGGCGGTGAAACGGGCCTATGAGAAACGGCTGGACGAGCGCTTCCCGACGGCGCCACAAATCAAGGATACCGGTGGGGAGCGGGAGGCACAGCGGGACGACGTGGCGTTTTTGATTTAAGGCATTACCGCAGGATTCAACGCGTGCGGAGCGGCGCGAAAACTTGTGCTGCAAAAAGGCGCAAAACCGCAGGAATACTTTGCGTATTGCAAGGTTTTGCAGCGCATTTGTGGGGCAAATTGGCCGCCAAGGCGTGCGTGGGGAATTGTGCGGTGATGCCTTAAGCCCGTTTGGGACCGGAAGAAGCGCCCCATGGACGAACCTGTCCCTCTGGAGCAAACAAGGCCGGGACAGCCCGCAGGGCCCGGGGCGCAAACGCCCGGCGCGGCGGAAGAACACAGACGCAAAAGGAAGCGGAGAACGCGAAAGGAGAAACGGGAATGAGCAAGATTTCGTTTGAGGGGATCGGAGAGGTGGCGGCTACCTTCGCCTGCGGCGACGGAGTAACGGCAGGACAGGTGGTAAAGGTCACGGGGAATGGCGCCGTGGGGGCCTGCAGCGACGGCGACCGATTCTGCGGCATGGCGCTTTCCGCCCAGGACGGCTACGCCGCCGTGCAGCTGGCGGGCCTGGTCAGGGTGAGCGTCACGGGCGAGGGCGTCAGCGCCGGGTGGGTCAAGCTGGCCGCCGACGGAAGCGGCGGCGTCAAAGCGGCCGCCACCGGCGGCACAGAACTGCTGGTGCTCAGCGCGGACAGCGACGGCGCCGTGGTGCGCCTGTAAAAGGGGAGGAGAAACATATGGCTTATCTGTACGACAATCTCAGACTGGAAAAGGGCATGTACAACGAAGCCGGCCAAAGCTTTACCCAGGTGCTGGAGCGGGAGGACCCCTCCGAGCACTACAAAGGCACGGCCCTGGAGGGACTGGACGCTTACCAGCGGCAGCTCAAGCGCTTTGACATCAAGGTGAAGGGCGCGGGCAGCGACGTGGTGGAGAAATTCTTCCACACCGCACAGTCCGCAGTGCTCTTTCCCGAGTACATCGCCCGCTCCGTACGGCAGGGGATGGAGGAGGCGGATCTGCTGCCCCACATTACCGCCGCGGTGACGCGGTTTGAAGGAATGGACTACCGTTCCATCACGTCGGTCCCGGAAAAGACCAAGCGGGAACTGCGCCGGGTGGAGGAGGGGGCCGCCATCCCCCAGACCGAGGTGAAGACCCAGGAGAACCTGGTGAAGCTCCACAAGCGGGGACGGATGCTGGTGGCCTCCTACGAAGCCATCCGCTACCAGAAGCTGGACCTGTTCTCTGTCACCCTGCGCCAGATCGGCGCGCACATCAACCGGATGCATCTGGAGGACGCCATCGACGTGCTGCTGAACGGCGACGGAAACAGCAATCCGGCCCAGGCCCTCAAGGTCGGCACCAGCCCCATCGGCGGCACGGCGGGCAGCCTGACCTACAGCGAACTGGTGGATTTCTGGGCCCAGTTCGACCCCTATGAGATGAACACGCTGCTGGCATCCGGCGACGTGATGCTGAAGCTGCTCAAACTCACCGAATTCCAGAACCCGCTGACCGGACTCAATTTCCAGGGGACCGGCAAGCTGGCCACGCCCCTGGGCGCCAAGCTGCTGCGCACCGCCGCCCTGGACAGCGGAACGCTCATCGGGCTGGACAAGCATTATGCGCTGGAGATGGTGCAGGGCTCCGACGTGCTGGTGGAGTATGACAAGCTGATCGACCGGCAGCTGGAGCGGGCCGCCATCACCAGCATCAGCGGTTTTGCCAAGCTCTACACCGATGCGGCCAAGGTGCTGAGGGTCGGATGACGGAGCAGATCTTGGCTCTGGCGCGGACGCTGGGACCGGCAGGCGTCACCGAAACGGAGGCGCTGGAGCCCCTGTGCCGGGCTGCCCGGGCGGAACTGGAAGGAATGCTTCGGGAGGGCGTGACGCCCGAGGATTGCGGAGAGGCCTTCCTGCTGGGCGCAGCCTGGCTGGCCCTGGCCGGTCTGGCAGCGGGAGAGGACGGCGGAGTGGAGAGTTTCCGCGCCGGGGACGTGAGCATACGCCACCGATCCGGGATGGACGCCAGGGCGCGCTGTGCCGCTTTGCGTCTCCAGGCCAGGCAGGTCATGGCCCGCTATCTCCGGGACGACGGCTTCGTATTCCGGGGGGTGCCGGGATGAGCCTGTTTGAGGGGCTGCTGCAGCGGTATGGGCAGAGGGTGCTCCTCTGGCGCGAAGGGGCGGAGGAGGGGACGGCGTGCCGGGCCTTCCTCCAGCCCATCCGGGAGCGCGGCGAGCAGGTCCAGGCTTCGCCCCTGGGGGCGGTACGGCAGGACAAGTGGCTCTGCCTGGGCGAGCCGGGAATCGCGCTGGAGGGGCTGGGAGACGGCTTTATCCAGTGGGCTGGGCGGCGCTTCCGGGTGATCTCCGCCCAGCCGTTCTACCTGGGGACGGTATTGTCCCACTGGCGGGCCGTGCTGCGGCCCATGGACGAGGATTGACCGGAAACGCGGAGGGGGAAGAAAGCATGACGCTGGATACCGTGCGGGAGCGGATGGCCGAATGCCTGCGGAAAGCGGGAGTGGAAGCGGTCTGCGCCTGGCCCGGGGGAGCGCGCAGGCGCGTGCAGGGGCCGGTGGCGGCGGTTTCCCTGCGCTCCTGCCAGGGCGGGCCGGGCGGCTTCCGGGATTATCTGGGGGAGCGCTACAACCAGGAGCGGGGCTGCTGGGAGGAGCTCTACGGACGGAAGGTGCGGCTGGTATTCGGGCTGGATCTGTATGCGCCGGGGCCCGACGGCGCTCCGGCGCTCCGGACCGCCTTTGACGTGGTGGCCGGAGCCCTGCAGCGGGAGGGGCCGGAAGGGCTGAAGCTGCTGGAGCTCTCCTGCGGCGAGGTGGAAGACGATCCAGGGACGGATTTGCTGCGCTGCCCGGCGGAAGCGGTCTGTGAAGGATGGCTCTACGCCGTGGCGGACGAGGCGGGCGCGTTCCTGGACTTTATCGTGAGAGGGGACGGAAAAGTGTGAGCACGACGAAACATGAGCGGCCGGGGGTCTACTCCAGATACGATGCGTCCACCGTGGTCAGCGGCGGCGGCAGCGGGAAGACCGTGGGCATCGCGGCCCTGAGCGAGGCGGAGGCGGGAGGACTGCACGCCTTGGCCCGATATGAGGACGCGGCGGCCGCCTTTGGGGCGGAGGACAACCTGTGCCGGTTGGCGCAGACGCTCTTCCGCAACGGCGCGGCCCAGGTAAAGGCGGCGCCTGTGGCGGCGGAGGAGGGGTATGAGGCGGCCTTCGCCCTGCTGGAAGCGGAGGAGGACCTGGCGGTGATCTTCTGTGACAGTACCACCCTGGGCGTGCAGCAGAAGCTGCGGGAGAGCGTGGAAAACGCCTCCCAGGCCCGAAGGGAGCGCATTGCGGTGGTGTGTCCCGGCAGCGGGGAGAACGTCTCCGAACTGGTGGCACGGGCCGAGGCCCTGAACAGTGAGCGGGTGGTGCTGGCGGCCCCCGCCGACGGGACGGGCGGAGCGCTGGCCGCCGCCGCAGCGGCCGGGGCCATCGCCGGAGAGAACGACCCCGCTGTGCCCCTGGGAGGCGCGGAACTGAAGGGCGTGGATACGCTGCAGGCCCAGTACGGCGACAGCGAGATCGACCTGCTGGTACGGGGCGGGGTGACCCCGTTGGAATGCGTGGGGGGAAAGGTCAGCGTGGTGCGGGGGGTGACCACCCGGACCAAAAGCGGAACGGCGGCGGACGCCACCTGGCGGGAACTGACCACCATCCGCATCGTGGACGACGTGATCCCCACGGTGCGCTCCGCACTGCGGGCAAAGTTCCGCCGGGCCAAGAATACCGAACAGAGCCGGGGAGCCATACGCTCCCAGGTGGTGCTGGAACTGGAGAACAAGCTGGCAAGGGAGATCATCACCGGATACGACGGGGTGACCGTTACCGCGGACAGTGAAAATCCAACCGTGTGCCTGGTGGATTTCTCCTTTACGGTGGCCCACGGGCTCAACCAGATTTGGCTGAGCGCGCATATTACGGTGTGACCCACAGCGGCGTTTGGGGAGGAGGAAGCTTAGGTGAATATTTCGGGATTTCCCACCAGCAGCGATATCTATTTGGAAGTGGATGGGAAAAAGGTGGCGGTGGTACAAAGCTACACGGCAAGATCCAGCCGGACCAGCCAGACGGTGGAGGCCTTCGGCGAAGACGAGCCGGTGGCTACCATTCCGGGCCAGCGCAGTCATGTAATCGAACTGACGCGGCTCTACGCCACCGACGAGGCCATCCGGGACGGGCTTAATTTCCATGATCTGGAGGATTTCAGCCTGGTCATCTGCAAGCCGGACCGGAAGATCATTTATTCCGGCTGCCAGTGGAGCGCGATCGGGGAGACCGGCGCGCTGGGGGCTATGGTTGTGGAAAAAATTACCATCATGGCGGCCAGGCGGATCGAGACGGCGGCGTGAGCGAGGGGGACAGAGCGCTTGCCGGCGTGCCGGCCGGGGAAGAGCGATGGGAGAGCAGAGAATGAGAGAACATTCGATTTTGACCGGAGCGCAGCGGCTGCGGCTGGAGGACGGGAGCGAGCTGCGGCTGCTCTCCGCACTGGAGGTGCTGGAGGCCCGGCGGGAGGCGGAGGAGCTGGCAAAGAGCGCAGGAGAACAGGCCCTGTGTTCCAACGCCTGCTTGCTGGCCAGAGCGCTGGAACGGGACGGCGAGCCCCTGTTCGAGGACGGCTGGGCCGTCCTGAGGGGGATGACGGCCTCCGAGATCGCTGTGCTGGCAACACGCTGGGCCGACTTCGAGCGGCAGGAGGACCCGGCGCCCGAAGATGGAGAGGAGCGCTGCCGGCAGCTAAAAAAAGCCTGGAGCACACGCCGGAGGAGCGCCTGCGCTGGCGTGTGCTCAAGACCTTCGGAGCTCTGCCCACCGAGGCGCGCGTGCGGGAAATGAAGCGCCGTGACTATCTGTGGTGCGCGCTGAATCTGCTGCTGGACCACGAGGAGGAGCTGGGGCGGCTCTGCCCCAGCTGCCGGGCCCAGGCGGAAGAGGGGCGCTGCCCCGTCTGCGGCGGCGCGGCGGGAGAGTATCTTGGCGGAGAGAACGCGGCGTTCGACGAGGAGCGGTTTGAGCGGCTGATGCGGGGGGAGACGGATTGATCGATTTCCTGGAGCGGCTGCTGGCGGCACAGCGGCGGGCGGAGGACGGAGAAAAAGAGCCGCTCCTGCTCCCGGCAGACCCGGCGTGGGCGGCCCCGGCGGAGGAGGAGAAAACCGGCGGAGCCGGACGGCCGGAGGCCGGCGGGGAGACGGAGGAAGGCGCGCAGGCGGCAGAGCGGTGCGGCGTGTGGGAGGAGTTTGGGGCGGCGGGGCGGAAGGACGCCCCTTACGGGCGCAGAGCGGCCGCTGCGCCGGCATCCGGCGGCGGGAAAGGGCAGGCCGGCGCGGCGGCGCGGGGCCGGGAGGAGGGCGCGAGCGCGCCCAAGACGTCCGCCGGAGCGGCGCGGCCACGGGAAACGGCAGCAGGACGGTCACACGACGCCGGGGCGTGGCTGGAAGAACAGGTGCGGCGGAGCGCGGCGGCGGCCGGAAGCATCGGCACAGGGCCGGGCCGGATCGCGGTAGTGGAGCGGCAGACGGAAGAGAGCGCCGCCGGGGTGACGGCGGCGGAGCTGGACCGGGTGCTGGAGCGGGACGCCCGGCGGTACGACGCAGGCTTCCGCCTGTTTTGAGAGGGGGAGAGCGCCGGTGAAGCTGGCGGCGATGCGGTATAAGGACTACGTATGGCCCCACAATCCGCGGGTCTATACCATCGAATACGAGCGGAGGATGGGGGCGCGGAAGGTGCCCTTTGGCCGCTATTTTTTACAGGATCTGGGGCCCGCCCAGCGGGTCATGCGGGGCGAGGGCGAATTTGTGGGGGAAGAGGCCTATGCGGAATTCAAAAGGCTGGCGAGCGTCTTTTACGACGACGGACCGGGACTGCTGGTCCACCCGGTCTGGCAAACGGCCAACGCCTATTTCGTGGAGCTGTCTCTGGCGCAGGAGCCCCGGGCGGATTATGTGAGATACACCTTTGCCTTCTGGGAGGGCTATGAGGGACACAATACAACCCTGCGCACACAGCAGGGGGAGAGCGCCGGGAGCGGCGCCTCCGGGACGGAAAGCAGGAGCGGCGCGGTCTGGCACACAGTGGCGCAGGGAGAGACCATGTGGGGGATCGCCCGGCGCTATGGCCTTACGCTGACGGCGCTGGTTACCCTCAATCCCCAGATCAAAAACCCGAACCTGATCCTGGTGGGAGAGAAGGTGCGGGTAGCATGACGGGGACGCTGATCTGCTGGGACGGACGGCGCGTCGTCCTGCCCGACCTGACGTCCTGGCGGATGGAATATGCCTGCGGAATCCCCTGTGACAGCTTCTATCTGGAGTGCCTGTGGGAACCGGGCGAGGCCGGGGCGCTGGCCGAGGCGGTACGCTTTGCGGCGGAGGAGGACGGGGAGCGGGTGTTTACTGGCGTGGTGGACGAGGTTTGCTGCGGCTGGGACGAAGACGGAGCGCGCCTGAGCGTTTCCGGCAGGAGCATGGCGGCGCTGCTGCTGGACAACGAGGCGCTGGGGTGCGATTATCAGACGGCCACCCTGGCAGATATCCTGCGGGACCACGTGACCCCTTACGGCATCCAGGTGGGGCGGACGGACCGGCTGCCCGCGGTGCCGGACTTCTCCGTGGCCATGGGGAGCAGCGAGTGGCAGGCGCTCTATCATTTTTGCCGGTACTACGGCGGCGTGACGCCCCGCTTTGACCGGCAGGGGCGGCTGCAGGTGTGCGCCTGGCAGGATGGAGCGCGGCGGGTGCTGGACGAGGACGCGGCGGTGCTGGAGCTGGCCTGGAAGGAGAAGCGCTACGGGGTCTTGTCCGAGGTGCTGGTACGGGATAAGACGCGGGACCAGGTGCAGCGGGTGGTCCACAGCGGGTTTGCCCGGCGGGGCGGACAGTGCCGCCGGGTGCTGACCATGCCGGGGCGCAGCAGCTATCAGGCCATGCGCTATTCCGGAGAATACCAGCTCCAGCGTGCCGCCGAGGGATGGCACAGCGTGGAGCTTATGCTGCCCGGCACCTTCCGCGCCTGGCCGGGGGAGCTGGTGGAGGTAAACTGGAAGCGCGACGTCTGCCGGGGGCTTTGGCGGGTGACGGAAAGCGTGTGCGGGATGGATGCGAGGGGCGCGTATACCCGGCTGACCCTGGCGGACGCGGCGGCGGTCGTTTGAACGGCGGCGGGACGGTTTGGACAAGGAGGAGACAGCATGTGGATCTCAAGACAGGGGATGAGCCGGGACGGACGGCAGGAGGCGGCCCGGGTGGGTGTGGTGAGCCTGCCGGGAGACCCGGCGGCCGTTCTGCTGGACGGAGAGCGCCGTCAGGTGCCGGTATTCGCGCCCGGCGGCTATCAGTGGCAGCCCATGCGGGGCGAGCGGGTACTGGTGGTCAAAGCCGGACCCGACGGGGAACAGCCCTGCGCGGCGGGGGTGCGCGGCCAGCGTGCGTGGAACCTGGCGCCCGGCGAGGTGGTGCTCTACAGCGGCGGCGGGGCGGCCAGCATCCGCATCCGCAACGACGGCGTAATCTCCATGAGCGGCACGGTATTGGTCAATGGGCTGCCCGTGATGGTGGAGGGCGGTTAGGATGGAGCTGATGGTGCGGGACGGGGACTATGTGAGCGACGGACGGGGCTCCTTCCGGCGGGCGGAGGGGAGCGCGGAGCTGCTGCAGCGGGTGCTGTGGAAGCTGAGTATCCGGCGGGGCTGCTTCCCGCCGCTGCCGGGGCTGGGCAGCCAGCTGTATCGGCTGGCCGGGGCGCAGCCCGCGCGGCGAGGCGCGCTGGCCCGTCAATATGTGACCGAGGCGTTGGCAGAGGAGGAGTCTCTGCTTGTGGACGATGTGATTTTAAGCGGCACGGGCACCTTACAGGTCAGATTGACCTGGCGGGGAGAGACGCTGCGTTTGGATATGGACGTACAGGGAGCGTGAAGGGATGACGGTGGACGAGATCTACAGCGGGATGGCTGCACGGTTTCAGGAGGAGACCGGGCTCGTCCCGGCGGGAGACGGGGACCTGGCGGTGCGGCTGTACGCTGTGGCCGCCCAGATCTACGCCTTATATGTACAGGCAGATTGGGTGGAACGGCAGTGCTTTCCCCAGAGCGCCCACGGGGCGTATCTGGACAAGCACGCCCAGCTGCGGGGGCTGGAGCGGCGGGAAGCGGTACGCGCCCAGGGAGTGCTGCGCTTCGAGACCGACAGCGCCGCCCAAACCGACCTTTCCATCCCGGCGGGGACGGTGTGCATGACGGCGGAGCAGGTGCGCTTCGAGACCCTGGAGGATGTGGTGCTGCAGGCGGGAGAGACCGCGGCTCAGGTGCGTGCGCAGGCGGTGAAGCCGGGGAGCGCGGGCAACGCGGCGGCCGGGACCATCCGGGCCATGGCAGTGGCCCCGGTAGGCGTGAGCCGGTGCACCAACCCCGCAGCCTTTACCGGCGGGCTGGAGGAGGAGACGGACGAGGCGCTGCGGGTGCGGGTGCTGGAGACCTTCCAGAGAATGCCCAACGGGGCCAACGCCGCCTTTTATCAGCAGGGGGCCATGTCGTTCCCGGAGGTGGCGGCGGCGGCGGTGCTGTCCCGCCCGAGGGGCGTGGGTACGGTGGATGTGGTGGTATCCACCCCCGCCGGGGTGCCGGACAGCGCCCTGCTGGCCCAGCTGAGCAGCTATTTCACCCAGCGGCGTGAGATCGCCGTAGACGTACGGGTACGGGCCCCGGAGGTAAAAAGCATCGATGTGAGCGTGGCGGTGGCAGCTGCGGACGGCGCCGACGGGGAAGCGGTGCGCAGCCGGGTGGAGGCCGCCCTGCGGGCGCAGTTCGACGGACGGCTGCTGGGACGGGATGTGCTGCGGGCCGCGCTGGGGGCGGTCATCTACGGCGTGGACGGCGTGGCCAACTACAGCATTGCCGTCCCCGCCGCCGACGTAGCCGCAGCGGCGGACGAGCTGCCTGTGCTGGGAACGCTGACGGTGACGGAGATGGAGGTGAGCGGTTGAAGCATGCGGATTATCTCCGGCAGATGCTTGCGCCGCTGGGGGTCTATCGTCTGGAGGGGACCTGCAACGGCGGAGAGCTGGAGGCCGTGGGAGCCGCCCTGGACGGCTGCGCCGCCGCGCTGGAAACGGTGGAGCGGGAGATGCTGCTGACCACGGCGGAGGGGGACGGCCTGGAGCGGATCGAAGCGCTGCTGGCGCGGCGGCCGGTGGCAAGCGTCCTGGAACGGCGGCGGGCAGCTCTGGCGGCCCTGCTGCGGATTGGAGGCGACAGCTTCACGCTTTCGGCGATCAACGACAACCTGGCCGGATGCGGGCTCAATGCGGTGGCCAGTGAGACGGAGGAGCCCGGCGTAGTAGAGGTGCGCTTTCCCGAGGTGCCCGGGATCCCGGATGGGTTTGCAGAGATGCGGGCCATCATCGAGGATATCCTGCCGTGCCATCTGGAAATACGGTATGTCTACTGGTACATTACCTGGGCCATGCTGCAGGCGCGCTTTCAGACCTGGGGAGAGATCGAGTCGCTGGGACTGAGCTGGAGCGCATTGGAAAAGCTGGTACGATGAGAGTTGGGGTGGAGTTGAAGGCGGAGCATATCAAAAATGGGGCGCTGGCCCTGCTGGCGGCGGCGGGAGGGCTGCTGGCCCAAGCGCTGGGAGGCTGGGATACGGCACTGCAGAGCTTGATTTTCTGCATGGCGGTGGATTACCTCACCGGTATGCTGGTAGCGGGGGTGTTCCGGCGCTCCGGCAAGACGGAGAGCGGCGCGCTGGACAGCCGGGCCGGGTTTCGCGGGCTGTGCAAAAAGGCCGGGGAGCTGGCGGCCGTGCTGGTGGCCGCCCGGCTGGACCTGCTGTTGGGCAGTGATTGGGCCCGGACCGCGGTGATTCTGTTCTTTGTGGGCAACGAAGGGCTGTCTATCCTGGAGAACGTGGGATTGATGGGCGTACCTTACCCGGCGGCGCTCCGGCAGGCGCTGGAGGCCCTGCGGGAGCAGAGGGCGGAAAAAGGGCCGGAGGAGTAATGTGAACCGCCCCAGTAAAAACGGACAATAGACAAAACGCCCCCTAATGTAGGAAAATGAAAGTACTACATTAGGGGGTATTATTATGGCAAGGAAGTATCAGCACACCCAGGAATTACTGCCTAAAATCAAAGAAATGCTTGAAGGCGGAATGACACAGCGAGAGGTTGCGGAGAGACTTGGGGTGACAGGAGAGAGAGCAATCCATCATCTTCTTACACGCGAAAGGAAAAAGGAGCTGCATGGCATACCGAAGCAGCGT
>NZ_JACOPP010000012.1 GCF_014287895.1 Lawsonibacter hominis | reverse complement strand
TTGTCCTCTTTCATACCCTCGGCAGCACCTAAGACCTCACGGTATCCGTCCTCGTTTACTGCAATCGCCACCAGAATGGCCACATTTTCAAACTCTCCGCCCCAGTTTCGGCGCAGATAGATCCCGTCCACATAGACGTACGGATAGCGCCCACCTTGCAGAGGCCGGTTGCGCCAATCCTCAATAGGGACATACGCTTTCTTGTTCAGTTCACTGATGGTGGAGGGCGAAACCTTGCTGCCCCACAGGGCCTCAGTAATGTCCTCCACACGCCGGACGGATACGCCTGCCAGGTACATCTCAATGAGAGCCTCTTCCACACTGCTCTCCCGACGGCGGTACCGTTCAATGATGGCAGTCTCAAAAGAGATGCCCTTGAGCTTGGGCACCTTGAGCGTGACATCTCCAGAAGTGGTGGTGAGATTACGGTTGTAGTGGCCACTGCGGTAGCCCTGGCGCTGTTCATTGCGCTCATACCGGGCTGCCTGGGTCAGTTTCTCCGCCTCGGCCTCCAGCAACTCGTTGAGGGTCTCTTGTACGCTGCCTCGCACCAGTTCCTTGATTTGCCCCTTGATTGCTTCCTCATTTAGCTGTACAATTTTCTCGGACATGGTTTACAGACTCCTTTCAGAATGGTGTGTCGTGACTTCATTCTATCAGAGATCTGCAAACCATGTCTCTTTTTATCCTCTTTTCAATTTGCGAAACTTATTCTACCTTATCCCGGCTAAAGCGAGCCGAACGAAAAGCCGCCGCACAAATGTGCGGCGGCTCAGGCTGTCGGAAAAGGCCTTTGGCCTTTTCCGACAGAGGGATGCATGACGGACAGGGCTCGATCCTTGCAGAGAAGTCGCCCTGTCCGTCATGAGAGGTGTCATTTCCGATGCGTATGTCGCCGGAAATGACGGGGCCTCCTTTCCTTCCGTCGTCTTCGGACGACTCAACTCTGCGGGGCTCTTCCCCAGGAGGGTTTTTCGACAGGCTGAAGCCGCCGCACAAATGTGCGGCGGCTCTGGTTTTACAGCTGTGCGGCCTTTTCCTTGAGGAAGCCGCGCAGCCAGGGGCCGGCGGCCGGGTGGTCCAGGGCAAAGTCAATGGTGGCCTCCAAAAAACCGTTCAGGTTGCCGGTGTCATAGCGGCGCCCCTCAAAGTCTACCGCCACCATTCTGCTGTTCTGGCACAGTTCCCGCAGTCCGTCCGTGAGCTGGATCTCCCCGCCGTATCCGGGCTTCACCCGTTCCAGGATATCGAAAATGTCCGGCGTGAGTACATAACGCCCCAAAATGGCATAGTTGGAAAACATCTGCTCCGGGCTGGGCTTTTCGTTCATATCGGATACTGAGAAGACTCGCTCCTCCAAAGGAGCGATCTTCACGGAGGAATAGCGGGAGATCGCCTCGGTCGCCACCCGCTGTACTCCCACGGCGGACGCGCCGTATTTCTCCGCAGCCTCCACAAGCTGCAGGGTCACCGGCTTCTTCGCCCGCATGATGTCGTCCCCCAGCAGCACCGCGAAGGGCTCGTCCCCCACGAAGCGGCGGGCCCGGCCGATGGCGTGGCCCAGTCCCTTCGTCTCCTTCTGACGGACATAAAAGATATTGGCCAGATCGGCCGCGCCGCGGACCTCGGCCAGTTCCTTGTCCTTGCCCGCTTGGTTGAGCCGGGTCTCCAGTTCGGGGTAGTAGTCAAAATAGTCGTCCATGGCGGATTTGGCCCGGTTGGTGACGATCAGGATGTCCTCAATGCCGGAGGCCACCGCCTCCTCGATGATGTACTGGATCACCGGCTTATCCACCATGGGGAGCATCTCTTTGGGGACCGTCTTGGTCGCGGGGAGCATCCGGGTCCCAAGCCCGGCGGCGGGGATCACCGCCTTGCGTACCTTCATGGAAACGACCTCCTTGCCTCAGCAGCGCACCCGGCGCAGCATGGGCTGAAAATATTTGATCTTCGGGATGGCATAGAGCAGCAGCATCCCCAGCACATAGCAGGCCCCCAGCTCGCCCAGCGCCACGGCAAGGCCGTTATAGGCGAACATCCCCCAGAAACCGGGGCCGAACCCCGCCTCGTACCAGGCCAGCATGGCCCCGATGATAACTCCATTGGAGAGCACGGCCGGCAGGGGCGCCAGCCACCTATGGCGCACGCGGGCGGTGATCAGCGCGGCGATCAGCGTAGCGGCAGAGCCGCATACCACGTCCACCAGTCCGTAGGGAGAGAGCAGGTTGGCAATCAGGCAGCCTACGAAGAGGCCGGGGGCAGCGGTTGGGAACAGGAACGGCAGTACACACAGCGCTTCGGCAAAGCGGAACTGTACCGGCCCGTAAGTCAGGCCGAAGATGGAGCCGAAGTAGGTCAATAAGGCGTACAGGGCCGCCACGGCGGCGGCCAGGGTGATCTGTCGGGTGTCGAACTTGCGCATGGTCAGGGATACCTCCATTTTCGTATTTAGAGAACGACGGGCACGCCCGCCGAACGAACACGGTAAAAACCGTGCTTGGACCGGATGTGGAAACCAGTCAAAGGTATCTTACCATGTTTCTGCGGAAAAATCCAGAGGGCGGGCCATCTTTATGGCCCGCCCTTGTGTAAGAGTACAATACATATTGGACAGTCGAATAAAAAGGATGAAGGAAATGGCCTCATCGGATAAAGTTGAGTTACCACACAACAACTTGATGAGAGGGGGCCATATCCTTCATGAGCAAGCGTATAACACAGGACATGGCATATCGGCAATCCCTGATGCAATACGCGGGAAAATATGGCGTGAGCCGAGCCGGCCGGAAGTACAACAGGAGCCGGTCGTATATCTACTTCTGGAAGGGGCGTTGGGATGGAACGGTGCAGTCTCTGTCCTGCCAGTCCGGACGCCCCACAGCCATCCCAACCAACATACAGAAGCGGAATTGAAGCTGAGCCGGATATGGGCCGCAGAAACCCCAAGTTAGGTATGGTGGAACTGTGGCACCGCCTGCGGCAGCGGGGCTATACCCGCCGCCCGGAGAGCTTGTTCCGGGTCATGCGCAAGCTGGGGCTGTTCCCGCAGGCCGAGAAGAAACCAGTCTACAAGCCAAAGCCCTATGAGCAGATGACGTACCCAGGGCAACGGGTACAGGTAGATGTGAAGGTAGTGCCCCGCAGGTGTATTGCAGGCCAGGAGCTTCGCCTGTTCCAATATACGGCTATTGATGAGTTCACCCGTCTGCGTTTCCTGGGGCTTATCCGGAGCAGTCCGCCGATTCCTCAGCAGACTTTCTGCAAAAACTGACGGCATGGTATGATCGCAGAGGAATTCAGGTGGAATGTGTTCAGACAGATAACGGATTTGAGTTCACGAATTGCTGTTCCAACAGCAAGAAGGATATTCCCGCCCGGTTTGAACTGGCGGCGAAGCGTCTTGAAGGCCGGCATAAACGGATTCGTCCTTATACGCCCAGACATAACGGCAAGGTGGAGCGCAGCCACCGTGAGGATCAGAAGCGGTTCTATTCCTGCCATTCCTTCTTCTCTCCGGATGACTTCGCCAAACAACTTGCCGTCCATAACCGCCGCTCCAACAATCTACCCATGAGGACTTTACACTGGCTTTCTCCTAACCAGTTCGCTGTCCAATATCTTTGACAAACCTACAAAGACGCAAAAAACGAAGCGGAAGAGACGATACGTCCGGGGACTTCCGGCCCCGGACGTATCGGTTGGATCAGGCGAAGAAAGCATGGGCGCCGATGGTGGCCACATAGGGCCGGTTGCGGGAGGCCCAGCTATAGGGGGACATGTTGGGGTTGACAAAGTAAAGAGCATCCCCGGCGGTATTGGCGCCGTCCAGGCAAAGCTTGGCGGCGATGACGCTCTCGGCGCTGGGCGTACGGTTAATGCTGCCCGTCATGGCGGGGGTAAACTGATTCCGCTGGAAAATGACCTCATAGACCGTGTTGGGGAAACGGGGGCTGGCCACCCGGTTGAGCACCACATTGCCAACGGCGATCTTGCCGTCCAGCGATTGGTTGCCGCTCTCAGCGTAGATGATGCGGGAGAGCCAGTAAACCACGTCCTCCTGATAGGCCAGCGTACCGGATGGGATGGGGCTGCTGCCGGAAGTGATTTCTACCGCAGAGCTGGCGCCGTTCCAATTGATATAGGCGCCCAAGGCCCGTCCCAGCACCCGTATGGGGACCAGAATATCGTAGCCCTGCACCTGTACGCCCTCCGGCACATAGAGATAGCGGCCGTTGGCCTCGATATACTTGGCGCCGGGCTTGATATAGAGGGCCAGGCCTTCTGTGGTGACCTCTGCCCGATGGTTGGCCCAGACGGCGGCGGCATCGGGATACAACGCCTGCACGATGGGCCAATAGGAGACGTAGACGGTCTGGTCGATGACCTGCGCGGCGATCTCCGTCTCAAGGACAGCTCCATTGAGGATAAAGCTGACGCCACGTTCGGCTGCCGCCGCCTGCCCGCCCAGAGCGATGCAGAGCGTCAGGCAAAGTGCCGCGCAAATGGCTCGTTTTTTCATGACAAGGGTTCCTCCTGTTACAGTTTGTTACGCGATGCTTCACAAATTGTAACCACATTGTAACTACTTTTAACCCTAAAAGTCAAGCCGAAAATTTGGGGAAAGATTCCAATCCGTTGCGGCACAGCCGTTTGAAGGGACAATAAAAAATATTGGAACGAACTTTTTCATCCATTGCCGTATAAAAATCGACTGCAAATGATAACAAAAGGTTACGCCCGGACGATACTCGTCCGGGCGTTGCTGGGAAAAGGTTCAACGATAAAACCAATGGCAGCCGATGGTGGTTACATAGGTGCGCTGATTCATCGCCCAGTGGTTGCTGGTCAGAGCTGGGGCCAGAAAGTAGAGACTGTCTCCCACTGCGTTGGCCCCTTCCAAGCAGAGTTTGGCCGCCACGATACTGCTCGGAGCAGGAGTGTCGTAGATCGTGCCGTTCCGCACGGGTTCAAACTGGCCGCCCCAGCGGCTGTCAAAGATAACACCGTAGATCGTATCGGGAAAATCGGCGGAAGCGGCCCGGTTGAGCACCACGTTGCCAACGGCGATCTGCCCCAGCAGGGATTCCCCGCGGCTCTCTGCGGAGATGATGCGGGAGAGCCAGTAGAGATCGTCCTCATTGTAGTAGGAGTCGGCATGTGTGAGCACGGAGGCTCCGCCGGTCACAGAAACTGAGCCGGTGGCGGCGTCCCAATCCACCTGGGCGCCCAGGGCGGCACCCAGCGTCCGGACCGGTACCAGAACACGTCCGGACCGTACCTGCACGCCGTCGGGCACATAGAGACAACGGCCGTTCGCCTGTATGTAAGGGTCGCCTGGGCGGGCGGTCAGGTTCAGATCCCAGGCAGAAACAACTGCCTGCCCATCCGACCAGGACACCGCGGCATCGGGACGCAGGGCTTCCGTCACCGTGCGTATGGGGACATAGGTGGTGTTGTTGCTCAGGTAGCTGCCGGAGGCCTCCAGCGCCGTACCGTCGATGGTAAGCGGAGCGGCGGCCGCAGCCACATTCTGCCCGCCCGCCAGCAGCGCCGCGCTCAGAGCGGCGGCGATCAATTGCTTTTTCATGGTCGTTCCTGCCTTTCTGGATTTGTAACCAGATTGTAACTGTTTTGATACAGATTTGGCAAGGTACAATATTTTCCTGCAGGAGGGGCGACTTTTCGAAGGTTTTTGAAAATTCCCTCTTGACGGAGCCGGAAAAACTGTTATAATAATCTCTGCTGTCCATTGAAAGAAAACCAAATTACAATGATTTGGAGTAGTATCGAAGTGGTCATAACGAGCACGACTGGAAATCGTGTAGCCGCTAACACGGCTCGAGGGTTCGAATCCCTCCTACTCCGCCAAGTCGGAGCAAGCTTTGTATCGCTTGCTCCGACTTTTTTTGCGTCCATCGCTCGACCGCCCCGGCAATGCACATGACCGGCGGAAGTGTAAAAAACGCGATAGATCGGCCGTAAAGCCGCCGACGGCTGTACCGTGGCTCCCGGCGGCATCAAGGTTAAACGCCCGTACGGCGCAGACGCGCCGCCTGCTTGCGCTGGGCTTCGATTTGCGGGCGGGTGTGGGCGGATGACCGAATCGCCTTTTGGAGGCCCCATTTTCACCGGATACCGCACACTTGGGCATTTGAAATGCCCGGAAAAACGGACGGAACGTTTGCTTTGGCCGGGTAGTGTTTGACTTTAGCAGGGGATTGCGGTAAAATCGTCTCTGTGTTTTGAAACAGGAGGCGAATCCCTTTGAAAATCATCTGCCAGATCGGTGTTATTTTTGCCGTATGCTGGGCCGGGCAGATCATAGAAGCGCTGCTCCCCTTTTCGTTTCCCGCCAGCGTCATCAGTATGGTGCTGTTGTTCGTGCTGCTGGCCACCGGAGGTTTGAAGCTGGATCATATTCGGGAGAAGTCGGACTTTCTCCTGGCCAATATGTCCTTTTTCTTTCTGCCTGCGGGCGTGAGCATGCTCAACTATTTCGACGTGCTGAAGAGCACCTGGGTACAGCTGCTGGTCATCTGCCTGGTGACGATGGTGCTGGTCTTCGCGGCCACCGCGCTGAGCGTCCGCTTCACGCTGTATCTGCTGGAAAGGAGAAAACGCCATGAGTGAGCTGTTTGCCTCTCCTTTTTTCGGGATCGCCCTGAGCGTGCTGTGTTTCTGGGCCGGGGTGCGTATCCAGAAAAGGACCGGGCTGGTGGCCTGTAATCCGCTGCTCATCGGAATTGTGCTGACCATCGCCGTTCTGCTGCTCTTCCGCATCCCTTACGAGTCCTATAACGAGGGGGGCAGCATCATCAGCATGTTCCTCTCCCCGGCCACTGCCTGCCTGGCTGTGGCGATCTACGGAAAGATCCAGATCCTGAAAAAAAACTGGCTGCCGATTTTAGTAGGGTGCACGGTGGGCTCGTTTACCTCTATTCTCAGCGTATGGCTCCTGTGCCGCTTGTTCGGACTGGACGAGGCCATGACGGTGTCGCTGCTGCCCAAGTCGGTCACCACTCCGATCGCCATCAGCATCTCCGGCCCCCATGGGGGTATGGTCCCCATCACTGTAGTGGCGGTACTGGTCACCGGTGTCATGGGAAGCGTGCTGGCCCCCCTCCTCATCAAGCTGTTTCGGGTGAAGGATCCCATGACGGCCGGCCTGGCCATCGGGGCCTGCTCCCACGCGGTGGGGACCTCCAAGGCGTTGGAACTGGGGGAGACGGAGGGCGCTATGAGCGGTCTGGCCATTGGGATCTGCGGAGTGGTCACCGTGGTCCTGTCCCTTTTCTTATTGTAACGGAATCGGCACAGAGGTCAAACCAGCCTTTTGGCATGATGCCCGCAGAGGGTGTATGCACTGCCAGAAAACAGGGGCTCCATCGGATTGGATGGAGCCCCTGTTTTCTGCAATTAAAATGTCGTGCCGGCCGGGGGACCCCGGCGGGCAAAGGTCTCGGCGGCGCGGCGGAATTCGCCGTCCAGCAGGCGGCTGATGCGTTCTACCAGCGCCTCCGGCTCCTCCTTCATATCGTCGGACAGCCAGCCCATGATGAGGCCGCCCAGCGCGTACATATAAAAGTCGGACAGAAACGCCAGATCCGGCTCCTCCAGGGTCAGGTCGGGACTGCAGGCGCGCAGCGCGCCCTGACTGACGGCCCGCGCCAGGCGGAAGAAGTGGTTGTCCAGATAATCCCGTCCGTTGGAGCGGAACACGTGGAAGATGATGAGGTGATGCTCCCGGGCGTATTGGAAGCAGCGCAGCAGCGCTTCCTGCCAGTTGGCGCTGCCCGCTACGGTGACTTGGGTCTCATGGTCCAGGAAGAACCGGAGCAGGTCATAGATGTCCTGAAAGTGATAGTAGAAGGTCTGACGGTTGACCTGGCAGTCTTCTACGATCTCCTTGACGGTAATGTCGTCCAAAAACTTTTTTGTCAGCAGGTTTTTCAGCGACATCGCCAGCGCCAGTTTGGTGCTTGGAGCCAAGGACCTCACCTCCCCGTCCGGATCTCATATCGGGCCGGTTTTATTTCAACGCCAATCATTATAGCACAAGGACGGGACAGATTGCAATCCCGGTCGAAATGCGGTATAATACCGTTTAAATGTGCAGACGGAAGGAGAATCGGGGCATGACCATCGAATACCGCCCACGGGGCGTATGCTCACAAAAGATGACTCTGGAGGTGGAGCGCGGAGTGATCCGATCCTTACAGGTGGAGGGCGGCTGCAACGGGAACCTGCAGGGGCTTGCCCGCCTGGTGGAGGGGATGGAAGCGGAAGAGGCCATACGGCGCTTGGAGGGTATCAAGTGCGGCTTCAAGTCTACCTCCTGTCCGGATCAGCTGGCCCAGGCGCTGAAAAAGGCCAGAGAGGCCTGACCCGCGGGACGCTTTCAGCGTCCCGCGGGTCCGCTTGTCGAAAGCCCCTCCCGCAGGAGTGCCCCGCAGAGTTCCGTCGCCCGCAGGCGGTGGAATAAAATCAGAATCCGTTCTTTCCGGGGACATGTGCCTCGGAAAGAACTCTTCTCACGAAATCCTTGCCGATTATTTCGCAAGCAATCGAGGCAAAATTTCGTATGGCCGTTTCGAAACAGCGGCGCAACCACTGTTTCGGCCGTCTCACCGGGGGACGCTTTCATCGTCCCCCGGTTTCATTTTACACCAAGGGGGCGGTATACGCTTCTACAGCGCGGCGCAGGAATGCGGCGCAGCCCGGTACCGCTTGATCATAGTAATCGGTGAAGCGTTTGTCCTGCGTGTACAGCGCTGCCAGCGCCGCATGGGCCTGAGGGGTATAGGGCTGCTCCCAGGAGGCGGAGAGCCAGCGGCGGTGCTTTTCCGCCAGCATCCGGCCCGCCGGACCGTCCGGCGTGTCCCCGGCCAAAACGGCGGCGGTCAGGTCCCGGCGGATCTCGTCCTCCAGCGTGGTCATCGCATCATACTGCTCACGGGTAAGACCGGCGAGCCGGGCGTTGGCGCGGTCCACCAGCGCGTCGCCATATCGGGCCCGCAGTTCCGGCCCGTACTGCGCCTCGTTTTTTTGGATCATATCCTGTTTGAAACACTCAAATTTATCCGTATCCGGCATTCTGTTTCCTCCCTGTTCTGCGTCAAGCGTTTTTTGTACGGTCAGGATCAGGGCGTCCAACCGGCCCCGGCGGTCCTTCAGCTCCGTCAGGTGGCTCTGCAGCGCCGTCCGGCGGTCGAAGGCGGGATCATCCAGCAGGCGGCGGATATGCTCCAGCTCCAGTCCCAGCGCCCGATAGAACAGGATCTGCTGCAAACGGTCCACCTGTGCCGGACCGTAGAGGCGCCAGCCCGCCTGGGTGGTATGGGCTGGTTTGAGCAGGCCGATCTGGTCGTAGTGCCGCAGGGCCCTTCGGGTGACCCCGGCCAGCTGTGCCAGTTGTTGGATGGTGTATTCCATAAGGCTCCCTCCTGACAAAGTGGAGTATACGGTATGACGCAGCGGAAAGGTCAAGAATAAAATTCAAAAATTATGTTAAGGCATTACCGCATGCTTCAACGCGTGCGGATCGGCGCGAAAATTTGTGCCGCAAAAAGGCGCAAAACCGCAGGAATACTTTGTGTATTGCAAGGTTTTGCAACGCATTTGTGGGGCAGATTGGCCGCCAAGACGTGCGTGGGGAATTGTGCGGCGATGCCTTAAATATTCCGCTGGCTGTACGCCTGATCTGCTTTCCGGGGCGGCCTCCTGCGCCGGCGCCCACGCAGGGGCGCACGGCCAGCTCCGCTGCCGCGTTGAACGGTTTGCTGTAAAGACCTCATGCAGGAGGTTTATCCCGACAAATCCCGCGTGTCGAGAAAAAAGCGCGCGGGACGGCGCATTCCGTCCCGCGCGCAGGCGGCTGCGATGGCATGTCCGCGGAATATGCGGCGCTACCGGCGGCGGCGTCCGCTGTAACGGGAGGCGCCGCTGTAAGCGTACCCGCCCCGCCTGCCGCCGCCCCGGCCGCCCCGGGTAAACAGGCGCCGCAGCACCAGCACCACGATCAGAACGAGGACGGCCAGGAGGACCAGCTTGACCCAAAGCTGGTCAAAAAACTTCTGAATACGGTCCAGACGGTACAAAAGCTCGGAACGGGACACGCTGTTCAGGGCCACCAGCGGGAGAGAGCCGTATTCCTTCCCGTTCAGGGACACGGTGATGGAGCCCAGCACCTGGCCCTCCTCCACGGGAGCCTCGACGCTTTCCGCGTCCAGCGTCCAGGAGCGGGTGAAATCCTCCGCATCCAGGTCGTTGGGCAGACAGGCGACAATGGAGCCTTCGGGGCGCACGGCCACATAGTTGGCCTGCTCGGAAAGCGTTACCTCCACCTCTGCGATATCCAGGGCGGTATCGTCCAGAATGGTGCGGCGGGAGAAGTTGCGAAAGCCCCACTCCAATAGGCGGGTTGTCTCGTCAAAGTAGAGAAAGCCTTCGCTGCCGGTGGTGCCTGGCTCCCGCTCGCAGCCCATCACGACGGAGAGGAGGGTGTGCCCATCCTTGGTGGCGGAGGCGGCCAGGCAGTAGCCGGCTTCCGGCGTATGGCCGGTCTTGATGCCGGTGGCGTATTCGTAGATGTAACCCGCGACCCGGAAGTTGGAGATCAGGGCGTTGGTGGAACGGACGATACGCTCCTCCGGGTGGAAGTTGGTGGCGGGCATGGTATAGTTTTTGGCAGATACGATGGTGCGGAAAGTTTCGAATTCCATTGCCTGGCGGCACATCCGGTAGATGTCGTAGGCGGTGGTGTAGTGGTCGTCGTCATGATAGCCGTGGGTGTTGGAAAAGTGGGTGCCCGTCATACCCAGCTCCGCCGCGCGGGCGTTCATCCGGGCCACGAACTCCGTCACGCTGCCGGAAACAGCCTCCGCCAGAACATTGCAGGCCTCATTGCCCGAGGGGATCAGGGCGGCGTAGAGCAGATCAATGATCCGCAGCTGTTCGCCCTCTTTAATATCGGCGGTGGAGGCCCCCTCTCCGATGCCGGTGTGAAGGGCGGAACTGGCGGTGACCACCTGCTCCAGGGTCAGCTCGCCCCGGTCCACCGCCTCCAGGGTGAGCAGACAGGTCATGACCTTGGTGATGCTGGCGGGATACATCTTTTCATGGGCGTTCTGCTCGTAGAGCACCTCGTCGTAGTCGGCGTCCACCAGAATCGCGGCCTTGGCCTGCACCTGCATCCCGTCCAGAATGGCGCTGCCGCTGCCGGAGGCGGCGGCATAGGGGGAGAGCAGGCCGGTCAGGAGGGTCAGGGTAAGCAGGATGGAAAACACACGTAATTTTTTCATAGGAAACTCCCGTTATGTATGATATAATAGCCGCAAAGCGGCGACGATCCGCGCATGCCGGCGGTCCAAGCCCCGCCTCGATCCGCGGCGAAGGACCGGAGCGAATCACCTCGAAACCTGTAGCGCGCGATTTCGTTCACCGGCAATATTATAGCAAACGGCAGCGGTGGACGCAACGGGGGAGGCTTTACAATTTATGAAGATTTCCCGTCTGGAATGGATTACCATTCTCCTGTGCGCGGTCTTTCTGGCCTTTGCGGCGGGGTGGTTTTTGCGGGGACGCAGCGCGGCGCAGCCGGTGCGGGTGGAGACCCAGCGTGTTTTGGCGCAGGAAACGCCCCTGGTCCCGGCCTTGCCGGCGTCCAGCCCGGAGGCGCCGGAGGCGGGGGAGAAGATCAATATCAACACGGCACAGCTGGAGGAGCTGACCGCCCTGCCTGGGATCGGGGAGAAACGGGCCCGGGATATTATCGCGTACCGCACCCAAAATGGACCCTTCCGGATCCCGGAGGACCTGACCAGGGTCAGCGGCATCGGGGAAGGGATCCTGGAAGGACTGATCGACTACATCACCGTTTCATAGAGGAGGACGGCATGAAGATATTGGTTGTGGATGACGAGCGGGTGCTGGTCAAGGGGATCAAGTTCAACCTGGAGAGCGAGGGCTATCAGGTGGAGGTGGGCTACGACGGGGAACAGGCGGTGGAGCTGGCCCGCAGCGGGGCGTTCGACCTGATCATCCTGGACCTGATGATGCCCAAGATCGACGGGCTGCAGGCCTGTATGCGCATTCGGGAGTTCTCCAACGTGCCGGTGATCATGTTGACGGCCCGCAGCGAGGATGCGGACAAGATCATCGGCTTCGAGTGCGGGGCGGACGATTATATCACCAAGCCCTTCAACATCCTGGAGCTGAAGGCCCGGGTGCGGGCCCTGCTGCGCCGGGCGGGCATGTCCCACCAGAAGGAGGCGGGGCGGCTGACCATCGGCCACATCACGCTGGACGCCGATGCCCGGGCGGCCTGGAAAGAAGGGCAGAGCGTGGATCTGACCGCCAAGGAGTTCGACCTGATGGAGTTGCTCATGCGCAATCCGGGGCGGGTGTACTCCCGGGAAAATCTGCTCAATGTGGTCTGGGGGTATGAGTATGCTGGGGATTACCGCACGGTGGACGTACATGTGCGCCGCCTGCGGGAGAAGCTGGAGCTGGACCCGGCCAATCCCCGGTATATCCTCACCAAGTGGGGCGTGGGGTATTACCTGAAAAACGGATGAACACGCCGGGCTGCAGCCCGGCGGGAGGTGAGCGTCCATGGCCGAACAATCGAAAAGGGTGCCCTTCTGGCGCTCGCTGCAGACCAAGTTCGCCCTGACCTATGTGGTGATCATCGCGGCGGTGCTCATCCTGCTCAACACCTATCCGGTCCTGGTCTCGCAGGACCTGGTGTACCAGTCCAAGCAGGCTTCCCTGCAGAACCAGGCCGCGGTGCTGGCCTCGGCGCTGTCGATGGGACCGGAGGAGCTGACCCGGGAGACCGTCAAAGGTACCATCGACCGCCTTGGGGTACCGGGCACGACCCGGGTCGTGGTTACCGACCCGGCGGGCGAGGTGCTCTGCGACTGGTATGAGGGGGCCTATCAGGAGGACACCCTGGGCCGGTATGCCCTGTTCTGGGAGGTGGCCGCGGCGCTGCAGGGCAACGACGTGTTCCGCTCGGAGTACCGGGAGGGCGCCTTCCGCAGCCGGGCGGCGGTCCCCGTCACTTACCGCTCCATGACGCTGGGGGCGGTCTATTTCTACGAATACGATACCGAGCAGGGGGCGCTGCTGCTGGGGATCCAGAGCAATCTGCGCTCCATGTCGGCGGTCATCTGCGTGGTGACCCTGATCATGAGCGTGTTTTTCTCCAAGGCCCTCACCCGGCGGATCGCCGCTCTGCTGCGGGCCATCCGCATCGTGCGCCAGGGCGAGTACAGCCATCGGGTAGACTTGAAGGGCGGGGATGA
Organism: Lawsonibacter hominis; assembly: GCF_014287895.1. Taxonomy (GTDB): domain Bacteria; phylum Bacillota; class Clostridia; order Oscillospirales; family Oscillospiraceae; genus Lawsonibacter_A; species Lawsonibacter_A hominis. The sequence goes on along the minus strand of NZ_JACOPP010000012.1, from coordinate 83,709 downwards.
GATGACCCAGCTGGCCGAGGAGTTCAACGAGCTCACCGGCCGTCTCCAGACCACCGAGGAGGTCCGCCGCCGCTTCGTCTCCGACGCCTCCCACGAGCTGAAGACGCCCCTGGCCTCCATCCGCCTGCTCACCGACTCCATCCTTCAGGCCGAGCACATGGATGACGCGACCGCACGGGAGTTTTTGGGGGACATCGGGGAGGAGGCCGAGCGCCTCACCCGCATCACGGAAAAGCTGCTTACCCTCACCCGTCTGGATACCGCGCCGCCGGTGGAGCGGACGGCGGTGGACGTAAAACGGGTGGTGGAAAAGGTGGAGCACATGCTCGCTCCCCTGGCCCGGGCGGTGGAGGTCTCCCTGGTCTGCGACCTGGAGGAGGGGGCATGGGTGTGGGCGACGCAGGACGATCTGTACCAGATCGCCTTCAACCTGATGGAGAACGCCGTCAAGTATAACCTGCCGGGCGGAATGGTCCGCGTGACCCTGCAGGGGCAGGGGGACGCCGTCGTCCTGTGCGTGGAGGATACCGGCGTGGGCATCCCGGAGGAGGACCTGCCCAAGATCTTCGATCGCTTTTACCGGGTGGACAAGGCCCGCTCCCGGGCCGCGGGCGGGACCGGGCTGGGCCTGTCCATCGTTCGGGATACCGCCCGCCAGCACCGGGGGACGGTTACCGTGCGCCGGAGGGAGCCGGCAGGCACCTGCTTTGCGGTGACCTTTCCCCGCTGCCGGGAGAAGGGAGGGGAGCAGCCGTGAACCAAAGAAGGCTTTTGGCGCTGGCAGGCGCGCTGCTGCTGGCGCTGCCGGGGTGCGCTCCGGCTTCTTCCGGCGAATCCCCCGCACCCGAAGGGACGTACCAGGTGTATTACTCCGCCATGGGGGATGAGGACGCACCGGCAGCAGTGGACAGCGCCGCCTATACGCTGCCGGAGGATGCGCCGCCGGTGCCCGCGCTGCTGCAGGCCCTGCTGTCCCAGCCGGAGCAGGCCGGCTTGTCCTCGCCGTTTCCGGCGGGGGTGCGCCTGCTGGACTGGACGCTGGAAGAGGGACGCCTGCATCTGGATCTGTCGGAGCAGTATAACGGCCTGTCGGGCGTGAACCTGACCCTGGCCGACTGCTGCATCGCCCTGACGTTCTGCCAGCTGGAGGGGGTGGAGGCGGTATATGTAACCGTGGAAGGCCATGAGATCCCCTACCGCCAGAGCCAGCTGCTCCGCGGGGAGGACGTGCTCCTGTCCGGGGCGGAGGAGGAGCCGGTCTATATCCAGGCGGAGCTTTGGTACCCCAAGGCGGACGGGAGCGGACTGGGGACGGAGTCCCGTCAGGTGCGCAAGACGGAGGATGCCACCCTGCCCCAGGCGGTGCTTTCCGCGTGGCTGGAGGGGCCGTCGTCGGAGGCGCTGGAGGCCTGCCTGCCCGAAGGGGCGCAGGTGCATGAGCTGACGGTGACCGACGGAGTATGCACCGTGAACCTGTCCGCAGGTTTTGCAGCGAACGCGCCCGCCGACCCGGAGGCGGTCCGCCGGATGGTCTACGCGCTGGTCAACACGCTGGGAGGACTGGAGCAGATCGACGCGGTGCGCCTGCTGGCGGAGGGGGAAGCGCTGGACGCGCTGGGCGGCGTGCCGCTGGAGCAGCCCATCGTACCGGATACCAGTCTGGAACGGGATTGACAAGCCCGGGCCGGACGTGTAGGATAGGGAAAGCAAACACGAAAGGAAGACCTGACCATGAGCGATCCGCGCATCCGCACAGCCTGCATCCACGCCGGATATACCCCCGGCAATGGGGAACCCCGCAATATCCCCATCATCCAGTCCACCACCTTCCGGTACGCCACCGGAGAGCAGATGGGCGCCCTGTTCGACCTGGAGGCGAACGGGTATTTCTACACCCGCCTTCAGAACCCGACCAACGACCATGTGGCCGCCAAGATCTGCGCGCTGGAGGGCGGCACGGCGGCCATGCTCACCGCGTCCGGTCAGGCGGCCTCCTTTTACGCCGTATTCAACATCGTCTCCTGTGGAGAGCACGTGGTCTGTTCCGCTTCGATTTACGGCGGGACCTATAATCTGTTCGCCGTCACCATGAAGCGCATGGGGATCGATTTCACCTTTGTGGACCCGGACTGCACCGAGGAGGAGCTGAACGCCGCCTTCCGGCCGGAGACCCGCGCCGTCTTCGGGGAGACTATCGCCAATCCTGCCCTGACGGTGCTGGACATCGAAAAGTTTGCCAAAGCCGCCCACGCCCACGGGGTGCCCCTCATTGTGGACAACACCTTTGCCACACCAGTGAACTGCCGTCCCTTTGCATGGGGCGCGGACATCGTCACCCACTCTACCACCAAGTACATGGACGGACACGCCAATGCCGTGGGCGGCGCCATCGTGGACAGCGGGGCCTTCGACTGGACGAAATACCCCGACCGGTTCCCCGGCCTGTGCACCCCGGACGAAAGCTACCACGGGATCACGTATACCCAGCGCTTCGGCCTAGCCGGGGCTTACATCACAAAGGCCACCGTCCAGCTCATGCGGGATCTGGGCGCGATCCCGTCGCCCCAGAACTGCTACTACCTGAACATCGGGCTGGAGACGCTGCCCCTGCGCATGGCAAAGCACTGTGAAAACGCTCTGGCTGTGGCCGAGTGTTTGAAGCACCATCCCAAGGTGGCCTGGGTCAGCTATCCCGGCCTGCCGGGGGACCGCTATTATGCGCTGGCCCAGAAATATATGCCCCACGGGACCTGCGGCGTGGTTTCCTTCGGGGTGGAGGGCGGACGTTCCGCGGCCTCGCGTTTCATGGCCGCTCTGAAGCTGGCCTCCATCGCCACCCATGTGGCCGATGCGAAGACCTGCGTGCTCCATCCGGCGTCCACTACCCACCGGCAGATGACCGACGCGGAGCTGGCGGCGGCCGGGGTATCCCCCGACCTGGTGCGCCTGAGCGTCGGCATCGAAGATGTACGGGATATTTTGGATGACGTGGAACAGGCCCTGGCGGGGGTATAGGGAGGCGGAAGGGATGTACGTGGACCCTACGGTCTATTCCGGCGCGCCTGCCGAGGCACGGGACAGCCGGGAGATGGCGGTATACGCCAAATTGGATGCCCTGGGCATCTCCTATCTGCGCTGTGACCACGACCATGCCGATACCATGGAAGCCTGCGAGGCGGTGGAAGCGGTGCTGGACGTGTCGATCTGCAAGAACCTGCTGCTTACCAACCGCCAGCAGACCGATTTCTATCTGCTGATGATGCCGGGGCGCAAGCCGTTTAAGACCCGCGATTTGACCAAGCAGCTGGGCTGTTCCCGCCTCTCTTTCGCCACCGGGGAGCAGATGCAGGCCCTTTTAGGGGCCGTCCCCGGCTCTGCCAGCGTGTTCGGGCTGATCTATGACCCGGAGCAGAGAGTCCGTTTGCTGATCGACCGGGAGCTGCTGCACGACGCATACATCAGCGGCCACCCCTGTTTCTCCACTTCTACCCTGAAGGTGCAGCGGCAGGACCTGCTGGAGCGTTTCCTCCCCGCCGTGGGACATGCGCCCACCTTTGTGGACCTGCCCTGGCCGGAGGAGTGCTGAACAAGAAAACGGCCCCGGAAGCAATGCTTCCGGGGCCGTCAGACTGTCGAGGAACCCGGCTTATACTTGACGCATAAACCGGGTTTCTCGACAGCCTGAGAGTGACAGCCTGCTGTCACTCTGCAAATCGCACCGATCCTGTAAAAAGGTTGTAAGGAAGCGTGACGCGGCCGGCGGGAGCAGATCGCGCTCGGTTCTTGTTACCGCATTGTAACTTGCACCGGAAGAGCGGGACGGCTATGCTGAGAGCAGGACAAGACGGAAAGGAGCGATGCGGAATGAAACGGCTGTTGGCGGCGGTATTGTGCCTGGTCCTGGTATGCGCAGCGGCGGCCCGGGCGGCAGAGCCGGAGCAAGCCCTTTGGACGCGGAGCGAGGGGGATGGGGATTATGTGACCATCCGCGTGCCCTGCCCGGAGGGGGAACAGCTGCCCTGGGCGCAGACCCGGAAGCTGTGTGTGCGCTATGCCGACACCGGGGAGCCGGTAGCCCTGTGCAGCAATTATTACCGGGGATATCTCTTTGCCACCGTCCCGGCCGCCCAGGCGGGCCGGACGCTGGAAGCCGGTCTGGGCGAGCCTGTGCGGTTTGCCGACCATATCACGGTATGGGAAGGTGTGGAATACTACGACGCTCCGATTGGCACCGATGAGCTGAATCTCCGCGGCGTCCTCCGGGGCGACGGTTCGGGGAACCTGAACGCCGGCGCGGTGATTACCCGGGCGGAAGCGTTTGCGCTGATCGTCCGCCTGCTGGGGATCCCGGAGGAGGGGGAAATCTGGGCGGAGTGGTACGACGCCAACGGGAAAAGCACCGGCTACGATGACGTAGCGCCCGGCGCGTGGTACGTTCCGGTGGCTGCCGCCGCCCGGGCCTGCGGGCTGGCTGCGCCGGACGCGTTGTTCCACCCGGAGCGCCCGGTGACCCGCGGGGAATTTACCGTCATGCTTTACCGGGCCATGCGTGCCGTTGGCTGGCTGGAGGCGCCGCAGGGAGACGAGAAGCTGGTGCTGGCCGATGGGGAGGACCTTCCGGACTGGGCACGGGAGGCCTACCTGGCATTTGACAGGGGGGATCTGGGCATCGTTACCTTCCGGGACACCGGCGGGCGGGACAGCGAGGGGTTCCCGCTCCAGGAGCGCCTGGCCGAGCCGGGCAGGGGCGCTACCCGGGGTGAGATCATCGAATTCCTCTACAGCGCCCTGCGGCGTCTGCCCTGGTATCCGCTTCCGGAGGCCATCGAATGGGGATTTGACCGGGCCATGCCCGTCATCGACGGCTCCACCTCCACCTACCCATACACCAAGGCGGTGTATGGAGCTTTTTTCTCCAACTTCGAAAACCACCCACAGTACCCGGAGAGCCATTCCAAAAGCCATGAGTCTTACCAACGGTTGATTGACGGCGCGGCGGACGTTCTCTTCGCGGCCACCCTCCCCTCGGAAGCGCTCAAGGCCCAAGCGGCGGAGGCAGGGGTACAGTTGGAGTGCATTCCCATTGCTTACGATGCCATGGTGTTCTTTACCAATGCGGAGAACCCTGTCCTTGGGCTGACCCAGCGGCAAATACAGGATTTATATGTCTATGGGAAATATACGAACTGGAATCAGGTAGGCGGGCCGAACGCCCAGCTGCTGCCCTACCGCCGCAACGCGGACAGCGGCTCCCACGCCCTGATGGAACAGTACTTCCTGGAGGGAGGCAAGCTCTCCCTCAGCCCGAACGTGCATAACGTCCTCACCTCTTACGCCATGTCCTCCGCCCTCACAGACGTGGCCCAGGCCCTGCGTACCGATCCTGCCGCCTACGCCATCGGCTACAGCGTCTTTTATTATTACGTGAACAGCTCCTGGCTTCTGGACGATGCGGGAGGAGGGGAGCTCAAGCTGCTGTCTGTGGACGGGGTGATGCCCAGCGACTCCACGATCGCCGACGGCAGCTACCCCCTGGCGGGCTACAACTATGTGGTGCTCCGCTCCGACGAGCCGGAGGACTCCCCCGCCCGGCGGCTGGCGGCCTTTATGCTCGGCGAGGCGGGCCAGAGCCGCGTAGCTAACGCGGGATTCGGCCCCCTCTCCGGCGGCCCCAAGGCGGACTTCGAGCGGGACTTCCCTGATTGGAGCCCGGATGAAATATTCCCCGCCGGTTCCAGCTATGTGGTCCTCGCTTGGGACAGGGGGAGCGCCGTCCTCCGCGCCAGCGGCCTGGTTCGCAGCGTGGCGGACGGCCGCTGGCACGAGCTGGTCGCCAACCAGTGCCCTGCTCCGGCGGGAGAGGGAGTCGCCGCCGCCGTGTTGGGCCCTCCCGGCTGCACGGTGGTCTTTGGGTCCGTGGGGCGGGAGCTCCGGGGCGACCTCACGGTCCGCCTGAGCTATGACGGCGGGCAGGTCCTGACCCAGACAGTCTATCCCGGCCGGACCTTTCACTTCCTGCTGGAGGGGCAAGTCGAGCTGGAGGGACTGGAGCTGCTGGCCCGCGATGGCCAGAGTTTAGGCTCCTGGAAACCGTAAACGCAACAAAAGCGAGGCGCAGGCAAAATGCCTGCGCCTCGCTTCGTCTCTAGTTCTGTTCCAGCTTCATCCGAAGCACACGGCGGACTACCGCCGGATCAGCCTGCCCCTTTAACTGCCGCATGACCTGTCCCACCAGGAAGCCGAAGGCCTTTTCCTTGCCGGCCTTGTAGTCCTCGATGCTCTTTGGGTTGGCGGCAAAGACTTCCTCCGCCACGCATCCCACCAGACCCGCGTCGGATACCTGCTCCAGGCCGTGTTTCTGCACGTATGCGTCCACGTCTTCGTCGTGCTCAAACACCGCCTCGAAGACCTTCACGGCCGTGTTGCGGTTGAGCTTGCCCTCCTGCACCAGGGCGATGAGCCGGGCCAGAGCGGCGGGGGAGAAGACCATGTCCCGGGCCTCCAGCCCCCGGGCGGAGAGCTGTCCCATGACCTCGCCCATGATCCAGTTGGAGACCTGCTTGGCGGGGGCGCCCAGAGCCACGGCGCGCTCAAAGAAGTCGGCCAGGGCCTTCTGGGCGGTGATCATCTGGGTATCGTAGGCAGGCAGACCGTAGTCGGCCTGATAACGGGCCATCCTGGCTTCCGCCATCTCGGGCTGCTGGGCCTTCAGGCGGTCAAGGTAGGCCTCGCTGAGCTCCAGAGGGGGGATGTCCGGCTCGGGGAAGTAGCGGTAATCCTGGGCGTTCTCCTTCGAACGCATGGCAAAGGTGGCGTCCTTGTTCTCATCCCAGCGGCGGGTCTCCTGGACCACGCGCTTGCCGTCCTCCAAACGCTCGATCTGCCGCCGGGCCTCGTACTGGATGGAGCGGGCGATGGCCTTGAAGGAGTTGAGGTTTTTCATCTCGGTGCGGGTGCCGAGCGCGGGCGCGCCTGCGGGCCGCACCGACAGGTTCACGTCGCAGCGCAGGGAGCCCTCCTGCATTTTGCAGTCGGATACGCCCAGATACTGGAGCGTGGAGCGCAGCTTTTCCAGATAGGCCACGACTTCGTCGGCGCTGCGGAAGTCCGGTTCGGTGACGATCTCGATCAAAGGGACCCCGCAGCGGTTGTAGTCGGCGCGGGTCTGGTCGATCCAGGGATCGTGGACCAGCTTGCCCGCATCCTCCTCCATATGCAGCTCGTGGATGCGGATGGTCTTGGCGCCGGCGGCGGTGCGGATGTCGACAGCGCCGTCATGGCAGATGGGCAGGTAGAGCTGGGAGATTTGATAGGCCTTTGGCAGGTCGGGGTAGAAGTAGTTTTTCCGGTCGAACCTGCAGCAGCGGGTGACGGCGCAGTTCAGGGCCAGTCCGGCCTTGACGGCGAATTCCAGCACCGCCTCGTTCAGCACGGGCAGCGTGCCGGGCATGCCGGTGCACACCGGGCAGCAGTGGGTGTTGGGATCGCCGCCGAATTCAGTGGTGCAGCCGCAGAAGATCTTCGTGGCGGTGGCCAGTTCCACATGGGTCTCCAGGCCGATCACGGTTTCCCAGGTCACTGCGCATCGCCTCCCTTCTGCGCCGCCTGGCCGGGCAGGGGCGGCGTGCGCTTGTGGTGATCGGTCTCCAGCTGGAAGGCATGGGCGGCGTCCAGCACCGCGGCGTCCCCCAGGGCGGGACCGATGAGCTGAGCGCCGATGGGCATGCCGTCGGATGCGAAGCCGCAGGGTACCGAAATACCCGGCAGGCCCGCCAGGTTCACCGAGACGGTATAGATGTCGCTCAGGTACATCTGCAGCGGGTCGTTCAGGCTCTCGCCCAGCTTGGGCGCGGTCGTGGGGGCGACCGGGGTGAGCAGCAGGTCGTAGCGCCGGAAGGCCTCGTCGAAGGCGCGCTTGATCAGCGCTTTGACCTGAAGGGCCTTTTTGTAGTAGGCGTCGTAGTAGCCGGTGGAGAGCACGAAGGTGCCCAGCAGGATCCGCCGCTTGACCTCCGCGCCGAAGCCCTCGGTGCGGGTCTTGTTGTACAGACCGGTCAGGTCCTCGTAGCCCTGGGCGCGCCAGCCGTATTTCACCCCGTCGAACCGGGACAGGTTGGAGCTGGCCTCGGCGGCGGCAATGATATAGTAGGTGGGCACCACGTACTGCATGACGGGAAGGGAGAACTCCTCCACGACGGCGCCGCGCTGTTTCAGAACGTCGGCCGCGGCGAGCACGGCGGCGCGGACCTCCCCGTCCAGGCCGTCCCCGAAGCAGTCGGCGGGCAGGCCGATCCTCTTGTCCCGCACGTCTCCGGTGAGACCGGAGAGCAGGCCGCCCGCCGGGGCGTCCAGACTGGTACCGTCCCGCGGGTCGCGGCCCTGGATGACGTCCAGTACCGCCGCGCAGTCGGCGGCGGAGCGGGCGATGGGACCCATCTGGTCCAGAGAGGAGGCATAGGCGATCAGGCCGTAGCGGGAGACGGTGCCGTAGGTGGGCTTCATGCCGGTGACGCCGCAGTAGGCGGCGGGCTGGCGGATGCTTCCGCCGGTATCCGAGCCGATGGCGTACCACACGCTGCCCTCGGCCACGGCGGCGGCCGCCCCGCCGGAAGAACCGCCGGGTACCCGGGAGGGGTCCCAGGGGTTTTGGACCGGACCGTAGAAGGAGGTCTCGGTGGTGGAACCCATGGCGAACTCGTCCATGTTCAGCTTGCCCAGGGAAATGCAGCCCGCCGCGTCCAGACGCTCTGCCACAGTGGCGTCGTAGGGGGGCGTAAAGCCGCCCAGAATCTTGGAGGCGCAGGAGGTCTTCACCCCGCGGGTGCAGATGTTGTCCTTAAAGGCCATGGGCACCCCCGCCAGCGGCGATGGGGCGCGGCGGGCGTCCAGCAGGCGCTGCACCTGGTCGGCGCGGAGCATGGCGTCCTCCTTGGTGACGGTGATAAAGGCGTTGGAGCGGCCTTGCGCCTGCGCCAGACGGTCCAGACCGGCCTTTGCCGCCCCGGCGGCGGAGAGGCTCCCCTCCCGCAGCAGTGCGCCCAGCTCCAGGGCGGTCAGCGTACGGTAATCCATATTGCCTGCCCCCCCTTATTCCACGGTCTTGGGCACCAGAAACGCCTCTTCATCGGGGACAGGGGCGTTCTGGAGCAGAGTGGGTCGGGCAAAGGACGGCTCCACGGTGTCCGGCCGCAGGACGTTTTTCAGCGGGAACACATGGCTCATGGGCTCCACCTCCGCGGTATCCAGGGCGTTCAGCACGTCCATGTAGTCCAGGATGCGCTCCAGCTCTCCGGTCATCCGGGCCTTTTCCTCCGCCGGAAGCTTGAGCCGGGAGAGGACGGAGACATAATCCACCATTTCCTCGGTAATTTTCATATCGTACCTCCTCCTTTACGGTTCCAGCCGGTTCAGATCCCGGGGGAACAGACAGGCCCTTCTCACGTTGTCCAGGCCGCACAGCTTCATGGTCAGCCGCTCCAGGCCGATGCCCAGTCCGCCGTGGGGGGGCATGCCGTGCCTGTGGATCATCAGGTAGCTGGCAAACTCCTCGGGATGCATGCCCCGGTCCAGCATTTTTCGGACCTGCTGGTCGTAGTCGTGGATGCGCTGGCCGCCGGTGGTGACCTCCATCCCACGGAACAGAAGGTCGAAGGAGAGGGTGTACCGGGGGTCGGCGGGGTCGTCCATGGCGTAGAAGGGACGCTTTTTGCTGGGATAGTGCGTGACGAACACGAAGTCGGAGCCCCACTGCTCCTTGGCGTATTGGCTGATGTGGAGCTCCTCCTCCGGCTCCAGATCGTAGGGGTCGCGGATCCGGTAGCCGTAGGCCTCGGCGGCCAGACGCTTAGCCTCGTCGAAGCGGACGGCGGGAATGCGCTCCACCAGGGGCAGCTCCGCCCCCAGCCGGGCCAGATCCTCGGCGTACTCCGCCGCGAGCAGGCGGACCATATGCTGCAAAAACCCGGTCTCCATCTCCATTACGTCGGTAAAGCCGTCGATAAAGCCCATTTCGAAGTCCAGGGAGGTGTACTCGTTCAGGTGCCGGGGGGTGGCGTGCTTCTCCGCCCGGAAGACGGGGGCCACCTCGAACACCCGCTCGAACGCGCCCACCATGGTCTGCTTGTAGAACTGGGGGGACTGGGCCAGGAAGGCCTTTTTGCCGAAATAGTCCAGCCGGAAGATGTTGGAACCGCCCTCCGCCCCGGCGTGGACGATCTTTGGGGTGTGGATCTCGGTAAAGCCCTCCCGGTGCATGTATTCCCGGAAGGCGCGGCCGACGGCGTCCTGGATCCGGAAGACGGAGCGCGCCCGCAAAGAGCGCAGCACCACCGGGCGCAGGCCCAGCTCGGTGTCCAGGTTCAGCGCCAGCCTGCGCTTGGAGATGGGCACCGGCAGGGGGGCCGCCGGGCGGGAGAGCACTTCCACCTGCGCGCCGGACAGCTCGAACCCGCCAGGCGCCCGGGGCTCTTCCCGGACGGTGCCGGAGACCCGTACGGCGCACTCGTCGGTGACGCCGTCCAGGCCCGCCTCCCGGGGACAGACGCACTGCACCACGCCCTGGCGGGTGCGCAGGGTGAGGAAGGTCAGCGCGCCCATGCTCCGCAGGGAGTGGACCATACCGTTGAGGGTGACGGCCTGGTTATTCCGGCCGACCCCTATCCGTTCTGCGATCGTGGTTTCACTGCGTCTGGTTCCTGCCATGAATTCCATGCTGTTCACACCTTTCCTGTTTGAATCAAAAATGAAAATAAAACGTCCCGAAGCTGCATTGCAGCTTCGGGACGGAAAAACTCCGCGGTACCACCCGTAGGTTTGCCGCATCGCCCTTGACACGGCCACTCAGACTCCCTTAACGCGGGCCACGTGCGCAGCTACCTCCTTGCAACAGGACTCGCTGTGCCGGCTTGGAAGCGTTGCGCCTCCCCATCCTGCCGGACCGGGCTCTCAGTCGGTGACCCGGATTCTCTGGCGGCGCTCACGGGGGACGGTCTTCGTCATTGCCTTTGATGAAAGTAGTATATGCGCCCGCTGCAAAAAAATCAATTGTGAATATTGACAGAATCAAAACTTTGCATCCCGCGGGAGCTTATGGTACAATGTCAAAAAGCGGCGCAACCGGCCGCGGGAATCAGCACGGAGGCGAAGGATATGATGGATTGGGACGCGCTGTATGAGGCGTGTATGAGCTGCCGCAAATGTCCGCTGGCGGAAACGCGGCATCATGTGGTGTTTGGCGAAGGGGCCCGGGACGCGGAAGTTATGCTCATCGGGGAAGGACCCGGCGAGCAGGAGGACCGGACAGGCCGGCCCTTCGTGGGCCGGGCGGGCAAGCTGCTGGACGACATGCTGGCCATGATCGATCTGAACCGGGAGCGGGTCTTCATCGGCAATATGGTCAAGTGCCGGCCGCCGGAGAACCGGGATCCTTTGAATCTGGAGCAGGAGGCCTGCATCGGCTACCTGCGCAACCAGGTGGCCCTGATCAAGCCCAAGATCATTGTCTGCCTGGGGCGTATCGCGGCCATCAAACTGATCCGGGAGGATTTCAAGATCACGCGGGAGCATGGGCAGTGGTTTGAAAAGGCGGGGGTGCAGATGACCGCGCTCTACCACCCCTCCGCCCTGCTGCGGGACCCCCGCAAGCGCCCGGAAAGCTTTGAGGACTTGAAGGCCCTCCAGGCCAAGATCCGGGAGATCTGTACCCATACCTATCCGGTGTAGATGTAGATGGAGGTGGCGCGCCGCTTTTGCGGCGCGCCACTGAGGCTTATGACGGGTGGTAAAAGAAGATGCTGCCCTTGTCCGCTTTGGCGCGATAGAGGGCCGAATCGGCCTGCTGGAGCAGCTGATCCCCGTTGATCCCCGGGGTGCGGAACGCGACCCCGATGCTCAGCGTGACGCGGTGATAGGTGCGGTTGGAGGGAGAACGGACAAAGGCGCGCTGAATGCTGCGGCAGGCGGCGAGCACGTCCTCCTGCGAATGGTTGCAGAAAAGGATGCAGAATTCGTCTCCGCCGAACCGGAAGGGGATCCCCTCCCCGCAGTCGTTCAGCACCTTGCCCAGCTCCTGGATGTATTTGTCTCCCCGCAGGTGGCCGTAGGTGTCGTTGATGGACTTGAATTCGTCCAGGTCCAGAATGGCCAGAGCGTATGACCCAGTGGGATTGGCGTCCAGCTCGGCGATCGCCTGTTCCAGTCCCTGGCGGTTCCAGGTCCCGGAGAGGGGATCGGTGATGGCCTGTTCCCGCAGATGCTGCCGTTCCAGCTCCCGGCGGATACTGACGTTGTTTTTCTCCTGTTCCACGCGGATCAGAACGTCGCACAGGGTATAGATGGCAAACAGCACGACCACCGACAGGACCAGATCGGCCAGCTGTTCCCGGTCGGAAAAGTCCTTGACCACATCCAGGTCCCACTGGAGCAGCAGATCGGAGAGCACCTTGCCCGCGATACTGGACAGGGCGGTCACCGTGGTGAGGAGCCGGTCGCTGTACACCGTGGTCAGTACGATGGGCATTGCGACGGCAAGCACCAGAGAGGAAAAGACGCTGTGTACCGAATATAGGATCAGGCCGATGCCTGCAAGCGACAGGGAAACGGCGTAGGCCTTCCCCCGGAGCGGGATGCGCCGGCTGCGCTGGACCAGGTGGCAGAACAGGGATAAGCCCAGATTCAAGCTGGTAGGGATCAGAAAATATTTTATAAAATAGATGTTCCGCGAGGAGGAAACGATGTCCATATACCGCAGGGCAAAATAGAGCGCGATCTCCAGCGCGCCCACAAAGAGCGCGATCGAAAGCGTGAGGTGCACATGCAGGCGGAGCCATTTTTCGTTGATCCGCTGATACTCGCGGTGGATCAGATTGATCTCGGAAGGTTCGTTTCGTGTGAGCATAGCGTCCTCCAATCGAGGGCTTGATGGAGTGATTATACCATTGCGCCGGTTGGATGTCACGCAGAATCGAACGGAAAACAGAATCCCAAAGGCGAAGCCGGGGGGACGTGCCGCCGGCACACATCGGCGGTACGTCCCCCGGGGGGCCGAGACAGGCGGTGATCCGCCCGTTGGAAGGACGGCGCCCGGTACGCGCTCCCGCCGCCGTACCGGTACCGCGCTACCGTTTTGTACTGGCGCGCTTGATGACCTTCAGGCGGACGAACTCCTCCCGCTCTTTTTCCTCCAGTGCGTCGGTGATGAAGCGGATGGTCTCGTCAAAGCCTGGGATGACGATGTTCTGCAAGGCGTTGGCCCGCTTCTGAGTCTTTTTGATGGCCTGGGCCAGGCGGTAGATGGAGGTCTCCACCTCCGCCAGACGGCGGGTAAGCTCCTTGACCCGGTAGAACTTCAGATAGCAGTCGTCCAGGGCGGAGGAAGTGCGCACAAAGCCGTATTCCGGCCGGGGCGGCGGGGACTGGCCGGGGATGCGGGGCAGCTCCACCCCCATCACCGAGCGGTAGCGGATGTCCAGACTGTCGTCCACCTCCACCGCCTCCGCGATGCGGTCGCAGATGCCCAGATGGATATTGGCGGTCTGGAGCGATTCATAGGCCTGGGTAAAGACCGTGTCGATCTGGCCCTGGAGCTGCTTGGCGGTGTCCATCAGCCCCATCAGCTCCCGTATGAGGATATTGCGCTTGCGGTCCATCAGCTCGTAGCCGGTGGCGGCCAGAGCGCGGGAACGCTTGGCGGCCATCAGGTTGCCCTTGGTGGGCAGTACGGCGGCCATACGGCATCAGCTCCTTTCGCGGGGATCGGTTCAGCCCTGCTCCCGGGGCAGCAGGGACTGGCAGGCGCCCTCCACATAGTGGGCGCGGATGGTCTCATCGTCGATCCGGTCCAGTTCGGTCCGGGGCAGCAGGGTCAAAAGCTTCCAGCCCAGGTCCAGCGTCTCGTCCATCGTCCGGTTCTCGTTCTCGTCCTGACGGACAAAGTGCTCCTCAAACGCCCGGCCGAAGGCCAGGTACTGCTTGTCGGTGTCGGAGAGTTCGTCCTCGCCGATGACGCTGGCCAGGCTTCGGGCGTCCTGCACCTTGGAGTAGGAGGCGAAGAGCTGGTTGGACAGGGCGGGATGGTCGTCCCGGGTGAAGCCTTTGCCGATGCCGTCCTTCATCAGGCGGGACAGGGAGGGCAGAATGGCGATGGGGGGGTAGATCCCCTTCTGATCCATATCCCGGTCCAGTACGATCTGCCCTTCGGTAATATAGCCGGTCAGGTCGGGAATGGGGTGGGTGATATCGTCGTTGGGCATCGTGAGCACCGGCACCTGCGTCACCGAGCCCGCCCTTCCCCGGATCATGCCCGCCCGCTCATACAAAGAGGCCAGGTCGGAATACAGGTAGGCCGGGAAGCCCTTGCGGGAGGGGATCTCGCCCTTGGAGGAGGAGAATTCCCGCACGGCCTCGCAGTAGGAGGTCATGTCGGTCAGGATGACCAGCACGTGATAGCCGTGCTCAAAGGCCAGATATTCCGCCGCCGTCAGGGCGCAGCGGGGGGTCAGGATGCGCTCGATGATGGGGTCGCAGGCCAGGTTGCGGAACATGACCACCCGCTGAAGGGCGCCCGCCTCTTCGAAGCTGCGGCGGAAGAACTCGGCCGTATCGTTTTTGACCCCCATGGCCGCAAAGACGATGGCGAACTCCCCGTCGTCCCCGGCCACCTTGGCCTGACGGACGATCTGAGCGGCCAGCTCGTTGTGCTTCATGCCGGAGCCGCTGAAGATCGGCAGTTTTTGCCCCCGGATGAGGGTGGAGCAGCCGTCGATGGCGGAGATGCCGGTGTAGATACAGCTGCGGGGGTATTGACGGGAGACGGGGTTGATGGCCGAGCCGTTGATGTTGCGCCGCTGCTCGGGGTAGATCTCTCCCAGGCCGTCGATGGGCCGGCCGGCCCCGTCAAAAATGCGTCCCAGCATCTCTTTCGACAGGGCGAGGTCCATGGCCCTGCCGGTGAAGTGGGTGCGGGCGTTTTCCAGGGAAATGCCCCGGGTGCCTTCAAAGACCTGCAGAACGGCCTTGTCCCCGTCGAGGAGGATGACCCGCCCGTAGCGGCGCTCCCCGTTTTCCAGGGTGATCTCCGCCATTTCGTCGTAGGCCGCGCCCGTTACGCCCTCCAGAGCGATCAGGGAACCGGACAGCTCGGAAAGGCCGATGTATTCCAATCTCATAATGAATCAACTCCTGATATGCGGGGCGGCGGACGGCCGCCTCCTGCAAGGGCGGGAGGACGCCGGTCCTGCCGCCGGCCGCGGCGGCAGAGGTTCCGGCGGACCCGGGTCCTTACTGGTTTGCCTGGTTCACCTTGGCCAGCGCGGCGTCGACCGCCTGCTCGTAGGGGGCAAATTTGCCCGGATCGTCGTTGGGCACCTCATACTTCATTTTGGTCAGCGACTCAAATATGCCGGTAGCCTTGAGCTGGGACAACGGGATCGAGCGGGCGATGAGTCCCTTCGCTCCGTCGTAGAGCTTCAGGATCAGCTCCATCATCTTCAGCTGCTTTTCCAGAGGCACATAGGTGTCGATCTCATGGTAGGCGTTTTGCTGAAGAAAGCCCACGCGGATGAGCCGGGCGGTCTCAATGACCAGCTTCTGGTCCTCCGGCAGGATATCCGCGCCGATGAGCTTGACGATCTCCATCAGCTTGGCCTCCTCCTGCAGGAGCGAGGCGATGCGCTGGCGGCAGGGGACGAAGCGCTTGCCCACGTGCTGATCGTACCAGGGCTTGAGCTCGGCCGCGTATTCCGAGTAGGAGGTCAGCCAGTTGATGGAGGGGAAGTGGCGGGCGTAGGCCAGGGAACGGTCCAGGCCCCAGAAGGTGCGCACATAGCGCTTGGTGTTTTGGGTGACCGGCTCGGAAAAGTCGCCGCCCTGGGGCGAGACGGCGCCGATGACGGTGACGGAGCCTTCCCTGCCCTCCAGTGTTTTGACGTACCCGGCCCGCTCGTAGAATTCCGCCAGACGGGAGGCCAGATAGGCGGGGAAACCCTCCTCGGCGGGCATTTCCTCCAGCCGGCCGGAGATTTCCCGCAGCGCCTCCGCCCAGCGGGAGGTGGAGTCGGCCATCAGCGCCACATGGTAGCCCATATCGCGGTAATACTCCGCAATGGTCATGCCGGTATAGACTGAGGCCTCCCGGGCGGCCACGGGCATGTTGGAGGTGTTGGCGATGAGGATGGTGCGCATCATCAGGGGCTGATGGGTCTTGGGGTCCAACAGCTCGGAGAACTCCTCCAGCGCCTGGGTCATCTCGTTGCCCCGCTCCCCGCAGCCGAGATAAACGATGATGTCCGCGTCCGACCACTTGGCCAGCTGGTGCTGCGTCATCGTTTTGCCTGCGCCGAAGGGGCCGGGAATGGCGGCAGCGCCCCCCTTGGCGATGGGGAACAGCGTGTCGATGATGCGCTGTCCGGTGATGAGCGGGCGGTCGATGGGCAGCCGCTCGGCCATGGGCCGGGGAGTGCGGATGGCCCAGCGCTGGGCCAGCTTGAGCGCATGGACCTGCCCATGGGCGTCGGTGACCTGCACCAGCGCCTCGTCCACCGGGTACCGCCCGTCGGGGACGGCCTGCGTGACCGTGCCGGCGAGCCCGTCGGGGATCAGGCAGCGGTGGGTGATCACGCCCGTTTCCGGACAGGAGGCATACAGCATGCCGGGGCGGACCGTATCCCCGGCCTTCACGTGCATCGTCACGTCCCATTCCTGCTCCAGGTCCAGCGCGGGAATGTTCACGCCCCGGCCCAGGAAAGGCCCGGTCTTTTCCTCGATGACCTTCAGGGGGCGGGCGATGCCGTCGAAGATATGGCCCAGCAGGCCGGGACCCAGCAGGATGGACATGGGAGCGCCCTGGCCCGTCACGCGCTGGCCGGGGCACAGCCCGCCGGTGTCCTCGTAGACCTGCACGGTGGCAGCGCCGCCGTGCACGCCCACCACCTCGCCGATGAGGGCTTCGTCTCCCACGTTGACCATATCCATCATGGCAAGGCCGCGGCCGCCGGTGACGGTGACGACCGGGCCGTTGATCCCGTGGATCACATAGGGGGTATTCATTGCGCGTTCCCTCCTTCCGGGGAATCGTCGTCGGACAGGGAGATGCCGAACAGCTCGGCAAAATGGCCGGAGAGCTCGCCGGCGGCGCTGTCGAAGGAAGAATCCACCCGCAGGCCCAGCTGCTCCGACTCGGCCACCAGTCCGCCCAGCTGAAAGCCGCCCTCCCGGAAGGTCAGGCGGCGCGCTCCCCCGCAGGAGGCCTGCAGCGCCTGCGCCAGGGGCAGGTCCTCCGCGCGCAGAAAGACCTGTACCTCCGTGCTGCCGGACAGGGTGGCCAGGGCCTCGTCCAGCAGGGCCCGCAGGCGGGACAGATAGGCGGGCGTTTTCGTAAAGGCCCCGATCTTCTCCCGCACCAGCGCGAACGTCTCCTGGGCCATCTGTTCCCGGCGCAGATAGAGCTTGCGCTTGTTGTCCAACATGTGCTTGGAGACGCCGCGTCCGGACTCGGATTTGATGCGGGCGACCTCCCGGTGGATGTACTGATAGGCCTCCCGGAGGACCTGATCCTCCGCGGCGGAGTAGGCCTCGTCCCGGCGGCGGCGCACGTCGTCCAGGGTGCGCTCGGTCTCCTGGGTCGCCTGCGCCAGGATGGCGGCGGTGAAGCGGTCCAGCTTCTTTTTCATATCGGGCATATGGAAACCTCCTTAGAAGCGCATCAGAGCTTGACGCCGATGGCCTCGCGGATATAGCGGGTGATGGAATCGGGGGAGCGCCCGGCGCTGTGGCGGTCGGGGATCTCCACCACCAGGGGGCGCTGGGCGCTCTGCTTCATGGGGATGATGAGGTCCCCGCACAGCGCGGCCAGCTTCTCGGTGATGAGCAGCACGGCGATCTCCGGGTCGGCGGCGGCGGCCTCCACGGCGGAGCGCACCTGGGACTCCTCCCGGACCACTACGCCCTCGATCCCGGCCAGGCGCAGGCCCACCTGGGTATCGGTGCTGTCGGTGATGACAAAGTATTTCATAAAACAGCCTCACAGCCGTTCCGCCGGGCCCAGTGCATGGGGCCCGGGGAAACGTGTTTGCGGAAATCCGCCGTTATACGAACAGGAGCAGCAGCGCCACGATCAGGCCGTACAGGGCCACGCCTTCGGCAAGCCCCACGAAGATGAGGGCCTTGCCGAAGGCCTTGTCATTTTCCGAGATGGCGCCCAGGGCGGCGGAGGCGGAGGAGGCCACGGCGATGCCGCCGCCGATGCCGCTCAGGCCCACGGCCAGGGCGGCGCCCACGTACTTGAGGCCTTCGGCCAGACCGGCGCCGGCGCCGGCCGCCGCCGCGGCTGCCGTAACGTCGGCTGCGGAGGCGGTGCCGCCGATGCCGGCCGCGCTGGCCAGGATCAGGCAGGCGAAGAAGCTGGCGATGTTGGCGCCCAGGGCCCGCTTGGCCTTTTGACCGGTATAGCGGCGGATGCCGATCAGAAACAGGGGGGAGAAAACCGCGCCGGCGGCAAAGAGCAGAACCACGTATTTGACCATTTCAGATTCCTCCAATCAATTGACACGGCTGGAATAGTTGATTTGCTTCGGCGCAAAGGCCACGCCGCCGTCGTCGTAAAAGCGGCCGAACAGCTCGTAGAATTCCAGACGCAGCACCTGGATGCCCACCAGCAGGCCCTCAAAGCCCATCACGAAGAGATTGCCCAGGATCAGCACCGCGATGCCCGCCGGTCCGCCCACGCCGCCGGAGAGTTCGGCCAGCATGTGCACCACCAGCATCAGTCCCACATGGGTGATGGCGTAAGCGCCCACCCGCATGAAGGACAGCGTGTTGGTCAGGTAGCTGAGCAGGGTTTCGAACAGCTCGAAGAACCCGGTGCCCAGCACCTCGCCCACGCTGAATTTGTACCAGTCCGCTTCGCGGGCGAGCAGCTTGGACAGAGGCTGGCGCAGGAGCATGAGCGCCAGCGGCAGCACCAGCACCCCAAGCACATAGGCGGGGGTAACCAGATCCACGCCCAGCAGAGCGGACGCGCCGGCGATGAGAACGCCGGCGTAGAAGACGATGCCCGCCGCCCCATTGGGACCAAACAGGATCTTTTCATAATTTTTCTGGCGCACGCCGTTGCAGATGTTGATGACCATCACCAGCAGCAGCATAAACACGCCCAGCAGGATGGAGGCGACCAGCAGCAGCAGCACGTTGCTCACCACGCCCAGGCCGGAGAGCGTGCTCTCCTCCATGATCTTGAAGCCGGGCAGGAGATCCTCAAAACCGAAGACGCTGCCGTATACGCAGCCGAACACCGCGCCGGACAGGCCGCAGCAGGCGATGATGTTGCCCAGCCACAATTTCTTCCACCGGGCCAGCACCAGCCCGATGAGGGCCAGGCAGAGCCCCTGGCCCAGGTCTCCGAACATGATGCCGAAGAACAGGCAGTAGGTGAGGGCCATGAAGAGAGAGGGATCGGCTTCGTTGTAGGCGGGCAGTCCGTACATCTCCAAAAAGGGCTGGAACACCCGGCCCAGAAAGCTGTTTTTCAGCTTGGTGGGGGGCTTCAGGTACTCCACGTCTCCCGCGTCGTCCACCACGCAGGACAGGTTGGGAAACCGGCTCATCTTCTCCTGAAAGGCGTTCACCGCCTCCGCGGGCACCCAGCCGGACAGGTAGAAGCTGTCCCGGCTGCGGCAGGCATACCGCCGCAGGTCGTAACACTCGTTCTGATAGCGCAGATAGGAGTAGCCGGAGAGCAGGCGCTTTCGTTCCTCCGCCCGCCGGGTGGCCAGGGCCCGCCCGGCCTGGTCGGCTGCCAGCGCGTCCTGCTCCGCCTGACGGCCCAGGGCCGCGATGGCGGCCTCGGCGGTGCCGTGGGGCTGAACGTCGATATGGATGCGGGTGAAGTGAAGGGAGTTGAAGAGCGTGTCCACCCTCCGGTGGGCCTCCTGGGTGGTAAAGTATACTCCGTAGACCCGGTGGGAGCCCAGGGTGGTGGGAAAGAAAAAAATGTCCTCTTCGTCGTTCAGGGTCACCTGAAAGCTGTCAAAGGTCTCCCGGGGCATCCAGCCGTAGCGGAAGCGGACATAGTCCAGACCCCACAGCTCATCCAGATCGGTGCCCAGGCCCCGCAGGTTCTCCAGCTGCTCCGCTGCGGTGCGGGACTCCTCCGCCTGCTGCTGAAGCGTCTGCTGCCGCCGCTTCAGCGAGAGCATCTCCTGCTCCAGCTGGTCGAAGTAGGCCGAAAGGCCGTCGGAATCCAGGGACGGATCGAAGGGGGCGTAATCCAGGGGCACGCCCGCCTCGTCGGCCACCTCCTCCGCCCGGCGCAGCAGAGCGGCGTAGGGATTGCTGTAGTCCAGCGCCATCAGGCCTTTTACCCCGTGCATCATCTGAAGGGTGCTCTCAGGGTGAAATTGCTGATCGATGACGCAGGTGCGCACCACTTCGTCGAACCGCTCCAGCGGCCCGGCCATGGTGAGCAGCTTCATAGGTACGACGGACATGGCGTCATCTCCTTCCGTGATCGCCTCCGGGGGGCGTCATTGCCCCACCAGTCGGGCGAGATTTTCGTTGTAAGGCACGCCGTATTTCACCGATTCGATCACATTCACCACCACCTGCAGTTCCAGCTCTTTCAGATCCAGATAAGCGACGGCGGTATAAATCGAAGGGGGCCCGGTAAGCAGGCAGCGCCGGTTGAAGGCGTAAAAGGCCCGGCGGTAATATTCCTCCACCTCCGCCGCCTCCACGCGCTCAAAGCTGGCGGCATAGGGAGTCTGACGGATCAGGGCGAAGACCGCCGCGGCATCGGGTGCGGCGCACAGGGCGTGGATCATGGCAGGCTTCAGCCGGTACTGGAACGGATAGAGCATGGTCAGACACGTGTCTGCGGCGGTACCGGGGAAATAGGTCTTCAGCCGCAGCACATGCATCAGGTTCAAAAGGTCGATCTGCTCCCCGAAGGAGCGCAGCAGAACCTGCCGGGTATCGCCGCCGTACTGCTTGCGGACGATGCGCAGCATGTGGGCAAAATAGGCCGAGCGCAGCAGAGACTCGCACACCGTGTAGTCCGGCAGGGGAGCGCCCGGCGCGGGACGCAGGTGGAGCAGCGTGGGCGCGTAGATGCTCCCGCGGGCGGCGTCCAGGATGGCGTCGTAGCTGCGGGCGGCCTCCAGCGCGCGGTAGTCCACCTTCCCCCGGAGCACGATGGGGGAGGGGGGCGGCATGCCCTTGGCGTATTTGCCGGTGCGCAGCCGCCGGAGGGCGTTGAGCAGCGCCTGGTATTCCGCGATGCGGACGCGGAAGTCCATCAGAGCGCGGTCCTGCCGGGGCACGAAGTGGCTCAGGCTCAGGTATTCCAGCCGCAGCTCGTTCCAGAGGGCGGCCTCCACCTCCACCCGGCCCACATAGTCCCACCCGGCGGTGGAGAGCACGCCGGAGGCCCGGCTCCAGCTGGGGTGGGCGCGCAGGTACTCCAGCACCTCCGCCTCGCTTTTGAAAGCGGCCATGTGCTGAAAGTCCTCCAGACGCAGCCGCTTGCCGTACAGCGCCTTTACTTTGGCCGCCAGGGCGCCGTATTGGGCTTGTCCCCCGGTCACGGCGCTGTGCCCACGATCATGGAGAACAGGGTGTCCACCCAGCGCTCCTTATTTTTTTCGTAGGAGGACTCCACGGCGCTGAGGGCCTCTTCCAGCTTTTGATCCCACCGCTGGATCGACTCGGCCGCCGCAGCCTGCTCCTCCTGTTCCACCAGGCTCAGGCGGTGGCGGGCCCGCTCCAGATAGGATTCCCGCATGCGGGCAAGATCTCCGTCCAGGTCCTCCTGGAGGTGGGACTCCTTCTCCTTGGCCTGCTGCACCAGTGCCCTGGCGTTGTGCTCCGCCGCTACGATCCGGCTGATCATATCCGCGTATTCCATACCGAACACCTCCGAAGCATGCGAAAGTTTGGAACCGTTCCAAACGCCGGAAGAACGCGCGGTACGGTTCCGGGAGACATTATCATATCACTCCTGTTTTCGGTTTTCTACGGGAAATATAGACTAAGATTCCCAAAGATACGGCTTGTTCTTTCAGCGGAGTTTGTGCAGGAAGGATGAGTTTGAATTGCTCTATTGTAATCGGCTGCGCAGTCGTATATAATAAGATCCAATTAGGCTCATTATAGAGGTACAATCATGATGGAAACGAATCAGCAGGAGGGATGGCAATGAAAAAGTTGCTCCAGCTTTTGGAAGACGATTGCACGCTGACCACCGGACAGCTTGCATCCATGGCCGGTATGACGGAAGAAGAAGCCAAGGCGGCGATCCGGAAGTATGAAGAAGAGAAGGTCATTTTGGGCTATAAGGCCATCGTGGACTGGGACCGGACCGACCGGGAGTCGGTCACCGCACTCATCGAGGTGAAGGTGACCCCACAGCGGGGCGAGGGCTTTGACCGGGTGGCCGAGCGCATCTACCAGTACGACGAGGTGGAGAGCGTCTACCTCATGAGCGGCGCCTACGACCTGACCGTCATCATTTCCGGCCGTACCCTGAAGGAGGTCGCCCAGTTCGTGGGGGAGCGCCTGTCCACCCTGGAGGATGTGACCGGGACCGCCACCCACTTCATTCTTCACAAATACAAAGAAAAGCACCTGATTTTTGAGAAGCAGGAGCAGCAGGCGAAGGAGTGGATCTTCTCATGAACTACGATACGCTTCTGTCCGAACGCATCAAGGACGTAAAGCCCTCCGGCATCCGCCGGTTTTTCGATATTCTGGAGGAGATGAAAGACGCCATCTCTCTGGGCATCGGGGAGCCGGATTTTGTTACCCCCTGGCACATCCGGGACGCCGGGATCTACTCCCTGGAAAAGGGCTTCACCAAGTACACCGGAAACGCCGGTATGGCCGAGCTGCGCCGGGAAATTGCGGCCTACCTGAACCGCCGCTTCGACCTGCAGTATGATTTTGCCAAACAGATCATTGTCACCGTGGGCGGAAGCGAGGCCATCGACCTGACGCTGCGCTGCCTGCTCAACCCGGGGGACGAGGTCATCGTGCCGGTGCCTTCCTTTGTGTGCTACGGCCCGCTGACCTCCATGGCGGGCGGAACGCCGGTGTATCTGGAACTGAAGGCGGAGCACGAGTTCCGCCTTACCGCCGAAGCGCTCAAAAGCGCCATCACGCCCCGCACCAAGCTGTTGGTGCTCCCGTTCCCCTGCAACCCCACCGGCGGCATCATGGAGCGGGCGGACCTGGAGGCGGTGGCCCAGGTGCTGGAGGGCACCGATATCATGGTCCTCTCCGACGAGATCTACGCCGAGCTGACCTACGGCCAGCACCACGTCTCCCCGGCCAACCTGCCCCAGCTGAAAGACCGCACCATCGTGGTCAACGGCTTCTCCAAATCCCACGCCATGACCGGCTGGCGCATGGGCTATGTGTGCGGCCCGGCCGAGATCATCCAGCAGATGCTCAAGCTCCACCAGTTCGGCATTATGTCCGCCCCCACGGTGAGCCAGTATGCCGCCATTGAGGCCATGCGCAACGGCGACAGGGATATCGAGGCCATGCGGGACGAGTACGACGGCCGCCGCCGCTATCTGGTGGAGGGCCTGCGCCGCATCGGCCTGCCCTGCTTCGAACCCAAGGGGGCCTTCTATGTGTTCCCGGATATCCGGAGCACGGGGCTGTCCTCCGATGACTTCTGCGAGCGCTTTTTGATGGAAGAGAAGGTGGCCGTGATCGCCGGCTCCGCCTTCGGAGCCGGGGGCGAGGGCTTCGTCCGCTGCTGCTATGCCACCAGTATGAAGGACATTGCCGAGGCGCTGACCCGCATGGACAACTTCCTGACCAACCTGAAAAAGAAGCAGGCGCGGGAGGAGTAACGCCCCGTCATACGATCAAAACAGGAGGAAACACGAATGTACATTACTTGTCTGGATATGGAGGGCGTACTGGTGCCCGAGATCTGGATCGCATTTGCCCAGGCCAGCGGGATCCCCGAGCTCAAGCGCACCACCCGGGACGAGCCCGACTACAACAAGCTGATGCAGTACCGCCTGAACATCCTCCGGGAGCATCGCCTGGGCCTGAAGGAGATCCAGCAGACCATCGCCGGCATCGATCCGCTGCCCGGCGCGAAGGAGTTTTTAGACGAGCTGCGCACACTGACCCAGGTCATTATTCTCAGCGATACCTTTGAGCAGTTTGCCAAGCCCCTGATGAAAAAGCTGGACTGGCCCACCATCTTCTGCAATACGCTGGAGGTGGCCGGCGACGGGAGCATCACCGGTTTTCGGATGCGCTGCCCCCAGTCCAAGCTGACGACCGTGCGGGCGCTGCAGTCCATCGGGTATGAGACCATCGCCAGCGGGGACAGCTACAACGATCTGGGGATGATCCAGGCCAGTAAGGCGGGTTTCCTGTTCAAGAGCACCGACAAGATCAAGGCGGACCACCCAGAGCTGCCCGCCTACGAGACCTTCGACGAGCTTCTGGCCGCCATCAAAGCGGCGATGGACTAACGCTGCAAAGGCGGGTGAGGAACATGACACAGCAATTTGACGGCCTGGCGTTTTCCCCGGCGGATGTCCTGCTGCCCCAGAACTGTGCTTACGGGAAATGGTCCGTGGTGGCCTGCGACCAGTATACCTCTCAGCCGGAGTATTGGCAGCGGGTGGAGGAAACCGTGGGCGCCGCGCCGTCCGCCCTGCGGCTCATCCTGCCGGAGAGCTGCCTGGACGGGCCCAATGTGGAGACCGACATCGTGGAGGTAAACAACACCATGACCCGCTATCTGCGGGAGGGCTGCTTCAGAGAACTGCCCGAAAGCCTGATCTACGTGGAGCGGCGGCTCTCCAACGGGCGCCTGCGCCGGGGCCTGGTGGGCAAGGTGGATCTGGAGCAGTACGACTATGAGCCCGGCGCCGCCGCCCAGGTGCGCGCCACCGAGGGCACGGTCCTCTCCCGCATCCCGCCCCGCGTGGCGGTGCGGAAAAACGCCCCTTTGGAGCTGCCCCACGTGATGCTGCTCACCGACGATCCGGACAAAACGGTGATCGAGCCCCTGACGGCACGGAAGGGGGACTTCGAGGCGCTCTATGACTTCGAATTGATGGAGCACGGCGGCCGCGTGTCCGGCTGGAGACTGGACCGGGCCGCGGCGGAACAGGTGGCCGCCGCCCTGCGCGCACTGGCCGACCCGGCCGCCTTCAACGCCCGCTACGGCACGCAGGACGAGCCGGTGCTTCTCTTTGCCGTGGGAGACGGCAACCACTCTCTGGCCACCGCAAAGGAATGCTACGAGCGGCAGAAGCGCCTGACCAGCCCGGACCAGTGGACGGACCTGCCCGCCCGCTACGCCCTGTGTGAGCTGGTGAACCTCCACGACGCTTCCCTGGAGTTCGAGCCCATCCACCGTGTGGCCTTCGGCGTGGAGCCGGAGGCGCTGCTGGAAGCGCTGCTGGAGGCGTACCCCGGCGCCTATTCGGGCGAGGGGGAGGGCCATGTGCTGCGCTATGTCCACGCCGACGGCTGCGGAGCCGTTACCGTGCCCCATCCTCAGGCCCAACTGGAGGTGGGCACGCTTCAGAGCTTCCTGGACGAGTACACCCGCCTGCATGGGGGCCGCGTCGACTACATCCACGGCGCCGGCGTGACGCGGGAGCTCTCCCTCAAGCCGGGCAACCTCGGCTTCCTGCTGCCCGCCATGGGCAAGCAGCAGCTGTTTCCCACCGTGATCCATGACGGGGTCCTCCCCCGCAAAACCTTCTCCATGGGGGAGGCCCACGACAAGCGCTTCTATCTGGAAGCGCGGAAGATCCGCTGATCGCAAAGGAAGAAGGCGTTTTTCCATGGCAGTGCTGGAAGTGCGGGCCTATGCCAAGCTGAATCTCGCGCTGGATGTGCTGGGCCGCCGGGCGGACGGATATCACGAGATGCGCATGGTGATGCAGAGCGTGACCCTGTCCGACCGCATCCGGCTGGAGACCGGTACCGGCAGGCCCCTGCGCATGACGACCGATCTGGGCTTTTTGCCCTCCAATGAAAAGAATCTGGCGGCGGTGGCCGCCCTGCGCCTGTGCGAGGCGGCGGGCGTGTCCTCCGAGGGGCTGGCCATCGACCTGTGGAAGACCATTCCGGTATGCGCGGGGCTGGCCGGGGGCAGCGCTGACGCCGCCGCCGTGCTGCGGGGCCTCAACCGCCTGATGAGGCTGGGCCTGTCTTCCGCGGAGCTGGCGGAGATCGGCGCTCGGGTGGGGTCCGACGTGCCCTATTGCGTCCGGGGCGGCACCGCCCTGGCGGAGGGACGGGGGGAACGGCTCACGCCGCTGCCGCCGCTGCCCCGCTGCCATGTGGTTTTGTGCAAGCCGGCGTTTTCCGTTTCCACGCCGGACCTGTTCGAGCGCATCGACGGCGTGCGCCTGCGCCGCCGTCCGGATACCCTGGGCCTGCTGGGCGCGCTGGAAGCGGGCGACCTGGCGGGCGTGGCCCGGCGGATGTACAACGTATTTGAGGACGCCCTTCCCCCGCGCCGTGCGGGAGAGATCGGGGAGATCCGGAACAGCCTGATCCAGTATGGCGCCCTGGGGGCCAGCATGAGCGGGACCGGCCCCACCGTTTTCGGCCTGTTCCGAGACGCATCCGCCGCCCGACACGCCTGTTCCGCCCTGCGGGAGACCTATCGGGAGACCTTTTTGGCGCAGGGATTGGAACCGGTCGAATGATTGCGGTATAAAAAACAAAAATGCCGTCCACAATGTAGCTGCTGTAATACTACATAATGGACGGTGTTTTTATGCAACAAAAACAGAATCGAAAGCTGCGCCGGTGGGAGCTGGCCCTGCTGCTGGGGGTGGCGGTCGCCGCTCTGGCCGGAGTATGGCTGGACGGCCAGCAGTCCGCCCTGGCGGACAAAGTGATCCGCCTGCACGTGATCGCCCATTCCGACTCCCCGGAGGATCAGGCCCTCAAGCTCCAGGTCCGGGACCGTATCCTGGCGGAGAGCGGGGAGCTGCTGTCCGGCGGAGCCACCCTGGAGCAGGCGCGCGCCGCTCTTCAGGACAGCCTGGCCGAGTTGGCCGGGATCGGAGCCGAGGCGGTGGGGGAGGCGGGCTATTCCTATCCGGTGACCGCCTCCCTGGAGGACGGGGTGTGGTTCCCCACCAAGCAGTATCCCGATTTCGCCCTTCCGGCGGGGCGGTATACCGCCCTGCGCCTGGTCATCGGGGACGGGGGCGGACAGAACTGGTGGTGCGTGGTCTTTCCGCCCCTCTGCCTGGGCTCTGTGACGGAGACCGCGGCGCAGGCCGCCGCAGAGGGCGGCTTTTCCCAGGAGGAGATCGCGCTGCTTACCGGCGAGGAGGGCGGTTACGTGGTCAAATTCAAGGCCATCGAGCTCTGGGAGCAGCTGCGCGGCTGGCTGGAGGAACGCTCGTCCGCCTGACAAGCTTTTTACTTGCAATCTGGAGCGGACGGGCTTATAATATAAAAAGCGCGAATCCGAACGAAACATGCTGAAGGAGTGATATGCGCCGTGAGCAGCGACCCTTTGAGTCGAGAATGTCAGTTACCCAGCGCGGCGCTTTGGCCCTGCGGCTGAGCGGCTTTGCCGTTTTGCCCCGCACGCCCTTGTCGCCGCTGTGTCCGCGTGGGGAGGGATACTTTCCCACCGGACGGCAAAGACTAGAGACGCGCGGGGATTTTTGTGCCCGTTTTCGGGCCCGCGCGCCGGGAAAGGCGTGATTTTTTTGCTCTCCATCCACAAGACGATCAACGGAAAAATGACCCGGCTGGACGGGATCCAGGACGGATGCTGGGTCAACCTGACCTATCCCAGCGAAGACGAGCTGACCACCGTGGCCGCCACCCTGAACGTGGACCCCGCGTTCCTGCGGGCGGCCCTGGACGAAGAGGAGACCTCCCGTATCGATACCGAGGAGGGGCAGACCCTGATCATCATCGACCTGCCCGCCGTGGAGAAGGACGACGCGGTGGTGTATTCCACGCTCCCGCTGGGCATCATCGTCACCGACAAGCACATCATCACCGTCTGCCTGAAGGAATCCTCCATCCTGAAGGACATGCAGGACGGCCTGGTGCGGGGCGCCGAGACCCAAAAGCGCACCAGCTTTATCCTCCACATGCTTTTGCAGGTGGCCAAGCGCTACCTGCAATATCTGAAGCAGATCGACAAGATCTACAATTACATGGAGCGCCAGCTCTATAAATCCCAGCGCAATAAGGAGCTGATCCAGCTGCTGGACCTGGAGAAGTCCCTGGTCTATTTCAACACTTCTCTGAAGGCCAACGAGGTCACCCTGGAGAAGATCCTCCGGGGCCGCATCGTTACCCTTTATGAGGAGGATCATGACCTGCTGGAGGACGTGCTGATCGAGGTGCGCCAGGCCATCGAGATGGCCAACATCTATTCCTCCATCATTTCCGGCATGATGGACGCGTTTGCCTCCGTCATCTCCAATAACCTGAACGTGATCATGAAGGTGCTCACGTCCATCACCATCCTGCTGACCATCCCCAACATTGTTTTCGGCTTCTACGGGATGAACGTCGCCGGGCTGCCCCTGGACCAGTTCTGGTGGTTCCCGCTGGTGGTGGCCGCGGCGGTGATTGTGGCGGTGGCGGTCATTCTGAAAAAGAAAGACCTGTTTTGACGAAGCGTGCCGAAAGATGCAGGATGAGCTCCTGCATCTTTCTTTTTTATACGAAACTTTACGGAAGTATTCATACTCTGGTAACAATTGTGTGTTAATCTTTTAGCAATACGCACAGGATCCAATGGGAACCGGCCGGGCGGCAGACGCCGGGCCCACAAAAGAATGGAGGCATCGAATGGCAAGTAACCCCAACTATTGTGATGTGACGCCTGAGATCGAGGCGCTGGCCGCTCTGGCTCTGGAGAACAGCTGTATTGACCCGGAGGATTACGTCCGCTACGATGTCAAGCGCGGGCTGCGGGACCTGAATGGAAAGGGCGTGCTGGCCGGATTGACCGAGGTCTCGGACATCGTGGCCAAAAAGATCGTAGACGGGCACGAGCTGCCCTGCGACGGCAAGCTCTATTACCGGGGAATCGACGTGGAACAGCTGGTGGGACAGGCCCTGAAGGAGGGGCGCTTCGGGTTTGAGGAGACCGCCTACCTGTTGCTGCTGGGCCGCCTGCCCAAGGCCGCGGAGCTGGAGGATTTCCGGCGCCAGCTGTCCTATTATCGCTCTCTGCCCAACAATTTTGTGCGGGACGTGATCCTGAAGGCGCCCAGCCAGGATATCATGAACTCCCTGGCCCGCAGCGTGCTCAACCTGGCCTCCTACGACGACCGGTGCGACGACATCTCCCTGCCCAACGTCATGCGCCAATGCGTGCAGCTGACCGCCCTGTTCCCCATGCTCAGCGTGTATGGCTATCAGGCGTATAACTATAAAAGCGGCAGCTCCCTGTACATCCATGCCCCCAGGCCGGAGCTGTCCACCGCGGAAAACATCCTTTCCCTGCTCCGGGCCGACTCCTCCTACTCCTTCTGGGAGGCCCACGTGCTGGATATCTGCATGATCCTCCACGCCGAGCATGGCGGCGGCAATAACTCCACCTTTACCACCCACGTGGTCACCTCCTCGGGGACGGATACCTATTCCTGCATGGCGGCCGCCCTGGCCTCTTTGAAAGGACCCAAGCACGGCGGCGCCAACATCAAGGTCATCCGCATGTTTGAGGATATGAAGGAGACCGTCCGGGACTGGAAGGACGAGGACGAAGTGCGCCATTACCTCCAGGCCCTGCTGGACAAGCAGGCCTTCGACAAGGCGGGACTCATTTACGGCATGGGGCACGCGGTGTATTCCCTGTCCGACCCCCGGGCCAATATCCTGCGCTCCTTTGTGGAGAAGCTCTCCCGGGAGAAGGGGCGCAATGAGGAGTACGAGCTTTATTCCCTGGTGGAGCGGCTGGGGCCGGAGATCATCTCCGGCGAGCGGAAGATGTACAAGGGCGTCTCCGCCAACGTGGACTTTTACTCCGGGTTTGTTTACCATATGCTGGACCTGCCGCTGGAGCTGTATACCCCGCTGTTCGCCATGGCCCGCATCGCGGGCTGGAGCGCTCACCGCATCGAGGAGCTCATCAACATGAGCAAGATCATCCGGCCCGGCTACAAATACGTCGGCACCCATCAGCCTTATGTGCCTATGGCCCAGCGCTGAATTTGACCCAAACGCCCGGCCCCATCCGATCGGATGGGGCCGGGCGTTTTCCTGTGCCGCAGGCAGGTGCCGCGCCGTTATGACGGGGCCCGCCGTACCTCCAGATAGTAATGCTCCGCCTCCGGGTCCAGCACGACCTGGTCGATGCCGTGCTCCAGGTCGAAACCGAAATTCTGCCGGACGATCTCCACGGACCGGGCGCCGCACAGCCGGGCGCTCTGACTGGAAAAGGTCAGCGCAGAGCCCAGCTGCGTCACCAGGTCGTACCCGTAGACGCCCTGGTTTTCCGTATGGGCGCAGTAATAGTCGAAGCTGCCCGCCTTGCGGAAGCTGGCTTCTGCCGTGACGGTCTCCCCGGGGGGGATCGTGAGCGGAACTTCCAGATAAAAAACCCGGTCCACCGATTCCACGTCCAGCTCCTCCAGCCAGCCGGCGTCGTACCGCTCCGCCGGAGCGTCGGAGAGCGCGCCGTAAGAGGCGAGAAAGTCCCGGAGCAGGCCGTAATAGAGCTCGAAATCCACCCCCTCCAGCCGTTCCTGACGCTCCCGGTACATCAGCTGCGCCGTCTCCCGCAGAACGGTGTCCAGATCGGTTTCGTACCGGGAGACCGTCACCCCGGCCTCCACGGTCTCCTCCGTATCCCAGCCGCCGGTGACATAGCCCTGGGTGGTCAGGCCGCTGATATCCTCGCCCAGGATGATGAGGTAACAGGGCGTGCCGTACCCGGCCTCTCCGGGCTCCCGGATGGAAAAGCCCTGCCCCATGACGCCGTTTTCCCGGTCGAACCGGCCGGAGTGGAAGCCGTAGGAGAGCACCGTGGTCTGTTTGTAGTCCAGCGCAAAGGTCGCCCGGATGGAGGGATTGGGAACGTCCTCGTTCGCCTCCGGGCCCCAGGGGTCGGTAAAGCGATAGACCGTGACCGGTATGCCGCTGAGGTCCGGCCCGTCCCCCAGGGCCTGCGCCAGATAGGAACCGTCGGAGAGCAGGGCCTTGTAATCTTCCCAGCTGTCCAGCTGGTCCAGATTGAGGCTTCCCGCTGTTTCGGCGGTGATCAGGTCGGCTCCCAGGGCGCCCTGGAAGCCGCCGGAATAGCCGCCGGAACGGAGCGTGGCCTCCGCCGGGACGCCGTCCACCGTCAGCGTGGGGGTTTGAGCGCTCAGGTGCTGCAGCTGTCCCACAAAGGGATAGAGCAGCGTGACGGTCTGCGCCTGCTGGGTGGAATTGGTCAGCACGTAAGCGTCGTGCACCAGAAGGTCGGTGGAGGACTCGTAGCGCCCGCCGTCCGGAAACCACTCGTTATAGTCGTCCAGCACCTGCCGGCGCCCGGCCTCGGTCAGCTCCGTGCGGGAGGCGGCCTCCTCCTGGTTGGAGATCCACGTTCGATCCCAGAGGGAGAAGTCCAAAGTGATCTCCCGCCCGGCGGACAGCTCCGCGCCGTCCAGGACGGTCAGGGGGAACACCGGCCCGGCGTAGGACAGAAAGACGCTGCTGCCCTCCTCGTGGCCGCCGCCCGCGCTGGAGCCGCCCAAACCGCCGTTTTGGAGCAGGAGGAACCCGCCCGCGCCGATCAGGACCACGGCCGCGCAGGCGCACAGGGGCAGCCAGTGCCGCCGGGGCCGCCGGACCTGTCCGGGCAGGGCCCCAATGCGCTCCCGCAGCGCTTGCGGACACCGCAGATCATCCACCTGAGCGATATAGTCGCGCTTATCCATCCTCAAAGCCTCCGATCATACGCTGCTTCAGCGCCTTACGCCCCCGGGCGAGCCAGGTGAGCACCGTGCTGCGGCCCGTCCCCAGCAGCGCGCCGATCTCCGCGGCGGTATATCCCTCGTAGTAGTGCAGGTAGATGGCGTTGCGGTACTGCGCAGGAAGGGCGCGCACCTCCTCCAGCACGGAGTCCTCCGGGCGCTGGGGCGCTTCCAGCGCGTCGGAAAGGGCCACCTCGTTCCGGCGCCTGGCCCGGTGGAGGTTTTTGCACCGGTTGATGGTCACACGGATAAGCCACGCCTTGAGATGTTCGCCGTCGCCGAAGGCCTTGCCGGAGCGGAGCAGGGCCTCGAAGACCTCCTGCGTCACATCCTCGGCGTCGCCGGGGGTGGGCGCGTTGTGGACGGCGACGCGGTATACGGTATCCAGATAGTGCTCGTATGCGTAGGAGAACGAGGCGTCCCCTTTGAGCTTGGCGGCCATGGCGCACTCTCCCTTCTGCCCTTAACACACCGGAGGGGGCCGGATGATTGCATCTATCTTATCTTTTTTTGCCCGTTATTTCAAGGCGTCGGCCACCCGGTCCAGCGTGGCGGCGTGGGTCTGGTCCAAAAGGTGGGTGTAGATCTTGCCGGTGGTGGCGGGGGTGGAGTGCCCCAGGGCGCGGCCAATGTCGAACAGGGGCGCGCCCTGGGCGGAGGCCACGGTGGCAAAGGTGTGGCGCAGACCGTGGAGGGTGATCTTGGGCATGCCGTGGGAGCGGATGAAACGGGTAAAGGCCAGGGATACGGCGTTGGGGGAGTAAGGCTTCCCCAGCTTGTCCACCGCCACAAAGTTGTCCTCCGACCAGCCGTCCCCCCTGGCAAGGGAACGCTGGACCTGGGCGGAGCGCTCCTGCCGGAGCAGGCGGCACAGCTCGTCCCCCAGATGGAGCACCCGGTTGGAGGTGCGGTTTTTGGTCTCCTTTTGGACGATGGAAGCTCCGGCAGCCGTGCGGGCCTCCTTGATGTGCACCCGGCGGCGGGCGAAGTCCACGCTGCTCCACCGCAGGCCGCAGATCTCCTCCCGCCGCAGGCCCAGCGCCCCCGCCAGCTTGACGATGGGTTCCAGCCAGTGTCCCTCCACCAGAGCGAACAGCTGCCGCAGCTCTTCCGGCGTGTAAAAGCGGGCCTCCTGCGGGATCACCCGTGGCGGCTCCACCCGGTCGGTGGGGCTGCGCAGCAGCATGTCCTGCCGCACGGCCAGATGCAGCGCGCAGGAGAGCAGATCGTGATGGCGGCGCACGGTGTTGGCGGAGAGCCCCTTCTGCTCCATCAGCATTGCGTAATAGCCCTGGAGGTGCTGGGGCGTGAGCTTTTGCAGCGGAACGTCCCCCAGGGCGGGCGAGAGATGGTTGCGGATGATCTTTCCATAGCCGTAGACGGTGGTCTGTGCGCGGTTTGGCCGGATCACCTGCTCCATCCAGTACTCCAGCCACTGGTCCAGTGTGATGGAACGGGGCGAGACCCGCCGCAGGCCGTCCCGCTCCGCCGAAAATTCACGCAGGCCCCGCCGGGCTTGGGCCAGGGTGGGATACGTCCGGTAGCACTTGACCCGCCTGCCGTTTTCATCCGCGCCGTGGTCCATGCAGACATAGTAGACCTGCCTTGCATCGTCATAAGAAATGTTGGTTTCCACTTTTTTCCTAGCCATTGCTTCCCCTTCCTCACGTTTCGACGGATTTAGAGCTTAACCATATCACGTCGGCACCTTGAAAAATATAGGATATGCAAAAGCCAGGAAAAATCCCCATCCCGATCAAACAGACCGGGATGGGGAGTCAAGGGACGCGCCGGGCCCGGCGGAAGCCACGGCCTCCGCCACGCGGACGCCGTCCACGGCGGCGCTGGTGATCCCGCCTGCGTAGCCTGCGCCTTCACCGCAGGGATACAGACCGCGGATGGGGGATTGGAGATCCTCGCCGCGGAGGATGCGCACCGGGGAGGAGGAACGGGTCTCCACGCCGGTCAGCAGGGCTTCCGGGGAGGCAAAGCCCCGGAGCTTCCGGTCGAACAGGGGCAGGGCGGAGCGGAGCGTGTCGGCCACGTAACCGGGCAGACAGCGCCGCAGGTCGGCGGGCGTGACGCCGGGGCGGTAGGTGGGCGCCACCCCGCCCAGTGCCGCGGACGCCCGCCCGGAGAGGAAATCCCCCACCGTCTGGGCGGGAGCCCGAAAGCCGCCGCCGCCCAGGGCAAAGGCGGCTTCCTCCCAGCGGCGCTGGAACGCCACCCCCGCCAGGGGATGGCTGGAGCCGAAGTCGCCGGGGCCCACCCCGACCAGGAAGCCGCCGTTGATGTTTGCCCCGTCCCGGGCCCGGCGGCTCATGCCGTTGGTCACCAGCCGCCCCTCCTCCGAGGCGGCGGCCACCACCTGTCCGCCGGGACAGACGCAGAAGGTGAAGGCGCTGCGCCCGTCGGGCAGGTGGCAGGCCAGTTTGTAGTCGGCGGCCGGCAGGCGCTGCCAGGCCGGGCCAAACTGGGCCTGGGAGAGGGCGGCCTGTGCGTGCTCGATCCGCACGCCGATGGCAAAGGGCTTGGGGGCAAGCGGAACGCCCGCCTCCAGCAGCAGTTCGAAGGTATCCCGGGCGGAGTGGCCGGGGGCGAGGATCAGCGCGTCGCAGGGCAGGTCGTAGGCGCCCTGGGGGCCCTGCGCCTTCAGCGCAGTCAATTGGCCGTTTCGGATCTCCAGACCGGTCAGGCGGTGTCCAAAGCGTACGTCGCAGCCCAGCTCCAGCAGCTCCAGGCGGATGGCCTTCACCACGTCCCGGAGCAGATCGGTGCCGATGTGGGGCTTGTGCTGCCAGAGGATATCCTCCGGAGCGCCCGCCGCCGCCAGCGTCCGGAAGACGGTGGCAATGCGGGGATCGTGGGTACCGGTGGTCAGCTTGCCGTCGGAAAAAGTGCCCGCGCCCCCTTCCCCGAATTGTACGTTGGAGGAAGGGTCCAGTATCCCGGTCTGCCAAAAGCGTTCCACGTCCCGTGTGCGCGCTTCCACCGGACGGCCCCGCTCCAATACGATGGGAGGCAGTCCGTTCCGGGCCAGGAACAGCGCGGCGAACAGCCCCGCCGGCCCCATGCCGACCACCACAGGAGGCAGCGCGGAAGCACGGCGGACCGGGGGAAACGCGTAGGGCTGAGGCTGAAACAGAGTCACGTTGGGGTTGCCCGCCTTTCGTACCAAAGCTGCCTCCTCCGGGGCGGTCACATGCACCGTGCACACATAGTGGACGTCGTTCTTCTTACGGGCGTCGATCGACTGCCGGGCCAGAGAGAGGGCCTGGATCTGGCCCGGCGGAAGGCCCAGCAGTCCGGCCGCCCGCGCTCGGAGCAGCTCCTGCCCGCCGTCGATGGGCAGGACGATGTTTTGAATTCGGATCATGGTGTTACCTCTTTCCTGGAGCAGAGTGAGACGGAGCTTGTCCCCGCGCTCCTCCGCGGGGGTACGGCAATCAGGGGGGGCGCTAAAGGCACAGCTCCCGGCAGATGGAAACCACTAATCCATGTCTTTTGCGCGCGGATAAGGTTTTTCGACGTTGGTCAGGCCGGCTAAATAGTCCATGCTCGTATCCAGCGCCAACGCGATCTTGCGACACTGTTCGAAAGAGCAGTACCGCTTACCGCATTCGATTTTAGAATAGTCGCTTTGGTCGATCCCGGTCAGTATTTGCATCTTGACTTGGGTAAAACCACGCTTTTCTCTGAGCACACGTAACCGTGACATAATATCACCCTGCCTTATTATGGGTAAATTGACCTATTCCGATTAGGGTAAAATTGACCTATAGTGGCGCGGGGTGCTGTTATGATACAAGAATGATTGGAAGAACGCAAGAAATCCATGATACAGGCGTATCCTGCATACCGGCTGGGTTGCGTGATGGAGGAGCCCCTGTACGAACAGGGGGGTGCCGGATCAGATTGATTTTGGGCAGATATCCTGCTGCGCGTTTGGCGCCCGGGCCGGAGAGCCGGATGAACGGGTATGCAGCTGGGTCAGGGAATGGATGGAGCCGGACAGACATTACCCCCGTGGGCGGCTGTAAAACACAGCAGGCGTGCCCCAGGGCGCGCCTGCTGTGTTAACGTTATGGGAGCACAAGGCCGGTGGAACCGCACAGCAGCGCACGCCCTGCGCCAAGGTTTTTGCCTGCGGCAAAAACGCTTGAACGGCGCTTACCGCGCCGCCCCATCGCAGATGGGGCCCCAGTGGCCGACGGCCCGGCAGGAGACGGATGTGTTCCTCTTAGTAGCTTACACCCTGCCAAATCATGGCGTCGGCCGTCCCAAAACGCGGGGCGTTTTGGAAACCCTGCGGGTTGGGCCTGCTCGGGCGGAGTGAATCCGCCCTGCGCCAAGGTTTTTGCCTGCGGCAAAAACGCTTGAACGGCGCTTACCGCGCCGCCCCATCGCAGATGGGGCCCCAGTGGCCGACGGTCCGGCAGGAGACGGATGCGTTCCTCTTAGTAGCTTACACCCTGCCAAATCATGGCGTCGGCCACTTTGAGGAAGCCGGCGATGTTGGCTCCGGCCACCAGATTGCCCTCCATGCCGTACTCGGCGGCGGCATTGGCGGCGTTGTGGTAAATGTTGCGCATGATGCCGTGGAGCTTCTCGTCCACTTCCTCAAAGGTCCAGGACAGGCGCATGGAGTTCTGGCTCATCTCCAGACCGGAAGTGGCCACGCCGCCGGCGTTGGAGGCCTTGGCGGGGGCAAAGAGAAGCTTGTGCGCCTGGAAATAGGCGACGGCTTCGGGGGTGGAGGGCATGTTGGCGCCTTCGGCCACGGCAAAGCAGCCGTGCTCCACCAGCGCCTTGGCCCCGTCCAGATCCAACTCGTTCTGGGTGGCACAGGGCAGGGCGATGCCGCAGGGGACGCTCCAGATGCCGCGGCAGCCCTCCACGTATTTGGCGGTGGGCACATACTCCAGATAGGTGGAAATGCGCGCCCGCTTGACCTCCTTGATCTCCTGCATGATCTTATAATCGATGCCGTTCTCGTCCACGATATAGCCGTTGGAATCACTCATGGCAATGACCCTGCCGCCCAGCTCGGTGGCCTTCTGGTTGGCGTAGATGGCCACGTTGCCGGAGCCGGAGATCACGACGCTCTGGCCCTGGAAGGACTTCCCGGCGGCCTTGAGCATCTCGTCGGCAAAGTAGCACAGACCGTAGCCGGTGGCCTCGGTGCGGGCCAGAGAACCGCCGTAGCTCAGGCCCTTGCCGGTGAGCACGCCGTTGAACTCGTTGCGGATGCGCTTATACTGGCCAAACAGATAGCCGATCTCCCGGGCGCCCACGCCGATGTCGCCGGCGGGCACGTCGGTGTCGGGGCCGATGTGCCGCTGCAGCTCGGTCATGAAGGACTGGCAGAAGCGCATGACCTCATTGTTGCTCTTGCCCTTGGGATCGAAGTCGGCGCCGCCCTTGCCGCCGCCCATGGGCAGGCCGGTCAGGCTGTTTTTAAAGATCTGCTCGAAGCCCAAAAATTTGATGATGGACAGGTTCACGCTGGGATGGAAGCGCAGGCCGCCCTTGGAGGGGCCGATGGCGGTGGAGAATTGTACGCGATAGCCGCGGTTGACCTGCACCTTGCCCTGATCGTCCACCCAGGAGATGCGGAACATCAGGCTGCGCTCGGGCTCCACGATGCGGTCGATGACGCCGGACTTCACCAGCTC
The DNA here is from genome assembly GCF_014287895.1 of Lawsonibacter hominis. Lineage (GTDB taxonomy): Bacteria > Bacillota > Clostridia > Oscillospirales > Oscillospiraceae > Lawsonibacter_A > Lawsonibacter_A hominis. The sequence goes on along the minus strand of NZ_JACOPP010000012.1, from coordinate 46,106 downwards.
CGGCCGCTGGGCCACCACGGGCTGGAGGGACTCCAGGACCTCGCCGGCAGCCTGGAGGAACTCGGGCTCTTGGGCGTTTTTCCTGCACAGAGTTTCATAAACGCCCTGAAGATAGGAATCGGTGAACTGAAATGCCATAGTTGCCAAACCCCTTTGCTTGGCGGTCCATACGGTGGACGGACCGGCCTGATTTTTGCTATGATACACACAGGGACGCGCCCCGTGCAGCAGCCGCTTTGCCACGTTAGCTCATATTATACTGCTGCCGCATTGAAATTGCAAGAAAAAATTTATAAATTGCAAAAGTGACGGAAACTATGCGGGGTATGCGGAATAAAATGCACCACTTTGACTGGATGCATGCAAATAGAATGAAACGTGTAACATTTTGCCCGCTGAGACGTTTGTCGGGTGAGGGGGGGAGGACGGGATGTACGACGGGCTGGAGGCGCTCTACCGGCGGCATGTGGGAGAGGTGTACTTGTACGCCTATTCCCTCTGTAAGAACCCGGACCAGGCCCAGGACCTGGTGGGAGAGACCTTTTACCGCGCCCTGCTCTCGCTGGAGCGGGAGGGGGAGTGGAAGGGCTGGCTCTTTCGGGTGTGCCGCAACCTGTGGGTGGACAGCATGCGCCGGAGAAAGTTCCAGACCGGAGAGCCCCCTGACCCGGAACGGCTGGCGGCAGAGGAGGATCTGCTGGAGGATCTCATCCGGGAGGAGCGCCGCCGGGCGGTCTACCGGGCGGTGCTGGAGCTGTCCCCCGCCGATCGGGAGGCGGTAACGCTCCACTACTACGCCGGCTTGCCGCTGCGCGAGGTGGGGGCGGCCATGGGACTTTCTCCCGGCGCGGCCCGCACGCTGCTGTGCCGGGCCCGGCAAAAGCTCAAAACCAGACTGGAGGGACAATTGTGAGTTTTCGTGAGCTGTTGGAACGGTATCGAACCGGCGCCGCGACGGAAGCGGAGCGGGCGCTGGTGGAGGCCGAGCTGGAGAAGAGCGCGGCCATTTCCGATTATCTGGCCGAGGGGCTGGAGGCCGAGCTGACCGGAGAGGGGGCGCACCGAACTTCGGAGGAGACAGAGCCGGCCCGGCGGGTGCGCCGCATCGTAAATCGCCGCCTGGGCCGGGTGGCGGTCCTGTCGGCGGCCGTTGTGCTGGCCGTCCTGCTGGGGGTGCGTCTCGTAGTCTCCCCCCTAGCGGCGTCCTTCTGCTACCAGCCCAACGCCAGAAGCGTAGGGCAGGCTGGAGACGAGCGGGAAGATATCTGGTATGACCTGAGCGCGTTCTACGAGCTGATCATGCCCGGCCGGTCGGTCCGGGACATCCAGACCGGAAACCGGGGATTCGGCCGGTACGATCTGTCTTATACCGAGGAGGACTGGCTTACCGGGGAGCGCACTGCGGTCAGCCGTACGCTGGAACCCGGCCAGGACGGGGAAAACGGATATTTGTGGAGCGAGCAGGCCATCGGCCTGTATGCGCTGGCGGAGTCCGGGGCGGTGGAGGAGGGCGTCCGCCGAATCCCGGATTACGAAGCCGATCTGGCCCAGCTGGACGAAAGCGCCTACGTCTCCGTCTGGGTCCATTTTCCGCAGGATCTGACGCCCATGGAGTTTGCCGCGTTGGCGCACGGCTATGAACAGCGGTATGGAGTGGAAATCTCCTTCCGCTGGTGTGCCGTGCGCACCTCCGACGATCCGGCGGTCCTGCGGGGTTTTTCCACGGTGGACGGCTCGTGCGCGCAGGGCGGGCTGGCGGACTACCCGATGCTCAGTCTGGCGGAGCGGCTGGGGAATTGGTTTCCCAGCGGCAGCGCTGCGGCGATGGCGAAGGCTTATGGGGGGCTGTATACCCAGCATTTCCAAAGTCTACTGTCCTATGCGGCGGAGCGGACGAAAGCGGCGGATGCGCTGGTCGGACCGGGCGCGCAGTTCCCGGAGTACGACTTTGCAGGCCAGCGGGACTATGTAGAGGAGCACGGCATCCGGATCTATGGCGCGCTGGTCTACGGTCAGCCGCAGGCGCTGCTGGCGCTGACGGAGCGGGGAGATGCGGACGGGCTTGCCATCGAGCGGGTGTTGGCCTGCCGCTACTCCGGCAGCCGGAGCATCCGGCAGCCGGAGCATCCGGCAGTAGCGGGCAGGACGCATCCGAAAAAAGGAGAAAACACGGACTACCGGGCAAGCTGCCCGGCAGTCCGTGTTTTGGTTGAAACGCGCCGCGAGACGATCCGGCTGCGCTTACTGGTTGACGATATTGGCGGTATCCATGGCGATCATAAGCTCCTCGTCGGTGGGGATGAGGAGGACCTTCACCCTGGAGTCGGCGGTGGAGATGACGGTCTCCCTGCCGCGGACGTTGTTGGCCTGGGCGTCCATCTTCACGCCCATGAACTCCAGGCCGGAAGCGATGGCCAGGCGCTGGTCGGCGGAGTTTTCGCCCACGCCGGCAGTGAAGACGATGGCGTCCACCCCGCCCATGGCGGCGGCATAGGCGCCGATGAGCTTCTTTACGCCGTAGTTGAAGGCGTCTACGGCCAGCTCGGCGCGCTGGTTGCCCTGCTCGGCGGCGTCGCTCAGGTCACGGAAGTCGGAGGACACCCCGGAGATGCCCAGCACGCCGGACTTCTTGTTGAGGATGTTGAGCATCTCTTTGATGTCGTAGCCGTACCGGTTCATCAAATACTCCAGGATACCGGCGTCCAGGTCGCCGGAGCGGGTGCCCATGGGCAGGCCGGCTAGGGGGGTGAAGCCCATGGAGGTATCCACGCTCTTGCCGCCGTCCACGGCGGTGACGGAGGAGCCGTTGCCCAGGTGGCAGGTGATGATCTTCAGCTGCTCGATGGGCTTGCCCAGCATGGCGGCGGCCCGGCCGGAGACGTACTTGTGAGAGGTGCCGTGGAAGCCGTAGCGGCGGACCTTGTCCTTCTCATAGTATTCGTAAGGCAGCGCATAGATGTAGCTCTTGGCGGGCATGGTCTGATGGAAGGCGGTATCGAACACGGCCACCATGGGCACGCCGGGCATGACGGCCTGGCAGGCCTTGATGCCTGTGATATTGGCGGGGTTGTGCAGAGGAGCCAGGGGGATGCACTCCTCAATGGCGGCCATGACCTCGCCGGTGATGAGGGCGGAGGCGGCAAACTTCTCGCCGCCGTGCACCACGCGATGGCCCACGGCGTCGATCTCAGAGGCGCTCTTGATCACGCCGTACTCGGGAGAGAGCAGGGCGTCCAGCACGGCCTGGATAGCCTCGGCGTGGGTAGGCATGGGGATTTCAAATTCGTGTTTGGCATCCCTGGCAGGGATTTTGTGGGTCAGGCGACCGTCGATGCCGATGCGCTCGCACAGACCCTTGGCCAGCACCTCGCGGGTCTCGGGGTCCATGAGCTGATACTTCAGGGAGGAGCTGCCGGCGTTGATGACCAGGACTTTCATGTTTACGATCTCTCCTTTAAATTCGTGGCATACGGCTTGTATACCCAAAGTTCACGTAGTAAAATAGGAAAGCATATACAAACTATATTTTAGCCCTTTTTTGACCGAAGGACAACCCATATTTTCGCACAAATCGGACAAAAATTCAGGGTTCTTTTGGAGGAACAGCCCATGAGGACGGCGGGCATCATCTGTGAATACAACCCCTTCCACCGGGGACACGCCTGGCACCTTGCCCAGACGAAGCGCCTGCTGGGGGAAAACACGGCCATCGTATGCGTCATGAGCGGACACTGGACTCAGCAGGCCGACTGCGCCATCGCGGACAAATGGACCCGGGCGCGGCTGGCCCTGATGGGAGGGGCGGACCTGGTGCTGGAGCTGCCTACGCCTTGGGCCGCCGCCTCGGCCGAGACGTTTGCCCGGGGCGGGGTGGAGGTCCTGGCGGCCACCGGCGTGGTGGACGTGCTGTCTTTCGGCAGCGAATGCGGCGATGTGGAGGCGCTGCAGCGGGCGGCGGCCTGTCTGGACGCCCCGGAGTATCCTGCCGCCCTGCGGGTCCGGCTGGAGCAGGGCAAACCGTTTGCGGCCTGCCGCCAGGCAGCCGTGGAGGCGCTGGCGGGACCGGAGAGCGCATCGCTGCTCCGCAAGGCCAACAATAACCTGGGTGTGGAGTACATCCGGGCCGTCCGCACCCTGGACGCCCGGATGACCCCAATGACGGTACTCCGCCGGGGCGCGCCCCATAACAGCATGGGGGGGATGGACACCCACCGGGAGGACGGCGCCGCCGGGGCCGGCACCGTGGACCGGATGCAGTTTGCCTCGGCCACGGAGATCCGCTGGAATCTGTTGGAGGGGCGGTGGGACAGGGCGGAGCCCTATTTGCTGCCGGGGGCCAGGGAGCGGCTGGAGGATTCGCTCATCGGTCTGCCTGCCCTGAAGCGGGTGGAGCAGGTGATGCTGGCAAGGGTGCGGACCATGACCGCGGAGGACTGGGCGGCCCTGCCCGACAGCGGCGCGTCCGAAGGGCTGCCTGAGCGGCTGGTCCGGGCGGGGCGCCGGGCGGAGAGCATACCGGCGTTTTATGCGCAGGCCAACACCAGGCGCTATACCGAAGCCCGGGTCCGCCGGCTGCTGCTGTGGGCGTTTCTGGGCCTTACCAAAGCGGACCGGCCTGCGCATGTGCCCTACCTGCGGGTGCTGGGGCTCAATGAACGGGGGGGAGGACTGCTGCGGCGGATGAAGCAGGCGGCCTCTCTGCCGGTCATCACCAAGCCTGCCCACGCCCGCGCGCTGGAAGCGGAAGGGCGGACCCTGTTCGAGCTGGAAGGGCGGTGCACCGATCTGTACGGCCTGTGCTTTGCGCGCCCGCGTCCCTGCGCGCTGGAGTGGACCTCCAGTCCAGTGGTGTGCTGACCGTCCGCACGGCCTTCCGCTTGTCGAAACGCCTTCCGCACAAGCGCCCGGCCGGGTTTTGTCCCGCGAAGATGACGGCATCAATCACAATCCGTCCCTTCCGGCGGCACAAGGGGAATTGCCCTGCCGGGGCACGAGCGGGTCCCCTGGAGAACGCGCGTCGGAAGGGACCCTTCTCAGGACGGACGGGGTGACTTTTTTGCGGGAGATCGAACCTTGTCCCGTATCCTGTTTCGACAGACGCAAGCCCGTCCCTCCATCCGCCTGCAGGCGGATGGAGGGACGGGCTTGTTTGATCACTGGATATGCACGTGGTTGTTGATATGCTCGGAGCAGTAGCAGTAGTAGCCGTTGCACTTGGAGCAGTAGCGGAACGCCTCGTCGGGATCATCGGTGTCGGTCTTGCCGCAGACGGCGCATTTGTGGAGATATCCCTTTTGCTGATGGGCCTGCCGGGTGGCCTGCTTGAAGTTCACCGTCTGGCGGGAGTGGCGGTGCCTGGCGCGTCCCAACATGCCCATGAGGTCAGACCAGAAGAAGAGCACATAGTTGAGAATGGCCACCAAGGGCACCAGAGCCATGGGGAGATTGCCGCCTATCAGCGTGCCCGCCACGGCCAGGGCCAGAAAGCCCAGGTCCAGCCAGGCCAGCCATTTGGCCTTGACCGGGATGATGAAGTAGATCAAAAAGGTCGTATCCGGATAAAGGGTGGCGAAGGCCAGGAAGAGGGACATGTTCAGGTAGTACATATTGGCGGTCTGATACCAGCCGTAGCCCACCAGACCCATGATCAGGCCGTACACGATGGTAAGGATGACGCCCAGAAAGTAGTATACGGTGAATTTGGTGGCGCCCCAGGATTGCTCCAGGCTGCGGCCGATGGAATAGTACAGCAGCACCGAGAAGAGAAACCAGAGGAGGTTTTCGTTGAGCGGCACAAAAATAAAGGTCACCAGCCGCCAGATCTGCCCCTGGAAGATCAGCGCCGGGACAAAGCTGATCCAATAGGAAAAGGTATAATGGCTGAACAGGTCCAGCAGCAGCACGATCACGTTGCCCACGGAGATGATCAGCATCAGATTGGGGATGCCCAGCTTGGGGTGCCGGTAGCAGAAACGGTCCAAAAGCGCGTCGATGGATTTCAAAGGCAATTCCTCCCAGATCAGGGTAGTAACGTTAGTCTAACAGGGAACGGGGGATATTTCTAAAACAAATTGTAAACTTTTTGCGGCCGGTTATTTCATGAGCCTGCGCAGCTTCTCCTTCATCCCCGGTGTAAGCGCTTTGGCGGCGGCCCGGTAGGGCAGGGGAGGAAGCGCCAGAAAACGGCGCTCCACCTGTTCAAAGGGCAGGGTACGGAAGGCGGAGAAGAAAGCCGCCCGGCGGGGATTGGCCTTGAGAGGAGAGGCCAGGCGGGGGTTGCCCGCCACCGCCTCCTCCAGGGGACGCTCCACCTGGCCGAAGCGGGGGGAGAGCTCCTGGAACACGGCGCGGCCCCGGGCGCTGTTGACCAGGACCATGGATACGCCCTTGTCCCGCTCCACCGGCAGCTCCAGCGCCGGGTCCAGCCCCCAGTAATCGGCCAGGGTAAAGTCGGCGGGGCGGCTGACGCTGGTGTATTTGCACACGGCGCAGGCGGGGCGCAGGAACAGCTGCATCCCAAAGCCGCGGCCATAGCAGGTGCGGTTGAAATCCTCCGTGTACACGCCGCCGTCGGCAAAGGTCACGCTCAGGTAAGGGTGGGACCAGCCGTGGGATTTGTCCTTAAAGCGGACCTGGCGGACCGTGGAGCCCTGCCGCGCCTCCAGCGTATCCAGCCAGGCACGGAATACCGCCGGGGAGGGGACCCCGTGGCAAACCAGGTCGCAGGTAAGCAGATGCTCGTAATCCCGGCCAAAAAAGCGCAGCAGGCCGTCGATCTGGCAGGGCACGCCGGAAAAGAGCACCGGTGTGCCCGCCTCCAGCAGAGCGCGGGCCTGCCGGAAGGTGTCGCCCAGGTCGCTCTGCACATATTTGGAACCCCGCATGGGCCCCAGCTCCGCTGTGGAGCGGGCACATACGTGGCGGGTGGTCTGATGCGCGTCCAGCACCGCGCCGAATACGGCGCCCCCCTGGGCGAGGGTATGCCGGGCCAGCAGGGAGAAAAAGCCGCCGGAAGAGCTTTCGACGCGTTCGGCCTCGTCGCTGTTCCAGAGCGCGTGGGCGGCAGCGGGGATGTGGACGGGGGAGGCGGGCTGGAGCATGGGGCAGACCCGTTCACAGCTGCGGCACAGGATGCAGGAATCCCCGATCACAGGACGCAGAAAGCCCTCGTGATCCGCCGTTAGCGTGATGGCCCCCACCGGACAGACGGCGGCGCAGGCGGTGCAGCCGGTGCAGTCCTCACGGCGGCACAGCGCGGGCGCTTCCCGGCCCGGCGTGTCTGCCTGCGCGGGCTGGAGCGGAAGCTGCGTCCCCTCCAGGGCGGCCTTCAGATAGGCCAAAGAGTCGGCGCGCTCGGCGGAGAGCCGCTGATGGACCGCGGCGTAGTCCATGGGGGCGTCCACCGCTTCGGTGGCGTCCAGACCGATGATGCGTCCGGTGCAGCCCAGCCGGGAGAGCAGGCTGTAAATGCGGGAATAGGTGGGCTCCCGCCGTTCGCTGGGAGACATGGAGGTGAAGAAAGGCTTCTGGAACTGGAGGGAGAAGACCGCCCCATGGAAGGAGTTGGTGACTACGGCGGCGGCGTTTTGAAACAGGCCCAAAAATTCCTTGGGGCCCGCGTCAAAGATCAGCCGCGCGGCGCCGTCGATCTTCCGCCGTGCGCCCGCCAGCTGGAGGATAGGCCAGCCGGTGCGCTGGGACAGCGCCTGGGCGTAGGGGGCGGCCTCGCCGGGGTCGGAGACGAAATAGCAGAGTATGTATTGGCCCGGCTCCTTCGGCGGCGCGGCCAGCGCGCCCCAGTCCGCTCCGGTCAGCAGAAGGGTGGGGTCCAGCACCACACGGGCCTGCTGTCCGGCAGCCTGCTCCAGCAGGGCCTGCCCCCGCTTTTCCCGAACGGACAGGGCGGAGTAGGGCGCCAGGCAGCGGCGCAGCTGCGCCAGCTTGTCCTCGGGCAGCTCCGACACCCCCAGGCTGGGGGCGTAGGCGATGCGGCGTCCCTCCCGCACGAAGGCCAGCAGGAAGGCAGGGTCGAACTGTTTGTCCTGAAAGATATAAGGGTTCCAGATCTGATCGCTGCCCGCCACGTACACGTCGTACTCCGGGGCGTCCGCTTCCAGTTGGTCGAAGGTGGTATACCGCTTGGGGGAGAGGGTCATCTCCTGGGCCACAAAGGCCTCGAACCGGTCGAAGCGGCGCCGGAACGCGGCGTAGTGGAGCGCGGTGTGGGCGTCGGAGACCATATCCCGCAGCGCGCCGGAGCGCTTGAAGAGCTGATTGGTGCGTGTGGTGTGGGGCAGGCGGTAGTCGATGATCTCGCACTGCGCTCCCAGGGCCTGGATGGAGCGCATGGTGGCGTAGGCCTGGAGCTGGGCCCCGTAATGGTGGGCGAAATGGAAGGTAATAAGTCCTGTGCGCATGTAAGCTCACTCCTGAACGAAAAGGATCGTGCCGGTCGGGCGGATGGGACGGGCACGGCCGCTTGCAGCTGGGATACCGCGCGCAAAGCGTATCGCGGCAGGCGGCATCGTTCGCGCCGGAAGCCCGCAGGGCGGGAGCGAATCATGCCGGTTCTGTGGTATAATAGCCGCATTGCGGCTATTATACCACAGCCCTGCGGGAAAGTATATTGGAATACCCCGCCTGCCCCCGCAAAAAAATCGGAAATTGTGACAAGGTTGAAATTTTGTCTATAGCGCGGCAGGGACGGATGGGGTATGATAAGCAAAGATTGAAATGGGATGAAACTTTGGGAGAGGAGTGTGCCGCAGAAATGGGCATATCGGCTCACATTAAGGCGTTTGGGTTCTCCAAGGTCCTGGATTATCTGGAGCGGGACCCGGATGCCAACCTTCCCAGGCTGATGGAGTGGGTGGATCGGTTTACCGGGGAAAAGCTGCCCCAGCATTACCGGGAATTGTTCCGCAGCGCCATGAGCGACCCGGAAAACAACTGGTACCGCCTGATCAAGAGCATGTACACCGACATTGACAGCCGGGTACTGAAAAAGCTCTTTGAAAATTTTGTGCTCAACGGGAATCTGCTGGATTGGCCGCAGAAAAATGCAGAGGGAGGCTGGCCGGAAGGCGGGGCGCCCTGGTCGGTCCTGATCGACCCCACCTTTCCCTGCGATATGGGCTGCAAGGGCTGCGGTAGCGCGATCTACGGCGTGCGCCCGGTGATGGAGTTCGACAGCCTGGATGAGGAGATCGACGCCCGCAAGGCGGGGGGGACCTACCTTTATATTTTTCCCGGAGGAGATCCGCTCTCCCGGGAGCAGGAGATCATCGCGCTGTGCAACAAGCACAGCGGCTGCGTGTTCGCTGCGTTTACCCCGCCGGAATCCATTACCGGGGAGCTGGCGGAGGACATGCTGCGGGTGGGCAACCTGTTCCCGGCCATCCAGGCCGACCAGCCCACCCCGGAGACCGAGCGGGCTATGGCGCTGATGCGCCGCGCCCGGCTGCCCTTCGGCGTGGCCTGCCGCTGCACGGCTGAGAACGCCGGGCGGGTTTCGGAAGAGGGCTTTTTTGATCAGATCATCGCCTCCGGCGCCAAATTCTGCTGGTTCTTCACCTGCCCGGCCTTCGGTCCGGAGGAGGCGCCCAGCGGCGCACAGCTGGCGCGGATCCACCGGCAGGTGCAGTGCTTCCGGCGCAGCAAGCCCCTGCTGACGCTGGATTTCTGGGACGGCCCCTCTCCCGCGGCTATGGAGCGGGAGAAGGCCGGAGAGGAAGGAGAAGCGCTATGAGCATCCTGAAGGATCAATCTCTGGCAGAGTCCGGCCGCCGCAAGATCCGGTGGGTGCGGGACTTTATGCCCGCGCTGGGGCGCATTGAGGAGCGCTTTGCGCGGGAGCAGCCCTTTGCCGGCCTGCGCATCGCCGTGTCGGTCCACCTGGAGGCCAAGACCGCGAATCTGGGCTATGTGCTCCAGAAGGGCGGGGCGCAGGTCCGGCTCACCGGATCCAATCCCCTGTCCACCCAGGACGATGTGGCTGCGGGACTGGCGTCCATGGGGGTGGAGACCTTCGGCGTCCACGGCGCGTCCGCCCAGGAGTATGAGCGCCATCTGATCGAAACGCTGAAGGTTCGGCCCCACCTGATCGTGGACGATGGGGGAGACCTGGTCCACCTGCTGGGCGGTAAATGCGCGCAGCTGGGGGAGAACCTGATCGGCGGCTGCGAGGAGACCACCACCGGCATCCTGCGCCTGCGGGCCCGGGAGCGGGAGGGGATTTTGCCCTGTCCCATGATGGCGGTCAACGACGCCAGGGCCAAGCACTACTATGACAATAAATACGGCACCGGTCAGAGCGTGTGGGACGCCATCATGCACACCACCAATCTGGTCGTAGCGGGCAAGACCGTGGTAGTGGCCGGATACGGCTGGTGCGGCAAGGGCGTGGCCATGCGGGCCAAAGGCATGGGGGCCGACGTCGTCGTCTGCGAGGTGGACCCCTTCAAGGCGCTGGACGCCACCATGAACGGCTTCCGGGTCATGCCCATGGACGAGGCGGCCCGCTGCGGCGACGTATTCGTCACGGTCACCGGGTGCAAGGACGTCATCACCCCCAGGCACTTTGCAGTGATGAAGCACAACGCCCTGCTGACCAATGCCGGCCACTTCGACTGCGAGGTGGATGTGGCGGGACTGGCGGCCATGGCGGTCGGGCGGGAAGTGCGCCGGGAGAATATAGAAGGCTATACCCTGCCCGATGGAAGGGTGCTCAACGTGCTCGGCGAGGGCCGCCTGGTGAATCTGGCGGCAGGCAACGGGCACCCGGCGGAGATCATGGACATGTCCTTTGCGGTGCAGGCCCTGGCGCTGGAGTGGCTGGTCCGGCACCGGCAGGGGCTGGAGCGGAAGGTCTACCAGGTACCCGACGAGATCGACGAGGAGATCGGCCGGGTGAAGCTGGCGGCGCTGGGGCTGGCCATCGACGCGCTCACCCCGGAGCAGCAGGCCTACCTCAACGGCTGGAAGGCGGAATAGGGCGCGCGGGACACGCATTCCGACGGCATTATACAAAGAGGCTGTTTTGTCTATTGCGATTGCACGCGAGAGTGATTACAATATCCAGTGTCAATTGAATAGCCTTATCAAGAGTGGCGGAGGGATCGGCCCGATGAAGCCCGGCAACCTGCATTGCAAGGTGCCAAATCCGACGGTAGAAGTATCGAAAGATGAGGATGGATGAGCCTCTTTCCGCGCTCCGCCGTCCGGCGGAGCGCTTTTTCGATCCGGCAGGCTCCCTCCAGAAAAAGAAAGGAAGAAAGAACTATGGCAAAGCGACTGTTTACCTCCGAGTCCGTTACCGAGGGGCATCCCGATAAGGTGTGCGACCAGATCTCCGACGCCGTCCTGGACGACATCCTGGCCGCCGACCCCACCGCCCACGTGGCCTGCGAGACCTTTACCACCACCGGCATCGTGACGGTGATGGGCGAGATCACCACCAAGCACTATACCGACATCCCCGCCATCGTCCGCCGCACGGTGGAGCGCATCGGCTATACCGACCCCAGCTACGGCTTTGATTACCGCTCCTGCGCGGTGATGACCGCCATCGACGAGCAGTCCCCCGACATCGCCATGGGCGTCAACCAGTCCTATGAGGCCCAGAACGGCGGCGTGGACGCGGCCGACCGGATCGGCGCCGGCGACCAGGGCATGATGTTCGGGTATGCCTGCGACGAGACCCAGGAGCTGATGCCCGCCCCCATCTCTATGGCCCACCAGCTCTCCCGCAAGCTTGCCGAGGCGCGCAAGACCGGCGAACTGACCTGGCTGCGGCCCGACGGCAAGAGCCAGGTCACCGTGGAGTATGACGACGATGGCCGCGTGCTGCGCTGCCCGGCCATCGTGGTGTCCACCCAGCACGACCCGGATATCGCCCTCAAGGATCTGCGGGAGGCCATTGTGGAGACCATCATCAAGCCGGTCATCCCCGCCAAGTATATCGACCGGGAGACCAAGTTTTATGTCAATCCCACCGGGCGCTTCGTTGTGGGCGGCCCCGTGGGCGACACCGGCCTGACCGGGCGCAAGATCATCGTGGACACCTACGGCGGCTCCGCTGCCCACGGCGGCGGCTGCTTCTCCGGCAAGGATCCCACCAAGGTGGACCGCTCCGCCGCGTATATGGCCCGCTATGTGGCCAAGAACATCGTGGCCGCCGGCCTGGCCCGCAAGTGCCAGATCGAGCTGGCTTACGCCATCGGCGTGGCCCATCCCGTCTCCGTTCTGGTGGATACCTACGGCACCGGCGTGCTGAGCGAGGAGAAGCTCTCCGCGATCGTGAACGAGTGCTTTGACCTGCGCCCCGCCAAGATCATCGAGCACCTGGATCTGCGCCGTCCCATCTACGAGCAGACCGCCGCCTACGGCCACTTCGGCCGCACCGATATCGACCTGCCCTGGGAGCACACGGACATGGTGGAGAAGCTCAAGAGCTACCGGTAAGAAAGGGCGGGCGGAGTTCCACCGGACCCTCCCGTGCGACCGGGCGCGCAAGCGCCCCGCGCCTGCGGCGCGTACAAGCGTTTTGCGAAGCAAAACCTTGCCGCAGGGCGGATTTCCTCCGCCCGAGGAAGTCAAAGCAAAGGGGCCCCACGAAAGGATTCCTTTCGTGGGGAGCGCACACGGACATGGTGGAGAAGCTCAAGAGCTACCGGTAAGAAAGGGCGGGCGGAGTTCCACCGAACCCTCCCGTGCGACCGGGCGCGCAAGCGCCCCGCGCCTGCGGCGCGTACAAGCGTTTTGCGAAGCAAAACCTTGCCGCAGGGCGGATTTACTCCGCCCGAGGAAGTCAAAGCAAAGGGGCCCGCCGCAGCTGCGGCGGGCCTTCGCTGTTTGAAAAGCAGGTTGATTTCCCCGGCGGTTTCCTGTAGAATGGGAGACGCGGATCGGAAGTCCGCGCCTACTATGGGAAAAAGGGGGTATCCTTCTATGACGAAGGTGCTCTATCTGCTCAACTTCGCCGGGAAGGCGGGGACGGAGCGGTATGTGGAGACTCTGGTGAACTATCTCTCGGCCGACGGACTGGTCCAGCCCTTTTTTGCCTATCATGAGGGCGGCCTGCTGGTGGAGCGGCTGGAGGAGATGGGCGTACCCTGCCGGCGTGTGGAGATGCGCCGCCGCTTCGACTACAAGGCGGCCCGCGACCTGGCGGCCCTGTGTACCGAGTGGGGGATCGATCTGGTCCACTGCCATTACCTGCGGGAGCACTACACCGCCCTGCTGGCCAAGAAATACAATCCGCATATCCGGGTGGTGTACACCAATCATTTCGTCCTGGCCAACGATGCGGTGACCCGCTTCACCAACCGCATTCTGGATAAGCGCCAGGATCAGATGATCGCCGTGTGCAACAAGGGAAAAGAGCAGCTCATCGCCAACGGCTGGAGCGGGGAGCGCATCCAGGTCATCTTCAACGCCGTGGATCTGGACGCCTGGGCGGGCGAGCGCTCGCAGTCCACCCTCCGCGCCGAACTGGGGCTGGACGAGGGACGTTTTGTGATGCTCTGCGCCTCCCGCTTTGCCGACGACAAGGGGCACCGCTACCTCATCGATTCGGTGAAGCGCCTGACCCAGCGGACGGACAAGCCCTTTACGCTGGTGCTGGCGGGGGACGGCCCGCTGCTGGAGCCCACCAAGGCGCAGGTAAAGCAGCTGGCTTTGGAGGATTGCGTCAAATTCATCGGCTTCCGCAAGGATATCAAGAACCTCTACAAGGGCTCCGACCTGTATGTGAACGCCTCCCGGCACGAGGCGCTGTCCTTCCTTATCATCGAGGCCATGGCGGCGGGCCTGCCCGTTATCGCCACCGACATGGGGGGCAATTCCGATATTGTGAACGACGAGGCGGGCTGCGGACTGCTGGTGGAATATGATAACCCCGATTCCATGGCGGCCGCGATGGAGCGCTTTTTGGAGGACCCCTCCTTTACGGATGCATGCCGGGAAAATGCCCGCAGGACCATCGAGGCGAAATTTGAGGTTCATAAAATGGCCCGTGCCACCTTCGGCGTCTATGAAAAGGCGCTCCACGACGGATTCCAAGGAGTATAAAAACTGATGTCAATTACGGAAAACAGCTGGTTCCTGCGCGTTTTTCTGGCCGCCTGGCTGGGGCTGAAACAGGCGGGAGCCAATAGCGTCCTGGGCCGCGCCCTGGACCGGGTGGGAGAATGGTTTTGCCTACAGGCCAAGAACAGCGTGATCTGGAATGCGCTGTGGCGGGAGGGCGCGGTCTCCCGGCGCTGGCCGGACAGCATTGCCTGCCGTGTGTTCACGGCCATCCTGAACATCCCCTGCGCACTGGTAAAATGGATCTACCAACTGGGGCGGGACATCTGGGCGGGCAGCCTGTTCTGCCGCCTCATCGCCGCGCTGGGCGGCGCCACATCTTTTTTTGTGGGCGTGTTCCTGCTGGTGATGCTGGCGGCGCCCCATTCCCTTTGGAACAATGCCTACGGCTTTGCCGCCGCGGCAGGCCTTTTGGGCCTGTTCGTGATCGGCAGCGCCTCCCGGCCGAAGAACCGCCTGGAGCTGGACCGGCTGGGGCCCTATATGACCCTCTATCTGGCCTTCCTCTGCATTGCGCTGGCGGGGTCCCTGTCCACCCATCTGTCCATGCGGTTTTTCTTCTTCCACCTGACGGGTTTCCTCCTGGTGCTGGTGCTGGTCAGTTCCGTGCGCCGGTACGAGCAGCTCCAGCTGGTGGTGGCCCTGGCGGTGCTGGGCATCTCGGTGGCCGCCCTGTACGGCTGCTATCAGGGCTACGTCGGTGTGGAGGTGGTCCCCTCCCAGCAGGATATGACGCTCAATGCCGATATGCCGGGGCGGGTCTATTCCTTCTTCGACAACCCCAACAACTTTGCCGAACAGCTGGCGATGCTCCTGCCGCTGGAGCTTGCCCTCTTTCTCAACTCCCGCTGGCGGGGTAAGCTGCTTTCCCTGCTCTCCCTCTGTTTGGGTGTGGTGGCCATCGGCTTTACCTATGGACGCGCCAGCTGGATCGGACTGGCATTCGCGGTGGTGGTATTTGTGATTCTGATGGACTGGCGCTGGGTGCCCGTGATGCTGATCCTGGGCCTGGCCGCGATCCCCTTCCTGCCCGAGACCATCTACAACCGCATCCTCACCATCTTCAAGGCCGGAGAGGACAGCTCCGTCCAGTACCGCTTCGGCATCTACGACACCACCAAGAACCTGATGGAGGACTACTGGGTCCGGGGCGTTGGCCTGGGCAGCGACGTGATGAAGAAGGTCTTCCAGACCTATCCCACCAACTTCGACGGCTCCTACCCCATCCACACCCACAACAACTATCTGCAGATGTGGGGCGAGACCGGGATACTGGGCCTGCTCGCCTTCCTGGCGCTGCTCCTCTGGCAGCTCAAAAGCGGGGTAAAAGCCTTCTGCGCCGCGGCGGACGTGCGCCTCAGGCGGCTGCTGGCGGCGGCGATCGGCGGCTTCTGCGGTATTTTGGTCATCGGACTGGCCGAATACACCTGGTTCTATCCCCGCAATATGTTCACCTGGTGGTTCCTCTTCGGCGTTATCGCGGCCTGCGTCAAGCTGGCGCACCTCCAGAAGGACAAAAGAACGGCATGACGCGAACGAAAAGGCCCCACTGATGCAGCGCATCAGGGGGGCCTTTTGGAGCGTCTATTCCTCATCCGGCATGGGCTTGACGAGCGTTCGATAGGCGCGCGCCAACAGGAAGACGGACAGCGCCAGCGTGACGACCTCCGCGATGGGGAAGGCCCACCAGATGGATTCCAGGGTGCCGCGGAGGGAGAGCAGCCAGGCCACGGGCAGCAGCACGATCAGTTGGCGTGTGAAGGAGATCATCATGCTCTGCACGCCCTTCCCCAGCGCCTGGAGGGTGGAGATGCTGATGATGCTGCCGCTGGCCAGCAGGAAGCTGATGCTGATGATGCGCAGGGCGGGCACGCCGATGGAGAGCATGATGTCCGACGCGTCGAACAGGCGGAGGATGGGGGCGGGAAGGAGCTGGAAGACCAAAAAGCCTGCTATCATAATGCAGAGAGCCAGCAGGAAGGCGAATTTCACCGTGCCGACCAGCCGTTTTTTCTTCTGCGCGCCCAGATTGTAGGAGACGATGGGCACCATGCCGTTGTTCAGGCCAAAGATCGGCATAAAGGCAAAGGACTGCACCTTGAAGTAGATGCCGAACACGGCGGTGGCAGTGGAGGTAAAGGAGGTAAGGATCTGATTCATGCCGAAGGTCATCACCGAGCCGATGGAGCTGAGGAGGATGGAAGGCACGCCCACGGCATAAATCCGGCGGATCACCGCGCCGTTGGGGCGAAAGCCCCGCAGCCTGGGATGGATCTCCGGATTATGGCGGATGTTGTAATACAGCGCCAGCACAGCCCCCACGCACTGCCCGATCACCGTGGCAAGGGCGGCCCCGGCCACACCCATCTCGGGGAAGGGGCCGATGCCGAAGATCATCAGGGGGTCCAGTACGATATTGATGACCGCGCCCAGCCCCTGGGTGATCATGGTATAGAAGGTGCGTCCGGTGGACTGGAGCAGACGCTCCAGCATGATGGCGGCAAACATGCCGACGGAGAGCCCGCCCACCAGGCGCAGATAGGACACGCCGTAGGAAATGATCTCGGGATCGTCGATCTGGATGGCCATAAAGGGCTGCGCCAACGTCAGAGAGAGGACCAGAACGGCCAGATAGCTGAGCAGCGAGAGAAACACACCATTCTCCGCCGTCTGGTCGGCGAGCGCGAAGTTCTTTTCGCCCAGGCTGCGGGAGAGCAGGGCGTTGACGCCCACGGCGGTCCCAACGCCGATGGAGATCATCAGGTTTTGAAAGGGAAAGACCAGGGATACGGCCGTCAGCGCGCTCTCGCTGATCTGGGCCACGAAAATGCTGTCCACAACGTTATACAGGGCCTGTACCAGCATGGAGATCATCATGGGCAGGGCCATGGTGATCAGCAGGCGGCGCACCGGCATCACGCCCATCTTATTCTCTTGTGCAGTTTGCGGCATGCTTTTCCCTCCAAAGGCGGGCCTTGCAGGGCCCGCGGCAGTCGATTCAAACGATTTGTTATCATTCTAACAGATGAAACGGATATGTCAATGCGCTTGCCGTGCGGTTTGTCGGAAATAGACAGAACGGCCCGGGAAGGCTCCCGGGCCGTTCTGTGCCTTTTGGCGCATGCTATTCCGCCGGAGCAGCGCTTTCCAGCCGGGACAGCAGGATATCCAGATTGTGCACGGTGCTCTCGTTGAGATAGTGTTCCACCTGCTCCACCTGTTCCAACTCATCCGTGGAGCCGTTGACCAGACAAAAGAACCGGTGGAGCACGTCGTGCCGGTAGAGCAGGTAACGGCCGATCTCCCAGCCTCGCTGAGTGGGTTGGATGAGACCGTACTTCTCAAAGGTCACCAGACCCTGCTCCCGCAGCTGATAGACCATCTTGGAGGCGGAGGAGGGGCGTACGTTGAGCCGCCCGGCCAAAAAGTTGATGCGCACGTACCCCTCCGCCCGGGCCTGGCGGCAGATCATCTCCAGGTAATCTTCCATAGCGCCGGTCATTTGCTGCTGTTTGCGCATCTGATAGCCCTTTTGGGTGTAAAAATCCGCCTGTTCCGTCTGGGACATACGCGCGCACCTCCCATTCCGGCGGCACCTTTTACCGCACGGCGCAATAAGATAGGGTGTGGAAACAAAGTTTCCTTACACCAACTTATGGCAAGGGGATTTGAGATATGAGCGAATATTCTCTCAGCGCCCTGCGGGTCGGGCAGAGCGCCTACGTAGCGGAGATCCAGGCCGATGAGGCCATGCGCCGCCGGCTGCTGGATCTGGGCCTGATCCGGGGCACCCGGGTCACCTGCACCGCCAAAAGTCCCGCCGGGGACCCGGCGGCGTATCTGATCCGGGGCGCGGTCATCGCCCTGCGGGGCCGGGACGCCCGGGGCGTCCGGCTGGAGGGGCTCTGCCCGGAGCGTGCCCCGGCGGGCCGGACTGCACTGGCCTGAACGCAGTAAGGGGGGAGGAGCTGGCGATGGGATTGACCAATACCTCCACCGGCGCGGGCGCGGTGGACGGCGGGCTGGTGCTCCAAAAGAACCGGCCGGAGGACCGGGTGATCGCCCTGGCGGGGAACCCCAATGTGGGCAAGTCCACCGTCTTCAACGCGCTGACCGGGCTCCGGCAGCATACGGGAAATTGGCCGGGAAAGACCGTGGCCAACGCGCAGGGACAGTGTGAGCACCGGGAACGGGGCTACGTGCTGGTGGATCTGCCGGGTACGTATTCCCTCATGGCCCACTCGGCGGAAGAAGAGGTGGCGCGGGATTTTCTCTGCTTCGGCGGCGCGGACGCGGCGGTCGTGGTGTGCGACGCCACCTGTCTGGAGCGCAATCTGAATTTGGTCCTGCAGACGCTGGAGCTGGAACCGCGGTGCGTGGTGTGCGTCAACCTGCTGGATGAGGCCCGAAAAAAAGGGATCCGGGTGGATCTGGAGGGCCTCGCCCGGCGGCTGGGGGTGCCGGTGGTGGGTACGGCGGCCGGGCGGGGCGAGGGGCTGGAGGAATTGATGGACGCGGTGGCGGAGCTGACCGCCGCGCCGGAAGCGCCGGCGCCGCCGCCGGTGCGCTATCTGCCGCCCATCGAGGCCGCGGTGGAGCAGCTGCGTCCGCTGCTGGAAACACGGCTGGCCGGACGGCTGAGCGCACGCTGGACGGCCCTGCGGCTGCTGGATCAGGACGCTGCGCTGCTGGAGCGCCTGTCGGAAACGCTGGGCTGGGACGTGCAGCGGGACGAGGCGGTACAGAAAGCGCTGGAGGGCGCACGGGGCGTTCTGGCCCGGTCCGGGCTCGGCGCAAAGGAACTCAGGGATTGCCTGGTCTCGCGGCTGGTTTTGACGGCGGAGGAGCTGTGCGCCGGTGTGGTCTCCTGTGAGCGGGAGGAGCGCCTGGAACGGGACCGCAAGCTGGACCGCCTGCTCACATCCCGCGCCACCGGGATTCCTCTGATGCTTCTGCTGCTGGCCGGGGTGTTCTGGCTGACCATCCAGGGCGCCAATTACCCGTCGCAGCTGCTCTCTGCGGGCCTGTTCTGGGTCCAGGACCGGTTGAGTGACCTGTTTACCGCGCTGAACGCCCCGGCATGGCTCCATGGGGCGCTGGTATTGGGGGTGTACCGGGTACTGGCCTGGGTGGTCTCGGTCATGCTGCCCCCTATGGCCATCTTTTTCCCTCTGTTCACCCTGCTGGAGGACTTCGGTTATCTGCCGCGGGTGGCCTTCGTGCTGGACCATGCATTTCAAAAGGCCAGCGCCTGCGGCAAGCAGGCGCTGACCATGGCCATGGGCTTTGGCTGCAACGCGGCCGGCGTGGTGGGCTGCCGCATCATTGATTCGCCCCGCGAACGGCTTATCGCCATCCTGACCAACAATTTTGTCCCCTGTAACGGGCGCTTTCCCACTCTGATTGCAATCATTACCATGTTTTTTGTGGGGACCGGAGCGGGTATGGGACGGGGCGTGCTGTCGGCGCTGCTGCTGACCGGGGTCATCCTGCTGGGGGTCTTTCTCACCTTCTGGGTGTCCCGGCTGCTGTCCGGTACCATCCTGAAGGGCGTGCCCTCCTCCTTTACGCTGGAGCTTCCGCCCTACCGGCGGCCGCGCATCGGGCAGGTCATCGTACGCTCGGTGCTGGATCGGACCCTGTTCGTGCTGGGGCGGGCGGTGTCCGTTGCGGCCCCGGCGGGGCTGCTGATCTGGCTGTGCGCCAATGTTAAGGTGGGCGGGGGCAGCATCCTGGACTGGTGCACCGGATTTCTGGACCCCTTCGCCCGGCTGCTGGGGCTGGACGGAGTCATCCTGATGGCCTTCCTCCTGGGCTTTCCGGCCAATGAGATCGTGCTGCCCATCATTATCATGGCCTATCTCTCCAGCGGCTCCCTGCTGGCGCTGGATGATCTGGAGGCCCTGCGGGCGCTGCTGGTGGACAACGGCTGGACCTGGCTGACGGCGGTGTGCACCATGCTCTTTTCCCTGGTCCACTGGCCCTGCTCCACGACCTGCCTGACCATTGGGAAGGAGACGGGCAGCGCCAAATGGACCCTGGTCTCCATCCTGCTGCCCACCGGCATCGGGATGCTGGTCTGCTTTTCGGTTGCCACCACGGCCCGTCTGCTGGGCCTGGCCTGAAAAACGAAGAGCGCCCCGGTCCCGACCGCTTTTGCGGCTGGGGCCGGGGCGTTTTGCGCCTAAAGGTTTCTTTGATCTTTCGCCGCACCTGATTTGACAATCCGCCAAAAGCCTTTTCCCACTGTTTCTGCAGATCCGATTTTGAAAAATGTGCCAGCAGGCTGGAGGTGTACCGCTATATCAATGAAAACACTCTGTTGCCGAAGCCGCTTTTTTCTCCAACTGCTCATATTCCAGAAGGTTGTTATCCTGCAAATAGGCAAGGGCTGCGGCCATCTGTTTTAGATTGAATACCTTAGCCCACCGTTCATATCCCGGCCCTTTTCGTTGAAGCTTTGATTGAATGTCGATAGCCAGACTAACCGTGCGGCGGTTCTGCCCGGTGCGCTTATGCTCTCGGAGTCAAGAGCTGGCGGGTAAACTGGCCTGAGCTTTCGACTATGTTCAAGTATCCTCCTGAAATTCGCACGCTCATTTACACGACCAATGCCATTGAGAATTTCAATCGCCAGCTGCGCAAGGTGACAAAGACGAAGAGCGCCTTTGTTTCCGATGACGCTCTGATGAAAATTCTGTATTTGGCGACGATCAACATCACTGAAAAATGGACGATGCCCATCCGTAATTGGGGCACGATTCTCGACCATCTCATGATTTATTTCGGCCACAGGGTGCCAATCACCCTCTAATTGCATTTCACCTGCCTTCGGTCTTTACACAGAATTTTACGCACTACCTATATTCCATTAAATGGTTATCCCTTTTAGTCAGCCAGGGCCAAGACCTGAAAATAGGACAGTTGAGCTGATAAAATGAAGGCATGATGACGGGAAAGCGGGGAAAAGAGTCATGCCGAGGCAAAAGGGATTGTCGTTGTACGAGCTTCAGAAGAGATTTGCCACAGAAGAGCAGTGCCGGGATTACTTGGAACAGAAGCGGTGGCCGAACGGCTTTCAGTGTCCGAAGTGCGGTGGCAATAAGCATTATCGACTCTCTAACGGGATGATCCAGTGCGGCACCTGCCGCCACCAGACTTCCGTTACCGTCGGCACGGTCATGCACCGCAGCCATCTTCCTCTGACGAAATGGTTCCTGGCCATGTATTTCATGTCCCAGGACAAGCGCGGGATCTCCGCCGTCCGGCTCAGCCAGGTCATCGGCGTCACTTACAAGGCGGCATGGTATCTCTTGGCTCGGCTCAGAAGGGCCATGGGACAGCGGGACGATACCCATATCCTCGGTGGGACGGTTGAGTTTGACGACGCCTTCTTCGGTGGCCCGACCAAGGGCAAGAAGCGCGGCCGGGGAACTGAAAAAGCAAAGGTTTTCGTGGCGCTGTCTTTGACTGACAAGGGCCATCCCCAGTATCTCAAGATGAAGCCTACGGACAATATTAAGCAAGCCTCTGTGAAACGGTTTGCCCAGACCAGCATCGAAAAGGGCAGCACCATTCTCAGTGATGGCTACCGCAGCTATAGTCCAGCTCTGGCGGGGTATGACCACCGACCCAAAGCCTATGCTCCTGACAGCGGGATGCTCCGCTGGCTGCACATCATGATCGGCAACGCCAAGGCTTTTATTCTGGGTACCTACCACGGGCTGCCGCAGAAGTATCTGGGCGATTATCTCAATGAGTATTGCTTCCGGTTTAGCCGGCGTAACTTTGGGGCCCATTTGCTTGACCGTTTGGTCATTGCTGTTTCTAATTCCTCGTTGGCTTACTCAAGGGGATAACCATATTCCATTAATACAATGTCTGCATAAATTATGGTTCGTCGTTTATAATAGTCAATTTAACCTTTCACAATCCTCACTCTACCCCTTCTTCGCTCCCCCAACATCCACTCTCACCCACCCCCGGATACCCTGTGCTGGTGTCCGGGGGATGTTTTTTGGTGCGCCGTGCTGTAAAATTTCGCAGATTTTTAACCTCAAACGCTAAGTTTAACCTCGAAAATTGGTATCATATTAGCACATAACACATTAAACGAAAACAAAAGAAAACCCTGTAACCGTTGAGATTACAAGGTTTTCTTTGGTACGCCCGAAGGGACTCGAACCCCCAGCCTTCAGAACCGGAATCTGACGCTCTATCCAATTGCGCTACGGGCGCTCAGGGCACGCTTATCAACGTGCCTGATTATTATAGCAATCTTTTTCGCGTTTGTAAAGCAAAATTTTCGGAACGACAACCATTCCTTTTTTCGATTCAGCAGGGGAGCGTATGCCAGGTATTGACGGCGGTGAGGTCAAGGAAGAGCGGACCGGATGGCGGCAGGAACGTAAACAGCAGAATGGCGGCGCCCAGGGCAACGGCCAGCAGCAGCCAAAGTCCTCGCCGGGCGAGCGGAAACTGCCGGAGCAGGCCAGGCAGCAGGAACGCCGCCGCCATGGTCAGCACATACAGCGCCACGTCAAAAAACAGCGCTTCACCGCCCAAAATGATATGATACAGCCAACCTGCGGCCAACGCCGCAGCACAGCACAGCAGCAGCGTAAGGGCGCGGACGCGCAGGGTATCCCAGCCCTCGTTCCGGGCCAGCAGAAGGCTGGCGGCCAGATAGGGCCAATACAGCAGCTTCAGGTGTTCCCACAGGCTCTCCTGCACGGGAGAAAAGCAGGCGGTGACGGCGTTTGGAAACAGCGCGTAGACAAAGTGGAGACAGGCTCCGGCCAGCGTAGCGACCACAAACAGCAGCAGCGCAGATTTGGACAGACGGGACATGACGATACCCCCTCATTTCTTCTCATTTGGAGGGTATGCCTGTCTGCCCGGGAATAGACCGGGGAAATTATCCCTCGATGGACATTACCTTATCCACGCGGCGCTGATGGCGGCCGCCCTCGAATGCGGTGGAGAGGAACACATCCACGATGCGCTCGGCCATATTGGGGCCGATCATGCCGCCGCCCAGGGCCAGCATGTTGGCGTCGTTGTGCCGCCGGGTCATCTCGGCGGAGAGCGGTTCGGAGCACAGCGCGCAGCGGATGCCGCGGACCTTGTTGGCGGAAATGGAGATGCCGATACCGGTGGTGCAGATGACGATGCCCCGCTCACACCGGCCGGAGGCCACGGCTTCCGCCGCCAAACGGCCGAAGTCGGGGTAATCGCAGCTCTGTGTGGAATCCGTCCCGCAGTCTTCCACCAGACAGCCCTTGTTCTCCAGATAGGTCTTGAGATGCTGCTTGAGCGCAAAGCCGCCGTGGTCGCTGCCCATTGCAATTTTCATGTTTCATATCCTCCTTACAGCCGGTGCAGTTCCGGCTTGCGTTTTTCATAGGTGGCAAGATAGCGGAAGCCAGTCTGCTGCAGCAGCGCGCAGGCCTCCGATATCCCCAGCCCCACGTGCTCCGGCAGGTGTGCGTCCGAGCCTACGGTGACGATCTCGCCGCCGCAGTCCCGGTAGAGCTCCAGAATGGGCTGCCAGTCGGCAATGGTCCGGCCGCGGTAGGTGTTTATCTCAATGCCGCGGCCGCCCTCCACCACCTTGCGCAGGATCGTGCGGATCGTCTCCCGGTAACGCTCCAGAGAGACTGGGGTGTGCATGTACCGCAGCGGGTAGATGATATGCCCCAGCACATCGTACAGATCGGTGCAGGCCAGAACGGACATGGAGGCAAAATAGTCGTCCAGGGCGGCATAGCAGGCGTCCGCGTCCGGATAATCAACAAAATAGAAATCGCGCCCGCCGCGCGCGGGGCTTAGGTTGTGGACGGAACCGATGACAAAGTCCAGCTCCGGCAGGGAAAGGATCTGCTCTGCGGCCGTACGGTCCACATGGGGAACGCCAAATTCCAGACCAAGCCTGAGGTTCAACCGGCCCTGGAACATGGGGACGGTCTCGCGGAACTGGGATACTGCGGCAGGCCAGTTGTAGCCGTACACGCGCCCGCCGTCCTGGTCCATCAGGTCGCAGTGATCGGTGATGCAAAGCTCTCCCAGACCCGCCGCCACGGCGGCATCCGCCATCCGGGCCAGGGGCACGTTTCCGTCCGGAGAGAGGACGCTGTGCGTATGATAATCCGTAAGAAGCATGGGTGAGAAACCTCCAGAAAAAAGTGAGCGAGGCCCAAAGCCTCAGAAGGGCCAGGAAGGGAACCAGCGCAGGAAGCAGGTGGTATACCATGTGGGTACCGTAATGCCCACCAGTACGGGATAAAACATGGCATAGAGGACCGCGGCGCCGCCGGTCAGGGCATAGACGGCAGGTTTCCAGCGGACGGCGTCCTCCCGTTCCGCCAGGTCGCGGAACACATAACACAATGCCAGGATCAGGAAGATCACAGAGGGGAAATAATGATAAGCGAAGGTGATGCGCCCGATCAGGAACCAGGGGGCCAGCTGGGACAGATAGCCCACCAGGATGAAGAGGGCCTTGCCGCAGCGGCGCTGGACCATGCGCACGGCGACGGCGAGCATGGCCAGCAGGCCGCCCCAGCAGACCACCGGGTTGAGGAAGGCCCCGGACCGGGTGGTGTAGCCGGGCAGGGAGGAGTCCAGATAGTAGAGGATGGGACGGATGTCCAAGATCCACTGATACCAGCGGGAGGAATAGGGGTGTGTGTCCACCACGCCCTTATGGTAAGAGAACATATACTTCTGATTCTCCCACATCACGCCCAGCCAGCCGCTCAGACTGGTGTCCCCCTTGGCTTGGGCGTAGGGGTAATAGGAGAGCACATAGATGACGGCCGGGATCAGGGCAAAGCACAGCACCGAAAAGGCCAGAAGCCGGAACGTCCAGGCGGTACGGGCGTGACGCTCTTCCCGGGGCCAATCCCGCAGCTTCTGGTACAGTCCGATGAAGTACAGCAGCGCCAGTCCCACACAGCCGTAGATCACCGTCCACTTGGAGGCTGCGCCGATCCCCCAGAACAAGCTGGAGAGGAACAGCGGCAGAGCACACTTCCGAAAGGGGGCGCCGGCGGGCAGGGTGAGATAGCGGTATAGAAAATAGTACATCAGCAGGATGAAGAACACCCCGTAAGTGTCGATGGTGCCGATGCGGGTCTGGGTCAGGTGCATAAAGTCGGCAGCCAGCAGCACGGTGCCGCAGGCGGCCACCGCCGTCCTGCCGAACAGGTTTTTCAGAAACACATACAGCAGCGGCAGCATGGCCACGCCGAACAGGGTGCCCATGAAGCGCCAGCCGAAGGGCGTCATCCCAAACAGGCGGATGCCAAGACCGAGGATCAGCTTCCCCAGCGGCGGGTGAGAGATCTCGTAGGGGGACACCCCTTCGATGTGCTCCAACGCAGTGCGGGGGTGGTAGATCTCGTCGAAATAGGCTGAATTGAACCAGGAGATCGCGTCTGGGACCGTGTCCTGCTCATCCAGAAGCGGCTCGGCGGAGTCGTTTGTGGAGACCCGTGTTCCGTTGTGGTCGAAGAGGGCCAGCTCCCCCAGCTCCAGCAGACCCTTGTCGGAGCGCCCCGTGAGGCGCAGATACCGGACGTACTGGGGATTTTCCGGGGCCAGTTCAATCCATTTAAAGAGCTGATTGTAGTTCTGGGACATGGCGTAGCTGGGTTCATATCCGGCGGCATCGGCCCAGTAGTAGGAGGTGACGCTGCCGCTTTCATCGGTTCGGGACCAGAGGGTGGACCAATGCGCTCCATCGGCGGAGATCTCCAGATTGTATTCTCCAGTGCCCAGATTTGGAAAATACCAGAGGTTCGCTACATAGACCTCCTGAGGCAGAACGATGGTATGGCTTTCCGTGCCGCCCAGATCCAGGGCGGACTGAGGCGCTTTCATGGAGCCCAGCTGAGCGAAAGCGGTCAATGCATAAAGCGTCGTGATCACAAGCAGGGGCAGCGCATCCCGGCGCGCCATAGGGTGGCATTTGCCTGCAAAGGTGAAGCGGCGCCTGGGTACGGACCCGCTGGAACCAGGAGCGGCCAGCGGCGTGCGGGTGGCCTGCCAGTACCAGACGAAGAAATAGAACAGCGCCGCGATGGTCAGGACCGGGAACAGATATACGATAAAGCGGATGGGGCCCATGGCCGACACCTCCGAAACAGCTGAAATAGGGGACGGATCAGCATCCGTCCCCTATTTTATTTCTTTTTCTTCTTCTTGTCAAAAAAACCTTTCAGACCGTCCTCGGCAGCGGCGGGAATCTCGCCCATGGCCTGGCCATAGGCCTGCAGCGCCTCCTTCTGCTCATGGGTCAGACCGGTGGGAACCGTAACGTTCACAGTGACGTACTGGTCGCCCCGGCCCCGGCCGTTGACGCTGGGGATCCCCTTGCCCCGCAGACGGAAGGTAGCGCCGGGCTGCGTGCCCGCGGGCAGGCTCCACTTGACCTTGCCGTCGATGGTGGGCAGCTCCAGCTCTGCGCCCAAGGTGGCCTGGAGGAAGGAGACCGGCTGGTCCAGATAGACTGAGGTGCCGTCCCGCTTGAACAGGGGATGGGGACGCACGGTGACGCCGATGAGCAGGTCGCCCGCCGGACCGCCGTTTTTGCCCGCGCCGCCCTGGCCGCGCAGGGAGACCGCCTGGCCGTTATCGATGCCCGCGGGGATGTTGACGGTGATCTTCCGCTGCCGCCGCACACTCCCGCTGCCGCCGCAGGATTTGCAGGGAGAGTGGATGAGCTTGCCCGTGCCGCCGCACTTGGGGCAGGTGGCGGTGGTGGCGAAGGTAAAGGCCCCCCCGCCCCGTTGAATGCGCACGGTGCCGGCGCCGCGGCAGTCGGGGCAGATCTCTGCGGTGGTACCCGGCTCACAGCCGCTGCCCCTGCAGGCGTCGCAGGACTCGGTGCGGTTCAGGACGATCTCCTTCTCGCAGCCGAACGCGGCCTCCTCAAAGGAAATCGTCACCGAGGAGCGCAGGTTGTCGCCCTTCATGGGGCCGCTGCGGGCGCGGCCCGAGCCGCTGCCGCCGCCGAAGCCGCCGCCGAAGAAGGAGCCGAACAGATCGCCCAGGTCGAAGTCCCCGAAATCCGCGCCGGTAAAGCCGCCGCCGAAGCCGCCGCCCGCGCCGAAGTTGGGGTCCACCCCCGCATGGCCGAACTGGTCGTACTTGGCGCGTTTCTCCTTGTCGGAGAGGATCTCGTAGGCCTCGTTGACCTCTTTGAACTTGGCCTCGGCGGCCTTATCGCCGGGGTTCAGGTCCGGGTGGTACTGTTTGGCCAGCTTCCGGTAGGCCTTCTTGATCTCGTCGTCCGTGGCGCCCTTGGACACGCCGAGGACCTCGTAATAGTCTCTTTTTTGTTCAGGCATTGGTGTTCACCTCTTTACGCGGAAAGCGGCGGGGGCAAGCCCCCGCCCTACGTTTTGGTAGGGGGGCGATCTCCGCCCCGCCGCTTTTCGGATTCGTTACTTATTGTCGTCGTCCACGACCTCGTAGTCGGCGTCCACCACATTGGGGTCGGTATTGCTGCCGCCCGGAGCGCCGCCGGCAAAATTGGCGCCGCCCATGTCAGGGCCTGCCTGGCCGCCCTGAGGATTGGCCTGCTGGTACATCTTTTCCGCGATGGGATAGAAAGCCTTGCTGGCCTCCTCAGTGGCGGCCTTGATCGCCTCCACGTCGGTGCCCTTCATGGCGTCCTTCAGCTTGGTCAGCGCAGCCTCCACCGTGGCCTTGTCGCCGGCGTCGATCTTGTCCTTGGCGTCCTCCAGAGCCTTTTCGGTCTGGTAGATCACCTGGTCGGCCTGATTGCGGACGTCGATCTCTTCCTTCTTCTTGGCGTCCTCGGCGGCAAACTGCTCGGCCTCCTTGACGGCCTTGTCAATGTCCTCCTTGGACATGTTGGTGGAGGAGGTGATGGTGATGTGCTGCTCCTTGCCGGTGCCCAGATCCTTGGCGGATACGTTGACGATGCCGTTGGCGTCGATGTCGAAGGTGACCTCGATCTGAGGCACGCCGCGGCGGGCGGGGGCGATGCCGTCCAGGTTGAAGCGGCCCAGGGTCTTGTTATACTGGGCCATCTCACGCTCGCCCTGGAGCACGTGGACCTCAACGGAGGTCTGGTTGTCGGCGGCGGTCGTGAACACCTGGCTCTTTTTGGCCGGGATGGTGGTGTTGCGCTCGATGAGCTTGGTCATCACGCCGCCCATGGTCTCGATGCCCAGGGACAGGGGGGTAACGTCCAGCAGCAGCAGGCCCTTCACGTCGCCCACCAGAACGCCGCCCTGCAGGGCCGCGCCGATGGCCACGCACTCGTCGGGGTTGATGCCCTTGAAGCCCTCTTTGCCGGTGAGCTTCTTGACCATGTCCTGAACCGCGGGGATACGGCTGGAGCCGCCCACCAGCAGGACCTTGGCCAGCTCGCCCGAGGAGAGGCCGGCGTCGCTCATCGCCTGCTTGACGGGGCCGGCGGTCGCCTCCACCAGATGGGCGGTCAGCTGGTCGAACTTGGCCCGGGTCAGGGTCAGGTCCAGGTGCTTGGGCCCGGTGGCGTCGGCGGTGATATAAGGCAGATTGATATTGGTGGAGGTGACGCCGGAAAGCTCGATCTTGGCCTTCTCGGCAGCCTCCTTCAGGCGCTGCATGGCCACCTTGTCGCCGCTCAGGTCGATGCCGGTGTCCTTCTTAAACTCGGCGGCCATCCAATCCATGACGCACTTGTCAAAGTCGTCGCCGCCCAGGCGGTTGTTGCCCGCGGTGGCCAGCACCTCGATCACGCCGTCGCCGACCTCCAGCACAGACACGTCGAAGGTGCCGCCGCCCAGGTCGTAGACCATGATCTTCTGGTCGGAGTCCTTGTCCACGCCGTAAGCCAGGGCTGCGGCGGTGGGCTCGTTGATGATACGCTTGACATCCAGGCCCGCGATGCGTCCGGCGTCCTTGGTGGCCTGGCGCTGGGCGTCGGTAAAGTAGGCGGGCACGGTGATGACGGCTTCCGTGACGCTCTGGCCCAGATAGGCCTCGGCGTCCGCCTTGAGCTTGCCCAGCACCATGGCGGAGATCTCCTGGGGCGTATAATTCTTGCCGTCGATGGTCACCTTGTAGTTGGAGCCCATCTCACGCTTGATGGAAGAGATGGTCCGGTCGGGGTTGGTGATGGCCTGGCGCTTTGCCACCTGACCCACCATACGCTCGCCGTCCTTGGAGAAGGCCACCACGGACGGGGTGGTGCGGTTGCCCTCCGCGTTGGGGATGACAACGGCCTCGCCGCCCTCCATGACGGCGACGCAGGAGTTGGTCGTACCGAGATCGATACCGATGATTTTAGACATAATTCCGTTCCTCCAATATTTATCAGGGTTTTGTTTTAACAAAAGAAATCCGGGGCGCGGACGGGGCGCTTGGGCGTCCTGCTGCGCGCCCTCCGCGACGGGCGGCTGCTCCGCGCTTCGGGCTAGTTGGCGACCTTCACCATGGCAAAGCGGATGACCTTGTCGCCGGAGCGGAAGCCCGCCTGGAACACGTCCACGATGGTATTTTCTCCGGCTGCCTCGTCCTCCACATGCATCACGGCGTTGTGAAGATTGGGGTCGAAGGCCTCGCCCAGGGCGGGGATCTCCTCGATACCCAGCTTGGAGAGGACTTCCCGCAGCTGGGCCATGGTCATCTCCACGCCCTTCTTGTAGGCCTCGTCGCTGGTCTCCTGCTTGAGCGCCCGCTCCAGATTATCGTATACCGGCAGAAAAGCCGCGGCCGTCTCCGCCTTGGAGTCCGCCCAGGCGGATTCCTTTTCCTTCTGGCTGCGGCGGCGGTAATTATCGTACTCGGCGGCCAGGCGGAGAAATTTATCCTCCTGATCGGCCAGACTGTTTTTCAGGGTCTCCAGCTCCTCCAGCAGGGGATCGGGGACGTCCGTTCCGGCATCCGGCGCGGCGGCTCCGGGCGTTTCCGGCGCAGGCGGCTCCTGCTCCAATTCGTCCTTGGGCATTTCGTTCTTCTCGCGCATAAGAGGTCATCTCCTATTTCTTATCGTCTGTGCCGCCGGGCAGCTCCCCCCGGCCGAACAGCCGGGAGAGCCCTTCCGCCAGATAGGAAAGCCGGGCGGTGATCTTGGCGTAATCCATACGGGTGGGGCCCACCACGCCGATAACGCCCCGCATGCCGTCCCCAATGTCATAGCTGGCCACCACCACGCTGGAATCCTTCAGCGCGTCGGCTACGTTTTCCGGGCCGATCAGGATATCCATGGGGTTGTCCTTGGGAATGGGGAAGTGGGCGGGGTCGTTTTCGTCGGACAGGTAGCTCATCAGCGGCTGGGCCCGGTCCAGACTGCGGTACTCCGGCAGCTCCAGCAGATGGGTGATGCCCGAGGTGTGTACGGTGCGCTGTTCCAGCGCCTCCAGCACCTCAATGGCAAAGGAGACCACCAGACTGATCAGGCCGTAAGCCTCGCCGGCGGCATGCTGGGCCACCCGCATCAGCTCCGGGGTGATCTCCTCCAGGGACAGGCCCGTGAAGGTCGTATTCAAAAGAGTATTGAGCATCTGCAATTGGGCCTCGGTCAAGTCCGAGGGCAGGCGCATGAGCCGGTTGCGCACGATATTCGTATCGGTCATCACCACGATGATAAAGGCATTGCGCTCCACCATCAGCAGGTCAAAGCGGCGGATGGTCACCCGGCCGGAGCCGGAGGAGAGGGCGAAAGCGGGATAATTGGTCAACTGGGACACCACGCGGCCCGCCTCGGTGAGCACCCGGTCCAGCTCCCGCATCTTCATGCGCAGGGCCTGGTTGATGCGCTGCGTCTCCTGGATGGAGAGCTTATGTTCTTCCATCAGCTCGTTGACGTACAGCCGGTACCCCAGGGGAGAGGGCACACGCCCGGCGGAGGTATGGGGTTTTTCCAAAAGCCCCATGGACTCCAGGTCGGCCATCTCGTTGCGGATGGTGGCAGAGGAGACCTCTATGCCGATATTTGCGGCGACGGCCTTGGAACCCACCGGTTCCGCCGTCTCGATGTAGCTTTCGATGATGGCGCGCAGGATCCGCTTTTTTCGTTCCGTCAAATCCATTTGCGCCGCCTCCCGTATGATTTTAGCACTCAACATCTCTGAGTGCTAAAGATAATGTACCACCGTCCCCCCGAAAAGTCAATAGGCCGGATGTAAATTAAATATGAACGGGGCGGGCGGGCCGGGAAAACGCACCTGAGTCGCGGGAATGCGAAAGCAGGAGAGATTGACGGCACGGGGGAACCTATGGTATGCTAAACGAAGAATAAAGGAGGGCTGACCGACGTGGATGCCTTTGCGATCATCGACTATGATCCCCGCTATCAACACGAGCTGGAAGAGATCTCCCTGCCCTGGCTGCTGGAGCACGACCTGCTGGAGCCGGTGGACCTGGAGATGCTGGCCGCGCCGGAGCGCTTCCTGGCGGACGGCGGACGGGTGCTGCTGGCCCGGTGGGGGGAGCAGATTGTGGGTATGGTGATGCTGGAACTCCAGGGGGAGGGCGTGTGCGAGGCCCTCAAGCTTGGGGTGCGGGAGGAATTCCGCGGAAAAGGCGTCGGCCGCGCGCTGATGGAAGCGGTCATCCAGGCCGCCCGGGACGCGGGGCAGCGCCGGATGGTGCTCACCTCCAACCATAAGCTCAAGGACGCGCTCAGGCTCTATGAGGACTTCGGCTTTCAATACGTGGAGTATTCGGACAAGTGGTTCCAGCTCTCCGACGTCCGGATGGAGCTGGAATTATGAAGCGGCCCGTGCGGCTGAAGGCCGGGGATACGGTGGCGGTGGTCAGCCTGTCCTGGGGCGGCCTGGGGGAGGCGGAGCTGCTCCACCGGTATTTGATTGCAAAGCGGCGGCTGGAAGAGGACTTCGGCCTGCGCGTGCGTCCCATGCCCCACGCGCTGAAGGGTGCGGCCTTTGTCCACGCGCATCCGGAGCTGCGGGCCCGGGACCTGATGGACGCCTTTCGGGATGACTCCATCGCCGCTATTTTCTCCGCCATCGGCGGGGACGATACCATCCGGCTGCTGCCTTATATCGACTATGCGGTGATTTCCGCCCATCCCAAGATTTTTATGGGCTATTCCGATACCACCATCAACCATTTTATGATGCTTAAGGCAGGCGTGACCTCCTTTTACGGTCCTTCCGTCCTGTGCGAATTCGGGGAGTACGGGGCCATGTTCGATTATACCGCCCAAGCGGTGCGGGATGTGCTTTTTGGGGATACGGCGGGTTACCAGATCAAGCCCAGCCCCCTCTGGAGCGATACCTTTGTGCCCTGGGCGGAGGAGAATATGGACCGGCGGAAGATCCTGCGGCCGGACGTGCACGGCTACGAGCTGCTTCAGGGGCGCGGTACGGTGCGCGGTCCTCTGTTGGGCGGCTGTATCGACGTGTTCATGATGGCGGCCGGTACGCCGGTCTGGCCCGCGCCGGAACGATGGAGGGGCGCGCTTTTGTTTCTGGAGACCAGCGAGGATAAGCCCTCGCCCACCTTCGTTACCTGGGCCCTGCGCAATCTGGCGGCCCAGGGGGTCCTGGACGCGGTCAGCGGAATTCTGTTCGGCAAGCCCCAGGACGAGGCCTACTATGAAGAGTATAAGCAGGCCCTGCGTCAGGTGGTGGCGGAAGAGGCCGGGCGAAGCGAGCTTCCCATCCTCTATAATTTGAATTTCGGCCACGCCGCCCCCATCGGTGTGCTGCCCATCGGGGTTCCCGCGGAGCTGGACTGCGAAAAAAAGACGCTCACCCTGCTGGAGAGCGCCACAAAATCAGAATAAGACAGTCTGCGGGGACGGCGTAACGCCGTCCCCGCAGTTTGTCGAAAAAGGCCTTTGGCCTTTTTCGACAGAGGGATGCATGACGGACAGGGCTCGATTCTTGCCGGGGACGGCGTTACGCCGTCCCCGGTTCTGATTTGGCAAATTGCGTTACGTCGTTGATCCATTCCCGGGAGCGGAAGCGCCGCACGCCGAAACCGAACTTCACGACCTGCTCCAGCTCGATCCCCGCAAAGACCCAAAAGACGCTCAGGCGGAGCGCCAGCCCGAGGAAAGCCGCCGCCGGGATCGCCGCGCACCAGAGCGGGATCAGATCGATGGCGGTAGCGGCACGCACGTCGCCGCCGCCCCGGAGCACGCCTACGATATTGACGGAGTTGAAGGAACGCAGGGCCAGGAATATGCCGGTGAACGTGAGCATCATAGTGGTGATGGAGCCGGCGGCGCCGGAGAGGTGAAAGATGGGATAGAGCAGGCCGGGGAAGACGAACCAGGCGCACAGGACCATAGGGATCCCGATGGCCAGGGCGCACAGCATGGCCAGCGTATTCAGCGCGGCCCCCACCTCATAGACGGTGTCCCGCCGGCCCGCGCCGATCTCCCGGCCGATGATAATGGAGGCGGTGCCCGCCACGGCGAACACAGCCACCGAGCAAATGTCTTCGATGTTGCCCGCCAGAGCGCGGGCGGCCAGGATCTCGGTGGAGCCCTCCATGTGGCCCAAGATGACCTTGTAGACCGAGGTGCCCAGGCCCCACAGCGTCTCGTTGAGGACTACCGGGCTGGAGTAGCGGATGAATTTTTGCAGCAGCGGCAGGCCGGGGCGGAGCATGGCGGCGGGGCGCAGGCGGAAGCGGCGGTTGGTCAGGGCGTAGACCGCCATGATGGCGAACTCCAGGATACGGGAAGTCAGAGTGGCCGCGGCGGCCCCGGTGACCCCTAGAGCCGGGGCGCCCAGGTTGCCGAAAATGAAGACCCAGTTCAAAACCGTGTTGGCACACATGGAGATGGAGAAGACGATCAGCCCCAGCTTGGGGTTTTCCATGGAGCGGTGGGCCCCCACATATACGCCGGTGATGCTGTTGAACAGATAGGAAAAGCCCACGATGCGGGCGTAGTCGGCGGCCAGGGGGATCAGCTCGGCATTGTCGGTGAGGACGGCCATCAGCTGCTCCGGCAGGAAAAACATCACCGCCGCGAAGAGCGCGGAGATGGCGCCCGCCGCATAACAGCCCAGACCGATGACGCGGTTGATGGAGTCGGTGTCTCCCTTGCCCCAGAACTGGCTGATGAGCACCGAGGAGCCGCTTTGCAGGCCGAAGATGACCAGCTGGATGACAAACACCGGCGTGTTGGCCACCAGTACGGCGGCCAGAGGGGCCTCGCCCAGGGTACCCACCATGAAGGTGTCGATGAGGCCCAGAAAGGTGGTGGTCAGATTTTGCAGCAGAATGGGCAGGCCCAGCAGTACCACGTTTCGGTAAAAGCCGCGGCCGCGTTTCAGGTAAGAAAACAAACGGTCACCTCATTGCGATCCTGGTTTTAGTGATTTGGATCAACCCATCCCGCAGGGCGTCCACATCGGCACGGGTATTTTCCGGAGAAAAGGAAATGCGCAGCACCCCCATCAGGGTGCGCTTGGGCAGGCCCAGCGCGGCAAACACATGGCTTGGCTTACCCTTGTGGCAGGCGGAGCCGGAGGAGACGGATACACCCTGGTCGCTCAGGTCCCGTACCAGCATCTCGCTGGGGTAGCCGGGCAGGCTGACGGCACAGATATGGGGGGCGTCTCCGGCGGAGACCACCTCCAGGCCGGGGACGGCCGCGAGGGTTTCCAGCGCATACTGTTTCAGCGCGGACAGGTGAGCCGGGAAGGAATCGTCCCAGGCGCGGCAGGCGGCGGCAAGGGCCGCGATCTGAGCGGTGGGCTCGGTCCCCGGGCGCCGGCCCTGCTCCTGACCGCCCCCCAGCAGCAGGGGGGACGGCTCCAGCCCCCGGCGGACGTACTGAACGCCGATCCCCTTGGGGGCGCGGATCTTATGGCCGCTGACGGTGAGCAGGTCCGCTCCAAGCTCCGCCGGAGTAAAGGGGACCTTCAAAAAAGCCTGCACGGCATCGGTGTGGAGCAGAGCGGGGCAGCCGGAGCGGCGGATGGCCTCGGCGGCCTGCCGCACGGGCTGCAGGGTGCCCAGCTCGTTGTTGACCAGCATCAGGGATACCAGCGCCGTGTCGGGCCGCAGAGCGGCCTGCAGATCTTCGCAGCGGATGCGCCCGCTCTTGTCCGGCTTGAGGTACGTGACCTCGCAGCCCTGGGCGGCCAGGGCGCGGACCGGCTCCAGCACGGCGGAGTGCTCGATGGCGGATACCACGATATGCCTGCCCCGGCGTTTGTTGAACTCCATGGCGGCATGAATGGACCAGTTGTCCCCCTCCGTGCCGCAGGAGGTGAAATACAGCTCCTCCGCCGCGCAGCCCAGCCGCTGGGCCACAACGGCCCGGTCTTCCGCCAGCCGCGCGGCGGCCGCGCGGCCCGCAGCATGACCGGAGGAGGGGTTTCCAAACCCCTCGGTCATCACTTCCAGCGCGGCCCGGGCGGCCTCGGGGCAGACACGGGTGGTCGCGGCGTTGTCCAGATAGGCGGGCATAAACAGTCACCTCTCAGCAGAGTTCGTACGATACAGCGTTCGCTTATTGTATCGCCCGGGAGGAGGAAAGTCAAGCTTGGCCGCCGGTTGCCAGGCGCTGCGGCTGGACGTATTGGGCACCAACCTGCCCGCGCAGAAGCTGTATACCGCGATGGGCTTTCAGTACAGGACCACCCTGAAACTGTTCTATGAGGATACTGGTACCACGGACTATCTGCTCTACGAGCTGGTCCTGTGATGTTCCCCCGGCAGAAGAATCGGAAAGCGGAGGTCCGGCCAAAGGCCGGACCCCGCTTTCCGATTCCTGGAACGCTTATACCTCCATGATAACAGGCAGGATCATGGGATTGCGTTTGGTCTTCTTGTAGAGGAAATTGGACAGGGCGTTTTTGACCTCGGTCTTGATGGCGGCCCAGTCGGAGCGGGAATCCCGCCGGCAGTTTTCCAAGGAGTTGACAGCCACCCGGCGCAGCTCCTCCATCAGTCCCTCGGACTCCTTCACGTAGACAAAGCCGCGGGTGATGATATCGGGGCCGGAGATGACGCTTCCGTCCTCGCCGGACATGGAGACCACCACCACGATCATGCCGTCCTCGGCCAGATGCTTGCGGTCCCGCAGCACCACGCTGCCTACATCGCCCACGCCGTAGCCGTCCACGAATACCCGGCCGGCGGGCACGGTGCCGTTGATCTTGGCGGAGTTGGGCGTCAGCTCGATGACCTTGCCGATGTCGCTGATGATGATGTGCCGGGGGTCCATCCCCATCTCCTGGGCCAGTTTGGCGTGGGTCTTCAGATGCCGCTGCTCGCCGTGGAGGGGGATGAAGAACTTGGGCTTGACCAGCGCATGGATGATCTTCAGCTCCTCCTGGCAGGCATGGCCGGAAACGTGGAGCGCGCCCAGCCGCTCATTGACCACCTCGGCGTCCTTGCGGTAGAGCTCATTGATGACGCTTCCAATGGAGTTTTCGTTGCCGGGGATGGCGGAGGCGGAGATGACGACCCGGTCGCCGGCCTGAATATCCACCTGACGGTGGGTGTTGAAGGCCATGCGGGTCAGGGCGGACATGGTCTCGCCCTGGCTGCCGGTGGTGATGATGCAGATCTTGTGTTTGGGCAGGCTCTTGATGTGGTTGAGGTCCACCAGCACGCCGTCCGGTATTTTCATATAGCCCAACTCAGTGGACACCCGCATGGCGTTCTCCATGCTGCGGCCGGTGACGGCCACCTTCCGTCCGTACCGCGCGGCCACGTCGATGATCTGCTGGATGCGGTCCACATTGGAGGCGAAGGTGGTGACAATGATCCGCTGCTCACAGCCCCGGAACAGTGCGTCAAAGGACGCGCCCACGCTGCGTTCGCTTTTGGTGAAGCCGGGGCGCTCCACGTTGGTGGAGTCGGCCAGCAGGGCCAACACGCCCTCCTTGCCCAGCTGTCCCAGGCGGCCCAGGTCCATCATGCCGCCCTGGATGGGTGTGGGGTCGATCTTGAAGTCGCCGGTATGGACCACCGTGCCCACGGGGGTCTTGATGGCGAAGCTCACCGCGTCGGCGATGGAGTGGTTGGCGTGGATGAATTCCACGGAGAATTTGCCCGCGCGGACGACCTCGCCCGCCTCGCAGGTAATGAGCTTGGTCTTGTCCAGCAGGCGGTGCTCCTCCAGCTTCAGCTTTACCAGGCCCGCCGTCATGCGGGTGGCGTAGATGGGGGCGTTCACGTCCCGCAGCAAGTAGGGGATGGAGCCGATGTGGTCCTCGTGTCCGTGGGTCAGGAAGATACCCCGAATGCGCTCGCGGTTTTTGATGAGATAGGTAAAGTCCGGGATGACCACATCGATGCCGTACATGTCGTCGTCCGGAAATCCCATGCCCACGTCTACGAGGATCATATCCCCGCCGTATTCGTATACGGTCAGGTTCTTGCCAATCTCGTTGAGGCCGCCTAGGGAAATAATTTTCAGTTTTTCTGCCATAAAAGTATGGAACACTCCTTTTCAAATTGAACGTTATCAAACGGTATGTAAGGACACAGCGGCGGCTTTGGGCGCACCAAAAGAAAGGCGGTCGCCGACCCGTTCTTCCCGGCCCTGCCTCGCCGGGAAAAAGGGCTGCACCAGACCGCCTGGCGCAAGGTATGCCCGCTGTGTCCTGCCTTATCAAAGCGCGATTGCCGCGCATAAAGCCAAATCAATCAATATCAGTATACCACAATTTGCAGGAAAAGTATACCTTTATTTTTGGCCGGACGGATCAGGGTCCAGCGCCCGGACCGTTCCGGCGTAAAAATCGCACAGCTCCCGGGCCAGCTCCGCGCTGACGGCCTCGCCGACCACCCGCAGGGCCGCGCGCCGGGTGAGCGGGGCCAGATACACCCAGCTCTCCCCCTGCCGCAGGCGCAGTCCCGCTCCGGTATCCTCCAGTCCGGGCAGGCCCTCCGCCAGGGCCTGCATCACCGCGCCCCGGTCGCCCCGGAGCGCCACCTCCCGGCGGCAGAGGGAAAAATGGGGGACCCTTCCGGCCAGCGCGTGCAGCCGCTCGCCCGTCACGCCCATATGGGCGCAGATACGGCAGGCGGCGAACAGGGCGTCCCGCAGCCAGGGCAGCTGGGCATAGCGCGCCCGGGCGCGCTCGCCGTCCCGGTTCAGGCGCAAAGCGCTGCCGTGGAAGGCTTCGGCCACGGCGTCGATGGCGGCGGGGGCGTCGGGGGGGACGGCCACGTTCCCTTCGCCCGCCTCGTACTCGATAAGCGCCACGATGGTCAGCAGAACCTCGGGAGAGAGCGGTTCGCCCTCCTCGTCCCAGGCCAGCAGCCGCAGGCCGCCCCGCTGGGTGCGAAATGCGGGCACGCCGGGCCGGGCCTGCCGGCCTACGCAGCAGCCCAGGGCGGACAGCGCCTCTGCCAGGTACCGGTCAGCCGCCGTCCGGCCGAGCACCGATACCTCCGTGTGCCGCAGGGGGGCGCGGCTGAGACGGGCGCGGCGGGCGGCGTCGGCGGAATAGGCCGCCCCCACGCCGGAGACGATCTCCCGCCGCCCTACCCGGCAGGCCGGGACGCGGGATTGCTCGCCCCGAAGAAGGGCGCCCTCCAGCTTGCGCTCCTTGGCCCGGCCAAGGGGCAGGCCCTGCCGGTCGAAGAGGCGCAGGTAGGCCATATCCTCCACCTGTTCCACAAACAGGGAGACCGGCAGGGACCAGTTTTCCGCCAGCCAGGCCGCCGCGGAGGGACCGGCGGCGTCGTGCTCCAATACCTTGGCCCCGGCGGCGCAGACGCCGCAGCAGGCCGCCTGGGCCAGCATCCGGGCGCCCTCGCCGCCGCAGTGGCCGACGCCTACCGTGCCTTCGGCGCCCAGGGCGCCGCCCAGCAGGAGCAGCACCTCTGCCGTCAGCTCTTCCCCAATGGAGCCCCGGAGGATCCCACCGTCGGAAAAGGAGGGGGGCCCCGAAAGGGAACCGGAGGTCAGGCAGGCGCCCAGCCGCACCCCGTCGCCCACCACCCGGCGGGGCCAGACCCTGGCCCCCTCCAGCAGGATCGCGTCCCGGCCGGCTGCGGCCCCTTCGCCCAGCACCGCGCCTTCGTTGAGGACGGCTCCGGTATGGACACGGGCATCCTTGCACAGAATGGCGCCGTAAAGTGTGGTGCGGTCGCCCGCCGATGCGCCGTGGAACACGCTGCGCTGGATCAGCGCGCGCTTGCCCACGGTGCTTCCCGCGCCCAACGCTACGTGGGGGCCGATGAGGGAGCCGGGGCCTACGGTCACGTTGGCGCCGAGATAGCAGGGGGGCACCAGTTCCACGTCGGCAGGCAGAGGACTGGCCGACCAGATGCCGGGCGCCACCCGGGCCGCGCCCAGATCCAGCTTCACCTTGCCTGAAAGCGCGTCGGCCACGCAGTCCAGATAGGCCCTGCAGTCTCCCATATCGCACCAGTAGCCCTCGCTCACACAGCCGTACAGGGCCTCGCCGCGCTCCATCAGCGCTGGAAACAGGTCCCGGGCAAAGTCGAAGGGCTTGCCCTCGGGCACCAGATCCATGGCGCGCCGGGTGAGCAGATAGATGCCGGTGTTGACCTGATTGGTGACGACCTGTCCCCAGGCCGGTTTTTCCACAAAACGCTCCACCCGGCCCTCCGGGTCGGTGAGCACCAGGCCGTATTCCAGAGGCGTGGGGTGCCGGTGGAGCACCAGGGTGGCCGCCGGGCGGCGGGTGGCGTGGAAGTCCATGGCCTGCTTCAGGTCCAGGTCGCACACCGCGTCGCCGCTGATGACCAGAAAGTCCTCGTCCCCCAAAAAGGGCATGCAGTTTTTTACGCCGCCCGCGGTACCAAGGGGCTCCGTCTCGGTAAAGTAGCGCAGGTGCACGCCCTGGACGGCCCCGTCCCCAAAATGATCGGTGACCGCCCGGGGCATGTAGTGGAGCGTGACGGCGATCTCAGTAATGCCGCTGCGGCGCAGCAGGGAGATGATGTGTTCCATCACGGGCTTGTCGAACAGGGGGGTCATGGGCTTGGGCAGTCCCAGACTCAGAGGGCGCAGACGCGTCCCCTCTCCCCCGGCCAAAATCACGGCTTTCAAACGGAAACCATCCTTTCAGGCGTTTTCCGCTAGTATTGCCCGTCTGCAGGGGATTTAGCCCGTCAAACTTGTCTTTCTGGAAAGACTGTGCTAAAATGAGCAAAAAGTTGGTTCGGAGGCCGATATGGAAGAGATTCGTCCGGGGAAATACCGGCATTTCAAGGGAAAGGAATACCGTGTGCTCACGACCGCCTGCCATTCGGAGACGCTGGAACGCATGGTGGTCTACCAGGCCCTTTACGGCGAGGGGGGCGTGTGGGTGCGTCCGGCGGCCATGTGGGGCGAACTTGTGGAGCGGGACGGCTATTCCGGCCCCCGTTTTGTGTTTGTGGAGGAATAGGGACATGAACCTTCAGATCTTCGGCAAATCCAAATGCTTTGATACCAAGAAGGCTGAGCGGTATTTCAAGGAGCGGCGGGTCAAGTTCCAATCCATCGACCTGGTGAAGTACGGCATCAGCCCCGGGGAGCTCAGCAGCGTGAAGAACGCCGTGGGGCTGCAGGCGCTCATTGACCCCAAGCACCCGGATGCGGCCCTGCTGAATTATCTAGCCTGCGACGCGGACAAGCTGGAGAAGCTGCTGGCCGATCCGCGCCTGCTCAAGACCCCGATCGTCCGCAACGGCAGGCAGGCCACCGTGGGCTATCGGCCTGAGGTCTGGAAAAACTGGGAATGAGGGCTTGACGGGTGCGCGATGCCGTGGTATAGTGAACGGGCGGCAGGTTCTGCCGACAAAGGAAATGAAAGGGAGTGGGCATATGAAAAAGACCGTCAAAACCGTGCCGCTCCCTGCCCGTTCTGCCGTGTGATGTTCTGCGCATTTCGCAGCTGCAGTGAAAAAGGGCCCGGAGCGGTAGCGATCCGCCCCGGGCCTTTTTGCGCCCAAATTGGAAAGGAGAACTGCAAATGATCACACTACAGGAAATTCATATGGAACAATTCTGGGACGTCATCGACCTGTCCGTCCGGCCGGAGCAGGCGGAGTTTTGTACCTCCAACGCCGTTTCCATCGCCCAGTCCAAAGTGCAGAGCGAGTGTATTCCCCTGGCCATCTATGACGGGGAAACGCCGGTGGGCTTTCTTATGTACTGCGTGGACCGGGACGACGGGGAGTGGT
This sequence comes from Lawsonibacter hominis, assembly GCF_014287895.1. Classification (GTDB taxonomy): domain Bacteria; phylum Bacillota; class Clostridia; order Oscillospirales; family Oscillospiraceae; genus Lawsonibacter_A; species Lawsonibacter_A hominis. Next base: position 4,913 of record NZ_JACOPP010000012.1, on the reverse strand, counting down.
GGATCTACCGGTTGATGGTGGACGCGCGCTTCCAGGGGAGAGGCTGCGGTACGGCGGCGCTTGCGCTTGTGTTGGAGCGGATGCGTGCCGACGCCACCCGCAGCCGGGTCTTTCTGGGCGTGCATCGGCAGGCCGCGGCGGCGGTGGCGCTCTATGAGCGCGCCGGCTTTCGTTTCACCGGTCAGGTATTCGGCGCAGAGCATATCATGCGCCTGGATTGGTAAGGAGGAAGCGCTATGAAATGGATCCAGACCCACGCCCTGACGGCGCGGCAGCAGGAGCAGATCCGGTCCCTGCAGGAGACCTGCCGCCGGGCGGAGCCCTTTGGACACAGCGTGTTCCTTTCGGGGGAGCTCAACCACTTTGGGGAGATGGACTGCTTTTTCCTGGGCTATGAGGGGCAGGCGCTGGCGGCCGTTCTGACGCTGTTCCAGCCGGATGCGCGGGAGGCGGAGGTAACCGCCTTCGTCCGCCCCGACCTGCGGCGGCAGGGGCGCTTTACCGCGCTCTTTGCCGCCGCCCGGGCAGAGCTGGAACGCTTCGGCGTCTCTTCGGTGCTGTTCTTCCACGAGCCGGTGTGCGCCAGCGGGGGAGAAGTGCTCAAGCGCTTTCCAGTGGAGCGCCACCATACGGAATATCTGATGGAATATGACCGGACGGCTGCGCCGGCCGTTCCGGTCCTGCCTCTGGAGCTGGAGCCGGCGACGCGGGAACTGCTGCCCCGGCTGGCGGAGCTCTCGGCCGCCGCCTTCGGGGACGCGGCGGCCGATTCCAGAGAGAAGGTGGAGCGCTTTTTTACCGCGCCTGCTGTGAGCGGCTATGCCGCGCGGCTGGATGGACGCGTGGCGGGGCACCTGTTCTGCAACACCGAGGGCGGGGAGGCCTACCTCTGCGACTTTTGTGTGGAGCCCGCCCTCCAGGGGCGGGGGATCGGCCGGTCGATCCTGGCGCTGGTCCTGGCGCGCGTCCGGCGGGAGACCGAGCTGCCCATCCGGCTGGAGGTGGACGCGGTCAACGACCGTGCGCTGGGACTGTATACCGCCTGCGGCTTCCGGGAGACCGCACGGTGCGATTACTGGCGCATGGCGCTGTGACGGCGGCGCAGCGGGACGCTACAGCTCTTTGCAGAAAAAATATTGTCCATGTGTCCCGAAGCAGGGCTCCAGAGCGCCGAAACAGCGGTAGCCCTGCTTTTCATAAAAGCCCGGCGCCTGAAACGAAAAGGTGTTCAGCAGAACGCGCCGGGCGCCCTGGCGCCGTCCCTCTTCCTCCACCCGGCGGAGCAGGGCGGCGCCCAGGCCGTCCCCGCGGGCGGAGGGCTCCACATACAAAAAGTCCACCGTCACGCAGTCCAGGTCCCGGGAGGCGGCAATGCCGCCCAGCGGCGCTGCGTCCGGCCCCCGGACGCAGAAATTCAGTTCGCCGCAGTCGGTGATATATTGGGCGTTATACGCCCGGATGCGGTCGTGGACCCAGTCTGCCGTGTCCGTGCCGCAGGGGTCGATCGGAATGCCGTTCACAGAGATTCCTCCTTCCGGTACAGGCGCTGTACGGCCTGCAGCTGTGCGTTCAGCTCGTCCACCGCCCAGGCCGGGGAACAGACCTCCACCCCGTCGCCCAGGCCGAAGATCCAGCCCAAAAACTGGGGGCTGACCACGGCGGAGACGGTGACGGTGAACCGATCCTCCCCATCGGGGATGAGAATGGCCTCCTGGCCGAAGCGGTCCAGCACCACCCCCACCAGGTGGCTGCGGCAGCGCAGGCGCACCTGTCCCTCCCGGCCGGAAAACATACCGAAGTGTTTTTGGGAATAGGATGCAATATCGAAGTTCCGGCACGCCTCGTCCCCCTGAAGGGGCAGGCAGGTCACGGCCAGTTCCGCCATCTTGTCCACCCGGTAGTGGCGCATCTCGCGCCTGGCGTGGTCAAATCCGGCCAGGTAATAATTCTCGTTGTCCCAGATCAGTCCGTAGGGGGACACGGCGTAGCGCTTCCCGTCCCGGCGGAAGACCTTCTCCTTGCGCATGTTGTACTCGAAGTATTTGAAGGTCACCGCCCGGCGGGCGTTGAGGGCCGTATGGAGCTTGTCGATGGTGTAATAGACGCTCTCGTTCATCGCCTTCACACGCCCGGCCACATAGACCTGCCGCTGGAGCTGGCGGGCCTGATGGACGCTGGAGAGGGACTCCAGCTTGCGGATGAGCGCGTCGCTCTTCCTGCGGGTGATAAAACGGCAGGCCTGCACCGCGTCCACCAGCAGCTTGAGTTCGGGCAGCTCAAAGGGACGCTCGCCCAGAAACCAGCCCGGAGCCTTCCCCTTGCGGCTCTGCACGTCCAGGCCGAAGGTGCGCAGCGTCTCCATATCATCGTAGATGCTCTTGCGCTCGGCATGGATATCCATGCCCTCCAATGCGTCGATGAGCTCCTGTACGGTCAGGGGATGCTCCTCGTCGGTGCGCTCCCAGAGAAGCTGGCACAGGCAGAGCAGTTTGCGTTTTTGGTTGGGGCTTCTCGCCATATCCATTCCTCCTTCCTATGCTTATCCTAACGGAGAAGAGGTCCGATAGATCGGACTTTTCCGAGGCGGGCACGAAACAAAGCCGCGGCCCTTGAGGGGCGGGGCGTTTCAGGCGCTTTGCCCCTGTTCGAGTACGGGGAGCGGACGGGATCGTCCGAGCCCCGCCGGGCACCGCTTTGCAGCAAGGCCTGAAGGGTGTAAAAAAGGCTGCTGCCGCGCGAAGAAACCGCAAAGCGGCTTCTTCAGCAGGCAGGTATAGTATACCGTATGCTGCCTGAGAAAGCGAGGATTTTTGTATGAGAGCTGTGGTCTGCGTTCCCATCTGCCCCCTCCATGTCCGTCCCCAGGCCGATGCGCCCCTGGCCGACGAGGCGCTGTGCGGCTGGCCCCTGGAACTGCTGGAGCAGCCCTGCCCCGGGTGGTTCCGGGTGCGTACCCGGTACCGCTATGAGGGGTTTGCCCCCGCCTGGGCCCTGACGGTGGGGGAGGGGGGAGCGGCGCGCTGGGCGGAGCGGGAAAAGCGGCTCGTCTGGAAGGCGGCCGCCGATGTGCTGGACCGCCCCGCCGTCCAGGGATGCGTCATGACCACGCTGCTGCGGGGCAGCCTGGCGGCCCCTCTGGGAGAGGCGGAGGAAGGCTGGCAGGAGCTGGCCCTTCCCGATGGCCGGACGGGCTATACAAAACGTGATTTTTTGGAAGAATACTACGAAACGGCGCCTCAAATCGACCCGGCGGCCCTGCGCCGCCGGGTGGCCGACGCGGCCTTGGCCTACTTGGGCGTCCAGTACCGTTGGGGCGGCAAGTCCTCTCTGGGGCTGGACTGCTCGGGCCTGACCTTTATGGCCTGGTTTGCAAACGGCGTGCTCCTGTATCGGGACGCGCAGATCGTCCCCGGCTTCCCCGTGCGGGAGATTCCCCGGGAAACGATGGACGTGGCCGACCTGCTCTTTTTCCCCGGACATGTGGCGCTGTATCTGGGCGGGGGGCGGTATCTCCACTCCACCGCCCGGGCGGGGAGCAGCGGCGTGGTGATCAACAGCCTGGACCCGCTGGCGCCCGATTACCGGTCCGATCTGGCCCAGTCCCTCACGGCGGTGGGGAGCGTGTTTCCGCTGGAAGAATGAGGCGGAAAACGGCGGCTTTACGGCCGTCCTCTCCCTGATGGAAAGACTCCGAAGGGCTTTCTGGCAAGCGGAACGGCGTTTCCCGGCAGACCTGCCGGGAAACGCCGTTCTTTTTTATTTGCGCTGCCTGTCCCGGACAAAGATGTGCTTCACGTGGGGCAGACTGGTCTGGCGCACGTCCACCTCGAAGCGGTCCAGCGCGCGTACCAGATTGGTGAGCTTGGAAAAGCCGAAGTTCCGGGGATCGAAATCGGGCTGCTTTTTCACCAGCAGATTGCCCAGATCCCCCATAAAGGTGTACCCGTCCTCGTCGGCCAGCATATCCAGGGAGTCCGCGATGAGCGTAATGATCTCCGGCGGCACGCCGTCGGCGGGCCCGGGAGCGGACGGCTCCGGTTCGGGGGCCGGGGAGGGATCTTCCGGCTTTTTCTTGGAGCTTTTCTTGGTTTTTGCGGTCTTTTCTTCTCTGGGAGGCTCCGTCCGGGCCTGTTCCTCCGCCCGCGCCTGGTCCGCGGCGGAACGGATGACCTCGATATAGACGAATTTGTCGCAGGCCACGATGAAGGGAGAGGGGGTCTTCCGCTCTCCCATGCCGTAGACCTTTTTGCCTGCCTCCCGCAGGCGCACGGCCAGGCGGGTGAAGTCGGAATCGCTGCTGACCAGCACGAAGCCGTCCACCTCCCCGGTGTAAAGGATATCCATGGCGTCGATGATCATGGCCGAATCGGTGGAATTCTTGCCGGTGGTGTAGCCGTACTGCTGGATGGGGGTGATGGCGTTCTCCAGCAGGATCGGTTTCCAGGAGGCCATGTTGGGGGTGGTCCAGTCCCCGTAAATGCGCTTGATGGTAGGGGTGCCGTAAACGGCGATCTCCGCCATCACGTCCCGCATGGCGGTGCGGGAGGCGTTGTCCGCGTCGATGAGCACCGCCAGACGCAGGTCGTTGGGATTGTCGGGCATGTCGGTCCCTCCTTGTTTCAAAAGTAGTATAGCACAAAACAGCTGCAATTGGCAATCAAATCCAGTCAAAAGCCGTAAAACGCGAAAAAACTTTAAAAAGCAACTTGACTTTTTCGGGGCGAGAACTATAATGTAGTCGCCAAAGGGGGCAGGGAGGCTTCGAAGAAGAAGCCGGCATGCCGCCCTATCTTTGGCACTGTAAAGTAAACATGAAAAGTTAGGACCCAAAAATCAGCCAATATCTCTACGCAACGAGCAAAAGCTCCCGTTTGCGCTTTTTGGACAGTTTAAGACCGGCACACTGAGCTGGA
>NZ_JACOPP010000011.1 GCF_014287895.1 Lawsonibacter hominis | reverse complement strand
CATTCAATCAAAAACAAAACTGACGCCTCTGGAATTGCGCCGCCAGTTTGCTGCTTGAAAATCTCATAGTCCTATATTAGGGGCGTTTTTGTGCTGTCCGCACAATCGGGGGCGGTTCACAAAACGAGGTGGGTACTTTTTCAGATGCGCTAAAAACCTTGGCTAAATGACATTGCCCTCACGGCTGAAGCTTTTTTTCTGCCGCATGGCCGGGAAAGGCACCGGCAGTCTGCGGAGCGTGCCTATCCAATGACCCGGATGTACTTCCATTTCCCGCGCAGAAACCGGATAAGGAAGAAAACGGCGCGTACGATCCAGTCGCAGAACATGGCCAGCCATACCCCCAGCAGCCCCATATTCAGGCCCCAGGCGCAGGCAAAGACATAACTCAGAGCCACCCGGCAGGCAAACATGGAGCACAGGGAGACGGCCATGGTGAACACCGCGTCCCCGGCGGCCCGCAGGGCGTTGGGCATGGTAAAGGACATGGGCCAGAAAAAGATGCTGAACAGCGAAAACCAGCGCAGCACCTGGGCGGCCATGGCGGTGGATTCCATGCTCAGATCGAACAGCGTGACCAGCCACCCGGCCAGGAAAAAGAGGGCGATGTTCATAACTCCCATGCAGACGTAGCAAGCGCGCACCAGCTTTTTGGCGTAGGATACCGCTTGGTCGGTTTCGCCGGCCCCCATGCACCGGCCTACCACGGTGATGAGCGCCAGGCCGAGCGCCTGGCCCGGTACGTTGATGACGCCGCCGATGCTGTTCCCAATGGCGTTGGCGGCCACAGCGGCGGTGCCGAAGGTAGTGATCAGATTGAGCACCAACAGCTTGCCGGCCTGGAACATGCCGTTTTCCAAGCCGTTTGGAATGCCGATGAAGAGGATGCGGCGGATCATGTCCCAGCGCAGGCGGAAGCGGAGCAGGCCCTCCACCCGCACCAGGTTTTCCGGGTGGCGGAGCAGCGCCATGATGATGACGGCCGCGGCGATCCGGGAGACCAGCGTACCGATACCTGCCCCGGCGGCCCCCATGCCGAAGCCGAAAATCAGAATGGCGTTGACGGCAATGTTGATGATGTTCACGATGAGGGAGCAGAACATGGATACTTTGCTGTTGCCCATGGCGCGAAACAGCGCCGCGCCCGCGTTGTATACCGCCATAAAGGGATAAGCGGCGGCGGTCAGCAGGAAATAGATGAGAGCGCTGGCCATCACAGCGCGCTCCACCTGCCCAAACAGCAGGGAAAGGATGTGCTGGCGCAGAATCAGCGCCAGTACCGTCAGCAGGGTGGAGGCGATCACGGCGGCGTAGAGCAGCTGCTTGGCCGCCGTGTTGGCCTGCTCCGCCTCCCGGCGGCCCAGGTATTGGGATACCACGACCGCTCCGCCGGTGGACAGGGCGGCAAAGATCTGGATCAGCAGCATGTTGAGCCCGTCCACCAGGGACACGCCGGATACGGCCGCTTCCCCGGCGGTGGTCACCATAACGGTATCCGCCATGCCCACCGTCATCAGCAGCAGCTGCTCGATGACCAGCGGGATGATCAGCCGCAGCAGCGCCTGCCGGGAAAACAGCGGCGCGCGGGGCTGTGAGGCAGTCAACTCCATTCCGGTACCTCTCCCTTGGATTTCAGATTTGTGCAGGCCGCCTTACAGCCGGCCCAGATAACGCCGGGCGGTCTCGTTTGCCCTGGCGGACACCTCCGCCTCGTCTACCGTGACCAGCTGCCCCTGCTGCACCACAGGCACGCCGTTGACGATGGTGTAATCCACCGGCCCCTTGAGGCCCACGGTGCCCAGCATGGACATGGGGTCGAACTGGGCGCCGACCAGCTCCAGGCGGTCCAGATCCACCAAAAACAGGTCGGCCGCCATGCCGGGAGAGAGCTGCCCGATGTCGTCCCGGCCCAGGAGCCGGGCGGAGCCGCGGGTGGCGACCTTGAGCAGTTCGTACCCGGTGGGGGCCTGCCGGCTCCAGGTGAGCCGGTGGAGCAGATAGGCCGCCCGCAGCTCCTCCAGCAGGTTGGAGCCGTCGTTGGAGGCGGAGCCGTCCACGGCCAGCCCGACCGGGATGTCCAGGCGAAGCAGGTCGGGCAGGCGGCACACGCCGGAGGCGAGCTTCATATTGGAGATGGGACAGTGGGCCACGCCGGTGCCGGTCTTGGCCAGGACGCGCAGGTCGCTGTCGTTGAAATGGATGCCGTGGGCATACCACACGTCGGGGCCGGTCCAGCCCAGAGACTGCATGTAGGCCACCGGCCGCAGGCCGAAGCGCTCCAAGGTATACTGCTCCTCGTCCTTCGTCTCGGCCACGTGGGTGTGCAGCCGCACGCCCAGACTGCGGGCCAGGCGCGCGCTTTCCCGAAGCAGGTCCCCGGATACGGAAAAAGGAGAACAGGGGGCCAGCGCCAAGCGGTGCATGGAAAAGCGGGAATCGTCGTGCCAGACCCGCACCAGGCGCTCGGAGTCGGCCAGGATCGCGTCGATGGTCTGTACCACGGAGTCCGGCGGCAGCCCGCCGTCCTTTTTGGACAGGTCCATCGAGCCGCGGGAAGCGTGGAAGCGCATCCCCACCGTATCGGCGGAGCGGAACTGGGCCGCGATCAGGTCTCCGGAGCGCTCGGGGAAGACATAGTGGTGGTCGAAGCAGGTGGTGCATCCATTTTTCAGCAGCTCGCCCATGCCTGCGAGGGAGGACCAGGAGACCACCTCCTCATCCAGATTCTTCCACACCTCGTACAGCGTCACCAGCCAGGGAAACAGCTCCATTTTCTGTACCTCGGGCAGGTTGCGGGAAAAGAGCTGGTAGAGGTGGTGGTGGGTGTTGATGAGGCCGGGATACACCGCCATGCGGGAGGCGTCAATGACCTGGTCGGCCTGCCGCAGGGCAGGGCCGATGTATTCGATCGCCTGGTCACGGATGAAGAGGTTGCAGCGCTCGTGCAGGGAGTCCTGGTCGTCGCAGGAGACGATATAGCGCGCGTTTTTGATGAGCAGGGTGGACATGGCCGCGCCTCCTTCTGGTTGAGTTGCTTCCATGATACCACAGCAGGGGGCAAAAGGGAAGCGCCGGGGAAGCTTCCCCGGCGCTGAGGCGGCTGAAGAGGCGGCAAGGCCGCTCCAGGCTGTCGAAAAACCCTGCCGTAGGAGCGCCTCGCAGAGCGCCGCCGTCCGCAGACGACGGAAGCAGATGAAATACCGTCATTTCCGGCGACACAAGGTGAATTGCCCCCCAGAGGACCCTTGCCTGCCCCTGCGGGGCAATTTACTTCCGGTCCGCTCCACTTCGCCTCCGTCTGCGGGCGGCGGAATTCTGCGCGGCGGACGAGGAGGCGGTTTGCCGCGGCGGCAGAGATCAGGAGATGGAGACCACCTGATATCCGGCGTCCTCCACGGCCTTTTTCAGCGCCGCGTCGTCGGCCGTTCCGGTGACCGTGGCGGTTTTTGCCTGCAGGTCCACCTGGGCGGCGACGCCGGGCAGGGCGTTGAGGGCCTGTTCCACGCGGGCCTGACAGTGGGCGCACATCATACCCTCAATGACCATTTTTTTCTCCATAATACGGATTCCTCCATTCGTATGAATTGGTTCACGCGCGGCGGCCGGGGCGGCCGCTGTGGGTTTGAACCGCTTAAGACGCAGGGCGTTGGATACCACGCACACCGAGGAAAGGCTCATGGCGGCGGCGGCGAACATGGGGGAGAGCTGGATGTGAAAGAGGGGATACCACACCCCGGCGGCCAGGGGAATGCCGATGATGTTGTAAATAAACGCCCAGAACAGGTTCTGCTTGATGTTGCGGATGACCTGTTTGGACAGCTCCACGGCGGTCACCGCGTCCATCAGGTCGCTTTTCATCAGCACGATGTCGGCGCTCTCAATGGCGACGTCGGTCCCCGCGCCGATGGCGATGCCGACGTCGGCCCCCGCCAAAGCGGGCGCGTCGTTGATGCCGTCGCCCACCATGGCGACCCGCCTGCCCCCGGCCTGGAGGGCGGCGACCTGCCGCGCCTTCTCCTGGGGCAGCACCTCGGCCACCACATGGCTCACGCCCAGGGCCTTGCCCACCGCTTCGGCGGTGCGCCGGTTGTCGCCGGTGAGCATCACCACGTCGATGCCCAGACGCCGGAACCCTGCTACGGCGGCGGCGCTGGTCGGCTTGGGGGTGTCCGCCACCGCCACCACGCCCAGCAGTTTGCCGTCCTCGGCAAAGTAGAGCGGGGTCTTGCCCGCCTTGGCCAGCTCCTCCGCGATGAGATCGAAGCCCTCCAAGGGGATCCCGGCCTCCTCCAGCATGGCGCGGTTGCCCGCCAGGACGGATTTGCCGTGGAGCCTGGCCGAAATACCCCGGCCGGGAAGGGCCTGAAAATCCGCTACCGGGACCAGGGGGATCTCCCGCTGTGCCGCCTCCGCCACAATCGCGTCGGCCAGGGGGTGTTCCGACGGCTTTTCCAGAGAGGCGGCCACACACAAAAGCTCCTCCGTGGTGGCGCCTTCGTTGGGATAGCAGTCGGTGACCTGGGGCGTGCCCCGGGTCAGCGTGCCGGTTTTGTCCAGCACCACGGTCCGGATGGTATGAAGGGTCTCCAGCGCCTCGGCGGATTTGATCAGGATCCCGTTTTCCGCGCCCTTGCCGGTGCCGGCCATGATAGCGACCGGGGTGGCCAGCCCCAGCGCGCAGGGACAGGAGATGACCAGCACCGCCACCCCGGCGGTCAGGGACGGCTCGATGGAGCGTGTGGCGAGCAGCCATACGGCCGCGGTGACGACGGCGATCCCGATAACGGCCGGCACGAAGAGGCCGGCCACCTTGTCGGCCAGCTTTGCGATGGGGGCTTTGGAAGAGGCCGCCTCCTCCACCAGGCGGATCATCTGGGCCAAGGTGGTATCCTCGCCCACGCGGGTGGCCGCGAAGGTAAAGGAGCCGGATTTGTTGATCGAGGCGGCGGCCACCTTGTCGCCGGGAAGCTTTTCCACCGGCAGGCTCTCGCCCGTCAGGGCGGATTCATCCACGGAAGAGCGGCCCTGGGTGACGGTGCCGTCCACCGGGATGCGTCCGCCGGGCCGCACGACGACTTGATCGCCCACCCGCACCTCCTCCACGGGGATCTCCGCCTCGCCGCCGTCCCGCAGCACCATGGCGGTTTTGGGGGCCAGATCCATGAGCCGGGTGATGGCCTGGCTGGTCTTGCCCTTGGAGCGGGCCTCCAGGAACTTGCCCAGTGTGATGAGGGTGAGGATCATGCCCGCGGACTCGAAGTACAGGTCCATGGACCAGCGATGGACCCGCTCCATGTCCCCGTGCCCCAGGCCCCAGGCGATCTGGAACAGGGCGGCCACGCCGTAGATCATGGCGGCGGCGGAGCCGATGGCGATGAGCGAGTCCATATTGGGCGCACCCTTGAACAGGCTCCGGAAGCCCACCTTGTAATACTTGTCGTTGACGTACAGGATGGGAAGGGTCAGCAGAAACTGGAGAAAGGCGGTCAGGAACACGTTCCGCTCGTCGTGGAAGAAGGCGGGCAGCGGCCAGCCCATCATGTGCCCCATGGCCAGATAGAACAGAGGGATCAGGAAAACGAGTGAGATCACGAAGCGGCGCTTCATCCCCGCCAGCTCTGCTTCCATGACGCGGGCAGCCGGGGCGGCGGGCCCGGCGCCCTGCTTTTCGTCCGAAGCGGGGAGCGCGGCGCCGTAGCCCGCGTCCTGCACCGCCCGGATGATCGCAGAAGGACCGGTCCTGGTGTCGTCATAGTCCACCAGCATGGAGCTGCCGAGCAGGTTGACCGTTACCGCCGCCACGCCCGCTACCTTGCCCACCGCCTTCTCCACGTGGGCCGAGCAGGCCGAGCAGGTCATGCCCCGCACATTAAATTTTTGTTTCAAAGGCAATCACCAGACTTTCCAATGCAAAGAGATGTCACCCCGGTCCGCCGGACGGCCGTCCTTCGGCGTCTCCGGCGGCCATTACGTTAGGATTCGCTCCAAAGCCTTGACAAATTCGTCGATTTTTTCCCCCCGCTCGGTCGCGCTGGCGGCCTCCTGGACGCAGTGCTTCAGATGGGCGGCCAGGATCTCACGGTTGACCCGGTTCAAAATGGCCTCGGTGGCCATGACCTGCTGGGAAATATCGATACAGTAGCGGTTTTCCTCCACCATCCGGATGATACCGTCCATTTGTCCGCGGGCCGTCTTCATCAGACGGAGGATTTTTTGTTCGTCTGCCATCATAACGAGGATCACCCCCCTGGGGTGTAGTATATGCGGTAAACTGAAAAAAGTCAAGCCCCCGCCGTACTGGATACGGCGGGGGCCTGAAAGGGGGAAAGAGGGTCAGGTTGTCTCGTCCACGGCGTCCCGATCCCGGAAGAGCAGGGAGATGCACCAGATCGCGGCCAGACCCACCAGAGTATAGATGACGCGGCTGAAGGCGCTGGTCTGTCCGCCGAAGGCGAAGGCCACGAAGTCAAATCCGAAAATGCCGATGCTGCCCCAGTTGAGGCCGCCGATGATAGCCAGGACGAGGGCGATCTTGTCGATAATCATGGTATGAACTTCCTCCTCAAATTGAGATACCGACCTTAGTATCACCCGCTGAGGGCGGCTTCATACAAAAATTTTGGATCCATGATGGGAGCTTATCCGGTTGGGCCGCTCAATGCCTCCGCCGGTGTACGGATTGGGATTGGAACAGGCGGCTCAACGCGCCCTGCTTCAGCGCCACGGCTTTTTGGGGACACAGCTCATGGCAGCAGTAGCAGTGGATACAGTTACGGGAATCGATGCGGGCTCGGTGCGCTTCCAGGGTGATCGCCCCGGCGGGGCAGGCGTTTTTGCAGATGCCGCAGCCCACACAGCGCTCGGGCCTGATTTGAGGGGTCTGAGCCATCCAGGACTTGGCCAGCCGGGCCGCGGGGCCGGTAAGCGGTCCCAGAAACTCCATGATATTGGTGCGCACATGGGCTGGGAAGCGGTAGTCCGGGATGCGCAGCGCATCGATCCCGGCCCCTACCAGATCCACCTCTTCGATGCGGCTGGGCAGGCCCCGTCGCTGGGCGGCCAGCAGCACCGGGTTGCCGAGCCGGGGCAGGCCGATGATTTCTCCGGCCACGATGTCCAGCGCCAGCGGGTTTTCCGACGCCAGGAGCAGCCCCACGGGGCGGGGCGTGCCGGAGGCTCCCGGCCCCTCGCCCTCCATGGCCAGCACCGCGTCCATGAGGTTCAGCCGGGGCGCGGCCCAGAGCGCCAGATCCAGCAGCATGTCGGCAAACTGCCCCTTATCCTGGTGGCTGGCGTGGAACCCCACTTTGGTTACGCCTGGGATCAGCCCGAAGTGGTTTTTCACCGCGCCGGTCATGCTCATAAACAGATGGGTCTTTAGCTTGCATAAGTTGAGGATGCCGTCGCTCTCCACCGCCGGTGCGATAACCTGAGCACTGTGCAGCACCTTTCCTTCGGGCAGGGAGACCTGGCGGGTGGACACGTCGTAGTTGAGCGCCGCGCCGGAGGCCTCTGCGGCGGCCCTCATACCGGTCTTTTCATAGAGGTGGCGCAGCCCGGACTCCAGATAGGGCCCGCCGGGACTGTCGCCGATGACCGCCCTTGCTCCCTGCCCGGCCACCAGCTTCGCCGCCGCGCCCACCACGGCCGGGTGGGTGCTCACCGCCCGCTCCGGCCCCGCCGCCGCCAGAAGATTGGCCTTCAGCAGCAGGGTTTCCCCCGGGCGGGCGAAGCGCCCCATCCCGCCCATCCGTTCAATCAATTCCGCTGTTTTTTCCTCCGCCTGCGCATAATCCGGACAGGCGGCCACAAAAACCCTGCACTCCATGCGTATTCCTCCATCCCTGGGACAGCTGAAGATCAGTATAGCCTGATCTGCGTGGAAAATCAACCGGGGCAGGGAGCATCCGCCTTCCCGGGCGGGACGCACGCTATCCCAGACGGATGCGGTAACGCTCCAGCCAGTGGTTGACCTGCAGAAAGTAGGCGATGGTCTGGGGCACGGTCATCAGCTGGCCGTACCAGGGCGTCTCGGTGCGCGCCTGGAGCAGTTCCATCAGGGCGGCGCGGTCCACGAGCTGGAACAGGGGAGCGCCGGGGATGTCCAGCAGCTCCTGCAGGCGGCGGGAGACCGCCTGCAGGTAGGCGGGGTGATGGGTCTTGGGGTAGGGGCTCTTGTTCCGCCGGAGCACCTCTTCCGTAAGCCAGCCCTCCATGGCCGTGCGCCGCTCCGGAGTGTTGTAGAGCTCCCCGTTGTACACCAGCGCCAGCTCCTCCTCCCCGCGCGCAGCAGCATGGGCTGCGCTCCGCCCGCCGGGTCCATGACGCACAGGCGGGTGTGCACCAACGCCGCCTGAGGCGTCCGATAAAGCCCCTCCTGGTCCGGTCCCCGCCGCTGCAGGGCGGCCTGCATGGCCTGGTACGCCTGCGTACGCGTCTCACAGCCCCGCCGGAATCGATCTATTCCGCGATCCCGCACATAAAAGCATCCCTCCTAAAACGCAAAAAAGCGTCCCTTCCTGTTCCAGAAAGGGAACGCCCTTGTTCCGTCTTAGTATATGCGCCGCCGGGGCTTTGTTTCCTTGTGGACATAAACGGAATTTTTTGGGCCCTCTGCCGAAAAATCGCACAAAAGTCACGATTGTAATGAACGCGGGGCTGTGATAGGATTTTACCATCCTGAAAAGCGAATTGGGGGAGAGCCCATGTCAATCCACGAGGAGTGCGGCGTTTTCGGCGTCTACGACCCGGCGGGGGACTGCGCCCGCACCGCCTATTACGGTCTGTACGCGCTGCAGCACCGGGGGCAGGAGGCCTGCGGCATTGCAGCCATCAACGACCGGGAGCTCTCGTTCCACAAGGATCTGGGGCTGGTGGGGGACGTGTTCAGCAGTTCGATCCTGGACGAGCTGGGCGGTACGATGGCGGTGGGCCACGTTCGTTACGCCACCACCGGCGGCGTGCGCCGGGAGAACGCCCAGCCTCTGACGCTGAAATATGTCAAGGGCACCCTGGCCCTGGCCCACAACGGCAACCTGGTGAACACGCCCAAGCTGCGCACGGACTTCGAGTACCGGGGCGGCATCTTCCAGACCACGACCGATTCGGAGATCATCGCCTATGCCATCGCGCAGGAGCGGCTTCATTGCCCCTCTGCGGAAGAGGCGGTGGCCCGGGCCACCCGCCATCTGCATGGGGCGTTCTCGCTCATCGTCATGTCCGCCCGCAAGCTCATTGCCGCCCGGGACCCCTGGGGCTTCCGGCCGCTGTGCATGGGCCGCCGGGGCGATGCCGTCGTGTTTGCCTCCGAATCCTGCGCCCTGGGCGCCGTGGGGGCGAAATTTGAGCGGGAGCTGGACCCGGGTGAGATCGTCGTGGTGGAAGAGGGCGAGGTGCGGTCCCTCCGGGACAACTGCAAGGGCGCCAGCAGCCACATGTGCATATTTGAATATATCTACTTCGCCCGGCCGGATTCGGTCCTCTGCGGTCAGTCCGTGCATGATGCCCGCCGCCTGGCGGGGCGCTTTCTGGCGAAGGAGCACCCGGTGGAGGCCGACGTGGTCATCGGCGTACCGGATTCCGGTTTGGACGCCGCCATGGGCTACGCCGAGGAGTCCGGTATTCCCTACGGGGTAGGCCTGGTAAAAAACCGTTACATCGGCCGCACCTTTATCACCCCCGGCCAGCAGAGCCGGGAGCAGGCGGTGCGCATCAAGCTGGGGCCCCTGAAGAGCTGCGTGGAGGGCAGACGGGTCGTGATGGTGGACGATTCCATCGTCCGGGGCACCACCTCCCGCCAGATCGTCAATCTGCTGCGGGAGGCGGGGGCAAAAGAGGTCCACATGCGCTCCTCCGCGCCTCCTTTCATCGCGCCCTGCTATTTTGGCACCGATATCCCGGACAAGGAAAAACTGATCGCATGCAACTATTCCCCGGAGGAGATCCGGGCGATGATCGGCGCGGACAGCCTGGGCTTCCTGAGCCTGGACGCCCTGCACCAGATCGCCCCCGACGCCGCCTGCGGCTTCTGCGACGGCTGCTTTACCGGGAAATATCCCATCGACGTCTAGCGGAAGCCGCAGCGCGCCGAACGGGGCGTACAAGCGTTTTGCCGAAGGCAAAACCTTGGCGCAGGCGGAATTTACTTCCGCCGAGCAGGTAAGTTCAAAGGGGCCCCGCACAATGAGAAACATTGTGCGGGAAAGTTCTGCGGCGGCTGCTTTACCGGGAAATATCCCATCGACGTCTGGCGGAAGCCGCAGCGCGCGGCGCGTGAATCGGGCCTTGACGCAGGGGCGGCGTGCATGTGCGCTCCGCCATGGAAGCGTGCAGATGACCAAACTCCTGCGTTTGCAGTCGGCTTGTGCAAAAGTTGCATAAAGGATGGGCGGTTGTGGCGTCTGTCCCTGATATTTGCAACAAAGATGCGAAATCCTTCACAAATGCCTTGACAGAACACGCCGGAGGTCGTATACTCAAACCATCAGTTGCGAACGAAGGCGTTCCGACCCACAGGGCGGAGCGCCTTCTTTTTACAGATACCGCCGTATCTGCAAAAACGCCGCATCAAACCTGTAATTTCAAGGATGAAAGGGGATACCCGCAATGGCGTACACCAAGGAAGACATCATTCGCATGGTAAAAGAAGAGGATATTGAATTTGTCCGTCTTCAGTTCACCGACATCTTCGGCCAGCTCAAGAATGTGGCCATCACCGCTTCCCAGATCGAGAAGGCGGTCAATAACCAGATCATGTTCGACGGTTCTTCCATCGAGGGCTTTGTGCGGATCGACGAGTCCGACCAATACCTGTATCCCGATCTGGACTCCTTCGTGGTCTTCCCCTGGCGGCCCCAGCACGGCAAGGTGGCCCGCCTGATCTGCGACGTGTACAATCCCGACGGCACCCCCTTCGTGGGCGACCCCCGCGGCGTGCTCAAGCGTGTGCTGGACAAGGCCAGGAAGATGGGCTACGACACCTTCAACGTTGGGCCCGAGGCCGAGTTCTTCCTGTTCCAGACCGACGACGAGGGCAAGCCCACCACCAAGACCAACGACGAGGCCGGCTATTTTGACCTGGGCCCGCTGGACCATGGCGAGGGCACCCGCCGCGAGATCTGCCTGGCCCTGGAGCAGATGGGATATGAGATCGAGGCCAGCCACCATGAGGTGGCCGAGGGCCAGCACGAGATCGACTTCAAGTACGCCCCTGCGCTGGAGTGCGCCGACAAGATCATGACCTTCAAGCTGGCGGTCAAGACGCTGGCGCAGAAGAACGGCCTGCACGCCACGTTTATGCCCAAGCCCATCTTCGGCATCAACGGCTCCGGCATGCATACCAATATGTCTCTGTTCCGGAACGGCAAGAACGCGTTCTATGACCCGAATGGGGAAAAGGGCCTGTCCAGGGAGGCCTACTCCTTTATCGCCGGCCTGCTGGCCCATGTGAAGGGCTTCGCCGCCATCACCAATCCGCTGGTCAACTCCTACAAACGTTTGGTGCCCGGCTATGAGGCTCCCTGCTATCTGGCCTGGTCGGCCTCCAACCGCTCCGCGCTGATCCGCATCCCCGCTTCCCGCGGCCAGTCCACCCGCGTGGAGCTGCGCAGCCCCGACCCCTGCTGCAACCCCTATCTGGAGCTGGCCGTCTGTCTGGCCGCCGGCCTGGACGGCATCGAGAAGGGCCTGGTCCCGCCCGCGGAGATCACCGAGAACATCTTTGCCATGGATCAGGCCGCCCGTGACGCGCGCGGCATCGACAGCCTGCCCGGCTCGCTGGAGGAAGCGGTCAAGGCCATGCAGGAGGATTCGCTCATTCTGGACGCGCTGGGCGCGCATGTGGCCGAGAATTATATTGAGGGTAAGAGGAAGGAGTGGGACGAGTACCGTACCCGCGTCTCTTCCTGGGAGCGGGAAAAGTATATCATCAACTACTGATACCGCCCTTAGATACTCCTTAAGAAAAGGAGTGGTAGAAGAATGGAGAAGGTGATTGTCGCCTTCGAAAGCGATAAAAGCTGCTGGCGGATCAAGGAGATCCTGGAGAATACCGGGACCGCCTCCTGCATCGTCTGCCGGTCCGGCGATCAGGTCAAGCGGGCCGTCAGCAAGCTGCATGTCAGCACGGTGGTCTGCGGCTACAAATTTGCCGACGAATCGGCGGAGGGGCTGTTTGAGGATCTGCCGCCCACCTGCGCCATGCTGGTGGTCGCGGTTCAGAGCCTGCTGGACCTGTGTCAGAACGACGATATCTTCAAACTGGCCTCCCCGGTGGCCAAGGGCGATCTGATCGCCTCGGTGCGGATGCTCCTGCAGGTAGGGCACCGTCTGGAGCGCTACGTGAGGCCCCGCCGCAGCGAGGAGGAGCAGGCCGTCATCGTCCAGGCCAAGCAGGTGCTGATGGACCGCCACGGCATGACCGAGGCCCAGGCCCACCGGTTCCTCCAGAAAAAGAGCATGGACAGCGGCGCCAAGCTGATTCAGACCGCGCAGCTGGTATTAGAGGGCGCATAAGCCATATACATAGAACGATAGCATAAGACGAAGCGGTCTTGTGGCGGCAGTCAGAGAGCGTGACTGCCGCCACTCTGCTATCTGCGCCGTTCCAGCGCCCGGCCGCCTGCGCACCGTGGCGGGATCCAAGGGGGGATGCCGCCAGTGAAACCTGATTGCAAAGGAGCAAACTGCGATGACTAAAATCAATGAGAACTACCGCAAACTGCCCGGCAGCTACCTCTTTACCGAGATCGCACGCCGTGTGACGGCCTATGGCCAGAAGAACCCGGACAAGCGGCTCATCCGCCTGGGCATCGGGGATGTGACCCGGCCGCTGGCCCCGGCGGTGATCTCCGCCATGCACGCGGCCGTAGACGAGATGGGCACGATGGAGGGCTTCCGGGGTTACGGTCCGGAGCAGGGCTATGACTTTCTCCGCCAGGCCATCGCGGAATACGACTATCAGGCGCGGGGCGCGGAGATCGCTCCGGACGAGATCTTCATCTCCGACGGCGCCAAAAGCGACTGCGGCAACATCGGGGATATCTTCGGCGTGGACAATGTGGTGGCGGTGTGCGACCCGGTGTACCCGGTGTACGTGGATACCAACGCCATGGCGGGCCGGGCGGGGGAGTACAGCGAGGCCGTGGGCCGCTGGAGCAATCTGGTCTATATGCCCTGTACGGCGGAGAACGGCTTTGCGCCCGCTCTGCCGGAGAGCAAGGTGGATCTGATCTACCTGTGCTTTCCCAATAACCCCACCGGCGCGGTGGCCACCCGGGAACAGCTGCAGGCCTGGGTGGATTACGCCGAGAGCCGGGGGGCGGTGATCCTGTTCGATTCGGCCTACGAGGCCTTTATCAGCGATCCCTCCATTCCGCACAGCATTTTTGAGATCGAGGGCGCCCGGCGCTGCGCCATCGAATTCCGCTCCTTCTCCAAGACGGCGGGCTTTACCGGAAACCGCTGCGCCTATACGGTGGTGCCCAGGGACCTGGAGCGGGGCGGCGCAAGTCTGAACACGCTGTGGAACCGCCGCCAGACCACGAAATTCAACGGCGTGCCCTATGTGGTGCAGCGGGGCGCCCAGGCGGTGTATTCGGACGCGGGCCGCGCCCAGGTGCGGGAGACCATCGGCTTTTATCAAAACAACGCCCGGGTCATCCGGGCGGGCCTGGCCGGGGCGGGCCTCACCGTCTCCGGTGGGGAGAATTCCCCCTATGTCTGGGCGAAGACGCCGCACGGCATGGGTTCCTGGGCCTTTTTCGACCTGCTGCTCCAGCAGGCGGGCGTGGTCACGACGCCCGGCGCGGGCTTCGGACCCAGCGGGGAGGGCTATATCCGCCTGAGCGCGTTCGGCGGCGCGGAGGACACTGCAGAGGCCGTGGAGCGGATTCGAGCGGTACTCTGAAAACCACCCAAGGGGGGCTTACAAATGGAACGACGCAAGTACGAGGCCGGCCGGCAGAGCGGGCTCTATTCTCCGGCCTTTGAGCATGACACCTGCGGCATCGGCGCGGTGGTGGACATCAAGGGCCGCCGCAGCCACCGGAATGTGGACGAGGCGCTGAAGATCGTGGAAAAGCTGGAGCACCGGGCGGGCAAGGACGCCGAGGGGAAGACCGGCGACGGCGTGGGCATCCTGGTGCAGATCTCCCACAAATTCTTCTCCAGGGCCGTGAAGGACCTGGGCTTTTCCCTGGGGGAGGAGCGGGATTACGGCATCGGGATGTTCTTCTTTCCCCAGGACACCCTCAAGCGCATGCAGGCCAAGAAGATGTTTGAGATCATCGTGCAGAAGGAGGGGCTGGAATTCCTGGGCTGGCGGACGGTGCCCGTGCGCCCGGAGATCTTGGGGCACAAGGCCCTGGCCAAAATGCCCTATATGGAGCAGGGCTTTGTGAAGCGCCCGGAGGGGCTGGAGCGGGGCCTTGGCTTTGACCGGAAGCTCTACGTGGTGCGCCGGGTGTTCGAGCAGTCCAACGACAACACCTATGTAGCCTCACTGTCCAGCCGTACCATCGTCTATAAGGGCATGTTTCTGGTGGAACAGCTGCGGGGCTTCTATCCGGATCTGCAAAGCCGCGACTATGAGTCCGCCGTGGCCCTGGTCCACTCCCGCTTCTCCACCAACACCAACCCGTCCTGGGAGCGGGCCCACCCCAACCGCCTCATGGCCCACAACGGCGAGATCAACACTATCCGGGGCAATGTGGACCGTATGCTGGCCCGGGAGGAGACCATGTCCTCCCGACTGCTGGACGGGGATATGGACAAGGTGCTGCCGGTGGTCAACGTCTCCGGCTCCGACTCGGCCATGCTGGACAATACGCTGGAGTTTCTGATGATGGCGGGCATGGACCTGCCTCTGGCCGTCATGGTGGCGATCCCGGAGCCCTGGAGCAACGACCGCACCATTTCCCGCTCTAAGCGGGATCTGTACCAGTATTACGCCACGCTCATGGAGCCCTGGGACGGTCCGGCCTCCATCCTCTTCTCCGACGGCGACGTGGTGGGCGCGGTGCTGGACCGCAACGGCCTGCGGCCCTCCCGGTATTACGTGACGGACGACGATAAGCTCATCCTCGCCTCCGAGGTGGGGGTGCTGGATCTCCCGCCGGAGCGCATCGTGGAGAAATCCCGTCTCCAGCCGGGGCGGATGCTGCTGGTGGATACCAAAGAAGGGCGCGTCATCGGGGACGAGGAGCTCAAGCAGCGCTACGCCTCCCGCCAGCCCTACGGCGAATGGCTGGACCGCAACCTGGTCCACCTGTCCGACCTGGAGGTGCCCAACCACCGGGCGCCCGTCTGCTCCAAGCAGCAGCGGGCCCGCCTGCAGAAGGCGTTCGGTTATACCTATGAGGATGTGCGCAATACCATCCTGCCGATGGCCCGCACCGGGGCGGAGCCCACCGCCGCTATGGGGACCGATATCCCCCTTGCGGTGCTGGACGACAAGGATCAGCCCCTGTTTCACTATTTCAAGCAGCTCTTTGCCCAGGTGACCAATCCGCCCATCGACGCGATCCGGGAAGAGATCGTCACCGACACCACCGTCTATGCCGGAGACGACGGGAACCTGCTGGAGGAACGGGCGGAAAACTGCCGGGTCCTCCAGATCCGAAACCCCATCCTCACCTCCACCGACATGATGAAGATCAAGGCCATGAAGCGCCCCGGCTTCCAGGTAGAGACCGTCTCCATCCTCTACTATAAGAATACGCCTCTGCAGCGGGCGCTGGAGCATCTCTTTGTGGCGGTGGACCGGGCCTACCGGGACGGGGCCAACATCGTGGTCCTCTCCGACCGGGGCGTGGATGAAAACCATGTGGCCATCCCGTCCCTGCTGGCGGTATCCGCCATTGAGCAGTACCTGGTCCGCACCAAGAAGCGCACGGCGGTCTCCATCCTGCTGGAGTCCGCCGAGCCCCGGGACGTCCACCATTTTGCCACCCTGCTGGGCTACGGCGCCCGGGCCATCCATCCCTATCTGGCCCAGGAGACCATCGTGGAGCTCATCGAGGAGGGCCTGCTGGACAAGGACTTTCACACGGCGGTGGACGACTACGACGCGGCCATCCTCCACGGCATCGTGAAGATCGCCTCCAAGATGGGCATCTCCACCCTCCAGTCCTATCAGTCCGCTCAGATCTTCGAGGCCATCGGCATCAACCGGGACGTGGTGGACGCGTATTTCACCAACACCGTCTCCCGGGTGGGCGGCATCGGCCTGCAGGAGATTGAGGAAATGGTGGACCGCAACCACTCCAAGGCGTTTGATCCGCTGGGCCTGGGATGCGACCCCGCACTGGACAGCATGGGGGTCCACAAGGCCCGTTCCGGAGCCGAGGACCACATGTACAATCCCCAGACCATCCACCTGCTGCAGCAGGCCGCCCGGAGGGGGGATTACGCGCTGTTCAAGCAGTATACCGCTCTGGTGGACGATGAGACCAGGCCCCACACGCTCCGGGGCCTTCTGGAGATGGAGTATCAGGATACGCCGCTCCCCCTGGACGAGGTGGAGAGCGTGGACTCCATCGTCAAGCGCTTCAAGACCGGAGCCATGAGCTATGGCTCCATCTCGCAGGAGGCCCACGAGTGCCTGGCACAGGCCATGAACCTGTTGGGCGGCAAGTCCAACTCCGGCGAGGGCGGCGAGGAGCCCGACCGCCTGGGCGATCCCTCCCGCAACTCCGCCATCAAGCAGGTGGCCTCCGGCCGCTTCGGCGTCACCAGCGCGTATCTGGTATCCGCCCGGGAGATCCAGATCAAGATGGCCCAGGGCGCCAAGCCCGGCGAGGGCGGGCATCTGCCGGCCGGCAAGGTCTACCCCTGGATCGCCAAGTGCC
This sequence comes from Lawsonibacter hominis, assembly GCF_014287895.1. Lineage (GTDB taxonomy): Bacteria > Bacillota > Clostridia > Oscillospirales > Oscillospiraceae > Lawsonibacter_A > Lawsonibacter_A hominis. The sequence goes on along the minus strand of NZ_JACOPP010000011.1, from coordinate 92,218 downwards.
GCCACTCCACCCCCGGCGTCACCCTGATCTCCCCGCCGCCCCACCACGATATCTACTCCATCGAGGACTTGGCCCAGCTGATCTATGACCTGAAAAACGCCAACCGGGACGCACGCATCTCGGTGAAGCTGGTCAGCGAGGCCGGGGTGGGCACCATCGCCGCCGGCGTGGCCAAGGCCGGGGCCCAGGTGGTGCTCATCTCCGGCTATGACGGCGGCACCGGCGCCGCGCCCCGCACGTCCATCCATAACGCGGGCCTGCCCTGGGAGCTGGGGCTGGCGGAGACCCATCAGACCCTGATCCGGAACGACCTGCGCTCCCGCGTGGTCATCGAGACCGACGGCAAGCTGATGAGCGGCCGGGACGTGGCGATCGCCTGCATGCTGGGCGCCGAGGAGTTCGGCTTTGCCACGGCGCCGCTGGTGACCATGGGATGCGTGATGATGCGGGTGTGCAACCTGGACACCTGTCCCGTGGGCGTGGCCACACAGAATCCGGAGCTGCGCCGCCGCTTTGCGGGCAAGCCGGAATACGTGGTCAACTTTATGCGCTTTATCGCTCAGGAGCTGCGGGAGCACATGGCCCGGCTGGGCGTGCGCACCGTGGAGGAGCTGGTGGGCCGCACCGACCTGCTGAAGGTCCGGCCCCCGGTGAACCGCCGGGCGGCCACGGTAGACCTTCGCGCCCTTTTGGACAACCCCTATCCCGCCGGGACCAAGACCCACTTTGACCCCAAGGATGTGTTCGACTTCCATCTGGAGCAGAGCGTGGACCTGAAGACGCTGGAGAAGAAACTGGGCAAGGCCCTGGAGCAGGGGAAAAAGTGCCGGGTGGAGGTGGCGGTGTCCAGTACCGACCGCGCCGTAGGCGCGATCCTGGGCTCCGACATCACCCGGCTCCACGGCGGCGCGCTGGAGGAGGATACCTTTACCGTCAAATGTACCGGCGGCGGCGGGCAGTCCTTCGGGGCCTTCATTCCAAAGGGCCTGACCCTGGAGCTGGAGGGAGACGCCAACGACTATCTGGGCAAAGGCCTCTCCGGCGGTAAACTGGTGGTTTATCCACCCAGAGGCAGCCGGTTCCAGGCCGGCGAAAACATTCTGGTGGGCAACGTGGCCCTGTACGGCGCCACCAGCGGGACGGCGTTTCTCAACGGCGTGGCCGGAGAGCGCTTCTGCGTGCGCAATTCCGGTGCTACCGCCGTGGTGGAAGGCGTGGGTGACCACGGCTGCGAGTACATGACCGGCGGCCGGGTGGTGGTTCTGGGCCGCACCGGGCGCAACTTCGCCGCGGGCATGAGCGGCGGGGTGGCCTTTGTCCTGGATGAGGACCGGGATCTGTACCTGCGTCTGAACAAGGAACTGGTCTCGATGGAACTGGTCACCGAGAAGCACGATATCGCGGAACTGAAGGCGCTCATCCAGGCCCACGTGGACGCCACCGGCTCTCCGCGCGGCCGGGAGATCCTGGCGGATTTTGAGGGCTGTCTGCCGCGGTTCAAGAAGATCCTGCCGCACGATTACGACCGCATGCTGCGCACCATCGCCCAGTATGAGGAGAAGGGCATGACCCGCCGGCAGGCGGAGGTGGAGGCTTTTTACGTCAACACCGGCAAGAAAGGGGAGTAAGGCAGATGGGAAAGCCTACCGGATTTTTGGAATACCAGCGCCAGGCCAACCCGGCGGAGGACCCCCAGGCGCGCATCCGGCATTATCAGGAGTTTCACCCCCGGCTGGACCGGGAGGAGCGGCGGCGGCAGGGGGGGCGCTGCATGGAGTGCGGCGTGCCGTTCTGCCAGTCGGGCGCGGTGCTGGGCGGCATGGTCTCCGGCTGCCCGCTGCACAACCTGGTGCCGGAATGGAACGATCTGGTCTATACCGGCAACTTCGGCCACGCCCTGGAGCGGCTTTTAAAAACCAACAATTTTCCGGAATTCACCGGACGGGTCTGCCCCGCCCTGTGCGAGGCGGCCTGCACCTGCGGATTGCATGGACAGCCGGTCACGATCAAAGAAAACGAGCTGGGGATCATCGAGGACGCCTGGGAGCGCGGACTGGTCCGGCCCCGGCCCAGCGGAGCCTGCACCGGAAAGCGGGTGGCGGTGGTGGGCTCCGGCCCCTCCGGCCTGGCCTGCGCCGACCAGCTGAGCCTGCGGGGCCACAGCGTCACCGTCTTTGAGCGGGAGGACCGCCCCGGCGGCCTGCTGATGTACGGCATCCCCAACATGAAGCTGGAGAAATCCGTCGTCCTGCGCCGGATCGCACTGATGCGGGAGCAGGGCGTGACGTTCCGCTGCGGCGTGGACGTGGGGAGGGACCGGAAGGCCAAGGAGCTTTTGCAGGAGTTTGACGCAGTGGTGCTCTGCTGCGGCGCCTCGGATCCCCGGGATCTGAACGTAGCCGGACGGGAGACCCGTGGGGTCTGCTTCGCGGTGGACTTCCTCAAGGAGACCACCCGCAGCCTGCTGAATTCCGGCCTGACCGACGGAGCGTACCCCTCCGCCCGGGGGAAACACGTGGTGGTCGTGGGCGGCGGCGATACGGGCAATGACTGCGTGGGCACCTGTATCCGCCACGGCTGTAAGAGCGTGGTCCAGCTGGAGATGATGCCCAAGGCCCCCGACCGGCGCGGCGGGAACAATCCCTGGCCCGAGTGGCCCCGCGTCTGCAAGACAGATTACGGTCAGGAGGAGGCCGTCGCCGTCTTTGGCCGGGACCCGCGCCGCTACCAGACCACCGTTACGGAATTGCTTCCGGACGAACAGGGAAACCTGAAAGCCGTCAAGACCGTCCGGCTGGGAAGCGATTGCAAGCCCCTGCCGGGGAGCGAAGCGGTGCTGGAGTGCGAGCTGCTGCTCATCGCCGCGGGCTTTCTGGGGGCGCAGAAGTATGTCAGCGACGCCTTTGGCCTGGAGCTGACCCCACGCGCCTGTGTGAAAACGCAGGCGGACGGTTATGCTGCCGGCGCGGGCAAAATCTTCGCCGCCGGCGATATGCGCCGGGGCCAGTCCCTGGTGGTGTGGGCCATCCGGGAGGGCCGCGGCGCGGCCCGGGCGGTGGACGAGTACCTGATGGGCTATACCAATCTGCCATAAACGCATGCCAAAGCGCGCGCCGAATCGGTTCGACACGCCGGGGCGCGCCGCATTGCGGCGCGCCCACGATTTTTTTTGTTGCCATTTCCCGGATATCCGGGTATCATATTCTATGGTGATACGATTGAAAAAAGTTTTACGGGGACTGGGACGGCTCGCCCTGGTCCTCCTGGTTCTTTGCGCCGCCGTGCTGGCGCTTTTGGGCCTGCTGCGCTGGCGGGGGCTGCTGCTCTTCGCCCAGGAGGCGGACCCGGAGCAGTGGGAGGTTTTCGGCGTGGATGTCTCCTCCTACCAGGGAGTGGTGGACTGGCCCGTCCTGGCGGAGCAGGGGGTGGACTTCGCCTTCCTCAAGGCCACCGAAGGAAGCGCCCTGCAAGACCGGCAATTTTCCGCCAACTGGGCGGGCGCGTTCGCGGCGGGCATCCGGGCGGGGGCTTACCACTTTCTCAGCTACGACAGCTCCGGAGACGCCCAGGCGGATCATTTTATCAGCGTGGTGCCCCGGACCGAGGGAATGCTGCCTCCGGTGGTGGATATCGAGTTTTATGGCGCCTATCTGACCGATCCGCCGGAGCGCGCGGCGGTACGCGCCATTCTGGACCCGCTGCTGGCGCGTTTGGAGGAGTATTACGGCGTCAAGCCCATCCTCTATGTGACCTATCGCTCCTATTATCGCTATCTGGCGGGAGGAGACTATGGGGCCTATCCCATCTGGTGCTCCAGCCCGGTGGTCTTCCCGCTGGTGCCGGGCTGGACCTTCTGGCAGTATTCGCACACCGCCCGTCTCCCGGGTTATTACGGAAGCCAGGACAAGATCGACCTGAACGTCTTCCGGGGCGGCGCGGCGGAGTTCCAGCGCTTTGGAAATCCGGCGTGAGCTCTTCTATTCCAACGCGAAATCTGATATAATAATGCAAGGCGGCGCAGCACAAGTATGCCTGCGGCGCTTTGCGGCAATTTTGCGCCGTAAATGTGTTGGCAATACGCGAGATACACAAAGGATTTCGGTGTTTTTCACCTTTTTGGCGCAAAGTTTCCTGCAAACGGCATTTGGAAAATGATACCGTCGGCAAACGGGAGACAACGCGGTTGTTCGGGGCTGCGAGAACATCCGGCTTCGTCATCCTTGCAGCCGGGCGTCAGCCCGGCTGCCTTGTCCGCCGGTGGTACGGCGTTGCCTTGATCAATGATCCTGACGGAGGTGGGGTATGGATCGCTTTTCTGCCCTTGCGACCGAATTGAAACGTACGCTGCCCGGCCTGGAGCTGCGGGAGGAGGAGCCCATGCGGGGGCACACCACCTTCCGGGTGGGGGGACCGGCCCGTCTGATGGCGCTGCCCGGGAGCCGGAAGGAGGCCGCCGCCGCCGTGCGGGCGGCCGCAGAGAAGGGGATCGCCCCCTTTTTCCTGGGAAATGGCAGCAATCTGCTGGTGTCGGACGCCGGCTACGAGGGCTTCGTGCTCAAGGTGAGCGGCCTGGATCGGGTATGGGAGGCCAACCGCCGCCTGCGGGCGGAGAGCGGCATCTCCCTGGCCCGGCTGGCCAGGGCGGCCCTGGGCCGGGGGCTGACCGGCCTGGAGTTCGCCCACGGCATCCCCGGCACTCTGGGGGGCGCAGTGGTGATGAACGCCGGGGCCTATGGCGGGGAGATGGTTCAGGTGCTCACCGCAGTCACCTATCTGGACGGGGCGGGGGAGGAGCGCACCCTGCCCGCCGCCGAGTGCGCCCTGACCTACCGGCACAGCCTGTTCTCCGACCACCCGGACTGGCTTGTCCTGGAGGCGGAGCTGGAGCTCCAGCCGGGAGATGCGGAGGCCATCCAGGCCCGCATGGACGAGCTGGCCGCCAAACGGCGGGAGAAACAGCCCCTGGAGTGGCCCAGCGCCGGGAGCACCTTCAAGCGGCCGGAGGGGCGCTTTGCCGCCGCGCTTATCGAGGAATGCGGGCTCAAGGGCACGCGGGTGGGCGGCGCCCAGGTGTCGGAGAAGCACGCGGGCTTTCTTGTCAACCGGGGCGGAGCCACGGCGGACGACGTGCGGCGGCTCATCGCGCGTGTCCAGGAGACGGTTCTGGCGCGCACCGGCGTAGCGCTGGAGCCGGAAGTGAAATTTTTGGGATTTTGAGGACTGTGACCAATATGGAATTGATACTGATCTCCGGCCTGTCCGGGGCGGGAAAAAGTAAGGTGGCCTCCTTTTTGGAGGACATCGGATTTTATGTGGTGGACAATCTGCCCGCCCCGCTGATCCCGAAATTTGCGGAGCTGTGCATGGCCTCTCCCGGGCGGTATGAGCGGGTGGCCCTGGTCACCGATATCCGGGGCGGACAGACCTTCGAGGGCCTCTTCGAGGCGCTGTCGGCGCTGCATCGGATGGGCTGCGATTATAAGATCCTCTTCGTGGAGGCCGGCGTGGAGACCATCATCAAGCGCTATAAGGAGACCCGGCGCATCCACCCGCTGGCGGGCGCGTCCCGTTCCCTGGATGAGGCGGTGCGCCAGGAGCGCACGGTGCTTGCACCCGTCCGGCAGCGCGCGGAGTACATCATCGACACTTCGGCCCTGACCAACGCCAAGCTGCGGGGAGAGGTGCTGCGGATCTTCGGCGGCGGGGCGGATACGCCCGCGATGAGCGTCAACGTCATCTCCTTCGGCTTTAAATACGGCATCCCCATCGAGGCCGACCTGGTGTTCGACGTGCGCTTTTTGCCCAACCCCTACTATATTGCCGAGCTGCGCCATCAGACCGGCCTGGACGACGGGGTGTACAGCTTCGTCTTCGGCTACCAGCAGACCCGCGACTTTATGACCCATATGGAGCATCTGATGGGCTTTTTGCTGCCGCAGTATGTGGAGGAGGGAAAGACGGTGCTGGTCATCGGTGTGGGCTGCACCGGCGGACAGCACCGCAGCGTCGCCATTACCCGCGCCCTGGCGGAGTTTATCCGCCGGAAGGGCTATCCAGCCACGGAAAACCACCGGGACATGACCCGTGCATAAGGAGGGCGCAGCGATGGAACATGACGAATGCGCCCAGGCCGGGTGGGAGCAGCGGGGGCCCCGTGTGGTCGCCATCGGCGGCGGCACCGGCCTTTCCACCATGCTGCGGGGCCTGAAAAACCACACCAAGAACCTGACCGCTATCGTCACCGTGGCGGATGACGGAGGCGGATCCGGCAGGCTGCGCCAGGACCTTGGCATGCCCCCGCCGGGGGACATCCGCCACTGTATGGAGGCCCTGGCCAATGTGGAGCCGGTCATGCAGCAGCTGTTGACCTACCGCTTCCCGGCGGGCTCCGGCAACCTGACGGGCCAGTCCTTCGGGAATCTGATCCTGGCGGCCCTCAACGGCATTTCCGATTCCTTCGACCAGGCGGTGGCCCGCATGAGCCAGGTGCTGGCCATCTCCGGCCGGGTGCTGCCGGTGACCAATGCCGACGTGGCGCTGGAGGCCACCTTTGAAAACGGCGCCACGGTGCTGGGGGAGTCCAAGATCTGTGCCTTCAAAAAGGCTCAGGACTGCCGCATTGAGAGTGTGCGCCTGCTGCCCGAGCATCCCAAGGCGCTGCCGGAGGCGGTGCGTGCGATCCGTCAGGCCGACCTGATCCTGCTGGGGCCGGGAAGCCTGTATACCAGCGTCATCCCAAACCTGCTGGTGGACGGCATTTCCGATGCGGTGTGCGCCTCCGACGCGCTGAAGATCTACATCTGCAATATCATGACCCAGGATGGGGAGACCGAGGGCATGACGGCCTGCGACCATGTGAAGGCCCTGCTGCGCCATTCCGCCCCGGCGCTGGTGGACCTGTGCCTGTGCAACTGCGCCCCCGTGCGCCAGGGCCTGCTGGAGCGCTACCGGGAAGAGGACGCCGCTCCCATCGTTGTGGACCGGGACGCGATCGAAGCGCTGGGCGTGGAGGTGGTGGAGCGGCCCCTGGCCTCCGAGACCCAGGATTACGCCCGCCACTCCGTCCGGCGTCTGGCCCAGGCGGTGATGGAACTCTACAGCGAACGGGCGGACACGAAAATTTTTTAAACCCGCCTGGACCAGCGTTCTTCTCATCGGTTTGCCGGGGCGGGGGGGAGGTAGCCCATGTCCTTTTCTTCACAGGTGAAAGCGGAACTGTGCCGCTCGTCCCTCTCCCGCCGCTGCTGCGCTCAGGCGGAGGCCTACGGGGTGCTGCTCTATTGCAACCAGTTTACCCCCCGGCAGGTGCGGATCGTCACGGAGTCGGCGGAGTTTGCCCAGCGTCTGCCCGCTCTGTTTCAGAAAGCCTTTCGCCTCGCCTTTGACCGCATGCCGGAGGAAGGGGCGGGCAAGCGGACCTTTCAGATCACCGCGCCGGACAAGCTGTGCGCCCTCTTTTCCGCCTTTGGCCAGAACCCGGCGGAGAGCTTGGCCCACCACATCAATTTTGCCGTGCTGGAGGAGGAACACTGCCGTACGGCCTTTTTCCGGGGGGCCTTTCTGGCGGGCGGCTCGGTCACTGACCCGGCCAAGCGCTACCATCTGGAGCTTGCCACTGCGCACCTGAGCGTCAGCGGAGAGCTGCGCGCGCTGCTGCTGGAGGCGGGGTTTTCCCCCAAGGAGACCCTGCGCAAGGGGAACAGCCTGACCTATTTCAAGCAGAGCGAGGCGATTGAGGATTTTTTGACGGCCATCGGCGCGCCGCTGGCCGCGATGGAGATCATGAACGCCAAGGCGGAGAAAGACTTGCGGGGGAGCGTCAATCGCCGGGTCAACTGTGACGCCCACAACCTGGACAAGGCGGTGGACGCCGCCCAGGAACAGATCGAGGCCATCTATACGCTGGAACAGCGGGGCATGCTGGCGGAACTGCCGGACAAGCTCAAGGAAGCGGTGGATCTGCGCATGGCGCATCCGGAAATGACACTGTCCCAGCTCTGCACCCTGTGCGACCCGCCGGTGAGCAAGTCGGCCCTCAATCACCGGCTGCGAAAGCTGTTGGGACTGGCGAAACGGTGAGGCCCTTGCGGGCGATGGGAAACGGGAGAGGGAGCGGAAGGATGGAACGGAAACTGAATTCCATTTGGAAAAAGCAGCTGCTGTGCTGCGTGGCGGTCTTTTTTGCGGGCCTTCTGGCCGGATACCTCCTGCACAACGGCGTGCCCGTCATCCTGGGCGGAGCCGTGCTGTGCGTGAGCGCAGTGGCCGCCGAGCGGGGCCTGCGCTGCCCGTCCTGCGGTGAGAGCGTCTTCAAACAGGCCATGGAGCGCACTTCGGAGGGCGGGTTTGCCTGTCCCAAGTGCAAGAAACGCATGGAATGGCGGTAGGGCGGCGCAGCGTCCGCCCTGCCGCTCACCGGAGAGAACAAAAAGGAGCTGAATCGCATGTCCTTCGTCCACCTGCATGTCCATACGGAATTTTCTCTGCTGGACGGCGCCTGCCGCATCACGGAGCTGGTCAAGCGCGTCAAGGAGCTGGGACAGAGCGCCGTGGCCATCACCGACCACGGGGTCATGTACGGCGTGGTGGACTTTTATAAGGCCTGCAAGGCGGCGGGGGTCAAGCCCATCATCGGCTGCGAGGTCTACGTAGCCCCGCGGAGCCGCACCGACCGCGTCCACGAGTACGACGCGGAGGCCCGCCATTTGATCCTCCTGTGCAAAAACGAAGTAGGCTACCGCAACCTCTGTTTTCTGGACTCGGCGGCCTTTACCGAGGGCTTCTACATCAAGCCGCGCATCGACAAGCAGCTGCTGCGGGAACACGCGGAAGGCCTGATCGCCCTGTCCGCCTGTCAGTCGGGGGAGGTGCCCCGCCTGATCCTGGCGGGCAATTACGAGGCCGCCAAGGCCGCCGCGCTGGAGATGCGGGAGCTCTTTGGGGCGGACGGCTACTATCTGGAGCTTCAGGACCACGCCTTGCCCCGGGACCCGGAGATCAATCAGGGACTGCTGCGCATCCATCAGGAGACCGGCATTCCCCTGGTGGTGACCAACGACGCCCACTACCTCCGCCGGGAAGACGCCCAGATGCAGGACACCCTGATGTGCATCCAGATGGGCAAAACGGTGGACGACCCCAATCGCCTGAAGATGGAGACCCAGGAACTTTATGTGAAGTCCGCCGAGGAGATGGCGGCCCTCTTTCCCGACTATCCCCAGGCGGTGGAGAACACGCAGAAGATCGCCGACGCCTGCAATCTGGAGTTCCGGTTCGGCGTACACCATCTGCCGGAATTCAAGCTGCCCGAAGGCTATGACGACGGGGACGCCTACTTCCAAAAGCTCTGTGAAGAGGGGTTTGCCCGCCGCTACCCCGACGCCCCGGCGGCCTATCGGGAGCGGCTGACCTACGAGATGGGCGTCATCCGGCAGATGGGCTTTGTGGACTACTTCCTCATTGTCTCCGACTTCATCGGCTACGCCAAGGGGCGGGGCATTCCGGTGGGGCCGGGCCGTGGCTCGGCGGCGGGGAGCATGGTGGCCTACTGTATGAAGATCACCGATGTGGACCCCATGAAATACAGCCTCTATTTCGAGCGCTTTCTGAACCCGGAGCGGGTCACGATGCCTGATATCGACATCGACTTCTGCATCCGCCGCCGCCAGGAGGTCATTGAATATGTCCAGGACAAGTACGGCGCCGACCACGTGGCCCAGATCGTCACCTTCGGCACCATGGCCGCCCGCGGGGCCATCCGGGACGTGGGCCGGGCCCTGAACATCCCCTATGCCGATGTGGACGCGGTGGCCAAGCAGGTGCCGTCCACCCTCCACATCACTCTGGACGACGCCCTCAAGCTCTCCAAGCAGCTCAAGGACTCCTATGAGGGGGACGAGCGCATCCGCACTCTCATCGACACGGCGCGGGCCATCGAGGGCATGCCCCGCCACGCCTCCACCCACGCCGCCGGGGTGGTCATCACCCGCAGGCCGGTGGTGGATTATGTGCCTCTGGCGAAAAACGACGAATCCGTGGTCACGCAGTATGTGATGACGACCCTTGAGGAGCTGGGCCTGCTCAAAATGGATTTTCTGGGCCTGCGCAACCTGACCATTCTGGATGACACCGTGAAGCTGGTAGCGGCAAAGCAGCCGGGCTTTACGCTGGCGGATATCCCGGACTCCGATCCGGAGGTGTTCCGGATGCTTTCCGACGGGCGGACCTCCGGCGTGTTCCAGATGGAATCGGCGGGGATGACCGGCGTATGCGTGGGCCTCAAGCCCCAGAACATTGAGGACATCACCGCCATCATCGCCCTCTACCGCCCCGGCCCTATGGATTCCATCCCGCGCTTCATCGCCTGCAAGCACAATCCGGACAAGGTCAAGTACAAGACCCCGCTTCTGGAGCCTATTTTGTCGGTGACCTACGGCTGTATCGTTTATCAGGAGCAGGTCATCGAGATATTCCGCAAGCTGGCGGGGTATACTCTGGGACAGGCGGATATGGTGCGCCGGGCGATTTCAAAGAAAAAGCGGGCCCAGATCGAACAGGAGCGGAAATCGTTCGTCTACGGCGATTCGGACCGGGGCATCACCGGCTGTGTGAACCGGGGCGTCCCGGAGCAGACGGCGCAGGATATTTACGATGAGATCGAAGCCTTTGCCGAGTACGCCTTCAACAAGGCCCACGCGGTGAGTTACGCCATCGTGGCCTATCAGACGGCCTGGTTCAAGTATCACTACACCAAGGAGTACATGGCCGCCCTGCTGACCTCCGTACTGGATTCCAGCGAGAAGGTGGCCGAGTATATCGCGGAATGCAAGGAATGCGGCATCCCCCTGCTGCCGCCGGATATCAACGAGTCCGGGGCGGATTTCACCGTGTCCGGCGACCACATCCGCTTCGGACTGGTGGCGGTCAAGGGCGTAGGGCGGGGATTCATCAACGCTGTGCTGGCGGAGCGGGAACAGGCGGGGGCCTTTTCCGGTTTTCCGGACTTCTGCCAGCGCCTGTTTGACGCGGACCTGAACAAGCGGGTGCTGGAGAACCTCATCAAATGCGGGGCGTTTGACAGCATGGGCGTCTATCGTTCCCAGCTGCTGGACGTGTGCGAGTCGGTGGTGGACCAGATCGCCCAGACCCGCCGCAAGAACCTGGAAGGCCAGTTTGACCTGTTCGGCGGGGGAGGGGACGTGACGGAGTCCGCCCCGGCGATGCACCTGAAGAATCTCCCGGAGTACAGCCGCAGTCAGCTGATGCGTATGGAAAAGGAGACCACCGGCCTTTATCTCACCGGCCATCCCATGGACGAATACCGGGACCTGGCCAAGCGCTTCCAGGCGGCGCCCATCGGCGGCGTGCTCTCCGACTTTGAGCAGGAGAGCGGGCCCAGCGCCTACCGGGACGGCCAGCGCCTCACGCTGGCCGGAGTTGTGACGGCCTCCAAGACCAAGACCACCCGGAACAATACGCTCATGGCCTACGTAACGCTGGAGGACGACACCGGCTCGCTGGAGATGCTGGTTTTTGCACGGGTGCTGGCGGAGTGCGGGCCTTATCTGAAAGAGAATATGCCCATCCTGGCGGAGGGGCGCATCTCCGTCCGGGACGAGAAGGCGCCCCAGCTCATGTGCGACCGGGTGCGCCCTCTGGAGCAGGCGGGCACAGCCGCACCCGCCGCTTCCGAAGAGAGTGGAAAAGCAAAAAAGCTTTACATCCGTGTGCCCAGTATGGACGACCCCCGCTGGAAAAAGATCCAGCTGATTTTGACCATGTTCCCGGGAGAGGAGCTGTTCAAGGCAAAGTTCGAGGCGGAAAACCAGTGGACGAGCCCCACTCCGGTGGTGGTCCATCCGGCCCTGGTACGGGAGCTGGAGGAACTGCTGGGGGCGGAAAATGTCGTCGTGAAGTGAGGAGGCCTACCTGTGAATATTAAAAAGCTCACCTCGCTGATCTTCAACCGGACGGTGCTGATTGCGGCCCTGATCGTTTTCCAGGCGGCATTGCTGCTGGTGTCCATGGTGTTTTTTTCCGCCTTTTTCGTTTATTTTTATTGGAACTGTGTGATCCTGTCCATCCTGGCGGTACTGATCATCGTCTCCCGGCAGACGGACCCGGGGTATAAGATCGCCTGGATCATCCCGATCCTCATTTTCCCGGTCTTCGGCTGGCTGGTGTACCTGCTGTGCGGCGGCAACCGTCTTTCCGCGCGGATGCGGCGGAAAATGCAGGGAATGGACCGCAAGATGATCGAGGTGCTGGAGCAGGACTGTAAGGCGGAATCCCTTTCGGGCTTTGGAATGGATGCGGTGATCCAGTCCCGTTACCTGGAGCGGTATGCCCACTGTCCCGCCTATACCAATACCGATACCCGCTATTTTCCGCTGGGGGACGACGCGTTTCCGGTGATGCTGGAGGAGCTGCGCCATGCAAAGCGCTATATTTTCCTTGAATACTTTATCATCGCTCCCGGTATCTTCTGGGACTCTGTGCTGGAGATCCTCAAGGAAAAGCACGCTGCGGGCGTGGATGTGCGCATCATCTACGACGATGTGGGGTGCCTGCCCACGCTGCCGATGCGGTATGACCGGAAGCTGGAGGCCGAGACCGGCATCCCCTGCTGCTCGTTCAACCGCTTCAAACCGGTGCTCTCCATCCGCATGAACAACCGGGACCACCGGAAATTCTGCATCATCGACGGGCACACCGCCTTTACCGGCGGCATTAACCTGGCCGACGAGTATATCAATGCCAAGCCGCGCTATGGGCACTGGAAGGACAGCGCGATCCAGGTCAAGGGGGCGGCGGCTTGGAGCATGACGGTGATGTTCCTGACGATGTGGGAATACATCCGGGAGGTAGAGGAGGACTATGACCGCTTCCGGGCGCCTGCGCCGCCTGCCGGGGCAGAGCCGGGCGGGAACCATTTCGTGCAGCCCTATACGGACAACCCGCTGGATAACGAGGCGGTGGGGGAGACGGTATACCTGAACCTCATCAACAAGGCGCAGAATTATGTTTATATCATGACGCCTTACCTGATCGTCAGCGACAGTGTGAATACCGCCCTGTGCAACGCGGCCAAGGCCGGGGTGGACGTGCGCATCATCACGCCCCACGTCCCGGACAAGCGCCTGGTCTTTGAGCTGACCCGCGCCCACTACCAGCCCTTGCTGGAGGCGGGCGTACAGATTTTTGAATACACGCCCGGCTTTGTCCACGCGAAAAATTTTGCAGTGGACGATCGTTACGGCACGGTAGGCTCCATCAACCTGGACTACCGCAGCATGTTCCTGCATTTTGAGGATGGAGTTTGGCTTTGCAATGACCCTACGGTATTGGAGATCAAGGCGGATTTCCTGGCGACCCAGGCCCGGAGCCAGGCGGTCACCCTGGAACAGTGCCGCGGCCACTCCTGGCCCCGGAAATTTCTGCGCTCCATCCTGCGGGTGGTGGCGCCGCTGGTGTGAACGAGCCGCCCCCGCCGGAAAACCGGCGGGGGCGGCTCAGTGTGCGGAAAGAGTATCGTCATTGCCCGCCTCGCAGAGTTCCGCCGCCCGCAGGCGGCGGAATCAAATTAGGCCGCTTGTATATCGGGGGGCGGCTTTGAGGGGCGGTCAGGAGCGCGCAAAGTAGGCCGCACGCCCGTCTGCGGTGCGCCGCTCGATCCGCCCCAGGGCGGCCAGATGATCCAGATGGGACATGCATTCTCCCACGGCAAACCACTTCTGAGTCTCCGGAAACTCCGCCCAGGAAGCGGCGCGGATCTTCCAGCTCATATAGCCTGCCAGCGTATAGGCCCCCGCTCCGGGGTGGTCCCGCACGGCGGCGAAGGCCTCCTCCAGCCGGCACTGGTGGTGCGCCGTCAGCTGTCCCACCCGGGCGGTCAGGTCCCCGCGGCCCCGGTGGCCGGGCAGAGGGAGGGCGCCGCCGTAGGCGCGCACCCGCTCCAGACTGACCAGGTAGGAACCCAGGGCGTCCGGCATGGCAGGCCAGGCGGTGATATTGGGGGTAATATCGAAGAGCACGTGATCCCCAAGGAGAATGGCATTGTGTTCCTCCAGGAAGAAGCACATCTGCCCCGGCGTGTGTCCCGGCATCAGCAGGCACCGCAGCCGCCAGGGGCCCAGCTCCAGAAGCTGGCCGTCCTCCAGGCTTTCATAGTGACCGCCGGTGGGCGGAGCCATGGAGCGGGCGGGGTTGGTGTCGTTCAGATGGCGCAGGGACAAAAGCGGAAAGCCCTCCTCCAGAAAGCGCCGCTCCGCCATACCCCAGAAGACCCGGCGGGCCTCCGGATCGTCCAGGGAGGGACGGTCCACGCGGCTGACGTAGATGGTCCCCGCCGTACCCGCCACCTCCGGGGCAAGACCGGAATGATCGGAATGCAGATGGGTGAGCACCACGTCGATGGGCTTGTCCAGGCAGCCCAGGGCCTCCAGCCCGGCAAACAGGGCCTCCCGGCAGGCGCTCTGACGAAAGCCGGTATCCACCAGAACGCTGCGCTGTGCGCCGCGGAGCAGATAGGCGTTGAGCTCTTTCAGCGGGTTGCCGGGCAGGGGCACAGGGATCCGGAAGAGGCCGGGCAGCAGTTCTTCGGGAAAGGGAGAGCGGCTCATTCGGTTTCCTCCTCATCCAGCAGGGCGGAAAGGACTTCGTTGTAGACCCGCTCGGGCTTGGCCTGAAAACCGGAGCACAGGCGCTCCCCCTGGTCCCGGGAGGCGCAGAACAGGGACAGGGAAAACAGATTCCCGCCGTCGTCGTCCAGGGCCAGCTCCACGGTAAAGCCGCCCTCCGCCCGCTCCAGGACCTGCGAGCGTACCTGGGCATTGCGCCGCAGCGCGCCGTTGAGCTTGGATACCTGGAGCCCGGCCTTGCGCTTGACCGAGTAGGGCAGGCTGCTCTCACAGGCGGCGCCGTCCCGGCGCCCTTTCTCCGTGATGGCGTAGCGGTCGTCTTCCAAAACCAAATGGCCGGTCTCCACCAGCTCGTTTACCGCCTCGGCAAATTCGAAATAATCGACGCCCCCGTCGCACATGGTCAGATCGGTGAGCGTGGGAAAGTCAATGGGGGCCACCACCCGGGCCATCAGGTAGAGAATGAGAAATTTGATATCCAGCTTGTCATGGATAAAGCCATAGCGGGCCATCGTGTATGCTCCTTTCCCCCAAACAGATGGGATACCCTTCGTTGACAAGGGCAATTCCATTATACCGAAAAAAGGCCGCTGCCACAAGGGAAAGTTTCAGCCGCTTGACAGGGGGTCAGATATGGGGGTATCATACAGGGGAAACAGAAACGTGAAACAGAACGGAGGAACCCCACCATGGGAAAGAAACGGCTGCCCCTGCTCCTGGCGCTTTTCCTGCTCCTCTCCGCCTGCGGCGGGCCCGGTGATCCGGAGGCGACCCCCACGTCCGCACCCACGCCGGAAGCGGCGGTTACATCGCAGCCCGCTCCCGCACCCACGCCGGAGCCTTACGACGGACCGTGGAACCCACTGACCGGGGAGCCCATCGGGGAGGACTGGGTCAACCGGCGCCCGGTGGCGATCATGCTCAACAATTTGAAGGAGGCCCTGCCGCAGCAGGGACAGTCCGAGGCCGACATCCTCTATGAGGTGCTGGCGGAAGGCGGCATCACCCGGATGCTGGGGGTCTATCAGAGTGTGGAGGGCGTGGGGAAGATCGGTTCCATTCGTTCTGCCCGGCCTTATTATCTGGAGCTGGCGCTGGGGCATGACGCCGTCTACCTCCATGCCGGCGGCAGCGAGGACGCCTACGCCAAGATCCGCCAGTGGGGCGTGGACGCGCTGGACGGCGTACGGGGACCCTATATGAGCAACAGCGACAATGGAAACCTGATGTGGCGGGATTCCGAGCGGCGCAAGAGCTACAGTCTGGAGCATACCGTGGTTACCAGCGGAGACGCCGTTTGCGAGCGTTTTGCCGGCTATACCGGTCTGCGGCAGGAGCATGAAGACGGCTATGTCTATGAGATGTCTTTTGTTCAGGACGGTACGCCGGCGGGCGGTGCGGCGGCACAACAGATCACCGTGCCCTATTCCAACTACAAGACGGGGCTGTTCACGTACGATGCGGACACCGGCCGTTACCAGGTGGAGGAATACGGCAAGCCCTATGTGGACGGAAACACCGGCGAAACGGTGGCGGTGACCAATGTGATCGTTATCAAGACGGCCTGTAAAAATACCGGCGACAAATACGCCCACATCACCGTGGATCTGTCCAGCGGCGGCGCAGGATGGTTTGCCTGCGGCGGACAGTATATTCCCATCACATGGACCAAGGATTTTCCGGATGGGCAGCTGCGCTATTTCGATGCTGAAGGCGAGCCGCTCACCTTCGGCGTGGGGAATACCTATGTGAACATCGTCCCCCTGGACAGCGCCGTGAGCTTTACATAACCAAAACACCCCCGGCATCGGAAGATGCCGGGGGTGTTTGTTTCAGGGGGCGGTCAGCTGCAGCAGCCCTTGAAGTCACGGTAGCCCTCGCCGCAGGGGGCGATGCTGTTGGGGGGGAAGAATTCGTCCACAGGGAATTTGACGTGACGGAAGATCTCGCAGGGGTCGTCGTCGCAGTTCCCGCAGGCGCACTCCTTTTCGGGCATGCAGTAGTCGTAGGCAGGCATAAGCAGCTGGGAGTCCCGCTCCAGACGGATAATGGAGAACTGGCCCAGGGTGACGTAAATGCGCTTGCCCTCGCCGCCGAAGCACAGGTCGCTGCCGAAGCAGGCGCAGATGCAGGGGGGAATCTCGGTGAGTTCGCAGTCGCAGCAGGGACGGCACTCGCAGACCTCCACCAATTTCATGTTGAGGACGATGGGGTCCACCGCCTCCACCACGGCGGTCGGCAGGTTGGTTTTGCGGATGTTCTGCTCGTCCAGGGCTTCAAAGGCGGCCTCAGAGGAAAAGACTTTGGCGGTGCCCTCGCTGCCGAAGAGGATGACGCGTTTGTCAAAGACGCACAGGCCGCAGACTTCGACCGGGCGGGCCGCGCCTACGAAGGCGTCGGCGGTGACGCGGTAGAAATAGCGCACGTCCACCGTGTAAAAGCCGCGGTTGAAGCCGATGGGCTCTACGTCGATGTACACGTACAGCAGCTCGGCCTTGCCGGCCTTGATGCTGATGGCCCGGTCGATGGCGCACTGGGAGCTCTGGGTGGGGTAGAAGCGCAGGTCTTCGATACAGTCCTTATCGGAAGACTTAGCACTTTTAAAGTTGAGAAAATGTTAGGCCCTGCAATGGTTTGCGGGGTCTAGTTGTATTTCAGGTCGATGGTCAGCTGGAAGTCTGATGGAGCGGTCTTCTTTTTTTTGCGATACCAGACCGTCTGAATGACGCCCTTGAGCAGGGCATTGCGATGTGCCGCATCCGATGTGTCATAGGCATCCAGCACGGCCTTGATCCGACGTGCCAGCTCGGCGGGGTCCGCTGTGTGCGCCTGATCGATGACGAGCAGCAGCTCCGCCTCCTTTTGCTCCAGTGCCGCGATTTTGTCTTTGACCTTGGCCATGCGCTCCCGGAATGTCGGGATATCATACTCGCCCATCTCGAGCAGGTCATATAACCGTGACTTTTGGGCATCCGCAGCCTTTTGCTCCTTGCGTATGACGGCGAGGGACGCCTCCTGAGCGGAGGTGTCCTTGATGCGGACAGCCGGCGTCTCTATGCTCAGCTCCGCCAAGGTACGCTGCAGGTGCTGTAGGATGCGCAGCTCCACAAATGCGAGCTTTGCGCCCGCGCAGCAGCCCGGCGTGTTGCAAAGCAGATAGAGGGTATCCGTATTCGTGCCCATCCTCTGCATGTTGCGCCCGCAGACGGCACACTTGACCAGGCCCGCCAGAGGGCTTTTGATCGTGCCGTCATTGGCAGGCGGTATATAGCGCCCTGCCATAATGTCCTGCACCTGCCCAAACAGCTCCTTATCGATAATTGCGGGGTGCAGCCCGTCCACAATGACCCAATGATCGCGGGTCTGCTGGATGGTGATGTGTTTGGGGTTTCCGCGGGCGCCTTTGCGGACATGTTTTGTCCGATCCCAGACTACCTTGCCGATGTAGACGGGATTTTTGAGGATGAGGGCCACCGTAGACCGGTTAAAGGCATCGCAGCGGCGGGGCTTTGCGCCCAGCGTGTTGATGTGGCGGGCAATGGCAACGCAGCCATATCCATCGGCGTACATCTCAAACATCATACGCACGTAAGCGGCCTCGCTCTCCACGATCTCCAAGGTCGGCTTGCGGTCTATCGTTACCTTGCGATACCCATAGGGGGCATTTGCCACGTAGCAGCCGTCCCGGATGGTCTGGGCCTTGCCGCGCTGGAGCCGCTTATTGATGATCTTGTACTCCCGGCGGGACATGAAGGTCTTAAATTCGGCCAGCTCGTCGTCGATCTCATCGGAGAGATCATAGGTTTTTTCCGGCGTGACAATCAGCGTCCCGGAGTCCTTAAATGCGTCCAGAATGATGCCCTGGTCTTTCATGCGGCCACGGGAGAGACGATCCAGGTCCATACACAGGACGGCGTCATATTTGCCGTCCTCCACGTCTTCCAGCAGACGGAGCATCTCCGGCCGGGCATAGAGGCTTTCGCCGCTGACGACCTCATAGTAGGTCTCAATGATGTGGATGCCGTTGGCAGCAGCATATTCTGCGAGGGCCTTACGATGCTTCGCCAGCACCTCTTCCGTGTCCATGCCCTCCTCCATGCGGGATTTGCGGAGGTATTGCGCCGCATCCATAAGATCACCTGCCCTGAAAACGATAAAATAATACAAGTGTTCTATCTGCCGGGTATTAAGGAGCCGCCTCCGCAGAGGCGGCATTCCCTTTTCGGCTGTGGCAAATCCGACAGCGCTGTCGGATTTGGGGTGGTCAGCCCACCTTGGCCTTGAGCTTGTTGATGTCGATGCTATGCTTCGAGACCACGGAGTACATTACATCTACAGTCGCCTTGGTGTCCTCAGACAGTTCCTTTACCTCGTCCAGTACGTCCAGACGTTCCACGAGGCTTTGGTGCCCCTCGGCCAGCAGATTGAGCTGTTTGGTGATATCCACATCCAGACGGGTCTTAATGCCGGATACATCGGCCTTCAGAGCGGAGACGTCACCCTTCAGGCCAGAGACATCCGCCATTACCTCCTTCATGTCGCTCTGCAATTGCACTAGGATCTCCAAAATTCTTTCATCATTGGACATATAAATATCCTCCAAGCTTACTTAAGACGAAGCTGAAGACTCATTCTGCTGTGTAGATTCAATGCGTAAAGTCTCTCTATATTCAGTTGCATCAGGAATATCGACAAACTGGACTGTAGAGTTATGGTTTTCGATAATCAGTTGCTTAATACTTTCGAGATCTACACGGAAGAATTCCTTGCGCGGATTGACTTTGTTGACCTGCTGATCCTGGAAATGATGGTGTAATAATGTTTCAAGCGAAGGAGCGTCTTCTGAGAAAATCAGCGCATGAACATCAAAGGGGAAGGGGACAGAGGCGCTGCTTAATTCGTTAATACGATCCATTGGCTCCAGTCGTCGGGTCATACCGATTTTATAAACACTTTCTCCAAATGAGCCAATATTCGAGATAATATATACGAATCCGGCACGTGTATTCTGTTCACGTTCCAAGACGTTTTCCTTATCGGCTGCCAACGCTTTTAACTTTTCCTCAAGCTCTTGAATTTTATCAATATAGAGCTGCTTTTCGACATCATCTTTAGCCTTCTGCATATATCCCATGAGTTTTTTGACTTCGTTACTGAACTGGCTTTCTTCTTTTTCAATTTTTTGCTTTTCACGTTCGATCTCGCGTCGTACCTTCTCTTCTTCTAACATTTGCTCACGGATGGCTTTTTTCTGCTCTTTTTCTTCTTCAACCTTGAGCATATATGCGTAGACCAAACTCATCTCTTCAAGTTTCATGGCAAAGTATTCTTGGGAGATTTGGACGCCATCTACTGCAAAAATCTTGTTAAGGGCATCAAAGGTGCGCTGCAGCTTTGTGCGAACACTATCAATATTATTGGCAGTTATAGTGCCTATAACAGATGTCACCTCAGCATTAAAGCATCTCAAAATCTGTTTCTTCTGGCTGTCTACAACTCGTTTCAAGGAGCTAGTGTTGGTTACTTCGAGAGCCTTTTCAGACTTAATAAGTTCATCTTCTTGAGACTTAAGTAGTGTCAACTTATTTTTTATCTCATCAGATTTCAGATTGGCATAATCGTCAACAGAAACCATGGCACAAAGGACATCTTGGTTTAGGATTAATAGTTCCTGTTGCAAATCAGCCTTTTCTTTGTCGAGCCGTTCTACTTCCAACCCCGCTGCTTTCACGCGCTCATCGGCACTTTTGGTTTTCTTTTGATAATAGTCAAGGGCTTCGCGCCGCTTCGACTCAAAAAGTTCATTGCCTTCAGACTGCTTACTTGCGACATATGAATCAGCGGCCTCTTTTTCTGCCTTCAAATTCCCATAAGCTTTTGTCTTATTACGTTCCACCAACCACAAAATTAAGAATAAAATTGCCAAGAGAATGAAAAAGGCCATAAGATTAACTCCTCTCTGTCTGTTTTATGCCCCGGCCTGCATGCGGTAGTATGCCACGGCATCCCGCAGGAAAGGCTCGGTAACACCAAAATGGTCGGCCAGCTCCCACGGCTCACGGCAGCCCTGGGCCACGGCCCTCATCAGCTCGTCCTCCGGGACGAGCTTTTTGTATGCCCACCGGTTGGCATGGTTTTCGTGCTTCTGCCGGACGTCACACGCCGCCCAGCGATTGTAGAAGCTCCCGGTCTCACAATGTCCCAGCTCATGGCCAAGCTTCACGGTTTCCTCTGGAAGTGTGCCCATAAACCAGGGGTCCATTGCTATATAACAATCCCCATCGTCATCCATGTAAGAGAGGGACTCTGCCATCTCCATGGTATACCAGTACACGCCAATGCCCTTTTCGGCGGCATACTCGTACAGATCAATGAGATCAGCCATCCTGTTGTTTCTCCCGCTTTTTTTTCTCGGCAACAAACGCCGCAAAATTTTTAACGTCGGCCCACATTGCATCCAGATCCTCCTGGGACAGATCCTTGTCTCCGCCCCAAAACGCCGCCTTAAGCTGTTGATCCGATGCAGGGGCGCTATCCCCAGCGGGGGCAGGAGACTCCCCCAACAATTCGCTGGTAGTGCAGCCCAAGTAATCCGCGAGCATTTGCACCTTGGCTACGGACGGAGTTTGCCCACGGTTTAGGTCAGAAATAAAGCTTGCTCCTACCCCAGCATCTTTGCAGGCGGCTGTGGGGGGTTTCCCAAGTATTTTGCAACGCACTTTTATGTTTTGCACAAAAATTGCGTTATCCACTGCAAGACCACCTCTATAAAAGGAATTCGTAATTACGGATAAAAACTGTGATTACGCATAAAATGGCTTGACAATCCGTAATCACGGAATTATGATTAAACCACAGGGTAATAACACCGGCGAGAAAGGCCCAGGAAATCAGAAAGGGGGTGGCGGGTTGTTTTTTCACCATGAGCCTGATGTGCCGATTCGAGTCCTTAATCTGGGATTTGCGGCTAGACACTCCGATGCCGACCCCGCTGAGAAGCAGAATAAGCGACATCTCGGTGGAGACGGGCAGAAAAGTCGGCAAGATACCCCGTCAATTCATGTATGTCTGGGGTGCCGGTCTGCCGATAGGAAAGAGCCATCTTTGTCAAAAACTCTATGTGATGCGATATTTCTGCGGATGCGTAAAGAGCAGCGGTATGGGTGGCAACGACCAAAGAAGTGCTGCCAGTTGGAGGATCGTTGTAAACATAACGCACCAAAGCGTCAAAATACTGCTCGTAAGCATCGGACATCTTCTGGAAATAGGCCGCTTTTAACTGAGAAGCCCGTTCGTGGCAGGCGGTGAACACGACACCGAAAACAGAAATACCGGCCACCACATAGGGAGCGAGTTCCTTTGCCAGAGTCAAAAGGTCAGTAGGCACGTCAATCACATCCGCTTACATTGCACTTCCGGTTAAAACTATCATACCACATCAATCAATCTTGAACAACACCAAATTTGGAGGGGGGTGAGGTAGTGAGAATCTGTGAATTGATAGAGCAGAGAGGCATCCGGCGCATCGAACTGGCCGCTGCCATGGGCGTTTCACCCGCCTGCGTCACCAAGTGGGCAAAGGGTACGGCAATGCCAAGCGCCGATAAGCTTCCACGGCTGGCCGCAGTACTTGGCTGCACCATCGACGAGCTGTATGACCGGGAACCGCCCGGCCATTCCGAAGCAAGCTGAAAGGAGGTCCGTCCAGTGAAAACCAGAGAAGAGCGCAAACTGTGCCGGGGGCGTTATCTGCGTGGCGGTCTGATATTCGGCCTGCTGCTGTTTTTGTGCTTCCAGCTCCCGTCCTGGGTGGAAGCAATCCTGATTTGAGAGGAGGAAATATCATGACGCCAGAACAAGTCGAACTCCTGCGCAGCGTGTCGCTGCTGCTTCCGGGCACGAAGCTGGCACGTGTGGAGCCGATGGAGCGCAACTCCATGCGCATCACCGACCGTGACGGCGACCTTTTTTTGCAACGCTGTCATCCGACGGGACGGTGGAGCTGCTGCCCATCGACGAACCCGCCTAAGATAAGTTTACCCCAGGAGAGGAGAAAACACCATGCCGCAATGTGAGCGCAATATCTACAAAACCGCCCGTCAGGCGAAGGGTCTGACCCAGGAATCCGCCGCCGAGAAGCTGGGGATCTCCGAGACCAGTTTGCGGGCCTATGAGAGCGGCGACCGCGTCCCGCCGGTTGAGGTGGTAGACCTCATGGTCATCGCCTACGACAGCCAGCTGCTGGGCATCCAGCACCTGCGGGCCAGCGCGGAGATGGCGAGGAGCATCCTGCCGGAGGTGCAGGCACTGCCGCTGTCGGAGGCGGTGCTCCAGCTGCTCAACCGGGTCTACGCCTTTGCGGATAACCACCGGGACCGGCAGCTGATGGCGATCGCGGCGGATGGCTGCATCGACGAGGACGAGCAGCCCCTGTTCCTGCAGATCGTTGAGCACGACCTGCAGGAGATCATCGAGGCCGCCATGGCGGTCCGATACGCCTCCGGCCGCCACGCATAGGACACGCCGCCGGCTGAATACGATGCAAGGGAGGTGAGCGCCTTGGCGGTAGATGTGACAGTCGAGCATAAAAATGTCATGGTCGGTGGCCGGGAATATACCATGACAACGACCCGGTATGTGGGCCTGTGCGAATACCAGGGGATGGATGGGGAGCCGATCCTTGCGGATGAGGCCACCTGCGTGGACTTTGTGGATGTGAAGACCGGAAAGAGCCAGGGGCCGGGCTGGAGCTACACAATCCATAAGGACGTCACCCCTGATGAATTGGCCGAGGCGCGGCGCCGGATCATCCAGATCGCTACCCAGGCCATGATCGACCAGGGAATTTGGTAGGAGGTACCCGCCATGTACACACAAAGAAAGCAGGCCCCGGGGCAACCGGCTGCCTGCTGCTGGAAAATAGGACGAGCCCCTGCTCCTGCTGGCACAGGACACAAGGGCTCTGGTTCGCGCATCAAAACCACATCCATCATAGCAGATGCAGATCCAATTTGCAAGGGGGCGGGTTGAGTGGGTGAGAGCGTGATCCGTCTGGAGCGGAGGCAAGGCTACACAGTCCTCCAAAATGAGATGCTGCGGGACAAGCGGCTCTCTCTCAAGACCAAGGGATTGTTTGCCGTAATGCTCTCCCTTCCGGGCAGTTGGCAATACAGCGTATCGGGCTTGGCGGCGGTTACCGGCGCAGGCCGGGATGCCATCCGCACCTCCCTTAAGAAGCTGCGTGAGACCGGATACCTGACCATGGAGCGCCAGTCCCACGGTGAACACGGCAAGTTTGCGGGGAGTATCTACATCCTCCGCGAGGAGAGCATATCACCGTGTGCGGAAAACCCGGCCACGGCGGAGGAAGCGGCACCGCAGCCGGATTTTCCGTCGACGGATGAGCCGTCAACGGAAAATCCGACACAAGTAAATAAAGACTTGCTCGAAGAAAGACCTAGTAATCCCCCCATAGCCCCCCAGAAGGGGGCGCGGCCGAAAAAGTATGAGCTGACTGAGGATGCCAGGGCGCTGCTCAATGCCTATGTTGGCCGCGACCGGGCCTTGGCCGATGCACTGGCCGCCTTCATCGAGGTGCGGGAGGTCAAGGAAGCGGTCAACTCAGGGCGGGCGATCCGCATGCTGCTGACTGAGCTGGACAGGCTCTCCAAAGGGGACCGTGAGACCAAGCTCCTGCTGATCCGCCAGTCGGTGAACAACAGCTGGAAGGGTATCTTCCCTCTGCGGGGTGGGGCGCCACCAGCCGTTTCCGGCCGCATACAGGAGCGTGAGGAGGTGCCCACGTGGTAAACGGCGGAGACGTCGAGCTGGCCCAGGCTGCAGTGCTGGGGGCGGCCCTGATTGACGAGAGCCTCGTGGGTGAGCTGACGCTCAAGGTGGAGGACCGCGATTTCGCAACACCCAAGTGCAGGATGGTCTACCAAGCGCTCAAAAAACTGTTTCTCGCCGGGCAGCCGACAGACCCCGTCACGGTAGTCAACCAGCTGAGCGGAGGCGGCGAGGATGGTTGGCGTCAGTATGTCATGTGGGCCATGGACGTGGCCTCAACAGCGGTCAACGTATGGGAGCATGTCAGGATCATGCGGGAGCAGGCCCGGCTGTGTCGCCTCCAGGAGCTGGGCGGCCGTCTGCAGGCGGCAGGGAGCCTTGAGGCCGCACAGGGATATATCGCAAAGGCATCCTCGGAGCTGGTAGACCGGCCGGGCGTCAAATATGTCACCATGGAGGAAGCTCTGCAGGATTTCTTCACCCGCCATCATGAGCGTCATGAGTATTACTCCTGGCCCCTGGACAAGCTCAATGACCGGCTCTTCGTCGAGGGCGGCGATATGGTCGTGCTGGGCGGGTATTCCTCCGCCGGAAAGACGGCGCTTGCGCTCACATTTGGCTGGTACCTGGCCGGGTTGGGCAAGCGTGTCGGATTCTTCTCGCTGGAAACGGGCTATAAAAAGCTGCATGACCGGCTCATTGCGACTACCATGCGCATGAATCTTGCAAAAATCAAGCGCAGCGAGTTGGACGAATCGGACTATCAGGCGCTTTCCATCGCATCCAAGCGGCTGATCAAGCCGGAACTGGAGTTGATTGAGGCAGCCGGCATGACCGTAGCGGATATACAGGCATTTTCCCTGAGCCGCCGGTACGATGCCATCTTTATCGACTACCTGCAGCTGATCCCATCACCGCAGGGGCGCAGCCGTTACGACGCAGTGACAGACGTAAGCATCCGTCTGCACCAGATGTCCCAAACGACGGGAATCGCTGTTTTCCCGCTCTCCCAGCTCTCCCGGCCGGATAAAGACCGGGACGGCCGAAAGGCGCCCAACATGGCGTCACTAAGGGAATCCGGGCAGATCGAGCAGGATGCAGATGTGATCATGCTGCTGTACAAGGAGGACCCGGATCGGCCTGACAGCCGCCGTGTGCTCAAGATCGCCAAAAACAAAGAGGGCGAGGTGGGGCAGATCTATCTCACCTTTGACGGCAACACTCAGACCTTCCGCGAATCCGTCTATGATGCCCCGGCACCAAAGCCGCGATCCGAGCCGGAGTATATGCAGGTTAAACTTGGAGATCCGCCGCCGGAAGGTGATCCCTGGCCACAGCAAGGCGCATCGTAAGGAGGACAGGACGTGCAAATCGGAGATGCCTATACCTGGACACCGACTGCCTTCGAGGGCAACAAGAGCGCCCAGGAATACAGTCAGCAAGTACGGCAGAGGGCTGGCCGTGTAACGGGCCGAGTGGTATACATACACCCCAAGCGCCGGTATTTCACGGTTGAAGCCATCCTGGCCGCCGGCGTAATCCGTGAGTCATTTAAGATCAAAGTACGATAAGGAGCACAATATGGACAAGCTGCTGAAAGTAGCCGTCATCACATGGGTGGCATTTCTGGCCCTCTTGGCCGGTATGCTGCTGACGGCAAATAGACAGGAGGCGGGAGCTGATGCAACCACATCATTACCGGCATATGACGCAGGAAGCGGCGGAGGACGGGACACTTGGATACCCCTGGGCCTATGGCGTACTGAGGAGCATACTGACCGGGGAGTACTTCGGGAAGCCGGCCCAGAGAGTGGACAATGCAATTGCCTTTATCAAGGCGTTCGAGGCGGAGAAGGACGCGGCGAAGACCCGGACGAGGACGCCCTGATTACCGCCGCGCTGGAGGAGCAGGGATACTTCCGGGCGGACGTACCTCTGGAGTACGAACTGCAGGATGTCTTACATACGGCAGCAGAGGCCAATGGGGTGCCGTACCACGTGGCGCTGGGGCTGATCTATGTGGAGTCCCGGTTTGACCCGGAGGCGGTAAGCCCGGCTGGCTGCCGCGGCCTGTGCCAACTCCATCCAAGGTATTTTCCAGCAGACCTCACACCAGCCGAAAACATCGAGGCGGGCATGGAGTACCTCGGTAGCCTGATCGAGCGCTGCGGAGACCTGAGCGCGGCGCTGACCGCCTACCATGCAGGGAGCGATACCGGGGACAGGGCATATGCCGATCAGGTGATGCGGGCCGCTGAGGTGTGGGATGCGCAGATGCATACAGAGGCCGAGAGCTTCGGGGGAGAAATTTTGCAGAAGGAGGCGGGAATATGAATGCGAAATCTGATCTTGCTGCCGCCATGGATGTAAGTCTTACTCACGTACAGCCGCGTGATATCGGCACCATCACGCAAGAAATATTGGATTGTAAAGTGCGGGCCGGGGAGTCCATCCTCCAGATCGGACGCTGTCTGATCGAGGCCAAGGAATTGCTGGAACATGGGGAGTGGCTGCCCTGGCTCAATGAGCGAGTGGAATTCTCTGAACGAACTGCCCGGAACTTTATGAGGTTGGCAAGAGAGTGGACAAATCGGCAGACGCTTGCCGATTTGGGAGCCTCCAAAGCCTTGATGCTCTTGGCTTTGCCGCCGGAGGAGCGGGAGCAGTTTATGGAGGGAAACAACGTCATCGACATGAGCGCCCGCCAGCTAGAGCAGGCCATCAAGGAGCGGGACGAGGCCAGAGCCGCCGCCGAGCACGCCGCTGCGGATCAGCGGGCGGCGGAGCAGGCCCGGGACAAGATGGCGCAGGACATGCGGTTCCTCAATGTCCGCCTGGCCGGGGCCAGGGAGGACCGGGAGCAGGCCATGCAGGACGTTGCACGGCTGGAGGCTGAACTGGCCGACCTGAAGGCTCGTCCGGTGGATGTGGCCGTGGAGACGGTGGTGGATCAAGCCGCCGTGGACAAGGCCCGGGCCGACGCTGTCGCCGAGATGCAGGCCAAGCTGGACAAGGCAAAAGAGGCGGCTGCCAAGGCCAGGGACAAGCAGAAGCAGGCCGAGGCCTCAGTGGAGATCTTGAAGCGCTCCCTGGAGGAGCGGGATAAGGCGGAGAAAAAGGCCGCCATGGCGGGGGACAAGGAGCTGGCCCAGTTCGAGGTGCTCTTCAACCAGGGGCAGGAGCTGGCCAACAAGCTCCACGGCCTGCTCCTCAAGGCCCGGGGCCGGGAGGACCCGACCGCCGCCCGGGGGATGGAAAAGGCCCTGCGGGCACTGGCGGAGGCCATCGGGAGGTGTGCGGAATGAGTGCCATTGAGAAGCTGGGAGCGCAGCAGTCCCAGGTCCCGGCGCGCTCCGCTCCATGGATGGTGGCGGAGCAGCTGATGGACATCTGCCGCCGGGAGCCGGAGTGCGCCGAACTGATCGCCCAGGACCTGGACAATCCGGACATGTCCATTGTGGAGGCGGAGAAGCAGATCAAAGCCTTTGCGGACAGCCACAGGACGGGGAAGTTCTCCTGCGTCACCCCATCGGAGGCTGACCGCATCCTTCGGGAGTTCTATGGTCTGCCAGAGGCGGGTATGGGCGCGGAAGCCCCTGGCGTGATCGGTCTGGACTTGGCCGACTTCCTGGGGTGAGTGCCATGGAAGATGTGCGGAAGCTGGTGCCCCGCCGCCCGCCGGAGGGCTTTTTGGACTGGGCGGCTGCGGTACTCCAAGGCGAGCTGGACACCCACGGCTTTCTCTACGAGCAGGAGTGGGTGGAGGACTGGGGGCTGGATGTGATTCTGGACGAGTATGCCAGGCCCCGGAAACGGAAGATGGTGCGGGTGGAGTGTTCCTGCTGCGGGTACCAGGAGCTGTACCACTATGGACGGGGTCAGAAAGGGTACGGTTTCGTCCTCCCGGAGAGCTATACCGAGGAGGAGGGCGGGACGGTCTATGAGGACGGGAATTGCATCCTGTGCCCCCAGTGCGGATGCCAGGTACAGATCCGCCGGCGGGCCGCGCTGCGGAAGACGGGCTGGTTTGCCCCGGCAGAGGGGATGGCCATGAGCGCCTGTGTGGTGGGTGAGGACCATTTGCTGGTCCTGACGGGCTGGGTGATCCAGCGGCGTGTGTTCGCCGGAGGCGGCGAGCACCTGGAGGCCATACCGGCGGAGGCCTATGTGTTTTCAGCCTGGGACTGTGCCCAGCTGATGGGCTGGACCAACGCCTACAGCGGCCATGCAGGGTATTTCATCCAGTACACCCGGGACTGGAGACAGCCCAGGACGTGGACGGAGCGGTGGGGGGAGGAGGAGAACATCTTCGGCCTGTCGGAGCATCTGCTGGCGGGGAGCTGCCTGCCCCACTGCAAACTGGACGTGTACATGCAGCCCCGGCCCGGGGCCCGGCACTGCCCAGTGGTCTGGATGCGGTTATACCAGGCCCACCCGAACGCGGAGGGGGCGCTGCTCCACGGGCTGCCCCGGGTACTGGACGATCTGATCCGGGCCGGGACCAGGAAGGACCGGTGGGAAAAGAACGCAGGGGGGGAACTGGAGCTACCCGAGCTGGATTGGACCCAGAACCGGCCTGCCAGGATGTTCCGGCTCAACCGGGAGGAGCTGCGCATGGCCCGGGGGCAGGATTGGGATGTACTGTTCTGGGATCTCTACCGGCACAGCAAGGCGGCGGGCGAAGTGCTGACCGAGCAGGATATCGTCAACGCCTTTTTCCTGGGGGATGAGCACGTCGGGCAGCTGGTAGGCCTGGGGCCAGTGGCCAGGAGCATCCGGTACCTGCTCCGACAGTGCGGGCAGTGGGAGGACGACTATGCCCCGGAGCCGGAGGATGAGGACCCGCCTGCGGATGGCGAGATGCCGGATGTGCAGATCCTCATCGACTATTGGGATATGGCGGGGCGGCTGGGCTGGGATCTGAGCAATGAGCGGGTGCGCTTCCCACATAACCTGATTGCCGCCCACGACGAGGCCGCGGCCGGGACGGCGCTCCTGGAGCAAAAGGGGGTGGCGGGTAAATTCCGAGTGCGGCGGATGGCGCTGCGCAAGTACGCCTTTGCCTCGGGCGGCCTGCTGATCCGGCCGGCGGCCAGCCAGAAGGAGCTCACCGACGAGGGCAACGCCCTCCGCCACTGCGTCAGCACCTATGGCAGGCGCCACGCCGACGGGCAGACGGCCATTTTCTTCATCCGGAAAAAATCCAGTCCCAGGAGCTCCTACTATACGCTTGAACTGGATGAGAAGGAGCTGACGGTGCGGCAGAACCGGGGGCTGCGGAACTGCCCCCGCACCCCGGAGGTGCAGGCCTTCGAGGATCTTTGGCTGAGCTGGGTCAGGGCCGGGGCGCCCAGGGATAAGGCGGGCCGGCCGGTCATCGGTGCAGATAGGGAGACAGTTGTGGCATGAGTGGGAAGCGAATCCATCCTGAGAGAGGCGGTATGAGCAATGGCAATCAAGAATTACACCAGCACGGTTGACGTGTACAAGAGCCTGGGCGGCATCCAAGGGGCACTCGCCAGCCACGGAGCGCGCAAAATAGATGACCGATGTGACGAGTAGCACGAAAACAGAAAAGGGATGGCGGGGCTCTGGCCCCGCCTTTCCGCATTTGCATGGAGGTGGTCCTGTGGAAATTTTGATTGTAACCGTCCCAAGCGAACAGGCAAGTGATTTGGAGGCGATGCGCCACTATGTGTTGGAGAGCCTGAAAATCGGAGTGCTTGTGCTAACATGTGGAATGAAATGGAATTTGGCGCAGATTCCAGAGATCGGCGGGGTAGAGGTGGCTGCGGTTCATCCATCCGGCGGCCTTGTGCAGACACAGCCTAATGGTGGGCTGGGAGGCGGGCCAGGAAGCCGCCTGAAACGTCAGGTGCATGAGCGTTTGGTCCAATACCGTGGAGCGCACGGATTGGGCTGCTTCCGCCGGGTGGCAGAAGCCGGCGGCCTGACGGAGCACGATGTACGGGAGGCATATGCTGGGAGCAAGCTTCCGCTGGAGATATGGAGGCAGATCGGTAAGGTATTGACCGCCCTGGAGTCGGAGGAACCGGATGAAGCGGATTAAGACAATTACCGGCGGGCGGCTGGTGGCAAGCGTCTGCTATACCAGCGCCTCTATCCAGGACACGCCGCGGGAAAGGGCGGCCAAGAGCCAGATGTCCAGTGTAGCCCAGGAAAAAATCAACCTGCGCCGGTCATGGCAGAAACTGGAGATGGTGCTTGCTGCAAACTTTGACTGGCATGACCTACACATCGTACTTACCTATGGTGACGACTACCTTCCGGTAAACCGGGAAGCTGCAATCAAGCGGGTACGCAAATTCCTGGCCCTGCTGCGCAAGCACCGTAAGGTGCGTGGACTTATTACTAAGTACATTTACGTGACAGAGCAGCTGAGCGCGGAGGGTGGGCGGCTGCACCACCATCTTGTCCTCAACGGCACAGGCGGGGATCTGGACGTGCTCCAATCCCTTTGGCCCTACGGCCAGGTGGACATGGAACGGCTGGATATCTGGGAGGGCTATGAGGCACTGGCGAAATATCTCACCAAGGAGCCGCGGGAGGTGGGAAGGGCCGAGCCGGGCGCGCGGAGCTGGACACCTTCGGTCGGCCTGACGAAGCCCAGGGTGGAGAGCATGCGGGTCTCAGACAGCGTTACCATTACGGCACCACCCGGCGCGATTACCCTGGATCGCCGGGAGGAGAAGAGTGAGTTCGGAGAATATCTGTATTTAAAGTACCTGTTGCCGGAGAGAAAGGAGGGGAAGAGAGGAGTCAGGCCACCGCGCAGACGGAAAAAGGAATAGCCCGCGCGTCTTGTTCGGTCTGGAAACCACCTGTAACAACTCAAAAGAGGAGGGAAAATCTGCTTTGGAGGTATTGCAACAGCACCTCGAGTCTGGTAAGATTGTCATAAGGAATGGATGGTTGATGTGTCCTGTATGCGGAAAGGGCAAGGTTCTGAAGCTGAGGGAGGATACCACCGCCTATGCCCTGCCGGTCTACTGCCGCAGGTGCGGACAAGAAAGCATCGTGAATATCGAAGCGCCTGAGCCAGCGTCCGATGAGACCAGCGCCTGAGCCTATGATGACCCGAATACCGGGTGTCGTGGCTTGGGCGCTGTTTGTTTTGCCCGGAGGTGATAGCCTGTGGCGCTGAAGTCGCTCCGACCATGTAGGCACCCGGGGTGCCCGGAGCTGACCCGGGAGGGATACTGTCCCAAACACAAACCCAAGCCGGCGGCCCGGCGGGCCTCGGCGGAGCACCACGCATGGTACGGCCTGGACATCTGGACCGACGATCTGCGGCCCGCACAGCTCCTGCGGGAGCCGTTCTGCCGGGAGTGCGCCAAGCACGGGGAGCGGGTGCGGGCCACGGTGGTGGATCACGTCAAGCCCCACCGTGGGGACTGGGCGTTGTTCGTCGACACGGCCAACCACCAGAGCTTGTGCAAGCATCATCACGACCAGAAGACCGCCCGGGAACAGGCGGAAGAACGAAGGAAAATGGCGAGAATTTGAGCCCGTTTGGATGCCGCTGGCTACGTCCGCGCCCCGGCGCGTGAGAGCGCGTGGGCGTGCCCACGGCCGGGCGCGTGCAGGGGCAAGCCTATGGCTTGCCTACCCTCCCCCCGCCCCCAAAAAGTTTCGGGCGAGGGGGCGGAAGACCCCGCGGCCCCTCAGATGTAGGAAAATCTCCCCTATCAGAATACCGGCCCGGCCGGGCGGGGAGCAGGAGGTGAGAGAGATGCCCACGCCACCCAAGGCGCTGGAGAACATGAGCAAGAACCTGACCGAGGAGGAGCGGCAGCTCCGGGAGCGGGCGGAGGAGGGCGTGATCCCTGACCGGGGCCGTCTGGCCCAGATGGAGAAGCCCGCCCTCATGACTAAGAACGCCGCCGCCGGCCGGTATTGGAAGAAGGTCCTGGAGCGGATGGACGGCCTGGTGATCCTGGACGACCTGGACAGCGACGCGCTCGGCGTATACTCCGTCATGATGGCCCGGTATGAGACCCAGTGCAGGCTCCTCTCCCTGGCCGCCAGGCAGCTGAAGGACGCCAAGGACGACCCGGAGGCGGTGGCCGACGCAGCGGCCAAGTTGGACGCGGTGAGCGGTAAGATGCAGAGCCTGGAGCGCAATATCCTCCAGTACGCGGAAAAGCTGGGGCTCACCCCCTCCGGGCGGGTGCGGCTGGCCCAGAAGCGGGCAGCAGCGGCGGCCGGGGCCAGCGCTGATCCGGACGGTGATCTCTTTGGCGACTAGATGGCAAAGCGGCCTGCATCACCCTGTCGCTGTCTACGCCAAGCAGGTGGTATACGGCAAGCTGCGGCCCCTGTGCTGCAAGTACGAGATCCTGGCCTGCCGGCGGCATTTGGACGACTTAGCGCGGCAGGGGACGGATGATTTCCCCTATGTGTTCGACACCACCCGGGCGGATCGGATTATCCGGTGGTTTGGGCAGTGTATCCAAGTGCGGGGAGTAGACGCGGGAAAGCCGATCCAGCTGGAACCATGGCAGGTGTTTGACCTCGGCTGCGTCTACGGATGGGTCCATCGGGAGACGGGCGCCCGGAGGTTTACGCATACCTACAATAAGCGCTCCCGCGGTACTTACAAGAGCACGGAGAAATCCGGACAGGGACTGTACCATATGTGCGGTGATGCCATCTATCCGCCCTACCGGCCGGAGCTGGCCCGGTTTGAGCAGGAACCGGAGGTGGAGTGTGCCGCTGTGGACCGTGGCCAGGCCATGCGGGTACTGGGCGACGCCAAGAAGATCGCCCTCAACAGCCCCAGCATCGCCAGGAGGCTGCTGGTCCCCCGGTCTAACCCCATCGTCCACCGCACCCGGGGCGGATTCATGCGGGCCCTGTCCAAGGACACGAAGAACAAGGACAGCGGCGCCCCTACCTACTTCGTGGTGGACGAGTACCACGCCCACCCGCACTCGGAGATCTACGACCTGGGCACCAACTCCTTCGGCAAGCGGGCCCAGTCCCTGCTGGATGTGATCACCACGGCGGGCGATGATGCCGGCAACAAGCCGTGCTATGAGGAGGAGCTGTACGCCAAGCGGGTCCTGGAGGACCCAACGGTCACCGACGAGAGCTACTTTGTGATGATCCGGGAGCTGGACGATGGTGACAGCCCTCACGATGAGGGGGCATGGGCAAAGCCAAGCCCCTGCCTGCGGTATCCCAGCCAGTACAGTGAGATCCTGCTCAAGCAGATCCGGGACGAGCACAACACGGCCTACGCCTCCAACGATCCGGACAAGATCCGCAAATTTTTAACCCGGCGCATGTGCGTCTGGCAGACGGGCAGCGTCAACCGCTATCTGGATGAGCGGTGCATGGCGCTTGTCAAAACAGCCATGAAGCCTCGGGCGGAGTTCGCCGCCCTCACAGACGGGCTGCACTGTCACTGCGGGTTTGACCTGGGCAAGCGCATCGACCTGTCCGGTGCAGGGGCTGTGTTTGACCTGGGGGACGGACGCATCGCCATCAAAATGCATGCCTTTATGCCCGAAAACGGGGCGGGGCGGCACGAAAAAACCGACCGGGTGCCCTACCGGTTTTGGGCCGAGGGAGGCTATTGTACGCTGACGCCCGGCGATGTGACGGACAACAGCTATGTCTATAACTGGATCTGTGCCGGCGAGCGGGAACACGGCTGGGCGGTAGACGAAGTGGATTATGACGGACACAACGCTACCGATCTCGCCATCCGCATGAACGAGGACCGCAACCGGGAGGATTTCTGCGTGGAGGTGGCGCAGACCTGCGCCGGACAGAACCTGGCGGTGAAGACCTTCCGGGAGCTGCTGCTCCAGGGGCGTTTGATTATCGAGGAGAATCCGCTGGCCTACTGGTGCCTGGGCAACGCCATCGAAATCCAGAACAACTATGGAGATATAAAGCTCTCCAAGCGGCACAAAGACGATACAGAGCGCATCGATCCTGTGGCCGCCGTTATGAACGCCCTGGCCCGGCTGCTGGTGATGCGTACGCCGGGCAGCAACATCAACGACCATGTACTCTCCGAGGATTGGGGGATTTGAGATGAAACATCTGAAGGCGGCCGGGCGGAGGCTGGCGCTCTACCTGGACGATCTGCTGCTCCTGGCCGGCGGAGCCTGCTTTGTGCGGGCGGCCTGGGAGCTGGGCGGCCGCCCGGCTGCACTGCTGGTGGCCGGCGGGTGCCTGGTAGCCTACGCAGTGGTCATCGCCAGGGCGCGGAGAGGGGGAAAACGATGATCTTTGACCGGGCAATCAACGGCCCAAGGGCGTCGATTGAGACGCGGACGCTCTCCACGGAGGAGCTAGGGCAGTTCTTAAAGGACCTGTTCCTGTCCGGGGAAGACGTGGAAACGGGCCAGGGGACCGCGGAGCGGCTCTCCCCGGTGGCGGCTGCCCACCGCATCCTCAGCAACTCCTTCGGGCTGATTCCATTCGCCACCTACACCAAGGACGGGGACGCCCGGAAGGCGGTGCATGACCCGGCGCTGGACCGGCTGCTGAAGGTGCGGCCCAACGAGCGCATGTCCCCCTTCCTGTGCCAGAAGCTCATCATGTCCAACGCTTTCTGGTATGGCTTCGGCACCTGCTGGAACCGCCGGGATGGGGACGGGCGCCTGGTGGCCCGCATCCCTCTGCCCACGGAGTGCTGCTCCATCCGCAAGGACCGGGAGAGCGGGCATTACTGGTACGACTACAACGTGGATGGCTGGCAGCGCACCTTTGCCCCATATGAGCTCTCCTTCCTGTTTTTCGAGACCTATGACGGCACCCGGGGGAGGGGACTGTTGGACCTGGCTAGGGAGACCATCGCTATGGACGCCATGGCACAGCGGTACGAGCGGAAATTCTACCAGAACGGGGCCCGCCTTTCCGGTGTGCTGGAGGTGGACACCGACGCCAAGCCGGCCACCCGGCAGAAGCTGAAGGACGAGTTTCGCGGCTACGCCTCCGACGACGCCTTCGCGGTGGCGGTACTGGACCACGGCATGAAGTTCACCCCCCTGGGCCTCTCCCAGAGCGACGCCCAGTATATTGAGAGCCGCGCATTCACGGTGGAGGAGATCGCCCGGTTTACCGGTATCCCAAAGCACATGCTGCAGACCGGCAAGGAGAGCTATGACTCCAACGCCCAGCAGCGGCAGAACTACGTCACCGACACCCTGCTGCCCTATGTGGTGCAGTGGGAGCAGGAGGACGGCTATAAGGCCATTCCCCCGGACAAGCGGGACGGGGAGGGCTGGTACATGCGGGGCAATGTGGCGGTACTCCTACGGGGTGACGACCTGACCCGCAGCCAATTCTATGAGCGGATGGTCCGCAACACGATTTACAACCCGGACGAATGCCGTGCCCTGGAGGAAAAGTCACCCATCCCCGGCGGCCTGGGCCAGGAGTTCCTGGTTTCCAAGAATCTGGCCTCTCTGGGGGCCGTGCTGAAAGGAGAGAAATAGATGGATGTAAACCTGAGAGGCGAGCTGTGGGACAACGACTCGGCCGACATCCTGCGCTGGTGGGGATGGAGGGACATCACGGCCCCCATGGACATCCAGGCCGCGCTGGACGCGGCGGACGGCGAAGAGGTGACGCTGCTGATCAACTCGCCCGGGGGCGACATGAGCGTGGGACTGGAGATCCGCTCCATGCTGCGGCGGTATACCGGCAAGACCACCGCGCTGTTCCAGGGCCTTGGGGCCAGCGCGGCCACCCTGGCGGCCACCGGCTGCCAGGTGATCCAGAGCGAGCCGGGGGCCCTCTTGTGCTACCACAACCCCGCCGGCGGCGCGGAGGGGGATTACCGGGCTATGCGTCGGTCAGCCGAGGCCCTGCGCAACGCCCGGGACTGCATCCTGGAGGTCTACACCGCCCGGGGCGGCGGCAAGACCCGGGAGGAACTGGTCTCCCTCATGGACAAGGACATCTGGATCAGTCCCACCCAGGCCAAGGAGTACGGACTCATCGACGAGGTGGTGGGCCTGCCCGGCGGGGAAGAGGACCCGGCGGCCTTTGTTGCGGCGGCGGGCGGCCGGATTCGCCTGACGGCTGCCATGCGGCAGCAGTACCAGGATCATCTGGCCGCCCAGCGGACCGCCAGGACAGCCGAAGAAACGGCAATCCGCGCCCTGGCCCGACTCAGAGCGCTTGCACATTTTTGATCAATGAAAGGAGATCGCTATGGACTACATGGAAAAGATCAATGAGCTGCGGGCCCGGAAAGGCCAGCTGCTCGCCCAGGCCGAGGGCTTGGTGAAGGACGGCAAGATTGAGGATGCCAATAAGATCACCGACCAGATGGAGGCCATCAACGGTCAGATCTCCACCCTGGAGAAACTGGCCAAGGCCAGCCGTGAGGCGGCCGAGCCCGTCTATGACGGTGAGCTGCACACGGATCCCAAGGCCCACAAGGCGGGCAATGGTGGGGCGGACAAGCCCTTTGCCTCCATCGGCGAGCAGCTGGCGGCCATCTACAACTTCCGCAAGAACCACGTCGAGGACAAGCGTCTCCAGCAGGTCAACAACGCGGTGCTGGGCGCCAACGAGGGCGTCGGCGCCGACGGCGGATTCGCTATCCAGACCGACTTCGCCTCCGCGATCATGGAGAGCGCCGTGCAGATGAGTCCTCTGCTGAACCGGCTGGACCGCTACACCTGCTCCAGCGCGGCCAACTCCATGCGCTGGATCAGCGCCGACGAGACCGACGTGAGCAAGTCCGTATTCGGCGGTGTGCAGATGTACTGGGCCGCCGAGGGCGCCGCTGTGGCCGCCAGCAAGCCCCAGTTCAAGGAGATGAAACTGGACCTGGAGAAGATGATGGGCTTCCTTTATTGCACCGACGAGATGCTTCAGGATGCCGCGTTCATGTCCGGCTTTGCCTCCACCGGCTTCACCCTGGCCGCCGACCGCCTGCTGACTGAGGCCGTGATCGCTGGAGACGGCGTGGGTAAGCCCCTGGGCCTGCTCCACTCCAAAGCGCTGATTGAGGTGGCTAAGGAGACCGGCCAGGAGGCGGGAACCTTCGTGGGCGCCAACGCCATCAAGATACAGGCCCGGGCCATGCCCCGCAACCGCAACCGCCTGGTGTGGCTGATGCACCCCGACCTGGAGGAGCAGCTCCCCTACCTGTCCATCCAGAGCGGCGAGGCGGCCAAGTTCCTGTGGAACCCCGAGGGCGGCCTGGGCAACTTCGACACCCAGCGGGTGCTCAACAAGCCGGTGCTGTTTGAGGATAGCTGTTCCGCCCTGGGCACCAAGGGCGACATCATGCTGGTGGACCCCTTCATGTACATTCTGCTGGCCAAGGGCGCCGCCAAGCAGGACTGGTCCATTCACGTGGAGTTCCTCACCGATCAGAACTGCTTCCGCATGGTGTACCGCTGTAACGGCATGCCCAAGGTGAGCAAGCCGCTGACCATCAAGAACAGCAGCAAGGCCCGCAGCCCATTCGTGGCGCTGGCGGACCGCAAGTAAGGAAGGAGCAGAGTATGAAGCGTATTTCGGAAGCACTGGCGTTTCAGAACGTCCTGGCCCCCCAGAGCGTGGCGGCCTCCACCGACAAGACGACCGCCTATGTGGATGTGTCCGGGGTGGAGGAGATTGTGTTCCTGGTGTCTGCCGCTGCCCTGGGCAAGGGTAAGGGACTGACGGTCTCCCTGCTGGCCTCCGGCGACAGCGGCGGGGCTGGAGCGGAGGAGATCGGCAAGGCTACCTTCACCGACGGCGTGGGCACCGCCCCCCAGCTTGCGGTGGTGACGTACAAGGTGAGCGCCCTCAATGGGCGGTATGTAGCTGTTAAGTTCCGTCATGACGCGGCGGACGGGGTGGTCTGCGGCGTGGCGGCGGTCGCCTCCGGGCTCTATCTGCCTGCGGCCAACGGCTGGAGCCTAGTGGTTTAATATGGCCCTGACGGATGAGCGGCTGGACAGGCTGCTGCGGTATTGCGAGGTGGATCCGGCCGATGAGCACCGGGTGACGAAGATCCGGGACCTCTATCCGGGCGCGGTGGCGTACCTGGAGGGGGCCGGGATCTCCGAGCCCGAGGAGGGCAGTCTGCGCCGGGAGTCCTACGACCTGTGTGTCAACGCCCTGGTGCTGGATTCGCTGGATCTGCCGGAGCTGTCCGTCGGCGGGACGCTCCTGACCGAGAACCCCATGTTCCGGCGACGGCTGAATCAGCTGAAATTCTCTGAGCCGGCGTCCCGATCGGACGCCGGCTCCGCGGGAGGGTAGGAGATGGCGATGCACCAGCGCGCGGCGGAGCTGCGGGAGCGGGTCGAGGTGCTCCGGATTGTCCAAACGGACCACGTATGGAGCTGGGAGGTGCAGCGTACCACCAGCGCGGGCGTGGAACTGGGGGAGAGGACCAACCTGTTTTCGCAGGTGGGCATTGGGGCCAGAGACGCCAGCCTGGTGCTGCGCAGGCAGCCCATCACGCTCCACAATGCCCTGCGGTGGCGGGGGCGGCACCTGTTCCTGACCAGTCTGACCGACGGAAAACGGGGCTGGATGAGCGGGAAGGCTGCGTTGGTCGAACTGGTTGAGTGCCAGGGAAACGTCCACCGGGGCACGGATGGACCGGTCTTTCCGGGCGTGCTGACGGAAAAGTATCTGCGGCATGAGCGAGACGAACCCATGTCCGTCAATACGCTTTGCTACGTGCTGGTGACGCCGAAAGCCATCGAACTGACGCCGGGCGGGTTGGTGGATGTGGCGGCAGAGCCCTATGAAGTGCTGACCGCCCATACGCTGGACCCGTTCAAAAACGAATATGAGATCGTGCGGAAGAGGGACCTGTAGTGAAGACGTGGGTGGATACCAAAGAGCTGGATCAGTTCCGGCGGCACTGGGATGCTCTGTTCGACGTGTTTCCTGCGGCCCGTCAGGCCGCAGTTGCCGAGATGGGCGCGGCGGTCCGGCGGGATCTGGACGCCAATATCCTCTCCCAGGGCGTGGACGACCTATTCTGCCATGTACGGAACAGCCAGCGCCTGGCGCTGGGCAGCAAAGGCGGATATGCGGCGATCCGGGCGGAGGCCATGCCGTTTCATGACCGGTTCGGGAAACGCAAGACCTGGAAGGGGAAAACCGTTTCCGGGCGCATGGTGACCCGATGGCTGGAACGGGGCCATGGCGCACGCAGGCCTTCGGGGAAGGACAAGCGGTATCGGGCCCGGATCGTAGGGGCCGGGGTCAGCGGGCGCGGGGCCTATGTAAAGGGCCATCTATTCTACAGCTGGACCAAGCTGAAGGCATGGGAACACGCACGGCGGGCAGCGGACAAGGTGCTGAGCCGCCTCGCGGATGAAATCGACTACTAGGAGGCGCGTATGCTTAACCCCAACACGATATTGGCCGCACTGGAGGAGCGGCTGGGCGAGCGTTTCCCGGGACGCAGGGTGTACCGGGATCTGGTTCCGGAGGGCTTTGAACGGCCGTCCTTCCTGGTCAGCCTGGGGAGTGTGGAGATGGCGGACGCAAGCTGCGATACGCTGGACGTGAAAACGCAGCTGGTGGTGACCGCGTTTGAGACGGTGGACCGCTACCATAACACCCATGTCGCGGCATTGGCCGGTACGATGATGCTGGTACAGGAGCTGTTTGCGGCCGCTTATCTGCGCGTCGGGGACCGCGCGCTGCACGTGGCGGGCAACAAAGGCGAGTACCACTACGACTACGCCGAGATAACGGTCACGCTGAGCTACCAGGATGACCGGCCCGGCGGCGAAACGTGGCCGCCGATGGGCGCGGTCAGCCTAAATTTGACAGGAGGTATTGCAGATGGGACTGCCTAATATCAATATTTCGTTCCAGAACACGGCCATTACAGCGATCCAGCGCAGCGAGAAGGGCATAGTGGCGCTGATTATCAAGGACAGCAAAGGAAACGGGGCGCATATCCTGACCAACGCGACACAGATCCCGACAACGCTTGGAGCAGCCAATCAGGCCTATCTTCAGCGCGCGTTCCTGGGCTATGTCAATCCGCCCAGAAAGGTCATCGTCTATGTACTGCCCGCTGCGGCGGAGGCGCTGACCGATGCGCTGGATTATCTGGCCACCCAGGTATTCGATTATCTGGCGGGGCCGCCCGATATCACCGAGGAGCAGTGTACCGCAGTCGTGGCATGGATCAAAAGCCGCAGGCTCAACGACCACGCCGTCTGTAAGGCGGTTCTGCCCAATACGGCCGCAGACAGCGAGGCTGTCATCAACTTCACAACCGGCGGGATCGTGGCAGGCGCCACGACCTTTACCGCCGGTCAGTATTGTTCCCGGATCGCCGGGCTGATCGCGGGAACTCCGATCACCATCAGCTGTACTTACGCCACACTGCCGGAGGTGTCCGACGTGACCAGGCTGACGGAAGCGGAGATGGACGAGGCCATCGACGGCGGCGAATTTATCCTGTTCCACGATGGCGCGAAGATCAAAGTCGGCCGGGGCGTGAACAGCCTCCAGACCACCACCCAGGACAAGGGAGCGGCCTACCGGAAGATCAAACTGGTAGAAGCCATGGATATGATGCAGGCGGATATCCGCATGACGGCCCAGGACAGCTATATCGGCAAGTACGCCAACAGCTACGACAATAAGTGCCTGCTCATCACGGCCATCAGCGGGTATTTCCGGACCCTGGAGCTCGGAGGCATCCTGCAGGCGGACGCCTCCCGCACGGGCATCGACCTGGAGGCCCAGGAGGCGTATCTCCAGAGCGTGGGGACAGACACATCGGCCATGACGGAGCAGGAGATCAAGCAGGCCAATACGGCGGAAAGGGTCTTTCTGGCCGCCGCGGTCAAGATACTGGACGCCATCGAGGACATCGACCTGAAGGTCGTCATTTAAGGAGGGCACGGCATGGATTCTGCAAAGCGGGTTATTTCCGGCACCTGGGGCGAGGTGTGGCTGGACAGCGACAAGGTGAGCGAGTGTTACGGCCTTCAGGCCAAGGTCGGTTTCAACAAAGAGGATATCGCACTGTGCGGGCAGATGGCCAGCGACAAAAAGGTGACCGGCATCGACTGCACGGGCTCCCTGCGGATGCACAAGGTCAACTCCCGCATGGCGCAGGTGATCGGGCAGTATATCCGCAACGGGCGGGATATCCGCTTTACGGTCATCTCCAAGCTCAACGATCCGGACGCCTATGGAGCTGAGCGGGTAGTGCTGAAGAACGTTTCGTTTAACGACCTCACGCTGGCGGACTGGGAGGCCAAAAGCCCGGGCAAGGTCGAGTCTCCCTTCACCTTTACCGATTACGA
Organism: Lawsonibacter hominis; assembly: GCF_014287895.1. GTDB lineage: Bacteria > Bacillota > Clostridia > Oscillospirales > Oscillospiraceae > Lawsonibacter_A > Lawsonibacter_A hominis. Next base: position 50,508 of record NZ_JACOPP010000011.1, on the reverse strand, counting down.
GTTCCTGGATATGATCGGAACCTGAATTTCCATCCACGCTCCCCGCGATGGGAGCGACGGAAGGCATGGTTTGACAAAACGCGGCGCATCGGGTATGATGACACTGGCGCTGCACAAACGGACAGGCGGTTGGCCACGACCTCCGGAAGGGGGTGAGGCCATGCGGATCACATTACATATCGGGGCCTTCACGGTTACGATTATTGTGAAAAGCAGAAACCGCCACTCTGCCAAGTGACGGTTTCTCAGGGCTTTCCTGTTAAGCTGAACTTGGGCTGACCGCTTGTCGCAGCGCCCCTGTATGGTTATTATATCAGACGCCCCCGCTTTGTCAAGCACGACAGAGCGGGGGCGTCCTGCGTCCCGGAAAGGAGAAGCTTATGAGCGAACTTCTGGAGCTGCTGCTGCGGCCGGAGGTACCGAACGTCCAGAAGCAGCTGCCCACGCGAAAGTATCGGATCAAGCGCCTGAGCGAGGCCTGCGGGGAGGATGTGATCTTTACCCTGCGGGGCCTGCCGTATGGGCGGGTCAGCGAACTGAAGGAGACCAACAGCACCGACCTGAACGTGCATATCCTTCTGGCCGGAGTGGTGGAACCGGACTTTAAGGACCGGCGGCTGGCGGAGCGGTTCGGCGGAGCCACCCCGGCGGAGACCGTGAAGGCCATGCTGCTGGCCGGAGAGATCGAGGACATCAGCCGGGCGGTAGAACGGCTGTGCGGCTATCGCCGGGATACCATCGAAGAAATAAAAAACGAATAGAGGACGGCAGCGACCCGGAGCTGGGACTGGTGTATTACCTGTTTCACACCAAGGGCTGGAAGCCGGACGAGTTCTATCTGAAGCCGCCCGGCTTCCGGGATCTGGTGGCGGCGCTGGCGTCCTATGAAATCGATCACAGGCCGGGACGGCGTTAAAAAAGCCGCCCCGGCCGGGGCGGCGGCAGCCTGTCGAAAAAGGGCAAGGGCCTTTTTCGACAGGGGGATGCATGACGGACAGGGCTCGATTCTTGCAGAAAAGTCGCCCTGTCCGTCATGAGAGGTGTCATTTCCGACGCACATGTCGCCGGAAATGACGGAGATTCCTTTTCTTCCGTCGTCTGCGGACGACGGAACTCGGCGAGGCTCTTCTCCAGAGGGGTTTTCGACCGCTTGAAGCCGCCCCGGACGGGGCGGCGGATCATTGCGGCGGCTCGCCTTTATGCGGATCGCCGGAGACCCAAATGCAAAGCGGCAGCAGGGCAAGGGTCACAAGGAGGAACAGGACGCTCAGGCCGGGATAGCCGGAACAGGCCAGGAGCGGGCCGATTGAAACCGTGAACAGACCGGACATCCCGAGGCAGAGCCATAGAAAACCGCGAAACCCATATGCCCCGCTGCGGAACCTCACCCAAAACATAAGCACGCCCCCCTTTTTTATTTCCAGTATATCGCAGATCCGGCGGATGTCAAGCGGAGGTGATCCTATGGCGGAGGAAGTCGGCATCGTCATGACGCTGTACGACAAAATGTCACCGACCATGAAGGCCATGGGCAATAATACAAAAGCCTTTGACAAAGCCATGCAGGCGCTGGAACAGACCTGCGCGGCCTACGAAAAGGAACAGAAGGCCCTGACGGCGGACGCATCCAGGTGGAAATCCGCACTGGAGGCCAGCAATAAGAAGGTCTCGGAGGCCAGGACCGCGTACAAAAAATTCGGTGATGAGCTCCACAAGGGCATCCTGGACGAGGCCATCAAGGAGCAGGAGGAGTATAAAGCCAGACTAAAGGATACGGAAAGCGCCATGAACAGCAGCCGCAAATCCCTGATGAGCTACCGGGACGAGCTGCGGAAGACCGGAAATTCCGGCGGAAGCGAGGGGAGCGGCGCATCCGGATTGCTGAAGGGCCTTCTGTCGGCCGGGCTCAGCCGGCAGGTAGGAGATGCGATCGCTCAGGCGGGCGGCAGCTTTCTCAGCAGCGCGATCGGGGAGCCGGAAGCACGCTTCGCGTCCTCCGTTTTGTCAGGAGCCGTATCCGGGGGCATGATGGGAGCGGCGCTCGGCCTGCCCGGAATCGCAATCGGCGCACTGGTCGGCGGGCTTTCGGGGGCCATATCGGGCGGGAGTGAGATCTTCGCGGCCAGGGACGACGCCTTTAAAAGCTATGTGCAGGATGCGGCTGAGGCGCAGATCTCCGCGCGGGATGAGGCGATCACGTCCGGCTCCGGCATTGCCGGCAGCCGGGAGCAGAAACAGCTGGCCTTTGCCACCCTGCTGGGAGGCGATGCGTCGGCCGGGGCCTTTCTGGACGAGGTGAAAGCCATGGCGGCCGCCACCAACTACACCTATGACGAGATCACCAGCTACGCAAAAAGCATGGTAAAACCCTTCGGGGCGGACCGGACGCTGGATATGCTCAAGACCCTTTCGGATACCTCCGCAGCGCTGTCTCTGGATTCCAGCGACAATGGGGTGCTGATCGCCGGGCTGTCCCGCATGCAGCTCACGGACAAAACCACGCAGGAGTACCTCAATTATTTTTCAGAGCGTGGGATCGACGTATACGAGGCCCTTTCGCAGTGGGGCGACGCGGCCACGGTCGCGGGAAAGGTGTCGTCCGGAGCGATCCGCGGGTCCGATGCGGTGGAAGCGCTGCTGACCTACATGCAGGAGCAGTACGGAGGCCTGTCCGAGCGCATGGCCAGCACCTATGAAGGGATGATGGGCAACCTGGAGGACGCCGAGGCCAACGCCGAAGAAGCCTACGGCATCGGCTATAACGAGACGCGCAAGAAGGGCATCCAGGCCCAGACGGAGTGGCTGGCGGCCGGAGCCCAGGACGAGGCGAACCGGGCCATCGGAGCATGGCAGGCACAGCTGGAAAACGAAAAGGAGCGCTATATCCGCGAAGCGGTGAACGCCGCCATGGAGGGCGAGGACTACCAGCGGGCCAAGGCGGAGGACGATGCGGCCGAGATGGGCCGTATCCTGATGCAGGCCAAGGTCAGGGGGATGGACGAGTACAACGCCAGCGAGGGAGCCCAGGAGGCCCTGGCAGCGGAGATGACGCTTGTGGAAGGAATCCGCAGCGATGCGGGCATGAACTCTGATTACTGGGACGCAGGCTATGAGCGCGGCCAATGGTACACCAGAGGCCTTGCGGCGGCACTTGCGGGGAACGCATCCGTCACGCGGGGCGAACGGCGGACCGGCGGCGGCGCCAGCAACTATCACCGGTATGCCTACGGGCTGGACCGGGTGCCCTACGACGATTTCCCCGCGCTGCTGCACGAGGGCGAACGGGTGCAGACCGCCGCCCAGGCGCGGGCGGCGGATGCGGGCGCGGGCAGCGTGAACCTGAACCTGAACGGACCTGTTACGGTACGGGAGGAAGCCGACCTGGACAAGCTGGCCCGAAAATTCGCCAACGAGGTGCGCCGGGCGGCGCTGCTGGCAGAGCCATAGCGGATCGCGCGACAGGAAGGGAGAGACGCCCATGCTGCGGAAATTCATTTTCAAGGATACGGAAACAGGGGAGGAGCTGGTGCTCCCGGTCACGCCCTCCAGCTATGACGTGGAGCACGGGCGGAAGGCCAACCCGCTGACCATGCACGAGGCGGGCGATGTGAATCTGCCGGGAAGCGCCGTGCTCCTGGATGTAGAACTGGAGTGCCTGCTGCCCGCCCATGCCTACCCATTTAATCAGCCGGGCGCCGGCACGAACCCGTTTGTCTATCTGGAGCGGCTGGAAAAGTGGAGCGACGCGGGGACCGTACTGCGCTTCATCGTCTCGGACACGCCGGTCAACGCCGCTGTGATCCTGGACCCCATCCGGTACCGGGAGCAGGACGGTACCAACGATATCTACTGCACGATCCCCCTGCGCGGGTACCGGACGCTGTCGGCGGAGACCGTGGAGCAGAAAGCCACCGGGAACCAGGCCAGAGCTGTGGAGACCCAGCCGGAAAAACAGACGGCCTACACGGTGCAGGCCGGGGATACGCTGTCAGGTATTGCCCGGAGATTCTACGGCGACGCATCCCTGTACGGAAAACTGGCCGCCGCCAATGGTATCTGCAACCCGAACCGGATCTACCCGGGCCAGGTGCTGAAGCTGCCGGACGCGGACAAGCTGCCCGCCGCCCGGGCTGCGGAGCAGAAGCCGCTGTCCCAGAAGGCGGCGGAGGCGACTGCGGTGACGTTTGACCAGACGGTGGGACAATTTAAGTTCCAGGCCGGGCCCGCGGTCAAAAACCTTGCGCAGGAGGCGCTGAACCGTCTTGAAGGATGATACGCTGAAGCTGCTGCTCACGACCGGCGCGGGGACGCAGGACGCAACGGCGCTGATGCAGTCATGCACCTGGGCGGGCAACGGGAAGCAGGTGGGGAGGACGCTGGATGTGTCCCTGACGGCCTCCCCGGTGGACAAGCGCCTGCCGGTGATCCCCTGTTCATTGGGGGACGGGGCGCAGCTGTTCCGAAACGGGGAGCTTTTATTCGACGGCTTCGTGTTTTCACGTGATAAGGACACCGGCGGCGGCGGGATCGGCCTGGGCTGTTTTGACCGGGGAATCTATCTCAAGCGCAACGAGGCCGCCTACCTGTTCACCAATCAGACGCCGGAATCCATTACCAGGCGGGTCTGCGGGGACTTCGGGATCTCCGTGGGCGCGCTGGCATCCACGGGAGTGCCGGTCTCCCGCAATTTCCCCGGGGTGAGCCTGTACAAGATCATCCAAACCGGCTATACCCTGGCGGCGGAGCAGACCGGGGGGCGGTATCAGATCCGCTTCCGGGGCGCCGCGCTGGAAGTCGTCGAAAAAAAACAGGGAGAGCGCACCCTGGTGCTCCGTCCGGGCAGCAACCTGATCAGCGCATCGGTCTCGGAGAGCGTGGAAAATATGGTCAATCAGGTGGCCATCTACGACAAAAACGGCGCCAGGGTATCCGAACAGAAGGACGGGGAGGCCGTGGGCCTCTACGGGCTGATGCAGGCATACCTTCAGCAGGCTGAGGGACAGGATACGGCCAAACAGGCCCGGCGGCTGCTGGAGGACGGCGCGGTCAGCCAGACGGTCACGGTGTCCTGCCTGGGCAATCCGGCCCTGATCGCCGGAGAGTGCGTGGTGGTTCGGGAGCCCTATACCGGCGTTTACGGCCTGTTTTGGATCGATGCGGACACACATACATGGAAAAACGGGCTCTATCAGTGTAAGCTGACGCTGAACTTCCGCAACCTGATGGACGAGCAGGAGGCGGGAAAGCTGTTGGACGCCTGAGCAGGAGGGAACATGGAAGCAAACCCGTATGTGATGCTGGTAGACGCGCTGGCGGGCGGAGCGCCGGCCGACGCGCTGGTCCTGGGAAAGGTGCTCTCGCCGGAGCCGCTGCGGGTCCTGGCCGAGGGTAATACGCTTGGGCCGGAACGGCTGCTGCTGAACGCCGCGCTGAAAAAGGATTATGAGATACCGGCTGAAATCAGGGACCCCAAGGGGGACCTGAGCATCCAGACAGCCTGCTCCTACTCCAGCCACAGCGCCATGACCGTGACCGGCGGAGCAGTGGACGAATGCAGGCTGATCCGGCGCAAGCCGGACTACAAGGCAGGCGATCTGCTGTTGCTGCTGCCCATCGAAGGGCGGCAGCGGTACATTGCGATTTGCAGGGTGGTGACGCCATGAGCACACAGCTGTTCCCAATGATCCAGCCGCAGGCCTGGGAGGGCGGCCGGGAGCTGCCCCTGTGCGTGGAGATCGGCTGGGACTATGCGGCTAACCAGCCGCGTTTTCTGCGCGGGGAGCCGGTAGAGGTGCAGGGCCTGGACGCGGTACTGGTATGGGCCTGGAAAGCCCTTCACACGGAGCGGTTCCGCTATGAGATCTATACCTGGGCTTACGGCAGCGAACTGGAGAGCCTGATCGGGCAGCCCTACACAGGGGAGCTGAAGCGCGCGGAGGCCATCCGCTATGTGCGGGAGGCCCTGCTGATCAATCCCTATATCCGCAGCGTGGACGATATCTCCGTAACGTTTTTGGACGGCCTGCTGGAGATATCCTGCGCTCTGACGAGCATTTATGGAAAGGGGGCGCTTGAGGCCCATGTTTGAGGACATTACCCCGGAAAGCATCAAAAGCGGGATCTTGAGCCGGGTGGGCAGCACCATGGAGCAGCGCGAGGGCGGCTTTTTGTCCGACATGGTAAGCCCCGTTGCGCTGGAGCTGTGGAAGTGCTATCAGGCCATGAACGCGCTGATCCCAATCGCCTATGTGGATGAGAGCAGCGGGGGATATATCGACCTTCGGTGCGCCGAGTACGGCATTGTCCGCAAGGCGGGGACGCGGGCCAGGGCCGCCCTGACGCTGACCGGCCGGGCGGGGACGGTGATCCCGGCAGGGACGGCCTTCCTGACGGGGGACGGCCTGGCGTTTGGCCTGATGGAGCCGGTGACGCTGACCGGCGGCGCAGATCCGGGCAGCGTGGAGGCCGACGCCGTAGGGCGGGCCTACAACATCCGGGCAGGGGAGCTTACACAGATGGTGAACACCATCTCCGGCCTGGAAAGCTGGAGCAACGCCGACGCCGAGGGCGGCACCGACGAGGAGACCGACGCAGCACTGTGCGCGCGTCTGTACGAGCATCTGCAAAAGCCCGCCACCAGCGGCAACACATATCACTATGAGCGGTGGGCCAAGGAGGTCAACGGTGTGGGAGACGCCAAGGTCACGCCGCTCTGGAACGGGCCGGGTACCGTGAAGGTGCTGATCGTAGGTCCGGACAAGGAGCCGGTCTCCAGCGAGATCGTGACGGCCTGCGCCGCCTACATCGACGCGCAGCGGCCCATCGGGGCGACGGTGACCGTGTCCAGCGCCGCGGGCCTGAGCATCGAGGTATCCGCCTCCGTGACACTGGACGGCACTACGACGGCGCCGGCCGTGGAGAGCGCCTTTGCCGAACGGTTGGGGGAGTATATCCGGGAGCTGGCCTTCCGCGGCTACACACTGCTCTACAACCGGGTCGCCTTTTTCCTGCTGGACATTGACGGCGTGGTGGATTATACCAGCCTGAGCGTCAACGGCGGGACGGGCAACGTGTCCATCGGCGCCGAGCAGGTCCCGGTCCTGGGCGAGGTGAGTGTGACGTGAAACTGATGGATTACCTGCCCCGGTATTACGACCGGAGCGCCGAGGTCATTGCCCTTCAGGGGGCGCTGGACCCGGAGGCCGCGGCGGTCCGGGCGGCCTGGGACGGCCTGCTGGCACAACTCAACGTGGCGACGGCCACCTGGGGGCTGGAGGCCTGGGAGCGGGCCCTGGGCCTGGAGACCGACGTGAGCAGGCCGCATGAGTGGCGGCGTACCCGTATCCTGTCCAAGCTGCGTGGGCAGGGGACCACCACGGTGGCCATGATCCAGCGCGTTGCGGAGAGCTTTTCGAACGGGGCTGTGGACGTGATCGAGCACGCGGAGGAGTACCGCTTTGACGTGAAATTTACCGGGACCATCGGGATACCGCCCAACATGGACGATCTGTCTGCCGCCATCGAGGAGATCAAGCCTGCCCACCTGGATTACGACTACATCATCCTGTACCGTACCCACGCCATGCTGACGCCCTACACGCACGGAGGGCTGGCCGCATTTACCCACGACACCTTGCGGGGAGGGAGTATGACATGACCCAAACGGACTACTACAACCTGAAAAAGCCGGCTGCGTCTGACTATTATAACGTGAGCGACTTTAACGACAATGCAGACCGCATCGACGCGGCTCTGCACGGCCTGGAGGAGGGGAAGGCGGGGCTGGGCGAGGACGGCCTGATCCTGCCGGGGCAGCTGCCGGAGATGAGCACGCTGCTGCGTGCCTGGCCTGTGCTGACCACGGCAGGATGGGCCGGAAGTACCGGAGCCTGGAGCCAGACCGTGGCGGTGGCCGGCATCAAGGCCACGGACGTGACTCACGTGTATCCGGCCTGCAGCACGACGGACGCAGAGCTGGCCGGGCGCCAGCGGGCGGCCTACAACACGCTGGAGCCGTATGTGGACAGCGCCGAGGGTACGTTGACGGCTTACTGCAAGCAGAGCGCAGCGCCCACGGTGGACGTCCCCATCCTGGTGGAGGTGATGAGATGAGAGGTCTGCTGCATGGAGAGGGCGCTGCTGCAGAGCATGCGGCAAGGACGGATAATCCCCACGCTGTAACGGCGGCACAGGCGGGCGCGGATACCGCCGGGGCCGCGGCGGCGGTGCAGAATCTGCTGGCCGGGCACACCGCCGATCTGGATAATCCCCATCAGGTGCAGGCCAGCCAGATCCCATGCCTGCCGTGGGAAAATGTAGCGGAAGCGATTTCGGACATCAACAACCAGCTCAACAAGACGGCTGAGACGCAGTACAAGTGGGCGAAGTCTCAATATCAACTCAGTCAGGCGGGAACCAGCACCAGATTTGTCACGGTTAATGCCGGTAAGCTCCCTTACTCACACACCATATACTACGCAAACGAAGTTACTGTAACCGCTGACCACAAAGTCATGCTTGTAAATCCGACTGCGCTTACATACACAGGCCAGCAAATAGAGGAATCCAGAGCAACATACATTTCTTTGTTGGCCGGAAAGTATGTTTCGCACGACAGTTCCGCCACTGCATCCGTATTCTACATAGACCCAAATCCATCGATTGTATGCACCTACAACTCGACCGATAAGACCTACACCCAATATTTTACTCCGGCTTATACAGTCAGCGTTGTCCGGCAGTCATCGGGATATGTGTACAGTGAGAGCCGGAACGCTTATCCCGATGCAGGCGAGCAGGACGGATACTATTACGAGTATGCGGGCGAAGAAAACACAGCTATTATCCCGAAAATTGTTACTGGAACGTACACCGGAACGGGAGCAGCACAGACTATTTTGCTCGGGAAACGTCCCAAAGCCGTGCTCCTTGGAGGGGACGGTTACAATAGTGCCGGGGTCTATTACAAGGCTACCATGGTTATTTCCAACTACAGTCCATTATCAACTATTGCGATTGTAGACACTGGTTTTACGGTGAGTGGAAATACTTCTGCCGCAACGGCATTTTCAAAATCAGGGGTCACCTACTGGTATGCTGCACTTTTGTAAGGAGGGAATCACATGCTGACAATCATTGAGATCAATGCCCGCGCGGACGGGGGGCATGCCCTCCAGTCTCAGAGCGGGCGCAGGGAGTGCTGGCTGGACGGGTACATCGCCGTACCGGCCCATTTGGAGGCCGCCGTGTGGGCCTGCTGCGGGTATTGCGACCTGGATATCCAGGACGGGACTCTGGTGGGCATCACGGCCAAGGAGGTGCCTGTGGTACCGGAGCCTGACCCGGAGCCGACCGCCGATGAGCGCGTTTCCGCGCTGGAAGAGGCTCTGGCACAGACCGATGAGACCGCCATCACCCTCTATGAGGCACAGGCGGAACAGGAGACCATTAACGCATCACAGGATGAGGCGTTGCTGGAAATATATGAAATGTTGGGAGGCTGATCATCATGGCAGTCAAAGCAATCGCACACAGTTACTGGAGATCCATCAAGCGGGGATCCAGGACCTTTGAAAGCGTCCTGGATCCAGTGAAAGAGGACGTGCGCACCCTGGCCCGGTCCGACGTGGCCGAGGGCATCATCACCCCGGAAGAGTACCAGCAGTACATTGGCGAGGCCTATGAGGCCGACGCCGCAACGATTTAAGAGGAGGACTTTGACATGAAAAATACCATCAACTTCAACCCCTTGACTCCCGCCGTTTTCGCCGTTGGCGAAAAGAACGATCGTGACATCGGCGTCGCCGCCGACATGCTCATGCAGAACATCCGCGAGGGCCGTGAGGCCAATACCATGGGTGACCTGCCCATCGCCCATCAGGTGGACTGGCCCCGCATCGGCAAGGCGTATGCCGCTATGGATGAGGCCGGGCGCAAGGCGGTCAACGACGGCCTCAACGCGTGGCTGCGCACCATGCGGGGCAACTACAAGGCCCTGACCGGCCTGTGGCGTGCCAAGGACTACGACGCCATGGTCAAGCTGATGGAGGGCGCGAGCGACCCCGGCCCCATCAGCGGGGACAAGCCCGGCAAGAGCGATGCTTAACAGCCGGGACATCAACGACCTGCGCTCGGACGTAGCGGCCAATTGCCGGGTCTGGATGCAGCTGTGCCGGGATGCGGGCCTTTCGGTCTGCATCACCGGCACGGTCCGGGACCGGGCGTACCAGGAGTACTGCTACCGGAACGGGACCAGCAAGGGGCGCGTGCCTACCTTCCACGCCCAGGGCGTGGGGCTGGCCTTTGATTTCTGTAAGAACGTCAAGGGGCAGGAATACTCCGACCCGGCGTTTTTCCAGCGGGCCGGGGAGCTTGGGGAGCGGGTCGGCTTCGAATGGGGTGGGCGATGGAAGTCCTTTCCCGACCGCCCGCATCTGCAGTGGAGCGGCGGCGGGAAATACACCGGCAGCATGATCCTGGCCGGGCGGTACCCGCCCGCTATGCCGCTGTACCGGGAGGAAATCAATATGACCATAAATGAAGTACAGGCCCTGGTCGAACAGTCCGTGGAAAAGGCCCTGGCAGACCGGGACGAGGCCGTGGCGCGTTCTATTCAGACTGTGAGTACATGGGCATCCAACGCATGGGAAAAGGCCGCACAGGCCGGTGTATTCGACGGCACGCGCCCCGGCGGTGCGCTGACAAGGGAGCAGGCCGCCGTGGTGCTGGATCGGCTGGGGCTGCTGCAAAGGTGACAAAAAAGTACGCGCCTATTTTTCTAGAAACATATGTTTTTGTCAACTGAAAGGACAGTATTCATGAAAAACAACATCGACGCGTGAGGAGGGCACATGATGGAGAACGTTGTGCACATCAAAAACGCCGTGCTGGCTGCCTTAGCTGCGCTCGGGACGTTTGTTGCAAATGCTTTGGGAGGGTGGGATGCCGCCTTGCAGGTGCTCATTGGGCTGATGGCGGCGGACTACGTGACCGGCCTGATCGTGGCCGGGGTGTTCAAGCGCTCCGGCAAAAGCGAGACCGGGGCATTGGAGAGCCGGGCTGGTTTTAAGGGACTCGTCCGTAAGTGCACGATCCTGATGCTGGTGTGGGTGGCCGCCATGCTTGATCGCCTGACAGGGGCCGCCTACATCCGCACTGCCGTTTGCCTGTTCTTCATCGGCAACGAGGGGCTGTCCATACTGGAGAATACCGCACTGATGGGTGTGAAGTACCCGGCCTTCATCCGGAACGCTCTGGAAGCCATGCGGGACAAGGGCGACGGCGGCAAAGCAGATACCAATGCGTAAGACAAGCCCGGACGGCATGGAGTGTGATCCAGCCTTCCGGGCTTTTTTGTTTGCGGGGATCAGGTGTGGACGACTTGCAGAGTACAACCGAGGGCGGCCAGTATTTTGTATAAGGTGTCAATCTGAGGGCGGGCACGCTTACTCTCAATGCGGGCCACAACAGACTGTGTGAGGCCGCAGGCCTTTGCAAGTTGGGCCTGGGTCATGCCCACCCGGTGGCGCTCCTCGATGATCTGGTCAATGAGGGCGACGCATTCATCCGGCATCCCGCACACCTCCAGAGGGGATACTGTCCACATAGCAACTGTCAGGAGAGAGGTCAACTTTGTTGCTCCAGATGACCTCGCTGTTGATGGTTGGATCAATATCCCAGGCTACACAATGGTCGCTGTCTAGGTAGACCCGGCGGAAATTCTCAAGCTGCAGGAAGGGGGCAAACACCGTGCCCTCCTCCAAGAAGGGGTTGCAGTCCAAAATTCGCGTTTCGCCGTTGTCGAAATCAAGCGTCAACGTAAAATCATCGTTGGGGGCGACGGCAACGATGCGCTTGCGGCCGGAGGCAAAATACTCCGCCATCGGCCGGTCAAAGCCTTTGGAGAGGTAGTAGGCCACGTCTTTCGCCATGTGGGAACACTCCTTTCTAGTACGTCCCATCGAGCCGCCTATTTCAGCGGCTCGATGGGGAACAACTCTTGCTTATTCTCTGCTAATCTCCAGTTTTCCATTAATTCCTCCTGATGGAAGGCTGCCCAACCTAAGAGCATCTTGAGCTGCTTGTTCGGCATGGAGCCTTCCAGGGCTTCGAGGTCGTGGATGGAAACGATGACTTCCTGACCTGCATAAGTGGCGTGGAAGTGAGGGGGTAGGTGATCTCGCCAGTTAATGTAGATTTTGATGCCCCGGAACATACAGATGGTCGGCATGGCGGTCAACTCCTTTCCTATGGCTCAATTATAGCAAATTTGCTATCCTATGTCAATAGCGAATTTGCTATAATCGGAAGTTGAAAGAAAAAATATGGGGTGATTTTGATGGAGTATGTGCAGGACAACGATTGAGATGTCCACGTTGTCTGAGTACTTGAAACATGAGGATGTTTAAGTTATAAAATGCTAAGTCTTCCTCTTTGCAGGAATCATAGATTTTTTTTGTGTGTATGCACACGGCCTCACGGATACAGGCGGTATCCTGCACAGGGCCGGGCATGACCTTATCAGGCATTGCAATACCTCCCAAAAGAGTATTAAAAGGACAGTTCCTTCCGTTCCATTCTATGAGTGAGCGCCGGAATGGTGCAGGCGGGGCGTGGGTGAGAAAGGAGCCCAGGCCATTTTATGGCCTGGGCTCCGGAAGGGTGTTGGTCAGCGGGCGGAAAAGGGACGCGGCGCCTTGCGCCGTCCCGGCCGGTCGGACAGGATCAGCGCCAGGCAGCAGAGCAGCAGCACCGCGGCGATGAGGATGGCGCAGTTGCGGAAGAAAGCCTCCGGCATGACCAGAATGATCTGGTCGGTGCGCCAGTCAAAGAGCCAGTTGTCCTTTCCGGGGAAAAAGATGGCGTGGAACAGGGTAAAGGCCCGGTCGAAATCCAGCGCGGCCAGACCGGCCACGGCCGTCACCAGCGCCGCAGCCAGCGCCCCGGCCCAGAAGCCTGGCCCACGGCCCCGGAAACGGTGGAAGGCGAGCCTGCCGGTACGGCACAGCAGAACCAGGATCAAGGCGGTCCCGGCGCTGATCCCAAGCACCCAGAAATCGGCCGTGAAGAGCACGCGCACATCCTCAAAATGGCTCTTGCCGGATTCCGACCAGAGCAGCTGCCCGGTGCCGAAGGGCCTGCCCAGCACGCAGAAATCCAGTACCTCGTCATAGGCCTCACGGATGGTCTCCTGGGACCACCCGGTCTGCTCCGGCAGGTCCAGCGCGCCGATCTGCACATAGTAGAAGGGACGAAACAAGATGGGGACGGCAATGGAAAAGCTGACGGCCAGCAAAGCCAGCGCCACGGAACAGGAAAGCGAGGCCAGTTTGGAGGAATGCATCCAATCACTTCTTTCCGGCAGAGAGGGTAATCAGTACCTGGGAGGGCAGGTAGAACAGCCACATCCCGACCCGGGCGAAGGCGAACAGCCCGCCGTGCCCGGACACGGGAAGAAAGGCGGAGAGGTTTTGCAGCCCCACGCAGAGATCACAGCAGACGAAGAGGACGAGTCCAGCGGAAAACGCCGCATACCGCCGCCCCAGAAACAGACTCTCAAGCGCATTGGCGGCCAGCTGTGTGAAATAAAAGACGCTCAATGCGGTCAAAGGCTCCAGGGCACTGAAGCGCCCCGCCACCAGCAGCACTGCCCCGCTCAGGGCCAGCCGCAGCAACAGACGGGGCCAGACCCGCCCGCCCCGCAGGCGGCGGAGCCGGACAAAATAGAGGGCCTGCACCACGCAGAAGGCGCCTACGCCGGCCAGATACCAGCGTCCCAGCACCAGCAGGAACAGATCGGCCAACAGGGTGACGCCAAGCGCGGCGCGTACCAGGCGGCGGTCGGGATCCTGACCGCCGCCGCAGGACAGGAGGAAGCACAGAAGAATCGAGCCATACTTGAGGGCGGTGCTCCAGCCGCTTCCGACCTGCAGCAGGTCGAGGGTGAGAAAGGCGGAGTAGAGGCTGGCCTGTGCACAGAGGAATACGAGATATCTGCGTCCCATCGGTCTGCCTCCTCAAAATCTACTGGACAGCATTATACCCTCCCGCAGCTGGTATTGCAAGAAGCGGCAGCCCGCAAAGCGGGCCGCCGCTCCAGCTCGCTTAAGCGAGTTCCGCGCCAAGCGGAACCAATAGCCACCCGCTTTGCGGGTGAGGTTGAGAATTTAAATAGAGCCGCACCGACGGTAAACTGATGGATGTTCAGGCCATCAAAAAACCAAGAAAGACGGTGAAGCTCTATGGCGGACAGTTTAGCACATAGTAAATGGGTGTGCAAGTATCACATCGTGTTCACGCCGAAGTATAGAAGGAAGATAGATTATTGGGGGATGCGGGAGGATATCCGAGATATCATCCGGGATTTATGCAAGTGGAAAGGGGTAGCGATCCTGGAGGGAAAAGTAATGCCGGGTCACATCCATCTATTGTTGTCGATACCGCCCAAGTATTCGGTGTCAAGCTTCATGGGATATCTGAAGGGAAAAAGTGCGATGATGATATTCGAGCGTCACGCAAATCTCAAGTACAAGTACGGCAACCGACACTTCTGGGCCACCGGGTATTACGTCAGCACGGTAGGCTTACAGGAGAAGGCCCTGAGGAAGTATATTCAAGAGCAAGAGAAACAGGATCAGATAGAGGACAAAGTTAGCACGAAAGAGTACGAAAACCCTTTTAAGGGTAACGCGAGGTAATCAGTCCACAATGGCTTGAACGTAGTGAAAGCCAGCGTCTTTTAGGCGCTGGCCTCACTATGCCCCTACGGGGCTATTTCAAGCCACCCCTTTCAGGGGTGGTCTTGACTTGTCGAAAATGTATCGCCTTCCGCTTCGCAGCCTTCCGCCGCCCGCAGACGACGGAATCAAATCAGAATCCGCCCGTTCCGGGGACACAGGGTGAATGGTCCCCCAGGGGGCAAGGGAGGGGCCTGTGGGGGATGCGCCGCGGAAATGACCCTTCTCACGAAATTCTTGCCGACAATTCTACGAGAAATCGAGGCAACAATTTCGTATGGTCTTTTCGAAAAAGTGGCTTTGCCACTTTTTCAACAGCCTCGCTTACTTTTTGAAGCGCTCGAAGAGGGCCTGCTCCCACTGGTCGCCGTATTTCAGGCAGATCAGGAACAGGGCGATCCCGGCCAGCGCCAGCATCGCCATGCCCCAGGGAGGGATGGCGATGACCGAGCCTCCGAGCGCGCAGGCCACCAGCAGTCCCCAGGGCCGGGTCAGCAGAACGATGGTCAGGAAGCGGAGGAAGGGGATGTCGGTAAGCCCCGCCAGAATGCAGATCAAATCGTCGGGAAAGAAGGGGAACAGAAAGACCAGGGCCAGGAAAACGTCCCGCTTCCGGCGGATGACCTCCAGATACTTGTCCGCCACCGTTCGGCTGACCAGACGTTCGGCGAAGTTCTGCCCCAGAGCCCGGGCCAGCCAGAACACCAATACGGATCCAATGGTGATCGCGGCTACCGTCAGCAGGAACGCAGGCCACATCCCGAAGAGCACCGCTCCGGCCAGAGCGGTGATATTGCTTGGGATCGGGGCAAGGATGACCGAGAGAAGCTGCACGACAAAAAAGAGCAGATGAGAATAGGGGGCAAAGCGGTCGATATAATCCCGCATATCGTCCAAAGAGCCAATGGAGGAAAAAAAGCCCGTTCGCCACAGCAGCAGCGCTCCCCCGCCCAGAAGAGCGATCGCCAGCAGCAAAGTCAGCAGCCATTTGTTTCGTTTCATCCATCCATCGCCTCGTCGCTTTTTATCATTTCCTTTAGGCTACCACGATTTCCTGCAGACTTCCATAGAAAAATCATTAAGAATTCCGAAGAAAAACAAAAAATCCACACCCTAAGGTGTGGCTCTTCTGAATGCCGCCGCTTACCGCTCGCTGGGGATCACACGCTCGTCGCGGCCGAAGATCAAATCATCCACATCGACAATCCGGGTCGAAATCACCATTGCACATCCCTCCTTTCTGATTGGATGATTCTATTATAGCGCCGGATGGAGCAAAAAGCAAGTTGTCAATTGTAAGAATTATATAAAAATTGCGGAAAGAATCTGTATAATTCCACAATGATTTGGGGGGCGAAAACGCCGAAAAACCCGCTTGCCAAATGACACAGTTTATGCTATAATCTTTCAGTCGGCAAAGCGCAGGTATAGTTCAGTGGCAGAACGTCAGCTTCCCAAGCTGAATATGAGGGTTCGATTCCCTTTACCTGCTCCAACCGGAATCCCTAGAGCCTCAATGGTTCTAGGGATTTTCTTTTGCACGAACACCTCCAAATGTTAGGAGAAAATAAGGCGAAAAAAGACCGAAAACAGGATGCCATGCAAGTCAGATGCAAGTCAATCCTATGCCTGCTTGTCCGAGCTTGCCCCAATGGAGAGGTATGCGTCAAGCTTCTCCACACTCTTCCTTTTGTGCACTGAATCCAGGTGGGTATAAATTTTTAACGTGGTACTCACATCGGCGTGGCCCATTTGGGCGCAAAGCGGCCGGAAGCGCCGCACGGGAACGCATTGCGCTCCCGCGGCAAAGTGGGGACCGACGGCCCGGAACATTCTTCCCGATCCCGGGCCGCGGTGGGAAAATGCTTGCAAAAAAGCAAAAATCATGGTATCATTTGTTAAACCAAGAGGTATGATAAATACGAAAGGTGGAGCAAGAGATGAGCAAGAAGCAGGCGCTGACGGAGTTTCATCGTGGTTCCATATTGGCTGCCGCCGAGCGGCTGTTTGCAGAGAAGGGCATTGAGAAGACGACCATGGACGATATCGCGCGGGTAGCGGAATACAGCAAGGCCACATTGTATGTCTACTTCCAGAGTAAGGAGGAGATCGTCAACGCCATCCTCCTCAGCGGTATGGTGCTCTTGAAGAAAAAGATCCATGAGGCCCTGGAGGGCAATCACGAGTGGCTGCAGGCCTATGATGCGGTCTGCCGGACCATCGTGCGCTTCTATGACGATAATCCTACGGCCTATGATGCGGCTACCGGTGCGATCCCCCTGGCCCAGGCGGGGGAGACCGTCCAGAAAAGCGTATCCGACATCCTGCGGGTGAGCAGTGAGATTGACGCCGAACTGGCGGATTTCCTGGTGCGTGGGGCAGAAGCGGGGCTCGTGCATACCCAGGTCCCGCCCATTGAGATGGTGCTGCTCTTCTGGGCCGCCCTGGCGGGCATGGTACGGACCGCCGACAGCCGGGAGGCATACATTCGGGAACGGACCGGACTGAGCCGGGAGGATTTCCTGCACCACGGCGCGCGCATGCTGCTCCACTCCATCACCAGAGCGGACCAATAAGGCGTTCCTGCAAAACGGGCTCCCCGGCAAAAGCCGGGGAGCCCGTTTTGCGTCGTTTCGGGTTTAATGCAGGCGCGCCTCCAGAGCAGAGAGCTCCTGAGAAAGCGTTTCCGGCAGTTTCGCCCCGAATTTGTCGTAGAATGCACGGATGGCATTCACCTCGTCCAGCCACATCGCCGTGTCCAGCTTGAGCAGGCCCTCCAGTGTGGCGCGGTCCACACCGGAACCCTCCAGGTCGATATCCTCGGCCTTGGGCTCATAGCCGATGGGGGTCTCCACCGCGTCGGCTTCATGGAAGCAGCGCTTCATGATCCACTCCAGCACCCGCAGATTGTCGCCGAAACCGGGCCAGAGGAAGCGCCCCTCGTCGTCGGTGCGGAACCAGTTCACATTGAAAATCTTGGGGGCCTTGTCGCCCAGGACCTTGCCCATGTCCAGCCAGTGCTGCCAGTAGTCGGCCATGTGGTAGCCGCAGAAGGGAAGCATGGCCATGGGGTCCCGGCGCACCACGCCCACCGCGCCGGTAGCGGCTGCTGTGGTCTCAGAGGCCATGATGGAGCCCACGAACACACCGTGCTCCCAATCGCGGGACTGATAGACCAGCGGCGCGGTCCGGGCGCGGCGGCCGCCGAACACGATGGCGGAGATGGGGACGCCCCGGGGGCTTTCAAACTCCGGAGAGATGCAGGGACAGTTTTTAGCGGGGGCGGTGAAGCGGGAGTTGGGGTGGGCGCCCTTCTCGGCGGAGACCGTTCCATTCCAGGGGTTGCCCTTCCAGTCCACGGCGTGCTCCGGCGGGTTTTTATCCAGGCCCTCCCACCAGACGGTATCGTCGTCCAGGTTGTGGACCACATTGGTGAAGATGGTGCCCCGTCTGGTGGTGGCCAGGGCGTTGGGGTTGGATTTGGCATTGGTGCCCGGGGCCACGCCGAAGAAGCCGTACTCCGGGTTCATGGCCCAGAGCCTGCCGTCCTCGCCTACACGCAGCCAGGCGATATCGTCGCCCACGCACCAGACCTTCCAGCCCTTCTCCTGATAGTGTGCCGGTGGGATGAGCATGGCCAGATTCGTCTTGCCGCAGGCGGAGGGGAAGGCGGCGGCCAGATAACGCACCTCGCCGGCAGGGTTCTGGATGCCCAAAATGAGCATATGCTCGGCCATCCAGCCCTCGTCGCGGCCCAGACAGGAGGCGATGCGCAGGGCGAAACACTTTTTGCCCAGCAGCACATTGCCGCCGTAGCCGGAGTTGACGCTCATGATGGTGTTGTCCTGGGGGAAATGGACGATGTAGCGCCGCTCCGGGTCGAGCTCCGCCTTGGCGTGAAGGCCCTTCACATAGTCGGGGGAATCGCCCAGAGCGTCCAGCACGGACTGCCCTACCCGTGTCATGATGGCCATATTGAGCACCACGTAGATGGAGTCGGTCAGCTCGATGCCGTATTTGGCGAAGGGAGAGCCCACCACGCCCATGGAGTAGGGGATCACATACATGGTGCGGCCCTTCATCGCGCCGGTATAAAGCGGTTTCAGCCTGGCGTACATCTCCGCCGGGGCCATCCAGTTGTTGGTGGGGCCGGCGTCCTCCTGCTTCTCGCAGCAGATGAAGGTACGGTCCTCCACACGGGCCACATCGTTGACCGCCGTACGGTGCAGATAGCAGCCGGGCAGCTTTTCCTGGTTGAGCTTCTCCAGCTCGCCGGTGGCGCAGGCCTGGCTGCGCAGTGCCTCCAGCTGCGCCTCGCTCCCGTCGATCCAGACGATGGCGTCAGGCTGCGTCATCGCCGCCATCTCGTCGATCCAATCCAATACAGCGCGGTTTTCCGTCAATGCCATGGGGTGGGTCCTCCTTTGTGTTTCAGTTTCCGGGATACTGGTAGCTCTATTGTAGAAGAATCTTATAAAATTTGCAAGTCCTTTCGCCTCGTTTTGCAAAAAAGCGGTGATTTGTGCGAAAAAAACCAAAACGCAACACGCCCGGCAGGTTCGCTGCCGGGCGTGCCGCTCCGTTCAAGTTGTCTGGATGGCCGCCGCTACGGCGGCAAATTCCGCAATCCCCAGCCGCTCGCCCCGCACGTCTGGGGGCAGTCCGGCGGCCTCGATGGCCTGCCGCAGCGCCTGTTTCCCGACCTGAGCGCCGAAAGCGGAAGACAGGCCATTGAGCAGTGTCTTACGCCGCTGGGCGAAGGAGGCGCGCACCACACGGAAAAAGAGGGCTTCATCCACCAGCGTCTGGGGGGGCTCCCGCCGGGGGATCAGGCGCAGGACGGCGGAGGTCACCTTGGGGGCGGGAAGAAAACACTCCGGCCCCACATCGAAAAGCAGTTCCGGCTGTGTGTGATACTGGCAGAATACGGAGAAGGCCCCGTAATCCGCGGTGCCCGGCGCGGCGCAGATGCGCAGGGCAACCTCCCGCTGGATCATTACGGTGATGGAGGCAAACAGCCCGGATTCGATGAGACGGGTCAGCACGGGCGTTGTGATATTGTAGGGCAGGTTGGCGCAGGCGATGGGGGTGAGGCCGGAGAGACGCTCGTTTACCAGCGCGGCCAGATCCAGCTTCATAATGTCTCCGGGAATCACCGTCACATTGCGGCAGGGCGCCAGGGTCTCCGACAGGATGGGCAGCAGCGCCCGGTCCAGCTCCACCGCCGCCACCTGCCCGGCCCGACGGGCCAGCTGGACGGTCAGAGGACCGATCCCGGGCCCGATCTCCAGCACGCCGCAGCCGCTGTCCGCGCCGGAGGCCTCCGCAATGTCCCGGGGCACCCAGCCCTCGATCAGAAAATTCTGCCCCATGCTTTTGGAAAAGCGAAACCCGTGCCGGGCCAGCAGGGCCTTGATATCGTTACCGTTGCAAAGATCCACAGACCGTTCCTCCGCACAGAAAATGGACGGCGCACGTCCGGGTTCCAGTATACCCGAAGAGCGGTACGCCGTCAAGGCAAAGACTTGCGATCGGCGTGCGGGGGTGATGGGGTAAGACGACGGAAGCAGGAAGGGGAGCAGCGCTATGGAAGCAAAGGTCAGACCCTATCCGCCTTCAGACGCCGCGCAGGCGGCCGCCATTTGGAATTAGGTTGTGGAAGACGGCGCAGCCTTTCCCCAGACCAAGCGCCTCACCGCGTCCGGTTCGGTTTGCGCTTGAGCGCCAACAGGGCTTTCACATCCTCCAGCACTTCTGAGGACCCCACCTCCAGGGAAAGCCAGCGCACGCCGTTGGACATGGGTCTTGTCTCCTTCCACAGCCGCTGTGTGCCAGGGGAGAGCGTTGGCAAGCGCTGCTCGACGGCGCTTGCCAGCCTGCAGCCTGCCACGATCAGGCAGACGAAGGCGCCCGCGCCGGGGTAGAGGGTACATAGGGCCGCGCCGCCGGCTCTGTACTTGACGTTCCAGCCGCGGCCCATGCTGCATGTGCTGTATGTGCAGACCGGGTCAGTGTGATAAGCCTGGCTGAGATAGTGGACCAGCTCCGTCCAGAGCGGGGTCTCCACATAGGCGGCCAGCTCTGCCTCCGTGGGCGGTTCCGGCCCGGGGTAGATGGTGTTCCAGTCCATTGGAATTCTCCTTCGGCCTATTTCTTCCAGCGCAGCAGGGAGGGGAAGAACTGGCGCATCTGTGTTTTGGCCTGTTCCGGGGTCAGGACGGGATTGGCCTGGACCATCATGGGAGTGCAGAACTCGATCATCTCCTCCATGGTCATCGCGCAGGTGAACGCGCCGTTCTGGTAGCAGTACTTGCAGTAATGGGGGCTGGGAGCGCCGTCGGCCTCGGTGCCGAGGAGTGCATCGCTCAGGGGCATGCCGCAGGATTGACAAAATTGCTGGTTCATAAATGATTCCTCCTGTCGATTAGATGCCGCCAGTATATCACAGCAATCCTGACACCCTGTGTCAGCTTTTTCACTGTTTTGCCAGATTTCCTTGGCCAGCTGTCCCAGGCGGCGGCACAGGCGCTCCGGTTCCAGCACCTTCAGGTCCGCGCCGAAGGAGAGCAGATAGCCGTACAGCCAGGCGTCCTCCGGAAGCGCTGCCGATACGGAGAGGGCGCCGTCCGGTTCCCGAACCACGCAGTTGGCGTCGAATTCATCATAGACTCTCCAGGCCATGGCAGGGGAGAAGCGCAGACGCACCGGGAGAACGCTTCCGCTGTAGGGGCCTTCCGGTTCGATGGACGGGGGCGGGGGAAGGGGAGCGAAGGTCTCCTCCAGCAGCTCCAGAGCAAGTATGCGCGTGAGCTTGAAGGTGCGCCAATCCTTCCGATCCAGGCAGAGGCCCTGGAGATACCAGGCGCGTCCCTTGAAGACCAGACGGGCGGGACAGACCCGCCGCCAGTTCGTCTGACCATCGGAGCCGGCATAGGGGAAGCGGAGCACCCGGTGGGACAGGATGGCCGATTTAACGGCGTCAAACTTGGCGTTGTCCGCACCGGCGGAGCCCCAGCGGGACATATCCACCTGAAGCCAGTCGGGTTCGCTGCGGCGGAAGAGGCCGGAAAGTTTGGCCAGTACCTCTTCCGCGCCCAGCCGCGCATCGCCCGGGAGGCTCTGCAGGGCGGTGAGCAGCTGGCGCTGCTCACCCTCGGAAAAAGCGGCCCGGTCCAGTACGCAGTGTTCCATCAGGGCCACTCCGCCGCCCTTGCCGGGAATGGCATATACCGGCACCCCCGCCGCCGACAGGGCGTCTATATCCCGGTAAACGGTACGTACGGATACCTCAAACCGCTCCGCCAGCTCCGCCGCCGTCATCCGCCGCCGCTGGAGCAGCAGGTAGACGATCTCAAACAGACGGCTTGACGGCATAGCCAACCGCAGGCCGCAGACGGGCCATTTTGTATTCGTCGGCATATTGTCCGCAGCGCACGGTGGTCATGCGCAGCAGGCCCTCCTTCTCAAAGCCGAACTTCTCATAGAGGCGGATGGCCCGCTCGTTGTCGGCAAAGACCTCCAGCTCCACACGCACCAGCATGAGCCAGTTGTCGGCCAAGTCCAGTATAGCCTTCATCAGGGCGGTGCCTACCCCCTGGTTTTGGTAGTCCGTATGCACGAACAGCCCGATGCTGCCCACGTGGCGCATCCGGGGATTGGAACAGACCTGGAGTCCGGCGGCTGCGATGATCGTGCCGTCCTCTGCGGCGGCCACAAAGTTGTGGTCGTTGGGGCCAAGCGAGGCGAGAAAGGCCGCGCTGTCCGCGGTGCGGCAGGAGGGGAGGCCCAGGGTGTTTTCAAACACGCCGGGCATCCGCCGCAGGGCGGCGATCCCCGGCGCATCCCCCGGTTCGACGGGGCGGATGGTATAGTCCATAAAGGCTGCCTCCCAGAACTGATTTTTGCCACTATATAGTCGACGCACTTGAAAAAACGCAAATAGCGTTTTTTCACCCGGTGGATCGTTTTGCTCCTTTTGAAGTGCTCTGACTATAGCACAGAAAAAGGAAAAAAGCAACCGCCCGGAGGACGCTTCCTCCGGGCGGGGTGGAATGGATTTCGTACCTGTATTCGGACGGCTCAGGGCGGTCCAGGCGCAGGTGCGCGCCCGTCAATAGGCCGCCACCACGCCGCCGTCGTTGGCATAGACCGTGGCGATACCGCCGGTATCGCTGATGACGACCTGTTCAAACCTGCACTGCTTGAGGGCCAGCTCCTTCAAATAGAAGGCGCGCTCCAGACAGTTGCAGTGGGTGATCGCCAGCCGGCGGCCCGCATGCTTGGGATCGGCCGCCATCAGGGAGACCATCTTGGACAGGGCCTGCTTGACGGACAGCGCCTGTCCCCGCTTGCAGATCTCGCCTTCCGGGGTCGCGCCCATCAGCAGCTTGATCTTCAGGGTGCTGGTGACCAGCGCCTGGGTCTTGGTCAGGCGGCCGTTCTTTTTCAGGTTGTCCAGGGTCTCCAGCACGAAATAGGTCTCCATCTCGTTGATATACCGGGATACATGGCTTACCACGGTTGTGAAATCCATACCCGAGCAGGCAAGTTCCTGAATCTTCAAGGCGACCAGCACCTCTCCCGCAGAAGCGGAGCAGGAATTGAAGATGTGCACACGGGCGTTGGGGTGCTCCTCCAGCCACAGCAGCCGCGCCTGGGCCGCGGCGTTGTGGGAGCCGGAGAGCAGAGCGGACAAAGTGACGACATACAAATCGTCCGCGCCGCAGTCAAAAGCGTCCAGGTACTGGGCGGGGGAGGGACAGGCGGTCTTGGGGGCGCTCTGGCACTCTTTCATCCGCCACAGCAGGTCGGCCTGGTCGAAGGAGGCGTCGTCCACCACCGTGTGGCTGCCGACCTGGATGCGCAGGGGCACGCTGAGAAAGCATTCCTCCCGGAGCTGGGCGGGCGTCAGGTCGCAGCAGCTGTCAACAATGATCTTAAAACTCATAGAAAAGATTCCTTTATATGGTGTTGGATATTAGATTGAACGTTACTGCCATTGTAGCACCTGCCGCTGCAAAAGTAAAGGGGAAACCTGTAAACAATTCGGAAACCGGCGCGCATGGGCTCCGCCTCAGAGCGAGGGGCCGGTTTCCTCCTCCAGCTCCCGCAGGAGCGCTTGATCCTCCCGGGAGGATAGATCCAGCTGGGCGTACAGGTCCGGGCGGCGCAGGCGGGTGCGGAGAAGGGCCTGCTTGCGCCGCCAGCGGGCGACCTTCTTGTGGTCGCCGGAGCGGAGGACGGCGGGCACCCTGCGGCCGTGCCATTCCTCGGGACGGGAGTATTGCGGATATTCCAGAAGGCCGTTCCAGTGGCTCTCGTTTTCAAAGCACTCCGGATCGGACAGCACTCCGGGCACCAGCCGGGCCACCGCGTCGGCCACCACCATGGCGGGCAGCTCGCCGCCGGTGAGCACAAAATCTCCGATGGAAATCTCCTCGTCCACGCACTCCTCGATAAAGCGCTCGTCGATGCCCTCATAGTGACCGCAGACCAGGATCAGGTGGCTGTAGCCATCCCGCAGGCGCCGGGCGTCGGCTTCGCAGAAGGTTTTCCCGGCGGGGGAGAGGTAGATGGTGCGGCCCGGGCCGTAGGCGTCCACGATGTGCCTCCAGCACTGATAGAGGGGATCGGCCTGCATCACCGCGCCCCGTCCGCCGCCGTAGGGGTAATCGTCTACCTGCTTTTGTTTGTTTAAGGTATAGTCCCGGATCTGATGGGCTTCGATGCGGAGAAGGTCCCGCTCCTGGGCGCGGCCCAGGACGGACTCGTTCATCATGTCGCCCACGGTCAGATCGAACAGGGTCATAATATCGATCTCATACATCTGTCTGCATCCCCTCGATCAGCCGCACCTTGAGATAGCCCTCCTCCACGTTGGTCTCCACCAGGAACTCGTCCACCGCGGGGATCATATAGTCGTGTTCCCCCCGGACGACATAGACCTCGTGCGCCGGGGGAGTGAGCACATCAATCACAGCGCCCAGCTCCGCGCCGCTGTCCGCATCCAGCACCCGGAGCCCGATCAGGTCGGCGATAAAATGCCGCCCTTCGGGCAGGACTACGCCGGTGCGGTCGATGCACACAGTGCGGCCCTTGAGGGCCATGGCGGCGTTTACGTCGTCCACCCCCTCCAGCAGGGCCAGTACGTTGCCCTTGTGGATACGGGCGGAGCGGACCTTGACGGGCCGTTCCCCCAGGTAAAGGGTGTCGAACCGGCAGAGAAATTCCGGCGAGTCGCACCAGGGAACGATCTTCACTTCCCCCTGGATGCCGTGGGTATTGACGATTTGGCCGGCCTCCAAAAATCGGTTTTTCATTGGTATTCACCTGCTTTGAAACAGATCGTCCCCTTCTCACGCGGAAAGCGGAGGGGACGGCTCGGGAGCGAAGCGGCACAGGTTGGGCAGAACCGATCCGCCCTCTGAGTCAGAACGGAAACAGCCGGCCGACCATTTGGTCGGCCGGCTGTTTCCGCGCTATGAGGAACGTGGTTCCCCCGGAGTCAATCGATGATCTCCACAGAGACCCTGGTGCCCTGGCGCTGAGCCACCGAGCGGATCAGCGTGCGGATCTCCTTGGCGATGCGGCCCTGACGGCCGATCACCTTCCCCATGTCCTCGGGGTCTACCCGCAGCTCCAGGACCGTCTCGCCATCGCCCGCATGTTCGGTGACATGCACCGCATCCGGGTGATCCACCAGATTCCGGGCGATGTAAGTGAGCAGTTCTTTCATGGTGCCTCCGCCCTTCCTTAGATGGCGCCGGCTTTTTTCAGCAGGGCCTTCACGGTCTCGGTGGGCTGGGCGCCGGTCTTGATCCAAGCCTGGGCGCGCTCGGCGTCCACGTTGATCACGGCGGGCGTCTTCAGGGGATCATACGTGCCGATCTCCTCGATGAAACGACCGTCGCGGGGATAACGGGAATCGGCCACCACGATGCGGTAGAAGGGAGCCTTCTTAGCGCCCATCCGGCGCAGTCTGATTTTGACCATTGTATCTTCACCTCCATATGATTTTGAAACTTTATCTGGAAACGCGCCGGCGGCGCGCTTACCAACTTAAAACGGCATGCCGGGCATCTTGCCGAATTTGCCCATCCGGCCCATGCGCTTCATCTGCTTGCCGGAGAACTGGCGGCTCATCTGCTGCATCAGATCGAACTGCTTCAGCAGCCGGTTGATGTCCACCACCTGGGTACCGGAGCCGGCGGCGATGCGCTTTTTCCGGCTGTTGTTGAGCAGGGAGGGATCCTCCCGCTCGGCAGGCGTCATGGAGAGGATGATCGCCTCGGTACGGGACAGGGCGCCCTCGTCTACCGTAGCCCCCTCCAGGGCTTTTGCGTTCATGCCGGGGAGCATCCCGGCGATGTCGGTCAGCGAGCCCATGCCCTTGAGCTGCACCAGCTGGTCGTAAAAGTCGGCCAGTGTGAATTTGTTTTTCCGCAGCTTCTGCTCCAGTTCGGCGGCCTTTTTGGCGTCGAAATTCTGCTGGGCCTTTTCGATCAGAGAGAGCATGTCCCCCATCCCCAGGATGCGGGAGGCCATACGGTCCGGATGAAAGACCTCCACCTGGTCGAGCTTTTCGCCCACGCCCACAAATTTGATGGGCTTGCCGGTAACGGCCCGGATGGAGAGGGCCGCGCCGCCCCGGGCGTCGCCGTCCAGCTTGGTGAGCATCACTCCGGTGAGGTCCAGTGCCTCGTCGAACGTCTTGGCGGCGTTTACCGCGTCCTGACCGATCATGGCGTCTACGATCAAAAGGATCTCGGTGGGTTCGACGGCGGCCTTCATGGCGCGCAGCTGATCCATCAGCTCCTCATCCACGTGCAGCCGGCCGGCGGTATCGATGAAAACGATGTCGTTGCCGTGCTTTTTGGCGTGCTCGATGCCCGCTTGGGCGATCGCGATGGGATCGGTCTGGCCCATCTGGAACACCGGTACGTCCACCTGAGCGCCCACCACCTCCAGCTGTGTGATGGCGGCGGGACGGAAGGTATCGCAGGCGACCAGGAGCGGGCGTTTGCCCTGCTGCTTTTTCAGGAAACCCGCCAGCTTGGCGCCGTTGGTGGTCTTGCCCGCGCCGTTGAGGCCGACCAGCATCACCACCGTGGGCGGCCTGGAGGAAATGGTCAGCTTGGTGCTCTCGCCGCCCATGAGGGCGGTGAGCTCCTCGTTGACGATCTTGACGATCATCTGCGCGGGGGTCAGGCTCTCCAGCACGTCGGCGCCCACGGCGCGCTCGGTGACGGCGGCGACGAACTGCTTGACCACCTTGAAGTTCACGTCGGCCTCCAGCAGGGCCATGCGGATTTCCTTCATGGCCTCCTTCACGTCGGCCTCGCTCAGGCGGCCCTTGCCGCGGAGCTTTTTGAAGGCGGCGGAGAGCTTTTCGGTCAGTCCTTCAAATGCCATTGCCTACTCCTGTTTCAAATCGGACAGCACGGACCGGATCTGGGCGCACAGCCCCTCCAGCGCGTCGTCCTGGTAGCGGTCTTCGTTGAGCTGGCAGATGCCGTCCAGCGCATCAGCGATCTGGGCGAACTGCTCCTGCATTTTGTGAAAGCGGCGGATGATGCCGGTCTTGTCCTCCAGCTCGGTCAGGACGGCTTCCGCCCGGACGATCACGTCCCGCACGCCCTGACGGGTGATGCCGTAGTTTTCCGCGATCTCGGCCAGAGACAGGTCCTCGTTGTAGTAGAGGTCGTAAAACTCCTTCTGCCGGTCGGTGAGCATGTCGCCGTAGAAGTCGTAAAGCAAAGCCATGCGATAGGCCTGGTTCTTCAACGCTGCCGCCTCCTCTCGGATAAATGTAAAGCTTGTAAAGTTGCAAAGCTTTACAACAAAATAATGATACTACATTTCCTGCCTTTTGTCAAGGGAAAATCGCGCTTTGGAAGCAGGCGGAAGCGCACATAGTTTTCCAGCTGCCGGGGAATCCTCTCTGGCAGATGTGCACAGACGGGGAGGAAGCTTATGGAACTGGAACGGCTGGGACGGGAAACGGCGGCGGCGCGAAAGCCGGCGGAGCGCAGCGGCGGGCGGACGCTGGCCCGGCAGATGCGCCGGGCGCTGAAGGAGATCGAGGCCGCCCGGCGCCGTTTGGTGGAGGAGGAGCGGGGGCAGGAGGCGCGCCCTGCGGCGGAATGGCTGCTGGATAACGCCTACCTGGCCCAGCGGGAGGGGAAGGACGCATGCCGGGCCCTTTCCCGGTGTCCCCGGCGCCTGCGCCGGGACGGGGCGGAGCTCTTCATCGGCGTGCTGGCCCGCACGCTGGCGGAGACCGGGACGGTGGGGACCGCCGAACTGGACGCCTTTCTGGGCGGCGTGCAGCGGGGCGCTCCGCTGTCTGAATTGGAGCTGGCCCATTTCATTCCGGCGCTCAAAGGGGCGCTGATCCTCCGCCTGGCACGGCTGTGCCGGAGTCTGCCGGGGCGGGACGAGGCCCTGGCGGGAGAGCTGGAGCGCCTGTTCACCACGCTGCGCACGCTGGGCGGCGCCGATCTGGCCCCGGTGCTGGAACGGCACAGCCAGGCCGAACAGGCCCTGCGGCAGGACCCTGCGGGCGCCTATGCCGCCATGGACGACGCCACCCGCGCCCGCTACCGGGACCGTTTGTGCGCCCTGGCCCGAAAAACGGGCCGCTCCGAGGCGGAGACCGCCCGCCGGCTGCTGGAGCTGTGCCGGGCGGGGGCGGGACTGGAGCGCCACGTGGGGTATTGGCTGTTCCGCCGTCCCTTGGGGGAGGAGCGTCCGGCGGCGCAGGGGGGCTGGTATGTGGCTGCGGTGGTACTGTGCAGCCTGTGCCTGTCGCTGCTGCTGGGCTTTCTGCTGCACAGCGGCTGGGTGGCGCTGCTGCTCCTGCTGCCCGTGTCCGATCTGGTGAAAAATGTGCTGGACTTTTTGGCGGTGCGCCTGGTGCGGCCCCGTCCGGTGTTCCGCATGGCCCTGGAGCAGGGCGTGCCGCGGGAGGGGCGTACCCTCTGCGTGATCGCGGGGCTTCTGAGCGGGGAGAACTCCGGGCCGGAGTACGCCGCCCTGCTGGAGCGCTACCGGCTGGCCAACCGGGACGGAGGGGCGCAGCTGCGGTTCGGTCTGCTGGCCGACCTGCCCGACCGGGACGCCCCCATGGGAAGCCGGGCCGGACAATGGGTGGACGCGGCCCGCCGGGCCATCGATGCGCTCAACGAGACCTATGGCGGAGGGTTTTACCTCTTTTTCCGGGAACCCGTGTTCCAGAAGACCGACGAGCGCTACCAGGGCTGGGAACGCAAGCGGGGGGCCCTGCTGGAGCTGTGCCGCCTGCTGAAGGGGCGCAGGACCGGGCTGCAGGTGCTCTCCGGAGAACGCGGCGCGCTGAACGGCACCCGCTTCGTGCTTACCCTGGATTCGGATACCGCCCTCAACGTGGGCTCGGCCCGGGAGCTGACCGGAGCCATGCTCCACCCGCTGAACCGGGCGGTAGTGGACCGCCGCCGCCGTGTGGTGGTCTCCGGTTACGGGGTGCTCCAGCCCAGGGTGGGGGTGGAGCTGGGGGCGGCCAACAAGAGCCAGTTTGCCCGCATTTTTGCCGGACAGGGAGGGGTGGACCCCTATGGCTCCACCGCCAGCGACGTGTACCACGACCTGTTCGACCAGGGCACCTATACCGGAAAAGGCATATTCGATGTGGATGCCTTTTTTACCTGCCTGGAAGGCCGTTTCCCGGAAAACCGGGTCCTCTCCCACGATCTGCTGGAGGGCTCCTATCTCCGCGCGGGACTGATCGGGGATGTGGAACTCACCGACAGCTATCCCTATAAGGTGACCTCTTATTATGCCCGCCTCCACCGTTGGGTGCGGGGAGACTGGCAGCTGCTGCCCTGGCTGGGCCGCCGGGTGCGCAATCAGGCGGGAGGACTGGAACCCAACCCCATCACCCTCATGGCCCGGTGGAAGATTTTTGACAATCTGCGCCGTTCCCTTTCCCCGGTGAGCACCCTGCTTTCCCTGCTGCTGGGCATGTGCGTGGGCCGCCTGGACTTTAACCTGGCGGCGGGGGTAGCCGCGGCCGCGGCCGCGTCCAATCTTCTCCTGTCGGGAGCGGAGCTCTTCTGGCGGGGGGGCCGGGGCCTGCGGGAGCGCTACCATGCCTCGATCGTGGCGGGCTTTGGCGGCGTGATCCTCCAGACGCTGCTGCAGCTTTTGTTTCTTCCCCTCCACGCCTGGACCTGCGCCAGCGCCATCGCAACCGCCCTATGGCGGCAGCTGGTCACGCACCGGGGGCTGCTGGCCTGGGTAACGGCGGCGGACGCGGAACGGCGCGCGGGGGACGGCCTGTGGGCCAATTACCGCAAGGGGTGGAGCGCCGTGGCGGCGGGCGGTCTGGCCATCCTGTTCGCCCGCATCCCGGCGGGCGCGGCGGCGGGGCTTTTGTGGGCGCTCGCTCCCTGCGCCGCCTGGGCCATGAGCAGCCCCATACCGGCCCAACGGGCCGCGCCCCAGGCCGACCGGCCCTTCCTGCTCCACCAGGGGGCGCTGATCTGGCAGTATTTTGCAGACTGGCTTCGCCCCGAGGATCACTGGCTGCCGCCCGACAACGTGCAGGAGGGACCCGACCTGGGGCCCGCCCGGCGTACCTCGCCCACCAACGCCGGCATGGCCCTGCTGTGCTGCCTGGCGGCGGCGGACCTGGATCTGTGCTCCCGGAAGAAGGCGCTCTCCCTCATCGGGCATCTGCTGGATACGCTGGAGACGCTGCCCAAGTGGAACGGACATCTCTACAACTGGTATGACACGGCTTCCGCCGCGCCCCTCACGCCCCGCTATGTATCCACCGTGGACGCGGGCAACCTGTGCGCCTGCCTGATCGCCCTGCGGGAAGGACTGTACGAATGGGGGGAGGATGCGTTGGCCCGGCGGGCGGAGGCGCTGTCCGACGGCATGGACTTCTCCCGGCTTTACGACGGACAGCGGCGGCTGTTCTATATCGGCTACGACTGCGAAAAGCAGGCCTACACCCAGGGCTGGTATGACCTGATGGCCAGCGAGGCCAGGCAGACCAGCTACCTGGCGGTGGCCCGGGGAGAGGTGAGTCCGCGCCACTGGCGGCGGCTGAGCCGGATGCTGACGGGGGATGACGATTATAAGGGCATGGTCTCCTGGACGGGCACCATGTTCGAGTATTTTATGCCCAACCTGCTCCTGCCGGTGGAACCCAACAGCCTGGTCTACGAGTCGCTGGCCTTTTGCCTCTATGAGCAGCGCAAGCGGGGGCGGCGCACGGGGACGCCGTGGGGGATCTCCGAATCCTGCTTTTATGCCTTCGACCCCGGCTTGAGCTACCAATACAAGGCCCACGGGGTCCAGCGGCTGGGCCTGAAGCGGGGACTGGATGAGGAGCTGGTGGTGGCTCCGTACGCCTCCTTCCTGGCGCTGCTGCTCTCGCCGCGCCGGGCGGCGGACAACCTGCGCCGCCTGCGCGCGCTGGGGGCGGAGGGGAAATACGGCATGTACGAGGCGCTGGACTTCACCCCTGCCCGGCGTACCGGCAAGGCCCCCTTCGAGCCGGTGCAGACCTTTATGGCCCACCATCTGGGCATGAGCCTGGTGGCCATCGACAATGCCCTGAACGAAAATGTGATGCAAAAGCGCTTTTTGCGGGACCGGGCCATGGGGGCTTACCGGGAACTGCTGCAGGAAAAGGTGCCCGTGGGAGCCGCCGTGCTCCGCCAGAGGGAGTTCCGGGCGCCGGAGCAGCCGGGGCGTCCGCCGCAGGCCGGACTGGTGCGGGAGTACCCGGCGGCGGCGCAGGCGCGTCCGGCCTGTCATCTGGTGTCCAACGGGGCCTATGTGGTCCTGTGCGATAGTCTGGGGCGCAGCTGGACCCGGATGGGGGAGACCGCCCTGCTCCGGGACGGGGGCGTGTCCGTTTGGTTCAGCGCTCCGGGCGGGCTGACCGCCCTGACGCCGGAGCGCTGCCGGTTCGACGGCGGGGCCGGCTGGACCGGAGCGGCGGGAGGCATCTCCTTCACCCACAGCCTGCAGGTACCGGAGCGGGAGAACGGAGAGCGGCGGGAGCTGGTGCTCCGCTGGAAGGGAAAAGGCCGCCTGAGCGGAGAGGTGGTGTGCTATCTGGAGCCGGTACTGGCAAAGCAGGCGGATTATGCGGCCCACCCGGCGTTCTCCAAGCTCTTTTTGGAGAGCGCCCATACCGGAGACGGAGTCGTCTTTACCCGCCGTCCACGGCGCAGCGGGGAGGGGAGAGCGGCGCTGGCGGTCCTGTGGGACGCCCCGGACGCCTTTTTCGACACCAGCCGGGAGCAGGCCCTGGGCCGGGGCGGGCTGCGGGCGCTGGAGCAGGCCTTGCAGGGACCGGCCCACAGCTCCGCCGGAGCGGTGCTGGATCCCTGCCTGCTGCTGCGCGTCCCTGTGACGCTGGAGCCGGGCGGGACCTTTCGCCTGCGGCTGACCCTGGCGGCCGGGCAGAGCGGAGAGGAGGCGGTAGAGGCCGCACGCCGTCTGCAGAGCCCGCGGGCGCGCTTGGGGAACGTACAGCTGGAACGGCTCATGACTGCCTGCAAGCTGACAGGTGAAACTACGTTACAGGCGTTTGAGCTGTTGGCCGCCCTGGTCTATCCTGGGGCCCGGAGCCCGGCAGAACAGAGCCTTTTGTGGCCCTACGGCATTTCGGGCGATCTTCCCATCGCGGCCCTGACTCTGGCCGGCGCGGAGGAGGCGGAGACGGCCCTGCCCTGGCTGGGGGTGCACAAGCTCCTCTCCCGCAGCGGTTACGCCTTTGATCTGGCGATCCTGCTGGACGAGGGGGGAGATTACCGGCGTCCCGCCCATAGCAGGCTGGCGGAAGGGCTGCGGGCCATCGGATGGGACCATATGGCGGGCGCCAAGGGAGGCGTCCATCTGCTGGCCGCCGCGCCGCCGGTGCTGGAGGCGGCCGCGGTGCGCTTGGGCGCGGCATGGCCGCCCTATGTGCCGCCCGATGCGGAACCGGAACGATCCTTTGCCCTTGAAAAGGGTCTGCCCCTGTGGGAGGCCGGAGCGGACGGCAGCTTTCAGTTCCACTGTGGAAACCGGCTGCCGCCGGTGGGGTGGAGCCAGATGCTCACCAACGGCGATTTCGGCTGGATGGTGGACGAGACCGGCTGCGGACACCTATGGCGGGGCAACGCCCGGGAGTGCCCGCTCACGCCCTGGAACAACGATCCGCTCGCCGTGGGAGGGACGGAACGGTTCGTCCTGCGGGCGGAGGGGGAGGAGCGCTCCCTGTTTGCCGACGGGGACGGGCTGCCCTGTACCGTGACCTACGCTCCCGGCTTCGCCCGCTGGGAGAAGACCTGGGGCGAGCGCCGGGTGAGGACGACCGCCTTCGTCCCGGCGGACCGGCCGGTCCGGGTGCTGCTGCTGGAGCTGGAGGGGGCGCCCTGCCAGCTGGGGCGCCGGTTAAACGGCAAAGAAGAGACACGTTACACGCTGGAGGGCGTGCTGGCGCTCTCCACCGGCGCGGATCTGGAGGAGCGGGAGGAGGACCCCGGTCAGGCCCAGAAGTGGCTGGGACGCACGGTGATGCACTGGAACCGCACGGTCTCCGCGCTGAAAGTGCGCACGCCCGACCCGGCGCTGGACCGTTACCTGAACGGCTGGTGCCTGTACCAGGTGATCGCCTGCCGCCTGCTGGGCCGGACCTCCCGCTATCAGAACGGCGGGGCCTACGGGTTCCGGGACCAGCTCCAGGACGTATGCGCCACACTGCTCACCGGCGGCGCGTATGCCAGGGAGCAGCTGCTGCGCGCCTGCGCCCATCAGTACCGGGAGGGAGATGTGATGCACTGGTGGCACGAGACCGGTGGCGCGGGGGACAAAGGCGTGCGCACCCGTATCAGCGACGACCTCTTGTGGCTGCCGTATGTGCTGTGCGAGTACCTGGAGCAGCGGGGGGACTGGGGCATTTTGGAGGAACCGGTCCCCTACCTGGAGTCCCCGCCCCTGCGTCCGGAGGAGCGGGAGCGCTATGAGCAGCCGGAGCGTTCCCGGGAAACGGGCGGCGTCTACGACCACGCCTGCCGGGCCGTGGAGCAGGTGCTCCGCCGGGGCGCGGGGGAGCACGGCCTGCCCCGCATGGGCACGGGCGACTGGAACGACGGCATGGACCGGGTGGGGGAGCAGGGACGGGGCGAGAGCGTTTGGCTGGCCTGGTTTGCCGCCCACGTGCTCTCACGCTTCGCTCCCGTCTGCGGCCGGATGGGAGACGCGCAGCGGGAGGAGCGCTGCCGGGACTGGGCCGGGCGCTTTGCCGCCGCGGCCGACCGGGCCTGGGACGGGGCGTGGTTCCTGCGGGGGTATTACGACGACGGAAGACCCCTGGGAAGCCGCGGGGACGAGGTGTGCCAGCTGGACTCCATTGCCCAGAGCTGGGCCGCGCTGGCGCCCACGGCGGATCGGGAAAAGACCGCTGCGGCGCTCACATCCGCGCTGGAGCGGCTGTTTGACCGCGGGGCGGGCGTGGTGAAGCTGTTTGATCCGCCGTTCGACGGCGGGGGGGCGGACCCGGGGTATATCCGGGGGTATGTCCCCGGTGTGCGGGAGAACGGCGGGCAATATACCCATGCGGCGGTGTGGCTGGCGCTGGCCTGTCTCCGGACCGGGCGGGCGGGGGAGGGACGGGACATCCTGGCCGCGCTGCTGCCGGAGCACCACGACGGCAGCGTCTACCGCTGCGAGCCCTATGTGCTCTGCGCCGACGTCTACGCCGCCCCCGGCCATCTGGGCCGGGGCGGCTGGAGCTGGTACACCGGCGCGGCGGGGTGGTTCTATCGGACGGCCATGGAAGAGATGCTGGGCTTCCGTCTGCGGGCGGGCCGGCTTTTCCTGGAACCGCAGCTCCCGCCGGACTGGCCGGGCTTTACGGCCACTTGGCGGACGCAGCGGGCCGTTCTCCAGATCACCGTGCGCCGGGGAAGCGAAAAAAAGACCCTCCTGGACGGAAAAAGCGTCCCGGAGGGGCTCGATCTGGAAAAATTGGAGGGGGAGCGGCGCCTGGAGGTCACGCTCTGACCGCGGCCGCGCCGCGTCCCCGCAGGCCGCGCGGTCAGGGCGCGCGCTGCTGCGGCGCGTCCGCCGCGTACCACAGAGGCAGGCCCAGCAGCACCGCGCCCCCCAGAAGATTGCCCAGCGTTACCCACAAAAGGTTCCAAAGCAGGGCGAAGGAAGCGCCGCCAGGCACCAGAAGGGCGTACAGGACAAAATAGGCCATGTTGGCGATGGAGTGCTCCAGTCCGGCGAGCACGAAGGTCGTGATGGCAAGGGTGATGGCGATCACCTTGCCGCACTCGCTCTGAAGCCGGAAGCCGGCAAATACCCCCACGCACACCAGAAAATTGCACAGCACGCCCCGGAGCAGCAGCATATACCAGGGAGCGGCGAGCTTGGCGGGGACGCAGAGGGACAGGTAGGCCGAAAGCAGATCGCTGCTGGCCCCGGAGCCTGCCAGCAGCAGACAGAGCGCCAGGATGCCGATCAAGTTGCCCACATAGGCCATGATCCAGACCCGCAGAGCGGTACCGGGGGTGGCCGAGCCCTCGTAAAGGGAGACCCCCATGACCAGATTGCAGCCGGTAAAAAGCTCGCCGCCCAGCAGCACGATCAGGATCAAAGCGGCGGAAAAGGTCAGGGCGGCCAGCAGCTTGGCCAGGGGCAGGCTGGCGTCGTAGAACCAGGCGGCGCACAGGCTGGACAGCAGGGCCCCTACAAAGATGAAGGCCCCCGCCACAGCGGCGCGGGTCAGATAGCGCAGGGGCTGCTCCCGGGACAGGCGGACCTTGTCGGCCCCGGCCAGGGCCATGGCTTCCACAGCGGAACGTGTCATGCGATCGGCCTCCTTATCATTCGTGTCTCTATTGTAGCGGAAAGCGGCGGGAACGGCAACTGCGCGCACAGCCAATCTTTTTTCCGCGAAGGGGTGTCAAATCGGTCAAAACGATGTATAATACCCATACTGCAATTTTCCACGGAAAGGAATGACAGAGCGTGATCGAAGTCACCCGAAGCGAACTTCTGCCCGGCGTCCATTTGACGGCGGTGCATACAAAAAAGTTTAAGTCCAGCGTGCTGGGACTGCAGTTTTTGCTGCCGCTGCAGGAGGAGACCGCCTCTCTCAACGCCCTGGTCCCCATGGTGCTGCGGCGGGGCACCCGGGAGCATCCGGATCTGGAGGCTCTCTCCGCCGCCCTGGACGAGCTGTACGGCGGTTCGCTGGAACCCATGGTGCGCAAGAAGGGAGAGACCCAGTGCGTGGGCTTTCTGGGGAGTTTCCTGGACGACGCCTACACGCTGGACGGCGCGCCCCTTCTGGAACGGGCCGCGGCCCTGCTGGGCGAGGTGGTGTTTCACCCCTATACCAGCGCCGGGGCCTTCTGCCCCGACTATACCAGCCAAGAGAAGACCAACCTGATCGACCGTATCCGGGCCCAGATCAACGACAAGCGGCAGTATGCCCAGCTGCGGGTGGTCGAGGAGATGTGCGCCGGGGAGCGCTTCGGGGTAGACAAACTGGGCAGCGAGGCCGCCGCCGCCGCCATTGACTGCGCGGCGCTGTGGACGCGCTATCAGGAGATGCTGCGCCTTGCTCCGGTGGAGCTGTATTATTGCGGCTCGGCCGCGCCGGAGCGGGTGCGCCAGGCCCTGTCCGCGATCCTGGCGGAGCTGCCCCAGGGCGCGGCGCGCACTGCCCCCGGCCGCCCGGCGCGGCGGCAGGCCCCGGACGTGCCCCGCCTGGTGGAGGAGGCTATGGACGTGACCCAGGGCAAGCTGTCCCTGGGCCTGCGTACCGGCATCGACGCCTGGGACGCCGATTATCCCGCCCTCACCCTGGTCAACGCCATCTATGGCGGCACCACGACCTCCAAGCTCTTTCTGAACGTGCGGGAGCGTCTCTCGCTGTGCTACTACGCCAGCTCCGGCCTGATGAAGTACAAGGACGTGATGCTGGTCTCCTCCGGCGTGGAGTTCGACCGGGTGGAGCAGGCCAAGACGGAGATCCTGGCCCAGCTGGACCAGTGCAGGACGGGAGCGTTTGGGGAGGAAGAGCTGGAGTGGGCCCGCCGTTCGGTGGTGAGCAGTCTGACCACCACGCTGGATGCGCAGGGGCGGCTGGAGGATTACTGGCTGGGCCAGTCCGCGGCGGGTCTGACCGAAGCCCCGGAGGAGCTGGCCCGGCGCGTGGAGCAGGTCACCCGGGAGCAGGTGGTCT
This sequence comes from Lawsonibacter hominis, assembly GCF_014287895.1. Lineage (GTDB taxonomy): Bacteria > Bacillota > Clostridia > Oscillospirales > Oscillospiraceae > Lawsonibacter_A > Lawsonibacter_A hominis. The sequence continues at coordinate 13,533 of NZ_JACOPP010000011.1, read as the reverse complement.
CCGCCGCCCAAAAGCTGAAGCTGGATACCGTCTATTTCCTGAAAGGCAAGGAGTGAGCCCATGGTAAGCAAGGAATACCCCCGCATCGGGGAAACGATGCTGCATGCCCGGCTGGAGAACGGACTGCACATCTATGTGGACCAAAAGCCGGAGTTCCAGAAAAGCTACGCCTTTTTTGCCGCCAATTACGGCGGCATGGACATGAAGTTCCGCCTGGACGGCGTATGGCAGGACACGCCCGCCGGAGTAGCCCACTTTTTGGAGCACAAGATGTTCGATACCGAGGACGGCAACGCCCTTCAGGATCTGGCCGCCAATGGGGCGTCCCCCAACGCCTTTACCAGCAGCGCCATGACCGGCTACTACTTCGAGAGCACGGAGAAGTTCTATGAAAATCTGAAGATCCTGCTCTCCTTTGTCTCCATCCCCTGGTTTACCCGGGAGAGCGTGGACAAGGAGCAGGGGATCATCGGCCAGGAGATCCGTATGGTGGAGGACGACCCGGACAATCAGGTCTTCTACGCCCTGATGGAGTGCCTGTTTGACCATCACCCCATCCGGGTGCCCATCGCCGGGACCCGGGAGTCCATCTCCCATATCACGGCGGATACCCTCTACGCCTGCCACAAGGCCTTTTATACGCCCTCCAATATGGTGCTCACCGTGGCCGGGAACGTGGACGCCAAGCGGGTGATCGAGACTGCCCGGGAGATCCTGCCCCGGGAGAGCGGCGGACGGATCGAGCGGGACTACGGCACAGAGGAGCGCGGCAAAGCCGCCGCCCCCGGCAAACAGCTGCGCATGGCGGTCTCCACGCCGATTTTCCAGCTGGGCTGCAAGGCCGATACCGCCCCTGCGGGCGAGGAGCGCCTGCGCCGTCAGCTGGTGAGCGAGCTGGCCTGCGAGGCGCTGCTGGGCACCTCCAGTCCCCTGTATGCCGACCTGTACCGGAAGGGGCTCATCAACAAGAACTTCGGCTACGGGTTCGAGCAGTATCCGGGCTGCGCGCTTCTGGCCGCAGGGGGGGAGAGCCGGGAGCCGGAGGCGGTGCGCGGCGCGGTGCTGGCCGAGGCGCAGCGCCTAGCGGAGCGCGGCCTGGAGGAAGCCTTCTTCCAGCGGCTGAAACGCTCCGGCTACGGCGCGCGGGTACGGGCGCTCAATTCCTTTGAAACGATCTGCATCGAGCAGGCCCAGGCGCATTTTGCGGGGTTTGAGTATCTGCGTTTTCCCGAGCTCTACGCGGACATCGGGCGGGAGCACGTGGAAGAATGCCTGCGCCGCCTGGCGGATCCGGAGCGCTGGGCGCTGGCCGTGGTCCGGCCGGGAGGGCAGGCATGATGGGAACCGTCTCCTTCCCGGGACTGGGACTGGAATTCCAGCTCAACCGTGTGGCCTTCCACGTGGGCAGCTGGCCGGTGTACTGGTACGGGATCATCATTGCCGCAGGCTTCCTGCTGGCCGTGTTCTATTGCAGCCGGAAGGCCGGCCAGTTCGGCATCCGGCAGGACGATATCATCGACATGCTCTTTTTTGCCGTGCCCCTGGCCATCATCGGGGCGCGGCTGTACTACATCATCTTCTACCTGGATCTTTTCCGGCGGGAGGACGGCTCCCTGGACTTCGGGGCGATGGTGCGCATCTGGGATGGCGGCCTTGCCATCTACGGCGGCGTGATCGCCGCGGTACTCACCCTTCTGGTCTTCTGTAAGGTGCGAAAGATCAAGTTTTTAGCCTTTGCGGATCTGGGCGTGTTCGGCCTGCTCATCGGCCAGCTGGTGGGCCGCTGGGGCAATTTCGTGAACATTGAGGCTTACGGCGGGCCTACCGATTTGCCGTGGCGTATGGGGATCTATGAGTACGTGGGCGGCGCTTTGCAGTATGCCGAGGTCCACCCAACCTTTCTCTACGAGTCCCTGTGGAACCTGCTGGGACTGATCCTGCTGGCGGTGATCGCCCAAAAATGGCGCAAGTTCGACGGTCAGATGTTTTTGAGCTATTTTGCCTGGTACGGTGTGGGCCGCGGATGCATCGAAGGCCTGCGTACCGACAGCCTGTACTTTTTCAACACGACCGTTCGGGTGTCCCAGGTATTCGGGTTCGCCACCGCCGCCGTGGCCATCGTGCTGCTGGCCGTCAACCTGCTCAGGCGGCCTCACGATCCGGAGGCGCTGTGGGTCAACCAGGTGCGGAAAAACGCCCGGCGGGTGGCCCTGGTCTATCCTGAGGGCCCCGACGCGCGCAAGTGGCTGGAGCGGCAGAAAAAGCGCCTGGAGCGGGAGGGCGCCTATGTGGAGACCTACGCGCTGCCCGCCGGAGCGGCGGAGGAGACCGGCGAGCTGCTGGCTGCCCTGGAAGCGCGGGAGGACCTGGATCAGATTCTGAAAAAGTGAGCCAAGGGGGCTGGGAGACGGGCGAACTTTTTACCTCGATTTCGTGCGAAAGGATCGGCAAACATTTCGTGGGAAGACTCCCTTCCGGAGGCGGCGCCTGTTTCGCGTAGGCCGGGGCGGCCCTTGCGCGGCGATGGCGATCGTTGCGCGGCCGTTCGCGGCTGTGCCGCTTTACGGACGCGGCACACCCCTTGCGGGAGAGCGCTGCGGGACGCTCCTGCGGGAGGTTTGGGGGACAAGCTGCGGGGGCCCGGCGTTCCATTTGGAACGCCGGGCCCCCGCACAATCCCCCCAAGAGTCCCCCTGCCGGTCAGTCCACCGGCGGAAGGCGCCGGTCCTCCTGCTGTGCCGGTTCCGTTGGCTTTACGTTGGAGGCCAGGGAAATGGCGCTCCGGCCGAACTTTCCGCGGATACCGTCCATGGCCCGCTCCAGACGCTCCAGCTTGTCCCGGCGGGGCGCGGCCCCGGCGGCGAACAGATTGAGCTGCTCGGCGGCCAGCCCCTCCTCCACCAGGTTCTGGGCCGTGACCGTCAGGGCGCGGACAGGCGCCCTGGGGCTCCAGGCCGCATGCATCAGTTCCATACACGCCTGTGCGATATCCCGGGATACGTAGGTCGGGGCCTCCAGCCGCTTCTGCCGGCAGATGTCCTTGAAATTGGGATCCCGGATGACGATCTGTACGGTGGTGCATTTCAGGCCGCAGCTCCGCAGCCGGGCGGCCACCTCATCGGAGAGCTCCGCCACACCGGAGTGCAGCTGCGCCCAGCCCACCAGATTACGGGAAAAGGTGAGCCCGTTGCCCACGGACTTGGGCCCCGGCAGGTCCCGCGCGGGGATCACCGGGGCGCGCTCGGCGCCGGTGGCGTAATCGTGAAGGGTATATCCCTGCTTGCCCAGAAGGTCCCCAAGGGCCTCCCGGTCGAACCGGGCCAGATCCCCGATGGTACGCACGCCGTACCCTTCCAGCGTCCGCCGGGCGGACTGACCCACAAAGAGCAGGTCGCTCACCGGCAGAGGCCACAGCAGGTCCCTGAAATTTTCCCGCGTGACGACGGTGGTGGCGTCCGGCTTTTTGTAATCGCTGCCCATTTTGGCAAAGACCTTGTTGAACGACACCCCCACCGATACGGTCAGCTCCAGCTCCTCCCGAACCGCACGCCGGATCTCGTCGGCCAGGGCCCGGCCGTCCCCGCCGAACAGATGCAGAGAGCCGGTCACGTCCAGCCAGCTCTCGTCGATGGAGAAGGGCTCCACCAGATCGGTATAGCGCTCATAGATGGCGTTGACCTGTTTGGAATAGTCCCGGTACTTCCAATGATGGGCGCGCAGCAGCGCCAGGTCCGGGCATTTCCTGCGGGCCTGCCAGATGGTCTCGGCGGTCTTCACGCCGAACGCCTTGGCGCGTTCGTTCTTGGCCAGAATGATCCCGTGGCGGGATTCCGGGTCCCCGCATACCGCGACCGGGGCCGCCCGCAGCTCCGGATGCTCCAGCAGCTCCACCGAGGCGTAAAAGCTGTTCAGATCGCAGTGTAAAATGGTACGTTCCACGCTATCACCCCCGATACCACTATCCTACTATGGATCGAGCGAAAAGTCAAACAATTGTTCTATTTCCTCAAGCTGAGCAAGCAGATCCCGCTCCCCGTCGTAGTCCAGATAGACCACCCTGCCATCCCGGGCCAGGAAGAGACGCTGGCCGGGGAAATCGTTGTCCACGGCCAGTACCGCCCGGTCAAAGCCGGGCAGTTCCAGCTGGGTGACGCGATATTCCTCCGGAAAATAGTTGTGCTGCGTATAGCGGCAGACCAGCTCGTCCAGCAGGGGAGCGGTCAGGCAGGGGAAGGAGAGGCGGTACCAGCGCAGATCCAGTCCACAGGCGTGCGACCCGTCGGGCTCCGACATGCGCTGGTATACCTCATATTGTTCCGGAGCCAGCAAAGACCAGGAGAAACGGATGTAGTTATTGTAGTCTGTCCCATCCTGGAGCGCGATAACGACCGGCTCCAGGGCGTCGTTTCCCTCCAGGGCCGGAAGCGAAAGCAGGGGAAAGGGCCGCTCCTGTCCGGCGATCCCGCCCTCCCAGCGCAGCGCGGCGTAGGCCCACAGGCTGGCAAAGGACAGCGCCAGCAGCACCAGAGAGCAGAGCAGCGTGACGGCCGTGATCCGCGCCCCCCGCCGCCAGCTTCCCTTACGGCGGAGGGCGGCGCCCTGCCGAAGCCGCCGCTTGAAGCGGAAGAATCCGGCAAAGGCCCGGACGGTGAGGCTCAGGGAGAGAAGCTCCATGACCACGGGCAGCAGATTCCCGGCCAGGGGGCTTTCGATCAAGCTGAGTACGGGCCAATCAAAAAAGCAGTACGGCAGGACTACCGCGGCCAGAAAAAGCAGGGTAACGGCCAGCAGCATGGCGCAGTACCGGAGCATGGAGCGGGCGGCCTGATCCAGGCCATAGCTGCGTACCACCGGGTCGGTGTGCAGCTCCGGCGCGTCCGGGTCGGCGGCGGCATAAAGGACGAACCACTTCCCCGCCCGGCCCAGACAGGCCCAGCCCTGCTGGCGCAGATAGATCTGGCTCTCCGCGGTATGGAAGCTTCCGGCCGGTTCCATCCGGTAGCGGACCGGGGCGGGCGCACCGCGGCGGAAGGTGATGCATACCGGCCCGGCATGGTCGTAGAACAGCCCCCGCAGGGCCATGTCCTCCAGCCAGTCTTCAAACCGATCCAGATCGGCATAGTCGATCAGCGGCAGTCTGCGTACTGTGTCCTTCATAGAGCGCCCTCCTCTTCTGCGTCTGCGATGCAGGCGCGCAGCCGCGCCAACTCCTCCTCATAGCGCCGCCGGCCTGCCTCCGTCAGCTGATAGGTGCGTTTGCGGCCCTCCACCGCGGTTTCCTGGAGAAAGCCCTCCTCCTCAAATTTTGCCAGAATGGTGTATAGGGTCCCCGGGCCCAGACGCACCCGGTCCCGGGTGCGCAGGCGCACCCATTCCGCGATCTCTGTGCCGCACCGCGCCTGGCGCAGAAAGGACATGAGCACGTAGAACATACTCTCCGTCAGGTTTTCCAGCGCTTTTTTCCCCATGAGGCCCCTCCAATATCGAAATACGATATCGCTTAACGATATTGTAATGGCGGGACGCGGTCTTGTCAAGGGGAACTTCCGGCCGGCTCTGCTCCGGCGCCGGAGCAGAGCCGGAAACCGACAAAGCGCCCCCGACCGGCGGCCGGGGGCGCTCAAGCGTGTCAATCAAGCGGAAGGGCAGCGTTCCAAAAAGCGGCGGGGGCCGCTGACGGCCGGAATGCCTCTGATTCAGGTTTCGCTGCTCAGATGCTTCTTGCCGGCCCAGATCTGGGCCTCGCCGTGGATGATGTAGCGGGAGACCACCTTGTACACCAGGAAGGTCACGATGGAGTTGGCGCCCGCCTTGATGAGGTTGAAGGGGGCGATGGCGGGGAAGAGCAGGGTGTCCACATAGGCGCGGTTGGCGGCTACGGCGGCGGAGTCCGCGAGGTCCGGGGTGATGAACAAGGGGGTGAGGAAGTGGTTGAACACCAGCATGGCGCCGGTCATGGCCAAGGTGCCGCACGCCAGGGCCAGCACCGCGCCCCGGCGCGTGTGACGGAATTTATAGATGCACCCGGCCGCCAGCACCAGCGTGGAGGTGGCAAAGATATGCATGGCGATCCCCATCACGCCGCTCTGAGCGCTGACGGTGAAGCCCTGGATCAGGCTGGCCACTACGGTAAGGGCGATACCGGCCAGAGGGCCGTAGGCAAAGGTACCGATGAGGATGGGGATATCGGCGGGATCATACTCCAGGAACGGGACCACGGCAAAAATGGGGAAGTGGATCAGCCAGACCAGAACGATGGACAGGGCCACCAGCATGGCCATGACGGCCAGCTTTTTGATGCGTGCAGAGCGCTCCTTCATAAATGCGGCCTCCTTCGGATCAGACTTTCCCGTGCAGCAGGGGAGAGAGGGGCTTATAGATCAGCAGGCAGAGGGCCACATCCAAAAGGCCCTTGAGCAGGGTGAAGGGGGCGTTGAAGGTGACCAGACACTCCAGCAGGCCGTTGGCGGAGGGCCGGATGGCCCGGTACAGCTCCAGAATGGCGTCGATGGGCATGAAGTTGGTGTAGATGGGGTAAGTGATGTAGTAATTCAGAGGAATGGACAAAAGCCCCATGACGACGGCCCCTACGATGGCCCCCAGCAGGGCGCCCTTTCGGGATTTCAGCTTTTGATAGACCAGGCCGGCCGGGAGGATAAAGCAGGCGCCCAGCAGGAAATTGCACAGTTCTCCGGCGCCGCCGGTGGTGGTGATGAGCAGATGAAGCAGGTTCTTGACCAGACAGACCACCACGCCGTAGACCGGCCCAAGAGCAAAGGCGGCCAGAAGGGCGGGCAGCTCGGACACATCCATCTTAACGAAGGACGGCATAAAGGGCACCGCGAAGTCCAGGAACATCAGTACGAAAGCGATGGCGGAGAGCATGGCGGTGACAGTGAGGGCGCGCACGCGGGTGCGCCGGCCGGTGCGGATGCTGCCGGCGGTCGTGGTGTTGGGATCGGACATAAAAAACACTCCTTTTTTCGATGGTAACTCCTGAAAGCTTCCTGACCTTCAGGTGTTAAAATCGAAACTAGGAGGTGCGTAATTTCAACACATCTTCTTTCATCCAGACTTCGCGCCTGCGTATGCGCGTCACTGTCGGTCCCGGAGTCACACCGGGTCTGCCGTTTCCGGCTCGCGGACTGTACCGCCGATCGGGATTTTCACCCTGCCCTGAAGACATTCGATTCAGTTGTTCCGCTTTTATTATAACGCCTTCTGGCCAAAATGCAACCCCCAAAAGAGAAAAAACAAATGTTCGATAAAATGTTGACTTCGCGGCCGGGATATAATAAAATGAAACCAACAAAAGCGGATGGAGGAGCAGGGAATGGACAGAGCGCGTACCTGCTGTTTTACCGGGCACCGCCCGGAAAAGCTGCCCTGGCGGAACAACGAGGCGGACCCGCGCTGTATCGCGCTGAAAGAGCGGCTGGACAAGGCGCTGGAGGCGGCCTATCACAAGGGGATGCGCCATTTTCTGTGCGGTATGGCCCAGGGGGCGGATTTTTATTTCTGCGAGGCCGCCCTGGCCCTGCGGGCGCGGCGCGGCGGCGTAAGCGTGGAGGCGGTGATCCCCTGCGAGGAGCAGGCCGCCCGCTGGGGGGAGCGGGACCGGCAGCGGTATTTCTCCCTGGTGGAGCGCTGCGACGGAGAAACCATGGTCCAGCGGCAGTATGACCGGGGCTGCATGCTCCGCCGCAACCGGTACATGGTGGATCACTCCGCGCTGCTCATCGCCGTCTACGACGGCATGCTGGGCGGCACCATGTATACCCTGTCTTATGCCATGAAGCAGGGGCTGGAGATCGTTACGCTGGAGATCGGGGGCTAGGGCGGGCGCGCGCGGTGCGCCCGCCCTGTTTTTGCAAAAGCGGAAACAGGACTTGACAAGGAACTTCTGCAATTGTAGAATAGAACTATAACTTCTGCAAATGCAAAAGGAGCGTGCCTGGGATGAAGGAGAACCGCCGTCTGCCGGAGTCGGAACTGGACATTATGCTGGTGGTGTGGAACGCCGGGGGAGGGGTGAGCGCCCCTGCCATTCTGGAGGGGCTGGAGCGCCCCCTCACCGCCAGCGCTCTGCACAGCTACCTCAAGCGGCTGGAGGAGAAGGGCTTTCTGGCCTGTGAAAAGACGGGAAAGGTCAATTCTTACCGCCCGCTGGTCTCCCGGAGGGAGTATGAGCGGCGGGAGGGCATGAGTGTGCTGTCCAAGCTGTACGCCGGCTCCCTCAAGCGCTTTGCCGCCGCGCTTTATGACGGCGGGGCCTTATCGCCCGGAGATGTGGAGGAGCTGAAGGACTATCTGGATCATTTGAAGGAGGAATGAGCATGGAGGCTCTGTTTCTGCGGGTGGCCGTCCTGTCCCTGACCGGTTCGGCCGTATTGCTGCCCCTGCTGCTGCTCTCTGGCCGTATCCATCACCGTTACGCGGCCAAAACCTGCTACTTCCTCTGGCTACTGCTGGCCCTGCGGCTGCTTTTGCCCTTCCAGTTCCCGCTGCCCCAGCCCGCCGTGACGGTGGAGACGCCCGTGTATCCGGTGAGCCTGCCCGCCTCCGCCGTGACGGCGGACACCCATATGACGGGACCCGGGGCGGGCGGGAGCGCCGGTAACCCGGCGGCTCCGGAGCCCGTCCCGCAGGAGAGGAGCACGGTCCGGCAGGTCTCCCTGACAGCGCTCGGCGCCTGGGTCTGGGCGGCGGGCACGGCGGGGTTCCTGCTCTGGCAGGCCGTCTCCTATGCGGTTGCCCGCCGCAGCCTGCTCCGCCGGTCGCTGGAGGCCGGCGGAGCGGCGGAGTCCCTGCTGGAGTCCCTGCGGGCGGAGCTGGGCGTAACGGGCCGGGCGGCTCTGCGCCGGGCGACCGGGCTGCCCACCCCCATGATGCTGGGCCTGGTGCGGCCGGTGATCCTGCTGCCCGGCCGGGAGATGGAGCCGGAGCAGCTGGACGTGGTACTGCGGCACGAGCTGGTGCATCTGCGCCGGCGGGACGTGGCGTATAAGGCCCTGCTGCTGCTGACCAACGCCGTGCACTGGTTCAATCCCCTGGTGTGGTGGATGGTGCGGGAGGCGTCCCGCAATTTGGAGCTGTGCTGCGACGATGAGGTGGTACGCGCCAAAGACGCCGGCTTCCGCCGCCGCTATGGCGAGATATTGCTCCATACCGCCGCCGGGTGCCGGGCTCCGGCCCTGTCCACCTATTTCGGCGGTGGCAAGAAACTGCTCAAGGGGCGGCTGGCCAACTTGTTCCAGAAAAAGAAAAACAGCGCGGCAGCGGTGTGCGTCGTCCTGGCGCTCGCCCTGCCGGCGGGCTCGCTGGTGGCCTGCGAGAGCGCGGCGCCGCTGAACGCGTTTGAAGCCGTGCAGGCATTGGAGGACAGCATCGCCTTTGAAAACGGAACGATGAGCTTTACCATTCCAAAGGGTTACGCCAAGGCGGAGCAGTGGAACATCCATATCGCGGGCCGGGCGGAGACGGAACAGCTGGGCGGCCTGAGCCTGCATTATTTCGAAGGCGAGCCATGGCAGGCGGGGAAGCGCTATACCCTGGACATCGCGCCCGAACAGTGGGCGGACATCACCGAGCTGACCCTGGAAGCCTATCTGCCCGACCCGGAAGCACGGAACGGCGTACGGGAGGGCCGTGTCGATCTCCTGAGTATTGTCCGGGGGGCCTCCAGCCTCTACGTGAACGACACCTACGGCTTTACGCTTCAGCTTCCCGAGGACTGGGCGGGGAACTATACCGTGACGGAGTCTGAAGGCATGCTTACGTTCTGCCAGCGGCATCATGGCTTCCATTCCGGCGAATTCTTTTCCCTGCTGATCGACGATGCGCAGGAATTCCGCGCCCGCTATCCGGGGATGAGTGATGAGGAGATCATGAACGGCTGGCCCGGGCAGATGCTCATTCTGGGGGAGGGCGGCGGAAGGATCTTTTTCCTTAGCTTTGCTTCCGATGGGAATGTGGACCTGAATCTTGAGTCCGTCAACTCCGAGTATGAAGCTATGGACGCACAGGCCCGCGCCCTGACGGCCGATGCGTTTACCTACACCGGCGCCGCCGTGCGGCGGGGCGCGGTCTACACCAACAGCACCTACGGCTTTACCGTCCGCTTTCCGGACGGCTGGGCGGGCAGGGTGGAGGTGGCGGAGGACGACGGGGCCGGCCTGATGACCATTTACCAGAGCTCCGCCCGCCGGGCAGACGACCCGACCGCGGGCGTGCTGGCAAATCTGTGCGTGGTCACCCGGGCGGGATTTGACGAACTGTACGGTGACAAGGATCTGGACGGGATGTATGAAACCGGCGGCCCCCGGATCACAGTGCTGGGGGAGGCGGGCGGCCGGCTGGTCTATCTCCATGTGGACCCGCTGCCGGAGGAGCGCTCCGGCCTGGACCCGGACTATGTGCGCCTGCACGATGAGGCGGAAGCCATCACCGCCGACGCGTTTGCCCTAGCTGGCGCACAGAACGCAGTCTATACCAACAGCGGCTGCGGCTTTTCGATCCGGCTGCCGGAATGCTGGGGAGTCTATGGCGCGGTGGGGGAGGACCCCGACACGGGGGCGGTCCTTTTTTACAGCGCGGCGCTGGGCATGGATCAGGGTACCGTCGCCGGACTTTTGGTGGAGGAGGCGCCGCTGGAGGAATACCCCGCCCGCGTACACTACCTTGGAGGCCGGGATGGCTGCCACGTCTACCTCTCCTTCTATCAGACCATGCCCCGTAATCTCATGGAGGGCAGCGCCGAGGACAAGGCGTGGTTTGAGTTGCTCTATGACGCGCTGGAGAATCTGCCGGGCAGCGCGCTGATCTTCTCCCGCGATGCGGAGCCGGCGGCCTCTTCCGGAATCAAGCTGCGCTACACAAGCGCGCTCTACGGCTTTACGCTGGATCAGCCGCCGGAGTGGGCGGACCGGGTAGAGGTGCAGGAGTTCCTGGGCCTGCCCGTCTTCCGGATGAAGGACGCGGGCAAATGGGGCGGCGTGCTGCTCACGCTCGCCTGGATGGAGAGCGCAGACTATGATGAGGATACTGCGCCCGTGCCCATGTACTTCCTGGCGGAACAGGACGGGATCACCCTGTATGCCTATCCCGCTACCGACGTGCAGTTTGACCCGGAGCGGGATCAGGAGCGCTACCGGGCGCTGGAAGAGGGTATTCCGGCGCTGCTGGACAGCTTTGCAAAGCAGGACGGCGTGACCTGGCCCCGCCTGGCGGGCTACGGAGTTCTTGCCGGCGCGGACGAGGGCGGGGTGACGCTGAATCTGGTGGAGCAGAAGAGCTGGTTTGAATTCACAGACCCGGAACAGGACGACACCCGGATGAGCGTCGCTCCGGACGCGGCGGTGGGCGTGATCGGGGCGGACGGGTCTGTCGGCGGCGCACAGATTTCCTATGCCGAATTTCTGTCCGGCCGGGCGGATTATCTGGGCGCGGTCTTTCAAATTTACACGGTGGACGGCGTCGTTGTGGGCCTGAACCAGCAGGGGGAGGCCGTGCTGCGGAGTGAAGATGGAATATGACTATGAATATTATGTGGTATAGTGGTCAAAATAGAAAAAGGGCTTGCCGGAACCGGAACTGCTTTTAAACAAACTGCCGTTTCTGTCTGGAGTTTGGACAGGATTCGCGTTTTGTCTATTTCCCTTTTCTGAAATCGGCGTTATAGTATCGACGAACGGATGGTATTGTTATGCCATGAAAGGGGAAGAAAACGTTATGAAGATTCCTGATAGTATCAAGCGTTACGGTCTGACCAAGGTGTTCGATTATCTGGACAAGGATCCCATGAACAACATGAACAAGGTGATGGATCTGGTCAATAAGTTTGCCGGAGACACCCTGGCGCCCCAGCGCGCGATGTTCGACAAGGTCATCAGCGATCCCGAGTCCTGCTGGTATCAGCTTATCGAGAAGGTCTGGACCCAGACCGATCCCGACGTGCTGAAGACGATCTTCACCAACTTCTTTATCAACGCCAACCTGGTGGGCTGGCCCAAGCAGGAGGAGCTGCGCAAGAAATACAACTGCAATATTCCCTGGGCCATCCTGCTGGACCCCACCTCTGCCTGCAACCTGCACTGCACCGGCTGCTGGGCGGCGGAGTACGGCAATAAGCTCAATTTGACCTTTGACGAGATCGACTCCATCATCACCCAGGGCAAGGAGCTTGGCATCTATCTGTACATTTACACCGGCGGCGAGCCCCTGGTGCGCAAGAAGGACATCATCGCGCTGTGTGAGAAGCACAGCGACGCCGCGTTCCTGTCCTTCACCAACGCCACCCTCATCGACGAGGAGTTCTGCCAGGATATGCTGCGGGTGAAGAACTTCGTCCCCGCCATCAGCCTGGAGGGCTTCGAAGAGGCCAACGACAGCCGCCGCGGCGAGGGCGTGTATCAGAAGGTCACGAACGCGATGGCCCTGCTGAAGAGCCATCGCCTGCCCTTCGGCATCTCCACCTGCTATACCAGCGTCAACTATAAGGACATCACCAGCGAGGAGTTCTACAACAAGATCATTGATCTGGGCGCGTACTTTATCTGGTTCTTCCACTACATGCCCGTGGGCAACGACGCCGCTCCCGAGCTGATGCCCAAGCCCGAGCAGCGGACCGAGGTCTACCGCCGGATCCGGGAGATGCGCTCCAGGAAGGGCATCTTTGCCATGGACTTCCAGAACGACGCGGAATACGTGGGCGGATGCATCGCCGGCGGCCGGCGCTATCTGCATATCAACGCCAACGGCGATGTGGACCCCTGTGTCTTCATCCACTATTCCGACTCCAACATTCGGGAGAAGTCCCTGCTGGAGTGCCTGCAGTCCCCGCTGTTTATGGCCTATCATGACGGCCAGCCCTTCAACGACAACATGCTGCGCCCCTGCCCCATGCTGGAGAACCCTGAGAAGATCCGCAAGATCGTCAACGAGACCGGCGCCCATTCCACCGACCCCCAGTCTCCCGAAACGGTGGAGCATCTGACCGACAAGACCATCCCCTATGCCGAGAATTGGACTCCCATGGCGGAGAAGCTTTGGGAGGAGTCTCACCCCTCCTGCTCTTCCTGCGGCTGCGGCTGCAGCGGCTGCGGCGAGTAATGGAACAGAACAAGCGGGAAGCCCCCGGACCAACGGTCCGGGGGCTTCCCGCATTCAGCTTATCGAAAAATTCCTCCGCAGGAGGACCACGCAGAATTCCGTCGTCATCTCCGCGCCAATAGCCGCCCTGCGGGCGGTTGCGCTCTGAAACGCGCCTACGGGCATAGGCAGACGACGGAACAAAATCAGAATCCATCCGTTCCGGGGACACTGAGTTCCCCCGGGGCGGCACAGCCGCCCCGGCCTACGCTAAAAATGGGGCTGTTGACAAAGTCCCTTATCGAAAAAGCAAATAGGTTTTTCTGGTAGTGTCAAGGATTTTGCGCAAATTGGTTTGCAGGCTCTGGAATGAATGAAGTCAGCCAGCAATGGAGGCGTCCTCAACGGCAGCCTCCAGGTGCTTCATATTCATGTACTTTTTGT
>NZ_JACOPP010000010.1 GCF_014287895.1 Lawsonibacter hominis | reverse complement strand
TAAGGCGTGCAGCTGACCGGTACTAATAAGCCGAGGGCTTGACCTTAACATGATGATATGCAGGTAGCTTGTCTCTCCGCTTCCATTCTACATTGTTCGGTTTTGAGGGTGCTGGCACCTATGCGACGCGCACATAAGGCCCGTTGGTCAAGCGGCTAAGACGGCGGCCTCTCACGCCGCAAACGTGGGTTCGATTCCCGCACGGGTCACCATCATTTCTACGTGCGTATGCGCCTTTAGCTCAGTTGGTAGAGCAACTGACTCTTAATCAGTGGGTCCCGGGTTCGAATCCCTGAAGGCGCACCATTCCCTATGGAGCGCTTGCGGCGCTCCATAGGGAACCCTAAAAATTGAATGGATTTTAACCGGATTTCCGGTTGAAATAAATGCAGTCGGTATTGATTGCGGCGAGGGTCCACCCGTTCCCATCCCGAACACGGAAGTTAAGCTCGCCTGCGCCGAAGATACTCGCCTGGAGACGGGCTGGAAAAATAGGTAATGCCGACACAAAAAACGGACTTCTTTGGAAGTCCGTTTTTTGCTGCATGGGGAGGAAACCATATGCACTATGAAGGAATTTTGCCGGGCGTTTTTCTGGATCGGCCCAACCGCTTTATCGCCCATGTCGCGTTGGATGGGGCACCGGTCGTCTGCCATGTGAAGAATACGGGCCGCTGCCGGGAACTGTTGGTGCCTGGGGCTGCGGTTTACCTCCAGGAGTGCGGCAGCCCGGCTCGGAAAACGCGCTATGATCTGATCGCAGTGGAGAAAGGACGCCTGCTCGTCAATATGGACGCCCAGGCTCCCAACCAGGTCTTCCGGGAGTGGGCGGAGCAGGGCGGCTTCACGCCCGGGCTGACCCTGCTGCGGCCGGAGACCCGGTGGGGGGCCTCGCGCTTTGATTTTTATTTTGAGGCCGGGACACGGCGCGGCTTTATAGAAGTAAAGGGCGTCACCCTGGAGCAGGAGGGCCATGCGCGCTTCCCCGATGCGCCTACAGAGCGGGGCGTCAAGCACCTGGAGGAGCTGACAGCCTGTATGGCGGAGGGCTACGAGGCCTATGTGTGCTTTGTGATCCAGATGACGGGCATGAAGGACTTTGCGCCCAACGATGCAACGCATCCTGCATTTGGCGAGGCGCTGCGCCGGGCGGCCGCGGCCGGGGTGGGGGTGCTGGCCCGGGAATGCCGGGTGACGCCGGATACGCTGACAGTTGCCGGGGCGGTTCCGGTCCTCCTTTGAACTGAAAATGAATGACCTTTGGATAGAAAATGCATAAGAACTGTAAAAAATAGCTTAAAATTCTGCGGTTAAGCTGAAAATGCAAGAGGAGCGTTGACAACGGGCATGAAATCTGATAGACTGCCCCAGTAAGCAAAGGCGCTGCGGAGGAAGGGTCCTCCGCAGCGCCGCTCTGCTTTTTGGAGGCGGAAGCGGCCCTCGTCTCCAGACGCCCGGAAGGGAAAAGAGAACATCTGCGCAAAGACGCGCGCCCTGTTGATCCGGCAGGGCGGGCGTCTTTCTTGTTGAGGAGGAACGTTTTATGGACATGTCGATCTGGTATCTGGTTGGCGCGATTTTGGTCTTCTTTATGCAGGCAGGCTTTGCTATGGTGGAATCCGGACTCACGCGCGCCAAGAATGCCGGCAATATCATTATGAAAAACCTGATGGACTTTTGTATCGGAACGGTCGTGTTCATGCTGCTGGGCTACGGTATCATGAACAGCGAAAGCTACTTTTTCGGTCTCATCGGGCTGCCGGAATATCAGCTGTTTACCGGCTTTTACACATTTGATTGGTCGAACTTTTTCTTCCAGCTTGTGTTCTGCGCCACTGCCGCAACCATCGTATCCGGCGCCATGGCGGAGCGCACCAAATTCTCCAGCTACTGCATTTACTCCGCTGTGATCTCCGCCGTGGTCTATCCCATTGAGGCGGGCTGGGTCTGGAACGGGCAGGGCTGGCTGGCCCAGCTGGGCTTCATCGATTTTGCCGGTTCCTGCGTGATCCATATGGTGGGCGGCATCTCCGGCCTGATCGGTGCGATTCTGCTGGGACCCCGGATCGGCAAGTACGGAAAGGACGGCAACTCCCGTGCGATTCTTGGACATAATATCCCGATCGCGGCGCTGGGGACGTTTATCCTCTGGTTCTGCTGGTATGGCTTCAACGGCGCCGCAGCCTCCGATCCCGCCCAGCTGGCGCAGATCCTGGGCAACACCACCATCGCCCCGGCGGTGGCTACCGTGGTGTGCATGCTCTTTACCTGGATCAAAAACGGGAAGCCGGACGTGGGTATGTGCCTGAACGCGCCTTTGGCGGGGCTGGTGGGCATCACCGCCGGCTGCGCTGATCTGGATGCCGTGGGCTCCCTCGTGGTGGGCGTGGTCACCGGCGTGCTGGTGGTAGTCGTGGTGGAATTGCTGGATATGAAGCTCCACATCGATGACCCCGTGGGCGCTGTGGCGGTCCATGGCAGCTGCGGTATGGCCGGTACGCTCCTGACCGGCCTGCTGGCCACCGAAGGCGGCCTGCTCTACGGGGGCGGCCTGCGCCAGCTCGGCGTACAGTGCCTGGGGGTCGTGGCGGTCGCGGCCTATACCGGCGTGGTCATGACGATCGTGTTTCAGGTCATCAAGCATACCAACGGACTGAGGGTCACGCCTGAGGAAGAGGTCGCCGGGCTGGATGCTACCGAGCACGGCCTGCCCTCCGCTTATGCAGACTTCTCTCCCAACACCAGTATCACCGCGCTCCCCGCCGCCAACGCCTTCCCCGAGCCTGCGCCCGCCCCGGCTGCGGCGGCGCAAGAGGCCGCTATGGCGGAGGCGGTGCCGGTGCATACCATTACCAGGGGCGCGGCCGGCGGCCGCAAGCTTTCCAACGTGACCATCCTCTGCAACCAGGCCAAGTTTGAGGAGCTCAAGACCGCCCTGAACGGGATCGGCGTCACCGGCATGACGGTCAGCCAGGTCCTGGGCTGCGGGATACAGAAGGGGAAGACCGAATATTACCGCGGGGTCCCGCTGGCGATCAACCTGCTGCCCAAGGTACAGGTGGAGATCGTCGTCTCCAAGGTGCCGGTGGAGCAGGTGGTGAACGCCGCCAGGCAGGCGCTGTATACCGGAAGGATCGGCGACGGAAAGATCTTTGTTTACGATGTGGAGAATGTAATCAAGGTCCGCACCGGTGAAGAGGGATACGACGCCCTGCAGGGTGAGGAATAAACGAAGCACAGTACCCCGGGCTTGCAAACGCCCGGGGTACTGTGCTATAGTGGGAAAAACAGGAGCAGGAGGGCGACGCCATGCAGCCGGAGCTGGAGATCATCACCAAAGAAATTCCCGCAAAGGGGAAGGCCTATATCATCGTTCGCCGCTGCCCGCCGGAGGGCCTGGACGCCGCGCTGCGACGGGGAGCCGCTCAGGCGCTGAGTCAGGGGGCCAGCCTGCTCTATGCCGCGTCCACGGATCCGGAAGCGCCTCTGGAGGCGGGGGAGAAGCGGGGTTACCAGCTGATTTATGAGCACGATATGCTCCGTATGAGCCGGACGCTGACGGAGGAACCGCCGCGGCCGGGGCGGTTGCGCCTGGAGCCGCTGGTACGGGAAAAGGGCGGGACCTGGCTGGCGCTCTATAACGAGGGCTTTTTCAATGTGCCGAATTCCGCCACCTATGATGGGAACGACCTGGAACGTGTGCTCGGCGAAGCGTGCAGCGCCGGGTTCGTCCTGCTGGATGAGGTGCCGGTCGGGGTCTATGAGCTTGGCTTTGCGGAAGAGCAGCCGGAGATCGAGGGGGTGGCCCTGCGCAGGGACTTCCGGGGCCGGGGACTGGGACGTGAGCTCCTGCTGGAGCTGATGGGGATGCTGGCGCGGCAGGGCCATACGGAATGCTGGCTCCGCGTGGCGACCTCCAACCGGAACGCCTACGCCCTGTATCGCTCTCTGGGATTCGGGCGGGAGAGCGTCCTCTCCCGATGGTTCCAGGTGGTGTCGGAGAGCGATCTGCGCATCGAATAAGCGTGCACGGACAAAGCGGCGCGGCCTTTGGGGCGCGCCGCCGTCCGCTTGTCGCCCACACCATCCGCAGGGGCGCCGGGCAGGGGTTTTACCCGCAGGGGTAAAAACGGGGCCCCTGGGGGGCGCGCCGGAAAGGCCCCTTCTCAGGACGGGCAGAGCGCCTTTTTCGCAAAAAATGGAACCCGGTCCGTCCCGCATCCGTTTGTCTCCGAAGGCCCAGGGCCTTTTGCGACAGCCTCAAGCGGCGCGGCGGAAGCAGCGCCGCTTGTTTCTGCAACAGGACGCCGGCTTTTTCCTGCAGCCTTGCGGCCATGCGCGGCCCGCGCGCCGCCTCCGCCCTGGAATTTCGGGAAGCGGATGGCAATTGATCATTCGTGCCGCGCGGCGTATGTTCAAAAAAAGTTCCGTGAAGAGCGTTGACAGCAGGCGTGTTTCGTTTTACAATCGCTATGTCGATATTCGATATAAGGAGGGCGGGAGATGGCGCGCAAGAAGCTGGAGACGCTGACCGAGCAGATGTATTATGTCCTGCTCTCTCTGCGCGCGGAGCGCCATGGTTACGGGGTGATGCAGGACATTTCGGGGCTGACCGGAGGGCGGGTCAGCGTGGGCGCGGGGACCCTGTACGCCCTGCTGGAGCGTTTTGAAGGAGACGGACTGATCCGCCGGACGCGCACGGAAGAAAAGCGGAAGTATTACCGCCTGACGCCGGAGGGCGAGCGGGCTCTTTTTGCGGAGTACGAGCGCATCTGCCGCCAGGCATCGGATATGGAACGGGTGATGAAGGAGGAAGCGCCGTGAGCGGAGCATGGGGCCTGTTTGCCTACGATGCCCTGGACTATACGGCGGCCCAGCAATGGCTGGACCGGAAGGCCGCGCAGGGCTGGCGGCTGAAGAAGCTGTATTTCGGCCTGCTGGCCCGGTTTGAGCGGGACGAAACGAGTGTGATCCTCTGCTGTGTGGCGCCGCAGGGATACGTTCAGGGCGAAGAAGCGGATTCCTGCCGGCTCTGTGCCGGCACGGGCTGGGATTGGGTGGCCGGGGTGCGGGGCATGGACCTCTTTGTATCCCCGCCGGGGGTGTTTCCCCTGCCGTTTCCGAGTGATACGGCCCTGGAACCGGACGGCCTGTTCCGCCGGGTAAGGCGAAGGTGGACGGCGTCCGCCCTGCTCATCCTGAGTCTGTTCGCCCTGCTGGGCTGCGTGCTCTGGGGGACGGGCGGCATGCGCTGGAGCGTCCTGCTGACCTCCGACCGGATGCTGTGCGGCCTGGCTTTTGCGGCGGTGGACGTGGGCCTGCTGGCCGCCGCCGCGCTGTCCCATATCCACGTTTACATCCGCTGCCGCCGGTCTGTGGCGAAGGGAGACGGCCTGCCCGTCCGCCCTCAGCGGCCGGTCCGCGCCCGCGTCCTGCTGGATTACGCGCTCATGCTCCTGGTATGGCTCACCTGCTTCGGGAGCGCTCTGGCCTGGATCGGCGGAAATTCCCTTCCGGTGGAGCGTGCGGACCGGGAGGAGCTTCGCCGGGAGCCGGTGGTACTGGCCGAGGACCTGAAGATCCGGGACGGCCGGACCAGCAGCCTTTCGGTTCAGGAGGGCGCCTCTTTGCTGGTGTCCTGGCGGCGGACCTGCGAAGTGCTGCGGAAGGACGGAGCCCTGACCGGTCAGGTGAGGTGCGAGGTGTACCGCTGCCGCAGCGTACGCATCGCACGCCTGCTGGCGGGGGCGCTGTACCGGGAGGAACGGGAGGGCCGCCCCCGCCGTCTGCTGGAACGGCACGGGGCCCTGGAGCTGACGGAGGCGGCGCTGGGGTTTGACCAGGCGTGGACGGGAGACGGCCCGGACGGCTCCTGCCTTCTGCTGCGGCAGGGGACCACGGTGGCGGTCCTGGAAGCGCCTGCTGAACTGACCGGGGCCGACACGCTGGAGAAGCTGTGGACAAGACTGCAATTGGAGGGGAAGGCCGCATGAAGGAAAAAGATGTCTGTCTGCGCTGGTTCCACTATGCGCAGGAGGACGCGAAGGCCGCCCAGGAGGAGCTGGAGGAACGGGCATCGGAGGGCTGGGAACTGGAGGAGCTGGGGCTCTTTTTCGCCCGGTTCCGCCGCGCCGCCGCTCCCCGCCGCTGCTGGGTGGAGCCGGTGCGCTGGAACAGCATCCGGCGGAAGGAGGAAGAGCGCCGGGCGGACTTCATGCAGCTGTGCGGCGAGGCCGGCTGGGAGCTGCTGGAGGAGGCGGGCGGCCTGTGGTACTTCCGGGCGGCGGGGGAACGCGTCCCCGCTCCCATTCAGACCGACGGGGGCCTGGAGTGGGAGAGCGTATGGAAAAAGGCCCTGTGGGAGCGGGGCTTCAACCTGCTCTATCTGGCCCTTTTCTGGGGCGCCTATTTCCTGGTAAACTTTGTATGGAAGGGCTTTCACCCGTGGGAGATGCTGCTGAGCCGCAGCGCCATGATGCTGATGGGGATCTGGTGCCTTTGGGTGCTGATGGGGGTGCTCCGGGGCGGACACGTGCTGCGCTACCGCAGGCAGTGCCGGCGGGCGGCGGAGGCGGGGGGGCCCTTCCCGGTGCCTTCGCGCCGGCGGGCCCGGCTGCGGGGCTGCTGGGGCGTGGTGCAGGCCCTGCTGCTGGCGCTTCTGCTGTTGACGGCGCTGCTGGGCGCCGGCGAAGAGACGCGCAGCGGCGAATTAGGCGGGCTGATGCGCTATGAGACGGGGTCCGGCTTCGTGCGTCACACGGAGTACCGGCGCTTTGGAGAAGAGGACTGGCTCTACCTGGACGACTACGACTGCCGGTATGCTTGGCTGGCGGAGGCCATCTGCGCCGACCTGGTGACAGACGAAGCGGATGAGAGCAAGCTGGATCTCCACTTCCATGCCCCTGTGACGCCGCAGAGCGCCGACCTGGGCTTTGACGCGGCGTGGCGCTACGACGCAGGCGGCCGCGCCGGGCTCATTTTCCGTTCGGGCCGCCGGGTGGTGCGGGCCGAGGCCGCGGGGGCGGATTTCACCGATGAGAATGTTCTGGCGCAATTACGGGAAGCCTTTGCTTTGGAGGGAGCTTAACAATGGAAAATCTGCTGTTTATCAATGCCTGTGTGCGGGGGGAGCGGTCCCGCACCCGAAAGCTGGCCCGGCGCTTTTTGGAGGCGTATCAGGCCAAACACCCGGACAACACGATTACGGAACGTAATTTATGTGATGAAAGATTACAGCCCCAGTATCCGGAGATTCTGGACGAACGGGATGCGCTGTGGAACGCCGGACGGTTGGACCAGCCCATGTTCGAACCCGCCCGGCAGTTTGCCGCGGCGGATCGGATCGTGGTCGCCGCCCCGTTCTGGGACCTGTCCTTTCCGGCCATCCTGAAGATTTACCTGGAACGGATCTCGGTCGCCGATATCACCTTCGGCTATGACGAGCGGGGGGCGATGAAGGGCCTGTGCCGGGCCTCCAAGCTGCTGCTGATCACCACCCGGGGCGGTCGTTATGCCGGCACGCCCCTGGAGATGGCCACCCCCACCATGAAGGCCCTGTGCGTCATGTACGGCATCCCGGAGTTCCAGTGCCTGGACGCCGAGGGACTGGACGACGTGCGTCAGGACCGGGCGGCCCTCCTGGCCGCGGCGGAGCGCAGGGCGGACGCCCTGGCGGAGGTGTTTTGAGATGAAGAAGCGTATCCTGCTGCTGACTACCGGCGGCACCATCGCCTCCCTGCCCACGGACCGGGGGCTCTCTCCCGGCCTGAACGGCACGGCCCTGGCGGGGCTGCTCCCCCAGGGGGTGCTGGAGCACTACGCAATCACCGTTCGGGACATCCTGCATCTGGATTCCTCCAACATCCAGCCGGAGGAGTGGCAGACCATTGCACGGCATGTCTATGAAAACAGAACGCAATATGATGGCATTGTGATTACGCATGGTACGGACACAATGGCCTACACGGCTTCTGTGCTCTCCTTTATGCTGCAGGGGATCGGGGTGCCCGTGGTGCTCACCGGCGCCCAGCTGCCCATGACCCACCCCCTTACCGATGGGCTGGACAACCTGCGCACGGCGCTGGCCATGGCGGCCTCGGGCACGGCGGGGGTATTCCTGGCCTTTGACCGGAAGGTGATCCTGGGCTGCCGGGCGGTGAAGACCCGAACGACCGACTTCGACGCCTTTGAGAGCGTCAACGCCCCGCTGGCGGCGACGGTGGATGGGAAGGGTTTGCGGATCCATCGCCAGGCCCTTCCCGTCCCCGCAGGGTCGTGTGCGCTGCGGGACAGGCTCTGCGACAAGGTCTTCCTGATCAAGCTAACCCCAGGCCTGGACCCGGAGATCTTCGATATGCTGCTGCAGATGCATTACCGCGGCATCGTGATCGAGGCGTTCGGCGCGGGCGGGCTGCATTTTGTGCGCCGGGATCTGATCGCCAAGCTCCACGCGGCGGCGCTGGCAGGCATCACGGTGGTGGTGTGCAGCCAGTGCCTTTATGAGCCCAGTGATTTTTCCCTCTACGAGGTGGGTCAGCGGGCCCTGGCCCAGGGGGTCATCCCCGGCCGGGACATGACCACCGAGGCGGCGGTGACCAAGCTCATGTGGGCCCTGGGGCAGACGGCGGAGGCGGCGGAGATCCGGGATTGCTTTGACCGCAGCCTGGCGGGCGAGGTCACGCTGTAGCAAAAGCCCCCGGCCATGCGGCCGGGGGCTTCAGGCTGTCGAAAAAGCCTCGCAGAGTTCGCGCCCGCAGGCGCGAATTCAGTCCAATCCGTTTTCTCCGGCGACATGTACGTCGGAGAAAACACTTCTCGGCCTGCAAGTGTGCGAGTTGTCCGCCGCAGGCGGACAACGAGTGCGCGCAGCAGGCCGCAGCTCCTTCGAAAAAGTGGCAAAGCCACTTTTTCGACCCGCTGGAGCCCCCGGCCCTGCGGCCGGGGGCTTTCTTTACATTTCGCGGCGGCCCTCCAGGGCGCGCATAAGGGTAGCGTCGTCGGCATACTCCAGGTGACTGCCCACGGGGATACCGTAGGCCAGACGGGTCACCTTCACCTGGAAGGGCTTGAGCAGCCGGGAGAGGTACATGGCGGTAGCCTCCCCCTCCGTATCCGGGTTGGTGGCCATAATGACCTCCCGCACGTCCCCGGCGCCGACCCGCGCGAGCAGCTCCTTGACGCGCAGGTCGTCCGGGCCCACATGGTTCATGGGGGAGATGACCCCGTGGAGCACGTGATAGGCGCCGGAATACTCCCGGGAGCGTTCCATGGCGATCACGTCCTTGGGATCGGCCACCACACAGATGGTGCTTTGATCCCGCTTGGCGCTGGCGCAGATGGGACAGGGCCCGTCGCCTTCGGCAAAGTTCTGACACACCGGACAGCAGTGGATGGCGGACTTGGCCTGCCGGATGGCGTCGGCAAAGCCGGCGGCGTCCTCATCGGGCAGGGAGAGCACGAAAAGGGCCAGCCGCTGGGCGCTCTTCCGGCCAATGCCGGGCAGGCGGGCAAACTGCTCCACCAGACGCTCCAGAGCAGGAGGAAAGTATTCCATGCTTATTCCCCCCGCAAGGCGGCGATGGCGGCGGCCGGGTCCGCCGCGCCGTAGACCGCGGAGCCGGCCACCAGAGTATCCGCCCCGGCGGCCACCACACGGGGGGCGGTTTTGGCGTTGACCCCGCCGTCCACCTCCAGGCGGCAGGCGGGGTGATAGCGGTCGATGAGCGCGCGTACCTGGGAGACGGTTTCCAGCTGTTCCTCCAAAAAGGCCTGTCCGCCGAAGCCGGGTTCCACCGTCATCACCAGCACCAGGTCCAATTCCTCCAGATAGGGGAGGACCGCTTCGGCCTTCGTGATGGGCCGCAGGGCCACCGCTTTCTTCACCCCGCACCGGTCCATCTGGCGCAGGGCCTCCCGAATGCGGGTGGGGTGGTCGGCCTCCAGATGGACCGAGAGCAGGTCGGCCCCGGCCTGGGCGAAAGCCTCCACATAGCGCACCGGCTTGTCGATCATCAGGTGCACGTCCAGAAACAGGTCGGTGCATTTGCGGATGGACTGCACCACCGGCACGCCGATGGTGAGGTTGGGTACGAAGCAGCCGTCCATCACGTCCACGTGGAGCATGTCGGCGCTGGACACCCGGGCGATATCCCGCTCCAGATTCACAAAATCAGCGGAGAGGATGGAGGGAGAGATTTTAATCATTTTTTCACCACTCCTTGGTCGGTTTTTCAGAAAGTTCTGCTAAAATGGGCCATACCGCCGGAAGAAGGGCGGGGCACCGGGATGCGGGGTGCGACATAGGATACGGCAAGCGGATGACGCCCCGGGACGGCTGCCGGTCCTCCCCAGGCGCCTGCGCGCCGGCTCCCACAAGACCCGGCCCGGCGGCATGGGCCCCGGAACAGCGCGCCGCATCATATAGATGTCCAGGGGGGACCGTGTCCCCCCTGGACTGAGACGATGCCCCAGGCGGAAGCCGCTTTCCTGAGAAGGCTGCGCCCCGCTGCGCGCGGGCGGTCTGCAGCCGGTTGGGACGGGCCGTCCCCCCTGGACTAATGGTAGAAATCGTTGGTGTGGCATTCCCGGGCCTGGTAACCCTCTTTGCACAGGGCGTCCAGGATCGCCCGCTTGTGGGTGTGGCCGAAGGCCTCCAGCGTCACCCGCAGCTCCACGCCGCTCTGGCGGTTGATATTGACGAACTGGTTGTGCTCCAGCTTGATGATATTGCCGTTTTCCCGGGCCACGATGGAGGCCACCCGCAGCAGCTCGCCGGGGCGGTCGGGCAGCTGCACCGAGAAGGTGAACACCCGCCCGCGGTTGATGAGCCCGTGCTGCACCAAGCTGGCCACGGTGATCACGTCCATGTTGCCGCCGGAGAGGACCGGCACCACGTTCTTGCCCTTGCAGTCCAGGTGGTTCAGGGCGGCGATGGGCAGCAATCCGGCGTTTTCCACGATCATCTTGTGCTTTTCCATCATATCCAGAAAAGCGTCCACCAGCTCGTCGTCGTCGATGGTGATCACATCGTCGATATTTTTTTGGATATAGGGGAAAATCTGGTCGCCGGGGGTTTTGACCGCCACGCCGTCGGCGATGGTTTCGATCCGGGGCAGGGTGAGCACATGTCCGGCCTCCAGACTGGCTTTCATGGAGGCCGCGCCGGTGGGCTCCACGCCGATGACGGTCACGTTGGGGTTGAGCAGCTTGGCCAGAGTGGACACGCCGGTGGCCAGTCCGCCCCCGCCGATGGGCACCAGGATCACGTCCACGTCGGGCAGGTCCTGGAAGATCTCGTAAGAGATCGTGCCCTGGCCGGTGGCGACGGCGGGGTCGTTGAAGGGGTGTACGTAGGTCAGGCCCTGTTCCTGGGAAAGCTGGGCGGCCAGGGCCGCGGCGTCGTCGAAGGTTTCCCCCTGCAGGATGACCTTGGCCCCGTAATCCTTGGTGTTGTTGACCTTGACCAGCGGCGTGGTGGTGGGCATGACGATGGTGGCCTCCACTCCGGCGGCCTGGGCGGCGTAGGCCACGCCCTGGGCGTGGTTGCCCGCCGAGGCGGTCACCAGCCCGCGGGCCTTCTCTTCCTCGGACAAGGTGCTGATCTTGTAGTAGGCGCCCCGAATCTTATAGGCCCCGGTGACCTGCATGTTTTCCGGCTTGATGTATACCTGGTTCCCGGTGGCCCTGGAGAAGGCCTTGCTGTAGACCAGGGAGGTGTTCAGAATGACCCCGGACAGCACGGCGCGGGCTTCCTTGAACTCTTTCAGAGTGAGCATAGCGGGCAGACTTCCTTCCAATCTATAAGTAGTAATATTCTAATGAGTTTTCCCGGCAAAGTCAACGTGTTCTTGACACTCCCGCCGGGCAGGGGGTACAATAAAACCAACTGGGGCGCTGCCCCGTGGATGGAGGCTGTGCCGATGGCGAAGATCGTGAAAAAATCCCCCGTCCCGCTGTACCTGACGGCGGCGTTGTGGATCGTGTGGGCGCTTCTGGGCCCGATGTATGCCCTGTGGCATTTCCTCCTTTTGGCGGGGCTCTCCATCGCGGTGTTTTGGGCGGCGCGGCGCCTGTTCCGCGACCGGGTGCTGGTGCTGCCCGACCCGGAGCCGGAGGCGCCCAGCGAGCCGGTGACGACCGGAAACCCGGAGGTGGACGCCCTCATGGCCGAGCGGGACAGGGCCGTCTCCGAGATGCGCCGCCTCAACGACAGCATTGAGGATGCAAAGATCTCCCGGCAGATCGACCATATGGAACGGGTGACCCAGAAGATCTTCGCCCATGTGGCGGCAAACCCCAAAAAGCTGCCCCAGATCCGGCGCTTCCTCAATTATTACCTGCCCACCACCCTCAAGCTGCTCAACGCGTATGACCGCATGGACGACGCGGGGGTGGCGGGGGCCAACATCGACGGCACCATGGGTAAGATCGAAGCGATGCTGGACACGGTGGTGCTGGCCTACGACAAGCAGCTGGACGCCCTGTTCGCCGACGAGGCGCTGGATATCTCCACCGATATTACCGTGATGGAGCAGATGCTCTCCCAGGAGGGCCTGGGCGGGACGCAGCTGGGCCGCTGAACGGTGAAACAACGACTTGATGATAACAATGGAGGATGAAGACCATGACGGATCATGCCGATTTTACCCCTGAACTGACCCTTTCCCCCGATTTGAATACCGCCGCTGCCGCCGCCGAGGCCCCCAAGGCGCCGGAGACCCCCAGCCTGACCCTGGACCCCACTGTGGCGGTGGACGAGGCGGCCGCCCAGAAGGCGCGGGACGCCAAGGCGGTGCAGCTGGACGAGAGCCAGCTTACTGAGGCCGAGCGCAAAATGGTCAACGACTTTGCGCAGAAGATCGACATCACCGATTCCAGCGTGGTGCTCCAGTACGGCGCGGCGGCCCAGAAGAATATCGCGGGCTTTTCGGAAAATACGCTCAATTCCGTGCGCACCAAGGATCTGGGCGAGGTGGGCCAGGCGCTGTCTTCCCTGGTGGTGGAGCTCAAGGGCTTCGGCAAGGAGGAGGAGAAGGGCGTCTTCGGCTTCTTCAAAAAGAAACGCAACGAGCTGGAGGCCATGAAAGTGGCCTACACCAAGGCGGAGGCCAATGTGGACAAGATCGTCCAGGTGCTGGAGAACCATCAGGTGACCCTGATGAAGGACATTGCCATGCTGGACCAGATGTATGACCTGAACACCAAGTATTATAAGGAATTGACCATGTATATCCTGGCGGGTAAGAAGCGCCTTGCCCAGGTGCGGGAGAACGAGTTGGAGCAGCTGCGCAGAAAGGCCGCCGAGACCGGCGCCCAGGAGGATGCCCAGGCCTACAACGACCTGGCGAACATGTGCTCCCGCTTTGAGAAGAAGATCCATGATCTGGAGCTGACCCGCATGATCTCCATCCAGATGGGGCCTCAGACCCGCCTGATCCAGAACAACGACAGTCTCATGCTGGAAAAGATCCAGTCCTCCCTGGTGAATACCATCCCCCTATGGAAGAGCCAAATGGTGCTCTCCCTGGGCCTGGAGCACTCCCGCCAGGCCACCGCCGCCCAGAGCGCGGTGACCAACATGACCAACGAGCTGCTGCAGAAGAACGCCGACATGCTCAAGATGGGCACCATCGAGACCGCCAAGGAGGCCGAGCGCAGCGTGGTGGATATCCAGACCCTTCAGCACACCAACCAGCAGCTCATCTCCACGCTGGACGAGGTCATGAAGATCCAGCAGGACGGCGCCCAAAAGCGCCGGGAGGCCGAGGTCGAATTGGGCCGTATCGAGGGCGAGCTGAAGCAGAAGCTGCTGGAGCTTCGGGGGTAGACGGGTCAAAAAAGCGGTCACGGCGCCGTTTGGGCAGCGCCCGGGCCTTTGGCGCGGAGACGCGGGCGGAATTCTGCAAAGCAAGGTGAGCCTATGAAGTTTCTGAAATCCTATACCGGGGCCATGGTGGTGCTGGCGGCGGTCATCGTATTGTCCGCCCCCCTGGGATGCCTGCGTTCCGTGAACGCCCAGCGCGCCCAGGTGCTGGAGCTCTTCGCCCAGGGCGGGCAGGGGGACGGCGGTTCGGTGGCCTCCGACCTGCAGGACCGTATCGGCACGGCGCAAAATCTGCTGACGGTGGCCCGGCGGTACCCGGAGACCGACGGAATTTCCGACCTGGAAGGGGCCATCGCCTGGGCGCAGGGCAACGCCGACCCGGACAAGGGCGCCTTTCCGGAAGCCGACGTGAACATGGGTGCGGTATGCGCCCAGGTCATCGCGCAGCTGCGGGCGGCGGGCGTGTCGGAAAAGGACGCCCAGTACCTGTACGGGTTTGAGGCGGAGCTGTCCGGGGCCGCCGACCGCATGAGCCGGGATGAATACAGTAAAGCGGCCGACCGCTTCAACCGCAAGGTGCTGGGGCGCTTTCCCGCGGTGCTGCTGCGAAATCTGGGAGCGGTCAAGGAACTGGCTTTGGTGGCTGATGTGAATGATTAGGAGAGAGCGATGAGAAAAACGAACTTATCCGCGCTGCTCTGCGCCCTGCTGTGCATGGCGCTGCTGACGGCCCCGGCGCTGGCAGTGGTGCAGGCGCCCGAAAACACCTGCGTGGGGGATTATGCCGGCGTGCTGAGCGACGCCACGGAGGATTACATCATGACCCAGAACGAGACGCTGACCGCGGCCACCGGCGGAGCGATCGTGGTGGTCACGGTGGACTTCCTGGACGGCATGGAGATCGACGATTACGCCTATGAGATCTTCAACGACTGGGGCATCGGAGACGCGGACGCCGATAACGGACTGCTCCTTCTGCTGGCCATCGGGGAGGAAAACTACTATGCCCTGCAGGGCAGCGGCATCCAGAATGCCCTCACCGCGTCCAAACTGGACGATTATCTCTGGAACTACTTGGAGAGCGACTTTGCCGCGGGGGACTATGATGCCGGGGTACGGAAGGTCTTTGACGCGTTCTACGACTGGTACGACAGTTATTACGGCGGCCTGAGCGCCGGTCGGGGCCAGGGGAGCGGCGGTGCGGGGAACGAATTTGATTATTATCCGGAACCGGCCGGCCCAGGCGCAGTGACCACCGTCGTGGGCTCCATCGGGGCGTTGCTGGCCGTCGTTGCGGTGGTGCTGCTGATCGTTGTGGTCTGTGTGTGTGACGGCATGCGCTACCGGCGTTACCGCAGACGTTATCTGATGCCGGGCATGCCGCCCCCGCCCTACATCTACCGGCCCTTTCTCTTTGGGCGCCCGCACCGCCCGCGCCCGCCCCGGCCGCCCCGCGGCCCCGGCGGGTTTGGCGGTCCCGGCCGGCCGGGCGGCTTCGGCGGAGGACCCCGCCCGCCCCGGGGCGGCACGTTTTCGGGCGGCTTCGGGGGCGGCGGCTCCCGCGGCGGCGGCGCAGGCCGCAGGCCGGGCGGCTCCTCCTTTGGCGGCGGATTCTCCGGCGGGTCCTTCGGCGGGCGCGGCGGGTTCGGCGGCGGCTTCGGGGGCGGCTCCCGGGGCGGCTTCGGGGGCGGCGGCTCCCGCGGCGGCGGCGCAGGCCGCAGATAACGACAAAAATTCCCCGGAGCCCGGCTCCGGGGAATTTTTCGTGCGACGGTACGACACAGAACGGACATAAGATTGAGGTAAGATATCCGGGAAAGGAGCGGAGCGCATGGGTTATCAAGTACTTCTGGCGGAGGACGAGGCACGGATGCGGGATATCGTGCGGGACTATCTCGCCGCCCATGGCTGGGCGTGCGACCTGGCCCGAAACGGCGCCGAGTGCCTGGACCTGCTGCGGGACCATGATTACGACGCGCTGCTGCTGGATGTGCTGATGCCGGAGCTGGACGGCTTTGCCGTCTGCCGGGCGGTGCGGTGTGGCAGCGGAGTACCCATCCTGTTCCTCACCGCGCTGGGCGGGGAGGAGGACGTGCTCCGGGGCTATGCCCTGGGCGCGGACGACTATGTGACCAAGCCCTTTTCTCTGGCGGTGCTGCTGGCCAAAACGGAGGCGCTGATCCGCCGGAGCCGCGGTCAAAGCGCGGACGGACGGCTGCGCTGCGGAGCCATTTCCGTGGATCCGGGCCGCCGCGTCTGTACAGTTAGTGATCAAACGATCAAATTATCCCCGCGGGAATATGAATTGCTCCTGTGCCTGCTGCACAATTCGGGAAGAGTCCTCAGCCGTGCCCAGCTGCTGGATAAGGTTTGGGGCCTCGACTTTGACGGAGACGAGCGGGCGGTGGACGTGCGCATCAAGAGCCTGCGCGCGGCCCTGGGGAGCGCCGGAAAGCAGATCAAAACCGTGTTCAAGGCGGGGTATCAGCTGGAGGAGGCGTGCGAGGGATGAGGCGTTTTTGGAGCGCGGGGCCCCGGAGGCTGCGCTGGAAGCTGCTGCGGCCCCTGGGCGGGACGTTTGCCCTGCTTTGGCTGGGCACCATGGCCCTGCTGACGCACAATACCTGCCGGGAGCTGGAGAGCAGCGCCAAAGCCGCGGCCCGTTCCGCCCAGACGAGTCTGGAGGAGCACTGCGAATTCTATGAGAACAACCTCGCCAACGGACTGGGGGACGAGGCGGCGAACATCCTGCGGAACAACCTCAGCTCCCTCTCGCTGGGGCAGGTCAGCGAAATGGACGGAGGGATGGCCCTGACGGCCCGGACGGAGGCGGGATATGTCCGCAGCCAGCTGGCCTGGGGCTGGGGCCACCGGGAGGGCGTGGACATCGGCCAGCGGTGGTACATCTCCCTGGACGAGGGGCTGGACGACCGGGGCCAGCTGGAGCTGGCCCGCTGGATCCTGGCCCACCGGTCGGGGTGGGAGTACGGCATCTACCCGCCGGACGACCGGGAGGGCGCCTGGAGCGGGGACGGCTCCTTTGCCCGGATCACCGGGCTGGAACGACCGGGCCACGCCATCGCCGTGCAGAAGATTGAGATCATCCATCCCGACGGCACGGCGGACACCATGGTGGAGACCGCCCTGGAGGGGGCGGGCGAAACCTGGGACTTCGCCTACCTGCAGGTGCGCAGCGTGCTGCTGCCGTCCTGGAGCAGCAATGGGAAGGACGGCCCCGTCAATATGGAACGGCGGCTGGCCTCCTTCCGGGAGGCCCAGGCCATCCTGGACCGGGAGATCGCCGGGGCGGAGCGCTCCGTTTGGAAGGACGGGGGGTTTGCCCTGGGGAGCACAATGGGCAACACGGTGCTGCAGTATCTGGCCGTTCAGTGCGACGTGCTGCCCGCCGCGCTGAAGCAGGAGGCGGGGCTGTACCTCAGCACGGGTCTGTTGACCCTGATCGTCCTGCTGGTTTTGTCCGCGCGCCTGTCCAGGCAGGTGACCGAGCCGGTGGAGCAGCTGTGCGCCCGGGTGGCCGAAGGAGCGTCCTGTCCGGAAAACGGCCCCATCCGGGAGCTGAACGCCCTGGCGGCGGCGTTCCATTCCGACCAGGCCAGACGGGAGGCGCAGCTGACCCGCGAGCGGGACTTCGCCCGGGCGGCCGCCCATGAGCTGAAGACCCCGTTGGCTGTGCTCCGCTCCCATGCGGAGGCCCTGCGGGAGGACATCGCCCCGGAAAAGCGGGCGCAGTATTTGGATATTATCCTGGATGAGAGCGACCGAATGGGCGCGCTGGTGGGGGAGATGCTGGACCTGTCCCGGCTGGAGGCGGGTGCGGGGGGTTCGGAGGTCCTGCCGGTGGAACTGGCGGAGCTGGCGGAAGAGACCCTGTCCCGGCTGGCTCCAGGCGCACGAGCCAAAGGTGTGCGCCTGGAGCCCGACCTGCATCCGGCATTGGTGTCCGGCGACCGGGCCCGGCTGGAACGGGTCCTCTCCAACCTGACCTCCAACGCCCTGCGCCATTGCCCCGCCGGGGGCGCGGTGCGGGTGCAGACCGAACGGGTCCGGGGGCAGGCGGTGCTTACGGTGGAGAACGACGGGGAGCCGGTCCCGGAACAGGACCTGCCCCGCCTGTGGGAGCCCTTTTTCAAGGGAGACCGTTCCCGCAGCCGGGCCCGCGGCGGGGCCGGGCTGGGGCTGGCCATCGTCCGCGCCGCCGTGTTGGCCCATGGGGGAAGCTGTACGGCGGAGAATATCCCCGGCGGCGTCCGGTTCCAGGTGCGGCTGCCCGCCTTGCAATCGGAGCGGTAGTATGGTACAATACCCGCATAGCGGCTCTTGTGCCGATTGACCGGCGCCGCAGGCCGCTGCGCGGTCCTGGCAGGAGCGTTCAAACAGAGATTGCGAGGGATCTTGGAATGGGATTCAACCGACCGGAAGCCAAATTTCAAGCCAGAAACGCCATGCGGGGCGCCTATCCTCACCCCATGCTGGTGACGCTGGTCTATGTGCTGCTGACCAGTGTGCTGGCCAGCGCCATCATGTACTTTGTGAACAACCCCTTTCAGATCGCCTACGTGTATCTGCTGGACGGCATCTATGACCCGGAGACGATTTTTCACTATGTGTTCCTCCCGGGCCGGGTTGCCCTTTACGCAGTGCTGGAGCTCCTGATCTCTCTGTATACCTGCGTCATGGGCTTCGGGTACACCTCTTACAGCCTGCGCCTGGCCCGCGGTGAGCAGCCGGGCTACCGCAACCTGATGGACGGTTTCGCACGGATCGGCCGTGTGCTGATCTGCGCCATCCTGATCAGCGTGTTTACCGGATTATGGACCCTGCTGGCCATGATCCCCTATCTGGCCGTCATGATCCTGGCCGCGGTGCTGGACAGCGGCGTGCTCATCGCCTTGGCGGTGGTGCTTTGCATCGCGGGCGTTGGCTTCGGCATCGCGGTGAGTTACCGTTACCGCCTGGCCTATTATTTGCTGCTGGACGACCCGGATATGGGGAGCCTGGAGGCGATTTCCCGCAGCAAGCAGGCCATGCGCGGCTGGAAGGGCTCTTTGTTCGTGCTGGATCTGTCCTTCCTTGGGTGGATTCTGCTGACGCCCTTTACATTAGGCATTTTGGGGTTGTGGCTCAACCCCTATATGGGGGCCGCTGAAGCCAATTTCTACGATTACGTGGTCCACGGCGCGTTTGGCCCCCAGACGGCGGAGGGCGGGCCGCAATCCGGCGGGTACGGACCCAACTACGGCGGCCCCACGAATGACCCGGGGCAGCCCTTTTAAGCTCCGGCAGCTGGCGCTTACCGCGGCTCCGCGCGGAAGAAGGCTTGAAAGCGCGGGGGAGCGCGGATCGGGATCGAAAAAGGCCCACCCTGCTGTGGTGGGCCTTTTTTGTGGCTTGACGGGAAGACGCCGGGTTTCCCGGGGAGGGAGGAGAACGCATGTACAGCGGATATGAGCTTTTATGGATTTTCTTTGTTTATGCGCTGCTGGGCTGGTGTACCGAGGTGAGCTATGCGGCTCTGGTGACGGGGAAATTCGTCAACCGGGGATTCCTCAACGGGCCGGTGTGTCCCATTTACGGCTTCGGCGCGGCCATTATTTTCCTCTGCCTGGAGCCGCTCAAGCAGAACCTGCTGCTGCTCTTTCTGGGGTC
The DNA here is from genome assembly GCF_014287895.1 of Lawsonibacter hominis. GTDB lineage: Bacteria > Bacillota > Clostridia > Oscillospirales > Oscillospiraceae > Lawsonibacter_A > Lawsonibacter_A hominis. The sequence continues at coordinate 98,064 of NZ_JACOPP010000010.1, read as the reverse complement.
GGTGCTGCTGACCTCCCTGTTGGAGCTGGCGGCCGGATTTGTGCTGGAGAAGCTCTTCCATCAGCGCTGGTGGGATTACTCCGACGAGCCCTTCAATCTGGGCGGCTATATCTGCCTGCGTTTTTCCATCGCCTGGGGGCTGATCGGGCTGTTTGTGGTGGATCTGCTCCATCCGACGGTGATGCTGCTGGTGCGCCTGCTGCCCCATACGCTGGGCGTGGTCCTGCTGGCCTGCTTCGGAGCGGTCATAGCGGTGGATCTGGCGGCCACAGGCAGCTCCATCGCCAGGCTCAACCGCCAGCTGAAGCAGATCGACGCATTGGCCGGGCGGATCCGGGAGCTGTCCGACGAGCTGGGCGAAAATCTGGCGGACAAGGTGCTGGAGGCGGCGGAGAAGGGGACGGCCTGGAAAGAGGAGCTGGACGAGCAGACCAAGCAGCTGCGGGTCGATGCGGCGGAACGGAAGGAAGAACGAAGCCAGGAGCGCTTACGGCGCAGGCGGCAGCGGCAGCAGGAGCTGGCGGAGCTGGGGGAGAAGCTGGAGCATGCGCTGGATGGGCATGCCTTCGGCCAGCGCCGCCTGATGCGGGCGTTCCCAAAGATGCGCTCCATCCAGCACCATCAGGCGCTCCAGCGCCTGCGCCGCCGCATGGAGCGCAAAGAGCAATCGTAAAAATGGGGATGGCTGCAACCATGCAGCTTTCAGGCCCGAGCCGGCAATATGCCCCTTAAAAAAGTTGCATAGGATCGCAATGGCGATCCTATGCAACTTTTGTTTGGAATTGATGTTTGGGAATCCGGTTTTGCAAGACGCCCCCGGCCTGTCGGAAAGCCTTGAGCCGATGCAGGAAAACAAAGGGTTCCTGCAAAGGAGAACGCCCTGCGCAGGAGGTTCGCCGCCGCAGCGGCGAAGGGAATGGAGATCCGTATTTTTTGAGGACATGCGTCTCAGAAAAAACACGGCTCAGCCCGCGAACATGCACGCGCGGGCCGCTTATTCCAGCACCGCGCCGCGGGCGGCGGAGGAGACCTGTTTGGCGTAGCGGGCCAGATAGCCGGTCTTGATCCGGGGCTCGGGGCAGGTCCAGGCGGCCTTGCGCGCGGCCAGAACGGCCTCGTCCACCCGGACCTCGATCTTACAGGAGGGAATGTCGATGCAGACCAGATCCCCCTCCTCCACAAAGGCGATGGGGCCGCCCAGGGCGGCTTCGGGGGAGACATGGCCGATGGCCGCGCCGCGGGTGGCGCCGGAGAAGCGGCCGTCGGTGATGAGGGCGACAGAGGAGCCAAGGCCCATACCCACGATGGCGGAGGTGGGGTTGAGCATCTCGCGCATGCCGGGGCCGCCCTTGGGGCCCTCATAGCGGATGATGACCACGTCGCCCGGGACGATCTTGCCGTCGTAGATGGCCTGGATGGCGTCGTCCTCGCTGTCGAACACGCGGGCCGGGCCGGTGTGGGACATCATCTCCGGGGCGACGGCGGAGCGCTTGACCACGCAGCCCTCGGGAGCCAGGTTGCCCTTGAGCACGGCGATGCCGCCGTCGGCGGAGTAGGGGCGGTCGATGGGCCGGATCAGCTCCGGGTCCCGGTTGACCACGCCCTCCAGGTTTTCCTCCAGCGTTTTGCCCGTAACGGTCAGCACGCCGGTGTCCAGAAGGCCCTTTTGCTTCAGCTCCGCCATGACGGCGTGGACGCCGCCCGCCCGGTCCAGGTCCTCCATGTAGGTCTCGCCGGCGGGGGCCAGATGGCACAGGTTGGGCGTGCGGGAGGAGATCTCGTTGGACATGTCCAGCGAGAGTTCGATGCCGCATTCATGGGCGATGGCGGGCAGGTGGAGCATGGTGTTGGTGGAGCAGCCCAAGGCCATGTCCACCGTGTCGGCGTTGTGGAAAGCGGCCTCGGTCATGATGTCGCGGGGCTTGATGTCCCGCTTGACCAGTTCCATGATCTGCATGCCGGTATGCTTGGCCAGACGCAGGCGGGCGGAGTAGACGGCAGGGATGGTGCCGTTGCCCTTGAGGGCCATGCCGATGGCCTCGGTCAGACAGTTCATGGAATTGGCGGTATACATGCCGGAGCAGGAGCCGCAGGTGGGGCAGGCATTGCGCTCATACTCCTCCACACCGGCCTCATCCAGCTTGCCGGCGTAGTAGGAGCCCACCGCCTCGAACATATGGCTCAGGCAGGTGCGCCGGCCGTCGGTCAGGTGACCGGCCAGCATGGGGCCGCCGGAACAGAAGATGGTGGGGATGTTGACCCGGGCGGCGGCCATCAGCAGGCCGGGCACGTTCTTGTCGCAGTTGGGGATCATGACCAGACCGTCGAACTGATGGGCCATGGCCATGGCCTCGGTGGAGTCGGCAATGAGGTCCCGGGTGACCAGGGAGTATTTCATGCCCACATGTCCCATGGCAATGCCGTCGCACACGGCGATGGCGGGGAACTCGACGGGGGTGCCGCCCGCGGCGCGGACGCCGGCCTTTACGGCCTCGGCGATCTTGTCCAGGTTCATATGGCCGGGGACGATCTCATTGTAGGAACAGACCACGCCGATGAGGGGACGCTCCAGCTCCTCCTTGGTGTAGCCCAGGGCATAGAACAGGGAGCGGTTGGGGGCGGCGGGGACGCCCTTCTTTACATTGTCGCTGCGCATGGGAGACCTCCTTATGTAAAAAGATGTATGATGACACTTGCATTGTCTGACTTTATACTATAGGATAGAAGCAGCACTGTCAAGAACTGACCTGGAGGTAAGTGCATGGAAAAGAAGAACCGGACGCAGCAGACCGCTGAGAGTCTGTATAATCATATCGTGGTGGAGGGGCGCAGAAAGCCCGGGGAGAAGCTGCCCAACGAAGTGGAGCTCGCCGCCGGGCTGGGCGTGAGCCGCGCCACGCTGCGGGAGGCCATCCGTACCCTGTGTACCCGGGGGGTGCTGGAGGTGCGCCGGGGCAAAGGGACCTATGTGTCGCAGCGGGTGGGTGAGATCGACGATTTCGGTTTTTCCGGAGTGGACTATGCCAGGGGGCAGCTGCGGGACCTGTTTGAGCTGCGCTCTATTTTTGAGCCCAGGGCCGCCCGGCTGGCCTGCCGCCGGGCCACGGAGGGGGAACTGGCGGAGATCCTGCGGCGGGGCGCGGATGTGGAGCGCTGCATCCGCTTGGGCGAGGACCGTACCCAGGCCGACCGGGCCTTTCACGCGGCCATCGTCCGGGCCGCCCACAACGAGTTCATGGTGCGCCTGCTGCCCATGATCGACCAGGCCGTGTCCGCCGCCATCGTCTCCGGCGGACACGGGGCGCAGCTGGCGGAGGACACCCTGCGGGATCATGCGCTGCTGCTGGAGTTTTTGCAGAAACGGGACGCGGCGGGGGCGGAGCACGCCATGGCCATCCACATGCATCACTCCATCGACGTGATGGGGCTGGGGGAGGAAACGCAGCCGTAAAACCGCCGCAGGCCCCTGGGGGCGCTGGATTCTACCGCTGGTCGGTTGACAGGAGCGGGCGCCGCCGCCTAAAATGGGCCCAAAGGAGGGTACGGAATGTACGAGATTGACAAGGCACGATTCGGCGCCTTTGTGGCCGGGCTGCGGCGGGAGGGCGGAATGACGCAGAAAGAGCTGGCGCAGCGCCTGTTTGTTTCCGATAAGGCGGTAAGCAAATGGGAGCGGGGCCTGAGCATGCCGGATGTGGCGCTGCTCGCCCCGCTGAGCGAGCTTTTGGGCGTGACGGTGACCAACTTCTGCGGGGACAGCGCACCCAGGAGCGGGAGACGCTGGAGGCCGGGGAGGTGGAGCGGCTGGTAAGCTCCGCCGTGCGGCTCTCCGCCGGAGAACAGCGCGTTCGTGCCCGGCGGCGGAAGGGGTGGCGGCTGGCCTGGGTGCTGTGCGCCCTGGCGGCGGCGGGGGAGGTGGCGCTGCTGCTGGCCATGGGCTTCTCCTGGGAAGAGATGGGGAGCACGGTGCTGCTGGTAGTCATGCTGTGCGTGCTCTTCGGAGCATGGCTGTGCTTTTTGGCGCGGGAGAGCCTGCCCCGGTATTATGATGAGAACAAGATCAGCTTTTATGGGGACGGGGTCTTTCGTATGAACCTACCGGGGGTCCATTTCAACAACAGCAACTGGCCCCATGTGCTCAACGCCATGCGGGTGTGGCTGCTGGGAACGGAGGTGGCTTTCCCGCCCCTGTGGTGGGCGGTCCATACGCTTTGGCCGGGGCACGCGCTCAGCGCGGAGCTGCCGCTCACCCTCTTTGCCTGCCTGGGCTTTTGCCTGCCCACCTATTTTGCCGGAAAGAAATACGAATAGGCGGCAGGCGGCGTTTGGCACAGGGGTGGCGGGAAATGCTGCAGAGCAAAGGAAATCCGTGGGGGATCGACACAGGCCATTACGCAGGAAAGCGGCCGTCCCGGATGGGGCGGCCGCTTTATGCAGCGTGGTTTAGTTGGAGGCGCTGTCCAGATCCTTGTCGCCGCCCCAGATCATGTTCTTGCGCAGCTCGGCGCCCACGATCTCCATCGGATGCTTGGCCAGGTTGGCGCGCTTGGAATTGAAGAAGGTGCGGCCATTCTTGTTCTCGGCGATCCACTTGCCGGCGAACGTGCCGTCCTGAATGTCCGCGAGGACCGCCTTCATGTTCTTCTTGGTCTCCTCATAGGGCAGAACCCGGGGACCGGAGACGTACTCGCCGTACTCGGCGGTGTCGGAAATGGAGTAGTTCATGGCCGCCACGCCGCCCTTGTTGATCAGGTCGATGATGAGCTTCATCTCGTGGATGCACTCAAAGTAGGCGTTCTCCGGCTCGTAACCGGCCTCCACCAGGGTCTCGAAGCCGCACTTCATCAGGTCCACCACGCCGCCGCACAGCACGGCCTGCTCGCCGAACAGGTCGGTCTCCGTCTCGTCGTGGAAGGTGGTCTCCATCACGCCGGCGCGGGCGCCGCCGATGCCGGCAATGTAAGCCAGGGCGATCTTATAGGCGTTGCCGGTGGCGTTCTGCTCCACCGCCACCAGGCAGGGCACGCCCTTGCCCGCCACATACTGGGAACGAACGGTGTGGCCGGGGCCCTTGGGGGCCGCCATGAACACGTCCACACCGGCGGGCGGGACGATCTGCTGATAGCGGATATTAAAACCGTGCGCAAACGCCAACGCCTTGCCTTCGGTCATGTAGGGAGCGATGTCCTTCCTGTAGACGTCCGCCTGGACCTCGTCGTTGATGAGGATCATAACGATGTCGCCCCATTTGGCGGCCTCGGGAACGGTCTTGACCGCCAGGCCGGCCTTCTCCGCTTCGCTCCAGCGCTTGGAGCCCTCCCGCAGACCCACGCACACGTCGCAGCCGGAATCCTTCAGGTTGAGGGCATGGGCGTGACCCTGGGAGCCATAGCCGATGATGGCGATCTTTTTGCCGTTGAGATAGCTGAGCTCACAGTCCTTTTCATAGTACATCTTTGCCATGATGATACACTCCTTAATAGAAATAGGATACTTGTGGTTCATAATAACACGGAGAAGGGAAAAAGAATGATAACTGTGATACAATCTTACAGGAAATTCTTTCCCAAATTAAATTCCGCCTGCTCCTTGTTCTCGTCGCTGATCGTATAGGCGCCCCGCTCCAGCGCCACCATGCCGGTGCGCACCAGTTCGAGGATACCGAAGGCCTCCAGCAGGCGCTGCATGGCCTCGGCCTTGGTCTCGTCGCCGATGAGGGCCAGCGTGAGGGACTTGAGGGATACATCGATGATGGAGGCGCGGAAGATGTTGGCGATCTGAATGATCTCATTGCGAATGTCCGGGGTCTCGGCCCGGACCTTGAACATGACCAGTTCCCGGCGGATGGACCGCTCCGGCAGCAGCTCCTGCACGGAGTAGACGGGAAACTGCTTGCGCAGCTGATTCATGATCTGCTCGATCATGGCGTTGTCGGCCAGCACTTCAATGGTGATGCGGGAGATCGCCGGATCGTCGGTGGTGCCCACGGCCAGGGATTCGATGTTGTAGCCCTTCCGGGAGAAGAGCCGGGAGACCTGAGAGAGCACGCCTGCGGCGTTCTCCACCAGTACGGAGAGGGTGTGGCGCTTGACTGCGTTGGCGTCGTTCATATCGTCGCCCCCTTAATCCAGAATAAAGTCGGTGACCGGCGTGCCGGCGGAGACCATGGGGTGGACCATGGCGTCCTTGTCGATGGCGCACTCGATCACATAAGAGGTTCCGCAGGCGACCGCCCGGCGGAAGGCAGCCTCAAACTGGGCCTGGTCGGCGGCGCGTTCCCCGGGAATACCGTAGGCCTCGGCCAGCTTGATGAAATCGGGGCCCCGATCCAGATCGGTCTGGGAGAAACGCTTTTTGTAAATGAGGTTCTGCCACTGGCGGACCATGCCCAAGGTGCGGTTATTGAAGATAACGGTGATCACCGGGATGCCGTAGTGCTCTTCGGTGCACAGCTCGTGGCAGTTCATGCGGAAGCAGCCGTCGCCGGTGCAGTGGACCACTACCTTGCCGGGGTTGCCCACGGCGGCGCCCATAGCGGCGCCCAGGCCGAAGCCCATGGTGCCGAACCCGCCGGAGGTGATGAACTGCCCGGGACGGGAGAAGTGGTAGTACTGGGCGCACCACATCTGATGCTGGCCCACGTCGGTGACGATGATGGCGTCCCCGTCCGTCACGTCCTGAACGGTCTCCAGGATCTCGTGGGGGTGAAGAATGTCGTCCCGCTTGAGGGGGACTTCCGAATGGGAGAAGACCCATTCCTTCCAGGTGGGGTATGCGTGCTGGGGCAGGCGCTCATTGAGCAGCTCCAGCACCCGCCGGGCGTCCCCGATAATATGGTGATCGGTGCGTACATTCTTGTCGATCTCCGCCCGGTCGATGTCGATGTGGACGATCTTGGCCCCCCTGGCAAATGTGGCCGGATCGGTGGCCACGCGGTCGGAGAACCGGCAGCCGATGGCGATGAGCAGATCGCACTGGTCCACGGCGTAATTGGAGGCGTGGGAGCCGTGCATGCCGATCATGCCGGTAAACAGCGGATGGCTGCCCGGCAGCGCGCCGCCGCCCATGATGGTGGAGGCCACCGGGGCGCCCAGCCGTTCCACAAATCTGCGGAACTCCGGCACCGCGCCCTTGGAGCGGATGACGCCGCCGCCCACCAGCACCAGAGGCATCCGGGCGGTCTCGATCAGGTCCAGCAGGGTCTGGATATCGCCCGCGTCCGGTTCCGGCGTCTTCAGGTCGTGGCTGGCCCGGCGGAGCATAGCCCCCAGCCGGCCCTGGGAAGCGTGCTGCTCCAGAGGCAGGGGGGTGTAATCCGCCTCGGCGGCGGTGACATTTTTGGCAATGTCGATGAGCACCGGACCGGGGCGGCCGGAGCGGGCGATGGCAAAGGCCTCCCGCATCACGTCCGCCAGGGCCTCCGGGTCCCGCACCAGGTAGTTGCACTTGGTGATGGGCATGGAAATGCCGGTGATGTCCACCTCCTGAAAGGAGTCCTTGCCGATCAGATTCTCGCTGACGTTGCAGGTGATGAACACCACGGGGGAAGAGTCGTAATAGGCGGTGGCGATGCCGGTGGTCAGATTGGTGGCCCCGGGCCCGGAGGTGGAGAAGCATACCCCCACCTTGCCAGTGGAACGGGCGTAGCCGTCGGCGGCATGGGAGGCCCCCTGCTCATGGGCGGTCAGAATATGGCGGACCTTGTTTTTATAACCGTGCAGCTCAAACTCGTCGTACACATTCAGGATGGTACCGCCGGGGTAGCCGAATACCGTATCGACCCCCTGCTCCAGCAGGCACTCCATCAGGATCTGGGCGGTTTTCATTCTCATAGGTGCTCAGGACCTCCTTTGGCCGGAATTCGGAAAAACACAAAGCGGCTTCGTCCCATAGGACGAAGCCGCTACTCCGTGGTACCACCTAAATTCGCAGGAAATCCCCGCGCACTCGTTGCCCCGATAACGGAGGGGACCCGTGCCGGTTTACTGCCGGGCCCGTGTTCCAAACAGGCGCCAGGTTCAGCCGGCCCGCTCCCGGGCGACCTTCCGGACGGCCTCACGGAAGCTTACACCAGCCGCTCCCTCTCTGCGCTTGCGCGCCGCCCGTACTGACCCGATCATGGCTCTTTGCCAAATATTATTTGTTATGATATCGCCCCGGCGGAAATTTGTCAATCCAAACCTGCCGACTTTCAAAGGTTCTGCGTTTTGAACAAGGAGGCTGGCGCTCAATGGCAAGAAATTTGCTGTGAGCGCCGGAAGTTAGTGTGAGCTAACAACGAAATCGGGAGAAATGTAGATAATATAGTGGAAAAATACCTTAAACTGAACGGTTTTGCTGGACATTTTGCGTGCGCTGCGTTATGATAACTCTGTTTGAAATACCGGTCAAACGGCTCTAAAATACGGCCCGTGTGTGGGCCCTGATTTGCGAGGTGGACCTATGAAGCAAAGCTTTTATGGAGGCGTGCACCCCAATGACCGGAAAGAGGCGACACGCCACAAGGCAGTGACGCCCCTGGGTGCCGCGCCCCAGCAGGTCGTCATCGCCATGTCGATGCACATCGGCGCGCCCTGCAAGAGCGTGGTGGCCAAGGGCGACCACGTGACGGTAGGACAGAAGATCGGCGAGATCGCCGGTCTGGGCGCCCCCATCCATGCGTCTGTGTCCGGGACGGTGACGGCGGTAGAGCCCCGGCCTTATCCCGGCGGGAACAAGGTCATGTCCGTGGTCATCGAGAACGATTTCCAGGATACCTTCGGCTCCGACTTGACGCCCCATCCCGACTACTCCAAGCTGACGGCGGATGAGATCGTGGAGATCATCAAGGAAGCGGGCGTTACCGGTATGGGCGGCGCCGGGTTCCCCACCCATGTGAAGATCAGTTCCGGCATCGGCAAGGTGGACACCCTCATCCTTAACGGCGCCGAGTGCGAACCCTACATCACCGCAGACCACCGGCTGATGCTGGAGCAGGGGGAGCGGGTCATCGGCGGCGCGCGCATTCTGATGCAGGCCTTCGGGCTGCAGAGCGCCACCATCGGCGTGGAGGCCAATAAGCCCGACGCCATTGAGCATCTCCAGGCCCTGGTGGGGGCCCGCGCCGACGTGCATGTGGAGTCCCTGCGCACCCGGTATCCCCAGGGCGCTGAGAAGCAGCTCATCCAGCGCCTCACCGGCCGCGAGGTGCCCCCCGGCGGCCTGCCCGCCCATGTGGGCTGCGCGGTGTTCAACGTCGGCACCGCCGCCGCGGTGTACGACGCCGTGGTGGAAGGCAAGCCCGTCACCCACCGCATCGTCACCGTCACCGGCGACGCCGTCAAGGAGCCCTGCAACCTGCTGGTGCCCCTGGGCACCTCCTTCCAGCATCTGATTGACGAGGCCAAGGGCTTTGCCGAGGAGCCCGACCGGGTGCTCACCGGCGGCCCCATGATGGGCATTGCCCAGCATACGCTGGAGGTCGGCATCATCAAGGGCACCAACGCGGTGCTCTGCCTGACCCGGAAGGAAGCCGCCCCCATTGAGACCGAGGAGGTCTGCCTGCGCTGCGCCCGCTGCGTCAACGTCTGCCCCATGCACCTGACCCCCGTGTACATGCATCTGTACGCCGGAAAGGGGATGTGGAAGGAGGCCGAGGCCCTCAACGTCATGGACTGCATCGAGTGCGGCTCCTGCAACTACATCTGCCCCGGCCGGCTCCACCTGGTCCAGTCCTTCCGGATGACCAAGATGGAACTGCGCCAGCTGGCGGCTAAGGAAAAAGCGGCAAAGGAGGCGGCCAAAGCATGAACGAGGAGAAAAAGCTGAGGCTCAAGGTGGCGTCTTCGCCCCACGTGGCCTCCCCCATCAATACCATGTCCCTCATGCGGGACGTACTGATCGCCCTGGTGCCCGCGCTGTGCGCGGCGGTGTTCTTCTTTGGCCCCCGGGCCCTGATCGCCACAGCCGTTTCCGTGGCGGCCTGCGAGCTGTTCGAGTGGGGCTACCGGAAGCTGATGAAAAAATCCCTGGCCAACCAGGACCTGTCCGCCGCCGTCACCGGCGTGCTGCTGGCCTTTGTCTGCCCCGTGACCCTGCCCTACTGGGTACTTATCATCGGCGATTTCTTCGCCATCGTGGTGGTCAAGCAGCTCTTCGGCGGCCTGGGCAAGAACTTCATGAACCCCGCGCTGGGCGGGCGCGCCTTTTTGATGCTGTGCTACCCCGTGGCCATGACCACCTGGGCCAAGGCGGGGACCGCCAACTGGGCCCCGCTGGGGATGAGCGTGGGCCAGGATTACATCGACGCCTTTACCGGCGCCACCCCGCTGGGCGCCGACTTTATGCATAACGCCGCGCACCGGCTGCCGGACGCCAGCCTGCTGGACGCCTTTGTGGGCAATGTGGGCGGCTGCATCGGCGAAGTCTCCGCTCTGCTGCTCCTCATCGGCGGCGTCTACCTGATCGTCCGCGGCGTCATTCGGGCGCGCATCCCGGTGGCCTTTATCGCCACCGTGGCGGTGCTCACCTTCCTCTTCCCCCAGGGCGGAAACGACCGGCTGACCTGGATGCTTTACCAGCTGTGCTCCGGCGGACTGATGCTGGGCGCGTTCTTTATGGCCACCGACTACGTGACCAGCCCCGTCACCAAGAAGGGCGAGATCATCTTCGGCGTCGGCTGCGGTCTTTTGACGGTGTTCATCCGCTATTTCGGCGGCTATCCCGAGGGCGTGTCCTATGCCATCCTCATTATGAACTGCTGCGTGTGGCTGCTGGATAAGGTGGGCAAGCCCAACCGCTACGGCGTCACCAAGGAAATGCGCGAGGCGCAGAAGGCCGCGAAAAAGGCCGGGAAGGAGGGCTAAGCCATGAGTGAAACTGCTGTGAAGAAAGAACCCGGCATGGCCACTCTGGTCCTGGTGCTCTTCGCCATCAGTGCGATCGTGGCCCTGCTGCTGGGTGTGACCAATATGATCACCAAGCCCTACATCGACGCAAACGCCGAGAAGACCAAGCAGGCCGCCATGGCCGAGGTGCTCCCCGCCGATGGATATGAAGAGGTGAAATATACCGGCGGCGACGGCACCGTGGACGCGGTGTACCGTGCCGGCGACGCGGGCTGGGTGGTACAGGTCACCCCGGCCACCTCGTTCAGCGGCACCCTCTCCGTGATGGTGGGCGTGGACATGGAAGGCAAGTGCACCGGGGTGTCCATCGTGGCCACCGGCGAGACCTCCGGCCTGGGCTCCAACGCCAGCAAGCCGGCCTTTAAGGATCAATTCATCGGCAAGTCCGGCACGCTGGCCGTCTCCAAGGACGGCGGCGAGATCGACGCCATCACCGGCGCCACCATCACCTCCCGCGGCGTGACCGAGAGCGTCAACAGCGCCCTGGCCGCCGCCGCGAGCATGGGCTGAGGAGGTAAGTGAACATGAATGTGAAAAAGCAATTGATGGATGGCCTCATCCATCAGAACCCCGTCACCGTCCAGCTGCTGGGCATGTGCTCGGTTCTGGCCATCACCACCAGCCTGTTCAACGGCATCGGTATGGGCCTTTCCGTACTGGTCATCCTGACCTGCGCCAACGTGGTCATCTCGCTGCTGCGCAAGGTCATCCCCAGCAAGATCCGCATCGCCTGCTACATCGTGGTCATCGCGGGCTTCGTGACCATCGTGGATCTGGCCCTGAAGGCATTCCTGCCCGCCCTGTCCTCCAGTCTGGGCCTGTTTATCCCCCTGATCGTGGTCAACTGCATCATCCTGGGCCGCGCCGAGGCCTTCGCCTCGAAAAACGGCGTGGGCGCCTCCGCGCTGGACGGCATTTTCCAGGGGCTGGGCTACACCGTGATCCTGATCATCATGTGCGTGGTCCGCGAATTTTTGGGCAACGGCACCTTCGGCGGCGGGATCCTCAACGGCGGCGAGGGCATCCGCATCCTGCCCGAGGGCATGCCCGCGCTGGGCATGATCCTGCCGGTGGGCGGCTTCCTCACCCTGGCCTGTGTCATTGCCGCCATGCAGTATTTCCTCAGCCGCCCCAAGAAGGGCGACAAAAAGAATGAGGAGGTGGCCAAGTAATGGATCTGACCAAACTGTTCTCAGTCGCCCTGGGCGCCATCCTGGTCAATAACTTCATCGTAGCGCAGTTCCTGGGCATCTGCCCCTTCATGGGCGTGTCCAAGAAGGTGGAGACCGCCACCGGCATGGGTATGGCCGTTATTTTCGTCATGGGCTTGGCCAGCGCCATCTGCTGGCCCATCAACGAGTTCATCCTGGAAAAGTTCCACCTGGGCTTTATGCAGACCGTGACCTTCATCCTGGTCATCGCCGCCCTGGTGCAGTTCATCGAGATGTTCCTGCAAAAGTCCATGCCCTCCCTCTATGAGGCTCTGGGCGTGTATCTGCCCCTGATCACCACCAACTGCGCCGTGTTGGGCGTGGTGCTGCAGAATACCCAGAACAGCTATGATTTCATCACCAGCGTGGTGTACGGCGTCACCGGCGGCATCGGCTTCCTGGTGGTCATCGTGCTCTTCGCCAGCATCCGGGAGCGCATGGAGTTCTCCGAGTGGCCCAAGGCCTTCGAGGGCTTCCCCATCGCCCTGGTGGCCGCAGGCCTGATCGCCCTGTCCTTCATGGGCTTCTCCGGCCTGAAGGTCTTCGGTTAAGGGGGGCGGGAGAATATGCAGACTGTTATTATCGCCATCGTTGTCCTGGCCGCTCTGGGCGCGATCTTTGGCCTGGTCCTGGCCTTTGCAGCCAAGGCCTTCGCCGTGGAGAAGGACCCCCGTGAGGAGGCCATCGCGGAAGTGCTGCCCGGCGCCAACTGCGGCGGGTGCGGCTTCCCCGGCTGCGGCGGCTACGCCGCCGCCGTGGCGGCCGGCAAGGCCCCCGTCAATGCCTGCGCAGCGGGCGGCGCGGCGGTGGCCGCCAAGATCGGCGAGATCATGGGCGTGGCCGCGGGCGACTCGGTGAAGAAGCTGGCCCAGGTCCACTGCACCGGCTGCGGACAGAACTACAAGAAGTACGAATATGTGGGCCTGCACGACTGCGTGGCCGCCTCTTTGCTGCCCGGCGGCGGCGAACTGGGCTGCGCTTACGGCTGTCTGGGCCTGGGGTCCTGCGAGAAGGCCTGTCCCTTTGACGCCATCCATGTGGTGGAGGGCGTCGCCCAGGTGGACGAGGACAAGTGCAAGTCCTGCGGCAAGTGTGTGGACGTTTGCCCCAAGCACATCATCGCCCTGGTGCCTTACAAGACCCGCCGCCACGTGGCGATCCGCTGCTCCTCCCACGACAAGGGGCCCGATGTGCGCAAAAACTGCGACAACGGCTGTATCGGCTGCACGCTGTGCGCCAAGTCCTGCCCCAAGGAAGCCATCAGCATGATCGACAATTTGGCGGTCATTGACTATGACAAGTGCATCGGCTGCGGCATCTGCGCCCAGAAGTGCCCCCGCAAGCTGATCACCGTGGACGGCAAGGTGCCCGAGCCCAAGCCCGCGGCTCCCAAGCCGGCCGCCCCTAAGGCAGAGGCGAAAACCGAGCAGGCCCCTAAGGCGGAGACGGCGCCCGCCGCCGCTTCCGAGGAGAACTAAAACAGGAAAACGCCCCGGCGGTCCATAGGACCGCCGGGGCGTTTTTCACAGGCTGTCGAAAAACCCTCCTGGAGAAGAGCCTGGCAGAGTTGAGTCGTCCGCAGACGACGGAAGGAAAGGAAGTTCCGTCATTTCCGGCGACATGCGCGTCGGAAATGACACCTCTCATGACGGACAGGGCGACTTTTCTGCAAGAATCGAGCCCTGTCCGTCATGCATCCCTCTGTCGAAAAAGGCCTTTGGCCTTTTTCGACAAGCTGAGGAAAACGCCCCGGCGGTCCATAGGATTGCCGGGGCGTTTTCCATTGGGGATGCGTGCGTCAGCGGTCAGTGATGCTGGCAGCAGCTGCCGTTATTCCCAAGCTCGAAGGACGCGCATTCGGTAGAGGCACAGTTGGTCACGCTGGGGTCACAGCAGCCCACCTTGATCTCATTCAGGGAGCAGTAATTCTTGTCGTTGCAGTGATAGGCGCAGCTGGACACCGAGCACTTGATACTGGGATTGGCATTCTTGTTCATGATTTCATTCCTCCTTTTAAGGGTACGGACTTAGTATGTACCTGGAGGGGAGGAATATGCCTTGCTTATTTTTCCTTGGTGGATGGTTCCTCCGGCGGCAGCACTTGAGGAATAAAGCGCCGGGCAAATTTACCCTGGCCGCGGTTCTTGACGTAAAAGTAGCCGATGATGGAGAAGACGACCGCGCCGATAAAGTTGACGAACAGGTCCTTCATCGTGTCCAGCAGGCCGATGTCCAGATAGCCGCCCAGGCCCAGGGAATGCTGCGTGCCGTCGGCGGTGACCACGATTACGTCCGTGATATTCTGGATAGCCGTCGGCGTGTTGCCCCCGGAGGGATCCAGCATGACCGAACCAATGGAGTGTACGACCGTGTCCTTCTGCATGTCCAGCAGGAAGAGCTGGTCCATGGTGCACTCGAAAAATTCCCAAAGCACGCCGATGGTCATGGAGAAGCAGAAGGCCACCAGAGCCAGGTAGAGGGGAGAGAGCTGGAAGGCAAGGCTTCCTCTGCGGTTGAGGATGTCCAGCAGCGAAAAGCCGATGGCGGCGCACAGGAAGCCGTTGAGGGTGTGGAGCATGGTGTCCCAATAAGGGAAGTGGACATAATACGCCTGGATCTCCCCCAGAATTTCAGCGGCGAAGATGAACAGGAGGATAATGATCTCCAGGGTATCGGGCACGTCGATATGGATGGTGCGCTCGATAAAGCTGGGGATGGTGAACAAGATCAGCGTCAGGATGCAAAGAAAAGCATTCTCAAAGTTGCGGTTGAAGATCTGGGCGATCAGCACCAGCACGACCAGCACCCGCAGGATAACATAGGTCGCGGCCAGGCGCGGGTTTTCCTTGACCTGTTCCCGCAGGGTCTTGCGGTAACGACCGGACTTGCGATCGGCCTTTTTCATGGCACGCCTCCCGCAGTGGGTCCGCCGCACAGAGGGAGCTGACCGGCGGACAGCGCATGGTATGTTTGGGCGGATTCGGTCAATTTGGCGGCCTCGTCGGGGCGCAGCGGCCGGATCGCCTTGGCCGGAGCACCCATGACCAGGCTCCCGGATGGAATCACCGTGTTCTGTGTGACCAGCGCGCCGGCGGCCACCAGGCTGCCCGCTCCGATGACGCAGCCGTTGAGCAGGATGGCGCCCATGCCGATGAGACAGCCGTCTTCCACCGTGCAGCCGTGCAGGATCGCGGCATGGCCTACGGTCACGTCCCGGCCGACCGTAACCGGGAAAGCGGGGTCGCCGTGCAGGATCGCGGCGTCCTGGATGTTGGAGCCCCTGCCGACGCGGATCGTACATTCGTCGCCCCGCAGCACGGCGTTGTACCAGACGCTGGCCCGGTCCTCCAACGTCACGCTGCCCACAAGGGCGGCGCTGTCCGCCGCCCGGGCGGTGGGATGCAGGACGGGGGTGTGTCCCTGGAAATTCTGGATCATAGCGGACGGTTCCTTTCCGGTTGGATACGACAAGTCTAGGGCATTACCGCATCATTCAACGCGTGCGGATTGGCGCGAAAATTTGTGCCGCAAAAAGGCGCAAAACCGCAGGAATACTTTTTGTATTGCAAGGTTTTGCAACGCATTTGTGGGGCAAATTGGCCGCCAAGACGTGCGTGGGGAATTGTCCGGTGATACCCTAATTCTTATTATATCGGATGAACGGCTCCATGGCAAGTCAAATCCGAGGGGCGTGCGCATAGGATAGCCTGGAGGTGAGTGATATGGATCTGAAAAACAACAAGATCACGGTAGGAGAACTTCTGGACAGCCCGGCGGCCCGGGCGGTGTTCCAGCGGCGCTTTCCCATGGTGATGAAGCATCCGCTGCTGGGCGCCGCCCGTACGGTGACGCTGGAGCAGGTGATCTCCTTCGCCCAGGCCTACGTACCGCAAAGGACCATCCAGGAGACCCTGAACGAACTGCGCCGTGCATAAGGAAAGGCCGATCCGGCCTATACCCAACACCGGCGGCCGGGGGCCTTCTTAACGCTGCGGTCTGGGAAATGACGCTTTCTTTCGCAGCCGGTTTGCAAGAAGCCTCCCCAAGGCCTTTGCGCGGCTTTTGGGAGGAACGCGTTTTGCCGGGTGATCGCCGCGCAACAGCCCCGGAGGACTCCCTCCGGGACTGTTGTGCGGCGCAGAGCCGCCGCAAGCGGGACATGCCGAACGGACCCGTCTTTACCGGTGCGGGAAAGGGTTATGCCGCATGGCGTTTGGCCCGGAGATACCAGCGCAGCGCCCCTGTGTCCCGCGCCCGCCGCAGCACATAAAAAGTAAGGACGCCGTCCAGAAGGGTGAACAGCAGCGCCGGAACGAAGAGCCAAGGGGGCAGCAGAGCGGTCAGCCGCTCCACCACGGGATGGACCACCCGCAGCAGCGCCAGAGCCAAAAACCCCCAAAACAGGGCAAAGAGCAGGCAGACCCGCCCGCCCAGGTTCAGCGGCAGATGGGAGTAGTCCCAGAAAGACACCCGGGCAAACGTTTCATAGAAAAGGCCGGTCCCATATTCCACCGCCGTGCAGACCAGTGCGGAACAGGGAAAGAGCAGAAGCGGGTTTTGCCGTACCGGCTCCGGCAGCAGCAGGATGGCGATGGCCCCCAGACCGTATACCGGACACAGGGGGAGAAAATAGCGGCATTTCCGGTCCCGTTTGGGGTTGCGGGTGAGGCGGGCAAAGGCCACCTCCGTCAGAAAGCCCAGAAAACTATAGATCACAAAATACCAGAACCACAGGATCACGGCGGAGCCTCCGTCCATACGATAGTTGGGTCCACTGGAGATAGCATGGACGGGGCGAAAAAAATCATACGGTGCATTTTTTAGCAAAAAAGGCAGTCCTGGGGAGGGGTGCCAAGGCGGGACGCCGAAAGAGGCGGAAAATCGTCAAATCCCCTATTGCCTGTCCGGGGTGGCATGTGATAAGATAGAAAAAATTCAAAAGGGGACTTGGATCGAAATGCGGCATCTGATCGATTTTGGAGACCTGACGCGGGCGGAGTGGGAAGCGCTGTACCAGCGGTGCAGTGCGATTATGGACCACCCCGCCGATTTTATGGACGCCTGCCGGGGGCGGGTCATGGCCAGCCTGTTTTATGAGCCCTCCACCCGCACCAACTTCTCCTTCCAGGCCGCCATGCTCCGGGTGGGCGGCACGGTGTTCGGCTTTGCCGACCCGCGCTCCACCTCCACCGCAAAGGGGGAGACCCTGAAAGACACCATCAAGATGGTCTCCGGCTATGCCGACGTGGTGGTCATGCGCAATCCGAAAGAGGGCGCCGCCAAAGCGGCCTCCCTGTATTCCAACGTACCGGTCATCAACGCCGGGGACGGCGGGCATATGCACCCCACCCAGACCACCGCCGACCTGACCACCATCACCCGCCTTCGGGGGAGCGTGGACGGCCTGTCGGTGGGGCTGTGCGGCGATCTCAAGAACGGGCGCACGGTGCACTCCCTCATCAAGGCCCTGGCCAAGTTTGAGGGCGTGAAGTTTTACCTCATCGCCCCCCGCGAGCTGGCGGTGCCCGAGTATATCCGCGCGTTCATGAAGGAGCGTGGCCTCTGGTTTGTGGAAGTCACCGGATTGGAGACCGTCATTCCCCAGCTGGATGTGCTCTATATGACCCGCATTCAGCGGGAGCGCTTTGTGGACCCGCTGGAATACGAGCGCAACAAGGGGATTTATGTGCTCACCCGCCGCAAGCTGGAGCGGGCCCGGCAGAACCTGCTGGTCATGCATCCGCTGCCCCGGGTGGACGAGATCGCCATCGACGTGGACGACGATCCCAGGGCGGTCTATTTCGAGCAGGCCCGCTACGGCATGTTCGCGCGGATGGCGCTGCTCACAGACCTGGCCAATCAGGAGCGTATGGACCCAGGCGCGGTGGAGATCGGGAAGGGGCCGGTCTGTTCCAACCCCAACTGCATCACCCAGACCGAGCACTACCTTCCGCCCCTGGTCAAACAGAACGGCGGTGTGGACTGCTGCGCCTTCTGCGACGCACAGCTGCGGTAAATCCTTCAAAATCAGGGAAAAGGGCGTTGACAAACCGGCTCGGATGTGCTATTATTCTTTGGCTGACATTCTCTGAGTATCGGCGCCCGTGCGGGTGTAGTTCAATGGTAGAATCCCAGCCTTCCAAGCTGGTCGCGTGGGTTCGATTCCCATCACCCGCTCCATATGCGCCTGTAGCTCAGGTGGATAGAGCAACTGCCTTCTAAGCAGTGGGTCAGGGGTTCGAGTCCCTTCAGGCGTGCCAAAAATGAGGAAATCGGTGTTTTGACCAGGAAACATGCCGCTGGTATGTTTCCTGATCGCCCAAACTCCTGGCGTGGCAAATCCATGGTGGATGTAGTTCAGTTGGTAGAGCATCGGATTGTGGTTCCGAGTGTCGCGGGTTCGAGTCCCGTCATCCACCCCATACAAACTCAAGGCGGAAGGGCCGGAGCGTCCGCTCCGGCCCTTTGCTTTGGAACCTGCTATGTTGGGGTGTAGCCAAGTGGTAAGGCACGGGACTTTGACTCCCGCATTCGCAGGTTCGAGCCCTGCCATCCCAGCCATATGACTCGTTAGCTCAGTCGGCAGAGCAACTGCCTTTTAAGCAGTGGGTCCGGGGTTCGAATCCCCGACGGGTCACCAAGTGAACGAGGGTCGACTTTTGGAACAGTTTTTATGGACTGTCCTAAAAGCCGGCCCTTGTTTTATCCTCAAAGCCTTGCTATTCAAGAGTTTTGCTGTGACAAGTTGTCCGTGAGAATCTGGACACTAAAATCCAAACAGTTGAAAATGACGGCAGAAGCAGCAGAAAATCTGAAATCCGAACCCCACTTTCCAGAAACAGAACTTTTATTGTTTCCTAAAAAATACGTCCTCATATTGCTCTGGAGTTTGAAGGTTCAGAGTGGTATGCGGGCGTTTTTGATTATAGAAAGCAATGTATTTGTCGATCTTCTTTCGCATCTCAGCTTCAGAGCGGTAAGTACTGCGGTAAAACTCCTCCTTCTTGAACACGGCGAAGAAGGATTCCATCACGGCGTTGTCGTGCGGCGTTCCCGCATTGGAAAATGACTGTGTGATTTTTAATTTCTTCAGCAGCTGACGGAGCGCATGGGAAGTATATTGACTGCCCTGGTCGCTGTGGAATATCAAATTTTCTCCCGGTGTTCGGGTCTCGTAGGCCATCCTGAGCGTTGCTGTAATCAGCTGTGTACTATTGCGTGTGGATACTTTATGGGCTATTACTTTTCTGGAATATAAGTCAATAATGGCGCAGAGGTAATAATATCGATCCTTCAGTTTTATGCAGGTAACATCGCTGGCCCACACGCAGTTCGGAGCCTCTGCATAAAACTGCCGTTTCAAAATGTTGGCTTTCCGCTCGTAGCTGCTGAATTTTTTCCATTGGCGCTTTGAGGTGGTTGATACGCTGCTCAACCCCATCTCACTCATAAGTTCCCGTACCAATGTTGTGCCAGCTCGATAACCGCGCTCATGAAGCACGGCACAAATTTTCTCGCTCCCGAATCTCTGTCGGCTTTCCTCAAAGATTTCCTGAATTGCCGTTCGCAATTCTTCCCGATGTTTGGCATAGGAGCTGTTATCCCGCTTGTTTCGCTTGATGTGGTTGTAAAAGGTTCCCCTCGGAACATCTAAGGCTTCGCAAAGAACATGGACACTAAACTGGCCATAGAGTGATTCCAATACTGCAAGCTTCTCCTGCGTTGTCGCGTTAGCAATCGCGGGAATGGATTTCAGAACCGCAATAATTTGCTCCTGCTTTTCGCAGCGGCGGAGAAGGCTGTCGAAATCTTTGGGGGTAACTGTACGGGCGCTGTTTTTTGATTCAACAGGCCGATAAGCCTGAATCCAAGAGTAAAAGGTGCTTCTGGAAATTTGGTGCTCCTGGCAGATCTCAGTAACCGACTTTCCATTGTAATACTGGGATACCAATTCTTGCTTTTTGGAGTTGTTATACCTCATAGCTGTTCCTCCGTAAATTCGATTTTAATTCTATGGACCATCTATGAAGTTAATAAAGAACTATAAATACATCAAGTCTTTGTTACATTAAGTATGGTGTGTTTAGTCGCTGTAAGGTTGTATTGAAATATGCAACTTTACAGCAAGTGCAAACTATAATAAAGAGAGTATTGAACGCTGGAACTCCATTAATATATATTGAGAAAATTACTTAGAAATGTAGATTTAATTTTGCATTGCTGCTATACTAATAGTAGTAACATGGAATTATTATGAGAGGAGGTATTATGATGACTTACACCGCAGTTGATATAGCAAAATATATAGTGTCTTACTGTTCTGGAAAGCACCGCCCTGTGAGCAATCTCAAGCTTCAGAAGATGCTTTACTATACATGGATCGACTACTACAAGAAAACAGGAACTGCACTTTTTTTCAATGAAATTTGTGCGTGGCAACTTGGACCGGTTGTACCTGATGCGTATTATGAGTTTTGCTCTTACGCAGGCACCCCCATCATTAGGACATATGATGTTGAGCTTTCAAGCGGAGACACAGCCATCATTAACAAAATAATAGAAGACTATATTCCAATACCGGCGAGTACCCTTGTGAATAGGAGTCACAGAAAAGGTGGTCCGTGGGATACCGTATATCAAGACGGACTTGGAAACCGTGGTATTATTCCATTCTCACTTATCAAAGATATGGAGTGTGTAGGCACATGCTAATTGAGGAATCTATTAGAAGACAGGGGGAATTGCGAAATTGTCTTTATGAAATGGCCTCAACTTGCATGGATGAAACGGGGATTCGCTCCATATCAATAAAACTTAAGGCTTTATACACAGATGGATTCCGGCACAATTACTCCGATTTTTTCCCGCTGATTGTCGAAATTGCAAAAGACGACAATAATTACAGTCTGGATTACCTGTCCGAAAATATTGAAGCAGCTCGGGCAATGGTTGAGAAGGACTATATAGGCGGAGAAAAAGAGTTTAGAGGTTTGTATAGACCATTGTCTAAATTAAGTGATCACATAAACTTGGAGATTGGCCGCTATAGTTATTATTCAATTAATGAACAACAAGTAAAAGATTTGGAAAAACGAAATCAGACACTCCAAAGAGATTTGCGTACGGCAACTGATGAACTTGAGAAAGCTCAAAAGACTGTATCTTCAATGCAGACGGAGCTGATAGCTGTTCTAAGCATCTTTGCGGCAATTGTTCTTGCTTTTTCGGGGAATATAAGTTTTCTGGGCAATACATTAAGCGGCATAAAAGAGGTTTGCCTTTTTAAAACGGCCTTCTTCGTATTGTTGTGTGGACTAATTATCTTTAACTCAATCTTCTTAATGATGTATATTGTTGGGAAGATTATAGGTCGAAACATATATGCCCGATGCAAAAGCGAAAATTGTACTTGTGGAGAAGATGGTGCTCCCGCGTGTTGTGGTATAACTCGCATAAGGAAACGCTTGCCATATGTATTTTGGATGAATGCTATTCTACTAATTATGGTTGTTGTAGATGTGGTTTTATGGTGTCTTAATCTGAACTATTGGCGTATGCCATTCTAAAATTGGCGTTGTCTACATAATCCTCAGTCCAAAATATTCAGATTTCCAAGTGTTACTCCGGACTTGAAAATGGCGGCATCTATAGTGTTGCGATGTTCCAAAACAAAAGGACATCCTTACGGATGTCCTTTTGTTTCGGGTCCCGCCGCCCAGAGGCGGCTCCACCCTTCGGTATTTGATAGGCTCGGCGGAAGTGGATTCCGCCTGCGCCAAGGTTTTGCCTGCGGCAAAACGCTTGCGCCGCGCCACCCGGCGCGGCCGCCAGAAGGCGGCTCCGCCCCTGGTATTGACAGGTGAAACGGTTCGGGCAAAGTGAATTCGCCCTGCGCCAAGGCTTTTGCCCTGCGGCCAAGGCGCCGCCGCTGTGGGGCGGCTTGTTAGCTCCTCAATGCCCCGGCACTTAAAGCGTTGGGCTTCGGGGAGCGCGCCGCCTGCGCCCCGATGGTATCTTTATTGACGGTGGAAGTACACTTCGCCGCAGCCATTCCCCGCTTTACTCCGAATGGGCGCGGCGCTTCTGATACCTGAAGTGACCAGCAACGTCAAGGCCACCCCTGAGAGGGGTGGCCTTGACGTTGCTGCCGCTTCCGCGGGTCGCCCTGCTTGGACGCCGGTTCAAACTGGGGCTTGACCGGGCCGGAAAAAACTGCTGTAATAATACTATATGCGGCGGGCTGGACATGCCTGCTGCGAAGGAAGGGATCCGTATGCCAAGAGGAAGAAAGATCAACCCGGCCGCCCTTTATTTCCCGGCTGTGATCCAGGAGAAGCTGAGCTATCTGAAGGACTACCCGCTGACCATTGCCCACGCGCCGGCAGGGTTTGGGAAGACCACTGCGCTGAATCATTTTTTGGAGCAGAACTTGTCTCAGACTACGCCGGTGCTGCGGCATACCTTTCTGGTGCGGCAGGCGGCGGCCTCGTGGAACAGCATCTGCAGGCTGATCGCCCGGGTGGACCAGGGCTGCGCGGAAGAGCTTTCCGCCATCGGCATCCCGAACAGCGATACCGCCGCCGATACGGCGGAGGTGTTGGAAAACCTGGAGTGTCAGCGGGAGACCTATCTGGTGCTGGACAGCTTCGAACTCTCCGGACTGCCGGAGCCGGAGCGGTTTTTGTGGCTGTTGTCCAAGCACGGGGGCGAGAAGCTGCACATCGTGGCCGTAACGCGGGAGCTGGCGGTGAGCCCCATGCTCTCCAATCACCGCATCTACCGTATGAACGCGGAGGATTTTATGTTCCGCGCGGAGGATACGGCGGCCTATTTCCATCAGGCGGGGCTGGACGTGATGCCGGGACAGACTCTGGCCGCGCATCAGGCGGCGGGAGGCTGGGTGCTGGCCCTGCACATGCAGGTCATGGCCTACGTGAAAAACGGCAGCTTTTCCACAGCAGGGGCGACCCAGCTGATCCATCAGGTGGTATGGGACGGGCTTTTGGAAGCGGAGCGGCAGCTCTTTCTCTCCGTGTCCATTCTTCCGCGCTTTACCCTTGCGCAGGCCGCGGAGCTCTCCGGGATGGATGGGGCGCTGACCGAGGCGCTGCTGGAGCGTCAGTCGGCCTTCGTCCACTTTGACGAGGAGACCCACTCTTTCTATCTGCACACCGTCTTTGCCGCATTTCTCCGGGAACAGTTCCAGCTTTTGCCGGAGGAGCGGCAGAAGGCCATCTATCTGGCCGGAGGCGATCTGGCCAGCCGCTCGGGAGACCGGCCCAATACCCTGCGCTTCTACTATTACTCCGGAGACTGGGAACGGCTGCTGGCCATGCCTTTGACCAGCTACGAGCTGGCGGACGTGATCGACGAGTCCACCCGGCCCATGATCCTGGACGTGATGGAGCATACGCCCTACGCGCTCAAGGCAAAATATCCGGCGTCCATGGTGCCGCTGGCCTTCACCCTGTTTTTCCTGCATGAGAACGCGCAGCTGATTGCCATGCAGGGGGAGATCGCCCAGATCATCCGGGAGAGCGACCTGCCCCAGCAGCGAAAAAATGAGCTCCAGGGGGAAATGGAGCTGCTGCTCTCTTTTTTGGAGTACAACCGCATCGGCGACATGAGCCGGCGGCATCGCCGGGCGCTGGAGCTGCTGGGTGGGCCCGCCGCGCTGATCAACCGGAAAAGCACCTGGACCTTCGGCTCTCCCTCCATTTTTTATATGTACTGGCGGGAGAGCGGCAAGCTGGCCGAGGAGCTGGCGCAGATGGATGAATGTATGCCCATCTACTACGAATTGACCCGGGGCCACGGCGTTGGCGCGGAGCATGTGATGCACGCCGAGGCCTGGTTCCTCCGGGGGGAGGACGGGGAGGCGGAGATCCTGTGCCACCGGGCGCTTTTTACCGCGGAGACCCGCCATCAAAACAGCATTTATCTGTGCGCGCGGTTCCTGCTGGCCCAGATCGCTCTGCTGCGGGGGGACCAGGCCATGTTCCAGGAAGCGGTGGGAGCCATTCAGGAGCGGTCCCGATTCAATACCGAGGACCTGTGCCGCTATACCCAGGATTTGTGCCTGGGGTGGCTGAACGCGCTGCTGGGCAATGACAAGGCCGTGGCGCCCTGGCTGGGGGAGGGGGACATCACGGAGCAGCGCCTGGTGGTGATGACACAGCCCTTCGCCTATATCATCTATGGGCGATGCCTGCTGCTGCGGCGGGATTGGCGCAGGTTGCTGGGGGCCTGCCAGCACATGCAGGCCCTTTCCTCCATCTTCCCCAACCTCTTCGGTCAGCTCTACGCCAAGCTCTATATGGCCCAGGCGCTTTGCGCCCTGGGCCAGCGGAGCGAGGCCGTATCCGCCCTGCACGAGGCGCTGGACATGGCCTTGCCGGATCAGGTGTACCTGCCCTTTGCGGAGAACTATGCCGGCATCCGGGATCTGCTTTCCGCCCTGGTCCTGCCGGAGCGCCGGGCGGAGCTGGAGCGTATCGCAGCGCTGGCGGAACGGCTGGACGGTTCGCTCGCCCGGCTCCGGGCGGAAAAGCCGGCCCTTACGCCCCGGGAGCGGGAGATCTACGAGTTGATCAAAAGCGGCACCACCAGCCATAAGGCCATCGCCGCCGCGCTGTACATTTCGGTCCCCACGGTCAAAAACCTGCTCAGCCGGATCTATGAGAAAACGGGGGTTTCATCCAAAACGCAGCTTGTGCTGCTGGAACTTTAAATGTGACTGATTTCCGGCGATAATAGCCAAACGGACTACATACATCCGCCCAAAGGCACTCTACAATGGTACTTGTAGAGTGCCTTTTTGTATGCAGAAACGGAGAAAGGAGGACGGCCTATGGCCGAATACAGGGAAGTGAGGATCCCTACCATCCTGCGGGTAATGCCGCTGGAGGGATACCGGCTGCGCTTGGAGCTGGGCAGCGGCAGTATCCTGGAGCTGGACATGGCGGGGCGCTTGGGTACGATCCGCTTTTGCCCCCTGGCGGAGCCGGAGGTCTTCCGGTCCGTGACCACCGACGGGCAGAAGCTGCGGTTCGGCAAGGCGCTGGAGATCACGGCGTCAGAGGTCATGGACCTGGCGATGATCCCGCCGCCCCGCTATACCGGGGGAAGTGAGGCGGATGGGTGAATACCGCTACAGCGGCCGGATCCAGGCGCTGGTGGAAGACCTTTGCGTGGAGGAGATCCTGTGCATGCGCCTGAAAAGCCGCGCCGGCGTATATCCCACCGTCACCTTCTGGGACGTACAGTATACCCAGCTCTACCCCCGGCACGCGGGGTTGAAGATCCTGTCCGTATGGGAAGCGCCGCCGGAGGCGCTCTCCGGCCCGGTCTTGTCCGGCTGTTTGGAACGCTGCCGCCGGGAGAGCGGGCAGACGGTCTGGGAGGGCCTGATCCAAACCGGCGCCCGGCTCTACCTGCACCGGATGAGCGACGGGAAAACGCGGCTGGTGGCGGCGGGCGGCCTGGAGGTGCGCCGGGAGCAGCCGCGGGAATTCCGCTATTGGGAAAACGGCTACACCTATCGGGACGCTTATCTTTACTATAACGTGGCGTCTGTGGATTAGACGCAGTTTCGACCCCTGGGAAAGAACGAATGGACGGCGTTTGCAAACGCCCGGACGCTGGCTCAGCTCCAAAATTTCAACTGGACATGAAGAGGACGCTTAAACTGAGGAGGTATCTGCACCCATGAAAGTGAACTGGAAGCGCATCATCAGCCTGGTGCTGGCAGCTTGCCTGCTGTTGGGCCTGCTGCCCGCCCAGGCGATGGCCTACTACACGCCGGCCGGGAGCAAGCCGGTCATCCAGACGGCCAACGGCGCGCTGGAGCCGGAGGACGACTGGGATGAGGTCTATCCCTACGGCGCCTTTGCCCTGGACGCGGCCGAATTGACCCTGTCCGAGGGCGGCGAGGGCACCATCACCCTCTACCGCCTGGGCGGTACGACCGGCCGGGCCACGGTGCTGGTAAGATATGAGCCGGTGGTCTATGCCAACGAGGACCAATCGCCCAACTACGCCAACGCGCTGAGCAGCGGAGACGTGACCATCCGGGTGGAGGAGACCCAGAGCGCGGCCTGGTACCAGCCGGTGGGCAAAGCTCCGGACCCGCTGGAGCCGGAAGGGACCGTGTCCGTGCGTCAGAGCCGGGCGGACGAAAACGGGGACGTGGTACTGACGCTCTCGGAGGGGCGCGCCGAACGCTGGCAGTGGTATATCCTCAGCGGCGGAGACTGGAAGACCATCGGCAAGGCCACGGAGGCCTCACTGACGGTAGCCGAGGCGGATCTGGACGGGTATGATTTCCGCTGCGTCTATACGCTGGGCGGCGTGACTTACTGCTCCGACTCTCTGCTGGGGCGGGAATACGTCCGTCCGGCGCAGGAGACCCTGGAAGAAAGGCCGGAGGATGTGCCCCTGTGGAGCGAACCTTCCTACCTGCCTCTGGCCATGGACGAGGCGGATCCCTACAGCGGCTATGCCTTCGCGGTCACCTTCGCGGAGGACGAGTGGGTCAAGGAGCTCCGCGTGACCATCGAGCAGGACGACGAGGCGGAGGCCGACGAGTTTGCCACCTTCCGCCTGGCCGGCTGTGAGGGCGGGGCCATTCTGGACGCGGCCAGCACCCTGATCCTCCATGCGGTGGACGACGAGACGCCCGAGGCCGCGGAAGTCGGCTTTGCGCTCACCCAGGTGCGGGCGGACAAGTCCGCGGGCGTTGCCGAGGTCACCGTCCGCCGCACCGGCGGCACCCAGAACGTGCTGAGCGTGGACTGGGCCACTGCCGACGGCACCGCCAAGGCGGGGACGGACTACGTCGAAGGGAGCGGTACGCTGGCGTTCTATGCCGGGGTGGACGAGCTGACCATCCGGGTGGAACTGATCGACGATAAGATCGTATCCCGGGAGGATACCGCGGACTTTCAGCTGAAGCTGTCCAATCTGAAGGGCGGGGGAGACCGGGCGGACCTGTATACCCTGGGGGCGGATACCGCCGTTGTGTCGCTGTACAATACGGCCGCCGGCACCGGGGAGAATCTGGCCACCGTGCTCTACGACGCGGGCGTGGTGGACGTCAGCGGCGGCGTATCGGAGAGCGGCACCATCGCCGCGCCCGCCGCCGGGCCGGACCTGACCGGCGAACAGCAGGAGAAGAGCGTGGGCGCCGTGGAGATTGTCTCCGGCAGCGCCGCCTCGGGGGACGTTTCCCTGTTTACCTACGATTATGCCGACCGGCTCTCGTTCCGTGGCGGAAGCTGGAGCGGCTCGTACGACACGGGCTATCTGGAAAAGAAAATGTACGGCCGGGATCACGGCCCCCACAACATGTATACCAACGCCTATCTCAACGAAATGTTTACCAATCTCAGCGGCCGGGTGAATTTTACCGCCGGAATGCATGAGGACTATGGCAACCCCACCTGCTCCAATCCCTATTTCCGGATCGCCGGTTCCGCCGGAAAGCGCTACGAGACCGGTTCCGACGCCCATCTGGAGGGCGGAAACAGCCTTTGGGGCGGCGGGACGCTGTACTGGACGCCCTGGAAATACGCGTCCTACGCGTTTGCGACAGACGCAGACGGCGGAGACGCCAAATACCTCCAGTTCGGGCAGTACGGCGTCAACGGCCAGAATCTGGCCGGCGATTACGGCAGGGCGTCTACCGATGGGCTCACCCTGACCCGCCGCCTGCTGACGGGCCGCTTCTCGCTGCGCATCTACACCGCCAACGATTCCGATTCCGCGAACGGAGCCACGGTGCTCAGCGAGGCCGCTGGGGCCTATGAGGGCATCAAGCCCACCATCACCATCACAGACGGCGGCGCCAGCAGCGGCAGGCCCTATGTGGGGACCACCATCCAGGTGAACGTACCCAACTCCGCCGCCTATTTCCCTGCGGCGCAGGACAGCAGCCTCTCCTACGCGCTGTTCCTGATGGATGCGAAGGGCGCGGTCCTCCGGCAGGTCAAGGCGGCCCCGGTCACCTCGGGCGACCGGGTGACGGCCTATACCATGACTCTGGTGTGGGACGGCATGACCGCCGCGGATTTTGCGGCCGATTATACCCTCTGCCTGGTCATGACCCGCAAGCAGTCCATCCAGGTGGACGTGGCTCCCTCCGTGCCCCGCAGTCTGGACGAGCAGGGCAACGTCCAGGCAAACATCGACAACAGCAAGATCGGCGAGACCATTGAAAATTTCTACCGGGACAGCCATATTTCCTATGGCTGTACGCCCATATCCGAGCGCCAGTCGGACCGGTTTGACACGATCACGGAGGTGAAGGCGGGGGACGCGCTTTTGACCCGGGAGGCGGCGGAGAACTCCACCCTCCTCAAGTCCAATACGCTGGAAAACCTCCAGTGGATCTGCTTCAATCTGCCCGCCACGGATAAGATCCTCTTCGGCGGCGTGGTCTATGACGGCAATGCCAAGATCTGGCTCAGGCAGGCGGACCTGGCCTCCGCCAACCTGACGTTCCGCTACTATCAGGGCGATTACGCCAAGGTGGACAGCGTCATGACCACCGCCATCGACCGCACGGCGCTGTATCTGGACGCCAACCGCAACGGCCGGATCGACGGCTGGTACAACGAGGCCACCGGCACCTTCGTGCTGACGCCGGTGGACGGCGTCAGCGATCAGCTGGTAATGTTCCTGGAGGATGGGGTGGACTACGACGAGAGCATCTTTGCGCCCCAGCCCTGCTTTGACAGCGACGGGGCGATCGCGGGGTATGCCCAGCACTTCCTGAAAGCCTTCTACACCATGACGCCCCGGAACCTCCAGGTGCCGGAGGGCGGCGAGGACGAACGGGCCCAAGTGCTGCCCAGCTTCGTCACCGACGTGACCGGCTCCGCCGCGCTGGGGCGCATGACGGAAGAGCAGAAAAGCTACCGCTACATCGTCAGCGGCCTGACCCGCGCCTATTCCGTGGAGGACGTGGCGAGCTTCGCGCCCAGCGAAGGCGACTATACCCGCTCCGCGGATAACCACGCCATGTACGGCGGGGAGGCCGGCAGGACCGGCGTCATCGACCTCCCCCTGGGCGGCGATTTCCACCCCCTGCGCATCGTGGGGGATACCGTTACCTGGGAGCCCCAGTTCAAGGGCAGCCTGCTCTATCCCTTTGCATATCCCTCCCCCATCACCATCCCCCACAGCCTGGCGGGCAGCAATATCCCCCTGGCCGGGACCGTGGCGGACGGCAGTGCGCGGGGCTGGAGCTATGCGGACGAGGCGGCGGCACTGGCCCAGATCAACGGCTACCTGGGCTCCTATGTCTATAACGACACGTATGCCCTCAGCGTACAGGTACAGAATAAGACCACCGATGAGATCGCCGCGGCAAACGGCCGGGTCTATCAGGCGGACGGCAGCGGGAACATCCAGGTGCTGGACGCCGACACCGCCTGCGCCCCGGCGCCCGAGCCCGAGAGCACCAACCGCTATGGCGGCGGCCTGTACGAGAATTCCGACTACCTCAAGGTCATGAACGGGACCGTTGCCCCGGATGCGGGCGTAGACACGGCCAGCAAAAGCACCGCCGGCACGATGTCCCTGATGGACGGCGGCGACGGCGGCATGTTCGAGATGGACGTGGGCACTCAGCTGCCCGCCTTTGAGGTCGGCGCAACCGACTATGTGACGGTCACCGTGGACGGTTATGAGGTCGGCTTCTCCATCGGGATCCCGCTGGGCGGCTATAACTCCAACGGCGACGCGGGCACCGGCGGGACCGGCGACGGCGGCAACAATCCGACGCCCAGCCCCAGCCCCGTCAACCCGCCCACGCCGACGCCCACCCCCGGCAACCCGCCCGAGAAGGAGAGCAACTGGTTCGGGCCGGGCAAGGCCAACGCGGCCAACGGGGAGGACATGGCCAAACTGTGGAACTTTATCAGAGGCAACAGCGGGGCGGGCGAACTGGACGACTCCTGGCTGGCCTCTCATCCCGTAGCAGACCAGAACGGCAAGAAGGCCGACCCCGAGTTTACCTCCAAGGGCTTTTCCGTGGGCTTCTCCGTAGCGCTGGCGTTTCTGTTCAAATACGACCCGGTGAGCAACGCGTATCAGTTCAACCAGTTCACGGTGGCGGTGTCGGCGGAACTGGAATTTACCCTCCAATACCGCCTGTCCTTCTTCCCCATCGTGTACATCTTCCTCACCTTCGGCGGCGGCATCGAGCTGACCACCGGCCTGACCGTGGACCGGGAGGTCCACGAGATGAGCGACAAGGTGACGCTGGCCGATCCGGAGGATCGGAGCGCGTACACCTACGCGGAGACGCTGGAAAAGGATCAGACCGTAGCCTTTACGACCGATATCAAGGCCTCCCACATCACCTTCTCCGGACGGCTCTACCTGGATTATGGGGATGAAGAGCGCAAAGGCATCATCGAATCCGACGGCAGCGCTCCCGTGCTGATCATCATGGCCAAGCAGGACGGGGCGAAGCTGAGCGAGAGCAAGACCGTCACGCTGCGGGCCGTGGACGAGGAGACCAGCATCACCCGCGTGGCCAAGGTGGATTATTCCGAAAACAACACCTACTGGAACGGGCTGGAGCTTTCCCCTTCCTTTATGATGGAGGCGGGCGCAGGCCTGGGCATCGTGTGCTTCAAGCTGGAGATCTTCCTCAAGTTCAACGTGGGCGCCACCTTCCTGTTCGGCGAATACGAGCGGGACTATAAAGACGGCGTCTATACCGGCTATCACTACAACGCCGCCAAGGTGAAATCCTTCGAGCTGGGCATCGGCCTGGCGGTGCGGGCGGTGTTCACCGTGCTCAGCTATGAAATGGATCTGATCCGCTACGCGGTGTCCTATGAGGACGGCGAGGGCTGGTCTACCGGCTGGGGCGCCTTTGGCGATCGGATGGGTACCCTCAGTGTGGAAGACAGCAATGGAGACGTCTATTCCTCGCCCATCTCCATCGGCCTGCTGGGCAGTACGGCGGATACCCAGCGGATCTATACCCCGGATACGGGGGACGTGTCCCTTTTTGCCTACCAGCCCAGCGACCAGGACGCCCCCTTCGAGCTGTCCGGCTACGGCTCCTCCGGCGACGCCTTCAAGCTGGTGGACGGACTCATCACCGGCTATGATTACAAAGTGGTCAGTGTGGACGGCGCCAACTATCTGGTCTATACCGTCAGCCGTGAAACGGCCGGCGAGATGGACAACATGATGCTGGTGCTCTCCAAGATCAAGGCAACTACAACGAATTTGAACGAAAAATATGCCCTGGTCAATCCGCTGGATGAGACGTCGGCCACCCCCTACATCGAGCTGGACAATGACAAAGCGGGCGATCTGGGCTTCTCTGCATGGACGGAGGGGAGCGCCATCCACGCCGCCTGGGTCAGCTATCAGGCGGCGGACTGGGCGGCGGGCGGCAGCGTAACGGTACCTGCCAGCGCCTGCCCGGCGGATATGAACAAGTATAATTACGCCTCCTTTGCCGGCAAGGTCGCCGCTGAAAACGACCCCGCCGACGTGCCGGCGCCGGAGCAGCCCCAGCCGCCCGCGCAGACGCTGGCCCAGCCGCAGCCATCCAGCTATTATGTAACGGCAGCGGCCTACGATCCTGAAACGCACGCGGGCTATACGGCCTGCCCGGACGAGGAAACGCCCGCCCATTATCTTGCGCCGGGCTATGAGGATCTGCCTGCCGCGGAGCGCGCCTACCAGGCGGCGCTGACGGTGTATGAGGCCAACCGGAAAGCGTGGGAGGACTACGCGAAGGCCAGCGCAGAATACCCGGCCAAACAGGCTGCTTATGAGGCGTGGCAAAGCGAGCAGGCGGAATACGACCAATACAAGGCCTGGTATGACTATTTTGCCGGAAGCCAACAGGCACAGACGGACGCCCGGGCCCTTGCGTTCACCGCGGCACAGACCAATACCGTGATCCGGACGGCCGCCTTCGACACCACGCAGACGGAGCAGGGCTTTACCGGACATAAGACCCTTTCCGGTACCGGTACGGAACACCGGGCCGGCGTTTCCCTGCCGGACGGCGCTGGGGACGCGGTGTTCTACGCCAGGGCCCATCACTACACGGAGGATGAGATCGCGCAGAAGACCGCCGGCTATCAGGCGCATCTGTACCGGATGTACAGCGGCGTAACGGATCCGGAGGCGCGGCAGGCCATGGTGGCGTACGGTCTTCAGACCGCGCTGGCCCAATGGCAGATCAACGGCAAGTACAGTGAACTGCATGCCAGTATCAACGGAGTGGATGTGGGCGCCGCGCTGGCCAAGGACGCGGACGGCGCCGGCGGCGAAGTCATTGAAAACATCGACGTGCTGAAAAAGGATGCGAATACCTACTACGCGGCCTATACCACCGGCCTGGACAGCGCGCAGGACAGCGACCTGGCCCATATCCGCCGCCTGTATCTGCGGGCGCTGACCAAGACGGGGGATACGTGGGATTGGGGCGAAGCCCGGCTGCTGCGCACCATTGTGGACTACGACCAGACCGACAGCAGGGACGGCTTCTACCGGAACGGCGCGCTGGCCGGCGCGTATGAGAACCCCTACTTTGCAAACCTCCAGTTCCTCAACGGCAAGATCGGCGGCAAGCTGCAGGACCCCGAGACGCTGAGCCTGCTTTCGGACGGAATTGACCCGGAAGATTTCCTGCTCTTCGAGATGAACGGGGCCGCTTATATCATCAAGGCGGATAGTCTGGACAGCATCCTGACCAGCGGAACCGGCACCCTCTACCCCTTCTTCAAGGCGGAGGACTTCGTGCAGGCTGACGGGACGACCAGGAGCCAGGCCTCCAGCGGGCGCACCGCCGTCACCATCGGGGCGGACAGCGCGGGCGGCATCGCCGCCGTTTACGTATCCCCCGTGTCGGGCACGGTAAACAACGCGGTCTACCTCAGCCGCTTTGACCCCGAGACCGGCACATGGAGCGCGGGCACCATGCTGGCCATGCGGGGCATGCAGATCTATGAGGACAGCATCGCCAACAACTGGACGGCGGAGGAGGCCCAGGCGGCCTACCTGGGCAAGCTGGAGGGGTATGAGAACGCGTATGCGCCCAAGGACGATCCCGCCCAGTTCACCTTCGCCAACCTCCAGGCTGCTGTGGGCGTACAGGTGACGAGCGAAGGCGAGTGCAAGGATACCCTGCTGGTGCTGGCCCAGGGCAGCATGCTGCCTCTGGAGGAGCGGCAGTCCGGCGGCGAGACCATCCTCATGCCCAAAAGCGGGGCGGACGCCAGCGTGGGCATCTATGCGCTGAGCTACGGCATCGGCGGGCAGGGGATCGGCGGGGACCATCTGAGCTTCCCCTTCTACCAGTTCACCGCGGGCAGCAAGCTATACCCCACCCTTTCCTTTACCAACACCGGCGACGCGGCGATCCGCGGCAGCCAGGCGAACAAAATCACGGTGAAGCTCATGGTCCAGCCCGCGGGCGGCACCGG
This sequence comes from Lawsonibacter hominis, assembly GCF_014287895.1. GTDB lineage: Bacteria > Bacillota > Clostridia > Oscillospirales > Oscillospiraceae > Lawsonibacter_A > Lawsonibacter_A hominis. The sequence continues at coordinate 64,503 of NZ_JACOPP010000010.1, read as the reverse complement.
GGCGGTGGAACTGGGGAGCTGGACGGTAGCGGAGAACATCCGGCCCGGCGAGACCGTGACGCTGAGCGGAACGGTGGAGCTGGACCGGGACCTCCAGGCCGGAAGCGTATTCTATCTCACCGTCAGCGAGGATGCGACGTATGCCGAAAGCGCCTTTCAGGCCACCACGCTGGATACCGACGCGGATGGGAACCCCACCGGGACCCTGGTGGTGGAGGAGAAGCCGGAGCTGGGCTTTGAGCGCTTCAACCTGACCCGTAAGGGCGTGGATGAAAACGGAAACACCATCCTGGAGGTGGACTTCCAGGTGGGCAACCGGGGCAGCGTGACGGCGGAGGATGTGTATGTCCAGTTCCAGTATGAGAACGGCGTCGACGCCGCTACCGGCGCGGCCGCCTACGGCGTGCTGGACATCACCGCGGCAGAGCTGCGCGTCTCTCAGGAAGAGCGGCTCACGCTTCTCGACGCCAGCACCGACACGGAGAAAAAGAACGGTATCCTCTACCTGTACAACGCTTCGGATGGGGGCGATATCCGTTCCGGCTACGGCCGTACCGTCACCGGAACGCTGCTGGTGCCGCCCTCCTGCTACCAGGGGGCTCAGACCGGCAGCCTGAACCTGAAGGTGGAGGTCTTCCGTGACGCGGACCGTCTGGAGACCTGGACACAGGGCGTGCGCGTGGCGGAGCATGACGAGTACGATACCCTGAACAACGTGCAGACCAAGAGCTTTGAGCATACCACCTATCTGTCCGCGCCCGACCAGCTCTCGCTGGCCATGGGCAATACCCTGCGCCTGCCCGTTGCGGCCTTGTCCACCACGGGCGCCGCGCCGGTCATCACCGCCACCGAGGCGCCGCCCAGCGTGACCGGAGAGCAGAACCACCTCGGGATCCTCTACTATAACGCCGCGGACAGGACCGTGGTCATCGTGCCCTCCTCCCGGGGCGCCGGCGTCATCAATCTGTACGATGCCCAGACCAATACCACCCAGGCCATCGCGTACACCGTGAGCGGCCAGGAGACGGGCATCAACATCTATAAGGACAACAACTTCTTTACCTTTATCAACAAGAACGGCGGCATCTATGACGAGAACGCCGGTCCGGACGGACAGACCTGGTCCTTCAGCAAACATGACGTTCCCGCGTGGGGCGCCGACAACACCGCGCCCTCCCGGGGCGACCTGTCCTATGCCGAGGGCGGCTCCAGGCTTACCTTCCGCACCGTGGCCTCCGCCATCGACCTGTACGTTAAGGGCACCGTACAGGTGGAGAGCACATTCCCCGGCTTTGCGGCACAGACCGTCGCCGCTGAGGGCGGAACAGCCGGTTATGCATCCATCTCCTTCGGAGACAATGTGACCGGCTACACCCATACCGTCACCATCACCGTACCGGAGCGTACCGCGGAGGCGGTGCAGTTCGACAAGCTGGTGGAGTATTATTACGGCAACGCAGTCCCCACTCCGGCGGACGACGGCAACGCGCCCCAGATCTACTGGAGCCGCAGCTTCCCGGACACCGCGTCCATCCAGAGCGGCAGCGGGAGCGTGGCGCTTACCTGCTATGTGCTGGATGACACCGGGCTGAGCTCCCTGACGCTGAACGGCACGGTTCCGGCGGCGCTGAAACAGAACAGCGCGGGCTTCTGGCAGTTTGACGCAGCCGTGACGCAGAACCAGACCCTGGTGGTGCAGGCGCGGGATCAGGCGGGCAATACCACCGCCCGCAGCGTCGCGGTGGACTGGTTTGCACATCCTGTTTCCAGCAACACCAACGCGTACGCGCCCTTGCTCACCACCGCGTGGAAGATCAGCACCGACGGCGGCGAGACCTACAGCGGCCTGCCGGCCGGGCAGTATGTGAAAAACCTCCAGAAGGCCGCGCTGGAAGTGACCGGCACGCCCCACGATGCGGAGACGCCCATCGCCTCCGCCGGGGTGAAGTTCCATGAGGTGAAGACAGAGGAAGGCGCTTCCGGCTGGGAGCTGCAGGAGCTGACGGCCCTTGCGGATCAAGAGAGCCTCTTCCAGACAGAGCGCAATGGAATCTATCAGGCCACCGTCACCGCCCGGGACGGCACTTGGGCCACCCGCTTCGTGCTGATGGAGCAGATGGACTCCGATATCCCCACCGTGACCCTGGAGGCGGAAGAGGCAGACCCGCTCAAGCTGAGCTGGTCGTCCTCCAAGGGAGCGAACAGCGCGTCCCCGCTGACGGACATCCGCATCAACGGACAGAGCCAGACCATCCGGAGGGATCAGACCATGCTGAAGGGTTCCTTCCAGGCGGCCTTTGCCGGCGAGTATGTGCTGGAGGCGGAGGACGGCGCCGGGAACGTGGCCACCAAGTCCCTGACCGTTACTAAGACCGTACCCATTACCCTCAGCGAGGGCGCGCAGATCATTCGGGAGCCCTGGAACCAGGCGGCAGACAACGGCGAATATGCCCTGGACGCCGCCAGGATCACCGGCGGGCGCTATGATGCCGACCGGTCCAAGACCGAGACCGGCCGTTATCAGGGCGCGTATGAGTTCGTCCTTCTGACCGGCGCAGAGGCCCCCAAGGACGGCGTGCCGCCGGAGGAGGCCCAGTGGAGGGCGGATACGGAGCGGCTCACAGGGCTCAAGCCCGGGGCGTATGTGCTCTATCTGCGGGACAAGAACGACCCTTCCAACATCCTGCACAGTGATGTGACCATCGGAAACGCCTATATCCGCTATACCGCAGCCGTCAAACGGGCCGCCTACGGCCAGAACAACGGCGCGATCTACGTCACCGCCTCCGGCGGACGGGACGGCGCTGGCCTGTACCAGTTTGCACTGATCCCCAAGACCGGCAGTCAGAAGGACCTGACGGATGTAGCGGCCCTCACCGGCTGGCAGAGCATCCGCATGCCCCTTGCCGCGCTGAACCGGACTACCCTGGACGCACTGGCTGCGGGTGACTATCAGCTGGGTGTGCGCCTGATGGCGGGCGTGACGGTGAACGAACTGCAGGACCTGGGCACGCTGTACGACGCGATGACGGACGCCAAGGCCCGGGTGGATACGGCGCAGGCCGGACAGTCCGCAGCAGCGATCCGGAGCAAGGCGGCCGAATCGGTAGCCGAAGCTGCCAGCGCCCTGCAGGTCTGGCAGACTGAGGCGGGAAATCCGGAGACCGAGGCGGCGTACAAAGAACGGATCGGAAACGACACGGCCGTGCTGGCTGCATTGGAGGCATGGCTGAACGCGGCAGAGGCCGAAAGGAATGCGAAAAAGGCGGCCTATGACAGGGCGGTGAGCGACTATTTCACCGGCGTACACACCGCATCCGCCGCGGCTGCGAAGAATGCTGCGGAGGACGCGCTGGCCGCCGCCACAGCGGCCTACGAGAGCGAGCGGGACCGGTTGAACGCGCTGGCCGACGCGGCGTATGAGGCCGACCCGACCCTGTGGGAGAACGCGGCCACCGGCTTTGTCAGCGTGGAGGCTTACATCCCCGACGGCGGAAGCGGCGCCTCCTCCGCCGGACAGGTGAAGCGGGACGACCTGACCTATGACGAGACGGAGAAGACCGTTACCGTGACCTTCCCGGAGGGTGTAACCAAGCTGTCCGATTCGGTGAAAAAGCAGCTGGTGGAGGATAACAAGAACTATGACATCCTCCTCCGGGATGAGGGGCTGTACGTGCGCATCCCGGCGGGCACACTGCAGGAGGGAGACGACATTGCCAGGAGGATCGTCCGCAATGACGGTTCCTTCCGGGACCTGACCGGCTGCGTGATCGTGGTCACCGGCGCCGACGGTACGGAGCAGGTCCTTATCTGGAGCAGCCTGACCGACAGTGAGTTTGCCTACATCGCCTCGCTCCCCGGCTCCTACCGGGTGGTGGACGCCAGCGAGATCTTCTATGACGTGCCCCCGGATTGCTGGGGCCGTGAGGTCATTGCCTTTGCTGTGGCGCACGAGTTGTTCCGGGGCGTGGGCGGCGGACGCTTTGCCCCCAACGCAGCCATGAGCAGGGCCATGTTCGTCACGGTGCTGGGCCGTCTGGCCGGGATCGACCCGGCGGACTATACCGACCGGGTCTTCCCCGACGCGGACCCTGACGCCTGGTATGGACCTTACGTGCAGTGGGCCAGCGAAAGCGGCATTGTAAGCGGCTACGGAAGCGGTCGCTTCGGACCGGGCGACCAGGTGACCCGGGAGCAGATGTGTACCATCCTGGCCCGTTATCTGGATGCCGCGGGACAGAAACTGCCCAAGGCGGCCGACGCGGCGGCCTTTACCGACGCCGCGCACATCAGCCCCTGGGCGGAGGAAGCCGTCGCCGCCTGTCAGACCGGCGGCCTGATACAAGGCAAGGTCGGCGGAACGTTCGATCCCAAGGGCAGCGCGGGCCGCGCCGAGGCAGCCGCGCTCTTCACCCGGCTGATCCGGGCATTGCTGAAAAGCTGACTCCATACAAGGAAGCGCTGTGGGGCGCGGTTTTCATCGGAAACCGCGCCCCACAGCGTCAGCTTGTCGAAAAAGGCCAAAGGCCTTTTTCGACAGAGGGATGCATGACGGACAGGGCTCGATCCTTGCAGAAAAGTCGCCCTGTCCGTCATGAGAGGCGTCATTTCCGACGCGCATGTCGCCGGAAATGACGGAACATCCTTTCCTTCCGTCGTCTGCGGACGACTCAACTCTGCGAGGCTCTTCTCCAGGAGGGTTTTTCGACAGCCTGGCGCCCCACAGCGTTTCAGAATATCTCCCGCAGGAGGGCCGCGCAGTGTTTCGCCGCTGCGGCCAGGCGCGCTTATTGCTGGAGAAACCGGGAGAGAAACTCCTGCGTGCGCTTGTTTTTGGGGGCGGAGAACAGACGGATGGGGTCGCTCTCCTCGCAGATCACACCGTCGGCCATAAAGACCACGTGATTGCTCACATCCCGGGCAAAGGCCATCTCGTGGGTGACCACGATCATCGTCATCCCCTCCCGCACCAAATTGCGCATGACTTCCAGCACCTCGCCCACCATTTCGGGGTCCAGGGCGGAGGTGGGCTCATCGAAAAGCAGCACCTCCGGCTCCATGGCCAGCGCCCGGGCGATGGCCACCCGCTGTTTCTGGCCGCCGGAGAGCTGGCGGGGCAGCGCGTTCACGTAGGGCGCCATGCCCACCTTGCGCAGATAGTGCATGGCTTTTTCCCGGGCCTCCTCTGCGCCCCGGCTCAGCACCTTGCGCTGGCCGATCTCGCAGTTCTTCAGCACGCTCATATTGTCAAACAGGTTGAAGCTCTGAAAGACCATGCCCACCTTGGCCCGGTAGCCGGGTACGTTGATGCCGGGGGACAGGATATTGGAGCTGTGGAAACGGATCTCGCCGCTGGAGGGCGTCTCCAGCAGGTTGACGCACCGCAGCAGCGTGGATTTCCCTGAGCCGGAGGAGCCGATGACCGAGATCACGTCGCCGCGGTAGACGGTGAAGTCGATGTCCCGCAGGACCTCATGGGCGCCGAAGGATTTGGAGAGATGTTCGATGCGCAGCAGGGGATGGCGCAGATCCCGTTTTGGCAGCAGATCCATGTTAAACCGTCGCCTCCTTGTCGTTTGGCCCCGCGCCGCCGGCATCCAGGGAAAAGGGATCGCCGGTCAGTTCGTAGTTTTCCGCGCCGGAAAGGCTGCGCTCCCACACCCGCAGCAGCCGGGCGGAGACCAGGGTCATGATCAGGTACAGAAGCATGGCCAGAAAGGCGGCCGGGAAATAGAGGTACACGGCGGCGGCCGCCGATTTGAAGGAGAAGAAAAGTTCTGTGACGCTGATGACCGAGAGCATGGAAGAGTCTTTCAAATTGATGATAAAGTGGTTGCCGATCTGGGGAACCAGATTGCGCAGGGTCTGGGGCAGGATGACGTGAAACATGGCCTGCATATGCGTCATGCCGATGGCTTTGGCGCCCTCCATCTGGCCGGGATCCACGGCCTGGATGCCGCCCCGGACCGATTCCGCCATATAGGCGCCGGTATTGATGGAGAGGATGAAGATGCCGGCGGGAAAGGTGTCCATATGGAGGTGAAACGCATAGGCCGAGCCGTAGAAGATGAACATGGCCTGGAGCATCAGGGGCGTGCCCCGGAAAAACTCCACATAGACGGCCAAAACGGCCCGCGCCATCTGCAGCAGCCCCCGCTGGAGCGGCGGCTGGCCGGGCTGGGTGGGGATGGAACGGATCAGCCCCACGCCAAAGCCGATGACGCAGCCGATGGCGGTGCATGCTACCGCCAGCACCACGGTCAGGCCGGCGCCGCGGAGGAAGGAGATGCCGTACCGGCTGAGGACGGTACCGCAGTCGGAAAGGAATTGAAGGATGCTGTCCATGAACTCTTGCTCCTTTTTCGTCATTGAACACAGACCGAAACGCCCGGCCCTGCGCGGGAGGGGCGCGTTCGGCCCGGGGGAAGCGCTGCGGAAGAGAGGGAAGGGGGCGTTACTCCTGATTCAGAGGTTGCACCTCGATGGCCTGGTCCATCATGGCGGTGTAATCATCGGCCGTGTATGCGGCCAGGACCTCGTTGATGGCGGCGGTCAGGCCGGCGTTGCCCTTCTGGACCGAGATGCCGAAGTTGGTCTCTTCTTCGGAGACGTCGAAATCGTCGCCGCTGCCGGTGAATTCCAGCATTTTCATGGCGGGGTAGGCTTTGCAGGCGGACAGCGCGGTGGGCTGATCGGTGACCACCAGGTCCACGGCGCCGGAGTCCAGGGCCACCAGCATGGCGGGCACGGATTCCTGGGCGGGCAGAACCGTAACGTCCGGGATCTGGGGCAGGCAGGCGTCGTACCACACGGTGCCCAGCTGGCTGGTGGCCTTGGCTCCGCTGAAGCCGCTGATGCCGGCGGCGCCGGCATAGGCGCCGTCCGATTTCACCAGACACACGATAGAGGCGTAGTAATAGGGATCGGAGAAGTCCACCTGGGCGGCCCGGTCGGCGGTAATGCACTGACCGGCGATGACCGCGTCCACACTGCCCGACTGAAGGGCAGGGATCAGAGCGTCCCACTCCATCTTGACGATCTCCAGTTCACAGCCCAGATGCTCGGCGATCTTCTTGGCGAACATGACGTCGTAACCGTAGGCGTAGTCGGAGGTGCCGGAGATGGGGACCGCGCCGTTGGAATCGTCGGCCTGCGTCCAGTTGAAGGGCGCGTAGGCACACTCCATGGCCACCTTCAGCACGCCGTCCTCCACCAGCTTGGGCGTGAGGGCGCTTTCCGGCGCGGCGGCCATCGGTGCAGAGGCATCCGGGGCGGGGACAGACGCGGAGCCGCCGCTGGAGCAGGCGGCCAGAGACAGGGTCATGGTCAGGGCCAGCGCAAGTGTGAGCAAAGTCTTGCCTTTCATTGGGATCAAACTTCCTTCCATTTTGTGTTTCCCGGAAAAACAAAAGACGCCATGAAAACCTTCCAAAGGAAGGATCCATGGCGACTGTGCAGGCGGAAGAACCGCCCCTATCATCTGCGATAGCACGTTTTCTGTTTTTGAGGGAGCTTGGAACGATCGGAACGTCTCGATTTGCAAGCATCTTACTCCGGCAATTCGTTTTTGTCAAGCCAACAACAGCAATTTCAGAGAACTACACAGGGCGGAAGGAAAATGGAAGCGCACCTTTGGCGACTTGTCAAAGGAGAGGCGCGGCGCAGAGGCACAGCTCCGCTGCAACTCGTTCAGCCGAACTTCTGCTTTGAATGCTGCAATAAGCGCAGCCGATAGGGAGCGCCTTCACTGCGGGCGAAGAGACCGCCTCCCTCCATTTGACCGGCACGGTGCGGCAGCGGAACGGTGGTCAACCGCTCCGCTGCCACCATTACCACCACGGCGGATAACGCCGCGGTCACCATTGAAGCGAGGTGTACCCGGATCCTCACCGGGGATTGTACCATCACCGGCCTGCCCCGAAACGGAACCATCGGCTTTCAATGGATACACCATCACGTTGGCCGACGCCGCGGTTCTGGGCCGGGTGTGAGAAAACCTCCACTGAGCGTATTTGACATCAAAGCAAGCCGCCTGGGCCGGTTATAAAACAGAAAAACGATCCCTTGAAAACAGGATCTGGAATTGCCGGTACGGCAATTCCAGATCCTGTTTTCCCTCAGAGAACATCTCGAAATGCTATTTTGCAGCACACCCGCCGCCGTGTTGTTTAGTCGGTCTCGTCCTGAATCGCCTTGGCGGCCTCGATGGCCTTTTCCTGAGCGGCCGGAGGCGCCTCCTCATAACGGACGAAGCGGAAGGTAAAGGAACCGCGGCCCTGCGTCATGGACCGCAGGTCGATGGCATAGCGGCTCATCTCAGCCATCGGGACCTCCGCCTCTACGATCTGGTTGCCTTCGCCGTCCGGGTTCATGCCCATAACGCGGCCACGGCGCTTGTTCAGGTCGCCGATCACGTCGCCCATATAGTTGTCGGGGATGGTCACCTTCAGCGCTCCGATGGGCTCCAGCAGGGTGGGAGAGGCCTGGGGCATACCCGTTTTGTAGGCGATCTGCACCGCAGTCTTGAAGGCCATTTCGGAGGAGTCCACGGGGTGATAGGAACCGTCGAACAGGGTGGCCTTCAGGTTGACCACAGGATAGCCCGCCAGTACGCCGTGAAGGACGGCCTCGCGCATGCCCTTTTCCACGGCGGGGAAGTAGTTTTTGGGTACTGCGCCGCCGACGACCTCCTCGCAGAACTGGAGCTCTTCGGTATCGCCGGGCTCAAAGCGCATCCACACGTCGCCGAACTGGCCGTGGCCGCCGGTCTGCTTCTTGTGGCGGCCCTGGACCTCCACCTTCTTGCGGATCTTCTCACGGTAGGCCACGCGGGGCTCGGAGAGCTCCGCGTCCACACCGAAGCGGCTCTTCAAGCGGGAGACCAGAACGTCCATCTGCATATCGCCGGTGCCGGAGACCACCATCTGGTGGGTCTCCGCGTTGTTGACCCAGCTGAAGGTCAGATCCTCTTCGTTCAGGCGGGTCATGCCGCCGGCGATCTTGTCCTCCTGGCCCTTGGACTTGGGGGCGATGGCCACGGAATAGCAGGGCTCGGGGAAGGGGATGGGCTCCAGCCTGACCACCTTGCGGGGGTCGGAGAGAGTATCGCCGGTCTTGACCTTGTCCATCTTACCGATGGCGCCGATGTCGCCGCAGGAGAGCTCCTTGACCTCGTCGGCTTTTTTGCCCTTCATCACATACAGGCGTCCCACCTTCTCAGTGGCGCCGGTGCGGGAGTCCACCAGCTGCATATCGGGCTTCAGGTTGCCGGAGATGACCTTTACATAGGAATACTTGCCGTACTGATCGGAGACGGTCTTGAACACCAGCGCGGCGGGCAGGGCCCCGGGGAAGGGGATAAACTCATCCAACTCGCCCTTCTCGTTTTCGCCGATGAGCGGGCGGCCCTCCAGAGGATTGGGCAGCAGTTCCACGATGATGTCCAGCAGCATGCGGGTGCCGAGGCCCGAAAGGGCGGAGCCGCATACCACCGGGAACAGGGACAGGTCCTTTACGCCCTGACGCAGGCCCTGGATCATCTCGGCATAGGTGAAATCCTCGCCGGAGAAATATTTCTCCATCCGCTCCTCGCTGGTCTCGGCCACGGATTCCTTGAGCGCGTCGTACAGCTCGTCCAGCACGCCCTGCTTGTCCTCGGGCACGTCGATCTCGATGCGCTCGCCCTTGGGGCCGGCCTCAAAGGCGCGCTTGTGCAGCACGTCAATGATGCCGATGACCTTTTTGTCGGCGTCCCAGATGGGGGCCACCACAGGGGCGATGTTCTTGCCGAAGCGCTCCCGCAGGGTATCAAAGGCGGCGTTGTAATCGGCGTTATCCTCGTCGGTTTTGGAGATATAGAGCAGCCGGGGCAGCTTGCGCTGCTGGCATAGCTTCCAGGCCTTCTCCGCGCCCACGCTCATGCCCGCCTTGGCGGAGCAGACGATGATGGCCGCGTCGGCCACCTGCACGGCCTCGATGACTTCGCCCACAAAGTCGAAGTAGCCCGGGGTGTCCAGCACGTTGATCTTACAGCCGTTGTATTCGATGGGCGCCACGGCGGTGGAGATGGAAATCTGACGGCGGGTCTCCTCCGGATCATAGTCGCAGGTGGTATTGCCGTCCGCAGGCTTTCCCAGACGCTCCGTGCCGCCGGTAAGATATAGCATGCTCTCGGCCAGGGAGGTCTTTCCGTTGCCACCATGCCCCAGCAGACAGACGTTGCGGATATTTTGTGTGGAATAGCTCATACTTGTTTCCTCTCCTTACTTTTGGAATCGGTCAGCGGCCGCCCGGTCGTCCGGCGCAACTGCTATTGGTCATTATACATTAATTCCAAGGTACTTACAACTGAAATTTTATAAAAAAGGTGTATTTGTTAACGGGGGCGCGCGCAGGAAAGCGCGCGCGGATAAAAAACAACTGGGCGTACTGCAACATGCAGGAGAAAAGGCGGCTGCAGGCCGGCCATACGCGGGAATATTCCGGATGAGAGCGCTTGCAGCCGCAACCCATGGGAACCATCTGCGGTTGCGCGCCTTTTGTAACCGCCTCTTCCGGGCGCCTTGCCTGAATTGGAGCGTGGCTTTATGCGGGGCGACAGTCTGAACTATAGTTTAGCCGTTATACACCACTTGGAATGGGGTTACGGCAAAAAATTGGCTAAAACAGAAAGCCGCCCCACGGGCGGGCCGTGGGGCGGAACGACTTAGGGTGCACAGGTGGGCAGGATCACAAGGCCGGTAGCGGCGCCGGGGGCAATGTCGTCTCCTTCCGTGCGCACGTCGGCGTCTGCCCATGCCTCGGTCAGGGCGGTAAAGACATCCGCGGGTACCGAATAGCAGGCGCTGCCGCCCAGAAGGTAGCAGGGATAGGCGGACAGATCCACCGCGCTACCGGCGGGCAGAGTCAGCACGCCGCAATAGGACTGCGTTTCGGGAGGCGCGCTCTCCAGTTCGAGAAGGGAAGAGCCGCCCCCGCCGGATACGGAGTAGGCGCCGGCCCCTTCCTTGGCGGCGCTCTCCTGGGAAGCGCTTTCGTTGTCCGCCTGCGGAGGCAGCGCGGGGCCGGCGCTGGAGCCGGAGGTCATCAGCGTAACCGTGTCCTCCGATACGGCGCGGGATTCCGCCTCCGTTTCTGGGGCGGCCGCCTGGGGCGCGACCGCCCCGGACGCCGCGTCCAGAGCGGACGGCGCCGCCGCGCTGCCCGCAGACATCCCGCCGCCGGCCAGGGGGCCGTTCAGCCACAACCGCACCCCGCCGCCGAGGAGCACCAGCGCCAGCATGGCCGCGGCGCAGGCCCAGGACCGCCGCCGCCAGGCCTGACGCTTGGACTGGAAGGGCGTGACCTTGGCGGCGCGGACGGCCGCCATCACATCCTGCGCCAGGGCGGCAGGCGGCTCCGCCGTCCAGGCGGCGGCCGATTCCTGCAAGGCCGTGTGGAGCGCCTGAAAATCGGTCTGGAGCGCCCTGCACGCCGCGCAGCCTTGCAGATGCTCTTCCAGCAGCGCTTCCTCCCGGTCGGTAAGCTCGTTGTCCAGTTGGGCGCTGATCCGTTCCAGCGCCTGATCGCAGGTGAGCATGCAGGTCGCCTCCTTTCCGATGAAATGAAATGTGCGCCTTGTTTGTACCGTTACCCTTTGGACGAAAGGCCGGGCGAAAAGTTCCCGGTGGAGAGCAGATAGTTGCGCAGCGCCAGCCGGGCCCGGGCGATCCGGGATTTGACGGTGCCCTCCTCCAGCCCGAGCGTGCGGGCGATCTCTCCATAGGAGAGTCCCTCCAGCTCCCGCAGCACCAGCACCTGCCGGTGTTCGGGGGAGAGGGCGTCCAGCCCGTCCCGGATCGCCTGGCTCCGCTCAATCTGCTCCAGCTGCCGGTGGGGGCTGTAACGCTCGTCGGGCAGCTCGGCCTGACGGGCGGCCGCCTCATCGTCCAGGGAGACGGTCATGGACAGGGCGGCGCGGCGCTTTTCCCGCCGCAGAAAGTCGATGCATACGTTGGAGGCCAGCCGGTACAGCCAGGTGGAGAAGGCGCTCTCGCCCTGAAACCGGCCCAGCCCCTTCCAGGCGTTGAGAAAGGCCTCCTGGCACAGCTCCGCCGCATCGTCCGGATTGCCGGTCATGCGCAGGGCCAGGCTGTAGATGCGCCCCTGATTGCGCTCCACCAGCGCCGCGAACGCCTCCTCGCTGCCCTGCCGGGCCCGCTGGACCAGCACCAGCTCCGTTTCCATGCCGTTCTCACCTGCCTTTCCGGGGGGGGGGCGGTCAGCAGAGATCCCGCTGTATGCCCGCCGTGATGCGCTCAATGTCCGCCAGGGTGCTGACCTGGCTGATCTGTTCCTTATAATAGCCCGCGTGGGGGACGCCCCTGAGATACCAGGCGTAGTGTTTCCGGGCCTCCAGGCAGGCGATGTGTTCGCCCTTGTGCTCCGCAGCCAGCCGGAATTGCCGCACCGCCGTGTCGCACCGCCGGGCCAGGGGCGGAAGGGGAGGGATCTCCTGCCCCTCCAGGGCGGCGCGGGCCTGCTGGAACAGCCAGGGATTTCCAAAACAGCCCCGGCCGATCATGGCCATGTCGGCGCCGGTATATTTGAGGATGTGGACCGCATCCTCCGCAGAAAACACATCCCCGTTTGCCAGGACCGGAATGGAGACGGCCTCCTTTACGGCCCGGATGTAATCCCAGTTGGCCCGCCCCGCGTACATCTGGGTCCGGGTGCGGCCATGGACGGCCACGGCGGATACGCCCGCCTGCTCCATGGCCTCTGCAAACTCCACGCAGTTGATGCAGCCCTTATCCCAGCCCAGACGGAATTTGACGGTCACGGGCCGCCCGCCCGCCCCGCGGATGACCGCCTCGGCCACCCGGACCGCCAGGTCGGGCGTGCGCATCAGCCCCGAGCCGTCGCCGTTCTGGGCGACCTTGGGCACGGGGCAGCCCATGTTGACGTCGATGATCTCCGCGCCGGAACGCTCCGCCGCAATGCCCGCCGCCTGCTCCATACAACAGGGGTCGCTGCCGAAAAGCTGTACCGCCGCCGGGTGCTCCCCTGCGCCCAGCTCCAGCAGGGGAATGGATTTTTTGTCCTGATAGCAAAGGGCTTTGGCGCTGACCATTTCGGTGACGGTGTAGCCCGCGCCCAGCTCCCGGCAGACGGTGCGGAACGCCAGGTCCGTCACTCCGGCCATAGGCGCCAAGGCCAGACGGGAATTTATAGTAATATTGCCGATTTGCACAACATACCTCGATGTGTTATAAAGTGTATGTATCATACCACAACGGCCAAAGTTCGGCAAGGTATCTTTCCGCTGTGGGCAGGAGATACTAAATCAGAAAAATCAGGAAAAGGAGCGTTTTTACCATGGATAAGTACGTTTGCGACATGTGCGGCTATATTTATGATCCCGCGGAGGGCGATCCGGACAACGGCGTCGCCCCCGGCACCCCCTGGGAAAAGGTGCCCGAGGACTGGGTGTGCCCCCTGTGCGGCGTGGGCAAGGACCAATTTTCCAAGGAGTAAGCCCCAGCGCCAAAAGGGCGCGCCTGCGGAAGCTCCGCAGGCGCGCCCTTTTGGCGCTGGCCTATCCGGCCATGCCGCTCCAGGGAAGGGTTTCGCGGGTGGCGGTCTTGTATTGCTTGATCAGCACCTCGGTGAGATAAGCGATCTTGGCGCGCAGGGCCTCGGAGCGCCCAGTGGAGAGCATCGCCTCCACCTGGTCCCGATTATGCCACAGGTAGGCCCAGGTCTCCGCAAAATCCTCCGGGCGGCTGACCATGGCGTAGCCGGAGACGAAGCCCTCCGAACCGGAGTTTGCGGTGAAGGACACCCATTGGTTGCAGGATGCGGTCCAGCCGTTGGCGATCATGGCGGAAGAGACCACCATATGCCCCATCTCGTGGCTATAGACGTAGGGGTCGCCGGTTCCGGTATAGTAGATGCGGTCGCACCGCGCGCCGGAGCCGTCGTATACGTGCTCTCCGTGGAAGCCGCCACCCATCCCGCTGACCTGACCGTCGAAGAGGACCATGTCGGAGGGGAAGAGGACGATCTGGGTTCTGCGGCTGCCTTTTTTGGCCACGACCTCTTTCAAAAAACCGTCAGGATAGAGGTCGAAGGCCTCCTTCATCTTCAAAAGCTCCTGATAGACCTGCTGGAAATAAGCCCCGCCCAACGTGACGCTGCCGAAGGTGGCGTGGGTCACGACCGCGCCGGGGACGGTATCGTCGAACTCGGGCAGATAGAAGATCTGGATGCCGATCTGCTGTTCCAGCGCGCGGCACAGGTCCCAGGCAACGTCGTTGGAGTAGTGCAGGCGGCTTGCGCCGGTGAAATCAGAGCCGGCGGCGGCGGTGGCCTGAGCCACAGTGACGGCGGCGGTCATCTGGAAGTCGCCGCTGCGGCAGGTAACGGAGGCGGCGCCGGGGGCCACCGCCCGGAGGGTGACGGCGCCGCTGCCCGTGTCCTTTTCGATGGCCACCACGGCGGGATCGCTGGAACTCCAGGCGGCGGAGGGGGAGCCGGTGGCATAGCAGCACCCGGTCTCCAGACGCTCCCCGGGCTGGAGCCGGTAGGCGTAGGACTCCATCCGCATATAGACGCTGCTCAGCAGCCGGTACATGGTCACGTAGGCCTGCTGCCGGGTGTAGGAGCCCAGCGGGGAGAAGGCACCGCCGCCGGTGCCGTTCATCACGCCCCAGCCCACCATGGCCGACACCGGGCCGGAGGCCCAGGCGGCAATGGAGCCCTGATCGGAGAAGGAGGCCCCGGCGGGCCCGATGGGCGCGCCCATGGCCTTCAGGGTGTTGTGGAGCATCACGGCGGCCTCCTGCCGGGTAATGCCGTTGTCCGGCAGAAAAGAGCCCTTGCCGTTGCCGCTGACGATGCCAAGCCCGGCGGCGGTAAGCACCGAGGGGTCGCTGGTATCGTCAAAACGGACGTCCCGGCTGGGCGTGAGGTCCAAGCCGTTGACCCTTGCGGCCTCCTCCAGGCAGAGCACCGCCAGACGGCAGAATTCCGCCCGGGTGATATCCTTGCCGTAGCCGTTTTGCAGATCGGCGGGCACCAGGCCCAGCTCCACGGCCTGGGCGACCTCTGCCTGGGCCCAGCGGTCGGGCTGCTCCGCCGCCGCGGCCGGAACCGCCGGGGCGGCCAGCAGCGCCAGCAGGCAGAAAAGCGAAAGCCAACGCCGGAACTGTCTGCGTTTTTTCATAATATGCCATTCCTTTCCCAAAAACTGCAGCTACAGCATAGCATGTGCAGAATGCGATTGCAAGCGGCGGGAAAAAGGGCCTTTTGTCCGCTGCGGGCGGCCTTCCGGCAGAGCGATCAATTGAACGTTGTGGATTACATCTTTTTCCGTTTCTGTATCAAACGGTATCAAAATTAGGAGGTAACTGTGAACGGTAAAAAGGTGTTTTATTCAGAACTGGCTTATGTCTTTGGAATGGTTGTTTTGGCGCTCGGTACGGCCATGATGGAACGGGCGGATTTTGGCATGTCGATGGTTGTGGCGCCCGCCTATTTGGTGCATCTGCGAATTTCGCAAGCCTTTCCGGCGTTTACCTTCGGGATGGCGGAATATTGTCTGCAGGCAGTCTTGCTGATTGGGATAGCCATGATCACGCGCAGACGGAAAATAAAGTATGTCCTCTCCTTTGGAACGGCGGTTTTTTATGGATTTACCCTTGATTTAGCCATTCGGATCATTGGAATGATCCCATCCGGTGCGTTTGTTGGACGAATCGTGTTTTATGTGTTTGGAATGTTTTTATGCGCTGTCGGCGTTTCGCTGTTCTTTCATACATACCTTCCGCCGGAGGCTTACGAACTATTTGTAAAAGAAATTTCCGTGAAATACGCAACGGACATTCACAAAACAAAGACGGTTTATGATTGCTGCAGCTGTTTCCTGGCGGTACTTTTATCCTTTTTCTTTTTCGGGTTCGGACATTTTGAAGGTGTGAAGTTTGGAACCGTTATCTGCGCTGCGCTCAATGGATCCTGGATAGGGATGTGCAGCAAGATAATGGAGTCTAAGTTTTGCTTTAAGGATGCGCTGGACCTGAGAGACTTTTTTGCCTGACGGAACGTTGCAAGGTTAAAATGGATCGGGCAGCCTCGCTTTTGAGGCTGCCCTTATTTTGTCTGACAAAGGGTGCCGGAACTGCCCCGATGAGGAAAAAGAGAGGGAAAAGGAGGGGGGAGGCCTGTCAGGTTGCGACCATTTTTTCCCAAAAATAGGATTATACTGTCTCCGATACCGTGGGCGGACAAGCCCTGGACAAAGGAGACGTGGAGACATGGCGGCGAAAGGGAAGCTGAAGACGCGGGCGGCCAGGGCCCGGGAGGAAATGCGGCAGACGGGGCGGCTGGTGCTGCGCGCGCCCGCGCTGGTGCGCTTTGCCGAATGCGTCATGCGCCTGTTGCTGGGGGCGGTGCTCGCCGGGGCGGAGATCTTCGGGGGCTACGCGCCCTTTGGGCTGGGAATGGTGGCCTGCTCCGGCTCCGGGCTGGACGGCTTCTGCGCCCTGCTGGGCGCCTGCCTGGGGTACTTATCCTTCCAGGGCTTTGTGGAGGGACTGCGGTATGCGGCCGCGGCCATCCTGATTTTTTCCGTATCCTTCGCCTTCTACGATATCCGCCCTTACCGGCGGGCCTGGTTCATGCCCGCGGCGGCCGCCCTGATGGACGCGGTCACCGGCTTCGTCTACCTGTCCGACCGGGGGTGGACGGCGGGCAACCTGATCTTTTTCGGCACGGAAGTGCTCTTATGCGGCGCTTCGGCCTATTTTTACCGCATCGCCTTCTCCCCCTGGACCGGCAAGCGGGAGGAGGAGGGACTCACCCTGCGCCAGAGTGTGAGCCTGCTCATCCTGGGGGGTACCCTGCTCATCACCCTGTCCAAGATCACCCTCTTCGGCGACATCTCGGTGGGCCGCTCCGCCGCGGCTCTGGCGGTGATGGTCACCGCCTACAAGGGAGGGATCGGACCGGGCGCCACCGTGGGCGTGGCCGCGGGCATCGGTATGGACCTGTCCGCCGGGGGAATGCCGTTTTATTCCATGGCATACGCCCTCTCCGGCGTGATGGCGGGGGTGTTCCACCGGCAGGGCAGGCTGGCCGCCGCGCTGGCCTATGTGCTCTCCAACGCCCTGGCGGTGCTGTGGACCTGGAACGAGGGGCCCAATATTCCCGTGCTTTATGAGGTGTTCATCGCCTCGGTGCTCTTCCTGATCCTGCCCGATGCGCTGCTGCGGCAGGTGGGTGCCCTGGTGGCCGGACAAAACGCGCGGCAGGACACCCGGGAGCGGGCCCACAACTACGTAAAGGCCCGGCTGGAAGCTACCGCCGGGGCCTTCCGCAGCCTCCACGAAGCGCTGCGCACCGCCTTCGGGCAGACCCCGCCCAACGACAACGATGCGGCTACCGTCTTTGACCGGGCGGCCAGCCGGGTGTGCAAGCGCTGTCCCCTTCAGTCCTCCTGCTGGCAGCGGGATTATGTGAGCACGTTCAATGCCCTCAACGACGCCCTGCCCGCCATGCTGGAACGGGGACGCGGGGAAGGGGAGGACTTCCCCGCCTATTTCGCCAACCGCTGCCTGAAGTTCCCGGAATTCCTCGCGGCGGCCAACGAGGAGGTCTCCGCCCTGCTCTACCGCAGGCAGTACCGCAGCCGTCTGCGGGAAAACCGCTCGGCGGTCTGCCGCCAGTACGGCGATCTGGCCGACGTTCTGGGGACGGCGGCGGCGGAGCTGGGCGCGGAACTGGTGCCCGACCCGGTGCGGGAACGCCGGCTGCGGCAGTACCTGGCCGCCCAGGGGACCGAATGCCTGACGGCGGCCTATTATGACGAGGCGGGCCACCTGCGCCTGGAGCTGGAGGGCCAGGGGCTGGCCCCCCTGCGGAAACCGGAGAGCGTGGACAAGCTCTCGGCGGTGCTGAACGTCCCCCTGCGTCCGGCGGAAGAGGATGGGCGGCGGGACCGGCTGGTGCTGGTGGAGCAGGAGCCCCTGATGGCGGTGGCCGGCGTGGCCGCCCGGAAAAAGGACGGCCAGACGGTCTCCGGCGATACGGGGGCCTGGTTCAAGCATGACGACGGCTCCCTCTACGTGCTTTTGTGCGACGGTATGGGCAGCGGGCCGGAAGCGGGGCAGGAGAGCGGACTTGCCGTGCGCCTGCTGGAGCAGTTCCTCCGGGCGGGCGTGCGCCCCGAGGCCGCCCTCAAGACCCTCAACTCCGCCCTGGCCCTGCGGGGCGAGGAGACCGGGGGCTTCACCACGGTGGACCTGCTGCGCCTGGACCTGTTTACCGGGGAGGCGGCGGTGTATAAGTACGGCGCGGCCCCTACCTATGTGCGCAAGGGGAAAACCGTCAGCCGCATCACCGGCAGCGCCCTGCCCGCTGGCCTGGCCGGGGGCGACGGGGCCGCCCCCGACGTGGCGAAGGTGCGTTTGGAGGCGGGGGACTGGGTGCTGCTGGTCACCGACGGGGTAGCGGGCAGCGACTCCGACCTGTGGGTGCGTCAGCGCTTTGCCGCCTTTGAGGGGGAAAGCCCCAAGGACCTGACACAAGCGCTCATCGACGAGAGCGCAGGCCATGGCGGCGCTACCGACGACCGCACCGCGCTGGTGCTGCGTCTGGAAAAGCGGTGAGGAGGAGTTCCAAGACGCTGATCCGGGGCGCGAAACCCCTCCCGTGGGAGGGCCTCACAGAGTTCCGTCGTCCGCAGGCGATGAAGTAAAGGCATTACCGCATGCTTCAACGCGTGCGGATCGGCGCGAAAATTTGTGCCGCAAAAAGGCGCAAAACCGCAGAAATACTTTGTGTATTGCAAGGTTTTGCAACGCATTTGTGGGGCAAATTGGCCGCCAAGACGTGCGTGGGGAATTGTGCGGTGATGCCTAAAATCAGGATCCTTTCCGGCGGAATGCGCGCCGGAAAGGATCCTTCTCAGGACGGACGGGGCGGCTTTTTCGCAAAAAATGAAACCCGGTCCGTCCTGCATCCCTCTGTCGGGAAAAGGCCAAGGCATTTTTCCGACAAACTGAGGCCCGCTCCCTTAGGGAGCGGGCCTCGCCGTTTGCTGTGGAATGTGCCTGTTCTCAGGGCAGGTAGTCTGCCGGGTCGATGGGAGAGCCGTCCTGCGCCATCTCAAAGTGCAGATGAGCGGGCAGGGCGCTTTCGGCGATGGCGGTTTTCCCCACGGAGCCCAGCACGTCTCCGGCCCGCACGGTGTCGCCGATCTCAACGGTGGGCACGGCGGCCAGATTGGCGTAGCAGCTGGTCAGCCCGCTGCCGTGATCCAGATAGACGGTGGTGCCCATAAAGTCGTCCTGCACCACGTCGATGACGGTGCCTGCGGCGGCGGATACCACCTGAGCGCCCAGCTCTGCGGAAATGTCGATGCCGCTGTGGGTGCGCCAGTCGCCCATGGTGGCGTCATAAGCCAACGCCTCCACACTGTACTCGGAGATCAGCGTGCCCTTCACCGGCCAGGCAAAGACCGTGGGGGCGGCGGGCTGGGGGGTCGCTGCGGGCGTGGCCGCGGGCGTGGGGCTGGGGGCGGGCGTCGTCCGGACGGCCGTCTGAGCCTGGGGCGACGGCGTGGGCGTGACGCGCACCGCCGGGGACGCGGATGCCGGAGTGGGGGTCACAGTGACCTGAGCCGGTCCGGCCACGGCTGTGCCGGGATCCTTGTCGGGGGAGAGGGAAGAAAAGAGATAATAGCCCGAGATTCCAATTGCGGCGACGCACAGGAACAGGACTATGTAGAAGCCCTTCCCCGCCATAAAGTCGCCGAAGCGTTCCATAAATGGTTTTTTCATGCGTTTCAGCACCTCCAAGCCTATTTTGGACATGCCTGCGGGCGGTTATACATGAAAACCAAAAATTTTGAAAAAACACTTGACCTTCCAGTGGGGGGAGGGAGTAAAATCCGGTACGTTTTTAAGAAACTTTAATGGATTCTTCAGGAAGCGCAGAAGGTTTTCTGTTATCCTGAGACAAACCGGACGCTCCGGCGCACCGATTGTGAACGAATTGCGAATTTTGCAGCCGCGGCATTGACAGAGCGGGAAGGGCGGGCTAAGATACATGACAGATTGTCATATCACGGTACAGCGGGGAGGGACGCACGGTGCCCAGCGCCACATTTTTCAATCTGCCGCCGGCCAAGCGGGAAAAACTCCTGGCGGCGGCGCGGGACGAATTTGTCCGGGCCCCCTTTGCCCAGGCCTCGGTCAACCGGATCATCCATGGGGCGGGGATTCCCCGGGGCAGCTTTTACATGTATTTCGCAGACAAAGAGGAACTGTTCCGCTATCTGATGGAAGACTTCGGCACGCAGCTCATCCGCCAGATGGAACGCCTGCTGGAAGAACGGAACGGAGCGGTATTCGCCGCGTTTCTGGACCTGTTCGATTACGTACAGGACCGCCGGGCGGAATACCGGGATCTGCTGAACATCCTCCGGCGCAACGGCGATATGCGCCCCGGCCTGTTCCCGGGCGAATGCCGGGGGGGCCTGCCGGAGGGCCTGCGGGAGCGGATGGACCTCGCGCGGCTGGACCTGCGGGAGGCGGGCGACCTGGAAGCCATCCTCCACCAGCTCTTTTTCCTCACCGGAGGCGCCCTGATGCGCTCGGCCGGACCCGGCGGGCCGGAGGCGGCCCGGGCCGGACTGGTCCGCCGGATGGACATACTCCGCAGGGGCGCGGAAAAGCAGGCCGCCCCGCCTGCCGGAAGCGCGGCAGAAGCTATTTGAAGTAAGGAGTAAGCGAATATGGAAGCAACCCAAGTCAAAACGCAGACGCAGCAGAACGCACCGGCCCAGTTCAAGCCGCCGAAAAAGAAACGCAGATGGGTCAGGCGCCTGGTGGCGGTACTGGTCGTCGCGGCGATCCTCGCCGTTTTGCTGCTGCGGCTGATGAGCGCGGGCACCCAGGCGGTGGCGGGGGCCTATCTGTCCGACACCGCCCAGGTACGCGAGATGACGGTGGCCGTCTCCGGAACCGGCACCATCCAGCCCAATCAGTCCTACAAGGTGACCACGCTGATCAGCGGCGAGGTGCTGGAGGCCCCCTTTGAGGAGGGGCAGACGGTCAACAAGGGCGATCTCCTCTTCCGCATCGACGCAAAGGATGTGGAGAACAATATCCAGCAGCTGGAGCTCAACCTGCGCTCGGCCCAACTCAACCTGGACGATCTGCTCAAGCGGCAGGCGGACAACCGGGAGGATTGCGCGGTAAGCGCCGAAGCCGACGGCGTGATCACCAAGCTGTATGTGGAACAGGGAGACGCCGTCATGGCGGGGGCTCCCATCGCAGACCTGCTGGACCGGGAGCGGATGAAGCTGACCGTCCCCTTCCAGTCCGCCGACGCGGCGGGGTTTTATGAGGGGCAAAGCGCCGTTGTCACGGTGGACGGCACCGCCCAGACGCTGACGGGCACCGTGGATTCCATCGCCGCCACCGACGAGGTGGGCCCCGGCGGCGCCCTGGTGCGGCAGGTGACGCTGCTGGTTCAGAATCCGGGCGCGCTCAGCGACGCCAGCCGCGGCACCGCCGCCATCAGCGGCGCGGCCTGTGCATCGGGGGGCGCCTTTACATACGCAGCTTCCAAGCAGATCGTGGCCAAGGCCAGCGGCGACGTGGACGCCCTCTCCATCCGTGAGGGGGACCGGGTGACCGACGGGCAGGTCGTGGCGGTACTCTCCCAGACCGATATGGATACCCAGATCGAAAGCGCCCGGATCCAGGTGGAGAATGCCCGGCTCTCCCTCCAGAATGCCCGGGATAAGCTGGAGGACTACTCGATCACCTCCACCATCACCGGCACGGTCATCGAAAAGAACGTGGACGCGGGCGACAACGTGGGCGGCAGCACCGCCGCCACCGCGGGCTACACCTATATGGCGGTCATCTACGACCTGTCCGAGCTGACCTTCGACGTGAGCGTAGACGAGCTGGACATCAACAAGATCCGGACGGGCCAGCGGGTGGAGATCACGGCGGACGCACTGGACGGGAAGAGCTTCACCGGGGTGGTGGATAAGGTCAATATCAACGGCACCACGGTAGGCGGCTACACCACCTATCCCGTCACCGTCAAGGTGGACGGCTCGCCGGCCGAACTCTATCCGGGCATGAACGTCTCCGCCAAGATCGTGGTGGAGCAGGCCGGGCAGGTTTTGTGCATCCCGGTGGATATGGTGGGCCGGGGCGACACGGTGCTGGTGGCCGGTCCGGGCTGTCTGGACGAGAACGGCAGCGTAGTCGATCCGACCGCCATCGAGGAGCGCCAGGTGACCCTGGGCCGCAACGACGAGGAGTATATCGAGGTCCTCTCCGGTCTGGAGGAGGGGGACGTGGTGCTCAGCGAGAACCAGGCTTCCAACGCCATGGCCGCCATGATGGGGATGGGGATGTGACCATGCAGCATCTGATCGAACTCAGGGATGTCTATAAGATCTACCAGATGGGCGACACCGCCGTCCACGCGCTGGACGGCGTGACCCTGACGGTGGACCGGGGGGAGTTCGTGGCCATCGTGGGCCAGTCGGGCTCCGGAAAATCCACCGCCATGAACATCATCGGCTGTCTGGACGTACCCACCAGCGGCACCTATCACCTGGGGGGCGTGGACGTGTCCACCATGGATGACGACCAGCAGGCCGAGATCCGCAACCGGATGCTGGGCTTTATCTTCCAGCAGTATAACCTGATCCCCAAGCTCAACGTGCTGGAAAATGTGGAGCTGCCCCTGCTCTACGCGGGATTGCCCGCCTCGGAACGGAAGGAGCGGGCCAGGTCCGCCCTGGAGCGGGTGGGCCTGGGGGATAAATGCAAAAACCTGCCCGCCCAGCTCTCCGGCGGCCAGCAGCAGCGGGTCTCCATCGCCCGGGCCCTGGCGGGCAATCCGTCGGTGATCCTGGCCGACGAGCCCACCGGCGCGCTGGACTCCCGCACCGGGCGGGACGTGCTCAATTTCCTCCAGAAGCTCAACGCGGAGGGGGACACAGTGGTCCTCATCACCCACGACAATTCCATTGCCGTGAGAGCAAAGCGCATCGTCCGCCTTCAGGACGGCAGGATCATCTACGATGGGGATGCCCACGATCCGCAGGCCGTGGTCCAGCCCGGCGAGGACGATGCCCCGGCAGACGCCGGAGCGCGGGAGGTGCTGGGCGTATGAGCTTTGCGCAATCCTTCCGTCTGGCGGTCAAATCCCTGCTGACCAGCAAGATGCGGGCCCTGCTGACCATGCTGGGTATCATCATCGGCGTGGCCGCCGTCATCGTCATCGTCTCCCTGGGCAACGGGATGGAGCAGTACATGAACGACCAGTTTGAGAAGATGGGGGTCAATCTGATCCAGGTGCAGGTCTACGGACGGGGCGGCTCACGCTCGGTGGAGCCCGACGATATGTATGCCCTGGTGGACCGCTACCCGCAGTATCTCAGCGATGTAAGCCCCTACGTGAGCACCCGCGCCGCCGTGCGCCAGGGCCGCGACAACTATGCGCGCACCACCATCTACGGCGTCAGCGAGGCGTATTACGACTATGCCTCCGGCAAGAGCATGGGGGGCGAAAAGCTGGAGCGGGGCCGTTTTTTGCGGTACATCGACGTCAGCCGCTACCAGAACGTATGCGTCGTGGGCTCCTATCTGGATCAGGAGATGTTCAACGGCACGTCCCTAGGAAAGAGTATGACCATCGGCGGCGTGCCCTACACGGTGGTGGGCGTGCTGGAGGAGAAGGCCGACTCCACCGAGGGCAGCGGCGACGATGTGATCTTTATCCCCTACGGAAACGCCCTGCACCTCAGCGGACTGTCCGACGCGAACCTGTACCTGTTCACCTCCGCGGATAAGGACGCCGCCCCGGCCGCCAAGGGCGTGATCGAAAAGCGGCTTTACCAGACCTACCAGAGCAGCGACTACTACTTTGTCATGAGCTCGGCGGAGATGATGGACGCCATGAACTCCATGCTGGACACCCTCATGGTCATCCTCATCATCATCGCCGCCATCTCCCTGCTGGTGGGCGGCATCGGCATCATGAACATCATGCTGGTGTCCGTCACCGAGCGCACCCGTGAGATCGGCATCCGCAAATCCCTGGGCGGCAAACGCAGGGATATCCGCAGCCAGTTTATCATCGAGGCGGGCACCACCTCCGCGATCGGCGGCGTCATCGGTATCGCGCTGGGCATCCTTCTGGCGAATGTGATGACGGCGGTGGTGGGCGCGGTGCTGGGCACCGGGACCGACGGATTTGTGGCCATACCGACGCTCGGCGGCATCCTGGTGGCCTTCTGCGTATCGGTGGGCGTGGGCATCCTCTTCGGTTACCTGCCCGCCAACAAGGCCGCAAAACTCAACCCCATCGACGCGCTGCGGTATGACTGAGCCGGTAGATCCGGCCCCCTGCGGGTGCAGGAGCGCCCTGCCGCGCGGGATGCGCCGTCCCGGCAGGCGCGTGCCTCTTGCCACCGGGGGCCGGGGGGTATATGATAAACAGGATGGGGGCCGGCACCCGCGCCGGCCTGCGTTCCGACTTTCCACGAGAAGGAGAAAACGAAGATGAAGAAACGACTGCTATCCGGCCTTTTGGCCGCAGTGTTGGTCCTGGGGCTGGCCCCCGCCGCCCTGGCGGCGGCGCCGGCGGAGGATGAAGCCGCTCAGGTCCTGGCCGCCCTGGATATCATGGTGGGCGATTCCGACGGGAACCTGGAGCTGGGGCGCGCCGTCACACGGGCGGAATTTACCAAAATGGCGGTGGCCGCCTCCACCAGCCGCGACGCAGTGGGCGATACGGTCCCGGTCAAACCGTATCCGGACGTGCCCCAAACCTACTGGGCCGCCCCCTGGATCAAGGCGGCGGTGGACCTGGGACTGGTGCAGGGAGACCTGAGGGGCTACTTCAACCCCACCCAGACCATTACCCTGGCCGAGGGCGTGACCATCGTGCTGCGCCTGCTGGGCTATCCGGACAGCGCCTTCACCGGCGTATGGCCTTCCGGCCAGATGGCCCAGTACAAGGCCCTGAAGCTGAACGAGGGGGTAAGCTGCGCCGCAAACGACGCCATGACGCGCCGGGATGCCCTGTACCTGTTCTATAACCTTTTGATCACCAAGAACACCAGCGGCGTGTACCACCTGAACGTGCTGGAGCCCGCCCGGAACCTGGTGAGCCAGACCGGTACGCTGGACCGGGTGGCCCTTGTCAACTCCGCCATGGAGGGCCCCGTGGTGGCCGGGAGCGGCTGGCAGAGCCAGGTGCCCTTCGACGTGAGCGGCGCCAGGGTCTACCGCTCCGGGAGCCTGTCCGCCCTGTCCGCCATCCGGGATCAGGACGTGGTGTACTGGTCCAAATCCATGCGCACCGTCTGGGCCTATACCAATCAGGTCACCGGCACCTATCAGGCGGCCTCGCCCTCCGCGTCGGCCCCCACGGCGGTGACGGTGGCGGGGAAGAGCTACGCCATCGAGACCGCTTCCGCCGCCTTTGCCCTGTCTGACCTGGGGGAGTACCGGGTGGGGGATACCATCACCCTGCTGCTGGGCCGTGACGGCGGGGTCGCCGCCGTGTCCGGCGGGGCGCCGGAGGGCACGCTGCTCTACGGCGTGGTCACCGCCATCGCCGACGCCGCCTATGACGACGGGGCGGGCGGCGCCTATACCGCCCGGACCGCCACCGTCTGCGCCACCGACGGGACCGCCTACCGCTATCCCTTTGACCGAAACGATCTGAAGGTGGGGGATCTGGTGCGGGTAAACGCCGTCCAGGACGGCTTTGCGCTCAAACGCCTTACGGCCGTCAAGCTGACCGGGAAGGTGTCCAACGACGGCAAGCGCCTGGGTTCCTATGAATTTGCCGACGACGTGGAGATCCTTGATACCTATGAGAACTGCACGCCCATCCGGGTCTATCCCGACCGTCTGGCGGGAAGCAGCCTCACCGGCAGCACCGTGCGCTTCTATGTCCTCAACGCCCAGGGAGAGATCAGTCATTTGATCCTGAAGGACGCCACCGGGGACCTGCACCAGTATGGGGTCATCACCTCGGTCACAGAGGTGTCCATGGGCCTGAATACGGCGTCCAACTACGTCTATGACGTGGGCGGCATGCCCCAGGCGTTCTCCTCCGAGACCACCGTGTTCAACCTGAAGGTGGGGCCCTGCCAGGCCAAGATGAAGGGGCCCCAGAGTGTGGAGCGGCTGTATAACCTGACGCCGGTGGACGTGGAGACTGTGGACGGCGGCGCCGTGCTGGGCACGGACGGCAAGCAATATACGCTCTCCGAGACAGCGGTCTATTACGTCAGGACCGGGAGCGCCGAGTATCAGCTCTCCAGCCTCGCCCGCGTCCAGGCGGGTGATTACGACCTGACCGCCTGGTACGACAAGCCGGAAAACGAGGGCGGACGCATCCGCGTGATCATCGCCGACTGAGGAATGCGCCAGCGCGCATCCCCCGGGTACCCCTCGCCCCTGCGGGCGCGAACGCTGCGGGGCTTTTTCGGCAAAGCGACACCGGCGCACGTGTTTTTCGTGCGCCGGTGTTTTTTACAGCAGCAGGCCCACGCTCCAGCCGATGGTGGCGAGCAACGCGCCGGCGGCCACCCAGGCGGGGGCGGGCACGCGGGGCCGGGGGCGGCCCAGACGCACGTTGCGGCGCAGATATCCGTCGGCCACCCGCCGGGCCTCCTGGAGCACCTGCTCAGCCGAGACGCCTTGCCCGAAGGCGTCTTCCTTCACGATAAAGATCGCCTGTTCAAACAGGCGCGGGTCGGGGGATTTTACCACGATCACCTGTCGGGACACGCCTTTGACCACAGCCGCCACATCCTTTCCTGATACCTTCCAGTATCGCCCTTTTTTGCCGCCGCTATTCCGTGCGTGGAAAGGATTTCCGCTCATAAGGGACGGAAATTTTCCGTAGACTAAAACCGTATTGGAAGGAGGCGGACCTATGGCGGAAAAGAAACGGCTGGCTCTTGCGCTGGCCCTTTTGTTCGCGGTGAACAGTATCATCATCTCCCAGGCCCAGAGCGCCCAGGCGGCCACATACCGGGTGGGCTCCACCGGAAGCGAGGTGCGCACCATCCAGACCAAACTGAAAAATTGGGGCTACTACGACGGCTCGGTGGACGGCATCTACGGCAGCCAGACCGCCGAGGCGGTAAAATACTTTCAGCGCTCCAACGGCTTGAGTGCGGACGGCATCGTAGGTGCGGCCACCCGGAAGGCGCTGGGCATGCCCAGCGCCGGAACCTCCGGCAGCCAGTCCGCAAGCCTGGACCTGCTGGCCCGGGTCATCTCCGCCGAGGCCCGGGGAGAGCCCTACAGCGGGCAGGTGGCGGTGGGCGCGGTGATTCTGAATCGGGTGGAGCACCCCTCCTTTCCCAACACCGTCGCGGGGGTGGTCTACCAGCCGGGAGCCTTTACCTGCATGGTGGACGGGCAAATCGACCAGCCGGTGGCCGATTCCGCCGTCCGCGCCGCCCGGGAGGCACTCAACGGCGCCGACCCCAGCGGCGGAGCGATCTACTACTTTAACCCCAGCACGGCCACCAGCGCCTGGATCTGGAGCCGTCCCCTCATCAAAGTCATCGGGAACCACCGCTTTTGCTCCTGAGGGCGGGGAGCTCCGTCGCGCTGTGCGCCGTGCGTCCCCGCGCGTTCGTGTCTGGCTGAACGGGCGCGGACCGGCCCGGCCGTGCGGGAGTCCGGCTGCGGGGCAAGCCGTTTTCGGGTCAAGGCATTACCGCATGATTCAGCGCGTGCGGATCGGCGCGAAAATTTGTGCCGCAAAAAGGCGCAAAACCGCAGGAATACTTTGCGTATTACAAGGTTTTGCAACGCATTTGTGGGGCAAATTGGCCGCCAAGACGTGCGTGGGGAATTGTGCGGTGACGCCTTAAAACAGCCGCTTTTCGTAAATAGGCGTATACCGCAGCAGGCCGGAGCGGCGCTCCGAGCACATCAGGGTCAGCCGGTCCAGGGTCAGCTCCAGGGGCGTCAGCAGGCCGGACAAGCGGCCCTCGTCCATGGAGCGGGGAAGGATCGCGCGCCGGGCAAGGGTCAGATGGGGCCGGTAGGCGCGCTCCTCCAGCGGGAAGCCAGCCCCCGCCAGCGCATGGGAGAGCTGCCACTGGGCCTCAGTGAGGCCGGGCGCGGCCTGTACGCCCACCCATAGGATATCCCCGCTGGAACGGCGGAACCTTCCCACGCCGCAGGTGCGCAGCGGGAAGGGCGGCGCGTCCACCGTATCCATGGCGGCAATCACGTCGTCCAGACGGTCGGTCTCTCCCAGAAAGACCAGGGTGAGATGATAATTTTCCCGCCGGGTAAAATTCCCGCGTACGCCCTGGTCCGCCAGGGCCCGGGCCGCCCTGTCCAGAGCGTCCTTCCAGGACTCCGGCAGCGCCGCCGCCACAAACAGACGCATATAAGACGCCTCCTCTTTTCCGTAAGGTCCCGCTTCCCGCAGGGAACAGCCTGAGTATAGCAGAGGCGGGCTTGGCCCGCAAGGGCCGGGCCGCGTGCTAAAATCCTGTTGACAAACCGGAGCGGAATCAGTAGAATGGCCTTAATAAAATTTCCCTCAAGTGTCCCTCCTAGAGGAATGATAGACAACCGGGTGAGAATCCCGGACGGTACCGCCGCTGTAAGCGCTGAGGCCGCTGCTCGTTGATGAAGATCAGCCACTGGGAAACCGGGAAGGCAGAGCACGGACGCAGGAGAGGCAGCTCTCCCTAAGCGTAAGTCAGAAGACCTGCTTGAGGACGTCCCTGCCACGCGTTATGGCATAGGGGACTTTTTGTTGCGGAAAACCGGCCGCGGCAGCGTTCAGCGCTGCCGCGGCTTTCTGCGTCCACGGGAGGGGTGCGTCCGCTGGAACAAGGGGGGATTTTATAGACTGGAGCGATCCATAACATGAGGAGGAAACTATGAAACGAATCGGAATGAGCATCCTGTCCTTGGCCCTGCTGCTTTGCCTGGCGGCTTGCGGGAACACGAACCCCGCCGCGTCCGGGACCGCCGCCCCGGAGACGGCTGTGCCGGAGACCGCCGCGCCCCAGGAGGATTACGACGGCAAGCTGGTGTTGGACGGCCCCATGGAACTGGAGTATGCCCGGAATTTTGCCGTCGACCGCTATAAGGGCGGCTACCGCATGTTCACTGCCGGCACCACCGGGAACACCTATCTGGTGGTGCCCGAGGGCATGAGCGTCCCCGAGGAACTGGAGGCGGGCGTGGTGGTTCTGCAGCAACCCATCGACCGGGTCTATCTGGCCAGCACCGGCATGACTTCGCTGGTGGCCGCCATGGGCGGGCTGGACCACGTGAAGCTGGTGGCCAACGACGTGGAGGACTGGTACATCGAAGATGTGGTGGCGAAGATGAACGAGGGCAGCATCGCCTTCTCCGGCCACTATAAGGAACCGGATTATGAGCAGATGACCGCCAACGACATTCAGCTGCACGTGGATACCACCATGATCGACAACAATCCCGAGGTGCTGGAGAAATTTGACGAGCTGGGCATCCCCTCCATCGTGGAGAATTCCTCCAAGGAGGCCCATCCTCTGGGCCGTGTGGAGTGGGTAAAGCTGTTTGGCGTACTCTTCGGCATGGAGGAGCAGGCCGAAGCCTATTTTGAGGCGCAGAAGGCCCTTGTGGAGGACGCCACCGCCGCGCAGGCGTACGGCAAGACCGTGGCCATGGGCTACATCACCTCCACCGACAAGTGCTATGCCCGCAACGGCGGCGACTATATGGCCCAGCTGATCGGCATGGCCGGCGGCACGTACATCCTGGCCGATATGGAGCCGGAGAAGAGCGGCAATACCAATATGACCTTTGAAGAGTGGTACGCCGGCAACAAGGACGCGGATTACCTGTTCTATGTGAACTTTGCCCGCTCCTTCGCCTCCATCCAGGAAATGATCGACTATAACCCCCTGTTTGCCGACTTCAAAGCGGTGCAGGACGGCAATGTCTGGATCACCTCGCCGGACTTTACCCAGTCTACCGCCGCCATCGCCTCCATCCTGTCGGATATGAACGCCATTCTCGCCAGCGCCGACGGCGATGTGACCACCGACCATCTGATCAAGCTGTCCTGAGGGCCACGCCAGCGGCAGGTGGGAGAACCCGCCCTGCCGTTGGCGGGGGGGAAGGCCGCGTATAGCCTCGCCCCCGCGGCCGTGAAACATGCGTCTGCGCCCGCACGGGGCAGCCGTCGGCGGCTTTGCGGCCTTGCGGACGCCGCGTCCCCTTTACGGAGAAGGACGCGGGCGGCCCTGGGGGACCCAGGCGGACCCAGGCGTCAGCGGGGGGGCTGCAGGTCCTTGAAAAGTGCCGGCATGTTTGAGCGGCGCGGCGGGCTTGTTCGCCGCGCCGCGGCAGGGCGGGGCCTTCCGCCCTGCCGATTTCCTTCTATCCAGTATCGTTGGAAAGGCGGCAAGCTATGGAAACGAAGCTGCAAACCGCCCCGCACCTGGCGGAAACGGGGCGGCGCGCAAAGCGCCTGACCGCTGTCGGGCGCTTTGCGGCCGTGGTGGCGGTCCTGGCCGGACTGCTGGCCTGGGGTTTGGTGCTGAATGTCAATACAGGCTCCGTACAAATCCCGGCCGGAGCGGTATTCCGTATGGTGTGGGATGCTCTGCGGCTGAAGGTCATGGAAGTGTTTACCGGCGGCGCTTACGCCGAGGCGCTCCAGGCGGTGCTGGACGGCTCCACCGAGAGCAAGATCATTTTCAGCATCCGGATGCCCCGGATGCTGCTGGCCGCCATTCTGGGGGGCGCGCTCTCCGTCTCCGGGTTTCTGCTCCAGACCTTCTTCCGCAACCCCATTGCCGGACCCTTCGTATTGGGGATCTCCTCGGGGGCCAAGATGGTGGTGGGGATCACCATGATCTTCCTCAGCCGGTATCTCAGCCGGATCAGCTCTACGGTCATGATCCTCTCCGCCTTTGCAGGCTCCCTGCTCATCGCGGGCATCGTGCTGATCTTCTCCCAGCGGGTACATGGCATGTCGATGCTGCTGGTCATCGGCATCATGGTGGGCTATGTCTGCGGCGCCATCACCGACTTCTGCATCACCTTTGCCAAGGAGGAGGACATCGTCAACCTGACCAGCTGGTCCATGGGCAGCTTTTCCGGGGCGAACTGGAGCAGCGTGACCACCGCGGCGTGGATCTGCCTGCTGGGACTGGGGGCGGCCTGGCTTTTGAGCAAGCCCATCGGGGCCTATGCGCTGGGAGAGGGGTACGCCCGGAGCCTGGGCATCAACATCAAGCTCTTCCGAGCGCTGCTCATCCTGCTCTCCAGCCTGCTCTCCGCCTGTGTCACCGCCTTTGCCGGTCCTATTTCCTTTGTGGGGATCGCGGTGCCCCATATCACCCGCTCCCTGCTCAAGACCTCCCGGCCCGTGCTGGTCATCCCGGTCACGTATCTGTGCGGCGCGGTGTTTTGCATTTTCTGCGACCTGATCGCCCGTACGGCGTTTTCGCCCACCGAGCTGGCCATCGGCACCGTCACCTCCGCCTTTGGCGCGCCGGTGGTCATCTGGATGATGCTGCGCCGCCGCAGGGGCCAGGAGTAGGAGGCTGCGATGGGATATTTCAAAACGGAAGATCTGGCCGTGGGCTATGACGGGCAGGTGCTCATACACGACATCAGCATCCAGATCGAAAAGGGGACGATCCTCACGCTGATCGGCCCCAACGGGGCGGGGAAGTCCACCATCCTCAAGTCCATCACCCGCCATCTGACCAAGCTGGGCGGCATGGTGTACATCGGCGGGCGGGAGGTATACGCCTGGTCGGCCCGGGAGATGGCCCGGCAGGTGGCGGTGGTGCTTACCGACCGGATCCGTCCGGAACTGATGACCTGCGGCGAAGTGGTGGCGATGGGCCGCTATCCCTACACCAACGCCCTGGGCAAACTGACCGAGACCGACAAGCGCATCGTCCGTCAGGCCCTGGAGCGGGTCCACGCCCTGGAGCTGGAGGAGCGGGACTTCGCCACCCTCAGCGACGGCCAGCGCCAGCGGATCATGCTGGCCCGGGCCATCTGCCAGCAGCCCCAGGTCATCGTCCTGGACGAGCCTACCGCCTATCTGGATATCCGCCATAAGATCGAGCTGCTGGATATTCTCCGGGAAATGGCCCGGGAGCAGCGTGTTACGGTGGTCATGTCCCTGCATGAGATCGACCTGGCCATGAAGATCTCCGACTACCTTCTGTGCGTCAAGGGGGATACCGTCGCCCGGTTCGGTCCGCCGGAGGAGCTGTTCGCGGGAGGCGAGATCGACCGGCTTTATGAGATCGAGCACGGCTCCTACAACCTGCTCTTCGGCAGCGTGGAGCTGACCCGCCCCGAAGGGGCGCCTCAGGTCTTCGTGGTGGGGGGCGGCGGCTTCGGCGTGCCCTGCTACCGTGCCCTGCAAAAGCAGCAGGTGCCCTTTGCCACCGGCGTCCTGTTTGAAAACGACGTGGATTTTCAGGTGGCCCGGGAGCTGAGCGACCACGTGTACGCCGCTCCCGCGTTCGAGCCCGCCGGCGAGGCGCTGTGCCGCGCGGCGGAGCAGGCCCTGCTGCGGGCCGGGGCGGTCATCGACGCAGGGACCCCCGTCGCCGTGTTCAACCGGATGAACGGCCGCCTGCTGGAACTGGCCCGGGAGAAAGGCCTGCGCGTGTACCGGGGCTGGAAGGGATGGCAGGGAAAGGAGAGCGGCGTATGATCGAGATTTGTCATGTGAGCAAGCGCTATCCCCAAAGCGGGACCAACGCCCTGGACGATGTGTCCCTGACCATCGAATCAGGGGCGTTTTTCGGCCTGCTGGGCCCCAACGGGGCGGGGAAGACCACCCTTATCAGCATCCTGTCCACCCTGCTGCTGCCCTCGGCGGGGGAGATCCGGATCGACGGAGAGACGCTGGGCCGCCGCCGGGGGGACATCAAACGCAAGCTGGCGCTGATCACCCAGCACAACTCCCTGCGCAGCGATATGACGCTGGATCAGATCATGGAATTGCAGGGGCGGCTCTACGGCATCCCGCAGGAGCGCATCCTGCGGCGCCGGGAAGAGCTGCTGGCCTTCTGCGCCCTGACCGGACACCGGAACAAGACGGTGCGCAGGCTGTCCGGAGGCATGAAGCGCAAGCTCATGCTCTGCCGCGCTCTGCTCACCGACCCGGAGATCCTGATCCTCGACGAGCCCACCATTGGGCTGGACCCGGCCTCCCGGCGGCAGATGTGGGACCTGCTGCGCACCCTGAACCGTCAGGGATTGACCATTCTGCTGACCACCCATTATATTGAAGAGGCCGAAAGCCTGTGCCAGCGTGTGGCGCTCATCGACCAGGGGCGGGTGGCGCGGCTGGATACGCCGGAAAACCTGATCCGCCTGCTGGGGCCGGTGGCGGTGGACGTGTTTGCGGGAGATCACACCCAAAGCGCGTTCTTTCCAGACAAGGAGGCGGCCCTTGCCTAC
Organism: Lawsonibacter hominis; assembly: GCF_014287895.1. Classification (GTDB taxonomy): domain Bacteria; phylum Bacillota; class Clostridia; order Oscillospirales; family Oscillospiraceae; genus Lawsonibacter_A; species Lawsonibacter_A hominis. Next base: position 31,000 of record NZ_JACOPP010000010.1, on the reverse strand, counting down.
GCCGGCGGGCGGAGCGAGCCGATCCTTCTGCGCAGGACCACGCTGGAAGACGTGTTCCTGACCCAGGTGGGGCGCGGATTGGAGGCGGTGTGATGCGGCAAAATCCGATCGTGAACGCAGTCGTCACCGTGCTGTGGGAGAAGTGGGTGGAGTTTCGCTTCGAGTGGAAGAAGATCACCGCTTCCGCCCTGGTGAGTCCCCTGCTGTATCTGATCGCGCTGGGATGGGGCCTGGGCTCGGCCAGCGCCGTCACCGAACGGCCCTACATTGATTTCCTGGTGCCGGGCATCCTCGCCCTGACCACCATGAACACCAGCTTTTCCGCTGTGGCCCAGCCGCTGAACGTCCAGCGCCTGTTTGAGCACTCCTTCGATCATATCATCATATCCCCCACTCCTATGCCGGCCTATATTTTCGGCCAGATGCTGGGGGGATCCCTGCGGGGGATGTACAGCGGCGTGCTCATCCTGCTGCTTTCGTTCCCCTTCGGGGCCTCTATGTGCCTGAGCCCGGCCTTTTTCCTGGTGATGCTGCTCAACGGAATGACCTTCGGGGCCCTGGGGGTCATGGCGGCCGTCCTGGCCAGCACCCACGCGGACATCACCCGGTTTTCCACCTTTGTCATCCTGCCGATGACCTTCCTGTGCAATACCTTCTTCCCGCTGGACCGGGTGCCCGGGGCGGTGCAGACGCTCATCCGGCTCCTGCCCCTGACCCATGCCAGCGGGTCGCTGCGTTCCATGGCTTACGGCGCCGCGCCCAGCCTGCTGAGCCTGGGGGTGCTGGCCCTGTACGCCGCCGCCTTCCTGGCCGTGGCCAATCTGGTGGTCCTACGGCGCAAGAACCTGTAGTCCGACGAAAGGAGAAACGCCATGCGAACAGCCGTTTTGGCCGTCAGCTTCGGCACCACCCATTTGGACGCCCTTCGGGCGGATATCGTCCCGGTGGAGGAGGCGCTGGCCGACGCCTTCCCCGGCTGCCCGGTCTACCGGGCCTTTACCAGCGGCGTCGTGCGCCGCCGCCTGCGGGAGCGGCAGAACATGCACGTGGACAGCGTGGAGGAGGCCCTCGCGCGGATCCGCTCCGACGGCATGGGGCGGGTGGTCGTCCAGCCCACCCTGCTCCTCCCCGGCGAAGAGTACGACGGCCTGTGCGCGGCCCTGACGGCGGCCGACGGACTGGAGGTGCGGGCGGGCCGCCCGCTTTTGTACGGAGAGGACGACCTGGACGGCGTGATCGCCGCCCTGCGGCAGGCCTATCCGGTGGGGGAGGATACGGCCTTGCTGCTGATGGGGCACGGCACCGCCCATGCGGCCAACGCCCTCTATGAGGCCATGGCCCGGCGCCTGCGGGCGCTGCCGGGGGCGGCGGTGCGCCTGTGCACGGTGGAGGGCGTCCCCACCTTTGAAGACGCGGCGGCGGAGCTGGCCGCGCTGGGGCGGCCCCGTGCCCTGCTGGTCCCGCTGCTGCTGGCGGCCGGGGATCACGCCAAAAACGACATGGCGGGCCCGGCGCCCGGAAGCCTCCGGGCGCGGCTGGAGGCGGCCGGCCTCCGGACCGCCTGCGTTCTGGGCGGGCTGGGCCGTCTGGACGGCATCCGGGCGCTGTATGTGCGCCGGGCCCTCCAGGCCGCCGGAGGCCTGGATTGAGCGCGAAACAGATCCATTCAAACGAAACGGAGGGGGACGGGCGGATGCAGCAGAACCTGCCGCGCCTGCTGCTGGCGGGCACCAACAGCGGCTGCGGAAAGACCACCCTGGCCTGCGCGGTGCTTCAGGCGCTGGTGGACCGGGGGATCGATACGGGCAGCTTCAAATGCGGGCCGGACTACATCGACCCCATGTTTCACAGCCGCGTCATCGGCGCGCCCAGCGCCAATCTGGACCCCTTCTTCTTTACGGAAAATACCCTGCGCTTCCTGCTGGCCCGGCATGCCGCCGGCAGGGCGGTCAGCGTCATCGAGGGGGTCATGGGGTACTACGACGGCCTGGGGCTTACCACCACCCGGGCCAGCACCTACGAGGTGGCCCGGTGGACCCAAACGCCCGTGGTGCTGGTGGTAGGCGCCAAGGGGACGGCGCTTTCGGCGCTGGCGGTGCTCCAGGGCTTTTTGGACTTCTGCCCCGACCATCCGGTCCAGGGCGTCCTTCTCAACCAGTGCTCCGAAGGGGCCTATCCGGCGCTGGCGGCGGCCATCCGGGAGCGGTTCGGAGGGCGGGTGCGCCCCCTGGGGTTTTTGCCCGTGCTGCCGGAGTGTGCCCTCTCTAGCCGCCATCTGGGGCTGGTCACCGCCGCAGAGGTCTCCGATCTGCGGGAGAAGCTGGCGCGGCTGGCCCGTCAGGCGGAGCGAAGCATCGACCTGGACGGGCTGCTGGAGCTGGCCCGCAGCGCGCCGCCGCTGGAGTACGAGCCGGTGCGCCTGCCCCGCTTTGACCGGCCGGTGCGCATCGCCGTGGCCCGGGACAGGGCCTTCTGCTTTTACTATGAGGACAGCCTGGCCGCCCTGACGGAGCTGGGGGCGGAGCTGGTCCCCTTCAGCCCGCTGGCCGACCCGGCGCTGCCGGAGGAGATCCACGGGCTCTATCTGGGGGGCGGCTATCCGGAGCTGTACGCCCCTGCCCTGAGTGAAAACGCGTCCCTGCGCGCCGCGATCCGCGCGGCGGTGGAGGGCGGCCTGCCCTGCATCGCCGAGTGCGGCGGCTTTATGTACCTGACCCAGGCCATTGCCGGCGCTCCCATGGCGGGCGTCCTGCCCGGGAACTGCGCCGACGCGGGGAGGCTGGTGCGCTTCGGCTATGTGACCCTGCGGGCCAGGCGGGACAATCTGCTGTGCCGGGCGGGAGAGGAGATCCGGGGCCACGAGTTCCACCGCTGGGACGCCACGGAGCGGGGAGAGGACTTCACCGCCGTCAAACCCACCGGCCGCAGCTGGACGTGCGCCGTCGCCACCCCGACCCTCTACGCGGGCTATCCCCACTTCCATTTTTACGCCAATCCGGCCTTTGCCACGCGGTTTTATGAGGCCTGTTTAAAGGAGAAAGAACGTCATGATCGAGTACGATAAGCCCATGGACATTGAACGGCGCAGCTTTGAGATCATTACTCAGCTGCTGGGGGAGCAGGTCATCCCGGCGGAAAACGAGCTGGTGGTCAAACGGGTGATCCATACCACCGCCGATTTCGATTATGCCGAAAACCTGGCCTTTTCCGACCATGCGGTCGCGCAGGGCATCGCCGCCCTGCGCGCCGGATGCGATATCGTCACCGATACCCAGATGGCCCGTTCGGGCATCAATAAGCGGGTGCTGGAGGGCCTGGGGGGGCAGGTGCACTGCTTCATGTCCGAGGCGGAGGTGGCCGCGCTGGCCGGGCGGCGGGGGAGCACCCGCGCCGCGGCGTCCATGCGGTGGGCGGCGGAGCATGTGAAAAAGCCCTGTATCTTTGCCGTCGGCAACGCCCCCACCGCCCTGCTGGAGCTGGGGGAGCTGATCCGCGGCGGGGCGCTGTCCCCGGCGCTGGTCATCGGCGTGCCGGTGGGCTTTGTGAACGTGGTGGAGAGCAAGCAGCAGATCATGGACGCCGGCGCGCCCTATATCGTGGCCCGGGGCCGGAAGGGCGGCAGCAATGTGGCCGCCGCCATCTGCAATGCCATGCTCTATCAGATCGCCCGCTGAGCCATGGAGGAGTATATCGTCCGGGCGGGGAAGCGCCTGCGGCTGGGGTATACCACCGGGTCCTGCGCGGCGGCGGCGGCCAAGGCGGCGGCCTGGATGCTGCTGACCGGCCGGCGGCGGGAGCAGATCGGTCTGACCACCCCCGGCGGAGTCCGGCTGGAGCTGGCGGTCCGGGCCATCGAACTGGGGGCCGGGCAGGTCTCGTGCGCGATTGAAAAGGACCCCGGCGACGACCCGGACGTGACCCGGGGGACGCTGATCTTCGCCGCCGTGTCCAAACGGGACGGCCCCGGCGTCTGGATCGACGGCGGCGCCGGCGTGGGCCGGGTGACCAGGCCCGGCCTGGATCAGCCGGTGGGGGCCGCCGCCATCAACTCGGTGCCCCGGAAGATGATCCGGGAGAACGTCGGGGAGGTCTGCCGGGCGCTGGACTACCGGGGCGGGCTGTCGGTGGTGATCTCCGCCCCGGAGGGGGAGGCCCTGGCGAAAAAGACCTTCAATCCCCGGCTGGGCATCGCGGGCGGCATCTCCATCCTGGGCACCACCGGCATCGTGGAGCCCATGAGCGAGCAGGCCCTGGTGGATACCATCCGCCTGGAGCTGAGCCAGCGCCGGGCGGGCGGGGCGGAGTACGTGCTGCTGACGCCGGGCAATTACGGCGCGGAGTTTATCCGCACGTCGCTGGGCCTCGACCCGGAGCGGGCGGTGCAGACCTCCAATTTCATCGGGGAGAGCCTGGACCTGTGCCGGGAGCTGGGGTTCCGGGGCGCGCTGCTGGTGGGGCATATCGGCAAGCTGGTCAAGCTGGCGGGGGGAATGCTCAACACCCACTCCAAGTACGGAGACTGCCGCATGGAGCTGCTGGCCGCCCACGCCGGGGCGGCGGGGCTGGATGCGGCGGGGAGCGGGGCGGTGCTCGCCTGCGTCAGCTGCGACGAGGCCCTGCGGGTCTTGCGGGAACACGGGATCTGCGAGGAGACGCTGCGCCGCCTGACGGGGCGGGTGGAGCTCCATCTGGCCAACCGGGCGGGCGAGCAGCTGCGGACCGGCGCGATACTCTTTTCCAAGGCCTTCGGCCTGCTGGGAGAGACGGGACAGGCGCCGGCGCTGCTGCAACACATCAGGGAGGGATAGCAATGGTACATTTTGTGGGCGCCGGAAGCGGCGCGGCGGATCTGATCACGGTGCGGGGCGCCCGGCTGCTGAGGGAGGCCGACGTGGTCATCTACGCCGGGTCTCTGGTCAACCCCGAGCTGCTGGCGGGCACCAAGCCCGGCTGTGAGATCCACAACAGTGCGGAGATGACCCTGGAGCAGGTGCTGGAGACCATCGCCGCGGCGGAGGCGGCGGGCAAGACCACCGTGCGCCTGCACACCGGGGACTCCAGCATTTACGGCGCGGTACGGGAGCAGTTCGACCGGCTGGAGGCGATGGGGGTGGACTATGACGTCTGCCCCGGCGTCAGCGCATTCTGCGGCGCGGCCGCCTCCCTGCGGGCGGAGTATACCCTGCCCGGCGTGAGCCAGAGCGTCATCATCACCCGCACCGCCGGGCGCACCGCCGTGCCGGAGCGGGAGTCCATCCGCGCCCTGGCCGCCCACCGCTCCACCATGGTGCTGTTTCTCAGCGCCGGGCTGACCGAAACGCTTCAGGCGGAGCTGCTGGCGGGGGGCTATCCGGCGGACACCCCGGCCGCGGTGGTCTACAAGGCCACCTGGCCCGACGAGCGGATCGTCCGCTGCACCGTGGGCACCCTGCACGCCGCGGTGACCGGGAGCGGCATCACCAAGACCGCGCTGATCATCGTGGGCGGCTGTATGGGGCAGGAATACCGGCGCTCCCGCCTCTATGACCCCGCCTTTACCACCGCGTTCCGGCAGGGAAGCGACGGGGACGAGACATGAAGCTGGCCCTGTTTGCCTTCAGCCGCCGGGGCTGCGACACCGCCCGGCGGGTGCGCGGGGCGGCCTGCGGCGCGGGGGACGAATGCCGGGCCTATACCATGGCGCGGTATGCCCAGGAGGATTTTGAGGCCGTCGTGCCGCCGCTGAGCCGGTTTACCGGCCCGGTGATGGCGTGGGCGGACGCCGTCGTTTTTGTGGGGGCCTGCGGCATCGCGGTGCGGGCCATCGCCCCCTACGTGGCGGACAAGCGCACCGATCCCGCCGTGCTGGTGGCGGACGAGCGGGGGCAGTTCGTCATCTCCCTGCTCTCCGGCCACATCGGCGGGGCCAATGAGCTGACGCGCCGGGTGGCCGCCGGGCTGGGCGCCACCGGCGTGATCACCACCGCCACCGACGTGAACGGCCGGTTCTCGGTGGACGCCTGGGCGGCCCAACAGGGGCTTGCCATCGACAGTATGCGCACCGCCAAGGCGGTGTCCGCCGCCATTCTGGAGGGCCCGGTCCCCCTGAGCAGCGATTTCCCCGTGACCGGCCCCCTGCCGGCCGGGACGGAGGCGGGCGAGCGCGGAGCGGTGGGCATCTGTGTCTCCTGGCGGCGCCGCCGCCCGTTCGGGGAGACCCTGCTGCTGGTGCCGCCGGTGCTCCACGTGGGGCTGGGCTGCCGCCGGGGGACCCCGGCGGAGGCCATCCGGGCGCTGGTGGAGCAGGTACTGGAGGAGCATGCCATCCACCCCCGTGCGGTGAAGTGCGCCGCCTCCATCGACCTGAAGGCGGAGGAGCCGGGCCTTCTGGCCTTCTGCCGGGAAAAGGGGTGGCCGGTCCGGTTCCACTCCGCCGGGGAGCTGGCGGCGGTGGAGGGGGCCTTTACCCCGTCGGCCTTCGTCCGGACGGTCACGGGGGTGGACAATGTGTGCGAGCGCGCCGCCTTGCTGGGCGCGGAGCGGCTGCTGGTGAAAAAGACCGCCCGGGACGGCGTAACCGTGGCCGTGGCGGCGGAGCATTGGGAGGTGCGCTTTGGCTAAACTGACGGTAGTGGGCATCGGCCCGGGAGACGCGGACAATATGACCCTGCGGGCCCACAGGGCCCTGCAGGCCAGCCGGGCGATCGTGGGCTATCACGTCTATGTGGACTTGGTCCGCCCGCGCTACCCGGACAAGGAATTTTACACCACCCCCATGACACGGGAGAGCGAACGCTGCCGCATGGCGCTGGAGCTGGCGGAGCGCGGGAAGGAGACCGCCCTCGTCTGCTCCGGGGACAGCGGCGTGTACGGCCTGGCGGCCCTGGTCTACGAGCTGCGGGGGGAGCGTTCCGCACCGGAGATCGCGGTGGTGCCCGGACTGACGGCGGCGTGCAGCGGCGCGGCGGTGCTGGGTGCGCCGCTGACCCACGATTTTGCCGTGATCAGCCTCAGCGACCGGCTGACCCCCTGGCCGGCCATTGAGGCGCGGCTGGAGGCCGCCGCAGCAGGGGACCTGTCCATCGTCCTCTACAACCCGGCCAGCCATGGGCGGCCCGAGCATCTGCGCCGCGCCTGCGGGATCCTGCTGCGCCGCCTGCCGCCGGAGCGGCCCTGCGGCGTGGCCCGCAGCATCGGCCGGGACGGGGAAAGCGGCATGGTGCTGACCCTGGAGGAGCTGGCGGACTACCCCGCCGACATGTTCTGCACCGTCTTCATCGGCAACAGCACCACCCGGGTGATCGGCGGGCGGCTGGTCACCCCCAGGGGGTACCGCCATGGGTAAGCTGTGCCTGTTCGCCGGTACCACCGAGGGGCGGAAGCTGGCCCAGCTGCTGGCCGGGCAGAGCGTGTCCGTCACCGTCTGCGTAGCCACGGAATACGGCCGGAGCCTGCTGCCGGAGGGGGAGAACCTGACGGTCTCCGCCCAGCCCCTGACCCGGGAGGAGATGCAGGAGCTCTTCCGGCGGGAGGGCTTCGACTGCGTGGTGGACGCCACCCACCCCTACGCCCCTGTGGCGACGGAAAACATTGCCGCGGCCTGCCGGGCGGCGGGCACGGAATACCTGCGCCTGCTGCGTCCGGAGAGCGGGGCGCAGGCCGGGGCGGTCTTTGTGCCGGACAGCGCGGCGGCGGCGGCTTATCTGGAGGGAAAGCCGGGCAACGTGCTGCTGACCACCGGCAGCAAGGAACTGGCCCGTTACAGCGGCATGACGGACTTTGCCCGCCGGGTCTATGCCCGGGTGCTGCCCATGGCGGCCTCGCTGGAGGCCTGCCGGGCGGCGGGGCTGGAGCCGGGACACATCCTGGCCGTGCAGGGCCCCTTTTCCCGGGAATGGAACGCCGCCATGCTCCGGGCGGTCTGCGCACGCTTTCTGGTGACGAAAGAGGCGGGCGCCGCCGGGGGATTTGCCGAAAAAGCCGCGGCGGCGGAGGAGACGGGCGCCACCCTGGTGGTCGTGGGCCGTCCGCCCCAGCGGGAGGGCGAGCCCTTTGACGCGGTGGTGCGCAGGCTGTGGGCCCGCTTTGGCCTGGTCCACCGCCCCCGGGTGACGCTGGTGGGCATCGGTCCGGGCGCAGCGTCGGCCATGACGGAGCAGGCGCGCCGCGCCCTGCGGGAGGCGGACGGCGTCATCGGCGCGCCGCGCATGCTGGAAGCGGTGGCCGCGCCGGGGCAGACGGCGCTGGCGGCGGTGGAGCCCCAGGCCATCTGCGCGCAGATCCGCGCCCACCCGGAGCTGCTGCGCTTCGCGGTGGCCCTGTCCGGGGACGTGGGCTTTTTCAGCGGCGCCCGGCGCCTGCTGCCCCTTCTGAGCGGGTGGGACGTGACGGTGCTGCCGGGGCTGAGCTCCCTGGTCTGCCTCTGCGCGCGGCTGGGCACCGGCTATGAGGATGTGGTCCCGGTCAGCGTCCACGGCCGCGACCATGACATCGTGCCCGACGTGGCGGCCAACCGCCGGGTGTTTGCCCTGGTAGGCGGGGAGGACGGCATGGCGCGCCTTTGCCGCCGGCTGGCGGAGGCCGGGCTGGGCGCGGTGCGGGTGAGCGTGGGGGAGCGGCTGAGCTACCCCGACGAGCGCATCACCACCGGCTCCGCCGCCGAGCTGGCCGCGGGCCGCTACCACCCCCTCAGCGTGGCGCTCATCGAAAACGCCGCCGCCGGGCGGGGCGTGGTCACCCCGGGCCTGCCCGACGAGGCCTTTCAGCGGGGCGGCGGCGCAGAGGGCGTGGTGCCCATGACCAAGAGCGAGGTGCGCGCCGTGTGCCTGTCCAAGCTCCGGCTCACCGAGGACGCGGTGTGCTGGGACGTGGGGGCAGGCACCGGCTCGGTGTCCGTCGAGATGGCCCGGCTGGCCCGGCGGGGCCGGGTGTACGCCATCGAGCGCCGGGCGGACGCCTGCGCGCTGCTGGAGGAGAACCGCGCCCGCTTTCAGGCGGGAAACCTGGAGATCGTCCCCGGCACGGCCCCGGAGGCCTGCCGGGCGCTGGAGGACCCCACCCATGTGTTCCTGGGCGGCAGCTCCGGCAACCTCCGGGAGATCTTGGCGCTGGTGTGGGAGAAAAACCCCGCCGCCCGCGTCGTGGCCGCCGCCGTCACCCTGGAGTCGGTGGCCGAGCTCAACGCCTGCCGGGACGCGTTCCCCTTTACGGAGACCGAGGCGGTCTGCCTCACGGTGGCCCGGGATCGGAAGGCGGGGCGCTACCACCTGATGAGCGCTCAGAACCCCATCTACCTCTTCACCTTTCAACAAAAGGAGCCCTGTTCATGAGATGGTCTCTCGCTGCCCTGCTGATCGGCTTTGGGCTGGATCTCCTGCTGGGGGATCCCCGGGGCGTCCCCCATCCGGTGGCGCTCATCGGGAAACTGATCTCCGCGCTGGAGCGCATGCTGCGCCGGAGCTTCCCCCAAACAGCGGCGGGAGAGCGCTGGGCGGGCGGCGTGCTGTGGGTGCTGACGGCGGGGCTGTCCCTGCTGATCCCCGCGCTGCTGCTGTGGGCCTGCCGCCGGGTGAGTCCTTGGCTGGCCCTGGCGGCGGAGAGCGTGATGAGCTGGCAGATCCTGGCCGTCCGCTCTCTGCGGGAGGAGAGCATGAAGGTCTATACCGCCCTGGAGTCGGGGGACTTGGAGGCCTCCCGCCGGGCCGTCTCCTGGATCGTGGGCCGGGACACCGAGCGGCTGGATGAGGCCGGCGTCGCCCGTGCCGCGGTGGAGACGGTGGCGGAGAACACCTCCGACGGCGTGGTGGCGCCCCTCTTTTTCCTGGCGCTGGGGGGCGCGCCGCTGGGCTTTTTCTATAAAGCGGTCAACACGATGGATTCCATGCTGGGCTATGTGGAGCCGCCTTACCGCAACATCGGGCTGGTGCCCGCGAAAATGGACGATGTCCTGAATTTTCTCCCCGCGCGGCTGGCCGCGCTGCTGATGCTGGCGGCGGGGGGGCTGCTGGGACTGGATGTGGGCGGCGGCTGGCGTATCTTCCGCCGGGACCGGCACAACCACGCCAGTCCCAATTCCGCGCAGACCGAGTCGGTCTGCGCGGGGCTGCTGGGTCTGCGCCTGGCGGGGGACGCATGGTACCACGGCGTGCGGCACGAAAAGCCCTTCATCGGCGACGAACGGCGGGCGATCGAGCACGCGGATATCCCCCGGGCCTGCCGGCTGATGTACGGGACGGCGCTGCTGGCCCTGCTGTGCAGCGCGGCGCTGCGGGCGCTGTTGGCGCTGCTGGCGGGGCGCCTGTAACGCCGGGTGGGAGCCGTGCCGGGAGAAGAAAGCGATCCGGCCGTTGATTTTGAAACGCAGGGAAGTGACGCCATGCTCTACCAAACCGGAAACCCGCACGGCGGCGACCGCTACGGCCGCCCCGTGGCGCTGGATTTTTCCGCCAACACCAATCCCCTGGGCACGCCGGAGGCGGTGCGCCGGGCGGTGGCGGAGTCCGCCGCCTGCCTGGACCGCTATCCGGACCCCTACTGCCGGGCGCTGGTCGGGGCTTTGGCGGATTACGAGCAGGTGCCGGAAAAATATCTGCTCTGCGGCTGCGGAGCCGCGGAGCTCATTTTCTCCTACTGCGCCGCCCTGCGTCCCCGGCGGGCGCTGGAGCTGGCCCCCACCTTTTCCGAGTATGCGGCGGCCCTGACGGCGGCGGGCTGCGGGGTGGAGCGCCACACCCTTTCCCGCTGCACGGACTTCCGCCTGACGGAGGCGGTCCTTCCGGTGCTGCGGCAGGCGGCGTGGGATGTGGTCTTCCTCTGCAATCCCAATAACCCCACCGGGCAGCTGGTGGAGCCCGGCCTGCTGGCGGAGATCTGCTGCATCTGCCGGGAAAAGGAGATCCGCATGTTTGTGGACGAATGCTTTCTGGACCTGGCCGACCCTGGGCGGAGCGCATCCCTCAAACCCCTGCTGGCGGAGCAGCCGGGACTGTTCCTGCTGAAGGCATTCACCAAAAGCTATGGTATGGCGGGATTGCGCCTGGGGTACTGCCTCAGCGCCGACGGGGCGCTGCTCCGGGCCATGGGGCGCACGGTACAGCCCTGGAATGTCTCCCTCCCCGCCCAGGCCGCCGGGGTGGCGGCCCTGGGGGAGAGCGCCTTTTTGGCCCGGACCCGCCGGGTCATCCGCGCCGAGCGGGCCTTCCTCCGGGCGGGGCTGGAGCAGCTGGGGCTGTATGTCTGTCCCTCCCAGGCCAACTACCTGCTGTTTTACAGCCCGCTGCCCCTGAAGGACGCCCTGCTGGAGCGGGGGATCCTGGTCCGGGACTGCTCCAATTACCGCGGCCTGGACGCGGGCTGGTACCGGATCGCCGTGCGGCGGCATGAGGAAAATCAGACCCTGCTGAGCGCCCTGAGCGCGCTCCGAAAGGAAGCTTGATATGGCCAGAACCATTATGATCCAGGGGACCATGTCCAACGCAGGCAAAAGTCTGCTGGCGGCGGGGCTGTGCCGCATTTTCCGGCAGGACGGCCTGCGGGCGGCCCCTTTCAAGAGCCAGAATATGGCGCTCAATTCCTTCATCACCGCTGCGGGCGGCGAGATGGGCCGGGCCCAGGTGGTCCAGGCGCAGGCGGCGGGCATCGCGCCCGACGTGCGCATGAACCCCATCCTCCTCAAGCCCACCACCGACATGGGCAGTCAGGTCATCGTGAACGGCGCGGTGGTGGGGAACATGACGGCCCTGGAATATTACCGCCGGAAAAACGAGTTCATCCCCGCCGTGCTGGAGGCCTACCACAGCCTGGCGGCGGAATACGACGTGATCGTCATCGAGGGCGCGGGCAGCCCGGCAGAGATCAACCTCAAGCGGGAGGACATCGTCAACATGGGCCTGGCCAAACTGGTGGACGCCCCCGTCCTGCTGGTGGGGGACATCGACCGGGGCGGCGTGTTCGCGCAGCTCTACGGCACCATCGCCCTGCTGGACGGGGAGGAGCGCCGGCGGGTCAAAGGGACCATCGTCAATAAGTTCCGGGGGGACCGGGCCATCCTTCAGCCCGGACTGGAGCAGCTGGAGCGGCTGTGCGGCGTTCCGGTGGCGGGGGTGGTGCCCTATCTCCACGTGGATATCGACGACGAGGACAGCCTGACTGAGCGCTTCTGCCGCGCCACCGCCCGCAAGCTGGTGGATATTGCGGTCATCCGCCTGCCCCGCATTTCCAACTTCACCGATTTCAGCCCCTTCGAACGGTATGAAAACGTATCCCTGCGCTATGTGGGCAGCGTGCGGGAGCTGCATCAGCCGGACCTGATCCTGCTTCCGGGCACCAAGAGCACCATCGCCGATCTGCTCTGGCTGCGCCAGAGCGGGCTGGAGGCGGCGGTGCAAAAGGCCGCCGCCGCCGGAACGCTGGTGTTTGGCGTGTGCGGGGGCTATCAGATGCTGGGCCGCACCGTATCCGACCCGGAGGGCGTGGAGGCCGCCGGGGTCACGCAGGCCGCCGGACTGGGCCTGTTGCCGGTGGATACCTTCTTCCGGGGGGAGAAGAAGCAGACGCAGGCCAGGGGCGTGTTCGGTCCGGTGGAGGGGCTGCTCGCCCCCCTGAGCGGCATGGCCTACGAGGGCTACGAGATCCACATGGGCCGCAGCGCAGCGGAACGCGCGCCCATCCTGGTGGGGGGCGGAAACGTCTACGGCAGCTACCTCCACGGTATTTTCGACGCCCCCGGCATCGCGGATGCGGTGCTGGGCGTCCTGTGCGCGCGCAAGGGCGCCGACCCGGCCCGATTGGGCAGCTTCGACGCGCGGGCTTACCGGGAGCAGCAATATGACCGGCTGGCCGACGGAGTGCGCGGCGGACTGGATCTGGACTTTGTGTACCGTGTGCTCGACGGCCGCGCGGAGTGAGCCCGCGGACGGCGGGAATGCGAAACGGCTGCCCGGAAGGGCAGCCGTTTTTTATGGGAGGGATCAGGCCTCCATATGGCGTCCCAGAAACCCTGCAATGGTCTGTACCAGCTTATAATGCGTTTCGTTGTTTTTCATGTCGTTGTCCGTGCCGGCAAAGAGCACGCAGCCCAGCACATCGCCCTCGGACAGGATGGGCGCGGCACAGTTGATCAGGTATTTGTCCCCGTCCTCACAGATGGGCAGCGGGCTGTCTCCCGCTTTATACTGATAGATCTGACGGCCCTCCATGATCTGTTCCAGTTCGGTGGAGACCCGCTTGTCGGCCAGCTCCCGCCGGGCGGTGCCCGCCACGGCGATGCAGGTGTCCCGGTCGGTGATGACCGCGATCTCACCTGTGGTTTTGTTGAGCGTTTCGCACATCTGACCGGCGAAGTCGCCCAGACCGCCCATCAGGGAATATTTCCGGAAAATAACGCCGCCATCCTTATCCGTGTAGATCTCCAGCGGGTCGCCCTCGCGGATGCGCATCGTCCTGCGGATCTCCTTGGGGATGACCACGCGCCCGAGGTCGTCGATACGGCGCACGATACCAGTCGCTTTCATATATAAACTCCTCCTGCGGTTTCAGTGTTACGGCACTTAGTATCCGCAGGTTTCTTTTGCCTATGCAGGCGGGAGAGATGGTTTCATTTGGAAGGCACAAGACCATGCGCCTGGTTTTTGCGGCCGCCGGCTGGAAAAACGGAAAATTAAGGCTTTGCTTTTGCAGGTTCTTGGAATTATAGCTTGAAATGGGGGGATGGGAAGGTTATAATCAAAAATGGAATAAAATCGGGTGCAGTGGGAGCAAAAACCCCTGCCGCCCTGCCGCAGAGCGCCGGAAAGGGCCATGGCCCTTTCGTCCATTCCCCGGGGAATGGACAGAAAGAGCGGGACCTGCGGGAAGGAGGAATGAAATGAAGAGACGAACGCTCGGATTGCTGCTGGCCGTATGTTTGGCGGTGGGCCTGCTGGCGCCGGCCGGCGCGGCGGAGGCTTCCGGCGCCCGTGTCCTGCTGGAGGCGGGCAAACCGGACGCAGACGGCTGCTTTACCGTAGCGATGCGCATTTACAACGCTGCTTTCAACGCATTCCAGTTCGTGCTCTGGTATGACGGGGACACAGTGCGCCCCGTGGACGCCTCCGGGCAGGAGACCCAGCGCTTTTCCGCCTTTGCCCAACCGGAGGATGACGGCTGGATGGCCGCCATCGGCACCGCCATCGATCCGGAAAGGGGACTGATCGATTTCACCGGCTATGTAACGCCGGGGCAGGGCGCGGCGGTGGACGCCCAGCCGCAGACGGGCGTGGCCGTTGTGGGGGAGGGCGGCCTGGACCTGTTCACCTTCCGCTTTCAAAAGACGGGGACGGCCCCGGCGGTGATCCGGCTTGCAGCCCGGGGCAAGACGGAGGCATGGCAGGCGTATTTGCCCGAGGGCGGCGCGGTGCTGAACGCCGGGGTCAGCGCTCCGGTGACGCTGGAGATCGTCTTCCCGGAGGAGACCGGCGCGAGCTCTGTCACGGAGGTGGCGGCGCCGGAGCCCCCCGCGGAGCCGGGAACGCCGGCGGCCGGCGGCAGCATGACGCGGGCGGAACGCCTGAACGGCACCGTGATCCTCCAGATCGGAAATTCCGCCGCTTCGGTGGAGGGAATCCGTCAGGAGATTTACCCGGGGGAGCCCGGCGTGACGGCCTATGCCCATGATGGGCGGACCTTTGTGCCCGTCCGTTTTGTGGCGGAGCGCCTGGGCGCCGATGTGGGCTGGGAGAACGAGACCCGGACGGTGGTCATCCGGCGGGACGGGAAGACGGTCCGCATGACGGTGGGCAGCCTGGAATATACGGTGGACGCAGCGCCGTTTTCCATGGACGCCCCGGCCGAATTTTCCGGGGACCCCAGCGCGGTCCATCAGCGCACGATGGTGCCCATCCGCTTTGTGGCGGAGGCGCTGGGCATCGATGTGAAGTGGGACGCGGCCACCAACGCCGTCATCCTGTCCCCGGCGGATACGCCCTGGGACCTGGACGGCGCGCTGGAGCAGGAGCTGCTGGCGGATACGCTGCTGATGCTCTCGCCCCTGGTGTCCGGACTGTTGGAATGAGGAGGAGCGGAAATGAAACGAAGACTCGGAGCGCTGACGCTGGGCCTGTGCCTGGCCGCCGCGCTCTGTACCCCCGCGCTGGCGGCGGCAGCGCCCGCCGCACCGGTGGTGGAGCATAAGACGGCCGACAGCTTTACCGTTACCTATCAGGGCACGGCGAAGAATCAGTACGTACTGCTGGTGGTGAAGGCCGGGACCGATCTCAATAGCTTGACGGCGGATTCCATCCTGTACATCGACCAGGCGGCGGCGGATGAAAACGGTGTGGCCGCCTTCGCGAACCTCACGGACAGTACGAAGGGCTTCCTGCTGAAAAGCAGCCAGAGCGCCGACGTATACGTGGGCGGAGCGGAGCTGGCCGCCCCGGCGGCATCGAAATTTGAGGCGGAGAAGGTCGGACAGGACGGTACCTATACCGGCGGCGGCATCTATTTCGCAGGGGTGCCGGTGAGCGGGACAGTAGCATTTCAGGAATCGTCAGTAGCAGCAGCGGTAACGCTTTACGACGCGCAGGGAGAACAGGTTGCTTCTGTATCAACAGATGCATCCGGCGCATATCGGTTTGAGTGTGTGCCGCTTGGGAATGGTTACAAACTGGTAGTGACAAAACCGGGCTATTGCTCTTATACAATTAGTAACATATCCATTCAAGAGGAGAGCGTACTGCAACCAGTGGACATTCAGTCAGGCGCGGGCGATGTGAACGGCAACGGGGAGATAAATGTTTACGACCTGACGGAGTTGCTGGGTGAGTTTAACCGTTCTGGTGAACAGATACAGAATTCCAAGGCGGATATCAATGGAAACGGTACAGTCAACGTATATGATTTGACTTATCTACTCAGCAACTTTAATCATTCCAGTATTATTGCCGATGCGGCAGGGGAGGCATGAAAAGCGTGAAAAAAGCAAGAGCATGGGTAGCGCTGGTATTGACCTTTGCACTGGTGACGGGTCTTGCGGCCCCAGCCTATGCAAGTGCGGAGACCAAAGGGAGCGTGACCATCCAGCAGGAAACGGCGGATGCTGCTCAAGGGGTTTATAAACTGGTTGTGAAAGCACAATCGTCTGTGGCGGTTACAACAGCGGCTATAGCGATTTCCTTTGATCAGAATGTCGTCCAGCCGATGAGTTATCAATCCTCAACGGGAACGTATATAGCAGCAGAAGGTATTTCAGATGGAAATACATCCGTTGTTGACACGTTTGCACAAAGCTGCGCATTTGTTAGTCCTAACACTCCATACTTTAGCAGAACAGCGGCTAAGTGGGCTGTGGGAGAGAACCGGGTGGCCTTTGCGCTTACGATGAAAAGCACAGATGATAGTAATGGAACATCAATTGCACAGGGGGCAGTGATTGCAGAGTTCTATTATTCGATCAAAGCGGGACAATCGCCCGCAAAAGGTACGTTCCGGCTGGAAACCAGTGGAGCAAAGGATTCATTGCTCAACAAGCTTTTTACAGACAGCGGTGAGCAGCGTGCCATCTTCCTGGGCACAAAGAGTGCTGGCGATTATATGTACTACGGGGCCGCAGATGGAAGCGGCAACCTGACGGCAAGCCTTACCTATGATGGAAGTGACGTTCAAAAGCTTGGTGCTCTGGAACTTGGGACTGTAGCGGACATTACCGTCTCTGCGGTCGATCAGACCAGCGCTGCGCCCAGTGTGACTGCGCTGGATACCGAGGGCGGCGCCATGACCGCCCCTGCGCTGAGCTGGACCTATGATCCTGCGACGGCCCCCAAGGGGATTACGTACAACAACGACGGCACCATCACCGTGAGCAAGGACGCGCTGAGTACGAGAATCAAGCTTACGGCCTCCAGCGGCGCGGTCACGAGCAATCCGGTCACAATCACCGTCACCCGGCCGGAGGCGGTGCTGACTTCTGTACAGCTGTCCCGGAATGAAGTCACGGTGACCGGCGGTACGAGCGCCGAACAGACGGTCGCCGCCAAGGCCTATGACCAGGTTGGCGCTGAAATCAGCGAGGTCACCTGGTCTGTTTCCGGCGAGGATACCGCCAATGTGACCATGAGCGGCAATACCGTCACCGTCAAGGCGGCGGCCAAGGCGGGCACGTATACGGTCACGGCGCAGCAGGGGAGCGTGAGCAGGACCGCCGACCTGACGGTCTCCCGCGCCGCGGCCGAGGCCGCTGAGCTGAACATTTCCGGCGGTCAGGTGGACGTGCTGGTCCCCGCGGACGGCGGCGCGGCCAGCACTACCGCGGCGTTCACCGCCGCGGTGAAGGATCAGTACGGCGAGAGCTTTACCGGCGCGGTGAACTGGACGATCACCGATGAAGACAATCAAGCGGTCGAGGGCGTTTCCATTGCGGGCGGCGTTGTCACGGTCACGAGCGCGGCGAAGGCCGCCGTGACCGACACGACCGGGAAGCGCTTCACCATTACCGCTGTCTGCGGCGACGCGCAGGGTAAGGCTGCGATCACCATCAAGCGGGACACACCGGCGGCCACCAAGGCCAAGTTGTTCCGCGGCGGCACGGAGCTGGGCGCGACGGACACGGTGGTCAAGCCGGTCGCCGGCGGCGCAGTGAAGACGTATGCATACACCGCCAGGCTGTACGACCAATACGGCGTGGAAATGAGCGGCACGCTTGTTTGGAGCACAGCGGAATTCACCGGGAATACGGATAACAAGATCACCTTTTCCGATGGAACGCTGACTGTGCCCGCAGACGCTGCGAAGGGGGCTGCCGCCAAACTTTCCGCAGTGATCGGCGGCAAGAGCGCTGCGGTTACCGTCACAATTACCGATCTCAGCGTTGATTGGAGCGGCATTGTAACAAAGCCGATCACTTACGGCGAGCAGAATTTCGCTGCCGTGACCCTTCCCGCCTCTGGTACCGCCGACGCGGCGGGCGTTACGGTCCACGGCAACTTTACCGTGGTGAATCCGGACGCCATCCAGGCCTATGGGAGCGGCACGGTGACCGTGACGGTCCAGTTTACTTCCGCCGAGGCCACGGGAGACTATGTGGGCGTATCGGTCACCAGGGATTTTTCAATCACCATCGGCAAGCGCCCCATTACCGTAAAAATGGACGATCAGAGCCGGGAATACGGGGCGGACAATCCTGAGCTGACCTTTACCATCAACAGCGGGGAACTGGTCGGAACCGATACAGCGGACATGCTGGGGGTCACCGGCCACTGTGAAGCTACCGCTGCCTCTGCCGCCGGTACGCCTGTGGAGATCACCGGTACCGCAGCGTCGGACAACTACGCCGTTACGGTGAACAAAGGCGCCCTGACCATCACCAAGGCCGTGCTGACGCGGACGGGGGAGCCCCTTGCGCTGGGCGAGATCCTTGCCAGTGCGGAGATGGACGCGGACGCCCTGCTTGCGGCGGTGAAGGCGAAGAACCCCACCCTGGCGGCTACGTATTGCAAAGGCGCATCCCAGACCATGTTGGAGGTGTCCTGGGCGCTGAAGAGCGGCACGTATGACCCCAAGGGCGGCACGTATCGCTATGAGGGCACGCTGACCCCCGCGGATCCCGCCAATTTCTCCTACAGCGGGGGTACGGTAACGCTTGACGTTGCCGTCACACCCGTGACCGGCAGCGTTGTCTGGACGGTCCCGGCCCTGACCAAGGCGAAGAGCGAGGTGACCGGGGCCGCGAGCGTCAGCGCGCTGCTGGGCGTGGGCAAAACGGTGACCGTGGACTATGACCACGGCGTCGCCGACGGTCCCTATCCCATCACCGGCTGGACGCCCGCGCTGGAGACGCTGAAGGGCTACGACGTCAGCACGGCGGACAAGACGGTGGATGTGGCCCCAACCGTGACGTTCCCCGCATGGGCGACCATCGACACCAGCGCGATGAAGACGGCGCTGACCATCACCAACAAGTTCCAGGTCACCGTGACTGCGACCGCGCCGGGCAATATTACCTATGGCGCAGCCCTGGGCGATCCCAGCGCCAGCCAGACCGCCGGCGCGCACGGTACGGATGCAAGCGGTACCTATACCTATCGCTATAAGGGCTCCGGAAGCACCGTCTACGGCCCCAGCGCGGAGAAGCCCGTCAACGCGGGGACCTATACCGTCACTGCCACGCTGGTCAGTGATACCCACGCGGGCATTTCCGCGCCCGCCGCGTTTACCATCGGCAAAAAGGCGCTGACGGAGGGTATGCTGACCGTTACCGGAACGTACGTCTACACCGGCTCGGCCATTACGCCCAGCTACACGGTGGCGGACGGCGCGCTGCTCCAGGAGAGCGACTACACCGCCGCGGTGACCAACAACGTGAACGCCGCCGAGAGCACCGACGGGGCGAGCGCGCCCACCGTGACCATCACCGCCGCTGAAAACGGCAACTACACCGGCAGCCTTTCCAAAACCTTTACCATCGCGCCCAAGAGCATTGCCGGGGTGAGCGTAGACGGCTATTCCAGCAGCTACACCTACACCGGCGCCGCCATCCAGCCTGGAGTCCACGTGAAGGACGGCGGGAAAACGCTGGTGAAGGATACGGACTACACGCTGCGCTACGGCGCCAATACGCAAACCAAAGATGGCGGCACCATTACCGTGGAGGGCAAGGGCAACTACACCGGCAGCACCCAGCCTTATTCGTTCGCCATCACCCCCGCCCCGGCCCGCGGCATTGTGTCGATCTCTGGTACCTGTACGGTCGGGAACACGGTGTCTGCGGCTGTTGTTGAGGCCGCGGTGGGCGATGCTCCGGCCTACCAGTGGTATCGCGACGGCGCGGCCATCGAGGGGGCGGATCAAGCGTCCTATACCCTGACCGACGCGGACGCCGGGGCCAGGATTACCGTCGCGGTCACCGCCGGCGGCAACTACACGGGCGTGCTGACCAGCGCCGCCGTCACGGTGGGCAAAATAGACATCGGGAGTTCCGGCTACCGGCTGGATGTTTGGCCAGAGCCCGTGTCCTCGGCGGCTCCTGCCGTGGGAAGCACGCTGGTGGCGCGGCCCTGGCACACGGACGGGCCGCAGCATCATGATCCGGAAGACTATGATCTGGTCTGGGCCCGGGACGGGCAGGAGCTGCCCCCCGCCACGCCCACGGACAAGTATGTGGTGACCAAGGCCGACCGGGGCCATGCCCTGCGGGCCAAGCTGGTGGGCAAGGGCAGTTACACCGGCGAATTATGGAGCGATCCCATCCGTATACCGGCCGACCGGCCCGACGCCCCCGTGGTGACTGCCGCCGCGGGCAGCGGCCTTGTGACCCTGAAGTGGACCTGCGACGACGCGGGCGCCCCGATCACCAATTACCTGCTCACCCTGCCCGACGGCGCCATGGTCACCCTGAGCGGCAGCACGACCGGCTATACCGCTTCCGGGCTGACCAACGGCCAGCGCTACACCTTCACCGTCCGGGCCGTCAATGGGCTTGGGACCGGCGACGCCGGTTCCGCCTCCGCTACCCCGACCTCGGATTCCGGCGGCGGCAGCTGGAGCGGCGGCAGCACGGTCACCACCTACACCATCACGGTCAAACAGAGCGTGGGCGGCGAGATCGCCCCGGAGACGACCAAAGTCAAGCGGGGCGCCGACCAGACGTTCCGCATCACCCCGGACGACGGCTGCGCGATCGCCGACGTGCTGGTGGACGGCAAGAGCGTGGGTGCGGTAAGCAAGTATACCTTCGAGAACGTAAAGGCAGCGCATACCATTCAGGCCGTCTTTGAAGAAACCGGCGGGAGCACGCCGCGCGTCACCTTCTCCGACGTGGACGAGAACGGCTGGGCCGCGGAGTACATCTACTTCCTGGCCGGGCGGGAGATCGTCGGCGGCGTGGGCGGCGGCCTGTTCGCCCCCCAGCGCTCGATCACCCGCGCTGAGTTTGTGAAGATCCTGGCCGGTGTGGCCGGCGCGGGGGAGGCGCAGACGGATTCCACCCGCTTCACCGACGTTGCGCCGGGCAGCTGGTACGCGCCTTACGTGGCGTGGGCCGTGGAGCACGGCGTGACCACCGGTACCTCCGCGGCCACCTTTGCGCCGGACGACACGATCACCCGTGAGCAGATGGCGGCGATGATCTACCGCTATGCGTCGTCCGCCGGCGTGACGCTGCCCAAGACCCGGGACGCGGTCCGCTTCAGCGACGCCAGCGGCTTCTCCGGCTGGGCCATCGAGGCCATTGACGCCCTGACGCGGGCTGGGATCCTCGACGGCGTGGGCGCCGGACGCTTTGCTCCCCAGGAGAGCGCTACCCGCGAACAGGCCTGCAAGATGCTGGCCCTGCTGCTCCAGATCATCGAAGAGGCGTAACAGATACAACACACCGGAAGGGAGGCTTATGCACGGGCATAAGCCTCCCTTCCGACAAAACGGGCGAAGGAGGCCGCAGATATGTCAAGCAGGTTCGGAGAAAGCGGCAGCTTGCCGGAAAAGTGCCGGCACTTCCGGGGGCCGGGCGCCGTTCCGGGATTGAAACAGGTCCTGGCCGTGCTGGGCGGGTTGACGCTGTTGTGCCTGGGGGCCTCCGCGGCGGAGTGGAGCATGCCCAGGGTCGCGGCGGAGGAGCAGCAGTATCAGGTAACGGCTGCTCTGGACGGCGGCGCGGGCCGGGCCTTTCTGGCCGGATACGCCGACGGGCGGATGACGTTTTTGCAGGCGGCGGACGCCGCAGACGGTGCGCCCCTGCAGTTCCGGGTGCCCCGAAGCATGTGCCTGGAGCGGCTGCAGCTGCTGGCGCTGGATGACGCCGGAAAGCCAATCGCCGCTGCACAGCCGGTGGACCTGGGCGAGGGGGGCCGCGGCGCGCTGGCGGCGGCGCTCTATCAGACCGTTCTGGAACATGAGGTGCTCGCCGGCCGAATGCCCGATGCGGAAGTGGGCGAATGCCCGTATACCGACTGCGGCAGTCTGGGCGAGGAGGAACGGCAGGCGGTGACCTGGGCAAGCGCCCACCAGCTGATGGAGGGGACCGGGGCGGAAACGTTCGAGCCGGAGGGAGCGGTTACCCGGGAACAGGCGGCCGTGATCTTTTGGCGGCTCTATCAGCGGCTGTTCGACGGCCAGCGTCAGACCTACCGGCCCGGCAGGCCGGCCGGTGCGGTCCAATTCTCCGACGTGTCCCCCACCCGTTGGAGCCGGGAGGCCATCCAGGCCGCAGCGGGCGCAGGCATCCTGGCGGGGGAGCAGGACGGGGCCGCGTGGAGGTTCCGGCCCACAGAGCTGCTCACCCGAGCGGACATCCAGGCGCTGGCACAAGAGATCGGGACCGCTCTGACGGCGCGCGCGGCCACGTTCCAAGCCGGACCCACACAATTCCCCAGTTGGGAGGCGGCGGGGGAAAACGCCTGGGTGCTGGCCCAAAACGGCGAAACGGTAAGCATCCACGTGGGACACCAGGGGGTGAGCGGCACGGCCTCCTATCAATGGTACTGCCGCTACTACGACGCAGCGCTGGACGGCTGGCGCACGGAGCCGGTCGAGGGCGCAACGCAGTATATCTGCACGTTCACCATGACGCCGGAGCGAAAGGATGCGGAATTTTTCCTGGTATCCACCGGGTACGCATCCACCGGCGACGGATGGGGCAGCAGCGAGAGCAGCCGGTTCCATGTCTACCTCCTGACGGACAAAACGCTGGAGCTGACGCTGCTCCAGGATGGAAGCGCGGTGGAAGAGCGGCTGCCGGTCAGCGTGACGTTTGCCGGGACGGGCTTGGTCCGTGAGGCCGAAGCCCTGGGCAACGGCCGCTATCAGGTGGCGGAGGTCCCGGCCGCGTCCTTTGCAGTGACGGTGTGTGCGCCTGAGAGCAATGTGCCCTATCCGCTGCTGCTGGACAGCGGCAGCGGGGAAGTCACCGGTACGGAGGGCGCAGCCGTTTGCCATACCGTAAGGCTGGACCTGCATACCCAGCAGGGAATGCCTCAGAGGCCGGAGATCCGGGCCGTCAGCGGAGACAATACGGCGCTGTCCTTCGCCTGCGCGGTGGAGGACGGCGGAACGCTGTCCCTCTGGTGGGAGCGCTGGGCACAGCCGGGGGTGGGAAGCTGCGCGGCGCGGTATGAGACGCCGGACGGGCAGCTGGCGCTGGCGCAACTGAGCCTGCAGCCGGGTACGCAGTGGTATTTTGTGCCGCGGGCGCAGAATACGCAGGGAGAAGTATGGTGCCGGGATCTGGGCACGGCAGAGCCCATTCTGGTGACGGTGGACACATCCGGAACGGCGCTGGTGACCGTGCCGGACTATTATGCCTTCGTGTCCGATACCGCCAACGTGATCCCGATGGACGCAGCCGTCCCCGCCCCGTTGGACAGTGTGAAGATCGCCATTTCCGGAATGGATCCGAATCCGGCGGTAACCAGAGAAGACGTAACGGTCTGCGGTCTGCCGGAAGGACTGGATTACGAAGTGGCCTGCTATCTGGACCGGGACGACCCAACCCAATTCCGGCGGGGGATCGAACTGGTCGTGACCGGACAGGCGCAGAGCGCGGTCACAGAGCCGGTCGGCCTGCGCATTCTGGTAAAGCCGGGAGCGCTGCTGGGCGAGACGGCGCAGGAAACCTGGATCGAAACCGTGGAGCTGCGGCCCTGGGCGGAGGAGGCCGAGCGGACGGCGGCGCCGGGCTGGCGCGTGACGGACGGGGTGCTGCGGCAGGTCCTGCCGGAGCCTCGTTTCAGTACCCGCACGGTCCGGGGGGACCTGGCGCTTTTGCGGGATGGGACGCGCTTCCCGCTGCGAAAGAGCTTTTATTGGGAGCGCAGCTCCCTCTATATCGAAACGCCGGTCTTCTTCCTGGAGCCGGGAGATGCGCTGCTGGGCTGCGCCTGGGAGCAATATTACAGAGAACAGGCCTCCGGCTGGTCCGAGCCGGTGCAGGTGACGGCAGGCGAAGCGATTGCCGCCATTGAGGACCGCTCTTTCCGGCGAAACACCACCTTTGGCTGTTACGTCCTGTTCCTGACGGGGGACTTTGAGCCGGGCGTATACGGCCTGGAGGTGGCGGGGCGGCGTACGACCTGCATACAGGACGACAGCGACCGGACCATCGGCCTGGAGATCTGGGAGGACGACACAGCGGCAGAGTTTTTCAGCCAGCCCGCCACCCTCTATCATTATCAGGCAGTGGAGGAGAACGGAAGCATCGTCCTCCGGCAGAGCCCGGTGCTGGAGTTCACCATGCCGCCGGAGCTTACCGGACCCTATTGACGGCGGGATATCAAACAGGAAAGCGAGAGGACCCGATGAAAGTAAAATTACTGCTGGGCGCCTGCCTGGCGGCCCTGCTGCTGACCGGAACGGCACAGGCCGCGGAAGCGCAGACGTTCGCACAGGCCGAGCTCTTCCAGGCCGGAAGCCTGACGGGCGACTATACCCGGCCGGGCGGGCTGGCGCTGATGGATGCCGGGGAGGAGGCGCTCTATACCCTGCTGTATGCGGGAATGCAGAATAGGGAGACGTCCATTGATCTCTCCAAGCTCGGTGTGAACTGCGACAGCGGCGGAGCGGAGACGCTGAAGACGGTTTATACCAGGGTCGTAAACGACCATCCGGAGCTTTTTTATGTGAAGACACGCTAGGGCTATCGCTGCTCCGCGGACGGGACCATTGAAACGGTAGCGCCGACGTACGACACAACGCTGCCCCCCGACGCGCAGGCACAGTTCGACGCAGCGGTGACGCAGGCGCTGGCGCAGGTGGATGCGGGGATGGACGATGTGGAGAAAGCGTTGGCGCTGCATGACTATCTGGCCGTACACTGCGGATACAACTGGGCGGTGGCCGCAGGAAAGCCGGAGGAGGCCCCGGATACCGTGTACAGCGCCTATGGCGCGCTGGTCGAGGGGGACGCGGTCTGTCAGGGATACGCGCTGGCGTACCGGCTGCTGCTGGAAGAAGCAGGAATTCCAAGCGCAATGCTGACCAGCGCAAATCATATGTGGAACCTGGTGCAGCTGGGAGGCGACTGGTACCATGTGGACGTGACCTGGGATGATCCGGCGCCGGATACCCCGGGGATCGTCAGCCATCAGTATTTCCTGATCTCGGATGCCCGCCTGAACGGGCTGGACACAGGCGCGAGCCATATCTGGAATGAGGAGCTGCAGGCGCGCACGAGTACGAAATATGAGGACGGGTGGGCCTTCAATGGGAGTTGGTATCCCCTGTACCGGTGGAGCGGAGCGTATTATTACGTCAAGTTTGGATCGAATCCGTACGAATACGCACTGTATCGGACAGATGATTTATCGCAGATAGGAATCAGCATAGTCGGGCAGCTGGCCAACGGCTATGACAGCAGATTTGGCGCGCTCTGGCTGAACGGCTTTCTGTACGATACGACGGCGGCGGGCGCGGAGCGGATCCTCTGGCGGTGCAGCCTGGACGATGGGAGCCGGGCGGAGGTCGGACGTATCCCGTTTACAGAAACAGCCTCAGAAGACGGGGCCTACCCAGCGGACAGGGATGGGGTGGGCCTGCGCTATGCGGCGGAGACCGGGGAAGTGGAGGCAATCTCCCGTACCCGGCCCACGGCGGTCCTGGGCGCGTTCCGCCAGCGGGATTACCCGGCGGCATGGGATCAGGTCAGCACGGAAACGGTGGAGATCGCAGGGCTCCAGGCGATACCGGAGGGATACCGGGTGGGCGTCGCCTGGGGGGAGGCCGCGCCCGCCGCGGCACAGGATCTGTGGGAGATTTTCTATAAGGAAGGAAGGCTGGTCGGCCTGCGGCGGTCTGCGCTGCGGCATGAGGAGAGCGGGCTGGAGATCATTGCGCTGGAGACGGCCGGGCTTCCGGATTGGGATCAACGGAAGCTGGTGGTCCTGGATGAAGCCAGCTGGAGCCCAGCCTGTGAGGCGTGGGTGCAGGACGAAACGGCAAGCCGGTAAACGCAGCGGGAGCGCCCGCGGCCTATGGCCGCGGGCGCTCCCGCTTGGTGGATCTTATGCCTTGCGGTAATTCTGAAACTTGCCGAGCACGGCGTCCAGCTCCGCGTCCGTCAACTTCACGCCTCCGCCCGCCATGCGGGCATGGTAGTAGACCTTGGCCAAAAATTCGATCTGTTGGGCCGTGTCGAACGCGAAGGCGAGACTGCCTCCCACGGCAAGCAGCCCGTGGCTGCCCAGCAGACAGGCGTTATGCTCCGTCCCCATGGCGGCGTAAGCGGCCTGCGCCAGTTCCAGGGAGCCGAAGGGGTAATAAGGGATGCAGGGCACATCCCGGCCGGAATAGGCCACCAGATAGTGGATGGGCTCGATGCTCCAGCGCAGGCAGGAGAGAACGGTGGCAAAGGTGGAGTGAGTGTGTACCACAGCGTCCACATCGGGGCGGCCCAGGTAAAAAAGACGGTGCAGGTCGTACTCGCTGGAAGGTTTGCGACAGCCGTCCACAAGCGTGCCCTCGGGGGTGAGGACCACCACGTCTTCCGGGTTTGTGCGGAAATAATCCATGCCGGAGGGACTGATGGCCATCAGGTTCTGCGTCCGGTCAAACACGCTCAGGTTGCCGAAGGTGCCCTCTGTCAGGCCGGAGGAGACCAGGCGCCTGCCGTACTCCACCACCAGCTCCCGTTGTTCCTGCAGCAGCATTGTAAAACTTCCTTTCCGTTCGTCTGAGATAGAATAAGCATACGGGAAATGGAGAAATAAGTCAACCTTACCGTTGACAGCAGAAAATGATGCGGATACAATAAAACGAAACGTGCAACGAGCGGGAGGAAACGACGATGACCATCGACGAACTGCGCTGTGCTCTGCGGGGCGTGGCCGCTTACCGGCATATTGTGGACGCGCCCCTGATGGGCCTGACCCTGGAACTGCTGGACCGGCTTGCATCCGGGGATGGAACAGGGGCGGTGGAACGCTATGCCCGGCTGTTCTATGAGCTGCGGCAGGCGGACTGCAGCGGGCTGGGCATGTGGCTGCACGACCAGCTGCGGTACCAGGAATCGCCCTATGCCAGGCTGGTGGAGCGGGGCGGAGAGGATCCGGCCCTGGAGGAGGCGGCCCGGCGGGATGTGGAGACCTTCACGCTGCTTTCCGAGCTGGACTGCGACGCGGTGCTGCGGGAGATCGGAACGCAGGCGCCCCGGGAATTTTCCCGCGTGCTGGCCAATCTGCCCCGGTGGCGCGGAGGATGCCCCTTTACCTTTCAGGGGCTTACGGCGTTTTATCAGGCCAACGGGGCGGGCGTTTTCGCCCGCTACCACGCCTTTCTATGGGAGGATGGGGCTCTGCGGCCGGTGGAGCAGCCCGACTGCCCCGGTCCCGGCGAGATGATCGGTTATGAGCTGCAGCGGGATCAGGTGGTGGCAAACACCAGGGCCATGCTGGAGGGAAACCTGGTCAACAACGTGCTGCTCTATGGCGACAGCGGAACCGGCAAGTCGGCCACGGTGAAGAGCCTGCTTTCCCTGCCCGGCTTTGAGGATCTTCGGCTCATTGAGGTGCAGAAGGAAGAGCTGGGCGGGATGCCGGAACTGATCCGTACCCTGGCGGGGCGGCGGCGGAAGTTTATCCTGTTTATCGACGATCTGGCCTTTGATCAGGATGACCGGACCTACTCGGTGCTCAAAACCATCCTGGAGGGCGGGCTGGAGCGCAGGCCGTCCAACGTGGCGGTCTATGCCACGTCCAACCGGCGCCACCTGGTGCGCCAGACCTTCTCGGACCGGGCGGGGGATGAGGTGGACGCCAGTGAGACCATTCAGGAGAAGACTTCCCTGTCCGACCGCTTCGGACTGCGGATCCCCTATTTGGCGCTGAATAAGATCGAATTTCTGGCCCTTGTGGACCGCATGGCGGAGCAGGCGGGGATCGCCTCCGGCGGCGAGGCGCTCCATGCAGCCGCCCTGCGCTGGGAAATGCGCCACCCCGGCCGGACGCCGCGGACGGCAAAGCAGTTCATTGCCAGCCTGAGCCTGTAGGGGGCGCGCGAAGAACGGGCGCAGTTCCCAGGCGAGCGGGAGCGAGCCGCCGCGCAGGGGCGCACAAGCATTTTGCCGAAGGCAAACTCTTGGCGCAGGCGGGATTTATTCCCGCCGAGCAGGTAAAATAAGAACGGGCCCCCGCGGGATGGACGTTTCGGCCGGATCGGGAACGAAGCGGAGGGCAGGCGCCCGGGTTTGGGAGGGATCATAATGCAGTTGAGGCCGGCTGAACTGGGGGACTTGCCGCAGCTGAAAGCGGTCTATCAAGGGATCATCCGGGATATGACGCAACGGGATCTGACGATTTGGGATGAGATCTACCCATGCGCGTTTTTTGAGGAGGATATCGAGCAAAATCGGCTTTACCTTCTGCTGGAAGAGGACGCGGTCGTTGCCGCATTTGCCCTGTGCAGCTCCCATGCAGGGGCGGGACGGGTCAAGTGGGAAAAACCCGATGCCAGGGCGTGCTATCTGGAGCGATTGGGCGTTCACGCCGATTACGCAAGGGGCGGCATTGGCAGCGCCCTGCTGGATCAGGCGGCCGCACTGGCCGGCGGGCGGGGCGCTGAATACCTGAGGCTGTTTGTAGCGGACTGTAACGCCCCCGCCATTGCGCTCTACCGGAAAAACGGCTTTCAGAGGGCGGAAGGGATTTATGATGAGCCCATTGCTCCTGACTTTGTGCTGCATGAATTTGGGTTGGAGCGGAAGATAACTGCCATTGACTTTTTCGCTGGAAATGGTACACTCAAGAATGTGACCGCAAGACGGAAATAAGAAAAGGAGAATGATCGCATGAAGCATAAGATCAGAGGTATTCTGGCCGGGATCCTGGCGGCGGCCCTGCTGCTCACCCCCGCGCTGGCCGCCGGGACGGAGCAGGCGCCCCAGCAGCTGCCCGATCCCTGGGCGTACAGCGCCATTGCGGACAGCTATGCCATGGGCCTGATGGACGACAATTTTACTACATACATCCAGTCTCCGCTGACCCTGGAACAGTTGGAGCACATGACCGGCATCGTGGCCGCGAAGCTTGCGGCGCTGGCCCTGCCGGTGAATCCGAACGCCGAGGCGGCGGCTCTGGTGCTGGATACCACCCGGGGCGGCGTGATGAACGCCCTCTATCAGGAGTGCGCGGCCTATGCGATGGATGGGTTGGACGGCGGCACGGCCGCCTTCCTGTCCGGCCTGGGCGTGGTTCAGGGCGACCAGTCCGGGGATCTGGCGCTGGAGCGTGCCTGTACCTATCAGGAGGCCATGGTCATGGCACAGCGCCTGATCCTGGCTGTGTACGACGCCAACGACGCCGGCTCCAAGGGCCTTCTGTGGAAGGCCGTCAACGGGAGCAACACCCTTTACCTGCTGGGCACCATCCATCTGGACCGGGACAATGTCTATCCCCTGCACAAGTCCCTGCGTCAGGCGCTCTATTCCGCCCAGAAGGTGGCCTTTGAGCTGGATTTCAACGATACGGACGGGATGGCCGAGTTCGTCGCCATGCAGACCTATGCCGACGGGAGCGCCCTGAAGGATCACATCAGCCCCGCGCTTTATGAGCGGGTGAGCGCCGCCCTGAAGGCGCTGGATATGACGCAGGAGCAGATCGATACCTACAAGCCCTGGGCCCTGGCCTCCACCTTTACCGCGCTGGCTTCTACGGACGCCACCACCAGCGGCAACGCCATGGCCATCGACCTGTACCTGAACAGCGCGGCCACCTGGGCCGGCCTGCCGGTGGAGGGCGTGGAGACCTATGCGCTTCAGGGCAACCTCTTTGATACGCTGAGCGCCGAATACCAGGAAGAGTATCTGGACGCCGCCCTGAGCATTTATGAGGCGGGGCTGGAGGGCGCACAGACGGATGAGAGCACCGCCCAGGCGGCCGCCGAAAACGAGCAGATGCTCAGCGCCATGTTTGCGGCCTGGAAGGCGCGGGACGTGGAGGCATTTTCCAAGACCTACGACAAGGCGGCGATCGTCAACAGCGACGACGAACTCAACGCCCGCCTGTTTACGGACCGGGACCCCGGTATGATCCAGGCCGCCGCGGCCTATCTGGAGACCGAGGGGGAGAACACCTTCTTCCTGGCCGTGGGCGCGGGCCATATGACGGACCCCGGCGGGATTGTCTCCGGTCTGCGGGCGCTGGGCTATACCGTGGAACTGGTGCCGTAAGGAGGAAGAAGACATGCTGGAGCGGATCGAACAGGTGCTGGACGAACAGGTGCGCCCCTATCTCCAGGGCCATGGCGGCGCTGTGGAGGTGCGGGAGCTGACGGAGGACGGCCTGCTGCGGGTGCGGCTGCTGGGTCACTGTGCCGGCTGTCCCTCCGCTACCATTACCACCGAGCAGATCATCCAGGAGGCGGTGTGCGCCGCCATACCGGAGGTTCGGCAGGTGGTTTTGGTCGAGGAGATCGACGAGGACCTTCTGGCGCAGGCCAGGGCCATCCTCCGGCGCCGCGCATCCCCCGACGGCGGGAAATGAGGGAACGGCCGCAGGGGGCCGCAGCGGCCCGTGCGCGCGCTTTTTCACAAGGAGGACGGCGGCCCCCGGGGTTGGAACCCACTTGGAGTGGTTTGGATAAGCGGAGGATCAAATGATTGCTCCATCGTCAAAAATGCGCTTTATGCGTGGATCGAGAACGGGCATAGCGATTTTGAAGAGGAAAACACGGGTATATATGCGTTCCATGAACCGATGGCGTTCTTTTTTCACAGGGGACCAGATGCGATATTGATTTTCGGTGAATCGACTGCGCTCCATTCCAGACGGAGGGCGGGCCATAAAGATGGCCCGCTGTAGGTTTGTCAAAGATATTGGACAGTGAACTCTGCGGGAGAAAGCCAGTGAAGGGGCCTCATGGGGAAGTTGTTAGAGCGGCGGTTGTGGACAGTGAACTGCTTGTTAAAGCCGTTCAGGGAATAGAACTTGTGGCAGGAATAAAACCGCTTGTGGTCCTCCCGGTGGCTGCGTTCCACTTTACCGTTGTGCCTGGACGTGTAAGGGCGGATGAGCTTATGGCGGGTACCCGGCAGGGCAGCTGTTTGTTCGAATAAAGCAGGCAGATCCCG
>NZ_JACOPP010000009.1 GCF_014287895.1 Lawsonibacter hominis | reverse complement strand
CCTTGGCCCGTCCTCGCGCCCTGCGGCGCTCATTTCGGGTTTGGCTCATGATGCGGCCTCCTTCCGCCTGACCTCCAGGCCAGCCATCTCCAGCAGCTTCCAAAACGACTGGATCGGGACGCACTTGTCTTTGCCTTGTATGATGTGCATGACCGTGGTCTTGCTCAGGCCAACCCCGTCCCCGATCTGCGTAAGCGTCAGCTTGTTGAGCGCCTTGTAGCAGGCCAGACCATCAGAGAGCAGCTTTCCCTGCCGGTCATACTTTGCCTGCTGGCGCTGGGCCTCTGTTAGATATACCCTTGGCATGGTGGTCGTCCTCCTTTTTGTCATTCCATCTCTTCGCCAGCCATTCCAAATGCTTGCAGATTGGTCTGCCCTTAAATAGGCACCGGCGTCGATGGATATAGGTATCGTTCATAATCCTCTGATGCAGGTTGCAAAATGCGGTCGGGTTGGGAGGTGGCCGCGGATGCTTGCGTCGGCTCATTCTGCCATTTCCTTTCTTTGGTTGCGCTTGTCCATTCCGCCGTGGTAAAATACGGGCGAAAGGGCGTGTTTTTATGGATGTTCAATACCAATTTTTGATAAAGTTAAAAAAGCTGGGCGGTAATCAGAACCATTCTGTTTTGATTGCGGACATAAAGAGCAAATGGAAAAAATACCCCGGCCACGATGTAATCGTGCTGTGCGTAAAAGCGGAATATTTTCAGACGAGTTATGAATGTTACCACGCTAACTCATACTCCCTTACGCCAGAAGGACGCGAATGGATTCGAAAAGAACGTGACTCAAAGATTTCGAAGTGGGCGGCTGTCATCGCAGCCGTTCTTTCCGCTGTTGGAATCTTCACAGGCTTGTTTTTTTAGCCTCCGTTCAAGCGCGGAAATGTACGAATCCTGAAACACTATGGTATCCGAAAATAGCCGTTCCGCTTTGCAGTAGCCATCCGAATAGCCATGTTCGTAGTCCTTTGAACGCTCTGAAGCTTCGCTGCGGTGTTTTCTCCCGATCAGATTCATTGCTCCTCCTTTCAGTTATCCAAAAATAGCTCATATGGTACTCCGAGCGCCTTGCACAGAACTTGATACTCCTCGGCAGTCATCTTGGATTTCCCGTTGATTTTGTGATTGATTCGCCCGGCGTTATGCGGCGAAGCTTGTCCTCTTGTCATCGAACATGTTAAGATAGCAATGAGGTGGTAAAAATGACAGAGACCATTTTGATTTCCATTGTTACATTTGCATCCGGCGCGGTAGGCGCGGCAGTTGGCGCACTCGGAGTAATTAGTGCGTCTAAGCACGCAGCAAAGGGTCAAATGCAGCAAGCGATTGTACAAGCCGTTTTTAAGGAACGGACAGCTGCGTATCGATCTGTCTTCGACACGCATTCGGCAATGCTGGCCGAAAAATATTCGCGTGAAACTGTTTTGGCATTTTCCACGGCGCTTAACGGGGCTTGCATTGTCGCATCACCGCAGACTGCCGTCTACCTGATGATGCTCCGCGATGTTGAGTTGGCTAGAAACGCCCAGCGCCGTCAATCGCTTCTAGCCGACCTGCTGGCGTCCATGCAAGAGGATTTGACAACGTTTGACGCACCCAAGGTTCGTAAAAACCTGTGGAATCAGAGGAGTACGGCAAGCAGCGTCAATGCGAAAAAAAATAGACCGAACGGCGTGTAGAGTAGTATGGCAAAAAGGCATGGATGCTCTTCAAGCCAGTGTTCAGACTTCCACGCAAGCTTGGAGATTGCACCCATTGCCATCTCCGCTTCCCGCATTCGCAGTTCCTCAGCTTCCTCCTGTCGTTCCAGCGCCGCAAGATAGTCTTCCGCGTGGATAAAGTCATTTTTAAGCATGAGCGGCTCCTTTCTGATTAATTTATCTCATTTCGTTTGGTGCGTACCGCGTACCTTCTTCGGGTATTGGAACTTCGTGGTGGATAGGGTCATGCTGAACATTCATTTTCTCTCATCTCCCTTCAGCTCGCGTATTGGTCGCTGCTTTTTGATAATTTTACCGTTTAACGGTATTTTCTCTGCAAAAAATAATTTGGTCGTACTTCAGCCCGTATGCCGCTTCGATTTTGGAGATATATCGAATGTTAGGGACGCATAATCCGCGCTCCCATTTCCCAACAGTATCAACTGATACGCCAATTTTATCGGCGGCATCTCTTTGGCTAAGATTTGCGTTTACGCGAGCTGCCCTAAGAGAAATTGCCATCTGCATCACCTCCTTCGCACAACCATCATAATACCGTTTAACGGTAATGTCAATACCTTTTTTCGGTTCTTCTTGATTTTTTTACGGTAATGGGCTATAATACAAATCAGGGAGTGATAAATATGGGAGAGCTAGGGAATAAAGCCGTAATGGCTAATAACATAGAGAAATATATGGCGTTGCACGGTGAGACAAGAAAGGATATCTGTGCCGTATTAGGTGTACCATATACTACAGTCACAAACTGGGTGAAGGGCAACACATATCCGAGGATAGACAAGATAGAACTTTTAGCCTCGCACTGGGGAATCCAAAAATCTGATCTTGTTGAGCAAAAAGAAGAGCCCACCCCCGTTACCGAGAGTGGGCCTTTAAATGAGTTCCAGGACCTCATGAGCCAGTTGACGCCGGATGAGCAGAGGTTAATCGTCTCGCAGATAAAAGGGATTTTATCGAATCGAGAATGACTTTCTGTTCTTGCTCCGTGAGCATAGCGAACAAAGCGCTTGCATTATCGTCGCTTGGCATAAATGTACTCCCTTCCACGGGAGCGCTTCCGTATTTTTGAGCTCTGGTTAATTTTACCTCAGTGCACTCATTGTTGTCACTGGAAATATTTTCTCCCATCGCATCCTCCATCCGCACATTGCCCGTCCTTGTCAGTGATCAAAGTATAGAACATCTGTTCTTATTTTTCAAGTTGGGATTATCACCAAATGGCGCGTACAACTTTGACATGGTACAGT
Source organism: Lawsonibacter hominis (assembly GCF_014287895.1). Taxonomy (GTDB): domain Bacteria; phylum Bacillota; class Clostridia; order Oscillospirales; family Oscillospiraceae; genus Lawsonibacter_A; species Lawsonibacter_A hominis. Next base: position 117,037 of record NZ_JACOPP010000009.1, on the reverse strand, counting down.
TTATGGGACGCAAACACATTTTTATAAATCAATTTATTGAGGAAGGATGGGTATTCAATGAAAAACAGAAGAAGAGATTTTATCGCTGGCATGCTGACAATGGCCTTGCTTATTGGGCTTGTTGGAACGGCAGGCGCAACAGTAGGGAAACGGACGGCAGAACTGGATTATAACAATATCCAAATTGCGCTGGACGGGAAAACTATTACACCGAAGGACGTTAACGGAAACATTGTGGAGCCTTTTGCCATCAACGGAACCGTGTATCTTCCTGTCCGGGCTGTTGGTAACGCTCTTGGGCTTGGTGTCGGTTGGGAGCAATCAACATCTACTGTAAATTTGGTTCACTTGAGCGGAAACACAGTTTCCCAAACACCTACGCCTGTATTAACTCCGGTACCTGTTGCGACGCCAACGCCCACACCCGCGTACACATATACTCCTACTCCTGCCCCAGTATCTACTCCTACGCCGGTACAGACAGCCCCAGTTTCGGTCAACAATGGGTATGGCGGTGCGCCGTGGATTCCAGACTTTGGTAGAGTAAACGGGCTAACGCCATCTTATTTCAATGCATCTACCTCTTTGTATGCGATTTATGTTGTTCCTTCTTTCGATGCGGTAGAATACTATGTCGACGTGCTGGAGAGCGTTGGGATGAGCTACGATAAACCTTTTACGGACTCTATAATAGATTCTGGTTCCGGGACTTCTCCTGTCGTTTTTTCCTATAATGGAAACCCAGCTTATTCTGTCGTTATTGACGTGGGAAGAAATCCAGGTGAAATTACTATATTTGTCCCAATGGTAACCGGATAATTAAAACCGCCCCCGGTACTCACGATACCGGAGGCGGCCAGGGGAAAGACAGTAAGTTTAAGCGCCTACTGCTCCTCTAGTTTACCAAAGATTGGGGGATTGTGCAAGATGAAAATGAAGATGCCCGTCCCAAAGCAGCTGCCTTCCGGCGCATGGCGGTGTCAAATTACCGTAGACGGGAAGCGGGCCAGCGTAACCGATGAAGATCCTGAGATGGCGCAAGCCAAGGCTGTAGCGCTTCGTGCAAAACTGATTGAGCAGTCAAAAACACCCAAAGATAGCATCACGTTAAAATCGGCCATTGAAGGCTATATCGCAGAACGCGATAACGTCCTTTCACCGTCCACCATCCGTGGCTATCATGTGGTGATGGATAATCGCTTTCCAGAACTGATGAAAACAAAGGTGCGGGACATCGATGAATCTTCCCTGCAAAGGGCAATCAACAAAGAGGCTAAAAGCAAATCTGCAAAAACCATCAAAAACGGAATGGGGCTTGTAATTTCGGTGGTGTCAAGATACAAGCCGATTAACATGAAACTCCTAAAGTATCCGCAACGCGTGCCTGTGGAGCATGCCTATCTGGATGGCGACCAGATTGTCCGCCTTATAACGGCATGCGAAGGGGATATTGCCGAAATCCCTATTTTGCTTGGCCTATGGCTTGGCCTGCGCCGGTCTGAAATCATGGGCCTCAGATGGGAGAGTATCGACTTAGAGAACCGAAAAATCCGTGTTGAGCGATCTATGGTCATTGACAAGGACGACAATATCGTTATAAAGGACGTAATGAAGACAGAAACATCGAATCGCGTCCTTGACTGCCCGGCTTATATCGTAGCGAAACTGGAGAGTTATCAGCCATGCCCAGATCGCCGCGTTGGCCCCGTATTCCATATCCACTACAATACGATCTATAAAAACTTGGAGAAAATCTGTAACCGCTGTGGCCTCCCATTTGTTGGAGTGCATGGCCTTCGTCACACTAACGCGTCTGTTATGCTATCGCTCGGGATTGTAGATAAGGTAGCCATGGCACGGGGAGGATGGTCATCGAAGGAGACGATGGAACGCATCTATCAGCACATCTTTAGCTCCGACAAGCAGGCCGCTGATAGTGCCATAAACCAATACTTTGACCAGCTAATTGCACACGAAAATGCACACGAAGAAACAGAGCCAGTTGCGCCGCAACAGGTATAGTGCCATTTTATATGGGGTTCGAATCCCTTCAGCCGTACCACGTCGGAGCAAAGTTTGCTTTGCTCCGGCGTCTTTTTATGCCTGCGGCAAAAATAGACGCCATCCGCCCGCTCCCTTGCTGCTCCTTTCCAAATCACGACCGCTCCGCTGGGTCGTGATTTGGGCGGGAAACGCCTCGGGAAATAGCCTATTTATCGCATTGGGGCAAAACAAAGGGACATCCTTGCGGATGTCCTTTCAGGCTGTCAAAAAAACCTCCTGGAGAAGAGCCTGGCAGAGTTGAGTCGTCCGCAGACGACGGAAGGAAAGGAAGCTCCGTCATTTCCGGCGACACGTGCGTCGGAAATGACACCTCTCATGACGGACAGGGCGACTTTTCTGAAAGAATCGAGCCCTGTCCGTCATGCATCCCTCTGTCGAAAAAGGCCAGAGGCCTTTTTCGACAAGCTCAAAGGGACATCCTTGCGGATGTCCCTTTGTTTTGGGTTCCGCTCCCGTTGGCCACCCCGCCCTCCGGTAATAAGACGGTCGGTGCGAAATGAATTTCCCCGGCGCAATTCCCACTTGAATTCACGGTGCCGATCAGAGCGACGCGTTTTCTTCTCCGGCCCCGCCATTTTGCCGGAATCAGGTCTCATTGCCGCCTGTAATCCACCGCGCAGCCGGAAACACAGGGTCGTTTAACAAGGAACCTTTGGCAGGCGGCGTCATATCATATGGTGATAACAGATTTCAAAAGGCAGTGATATCTATGATCTTATGCCCAGCCGGGTCAAATTCATATACCGTCCGCCCTGGAGATTCTTTATGGGCGATCGCACAGCGTTTTCGCACGACCGTTTCGGCAATCACCACGGCAAATCCCGGGCTCAACATCAATAATCTTCTCATTGGGCAAACGCTCTGCATCCCCAGCGGACCCATGCAGCCGTCCTCACCGTTCTTCCGCAAGGACGAGCAGGCGCTGCACGATCACATGCGGCTGCTGTGGACGCAGCACGTCTACTGGACGAGGATGGTCCTACTCGGTCTGGTCTTTGACCTGCCGGATACGAATGCCGCGACCGCCCGGCTTTTCCGCAACCCGAAGCGACTTCAAGTCGATTCTAAAGCTGTTTTATGGAGACGGCATTGCCGGGGACTTTGCCGAACTGTTCGCAAGCCATCTTGCCCTTGCCGCCGAACTCGTCAGGGCGGCAAAGGCGGGCAACCACGCCGCGGCCGCCGACGCAGAAGCGCGGTGGTATCAAAATGCAGATCAGATCGCCGCCTTCCTGGGCAGTATCAATCCTTACTGGTCGGCCATCGAATGGCAGAAGATGCTGTATGACCACCTTGCAATGACGAAAACCGAAGCGGTTGATCTCCTGACGCAAAAATACGAAGACAGTATCGCCCTATTGGAACACATTGAGCGGGAGGCGCTTGTAATGGCCGACCGGATGACCCAGGGAATTGCAAAGCAGTTTTCCCAATATTTTAAATAAGCTCTTATCGCCGGGCGGAGCGCAGACGGCACGGATCCCCCTGTTCCCTCCGCGTTTCCCCTTTCCGCCGCAGGTCTTTTCAGCCCACTGGCAAAGCCAGTGGGCTTTTCGTTTCAACAGGGAAACGCCATCAGCGTGTCCTCTTTTCACACTCCTTCCCCCCGGTGCCGCTGTCCGTCGGCATAATCCCCTCCCACACAAGGCCAGGGCGGCTTTACCGGCGCCGCGTACGGAAAGCGTTTGCATTTTCGGACTCAGGAGAGTACAATAGCAAATAAGATCCGATTCACTTTCAGGAGGCCTTTTCCATCATGCTCGGAATCATCGACGTAGGCGGCGGAATGCGCGGCATTTACACGGCCGGCATTTACGACTACCTTCTGGACCATCAAATCACCTTTGACTACTGCCTGGGCGTATCCGCCGGCAGCGCCAATTTAATGTCCTACCTGGCGCTCCAGCGCGGACGCAATAAGCGCTTTTACGTGGATTACGCGGACCGGCGGGAGTATATGAGCCTTTCCAATCTGCTGAAAAAGGGCTCTTATCTGGACATGGACTACATTTATTCCACCCTCAGCGACTCCCGTGGCGAGGACCCCGTCGACTACGACGCCTTCTCCGCCTCCCCCAGCCAATATGTGGTGGTGGCCACCGACGCCCGGACCGGGCTGCCCCACTACTTTACCCGTACCGACGTGAAGCGGGACGACTATGCCATTGTGAAGGCCTCCTGTTGTCTGCCCATCGCCTGCAAACCGTATTGGGTGGACGGCGTGCCCTATTTTGACGGCGGCGTGGCCGACCCGGTGCCTTACCGGCGCGCCCTTGCGGACGGCTGCAGCAAACTGGTGGTACTGCTGACCCGTCCCAGGGACTTCGTGCGTCCGCCCCTGGGCCATCTCCCTGCCGCCCGCTTTTCCCTGCGCGCCTACCCCAAGGCTCTGGAGGCGCTGACACACCGTCACGAAAAATACAACCAGGCTGTGGCCGAGGTCAAGGAGCTGGAACGTCAGGGCAAGGCCCTGCTGCTGGCTCCGGCGGACATCGACGGTATGAGCACCCTCAAACGCAGCGAATTTGCCATGGAGCGGCTGTACGGCTACGGCTATCAGGACGGGGCCAAGATCGCCGCCTTCCTGTCGCCCTGAAGGATCCCGCCCGCGCGGAGAGGAGGCGCACGCTTGTTTGACCTGACTCAGATCAGCCGCTACCGGGAAAACAACCAGTTGGAAGCCAAGCTGGCCACCGGCGGACTTCCGAAAAGCATTTGGGAGACGTACTCCGCCTTTGCCAACAGCTACGGCGGCGTGATCCTGCTGGGGGTCGAAGAGTTATGCGACCGCAGCTTGCGGGTGCAGGGACTGCTGGACCCCCGGGAACTGGTAGACGAATTCAAAACCATGCTGGACGACCGCCGGGTGGTCAGCGCCAATTTGCTCCGGGAAGAGGATATCCGTATCCTCTCCTTGGACGGCAGGGCGATCGTGGTCATCCAGGTGCCCCCCGCACCCCGGGACCAGCTGCCCGTCTATATCGGAGGAGATCCGGTCCGCGGCTGTTACCGCCGCAGCGGAGACGGCGACTATCACTGCACCCCCGCCGAGCGCAACGCCATGCTCTCAGAGCGGTTCCATTGAGCACGGCCGCCGAAACGCCGCCGCTTTTGCCGGCTTTCCGGAATTCCGGCCTCATCTCTTCCCCAAGCGCCGCCCTGCGGGCGGCTCAGACTGTCATAAAACCGGAGCAGAGTTGGACAACGGGAAGGAAGATCGTGTGAAAGAAACCCTGGAGGGGTGTCTTTCGTGTTGAATCAAACCAAATTTTGAACGTTTGGGAAAGTTCAAAATTTGCCCCAGCCTGGCAAAAGGACTTTTGGGACAAACTGGGCCCCCGGCGGGAATCTTCCCGCCGGGGGCCCAGTTTTGCTTTCTTACAGATTAGCGTCCAGCACCGCGGTATAGCTGTCGGCGGGCATTACGCCCACCTTGCGGTCGATCTCCTTGCCGTCCTTGAAAAAGAGGACGGTGGGGATGCTCATAACGCCGAAGCGGGCGGCCAGCTCCGGTTCGTCGTCTACGTTGACCTTGCCCACCAGGGCCCGCCCCTCGTATCTGCCCGCCAGGTCCTCGATGACCGGGGAGAGCATCTTGCAGGGGCCGCACCAGGAGGCCCAGAAATCCACCATTGCCGTTCCGCTGGAAATCGCTTTGTCAAAACCGTCTTTCGTCAGATGAATCGTCGCCATACTGAAATCTTCCTTTCTATTCATAAAATCAATTCCGGATCGCACGCAGTGCGCCCGTTTTTGTGAAAACAGCTCCCGGCCGATATTCCGCCGGGAGCCGGCGAGAGATACGCCGGCTGCAGCGCACACGCCCTGCTTTGAAACGCGGATCACAGCTGATCCAGATATTCCGCCGCCCGGTGACCGGCCACCTGACCCTCCCCCACGGCTTTGGACACCTGAAGCGGCAGCCCGGTGCAGTCGCCGGCCGCAAATACGCCGGGCAGATTGGTCGCCATGTTTCGGTCCACCGCGATATAGCCGTCCTTCAGCGCCAGATCGGGCAGCAGGTCGGCCAGCGCCATGGCGGGCCGCAGAATGAACACGCCCGCACAGGGCAGCATCCTGCCGTCGGCCCGCAGGGCTTCCACCCCCGCCTCCCCCGTAATCTCCAACTTTGCAGCCTTGACAAAGGGGATCGCCGCTTCCAGGCCCTCCGGCACCCGGTCCGAGACATAGGTGACCCGGCAGCCGATGCTCTGGAGATAGTTGGCCTCCTCCGGCGCGTCGGCAGACTTCCCGACTACCGCCACCGCCCTGCCCCGGTAGAGCATGCCGTCACAGGTAGCGCAGTAGCTGACGCCCCGGCCCAGATGGGCCTCCTCACCCGGGTACTTCCGGGTGCGCACCACGCCGGTGGCCAGCACCAGCGCCCGCGCCTGGGTCATGTCGCTGCCGATTCCTAAGTAGAATGTACCGCCGGAAGGCAGGATATTCAGCACCCGCCCGCTTTTCCACTGCGCGCCCAGCGCCTGCGCATGCCGCCGGAAGCGCTCCAGCAGCGCTCCTCCGCCGGTCTCCGGCAGGCCCAGATAATTGTCCACCCGCTGGGCCTTGTACAGGGCGTTGTCCCGCACGTCGCCGCTGACGATCAGCACCGACTTGCCCCGCACCCGGGCCTGCACGGCGGCGGACAGGCCCGCAGGGCCGCCGCCTACCACTGCGAGGTCATAGATCACAATGCCTCATCCTCCTCAAACAGGGCGGCGATCACGGCCGCCGCCCGCGGGTCTGCCAGCTCATAATAGACCTCGTTGCCCGCCCGGGCGGCCTTTACCACGCCGGCAGCCTTCAGCCGCGCCAGGTGCTGGGAAATGCAGGACTGAGACTGGCCGGTATTGGCCTCCATACAGCCTACGTTGCGGCACCCGCACTCCAGCAGCCCCCGGACCAGCCGCAGACGCAGCGGGTGAGCCAGCGCCTTGAGCAGCTCCGCGTTCCCAGCGTACCGGTCGGTCCTATCGTCCATCCTGATCACCTACATTTGTTTTTTCTAATATTATTATATTCTAATATTCTAATTTGTCAACCCCAATTTTTTATTTTTTTTGCAGGCGGGAAACGCCGGGGGCTCAATAAACCGCCCCAGATTGTGCGGACAGCACAATCTGGGGCGGTTCACCTCTGCGTCCGGCGTTTCTTTTTCACAAAATTTTTGCCATATAAAATTCATCAACAAAGGAGCCATTGACGAACATGGATTTCTCCCTTGTTCCCTCAATCTTAAAACCACTTTTTTCATACAAGTATCTTGCTGTTTCATTGCAACATTCAACAGTAAGTTCCAGTCTCTTAATTCCATTTTTCTTTGCCCAACAATTCAGCATTTCAAAAAAAGATGTACCGATTCCTTTACCTCTATAATCTTTTAAAATGCCTACTACAATATATGCTGTATGAAGAATCCGATTAAACTTTCCCCGTTCTGCCCGAATATAGCCAACCATTTTTTGATTTTCCATTGCCACTTGTAAAAAATCACTTCCGCAAATCACATTATTTACAATATCATTTTTTAATTCTTGAACATTTGTGGTCTGGATTCTCTCATTTGGTTCATACATCATATAATCTGTTTCAGCGTCCAAAGTGTTTAATAATTTCCAAAAATCTTCTATTTGGTTTAATTCCAGAATTTTATAATAAAGCATAAGTACACCTCAATTCAAATTTACTCAATTATAGCATTACACAAAATTAGTGTCCATGCCAAAATCATTCAGCCGGGACAAAGACCTAAAAAACTGCCCCCGGCGTTTCTCCCTGCGTTTTTCCCGGCGAAGCCGGAACTTCCGCTCCTGTTCCGCCGCGTCCCTTTCTCTGCATCGCTCCTGCCGCTGGAGCTTGCTCTGTTCCCGCTGCAGCTGCAGCGCCTGCTGGGCCTTGGTCCCCACGCCGGTACGGCTCAGCTCGTCTGCCGCCGCTCTCTGCCGCCGTTTCGGGCTGCTGCGGGCGCGCTGCCGGTCCTGAGCCGGAATTCCGGGACTGAAGGTCAGGCCGCGCTACTCCCGCAGCAGCCATTCATATACCTGCCGGTCCTTCGGTTCAGCTCCAAACGTGACCTTACAGGCCTCCAGCCATCCGGCCTCCTCCCGCTCCAGAACGCCCACCCAAAAGGGCCCCTCAAAATAGACGGTCAGCCTTGCGCATCCGTGTTCCATTGTCCGCTCCTTCTTAAAATAACTGCATACGGAACGCGGACAACCAAGGAGGCAGGTTACTGACGGCCTGCCGCGCGGGACAGACGCTGCAGGCCGCGCCCGGACTACCAACCGGGCCGTGTTTTTCGTTCCGCCGTCTCTATTTTATCGCCCCTGTCAAGGGGCTGCAGCGCCGCTGAGACTGCCCCGGTTGACTTTTCAAAACAGCCCTAAAATACACACGCGACCCGCCCGCGCGGTGAGGCGCGGGCGGGTCGGACAGCAGGGATGCCCTCCGGCGCTGCCGGAGGGCATCCCTGCTTATAGGGGGTGGCGCTCGTAATAGTGCCGCCCATAGACCTCGTACTCATCCTGTATGATGTCCAGAGCCCGCTTCACCACACAAATACCGTCGGTATCGCCGCAGATATATCCGCCGCCGGGAGCAAATGCGTCAATCGCCCGGCGCACCTCCGCCCGTATATCCGCCTCGGAGGCGCCGGGCTGATTGGTGATCCCCTGGTTGTCGATGCCGCCGATCAGGACGATCTGATCCCCATAGACCCGCTTGAGCATCGCAGTGTCGTTGGCGGGCTGTACCGAGTGGTAGGCGTCCGCCCCCATGGTAACGATCTGATCAAAAAAGGTGTCGATCTTGCCGCAGCAGTGGTAGACCACCAGCGCGCCCGCATCGTGGATCGCACGGAATATACGCATATCCCGCGCCCGGATGAATTCCGCCCACAGAGCAGGGGCCACCAGCGGAGCGTTCTGGGTCCCCAGATCATCCATATACATCACTACGTCCGGCTTCAGGTGCTCCATGATCCGATCCACCAGCTGCAGTTTGAACTGGGTCAGCGCCTCCAAAATCTCCCCGGCCTCGTCGGGGTATTCGTAAAAGGAGCACAGGGCGTCCTCAAAGCCCAGCAGGAGTTGGTAGCGCTCGAAAATCCCCATCTCCATCATAATCATGGACAGCCGCTCCGGGCTCTGGGCCGCCCGGAACCCCTCGGCCTCCGCCGCCCAGTCGATGGCCTCCAGGTCCGGAAGCGCCAGCTGCTCCCGCCAACGCTCCGGGTCCCGGATCACCGCCTGGCCCGGCGCGGGCGCGGTCAGACCGTTGGTGCTCGCGTCGGGCACCCAGTGGATGCCGAACCAGTCGTCCCCCTCCCAGTTGAGAGGGCGCTCGTTGATGCTCTTGGGAAAGTATCCTTTCATACACTTTTCAAAGCGGGGAAGCCACTCCGGCTTCTCCCTCCGAAATACCCGCAGGGCGTTCTCCTTTTCGGTCATGTCCGTCTCCTCCTGTCGGTCCCTGTTTTACCTTCAGTTTAACCGCCTTGTCCCGGGGAGACAAACGTATTTTCGCATGGGGCCATAACCCCATCCCGCTGCAGCTGCTCTCTCACCTGCTCCAGAAAGGTTCCCCCAACCGGATTTCCTTCTCCCTCAGACCAGGCCAGGACCATTTCCGTCACCGCCATCCCCCGCAGGGGAACAAAGCGCACCTCCGGATCGTGGATCAGGACGTGGTTTCCGTTGAGCAGCCCCACGCCCTGTCCGGCCGCCACCCAAAGGGCAAGCAGTTCGGCGTTGGGCGCGCAGATATACCGGGGCCGGAAGCCATGGCGTGCAAAGGCGTTCACGGCCGCTTCCGCCGCCGCCTGCGAATCTTCCGGCGCCATAAAAATGAAGGTCTGGTCCCCCAGTGCGCTCGGAAACTCCGCCGGAGCCAGCTCCGTCCGCGCCGCCAGCGCGCTGTCCGCCCCCACCACCAGGTAGAGCGGCGCGCGTTCCACCACCAGGGCAGTAAGCTCCGGGAGGCTCCTCAGATCCGTGGCGAGGGAAAGGATACAATCCAGGCTGCCGTCCAGCAGCCCCTCCCGCAGCGCCCGGAAGCTGTGCCGGGACAGGCGCACCTTCATGTTGGGGTACTCCGTCTCGATGTGCCGCAGCGCCCGGCGCACCGGCGCGGGCAGAAGCTGCTCCTCCAAAAGGCCCAGCCGCAGCTCCCCCCGCACCCCTGCGTTGACGGCCTCCACCCGCTCCAGAAGGCCCCGGTAGTCCCCATAGATCTGCCGCAGCCCCTCCAGCAGCACCTGCCCCGCAGGCGTGAGCCGGATGGTATTGCGGGTGCGCAGAAAAAGCGGAACGTTGAGCTCCGCCTCCATCTGCGCGATATGGCGGCTCAGGGCGGGCTGAGAGAGATACAGCCGGTCGGCGGCCTCCGTAACGCTCAGGCATTCCGCCACCGTAATGAAGTAGCGCATCTGGGCCGTGGTCATGTACGCCGCCTCCTCTTCTGTTTCTGTCCTCCCTGCGATTCCCGCAGGCCAAAACGCCGGGCTCAGGCCCCTGAAAACGCCGCCCGCTGCGCGGAAATCATGCGAAGCCGCGTGCTTCGAATGCGCGCCGGGAGGAACCGCAGAGCGCTCTGTTTTACAGACCTTAGGCATTACCGCATCATTCAACGCGTGCGGATTGGCGCGAAAATTTGTGCCGCAAAAAGGCGCAAAACCGCAGGAATACTTTGCGTATTGCAAGGTTTTGCAACGCATTTGTGGGGCAAATTGGCCGTCAAGACGTGCGTGGGGAATTGTGCGGTGATGCCCTAATTATAAATATCTCCCATTCCCCTGTCAAACCCGGTGTTCTCGCTCTTGCTTTTTCCGGGCGTTCGGGTTAAAATAGCTATCTGTATCAATATGAAGGAGTGAAACCACATGCCGGACGAACTGAATCCAGTCATGACCCAGAACTTTATCCATGATTTCATCGATGAGGATATCGCCCAGGGTGGTCAGTTCCAGGGCATGACCGTCCACACCCGCTTTCCGCCCGAGCCCAACGGCTACCTCCACATCGGCCACGCCAAGGCCATTTTCGTGGACTTCGGCACCGCCGAAAAGTATGGCGGGGTGTGTAATCTGCGTATGGACGATACAAACCCCACCAAGGAGGACGTGGAGTACGTCCAGGCCATCCAGGAGGACATCCGCTGGCTGGGCTATGACTGGGGGGACCGCTTCTATTTTGCCTCCGATTATTTTGAACAGATGTACGCCTATGCCGTGGAGCTCATCCAAAAGGGCCTGGCCTACGTGTGCGAACTGACGCCCGAGCAGTTCCGGGATTACCGGGGGGACGTGAACACCCCCGCCCGTTCCCCCTGGCGGGACCGGCCCGCGGAGGAATCCCTCGCTCTGTTCGAGCGGATGCGCGCGGGCGAATTCCCCAACGGCACGTACACCCTGCGGGCCAAGATCGACCTGGCCAGCGGTAATTTCAATATGCGCGACCCTGTGCTCTATCGGATCAACCACATGCACCACCACCGGCAGGGGGATAAATGGTGCATCTACCCCATGTACGACTTCGCCCACCCCCTGGAGGACGCTCTGGAGGGGATCACCCACTCCCTCTGCTCCCTGGAGTTTGAGGATCACCGTCCTCTGTACGACTGGGTCATCCAGAACTGCTCCGTGCCCGCCAAGCCCCGGCAGATCGAGTTTGCCCGTCTGGGCATCAACTACACCGTCATGAGCAAGCGCAAGCTGCGCGCGCTGGTGGAGGAGGGCCGGGTATCCGGCTGGGACGATCCCCGTATGCCCACCCTCTGCGGTCTGCGCCGCCGGGGCTACACCCCCCGCTCCATCCGCAATTTCTCCGAGCGCAACGGCGTGAGCAAGGCGGCTTCCACGGTGGAGTATGGTTTTTTGGAGTATTGCCTGCGGGAAGACCTGAACGAGACCGCCCGGCGCGTTATGGCGGTGCTGCGCCCCATAAAGCTGACCATCACCAATTACCCTGAGGGACAGAGCGAGACCGTCACGGTGGAAAACAACCCCAACCGCCCTGAGGACGGCGTCCGCGCCGTGACCTTCTCCCGAAACCTGTATATCGAAGCGGAAGATTTTCTGGAAACCCCGGTCCCCAAATACAAGCGCCTCTACCCGGACGGCCCGGAATGCCGCCTGAAGGGCGCGTATCTGATCCGCTGCACCGGCTGCGTCAAGGACGCCTCCGGAGCCGTCACCGAGATCCTCTGTGAGTACGATCCCGACAGCCGGGGCGGCGATCCCGCCGACGGGCGCAAGGTGAAGGGCGCCACCATCCACTGGGTGGATGCCGCCACCGCCGTGGACGCCGAGGTACGGCTCTACGACAACCTGTTCCTGGACGCCGACCCGGACGCAGGCGCGAACAGCTTTCTGGACTGCCTGAACCCCGACTCCCTGGAGGTCCTCACCGGTTCCAAGGTGGAGGCCGGTCTGACCGACGTCCGGGCCCCCGCTTCCTTCCAGTTCCTGCGCCAGGGCTACTTCTGCGTGGACAACCGGGATTCCGCGCCGGGGCACCTGGTCTTCAACCGCTCCGTGGGACTCAAGGACAGCTTCAAGGTCACCAAGTGATACACGAAGGGGCCGCCGCTCCGGCGGCCCCTTCCATTGAATAAGGAGGGAATTCTTATGCTGCTGTTCCGCAACGATTACTCCTTCGGCGCCCATCCCAAGGTCCTGGAGGCCCTGTGCGCCACCAACCTGGAGGGCAACATCGGCTACGGCGGGGATGTGTATTCCGACCGGGCCAAGGACCGGATCCGCCAGCTGTGCCAGTGCCCCGACGCCATGGTGGAATTTCTCATCGGCGGCACCCAGACCAACGTGACGGCCTGCGCCTTTCTGACCAAGCCCTGGGAAGCGGTCATCTCCCCCGCCACCGGCCACCTGAACGGCCACGAGGTGGGCGCCTTCGAGGCCACCGGCCACAAGATCATCCCTGTGGAGGTGGGGCCCGACGGCAAGCTGACCCCTGAGATGCTGCCGGCCGTGCTGGAGTGGCACAAAGACCCCCACCTGACCCGTCCCGCCCTGGTCTACATCTCCAACGCCACGGAAAACGGCACCGTCTATACCAAAGCGGAGCTGACCGCCCTGTCGGACTTCTGCCGCGCCAACGACCTGCTGCTTTTTGTGGACGGCGCCCGGCTGGCCGCCGCCCTGACCTCCGACGCCAACGACCTGACCCTGCCCGAATTTGCCCGCCTGGTGGACGCCTTCTATCTGGGCGGCACCAAAAACGGCACGCTGTTCGGAGAGGCGCTGGTCATCACCCGTCCGGAGCTGACACACGACTTTTTCCGCATGAAAAAGCGCATGGGGGCCGTGATGGAAAAGGGCTGGCTCCAGGGTGTGCAGTTTGAGGCCATTTTGAAGGACAACCTCTATTTTGACATGGCCCGCCACGCCAACGTGCTGGCCGGACGGCTGCAGGAGGGCGTCAAGGCCCTGGGCCTGCCGCTGATGACCGAATCGTGCACCAACCAGATCTTTCCCATCGTGAAAAATGAGCTGCGGCCCAGGCTGGAGCAGGTCTGCGCCTTTGAGGACTGGTGCCCCTTTGACGCGGAGCATACCGTGATCCGCTTTGTCACCTGCTTCCACACCACCCAGGAGGACGTGGACGCGCTGCTCTCCGAACTGAAAAAGCTGCTGTAAGAATCAGACGGACCTCTTTCCCGCTCAGCGGGAAAGAGGTCCGTCTGATTTATCCGAAGGTCACGCTGATATCGCCCATGCTGTTTTCCACGTTCAGGCTGTGGCGTCCGCCCGACCGGCTGGCCTCACTGCGGTACGTCTCGCCGTTAACGCAGATCTCGCCCATGTCCACGTTCAGCTCGTAGCGGTAATCCTCCACGGGACCGCTGAGCGTCAGCTCGATCTCTCCCATGCTGTCGGCGACCTCCAGTTCTCCTTGGAGATCTCCCTCCAGCCGGACATCCCCCATATCGTTTTCCACACTCAGGGAGCGTTCCACCGTCAGGCCCGCGCCGTCGATCGTTCCCATACGCTCGTGCAGCTCCAGCGCTCCCGCCCGCACCTGCCTCAACGTGAGATCGCCCAGGTCTCCGGTGACCGTCGCCGTATCGGCGGCGATCCCCTCCAGGCATATATCGCCCAGATCAGAGCGGACCTCCAGCTGTTCCAGCCGGAGATGCTGCGGCACATAGACCGTCACCGTCCCGCCATAGCCGTCCAGGCCGAAGCGGCCCCCCTGGGCGCTGCTGCGCACACGCAAAGTATCGCCGTCCAGCTCATATTCCAGGGCGTAGTGTTTCCCCTTCCAATTCAGGGACACGCCATAATCGCCCCCCTGCGTTACCGTCACATCGCCCAGATCCACGTCTACATCCACCCGGCGGAAGGCTTGCAGGTGCAGCTCCTCCCGCCCGTCGCGGGCAGCCGTTTCCGTCTGCGCGGCGCTGTCCCGGCTGACAATGCCCAGCGGCCCGATGCGGACCCCATGGCCGTTCCAGCTCAGGTCCAGCTCCGTCTGTCCCCCCATGGTCCAGCCGGACAGGGCCAGCAGGCCGCCGGACAGGAGCAGCAGCGCGCCCACGCCCAAAAGTCCCTTGGTCAGCCGGTTCATACCGCCGTCCTCCTTCCGCAGAAGAAATTGCGCATCAGACGGCCCGCGCCCCGGAAGCCGCCCAACGCCAGCGCGACCACCGCCGCCAGGAGCATAACGCCGCCTCCGCAGGTCGCCAGGCCTACGCCGGCAGCGTACATGGTGGTGGCCAGCCCCCCGGTGAACAGGGCGGAAAAGCCGGAAAAAAGGACAAAAACGCCCATTGCCACGCACACAAAGCCGCCCGCCGCCAGGCCGATGGTCAGCCCCGCCAGCAGTGCGATCAGGGGGATGCCGATCAGCACTGCGCCCAACAGGCCCAGCGCCCACGCCAGCGGTCCCCGCCGGTGCCCCGCCGCAGGCTGGGCGGCCGCTCCGGTATTCCCCTCGTACCGGCCGTGCCGCTCCCCCAGGATGCGCCCGGTCAGCTCCGCCGGGGTCCCCAGCTCCCGGATGACCGCATCCGCGCCTTCCGGTCCCGCTTCCTCGAAATAGTCCGTATAGTAGCACATCAGCCGCTCCAGTTCCGCCGGGTCCGTCCGCCCCGTCAAACGCGCGCGCAGCTGCTTCAGATAATCCTCTCCGGTCATGGCTTCCTCCCGCTCTCTTACGATATCCTGATATTACCACACCTTTCTTAAGGTGAAAATACAAGAATCATTAAAATTGGGTAAAAACGCCCCTGTACATCCCCTGTATCCGTCATGGAAAAGCGGCGGCACAGAACGCCATACGTCTGGGGCTCCGTTGGGCCTTATGTCAGACCGGGCTTTTGCATTCCGCAGGACCGCAGACCGCTCCTCCCGGTCGTTTCTTGCCCGCATGCTGCGCTGCGAACGGATCTCCCGGATATCCGGGGCCATCCAGACGCTTGCACATGCTCTCCGCGTTTCGTCCGCGTCCATCCCCGCTGTTTTACCCGTTTTCAAAATTACCGCCTCAACCTTGATTTGGGCAGAACGGTAAGGGAGGCACACGGGGCTCTTCCCCGTGTCTCCCGCTTCCTTACGGTTTGATGCAGCAGCACGCCGCAGAGGCCTTGCGGCAAAAGGAGAAACGTTTCTCCAAAGAGAAGGAGGGCTTTCCTTGGAGAAAAAAGCCGGCGCAGCGGAGCGGGCGGGCGGGAGTACGATCTGCGATGTTTCGCGGGTAGCCTACGTTTCCAAATCCACCGTCTTCCATGTGATCAACGGGGCAAAACAGGTCAGCGTAAAAATCGAATTTGTTGAAATGAAATAATCTCCGCTTTGGCTGGGCCCGCGTCAAATCGGCGCGGGCCCGTTTATAGTCAAAGCACTTCAAAAGGAAGAAATCAATTCCTTTGAAGTCCGCGGCGCGCTTCGCCGCGGGAGGCCGCTTACGCGGCCTCGCTTTGGACTTCATAGGCAACGCTTGCGCGCTTTGCACGCCCAGTGGGCCGGATGGCCCGCCGCTTGGTCAGCCGTCTGCCTTCTCTTTTCCGGATATTGCTTCCGACTGCGGAACTTCCTGCATTTCTCGGCTTTGGGGTTGTAAAAAATCAGATTTTGATATATTATGTGGGGTACGAAATTCTGTAAGGATATAAGGTGAACCTATGAGCCTTCGCATTGGAATTGATATCGGCTCCACCACCGTGAAGGTGGTGGTGCTGGACGAGCAGAACAAGCTGCTGTTCCGCTCCTATGAGCGGCATTACTCCAAGGCCCGGGAGCGCTCCGTCGAGACCCTGCGCTCCATCCGGGACAAGCTGGCCGGGCAGCAGGTGCGCATGGTCATTACCGGTTCCGCCGGTCTGGGCGTGGCCAAGGCGGCGGGCATCGACTTTGTGCAGGAGGTGTACGCCACCGCCGCTGCTGTCAACCAGTACATACCGGGCACCGACGCCGTCATCGAGCTGGGCGGCGAGGATGCCAAGATCATCTTTTTCGGCGGCGCGCTGGAGGAGCGGATGAACGGCTCCTGCGCCGGCGGCACCGGGGCGTTCATCGACCAGATGGCCACCCTGATGAACGTAAGCGTGAACGAGCTGGACGCGCTGAGCCTGAAGCACGAGAAGATCTACCCCATCGCCTCCCGCTGCGGCGTGTTCGCCAAGAGCGACATCCAGCCCATCCTCAACCAGGGCGGACGGAAGGAGGACGTGGCGGCCTCCATTTTCCAGGCCGTGGTGGACCAGACGGTGGCCGGCCTGACCCAGGGCCGCCAGCTCAAGGGCAAGATCGTCTTTCTGGGCGGGCCGCTGCACTTTCTCATGGGTCTGCGGGAACGCTTTGTGGAGACCCTGCAGCTGGACGGCGAGCACGCGATTTTTCCGGAGGACGGCGACTGCTTCGCAGGCATCGGCGCGGCCCTGTGCGCCTCCGATTACGCCGAGCATCCCTTTGACGCGCTGCTGAAAAAGCTGGAGGAGAGCGTGGACCACGTGGGCCTGGTGGACACGATGCCTCCCCTCTTCACCGACCCCGCGGAATACGACGCCTTTTTGGCGCGCCATAACGCCATGCACCCCCCCGAGGTGGACGTGAGCGCCTATACGGGCGACGCCTGGCTGGGCATCGACGCCGGCTCCACCACCACCAAGATGGCCCTCATCACCAACGACGGCGGGCTGCTGTATACCTATTACCACTCCAATCTGGGCAACCCCGTGGCCATCGTATTGGAGCAGCTCAAGGAGATCTACCGGCTCTGCGGGAATCGGATCGCCATCCGGGGTGCGGCGGTCACCGGCTATGGGGAGGACCTGATCAAAAACGCCTTCTCCTGCGACGCGGGCCTGGTGGAGACGGTGGCCCACTACAACGCCGCCCGGCACTTCAACCCGGACGTGGATTTCATCATCGACATCGGCGGCCAGGATATGAAGTGCTTTAAGGTCCGCAACGGAGCGGTGGACTCCATCCTGCTCAACGAGGCCTGCTCCTCCGGCTGCGGCTCCTTTATCGAGACCTTTGCCAAAGCCCTGGGCTACAACATCGCGGAGTTCGCCAAGCTGGGCCTGCTGGCTCAGCACCCGGTGAACCTGGGTTCCCGCTGCACCGTATTTATGAACTCCAGCGTCAAGCAGGCCCAAAAGGACGGCGCCAGCGTGGAGGACATCTCGGCAGGACTGTCCATCTCCATCGTCAAAAACGCGGTGTACAAGGTCATCCGGGCCGCCAGCGCGGATGATCTGGGCCGGCACATCGTGGTCCAGGGCGGCACCTTCCACAACGACGCGGTGCTCCGGGCCTTTGAACAGGAGCTGGGCCGGGACGTGACCCGCCCCACCATCGCAGGCATCATGGGGGCCTTCGGGGCCGCCCTGGCCGCCCGGGACCTGCGCCTGGACAAGAGCGCCCTGCTGGACGCGCAGGCGCTGGAGACCTTTTCCCACACGGCCAGGCCCGTCACCTGCAACCTGTGCACCAACCACTGCTCCCTCACGGTCAACACCTTCGACGGCGGGCGGCGCTTCCTTTCGGGCAACCGCTGCTCCCGCCCCCTGGGCAAGGAAAAGGCGGAAAACCCCGACCTGATGAATTACAAGTACAAAAAGCTCCGCGCCATGCAGGGCAAGGGGAACGGCAGCGGCGTCCGCGGCCGGATCGGCATTCCCTTCGGTCTGAACATGTACGAGAACCTGCCCTTCTGGTTCGCCTTCTTCACCCGGCTGAACTTTGAGGTGGTCCTCTCTCCCGAATCTTCCCGCAAGCTCTATCTGAAGGGCCAGCACACCATCCCCTCGGATACCGTGTGCTATCCGGCCAAGCTGCTCCACGGCCACGTGGAGGCTCTGGTGGACGCGGGCGTGGACGCCGTGTGGTACCCCTGCATGTCCTACAACAACGACGAGGGCATCGGAGACAACCACTACAACTGTCCTGTGGTGGCTTACTATCCCGAGCTGCTGGCGGCCAATGTGCCCGCCCTGAAGCAGACCCGGTTCCTGGACCCCTATGTAGGACTGTGGCGGCATAAAGACTTTGAAAAACGCGTGGCCCAGATGATGTATGATACGTTCGACATCCCCAAGCGGGAGACCGCCGCCGCGGCCAGGGCGGCCTATGAGGCATACGACGCCTATGTCCATGACGTGCGGGAGACCGGCAAGCAGTACATCGCATACGCCCGGGCCCATGATATGCCCATCATCGTGGCCTGCGGACGGCCCTATCACATCGACCCGGAGATCAACCACGGCATCAACGACCTCATCACATCGTTCGGTTTCGTGCTGGTCACAGAGGATGCGCTGAGCTATCTGGAGGGCTACGCCCCCCGGAAGGTGCTCAACCAGTGGACCTTCCAGTCCCGCATGTACAACGCCGCCCGGTATGTCTGCACCCAGCCGGATATGCAGGTGGTGCAGCTGGTGAGCTTCGGCTGCGGTACCGACGCCATCACCACCGACGAGATGCGCTCCATCCTGGAGAACGGCGGCAAGCTGTACACCCAGCTCAAGATCGACGACATCAGCAACCTGGGCGCGGTCAAGATCCGGGTACGCTCCCTGATGGCCGCCATGGACGCCAGGAAACACAGGGACGGATAGGGATACCGTTTGGGCCGCCGCAAGGGAACAGCTGGCGTTGGATCTCGGGTGCAGCGCAGAACTTCTTGATTGCCCGGGAAATGTGGCGCTCCCCGGGCAGGATCGGTCCGGAATGCGGGCGTACAGCGGCGGCACGCCTTTTGGGGAGATCGCCGTTCTAAACGGCAAGCTGGCGGCAGCCTGCCGGGAGCGTCTGCTCCCCCGGGCCGGGGAAACCCTGCTGCCCCGACAGGCCGAATGGCTCTTTCTCCCCCAGAACTGCCGGCGGATCGAGGCGGGCCTGGCCCCCTTCGGCTACGAGATCGGAGACGCCCGTCACTTCTGCCTTCCGTCTCTCCCCTGCCCGGAGACCGTGCCGCTGGGGGCTGGCGGTCAACCTCACCGCGCTTTTGAAGGATGAATTGCTCCGCCGGGAGATCGTACCCTTTTACCGCACGGCCAGAGCCATATTCTTTCTCAAAACGTAGCCATCGGAGCGGGTTTTCGCCCCGCCTTTGGATATTTATACGCAATACCGAAAGGAACCTGAAACATGGCTGAGTTAGTATACGACAAGAACGGGCGCCTCCTGTTCACGAAGGAGATGAAGCGGGAATATACCCTGCTCTTCCCCACCATGCTGCCCGTACACTTTGGCCTGATGGCCCGCATCCTGGAGACCGAAGGCTTCCGGGTGGAGATGCTCACCACCAATCATCGGGGCATCGTGGACGAGGGCCTCAAATACGTCCATAACGACACCTGTTATCCCGCCCTGCTGGTCATCGGCCAGCTCATCGACGCGGTGAAAAGCGGCAAGTACGACCTGCATAAGGTGGCTCTGCTGATCACCCAGACCGGCGGCGGCTGCCGCGCGTCCAACTACATCCATCTGCTGCGCAAGGCTTTGGAAAAAGCCGATCTGAGCTTCATCCCCGTCATTTCCATCAATCTCTCCGGCCTGGAGCCCAACCCCGGCTTCAAGCTGGGCCTTGGCACTCTGCGCAAGGCCATCTTCGCCATGATGTACGGGGATCTCATCGTCCAGTGCGCCAACCAGGTGCGGCCCTACGAGGTCGCCTCCGGGCAGACCGACCAGACCATCGACGCCTGCGAAAAAGCCCTTCTGGAGGCGATGAACCGGGGCGAGGGTCTTTCCTTCCAGAGCATGGTGGAAAACTTCGACAAGCTGGTGGCCGCCTTCCAGGCGATCCCTGTGGCGGGCGAGGCCAAGCCCCGGGTCGGCGTGGTGGGCGAGATCTACATCAAATATTCCCCTTTGGGCAACAATAACCTGGAGCAGTTTCTCCTTTCCGAGGGAGCTGAGCCGGTGGTGCCCGGTCTGACCGACTTTATCATCTTCAAGATCTATAACCGCGAGGTGGACGTGGGCATTTACGGCGGCCTTTGGCTGAAAAAGAAGGTCTGCCAGATTTTTAAGGGCTATGTCGAAAAGTGCCAGCGGGCCATGATCGCCGCCATGGAGAAGGGCGGCTTCCGGGCGCCCGGTACCTTTGAGGACCTGCGCCGCCTGATCCAGGGCTACCTGGGCGAGGGCAACAAGATGGGCGAGGGCTGGCTGCTCACCGCCGAGATGCTGGAGCTCATCCACTCCGGAACGCCCAACATCGTCTGCACCCAGCCCTTCGGCTGCCTGCCCAATCACATCGTAGGCAAGGGCATGATCCGCAAGCTCAAGGACGATTACCCCAATTCCAATATCGTTGCCATCGATTACGACCCCGGCGCCACCAAGATCAACCAGGAAAACCGCATCAAGCTGATGCTGGCCAATGCCCGGGGGCTGGCCAAACAGGAGCCTCAGCGGCAGGCCGGGGCGGAGCGCGCCCCGGTCTGAGTTTCGCTTCACCGGCGTCTGCGCGGAGGGTCCCGGCGCAGCCGCGCGCCCGCCCTGGGCCGGGCGGAGGAGGAGATCCCTATGGACCATCTGCATTTTACGGACGCCTGCACCGGGGAGCACTTCGCGGCCATGAGCCTGCTCCACGCCTTGGGCTGGCGGAGCACATATTCGGACGCGATCCCCGCGGACTACATGGCCGCCGAGATCACCGATGAGCGCTGGATCCCCTTTTTTCATGCGGATTACGAGACCGGCCGCTGCCGCGGCCTTCTTCTCTGCCGGGACGATACCCCAGTGGCCTGCGCCACCTACGGCCCGGCCCGCATGGGTCCGGGGCCTGCGCAGAACAGCCTGGTATCCTTCCGTTCGGAGGGATATGAGGGCTGGGGCGAGATCATCTCTTTTTACACCCACCCGGATGAGAAACGCAGGGGCTATGGTTCCCTGCTGATGGATGAGGTCCTGCGGCGGCTGAGGGAACACGGCTTTCCCGGCGTCTATCTGATGGTGCTGCGGGAAAACGAGGGTGCGCGCCGTTTCTATGCGCGCCACGGCTTCTCCTGGGACGGCACCCGGGAGGATATCGTTTTCCCCCACGACACCGTCTGTGTGGACCTTCGCTATACCAGAGCGCTGTAACGCGTTCGCCCCGGGCGGGCCGCCACGCCGCCCGGGGGCTGGAATCGGGGCGCATGGATGCGCCCCGATGTTTCTTTGGGGCGGACCGGTTTTACGGAGGGATTCCTTTGGAAGAAAACAAAATGGCGGTCATGCCGGTACGCAGGCTGCTGCTGCATATGTCATGGCCCATGATGCTCTCCATGCTGATCCAGGCCCTGTATAATCTGGTGGACAGCATGTTCGTGGCCCAGCTCAGCACCGACGGATTTGTGGCGCTGTCCCTGGCCTATCCGGTACAGACCCTGATGATTTCCATCTGCGTGGGGACCGGCGTCGGCGTAAACACCATACTCTCCCGCCGCTTGGGGGAACGCCGCCCCGCCGAGGCCAGCGCCGTGGCAATGAACGGCTACTTCCTCTACCTGTGCTGCTGGCTGATCTTTCTGATCCCGGGCGTGCTGTTCAGCCGCCCCTTTCTGGCGCTGTTCTCCGACGTACCGCAGGTCGTCGACTACGGCAGTCAGTACCTTGCCATCGTCACCGCGGGCTCGCTCGGCGTGTGTATGCAGTTTTCGGGGGAGCGGGTGCTCCAGGCCAGCGGAGACGCGGTGGGGCCCATGTGCATCCAGGGCATCGGCGCGGTGGTCAATCTGCTCCTGGACCCCCTGCTCATTTTCGGTCTGGGGCCGTTCCCCCGCCTGGAGGTGGCCGGGGCCGCCCTGGCCACCGTGATCGGACAGCTGGTCGGTATGACCGTAGGTCTGCTTCTGGTGCGCCGCAGCCGGGTGCTCGTCCTCCAGACGCGCGGTTTCCGCCCCTCGCGTTCCGTCATTCTGGAGATCCTGAAAATCGGCTTTCCCGCCATGGTCATGCAGTCTCTGGCCACCGTCATGACCCTGGGGATGAATAAGCTCCTGTCCTTTTTCTCCGCCACCGGCGTGTTTATCCTGGGCGCCTATTTTAAGCTCCAGTCCTTCCTTTTCATGCCGGTCTACGGCCTCAACAACGGCCTGATCCCGGTGGTCAGCTTCAATTACGGCGCCAAAAAGCGCGAACGGATTACAGGCCTGATCCACTTTGCCCTGATCATCGCCGCAGGTCTCCTGGCGGCGGGCACGCTGCTGCTCCTGCTCGTTCCCGGCCCGCTGCTGGGCCTGTTCAACGCCGACGCCGCCGTCCTGGCCGACGGCGTGCCCGCCCTGCGGCTGGTATCCCTTTCCTTCGTGTTTGCGGCGGTAGGCATCATCTTCAGCTCCTCCTTCCAGGCCCTGGGCTGTCCCATGCTCAGTCTGATCCTCTCCCTGCTGCGGCAGGTGGTCCTTCTCCTGCCCGCAGCGCTGGTGCTGGGTCTGCTCGCCCCCCGCCTGATCTGGCTGTCCTTCCTCCTGGCCGAAGGTTTTTCCAGTCTGCTGGCCCTGGTCCTTTACCGCCGCCTCTACCGCACCAAGCTTGCCCGATTGGAGGAATAAGCCATGAAAAAGCTGCTGCTTCCACTGCTTTTGCTGTCCCTGCTTCTCTTCGGCTGCGCGCGGTCTCCGGTTCAGCCGGTCCCCGCGCCGGACACGCCAGGCCCCGCGCCTGTGGAGCCGCCGCTTCCCACCGCCGCGCCCGAGCCGCTTTGGTGGGAGGGCGTCACCGTGGACGACCTTCCCGCCGTACCCGCCGCGCCGGAGGAGATCCTTGCAGGCGCTCAGGCGTTTTATCTGCTCTCGGAACTGCCGGAACAGGACATCGCCCTGTATGGCTATGGCGGGAGCGTCCTGGAGGACGCCGACTTCTCCGGCGTACTTCTGCGCCGGGGCGATACCCTGACCCCCTTCGACCAGGCGTACCTCCCCGCGGTGGAACCCGTTCTTCCGGAGCTCTGGTGGGCGGATTTTGACGGAGACGGCGCATCGGAGCTGGCCGTCAAGTACATGATCCGCAACCACACCCGCAGCCATGTGTTCGAGCTGCACTTCTATGCGCCGGAGGAGGGCGGCGGCTGGACCGACTGCGGACTCACCGACTCGGATGCGGACGCGCTGCTGGCCCAACAAGTGGCGTACGCCTATGATCCCGGCAGCCGTACCATCACCGCCGCCTTACCGGATGAGCGCGTCTCCTACCGTCTGGGAGACCAGGACCCGGAGCCCGCCGGGGATGCTCCGCTCTGTTTTCTCGACCGGACCTTCTATCGCTACCGGGACGGAAGCTTTACCGGCGTGTATGGGACGGGGGTGCTCCTTCAGGGGCTGGGTACTCCGTGCTATTTTGCCTCCGTTACGGCCGACGTGCGCTACGACGGGGCCTCTGTTTCTCTGGAGCACTTACATCTCACCGCCTTAGGCGGCGTATAAGCGGCAGAAAAGGCGCGGCAATGCCGCGCCTTTTCTCAGCCTCAGTCCGTTCGATTCTGCCGCAGAAGCTGCTTCTCCCCGGTCATCCGCCCCTGCTCGCAGCGCTCGATCTTATCATTGAGCCGGTCCAGGGACGCCTGCAGATCGGCCATATGTGCCGCCAGTTGGTTCCGCTGCTCCGCCCCTGCGGGGGCTGGCCGACAGCAGTAATACGCTTTCCGACATTATGATTGCTCCTTCTCTGTTTTATCCGTCCCGTTTTGCGGCCGTTTCACGCCTGATACCAGCCCTGTCCGCCGGTGCACAGCAGGATCTGTCCTCCGTCCCGCTGCGCATGACAGATGTGCCAGTGGTTACGGCAGCCAGGCTCAAAGGTCACGCTGCCGATGGCCACGCCCTGCTCCGCCAGCATATTCAGATCGTCCCGGCCTGTAACCCCCCCGAAGGGGTTTGGCTCTCCCTGGGGAAACATCGCGCCGCCGCCGCCCTCTTCCATGGCGCCGCCTCCAGTTTCCGGATACAAATACCTTATTACTTAGAGCGCGCTCCACGTCAAGCCTTTTTTCAAAAGCCGGCTCTTTCTTTTTCCATCCTCCCGATGTATAATAAGCAGCATGATAATCTCGGTTAAGGGGGTCGTTACTTTGGCCAAACCTGCCATCAACAAGGCCAAGCTCACCACTAAAACTTCTACCCGCATGTCTAAGAAGGGGCCCTTGACCCAGGACATGCTCAAAAAGATCGACGCATACTGGCGTGCGGCCAACTATCTCTCCGCAGGCCAGCTCTACCTGCTGGATAACCCCCTGCTTCGGGAACCACTCAAGCCCGCGCATTTGAAAAAGCACATCGTGGGGCATTGGGGCACCGTGCCGGGGCAGAATTTCATCTACACCCACCTGAACCGGGCCATCCTCCGCTATGACCTGGACATGATCTACGTCTGCGGTCCCGGCCATGGCGGAAACGCCGCGGTGGCCCAGACCTACCTGGAGGGGACCTACAGCGAGCTCTATCCCAATGTGAGCCAGGACGAGGAGGGAATGCGCCGTCTGTTCAAGCAGTTCTCCTTCCCCGGCGGCGTGGGCTGCCAGTGTGCTCCCGAGACCCCCGGTTCCATTAACGAGGGGGGCGAGCTGGGGTATTCCCTTTCCCATGCGTTCGGCGCGGTGATGGACAACCCCGACCTGATCGCCGCCTGCGTGGTGGGCGACGGAGAGGCGGAGACCGCTCCTCTGGCCGCTGCGTGGCACTCCAACAAGTTTTTGAATCCCGTCACCGACGGCGCCGTGCTGCCCATCCTGCATCTGAACGGCTATAAGATGGCAAGTCCTTCCGTCTTTGCCCGCATCACGCGGGACGAGGCAGAGGACTTCTTCAAAGGCTGCGGCTGGACGCCCCGCTTTGTGGAGGGCGGCAGCCCGGAGCAGATGCACCAGAGGATGGCCGCGGCTGTGGACTGGTCGATCCGTGAGATCCAGCGCATCCAGGTCAGCGCCCGGGAAAACGGGGAGACCGAGCGCCCCCGCTGGCCCATGATCGTTTTTTGCTCGCCCAAGGGCTGGACCTGCCCCGCCCGGGTGGACGGCATACCGGTAGAGGGTACCTTCCGTTCCCACCAGATCCCCCTGCCCATCGACCAGGACCACCCGGAGCATCTGCAGATGCTGGAGGACTGGCTGCACAGCTACCATCCGGAGGAGCTCTTCGATGCAAACGGCGCGCCCGCCCCTATCCTCCGCGCACTGATGCCTGATGGGGAACGCCGCATGGGGGCCAACCCCCACGCCAACGGCGGACTGCTGCTGCGGGACCTGCGCACCCCGGATTTCACCAAATACGCTCTGGACGTGCCCGCCCCCGGCGCGGTGGAGACGGAGGATATGGCCCAGTTGGGCCCCTATGTGCGGGACGTGCTCAAACTCAACGCCAAGGCCCGGAACTTCCGGGTCTTTGCCCCGGACGAAGCCCTGAGCAACCGGCTGGAGGCCGCCTTCCAGGCCAGCCCCCGCCGTTGGGACGCCCAGCAGCTGGAGGGGGACGAGCTGCTTTCCCCCGACGGGCGCATTATGGACGCCATGCTCTCCGAACACCTGTGTCAGGGCTGGCTGGAAGGCTATCTGCTCACCGGGCGGCACGGGTTTTTCAACAGCTATGAGGCCTTTATCCGCATTGTGGACTCTATGGTCTCCCAGCACGCCAAATGGCTGAAGGTGGCCTCCCAGCTGCCCTGGCGGCAGGATGTGGCATCGCTGAACTATGTGCTCTCCTCCAACGTCTGGCAGCAGGACCACAACGGTTTCACGCACCAGGACCCGGGCTTTCTGGACCATGTGGCCAACAAAAAGGCCGACGTGGTGCGTCTCTATCTGCCCCCCGACGCCAACTGCCTGCTGTGGATCTTCGACCACTGCATCAAAAGCCGGAATTACGTCAATGTCATGATCACCTCCAAGCACCCGCGCCCCCAGTGGCTGACGATGGACCAGGCGGTCAAGCACTGCACCCACGGCATCGGTATCTGGCAGTGGGCCTCCAACGACCAGGGCGCCGAGCCCGACGCCGTGCTGGCCTGCTGCGGGGAGACGCCCACGCTGGAGACCCTGGCGGCCGTGACGATCCTGCGCAAGTATCTGCCCGAGATCAAGCTGCGGGTCGTCAACGTGGTGGACCTGATGAAGCTCCAGCCCCATACCGAGCATCCCCACGGCCTGCGGGACGAGGATTACGACGCCATCTTCACCGCCGATAAGCCGATCATCTTCGCGTTTCACGGCTACCCCACCCTGGTCCATGAGCTGACCTACCGCCGCCGCAATAAAAACCTGCACGTGCGGGGCTACAAGGAGGAGGGGGCCATCACCACCCCCTTCGACATGCGGGTGCAGAACAACATCGACCGCTTCGATCTGGTCATCGACACCGTCAAGCGTCTGCCCCAGCTGGGCAACCGGGGCGCGTTCCTGATCCAGCTCATGCGGGACAAGCTGGTGGAGCACAAGCAGTATATCACCGCCCACGGCGAGGACATGCCCGAGATCCGGGACTGGAAATGGAACGGCGGGGCGGGTATTTGATCAATTCCTCCGCCATAGCGGTTACTCCCGCGCCTTTCTGCGCATACTAAGCGCTGAAGGAAAGGAGACTGCTTATGTATCAGGAAGGCTTCAACCCCATTGCGGAACTGCCCATGGGCTTCGGAATGGCGCTGGCCCAGTATCCCCAGGCCATGGCCTACTTTTCCGAGCTCTCCCCCGACCGGCAGCGGGATTTGATCGAGCATACCCACACTATCAACTCCAAGGACGAGATGAAGGCCTTTGTCCGCAGCCTGACGGGCGGGCAGTATGATTTCTGACGCCCCAGCGGGGGCGGCGCAGCGGGACGTCTGGAAAAGGCCGGGGCCTTGGGGGACGCCCTCGCTGCGCCGCGCTTTTTTCTGTACATTTTCCCCCAGATCCGCTATAATAATGTCTGCTGAATAAACCGCCAAGCGATTTATTCGTGTTTCCACTGGAGCGCCGTATTGCTCCAGCGGAAGGTGCAAGGTTTTCCGGCTCATCTGCCAAAAACCTTGCACCGGAACAAAGCCAATTGGCTTTGTTCCGTATGCATCAGCATACCTCCATAGTAAGCTGGACAGGAGGGGTACTATGCCCATCGCCGTCAACGGCATCAACCATTTTGCCATCAGCGTGCCCGATCTGGAGGCGAGCATCGCCTGGTATGAGCGGATCTTTGGCTTTACCGTCATCCAACGCTCCGTGATCCCCGGCATCGACGCGAAGGTCAGCCATATGCAGGGCCCCGGCTTTCAGCTGGAGCTTTTCCAGGTCCCCGGCGCCCATCCTCTGCCCGCCGGGCGCAGCGTTCCCAATGCGGATCTGATGACCCACGGAAACAAGCACATGGCCCTGGGCGTTGTGGACGGCCCCAAAGCCAAGGCCGAGCTGGAGGCGCTGGGCGTATCCATCGTCAAGGTCGCCGAGATCGACGGCACGTACGGCGTATTCATCACCGACAACGCCGGCAACCTGATCGAGGTCTTTGAGGAAGGCCCGCGGTAATATGCACGTGGGCCGGAAACGGCGCCCGGCCCTGTTCCGATCTGCCAAGGCGCCCGTTTTCCCCTGCCAAAAGATCGTAAAAGCGCCCCGCCCCCATCCTCCGAACCGAAGCGGAGGAAAGGGGGCGGGGCGCTTTTCAGGCGTTCCGGCCGCGGCAGGGCGTCAACGCGGCCCCGAGCGCTTCTACGGTTTGGGGATGGCGTCCAGCTCCGCCTGGGCGCGGGCCAGATCGTCCGGGATGGGGATGCCCTGGGGGCAGAGCGGAACGCACCTGCCGCAGCGCACGCAGTTTTTTGCCTTGTCCTCCTCCCCGAAATTCACATGCCAGGGCCGCCAGGCGGAGGCGCCGTTTTGGGTCTTGGCCGTCTGATTCCACAGTTGGAAATTTTCCGGGATATTCACTCCGGCAGGGCAGGGCATGCAGTAGCGGCAGCCGGTGCAGCCGTTTTTCACCCGCGCGCGCAGGGCCGCGGCCGTCTCCTCCACCAAGGCCAGTTCCGCCTGCGTCAGGGGCTGGAACCGGGTAAAGGTGGCCGCATTGTCCTCCACCTGTTCCAGGGTGCTCATCCCGCTGAGAACGGTGAGCACATTGGCGCGGCCGGCCGCCCAGCGCAGGGCCCAGGAGGCCATCGACGCGCCCGGACGCGCCCGCCGCAGCCGGGCGGCCAGATCCTCCGGCAGATCGGCCAGCGCGCCCCCTTTCACCGGCTCCATGATCACCAGCGGCACCCCCAGCTGCTCCGCCAGCGCATATCCCCGCTCGCCCGCCTGGATATCCGTATCCAGATAGTTGAACTGGATCTGGCAGAAATCCCATTTCCGGAAACTCAGGATCTCCTCGAAGACGTCATACCCGTCGTGGAACGAAAACCCGAAGCGGCAGATCGCCCCTTCCCGCTGCTTTTGGACACACCAGTCCACCACGCCCAGCTCCACCATCGCTCGCCAGCGGTCCCGGTTGAGGGTATGCAGCAAATAGAAGTCAAAGTGATCCGTATTCAGCCGCTCCAGCTGAGTGGTGAAGAAGCGCTGTGCGTCCTCCAGGGACTCCACCTTCCAGGTAGGCAGCTTGGTGGCCAAGTAATAGCGCTCCCGGGGCACGTCCGCCAGGACGCGGCCCAGGACGCGCTCGCTCTGCTCCTCATGATAAAAATAGGCGGTGTCGATGTAATTGACCCCCGCCTCCAGCGCCCGGCGGAGCATGGCGGCGGCAGCGTCCTCCTGTACGCATCCCGCATCGTCCGTGGGAAAGCGCATGCAGCCGAAGCCCAACAGGGAGACCCTGGCATCCAGCGCCGGCCAAGTACGGTATTCCATAAAAACTCCTCCCGCTCGTCTTCGTCGTCCGCCAAACCGGCGGCCATTGGGGCGCACAACGGCAAAACGGCCGCTCATCCGACGCCGTTTCGGTTTTGAAACAGGCGCTAACGCCGCCGGGATACCGCGAAATGCGGGGCGCTTCTCGGTATCCGGCCCCCTTCGCGGCGGAAGGCCGCAGGGCGGGCGCGAACCGTGCCGGTCAAAGCGGTATAGCAGCCGTATCGCGGCTATTATACCACAGCGCTTCCCGCCCGTCCACCGGCACCTTTGGCGGCTTTCGCCGTAAAATGGGCAGAGGAGGTGGCGAAATGGCATGTACATCGGGCCCTTCCGGAGAAGCGCTTCTGGTCATCGCCGCGCTGGTATCCTTCCAGCTGGCCCAGGACCGGTCCAACGATGAGCTGGGCGTACTGGCGGCCTTTTTCACCGTGCTGGGGGACAATCTGGCGCTGATCGCCGCCCGGCGCGCGGCACAGGAAGCCTGCTGCCTGGAGGCCGGCGCCGCGGCGGATACGGACACGGATCCCATGTAAAGCTTTCGTAAATCCCATTGATATCCGCCCGGAAAGCGCGTAAACTAAGGCGAATGCAAACCAATCCGAACAAAGCGAGGTGCTTTCCATGAAATGCGGCATTGCGGACGTAGGCTCCAACACCATCCGGCTGTCCATCTACCGCTGGGAGGGGACGCAGTTCAAGCTGCTGCTGAACAAAAAAGTGATGGCCGGGCTGGCAGGCTATATCAAGGACGGCGCGCTCTCCGACAGCGGCATCCTGGTGGCCTGCCGGACGCTGGCCGGGTTCCGCGCCCTGCTGGATAACTTCGGCCTCCATGACCTGTACGTCTTCGGCACCGCCTCTCTGCGCAACATTGTCAACACCGAGGACGCTGTGCAGACCATACGGGAGGTGACCGGCCTGACCGTGGAGGTCCTCTCCGGCGCGGACGAGGCCGCGCTTTCCTTCCAGGGCGCCGCCGCGGGAGGCGGCGCTTCTTCCGGCCTGCTGACCGACATCGGCGGCGGCTCGACGGAGCTTGTGGCCTATGACGGCGGACGCATCTCTTCCGGCTGCTCGCTTCCCATGGGTTCCTTGTCCCTGTACACCAGGTATGTGGCGGGCCTCTTCCCCACCCGGGAGGAGCGCCGCGCCATTCGGGAGCAGGTGGAGGCCGAGCTGGAGCGCGCCAGGACCGCCAAGGTCCGGTGCAGGCACCTGACCGGCGTGGGCGGCACCATACGGGCCGCCGCCAAGCTGTGCAACGACCTGGCCGGAACGGACCCGGACAACCGGATCATCCCCGCCGGAGAGCTGCAGACCCTTTACAAGGGGCTGAAAAAAGGGGACCGGGACACGCTTCGGCAGATCCTGCGCTCCGCGCCCGACCGGGTGCATACCATTCTGCCGGGCCTCATCATTCTCAACGCCGTGATGAAGTCCTATGGGGTCGAGACCGTCTCGGTGAGCGCCTGCGGCGTGCGGGAGGGTTATCTTATGAACCGTGTGATGGGGGTAACGCAGCATGACTAAAGCCGTGGATACGCGCTATACCCAGGAGCGGGAGCTCTCCTGGCTGAAATTCAACGAACGCGTGCTGGAAGAGGCCACCGACGAATCCGTGCCGCTGTTTGAACGGCTGAAGTTCGCCGCCATCTTTACCAGCAATCTGGACGAATTTTTCATGATCCGGGTCGGCTCCATTTACGACATGACCCTTTCCAGGCAGGCGCATGTGGACAGCAAGAGCGGCCTGACCCCCACCGAACAGCTCCAGGCTGTGTGCCGGGCGGTACCGCCCCTTTACAAGCGCCGGGACAAGACCTTCGCACAGCTGGAGACGCGCCTGCGCTCCTGCAATATCTGCAGCCTGGGCGTGGAGGAACTAGACGTGAAGGGCCGCAAGCAGGTGGAGCGCTGGTTTCGGGATTATGTGGCTCCGGTGCTCTCTCCCATGGTGGTGGACGCCCATCATCCCTTCCCCCACCTGCCTTCCAAGGCCCTGACGGTGGCGCTCTCCCTCCGGCGGGAGGGTCAGTCCTGCTTCGGGCTGGTGCCCATACCGAGGGCGCTTCCTCCCTTCCTGCGTCTGGAGGAGCGGGGCGTGCGCTATGTGCTTACGGAGCAGGTGGTCCTGTTTTATGCCGAAACGCTCTTTGATACCTACGAGGTGGAGTCCAAATGCGTCGTGGCCGTTACCCGCAACGCCGATATCAGCCCGGAGGACGAGGATTACGACGTGGGCGAGGACTTTCGGGTACACATGCAGAAGGTGCTGAAAAAGCGCGCACGCCTCTCCCCCGTCCGTCTGGAGATCCAGGGCGAAGCGGGCCAGGCCCTGACCGGCTTCCTCTGCCGCCGGCTAGAGCTGTCCCCCGCCCAGGTCTTCTCCTCCCGCGCCCCTTTGGCGCTGGGCTACGTGTACGCGCTGGAGACGCTTCTGCCGCCGGAGACCGTCGCCGCGCTGTGCTATCCCAAGTACACGCCCCAGTGGCCCCGGGAGCTGGTGAAGGGCGAGCCGCTGATCCCGCAGATCCTCCGGCGGGACGTGCTGCTCTACTACCCCTTCCATGCGATGGAGCCCTTTTTAAAGCTGGTAAGGGAAGCCGCCGCCGACCCCGCGGTGCTCTCCATCAAGATCACCATCTACCGGCTCTCTTCTACCGCCAAGCTGGTGGAGTACCTGGCCGCCGCCGCAGAGAACGGGAAGGATGTGACGGTCCTCATGGAGCTGCGGGCACGGTTCGATGAGCAGAACAACATCGCCTGGGCAGAGCGGCTGGAGGAGGCCGGGTGCACGGTGCTCTACGGCTTTGAGGGATACAAGGTCCACTCCAAGATCTGTCTGATCACCCGGCGGGAGCGCTCCCACATCCAATACATCACTCAGATCGGTACGGGCAACTACAATGAGAAGACGGCCAAGCTCTACACCGACTTCTGTCTGATGACCGCCCAGAGCGCCGTCGGCGCCGACGCGGCGTCCTTCTTCCAGAACATGGCCACCTCCAACCTGGAGGGCACGTATCACCACCTGTTGGTGGCTCCCTACAGCCTCAAGCCCAGGCTGCTGGAAAAGATGGAGGAGGAGATCGCCAAGGCCCGTCAGGGGATCCCCGCCCACATTTTCATCAAGGTCAACTCCGTGACCGACCGCCAGCTCATCGACAAGCTGGCCGAAGCCAGTCAGGCGGGCGTAGAGGTGGTGATGAACGTACGGGGCATCTGCTGTCTGCGCCCCGGCGTGAGCGGCCTGACCGACCATATCCGGATCTTTTCCGTCGTGGGGCGCTTTCTGGAGCATCCCCGCGTGTTTGCCTTCGGTGCGGGCGAGGACGCCAGTATGTATATCGGCTCGGCCGATTTTATGACCCGCAATACCGAACGGCGGGTGGAGATCGCCTGCCCCGTCCTCGACCCGGCCATCCGGCGGCAGATCGCCCATTATATCACCCTGCTCTGTACCGACAATGCAAAAGCCCGGCTGCTGGGTCCCGACGGGAGCTATTCCCCCATCCCGAGACCCGAAGCAGCGCCCGTCCTGGACGCTCAGGCGGCCATGATGGCCGAGGCCGTGACGCAGGCTCAAGAGGCCGCCGCCCACCCGCCTGTTTCCCAAGAGCGCCGCCGCGGCCTGCTGGAACGGCTGCTGGCACGGCTGAAATAAGAGTCATGCGCCCATAGCCCACATTCGGCAAAATGCCGTTTTCCCTTTCAGGCAGGTCTCCTCGCTCGCCCTTGCGTCCACAGGGATCGGTAAGAACAGGGGCAGCACGCCTGCCGGCGCCCCTGTTCCCGCCGGGCGGCATCGCCCTTCCCGGCGCTGCTGCCCGTCACTCATTCAAACACCATCGTGGCAAAATAGTCCTCCGGAGTCTCGGCCCGGCGGATCAGCCGTACCCCGCCGCCGGCCTGGAGCAGAAGCTCCGCCGAGCGGAGCTTGCCGTTGTAGTTATAGCCCATGGAAAATCCGTGCGCGCCGGTATCATGGATGACCAGCAGATCCCCCCTGTCGATCCGGGGGAGCATACGGTCCACGGCGAATTTGTCGCAGTTTTCACACAGGGAGCCCACCACGTCGTACTTATGGTCGCAGGGCGCGTCCTCCTTGCCCATGACGGTGATGTGGTGGTACGCCCCGTAAATAGCGGGGCGCATCAGGTTGGCGGCGCAGGCGTCCACGCCGATATACTCCTTATAGGTGTGCTTGGCGTGGATCGCGCGGGTGACCAGGCACCCGTAGGGCCCCAGCAGGAAGCGGCCCAGTTCGGTGCAGAGGGCCACGTCCCCCATCCCCGCAGGCACCAGGATCTCTTCATAGGCCTTCCGCACGCCTGCGCCAATGACCGCAATGTCGTTCTCGCTCTGGTCGGGGCGGTACGGAATGCCCACGCCGCCGGAGAGGTTGATGAACCTTACGTCGGCCCCCGTCTGATCCCGCAGCTCCACCGCCAGCCGGAACAGGATGGCGGCCAGGGCCGGGTAATACTCGTTGGACAAGGTATTGGAGGCCAGGAACGCATGGAGCCCGAAGCGCTTGGCCCCCATGCTCCTGAGCGTTCGAAATCCCTCAAAGAGCTGTTCCCGGGTAAAGCCGTACTTGGAATCCCCCGGCGTATCCATGACCTGGAAGCCCTCCTTGCTCTCCCCCAGGCGGAACACGCCGCCCGGATTAAAGCGGCAGGAGATGGTCTCCGGGATAAAGCCGATGGTCTGCTTCAAAAAGTCGATGTGGGTGAAATCGTCCAGATTGATGGTGGCGCCCAGCCGGGCCGCCAGCGCAAACTCCTCCGCCGGGGTCTCATTGGAGGAGAACATGATCTCACGGCCGGAAAATCCGCATTTCTCCGCCAGCATCAGTTCGGTGAGCGAGGAGCAGTCCACGCCGCACCCCTCCTCCCGCAGCAGCTTCAGGATCGCGGGGGTGGGCGTGGCCTTGACGGCAAAATACTCCCGGTACCCCGGATTCCACGCAAACGCTTCCTTCAGCCGCCGGGCGTTCTCCCGGATTCCCTTCTCATCATAGAGGTGAAAGGGCGTGGGATAGGCCTGCGTGATGCCTTGGAGCTGCTCCAGCGTAACGAAGGGCTTTTTCATAGGGCGTTCACCTTACCTTAGTAAAACAAATGGTAAATTCAATTTTACCGGACCGGCACGGACCCTGTCAATCCGCAGAAGCTCCAACCCCGTCCCCGCTTTCGCGCTTTCTTTTGGTAAAGTAACAAATCCCGCAAATTTCCCCTTGCCATATCGCGCGATTTCTGCTAGTATAGAGCAGACTTTAGAGTGGACGGAGGCGGGCAGACGTGAACAGGACTGCAGTGTGTATGAAACTGTTTCCCGTTTTCCCCGCGTTTTGTTCCGTTTGATGGGCAATTGCTTTTCCTTTGGGAAGGGTGATTGCTTTTTTTCTGCACAAGCGCCGTCCACGGGATATGAGAGAGGAGAAAACTATGGGAAAGAAACACATCACCGGAAGCGAACCGATCTATGACGCCCGCCGGCTGGGCCTGCCCAGGATGCTCATTCTGGGTCTTCAGCACATGTTCGCCATGTTCGGCGCCACCGTCCTGGTCCCCATTCTGGTCCAGGGCTACGGCCTGCCCCTGTCCATCCAGACCACTCTGTTCTTCGCCGGAATCGGCACTCTGTTCTTCCACGTCTGCACGAAAATGAAGGTGCCCGCCTTCTTGGGCTCCTCCTTCGCCTATCTGGGCGGCTTTGCCGCCGTGGCGGCCCTGGACACCGGCAAATACGCCGGAATGGACCCGGCCGTCAAGCTTCAATATGCCTGCGGCGGCATCGTGGTCGCCGGATTGCTGTACGTCATCCTGGCCGCCATTATCAAGCTGGTGGGCGTCAAGCGGGTCATGCGCTTTCTCCCCCCCGTGGTCACCGGCCCCATCATCATCCTCATCGGCCTGAACCTGGCCCCCTCCGCCGTGACCAACGCCTCCTCCTGCTGGTGGCTGGCCATCCTGTCCATCGCGGTCATCGTGGTCTGCAACATCTGGGGCCGCGGCATGATCAAGATCATCCCCATCCTCCTGGGTGTGGTGGTCCCCTATCTCGTGGCCGTGATCGCCAGCGCCATGGGCGCCACCGCCCTCAATGCCGCCGGCGAGGTGGTGCCTCTGATGGACTTCTCCTCCGTGGCGGCCTCCCGGATCCTTGGCTTCCAGCCCTTCATCACCGACTTCGGCGGCTCGATCGCCAAGTTTGACGTGACCTCCATCCTGGTCATGGCTCCCATCGCCATCGCCGCCATGATGGAGCACATCGGCGATATGTCCGCCATCTCCGCCACCGTGGGCCAAAACTTCATTCAGGACCCCGGCCTGCACCGCACCCTCATCGGGGACGGTATCGCCACCTCCCTGGCCGGCCTGTTCGGCGGCCCCGCCAACACCACTTACGGGGAAAACACCGGCGTTCTGGTCCTCTCCCGCGTGTATGATCCCAAGGTGGTCCGTCTGGCCGCCCTTTACGCGGTGATCCTGTCCTTCTCCCCCGCCTTTGCCGCCCTGGTCAACTCCATCCCCACCGCCATCATCGGCGGCGTATCCTTCATCCTCTACGGCATGATCTCCGCCATCGGCGTACGCAACGTGGTGGAAAACCGGGTGGACTTCACCAACTCCCGCAACCTGATCATCGCCGCCGTCATCCTGGTCTGTGGTCTGGGCTTTTCCAGCGGTATCACCTTCTCCATCGGCGAGGCCCATGTGACCCTGACCAACCTGGCCATCGCCGCCATTGCCGGCATCGCGCTCAACGCCATCCTGCCCGGCAAGGATTACGAGTTCGGCGCCGACGTGACCGAGGGCCGCTCCGGCGACTTTGGACGGTATTGATCCGGCCCGGCCCAAAGCGGCGGCCGCGCGCTTCCGGTTTTCAGCGAGTGCCCTGCCTGTACAGGCAGGGCACTCGCTGTGTTCCTCCGCACGCCGGTCGCTTCTTCCGCATTCCAACCTTTTCTGACCTTATTATATTTTTAAAATCTGGCATTTGAAGTATAGTCAGTTCCCGGATATAATGGGGTCCGAAGAATTGAGATGGGAAGTGCTTCGTCATGAAAAATCGCCGCATGAGCGCCGTTTCTCTGGCTGTCCTGGGAATGATGACCGCTCTGGTCTTTGTCAGCAATTATCTGCGCATCATCCTGCCCATTGCCATCGGCGGCAAAACCTCTTTTACCCTGGCCAATATCATGTGCTGTCTGTCCGGCCTGCTGCTGGGCCCTGCAGGCGGGCTGGCCTCCGGTCTGGGCTCCGCCCTGTACGACCTGACCAACCCTCTTTTTGCCGCCGAGTGCTGGATCACCTTTCTCACCAAGGGGATCATGGGCCTGGCGGCCGGTTGGGTCCTGCGCAGCGCCGCCCATCGGGAGGCTCCCCGCTATCCCCGTTGTCTGGCCGGCGCGGTATGCGGCTGCATCGCCTATTACGTGCTCTACTTTTTCAAGTGCTTCGCATACGACGGCCTGCTGGTGGAGGGGCTTCCGCCTGCCGTTGCCGTGGGCATCCTGCCGCTGAAGGTCCCCGCCTCCCTGTTCAACGCCGCCGTGGCCATCCTCATCGCCCCGCCCCTGTGCCTGGTCATCCGCGCCGCCCTCAAGCGTGCGCACCTGAAAATCGCCTGAAGGCAGAGAGCTCCCCGCGGACGGCTGGTGCCGCCCGCGGGGAGTTCTCTGCTCATTTGCACAATCCGTACTCCTGGGCCAGCCTGCGGAAGACCGGCAGGGCCTTTTCCACCCGTCCGGTATCCACGCAGAAGGCCACCCGAAGATAACCGGGGCAGCCGAAGGTGTCGGTCGGCGCCACCAGCAGGTCATACTTCATGGCCCGCTTGGAAAAGGCCATGGAATCCAGGTCCGGGGCCTGGAAGATCAAATAGAAGGTGCCGTCCGGCTTGACGCAGGTATACCCCATCTCCGTCAGCCCGCGGTAGAGCCGGTTGCGGTTGGTCTCATAGACGCTCAGATCGGCGGTCAGGCCGTCACAGGCGGCCGCCACATGCTGGAACAGGCTGGGCGCGTTGATGTACCCAATGCCCCGCCCGGCGCCGGCCACGGCGGCGTACACGCGGGCCCAGTCCTCCGCGCTCTGGGGCACCAGCACATAGCCGATGCGTTCGCCGGGCAGGGAGAGGCACTTGCTGTAGGAGTAGCACACCAGAGTGTTCTCATAATAGGCGGGCAGCCAGGGTACCTCCACCCCGTCGTAGACCACCTCCCGGTAGGGTTCGTCGGAGATCAGGTAAATGGGATTTCCAAACTCGCTGCTTTTGCGGCGCAGCAGATCAGCCAGCCCCCGGATGGTGGCGGCGGGATAGACCACGCCCGCGGGGTTATTGGGCGAATTGATCAGGATGCCTTTCGTATTGGGCCCGATGGCGGCCTCGATGGCGGCCAGGTCCAGATCAAAGGTGCCGGGCGCGGCGGGAACCTCCACCGCTTTCGCCCCGGCGCTCTCGATGAATACCCGGTATTCGGTGAAATAAGGCACGATGACGATAAACTCATCCCCCGGCGTATGCAGGCCGAACAGGCAGCAGCACAGGGCGGCGGCGGCGCCCACGGTCAGATACAGCTCGTCCCCCGTGCAGAACACCCCGAAGCGGTGGGTCAGCGAGGCGGCGATCGCGTCCCGGCAGCCCTGGTCGCCAGGGGCGCTGGTATAGGCGTGGACACTGTCGTGCAACGGCCCGTCCAACACGGCCCGGATGGTGTCGTTCACCTTGGCCGGGGGCGGCACGCTGGGGTTGCCCAGGGAAAAGTCCAATACGTTCCCCGCGCCCACGACCTTGGCCCGGCGCTTTCCATGCTCGAAGATCTCCCGCATGATGTTGCGGTTCATCCCCAGCTTTACCATATGTTCCGAAACCATACTTTAAGCTCCCTTGCTTCTCTTTCCCCTCAGGCGCTTTTGCGCTTTAAAGCGGATAAGCGCATTGTAGCACGAATTTCCCCGGTTGACAACCCCTTCGGAAAGACGTAGAATAGGGAAGGCAAGAATTCCTGCAAAAAATATTTTAGTAGGAGTGGATCGACATGGATGAGAAGAAATACACCTCTATGATTCGTCTGCGCATGTCTGCAAAGGACGCCCACTACGGCGGCAATCTGGTGGACGGTGCCCACATGGTGCACCTGTTCGGCGATGTAGCCACCGAGCTGCTGATCAAGTGCGACGGCGACGAGGGCCTGTTCTGCGCATATAACAACATCGAGTTCAAGGCGCCCGTGTATGCCGGTGATTTTATCGAGGCCTACGGCGAGATCACCCACATCGGCAATACCTCCCGCAAGATGAAGTTCGAGGCCCGCAAGGTGGCCGTTCCCCGCCCCGACATCAGCGACTCCGCCGCCGATTTCCTGGACGAGCCCATCGTAGTGGCCATTGCTGAGGGCACCTGCGTAACGCCCAAGAAGTGCCAGCGGAAAGAACCCTGATCCCTGTTACATCCATTGGAAAGCGGCCCGGCGCTGATGCGCCGGGCCGCTTGTCTCATTTCAGGGCCGGGGCGCCGGGTCTGCCCCGGCTTCACGGACGCGCCGCTCCAGCACCTTGGGGATGATGCGCAGGAACAGGCAGGTGGTGACGCTCGCGGCCACAGCGTCGGCAATGGGCTCGGACAGGAAGGTCGCTTCCGCCGAAAACAGGGCGGGCAGCAGCAGCAGCCCCGCCAGGAAGACCGACTTGCGGAACAGGGAGCAGAACAGGGCCAGCCGTACCTGGCCCAGAGCGGTGGTCTCATCCACCAGAGGATACTGGACGGCCAGCGGGATGATCATGGCGGTGAACATCTTGATATACCGCACCGAGCGTTCGATCAGCTCCGGGCTTTGGGTAAACAGCCGGACAAAATACGGGGACAGCGTGTGGGTCACAAGCGTCATCCCCACACAGAATGCCAGGCACAGCCCCACGATCGACTTCATTGCCTGCCGGATCCGGTCGGCTCTGGCCGCGCCGTAGTTGAAGCTGATCACCGGCTGGGTGCCCAGGGTCAGGCCGCCCATGGGCATGGTGATGAGCAGCAGATAGCTCTGCACGATGGTGGCGCAGGTAATAAGGGCGTCCCCCAGCTCGGCCCCGCCGTAGCGCTGGAGCACCGTATTCAGGACGATGAGCAGGATGCTGTCGGTGGCGATGATGA
The DNA here is from genome assembly GCF_014287895.1 of Lawsonibacter hominis. Classification (GTDB taxonomy): domain Bacteria; phylum Bacillota; class Clostridia; order Oscillospirales; family Oscillospiraceae; genus Lawsonibacter_A; species Lawsonibacter_A hominis. The sequence goes on along the minus strand of NZ_JACOPP010000009.1, from coordinate 77,549 downwards.
GGAAGGGCGACAATCCGAACGCCAGCACACGCAGCATGATGGACCGGGAAAAGCCCCCCCAGCGCAGGGGGACGGGCATCTTCGGCCGTAGCAGGGCAATCAGCACGAAACCGCAGGAGGCCATCTGGGAGAGCACCGTGGCCAGGGCCGCACCGGCCACGCCCAAATCCAGTCCAAACATAAAGAGCGGGTCCAGTACGATATTGAGCACCGCCCCCAGCACCACTGTGGCCATCCCAAGACCGGAGAACCCCTGGGCGATGAGGAAGCTGTTCATCCCCGCCGCCATCAGGGCAAAAAAGGTGCCTGCGGTGTAGATCGTCAGATAGGTGTCCGCATAGCCGAAGGTATCCGCGCTGGCCCCGAACCACAGCAGCAGCTGCTCCTTGCTCAGCAGGAACAGGGCCGTGAGGGCGCCGGAGAGCGCCAGAAGCATCAAAAAGCAGTTGGACAGGACCCGCCCCGCCTCTTTGGGATTGCCCTCCCCCATACGCATGGCCAGAATGGGCGCGCCTCCCAGCCCCACCAGGGTGGCAAAGGAGGAGAGCAGGGTCACGATGGGGCCGCATACCCCCACGCCTGCCAGGGCCAGGTCCCCGATGACCGGGAGATTGCCGATGTAGATCCGGTCCACGATGCTGTAAAGCACGCTGACCAGCTGGGCCAGCATGGTTGGGATGGCCAGCCGGCACACCAGAGGGAACACAGGATCACGGCCCAGGTCATTGGTTCGTTTCATCGCATGATTCGCCACCTTTTGTACGCAGTCCAGCCGATTATACCCCTTTTCCTTCGCCGCGTAAAGGGCGTCTTTCTGTTAGCACTCTCAATCAACGAGTGCTAAAGTTTACAATTTGGCCATAATTACGTGTATATTTGTTCACAAAACGGCCCTATACTAAACATCAGAAACAGAGATTCAGCGGGCCGTATGGCCCCGGAAAGAGGTTGAACGCCATGCTTTTGTTTCGTGTTTAGCACTTGATTCAATTATTTGCTAATCTATTTTCCCAACAAATCAACTGGAAAAGGAGAGTTTTTTATGTTTGGTATGCTTCCTTTCGAACGCAGCGACGACAATCTGTTTGACACCTTTGATAACTTTACCCGCAATTTCTTCCGCAGCAGCAATGCCAGTCTGCCCGCCTTCCGCACCGACATCCGCGACGACGGCGACAAATTCGTCCTGGAGGCGGAGCTGCCCGGCTTTGAGAAGGAGGATATCTCCCTGGACGTGAAGGACGGTATCCTGACCATCACCGCCGCCCATCAGGAGCACAGCGACCAGAAGGACGGCAAGGGCAGCTACATCCGCCGGGAGCGCCGGTACGGCTGCTTCACCCGTTCCTTCGATATCACCGGCATCGATGAGACCGCCATCACCGCCGCCTATAAAAGCGGCATTCTGGAGCTGACCCTGCCCAAGACGGTTCCCGCCGTGCCGGAAAGCCGCCGGATCGCCATCGAGTAACCTGTTGCGCGCTATCCCCAACCGGAACCTTACGGAAACGGGGCGCCGGCCACCGGCCGGCGCCCCGTTTCCGGTTTTTTCAATTTCGTTTTCCGAAAGGACGTGACGCGATATGAACGCGCAGAACTATACCCAAAAATCCCTGGAGGCCGTACAGAACGCCCAGGCTCTGACCACCGAATACGGCAACCAGCAGATCGAGCAGGCGCATCTTCTGCTCGCGCTGCTCGCCGATGAGGGCGGCCTGATCCCGCAGCTGCTGGGCAATCTGGGCCTCACGGTCCCCTCCCTCACCGCCGCGGTCAAAGCGGAGGTGGAAAAACTGCCCCGGGTCTCCGGTTCCGGCCGGGAGCAGGGCAAGCTCTACGTCTCCGCCGGGGTCGACAAAGCTTTGAGCACGGCCGAGTCCATCGCCGCCGGCATGAAGGATGAATACGTCTCGGTGGAGCATTTGCTGCTGGCGCTGGTCGATACCGCCGACCGGGCGCTCAAGGAGCTCTTCCGCACCTACAACGTCACCCGGGAGGGCGTCCTTCAGGCGCTGACCAATGTCCGTGGCAACCAGCGGGTCACTTCCGACCATCCGGAGGAGACCTATGACGCGCTGAAAAAGTACGGTTCCGACCTGGTGGAGCGGGCCCGGAGCAGCAAGCTGGACCCGGTCATCGGCCGGGACGACGAGATCCGCAACGTCATCCGCATCCTCTCCCGCAAGAGCAAGAACAACCCCGTGCTCATCGGCGAGCCCGGCGTCGGCAAGACCGCCATCGCCGAAGGGCTGGCCCAGCGCATCGTGAAGGGCGACGTGCCCGCCTCTTTGAAGGACAAGACCATCTTTGCCCTGGATATGGGCTCCCTGATCGCGGGCGCCAAGTACCGGGGCGAGTTTGAAGAGCGCCTGAAGGCCGTTTTGAACGAGGTCAAAAAATCGGAAGGCCGCATCGTCCTGTTCATCGACGAGCTGCACACCATCGTGGGGGCCGGCAAGACCGAGGGCGCCATGGATGCGGGCAATCTGCTCAAGCCCATGCTGGCCCGGGGCGAGCTGCACTGCATCGGCGCCACCACTCTCAACGAATACCGCCAGTATATCGAGAAGGATGCGGCGCTGGAGCGGCGCTTCCAGCCCGTCCTGGTGAACGAGCCCACGGTGGAGGACACCATCGCCATCCTCCGCGGCCTGAAGGAGCGCTACGAGGTCTATCACGGCGTGAAGATCCAGGACGGCGCCATCATCGCCGCCGCCACCCTCTCCAACCGCTATATCACCGACCGCTTCCTGCCCGATAAGGCCATTGACCTGATCGACGAGGCCTGCGCCATGATCCGCACCGAAATTGACTCCATGCCCACCGAGCTGGACGTGATCCAGCGGAAGATCATCCAGCACGAAATCGAAGAGGCCGCCCTGAAAAAAGAGGATGATACCCTGTCCCAGGAGCATCTGTCCGAGATCCGGAAGGAGCTGGCCGAACTGCGGGACGAGTTCAACGCCAAGAAGGCCCAGTGGGAAAACGAAAAAAACGCCATCGGCAAGGTCCAGAAGCTCCGCGAGGAGCTGGAGGCCGCCAACGCCGCGCTGGAGAAGGCCCAGCGGGAGTACGACCTGAACCGGGCCGCGGAGCTGCAGTACGGCAGGATTCCCGAGCTGAAAAAGCAGCTGGAGGCCGAAGAGGCCATCGCCAACGAGGGCAGAGCCCGCTCCCTGCTGCGGGATAAGGTCACGGAGGAAGAGATCGCCCGCATCATCGAGCGCTGGACCGGCATCCCGGTGGCCAAGCTGATGGAGGGCGAGCGGGAGAAGCTGCTCCACCTGGAGGACATCCTCCACCGGCGGGTCGTGGGTCAGGACGAGGCCGTGCGCCTGGTCAGCGAGGCCATCCTCCGCTCCCGGGCGGGGATCGCCGACCCGGACCGCCCCATCGGCTCCTTCCTGTTCCTGGGCCCTACCGGCGTAGGCAAGACGGAACTGGCCAAGGCTCTGGCCGAAGCTCTGTTCGACAGTGAGAAGAACCTGGTGCGCATCGATATGAGCGAGTATATGGAGAAGTTCAGCGTCTCCCGGCTCATCGGCGCCCCTCCGGGATACGTGGGCTACGAGGAGGGCGGCCAGCTCACCGAGGCGGTGCGCCGCCATCCCTATTCCGTGGTGCTGTTCGACGAAGTGGAGAAGGCCCACCCCGACGTGTTCAACGTACTGCTCCAGGTCCTGGACGACGGGCGTATCACAGACAGCCAGGGCCGCACGGTGGACTTCAAGAATACCATCATCATCCTGACGTCCAACCTGGGCTCCCAGTATCTGCTGGACGGCATCGACGCCGGCGGGGAAATTACCGAAGCGGCCCGGAAGGCCGTCACGGAATTGCTGCATCACTCCTTCCGTCCCGAGTTTTTGAACCGGTTGGACGAGATCGTTTTCTATAAACCCCTGACCAAGGAGAACATCACCCGCATCATCGACCTGCTGACAGCCGAGCTCAACGGCCGCCTGGCGGAGAAACAGCTCACCGTGACCCTTACCGACAGCGCCCGGCGCTTCATCATCGACAGCGCCTACGACCCCGCCTTCGGCGCCCGGCCCCTGCGCCGCTTCGTGCAGCATACGGTGGAGACGCTCATCAGCCGCAGGATCATTGCCGACGAGGCCGCTCCCGGCGAGACCCTCACCGTAGACTGTGTGGACGGCCAGCTGACCGTTTCGTCCCATACCGTGCTGCGGGGCGAAGTGGTGGACGCATAAGCGTCCGCTCAGGTTTGCTCCATCGGTCAAAACCGCCGCGGGGCTCCGGATTGATTCCGGAGCCCCGCGGCGGTCTTGCGGCCCATCGTTTGGGGCGGATCGGGAAGGGCTGCGGGAAGGGGCAGCCGATCCCGTTCAGATGTCCAGATCCAGCAGGTACGAGCTCAGGCCCTTGCCGTGCATATCCACGGACAGGGAGCGGGTCACGCCGCCGCCCAGGGCGGCGTACATGACGAAGTTGAGCGCGTGGATGTTGGGCAGCTCATAGCGGACCACTTCGCCCTTGACGATGCCCTTGAAGTGCTCCTTCACCCGCTCGGCGGTGACCTTCTCCTTGAGCATCTCATAATCCTTGCCGTCATAGGCGATCAGGGACACGTTGGAGATGTTGCCCTTGTCACCGGTACGGGAATGCGCGATATCCCAGAGTTTCATGATGCATCCTTCCTTTCTGTCCCGATCAGACTTCAAAAAGCTCGGCCTGCGGCTTCACATCGTAGCGGCTGACCAGGATGGAGGCCACGGAGACGATGTCGCGGGTCCGCTTCACAGCGCCGCAGCCGCCTGCGGGGCCGTTGGTATAGAGCGCCTCCACTTCGTTGCCGATCAGATCGGCGTCCGCTTTGGTCTTGGCCCGGCCGGCCACACGGACCCGCACCTCGGAGGGCGCTTCGTTATACTTGTAGTCCGGGTTCCAATACAGGCTGTTGCAGCCGATGAGGTCGAACTTCAGCTCGTCGAACTTACCGGCGGCCACCAGCTCCAGCCGCTCCTTGACGATCTCCAGGGCCAGCTTGGCACGCTCCACACAACCGGGGCCGCCGTAGCTGATCTCGCCGTCGCCGATGAAACAATCCTTATACCCGATGGAGCATTTGAAGGTCTCCGTCTTGGGTTTTCCGGTGGCGCCTTCCGCCTTCACCACGTCGGGAGCGGTCTGGGTGAACTTGACCTGCTTGAAGTTGGCCACCACGTCGGGGGTCAGGTAGACCTCGGGGTCGTGGATCTCGTAGCAGATCTGCTCGGCGCAGGTGTCGGGGGTGACCATGCCGCCCGCCCCGGGCACCTTGGTGACGAAGAAGGAAGCGTCCTCGGATACCTCGATGATGGGGAAGCCCAGATGGCCCACGCCGGGCACGTCCTTTTTGCCCGGCTCGGCGTAGTAGCCGCCGGTGACCTGCCCGCCGCACTCCAGCAGGTGGCCGATCATCGTGCCCTTGCCCAGCTTGTCCCAGTCCTCCAGGGACCAGCCGAATTCATGGATGATGGGCGCCAGGAAGATGGCCGGGTCGGACACGCGGCCGGTGATGACCACGTCGGCGCCCATATTCAGCGCCTTCAGGATCCCCTCCACGCCCATGTAGGCGTTGGCGGAGACGATCTCGCCGGGCAGCTTGGACAGGGGCTCATGGGTCTCCCACACCTCGGCATCCCTGTATTTGTCGATGACGGGCAGCAGGTCGTCTCCGGTGACGCAGGCGATCTTCATCCCGGTCAGGCCGTGCCGGCGGGCGATCTCCACACACTTTCGGGCCGCCGCCTGGGGGTTGGCGGAGCCCATGTTGGTAATGACCTTCACCTTGTGCTCCCAGGCCAGGGGAAGCGCCTTCTCCATACGGTGCTCCAAAAGGCCGTTATAGCCCTTGGCGGGGTCTTTCAGCTTGGCCTGCTGGCCGATGGCGATGGTGCGCTCGGCCAGGCACTCGTAGCTGATGTAGTCCAGATTGCCCTTCTCAATGAGCTCCAGAGAGGGCTCCAAACGGTCGCCGGCATAACCGGCGCCGCTGCCGATGCGGATGGTTTTCATGGTAATTGCTCCTTCTTGTTGAAAGTCGCGGCAACAATGGACTGAGGTCTACGGTTAAAAGGAAATACTGTGTGCTTCGGCGGAGCCTTAGACTCGCCTCAGAATCTCCACCAAGCAGCGATAGCAACGGTCAAAGGAAGCTATATCCAGCTTTTCGTCTGGAGTGTGGGCCTGATAATGAGTGGCCACTAGCAGAATCATATCCAGCCAAGGCATATTGCGCAGGAAAAAGCCAATCTCATTACCATAGTGGGCACCAATGGGGCGGATATGCTCGCCATTCTGCTCGAACCATACTTGGTCAAACACATTGTAAAGGGGAGTCCCAGCCTCTACATTGTGGCCGTAGAAGTAGTTTTCTACATGATACTCCACGTCAAATAGTTGGGCCAACAGTCGGCTTTGCTCATCCATATCTAGCATCTTGGAGGTAATGGCGCTGGTGGGGCGGTAGAACCAGCCGATAGAGCTATCTGTGGTCTCAATGGTCTCTAGGCTGAAAGAAGAGATGGGCAGGCCGGGGAAGACCAGGCTGGTATCCACCAGGCCTGCGGGGAGCAGACGAAGCAGGGTGACCACCTTGTCTGTGACATCTTCCGGCATGGCGGGGGATGCATGGGCCTTCTCGCTGAGGGAGAGGGTCATGTTGGGGTCGCTCTCCTTGTGCTCAAACTTAACCTCTTCTAGCACCCGCTGTGCAACCTCCCGGGCCTTGTCCATGTGTTCAAGGGCCAAGGCTATGCGGGCGGTGCAGTCTACGGGAATGGTGGTCTGGCTGCCGCCGTTCAGACTGATGAGTCGGCAGGGCACCTCTTTGCGGATGTAATAGACAATACGTACCACCGTCTTAATGGCGTTGGCCAGTTGACGCTCCTGAAACTGGACGTGGGCTCCAGTTAGTCCGTGAACCTGGATGGCCAGCTCCGCTGCATCCTTCAGAACTTCCCGCTGGAAGCGCTTAGTGAAGCGGGCGTTGGCGGCACCGGCAGCAATGAGCAGGCTGGTACCCTCTAGGTTGCCATCCATGCTAACATACTTCCGGGCCTTCAGCTGGGAGCAATCAAATTTCTGAACGCCGTACAGACCGGGTTCCTCCGCCGTGGTAAAGACACACTCTAATTCCGGGTGCTTCAGGCTCTTGTCCTGCAAAATGGCCAGCATATAAGCCACGGCTACGCCATCATCGGAGCCGCAGGTGGTCTCCTCTGCCATCAGATAACCGTCGTCAGTGACCTTTAGTTTAATGCCTTCGTGCTCAAAGTCAAATGTGCTGTCCGGGCGCTTGTTCCAGATCATGTCCATGTGCCCTTGGAGCATAACTACCTCATGGGCCTCGTAGCCGGGTGTAGCGGGCTTACGTACTACAACATTGTTGGCACTATCCCGGGTATATTCCAGTCCCAAATTCTCGGCAAAGCTGCACACAAAATCGGCAATTTTTTCTTCCTTAAAGCTACCCCGAGGAATAGCGGAAATATCTTCAAACAGCTTGGCATAGGGCTTGTCAGTATGATCGAGCACATATTTCATGGGTGTTTCGGTCCTTTCTTCTCAGATAAGCAGTTTTAGGTGGATAACAGAGACGAGTTAGGTCTTCTGGATGGTGTTTCCTGCAGTGAGCTTACATACCACAAAACCTACCAGAGAAGAAACCGGCAGAATGATATAGACAGGGTGCCAGGAGACGCTCATACCAGTGAGAACCCAGACAATACCCACCAGAATGCCAGAAACGATGCTCCAGCCTGCGGCCCTCGCATTCATTTTCTTCCAGAACATTCCGGCTACTAAGGCAAAGAACATGGGACCGGTAACGCAGGCTATGAGTACCGTGACCAGCTCATTGAGGAAAGACTGTTGGATCATAAAGGTTGGGATAATGGTGATAAATCCGTATGCAAAAGCGATGAGCCGGGTATAGGTCAGCTGGGTGCGTTCGGAGACCTGCCTCTTCTCATAAACAGGCAACAGTAGCTGACGTATGATGGTGCAGATGGCCAGCAGCTGTCCGGCCAGGGTACAGATAACAATCAGGGCAATGGACGCAAAAATAAGTGCGGTGAGCCAGTTTGGGCAGTAAGTGTTAATAACGGTGGCGAAAGCTAGAGAACTGCTGCCGCCCACGTCCAGGTTCATGGCGATACACACCATACCCAGCAGAGCGCAGATGAAACCGCATGGAAGGTTGAGTACGGCACCAAAAAAGATACCCTTTCTGGCGGAAGCGTCATCCTTAGCGATGAGGGAAGGCTGAATGGCGGCCTGCATGGTGAGGAAGGCCACAAAACAGGTCAGAAACCAGCTAAACCAGGTCTTGGGGGGCATGGTAAAGAGGTTGAAGTAGCTTGCGTCCAGGGTGTTGGTCAGTGTGGCAAAGCCGCCGGTCTGGTTCATTACCAGCACCAAGCCGATGGCCATGGCGACATACATCAGGATACAACCCACCTTGCTGACGTAGTTAGCACCGTTGACACCAGAGACCACAGTATAAGAAATGGCCAACACCAGGCCGATGATGCAGGCCCAGGTCAGGTCCAGAGCAGGAATAATGGTGCGGAATACAGTGGTAACGGTGAAAAGCTGAATGGGAATGTAGATAAAACCCATAATCAGATAGGAATAGGAGTAGAGGTTGCTAATGCCGGAGGAATAGCGGTTCTTCATGAAGTTGGAAATGGTGTCTTCTGTAATGTATTTACGCAGGTGGGTAATGAAGAACATAGACAGAATCATGGCTACAGTGCCGGCAATGCCATACCATGCACCGCCGATACCCAGGGTATACCCATTCTGGGCCGCACCAATAGTAGAAGTCCCGCCAATTTGAAATGTAACCAGCAGGATACCTACAGTTACCCAGTTCAGATTCTTACCGCCGTTTGCCCATTGGGCGGCACTTTTTACCTTTCTGCCTGCCAAAATACCGATGAGACATATTACTACGATCAGGATGAACATTAACGCTGCTTTCATGGTCTACCTCCCCAAAATTATGTGTTGTGGCGGTGGCCCGCTGTTTAGCCACACGTTGCATACCCTCTCGCTTTGTATAACAACCGTGTTTGCGTACAGCGGGAATTTGTGTACACACCCGAAACAGAAGCAAGCGGCATGCCAAAATAGGCAGCATAAACAAAAGCTGTAAAAGCTAGAAATCCCAATGGATACACGGGTGGAGGAAATATCCGGGTTCAAAACGAATTCTAAATTTTCAGAACAAGATATGCAAATCGGGGAGTAGAAAAGGCAAGAAAGCTGACACTGTAAGGATTCTTAAAAAATAGAACAAAATTCTAATTCTTTAGAAACAAACGTTTATGAAGCATTAAATTTTTAGAAAACAGATAGTTTGTTGTAGAGGGTAGCCAGAGAAATACCGAGTTCCTTGGCGGTTTTTTTCTTACCCTCCAGCGAGGACCCGTTGTGTTCCAGCAGGGCCAGAATGGTTCGCTTCTCAAAGTCGCGGGTCCGCTGGGCCAGCGTGCGCGGCACACCGTCCTCCCGGCGCCCCAGGTCGCCGGGCAGCGTGTCGGCGCTGATCAGCCCCGAGGGGGTAAGATAAGCGGAAAACTCCAGAACATTGCGCAGTTCCCGCACGTTGCCCGGCCAGTCGTGCTCCCGCAGGCGCTCCGCGGCGTCCACCGACAGATGAAAATTCCTGCGCAGTTTGTGGGACAGCTCGTCCAGAATGGCCTGGGCCAGGACGGGGACATCGCCCGGGCGCTCCCGCAGGGGCGGGATCCGGATGGGAAAGGTGTTCAAACGGTAGTACAGGTCTTTGCGGAATTTGCCGCTGCGGACGTATTCCGGCAGGTCGGCATTGCAGGCTGCGATGACCCGCACGTCCACCTCCGTCTCCTTTACCGCCCCGACCGGACGCACCCGATGCTCCTGGAGGGCCCGCAGCAGCTTGGCCTGGAGGCTGATGTCCATTTCAGACACCTCGTCCAGGAACAGGGTGCCGCCGTCGGCGGCCTCGAACAGGCCCACCTTGCCGCCCTTCCGCGCCCCGGTAAAGGCCCCCTCCGCATAGCCGAACAGCTCGGAGTCCAGCAGCTGCGCGTTGAAGTTGGAGCAGTTGATCGCCACGAAGACCCCCTCCTGCCGGGGGCTGGCATTGTGAATGGCCTGCGCATAGAGTTCCTTGCCGGTGCCGCTTTCCGAGGCCAGCAGCACGGTGGCGTCGGTGGCGGCGATCTTCTGCGCCAGCTCCTTGGCCTGCACGGCGGCGGGACTCACGGCCACGATATCGTCAAACGTATAACGGGCTCCGTTGGCGCGGTTGATGCTGCGCAGCACCTGACGGCTGCGGGCTTCCATCGCCTCCAGCTCCTCCCGGGCCTGATAGGCGTCCTCCAAAAAGGTCACGACCGAGAGCCCGCCTACCAGCAGGCCATTCTGATAAATCGGGTACATGTTGACAAAATAGAAATCCTCGATCTCCTTGCGGGTAATGTGAAGAATGGGCTTTCCCGCCTCCAGCACCTCCGGCAGACGGGCGCCCGGCCGCAGGTCCCGCAGGCGGTAGCCCTCGATCTCCCCGATATCGCCCCCGGCCTCTTTGTTCAGAAACGAGCGGTAGGCCCGGTTGCCGAAGACGATCTTTCCTTCGATGTCGATGATGGTAACGCCTTCGCTCATGGCGTCAAACGCGGCCCGCGCCGCGGCATTGAGTTGCATCGTCCCATCTCCTTCCCGTAGGGGTATTGTATCCTCGCGCGGTCCAAAACGCAATACCATCCGCGCTTTGGGTCCGGTCTTCCGGCGCTGCGGCATTGTCTTTTGCCGCTAAAAGTGCTATCCTATTTTTAAAATCTGCAGGTGCAGGCGTATTCGTCCGGCCCTTCGGTCAAATTCCTGCCGCGCTGCGGCCAGGCCCCGCGCGCAGGCGTCGATCCCACAGACTGCGTGAAAACGCCCTGGAGACGCCTTCGAAGTTCATCAGGAAATGGGTGTATCAATTCCGTGACCACTCCTGCAACAAAAACGCGCGTATCCATGCGCAGGAAATACCTGTTCCGCCTGACCTTCCGCATCGCCGCGGCTCTGGCCGCACTGCTGCTGTGGCTGCTGCGGCCGGAGGTCTTTGCCGTTCTGGACGGGGCGGCCTTTTTCCGCGGTTTTTCCGTGCTCCACCTGTTCTGGCTGGTCTGGGCGGGCGACATGGTCCTCCAGCTGCTCCCCCTGCGCCGGCATATGGCGCTCGGTTCCCAGAAGCAGTTCTCCCGCTGCCGTATCCCGACCGGGCGCGCTCCGGACCGGGCGGCCCTGCGCACGTTCGTCCGCCAGAGCGACCAGACCGCCGGAGCGGTCTTTCTGCTGTGGCTGCTCCTCACTCTGGCGGTCGGTCTGCTCTACCGTACGCGGGTGCTGGGAAAGGCAGAGCTTTTTCTGCTCTGTGTATGCTTTTATGTATGCGACCTGATCTGTGTGCTCTTCTTCTGCCCTTTCCGGATCTTCTTTCTGAAAAACCGCTGCTGCGCTACCTGCCGCATCTTCAATTGGGACCACCTGATGATGTTCAGTCCCTTCGTCTTCGCGGCGGGCTTTTTCACCCTGAGCCTCTTTTTTCTGGCCCTGCTGGTGTTTGTGGTCTGGGAAGCGGCGTTTCATCTCCATCCGGAGCGCTTTTGGGAGCAGACCAACGCCGCCCTGGGCTGTGCGGCATGTACCGACCGCCTATGCGGCCGCGCCCTGTAACGCATGCGCCCGCCCCGCTCCAAACCGGTGGCCGCAACGCCCCGTTCCCCGGCCGGAACAGGTCTTGCGCCCTTTTCCGGCCAGCCAAAACGCCCCGCGCGTCAGTGACGCGCGGGGCGTTTTGGCTGGTCGGTCCGGCTGCGTTTCAGTGGTTGAGCAGGCGCACCCGCAGCACGCCGTCAATGGCGCGGATCTCATTGGCGACGCTGTCGCTGACCCGGCTGCCCACATCCACCACAGTGTAGGCGTAGTCCTTCTTGGACTTGTTGGTCATATTCTCCACGTTGACCCCATCCTTGGACAGCACGCCGGTGATCTGGGCGATGATGCCCGGGGTGTTGCGGTGGATGACGCACAGGCGGGAGATGCCGCTCCACTCCTGCACCAGGGTGGGCAGGTTGACGGAGTTTTTGATGTTGCCGTTCTCCAGGTAATCCCGCATCTGCTGGGCGGCCATGACGGCGCAGTTCTCCTCGCTCTCGGGGGTGGAGGCGCCCAGATGGGGGATGGGGATGACGTTTTTGCCCTGGAGGATCTTGTTGTTGGGAAAGTCGGTGACATAGGCCGCCACCTTGCCGCACTCCAGCGCGGCCAGCATGTCGTCGTCGTTGACCAGTCCGCCCCGGGCCAGGTTGATGATGCGCACGTTGCCCTTCATCATATGGATGGAATCCTCGTTGATCATCCCGCGGGTCTCGGAGGTCTGCGGAACATGGATGGTGATGTAGTCACAGTTTTTATAAATGGTCTCCAGATCCATGGCCCGGTGCACCAGGCGGGACAGAGAGAGCGCCGCGTCTACGGACAGGAAGGGATCGTAGCCGAAGACGGTCATGCCCAGCTTGGTGGCGATATTGGCCACCTGCACGCCGATGGCGCCCAGGCCGATGACGCCCAGCATCTTGCCGGAGAGTTCCGGGCCCACGAACTGGCTCTTGCCCTTCTCCACCACTTTCTCCACGTCTGCTCCGGCGCCGGCCTGCTCCCGCACCCAGGCGGAGCCGCCCACCACGTTGCGGGAGGACAGCAGCAGAGCGCACACGGCCAGTTCCTTGACGGCGTTGGCGTTGGCGCCGGGGGTGTTGAAGACCACGACGCCCGCCTCGGAGCAGCGGTCGATGGGGATATTATTGGTGCCCGCCCCCGCCCGGGCGATGCAGCGCAGGGCGTCGGGGAAGGGATACTCGTGCATGTCGGCGGAACGGACGAGGATGCCGTCCTCATTCTCCACATCTCCGCTGACGGAGAAGCGGGTTTGATCCAGCACGGACAGCCCGGCCGGGGAAATCTTATTCAGCGTCTTGATCCGGAACATCGTTGTCCCTCCTCCTTCAATTGTTTTGATCGAACGCGCGGATAAAATCGCACAGCTTCTCCACGCCCTCGGTGGGCATGGCGTTGTAAATGGAAGCGCGCATCCCGCCCACGCTGCGGTGGCCCTTCAGGTTGGTAAAGCCGGCCTCCACGCTCTGCTTGACGAACTGGGCATCCAGCTCGTCGCTGCCGGTGCGGAAGACCACGTTCATATCGGACCGGGAGCCGGGCTCCACCGCGCAGGTGAACCGGCGGGACGAATCGATCACGTCGTAGAGCATCTGGGCCTTGGAGTGCTTGATGGCCTCCATGCCGGGAATGCCGCCCTTCTCCTCCAGCCAGTCCAGCACCAGGCCCAGGATGTAGATGCACCAGCAGGGCGGTGTATTGTACATGGAGTCCTTGTCAATCATGGTCTTGTAATTCATCATCAGCGGGGTATAGGGCAGTTCCTGCCCGGCCAGATCCTCCCGGATGACCACCACGGTCAGACCCGCGGGGGCCATGTTCTTCTGTGCGCCGGCGAAGAGGATGCCGTACTTGCTCACGTCCACCGGACGGGAGAGGATGTCCGAGGACATATCGCACACGATGGGCACGTTGCCGGTCTCGGGCACGTACTGCCACTCGGTGCCGTAGATGGTGTTGTTGGCGCAGTAGTAGAAATAGGACGCCTCAGGATCCAGCTCCAACTGCTCCTGCGCGGGGATATAGGTGTGGTTCCGGTCCTCGGAGGAGGCGGCCAGATGGATCTGGCCGAACTTCTTGGCCTCCTTGTAGGCGATATTGGAGAAGTTGCCCGTGACGGCGTAATCGGCCTTGCCGGTCCTGCCGATCAGGTTCAGGGGCGCCATAGAGAACTGGGCAGAAGCGCCGCCCTGCAGGAAGAGGACCTTATAGCCCTCAGGCACGCCCAGCAGCTTGCAGAACTTGGCCTGGGTATCGTCAAAGATCTTCTGAAACACCTTAGATCGATGGCTCATCTCCATGACGGACATGCCGGAGCCCTGGTAATTCGTGATTTCAGAACCGGCTCTCTCAAGCACCTCCAGCGGCAGCATGGACGGGCCTGCGGAGAAATTGTACACGCGCTCGTTTCCCATGATAGATGGCCTCCTCGATTTCCTTCCAAATTTCAGGCGCGGCGGGCGGGATTCCACCGCTTTACCTTGATAAAGTTGATTATATCGGATTGCCGTGTGTCATGTCAATGCTGGGAATATCCAAAACTGTGCCGTTCACCAGGAAAAGTTTGTGAATATTTGAACGAAGCCTTGGCATATCCCCTGAATCTGTGGTACAATGTCGGCGTATATAGAAGCTTGATTTATCATGAGGGGGACAAAGCCTATGCGGCTTGCCGAGATCAAAGGGATCCTGAACGCCACGGTATTGTGGGGTGAGGACAAGCTGGACCGGGAGGTCTTTTCCGCCTGCGGCAGCGATTTTATGAGCGACGTGCTTGCGTTTGTCAAAAACCAGGCGCTGCTGCTCACGGGCCTGGTCAATCCGCAGGTGATCCGCACCGCGGATATGGTGGAGATGAAGTGCGTGGTCTTCGTCCGCGGAAAGATGCCCGGTATGGACATCCTGCACCTGGCGGAAGAGCGGGATATCGTTGTGATGACCTGTCCCAAGCGTATGTACGAGGCCTGCGGCCTGTTATATTCCAAAGGATTGCGAGGAAACTGCGATGGAGACAATTAAGCTGGTCTACCCTGTGGAGGGCGGCGACATGATCGAGGCCGGCGAGGCCTCCAGCAAGATGAAGCTCACCCTGAAGAAGCTGGGCCTGCCCCAGGATGTGATCCGCCGCGCCTCGATCTGCATGTACGAGGGCGAGATCAACATGGTCATCCACGCCGACGGCGGCGAGGCGGAGGTCGAGGTGGACATGGACCGCATCGTCCTGCGTATGACCGACACCGGTCCCGGTATCCCCGATGTGGAGCAGGCCATGCAGGAGGGCTACTCCACCGCAGGCCCCACCGCCCGGGAGCTGGGCTTTGGCGCGGGCATGGGCCTGCCCAACATGAAGCGTTATTCCGATGAGATGACCATTGAAACCGAGGTAGGCAAGGGCACTGTGGTCACCGTCGTGATCAAAATTCCCCAGTGAGGAATCATCCAGCCAAAGGAGGTGAGAGGGCCCCATGAGCATGAGGCATTCCGTAGTCCTGGATGACAGGCGCTGCCGGGGCTGCACCTCCTGCATCAAGTGCTGCCCCACGGAGGCGATCCGTGTGCGCGGGCGCAAGGCCACCATTCTGCCCGACCGCTGCATCGACTGCGGCAATTGTATCCGCGTGTGTCCCCACAAGGCCATCAAGTCCGTGGGCGACGCTCTGGAGCGGCTGAAGGAGTTTTCTTACTGCGTGGCGCTGCCCGAGCCCGCGCTTTACACACAGTTCCAGCACCTGGACGATGTGGACATCGTTCTGAACGGCCTTTTGAAGATCGGCTTTCACAAGGTTTGGGAGGTGGCCCGTGCGGCCGAGCTGATCTCGGCCTTTGAGCATGAATGCGTCCTGCGCCGGGGGCGTCCGGCGGTAACGCCCCAAATCTCCTCCTCCTGCCCCACCGTGATGCGGCTGATCCGCATGCGCTTCCCAAAGCTCATCGACCATGTGGCCTGCACCATCCTGCCGATGGAACTGGCCGCTATCCTGGCCCGGCGGGAGGCGGAGGCCGAGACCGGCCTTGCGCCGGAGCAGATCGGCGTATTCGCCATCGTGCCCTGTTCGTCCAAGGTTACCGCCGCCCGGGTCTCCCAGGGACTGCGGGAACCGGTGCTGGACGGAGCCTTCGCCGTCCGGGACGTATACCTGCGCCTGCTGACCCCCATGCGGGAGCTGGAACGGGTGGAGCCCCACTCCACTGCGGGCGCCCTGGGCCTGAGCTGGGCGGCCTGCGGCGGAGAGAGCGCGGCCCGCGCCAGCGAGGGCTGCGTGGCGGTGGACGGGATCGAAAACGTCATCCGCATGCTGGAGGAGATCGAAGACGGCCGCCTGCCCGAGGCGGATTTTCTGGAGCTTTCCGCCTGCACGCAAGGCTGTGTGGGCGGCTGCTTCAATGTGGAAAATCCTTACGCTGCAAAAATGCGCCTGCGCGGCCTGATGAAGGGCCTGCCGGAAACGCGCAGCAGCTTCACCCTCCAGGGGCCGGCGCAGGAGATCGTGCGGCGGGACAAGCAGCTGCAATACCTGCCCGCCTTCCTGCTGGACGAGGATCGGGAGGCGGCCATGGCCAAGCAGCTGCGCATCCAGGCGCTGGAATCCCACCTGCCCGGCCTCCACTGCGGCTCCTGCGGGGCCCCTTCCTGCCATGCCTTTGCGGAGGATGTGGTGCTGGGCCGTGCCTCTGAGGACGACTGCATCTTCAAAGTACGGGCCCGGATGCGGGATATGGCCGGAGAAGGCGGGGCAGATGAGTACCTGCCCGCTCCCTTCCGCCGCCAGCAGCCCTTACATCACGACTGAACACGGCCGCCGCAAGAAGCATGGGTCTTGCGGCGGCCGTGTTTTCGTTTTTCCGGACGGGGGCTTCCGGCCATGATGCTGCGCGGGCGGCGCCGGCAGGCCGCTACCGCCCTCCTTTTCCTTTCCGGCGCAGCGCAAACAGGTCTCCCAGCACCGGTACGCGGGAAACGAGCTCATACAGCCCCAGGCAGATGGCCAGGGTGAGCCCCAGGCAGAGCAGATAGTTCCAACCGGCGGGCAGATTCAGCCAGCTGGTCACCCCCCAGGTACACACCGTCAGGACCAGATAGTGGAACTGATAGAGGGCGAACCCCCGGGCGCTTATGTATCGGGTCAGGCGGTTCTCCCGATCCCCCCAGGCCCGCGCGCAGCCCACGGCGGCCAGTGTCATGCACCAGCCAAACAGGGTGGTAACCGGGTCTTCCACAAAGGCAGCGTCGGCAAAGCTTTTGCCGAACCACCGCGCCAGCACCCAGACCAGCAGCGCCCCGGACGCCCCCAGCAGGGGCAGATGAAATCGCTGGAGCCGCTGCGTCACCTCGTCGTGTGCGAAGAGGAAGTACCCCGCCAAAAACAGTACGAAGTAGAGCAGATAGCGGTTGGTGGCGTTCAGCACCTGGGAACCGGCCCAGAACAGGAGCCAAAGGCCCAGCAGTACGGGCATGCCCGCCCGGCCGCACAGATCGTAGAACCGGCCGCTCCGGTCCAGCCTGCGCAAGGGCAGCAGCAGCAGGGTGACGAGAAACAGCGCCAGCAGGAACCACTGCGGCCCCATGCCCATGAGGGCCAGAAAGAACAGCGCAATGGCGGGCGAGGGGAAATAGGCGATCATCTCGCCCACCGAGCCTCCCTTGACGGCGAAGGCGAAGCTGACCAGCGGTATCCCCAGCAGGACCACCCCCGCCGCAAAGGGGATCAGCAGTTTGCGCACCCGCGCCGCCAGAAACCGCCCCGTGCTCTGCTCTTCCAGGGCATACCGGGCGCTGATCCCGGCCAGCAGAAACATACAGGGCATAAACCACGGATAACAGAAGTAGGCGATGGCGTCCAGAGCGGGAATGCCGGGGGCGTTCACATTCATCGGCACCCCCGCGCTGTTGAAAAAGCAAACCAGGTGATGGAGCACCACCAGCAGAATGATGACCCAGCGCAGGTTATCCAGCCAAATCCGCCTCACGCTTCCTCGCCGCCCTTCCGCCGGAAGGCGCGCTCCAGCGCCTCCACATTGGCCAGGAACACCTTGGGGTCCACCAGGGCCAGGCCCCGGTTCTCCCTTCCCTCATCTCCAAGCAGCATCAGCTGATCCCCCGGCCGGATGCCAAAGATCTCCCGGGCGCGCTTGGGGATGACGATCTGTCCCCGCTCCCCCACGGTCACCAGGCCAAACATGTGCTTTCCCTTGGGCGGCACTCCAACGCCGGTCTTCGCGCGGTCGTGGCGCACCAGGTCGTCCAGGGTCACATGGTACAGCTCCGCCAGGGCGGCGCAGTTGTTCAGATCGGGAGCGCGTTCCCCGCTCTCCCACTTGGCCACCGCCTGACGGGTCACGCCGATGCGCTCGGCCACCTGTTCCAGCGTGAGTTTGTTCCAGCTTCTCAGATCCCGCAGATTGGAAGCAAGCGTCTCATTCCTATCATTCATACTTTTCACACCTCTTTTTCACAGTATACCCTTGCGGCGCAGCGAGTGCAACCAACCGCCGCTTACGTTTTCCGTTCGATTCTGTTGACAAACAAGGAGGCGTCCCCATGACGGTACAGACATTGAAAGAAATGCTTTCCCTGACGGAATTCCATCTGGCCGAGCCGGAGCGGGAGGTGTCCGGCGGCTACGCCGGCGACCTGCTCTCCTGGGTCATGGGCCGGGCAGAGGCGGGTTCGGCCTGGCTGACCATCATGTCCAATCAAAACGTGGCCGCCGTAGCCCTGATGGCCGACGCGGCCTGTGTGGTGCTCACCGAAGGCGTCCAACCCGATCCGGACCTGCTCCGCCGCGCCCGGGAAAAGGGCGTCAACCTGCTGGGCACCGCCCTGCCCACCTATGCCGCCGCCTGCGCCCTGGGCCGGTCGCTTGGACTTTAGCGGGCCACGCCCGTCTGTGATTCGGGAGGTGTCCGCCCTTGAAACTCTACTATGACCTGCATCTGCACTCCTGCCTTTCGCCCTGCGGGAGCGACGACATGACCCCCGCCGACCTGGCCGCCATGTGCGCCCTGGCCGGCCTGGACGTGGTCGCCCTCACCGACCACAACACCGCCGGTAACTGCGCCGCCTTCTGCCGGGCGGCGCAGCGCAACGGCCTGCTGGCACTGGCGGGCATGGAGCTGTGTACCCGGGAAGAGATCCATATGATCTGCCTCTTCCCCACGGTCCAAGCGGCCGAGGGATTCTCCCGGCAGGTGGCCCGCCGCCTGCCCCCGCTGAAAAACAGGCCGGAGCTCTTCGGCCATCAGTACTATATGGATGAATGGGACCTGGTATTGGGGGAGGAGCGCGCCATGCTCCTCGCCGCCGCCGACATCGGCGTGGGCGAGGCGGGGGCGCTGGCGGCCCGCTTCGGCGGCGTGGCTTATCCCGCCCACATTGACCGCGCCAGCTTCTCGCTTCTTTCGGTGCTGGGTCTGTGGGAGCCGTCCCTCGGTTTTTCTCTGGCGGAGGTATCCCCCCGCTGCTCCCCGGAATTCCGGCAGCGGAGCGACTTGACCGGCGTCCGCCTCATCACTTCCTCCGACGCGCACAGTCTGGACCAGGTATGGACGGCGGAGCATGCCATGGACCTGCCTGAGGCGACGACCCACGCCGTTTTGGAATATCTTCGGGGCGATCTGCCATTTTAGTCTTTACAAGCTACTTACTTTATGGTAAGCTTCTAATAATCGTTAATCGTTTAACAATAACAGAATTGCAGACCACATTTTAAACTCATCATTTCAGAAGGGAAGGGACACATTCATGCCAAACTGCAAAACCGTGGTCCCCTATCGGGGCACGCCCGAGCAGGAGGAACGGCTGCGGCAGGTCATCGCGTCGCACAAGGGGCAGCCCGGAGCGACCATGCCAGTCCTCCAGGCCGCGCAGGAGATCTTCGGATACCTGCCGGAGGAGGTCCAGGTCATGGTGGCGGAGGGGCTGGATATTCCCCTGTCGGAGGTATACGGCGTGGCCTCGTTTTACGCGCAGTTCACGCTGAACCCCAAGGGAAAGTATCAGATCTCCATCTGTCTGGGCACCGCCTGCTATGTCAAGGGCGCCGCCGCCATTCTCAGCGCCGTGGAGCAGAAGCTGGGCATCGCCCCCGGCGCGATCACCGCCGACGGCAAGTTTTCGCTGGATTCCTGCCGCTGTGTGGGCGCCTGCGGCCTGGCCCCCGTCATGATGATCAACAACGACGTCTACGGCCGCCTTACCCCGGACCAGGTGGGGCCGATCCTCGATATGTACAAATGAAAGACCTTTCCCTCCACATCCTGGATATCGCCCAGAACTCCATTACCGCCGGGGCCAGACATCTGGACCTTACGCTCACGGAGGAGGCGGGACAGATCGCCTTCACGGTGACGGATGACGGCTGCGGCATGTCGCGCGCACTGCTGGAGCAGGTCAGCGACCCCTTCACCACCACCCGTACGACCCGGAAGATGGGCCTGGGCATCCCCCTGCTGCGCATGGCGGCGGAGCAGACCGGCGGCAGCGTGGAAATCACGAGTACGGAAGGGGCCGGCACCACGCTGCGGGCCGTGTTCAACGCGGCGCATATCGACTGCCCTCCACCGGGCGACATGGGAGATACCCTCTCCCTGCTTATCCAGGGCGCGCCCGTGCTGGAGATCGTCTACACCCGCGCAGCGCACGGCCGCCGCTTTCGCCTGGACACCGCCGAGCTGCGGGAGCAGCTGGGGCCCCAGGTCTCCCTGGCACAGCCGGAGGTGGCCCTCTGGGTTCGGGATTATATCCGGGAGCAGGAGGCCGCGCTGCACTCCCCCGAGCCGCGAACCGCAAGCGGCGATCGACCGTAGAAGGAAATGAAATAAGGAGAGAACTGTATGAAGAGCCTTGCAGATTTGCAGGCCATCCGCGAGAAGATGCAGCGTCAGATGGACCTGCGGGACGCGGACGGCGACCAGATCCGCGTGGTGGTAGGCATGGCCACCTGCGGCATCGCGGCGGGCGCGCGGCCCGTTTTGACCGCCTTTTTGGAAGAGATCGAAAAACGCGACCTGAAAAACATCACCGTGGCTCAGACCGGCTGCATCGGCGTGTGCCGGCTGGAGCCCATCGTGGAGGTATACGTTCCGGGGCAGGAGAAGGTCACCTATGTGAAGATGTCCCCGGACAAGGTGCCCGCCGTCGTCAGCGAGCACCTGGTCAACGGCCGCGTGGTGACGGACTACACCATCGGCGCGGCGGAATAGGGGGGCAGTCATATGAGTCTGATCCGTTCCCACATCCTGGTGTGCACCGGCACCGGCTGCTCCTCCTCCCAGAGCCCCAAGATCATTGCGGAATTTGAAAAACAGCTGGCCGCCCAGGGCATGGACCGGGAGGCCAAGGTGGTACGCACCGGCTGTTTCGGCCTGTGCGCGCTGGGCCCCATCGTCACCATCTATCCCGAGGGTGCTTGTTACACCCACGTAAGCGTGGAGGACGTGGAGGAGATCGTCTCCGAGCACATCGTCAAGGGCCGCATCGTCAAGCGCCTGCTCAACCGCGGCGGCGAGGGCGAGGGCCCCGCCACCTCTCTGACCGAGACCCGCTTCTACAAGCACCAGCAGCGTATCGCCCTGCGCAACTGCGGCGTCATCGACCCGGAGAATATTGACGAGTACATCGGCGCGGACGGCTATTCCGCCTTGGGCAGGATCCTCACCGAGCGCATCCCGCCCCAGCAGGTCATCGACACGGTGAAGGCCTCCGGCCTCCGGGGCCGGGGCGGCGCGGGCTTCCCCACCGGCATGAAGTGGCAGTTCACCCACGACGCGGTCAGTCCCGACGGCATCAAATACGTCTGCTGCAACGCCGACGAGGGCGACCCCGGCGCCTTCATGGACCGCTCCGTACTGGAGGGCGATCCCCATGCCATTCTGGAGGCTATGACCATCGCGGGCTACGCCGTGGGCGCCCATCAGGGCTATATCTACGTGCGGGCGGAATACCCCATCGCCGTCAAACGCCTGGAGACAGCCATCCGTCAGGCAAAGGAATACGGCCTGCTGGGGGAGAACATCTTCGAATCCGGCTTCGACTTCGACCTGGAGCTGCGCCTGGGCGCGGGCGCCTTCGTCTGCGGCGAGGAGACCGCGCTGATGCGTTCCATCGAGGGCCATCGGGGCGAGCCCAAGACCCGCCCCCCCTTCCCCGCCAACAAGGGCCTGTTCGACCGGCCCACCCTGCTCAACAATGTGGAGACCTACGCCAACATTACCTGGATCTTCAACCACGGGCCCGAAGCGTTTGCCGCCATCGGCACGGAGAAGAGCAAGGGCACCAAGGTCTTCGCGCTGGGCGGAAAGATCACCAACACAGGTCTGGTCGAGATCCCCATGGGCACCACCCTGCGCACGGTGGTGGAGGAGATCGGCGGCGGCGTGCCCGGCGGCAAGAAGTTCAAGGCCGCCCAGACCGGCGGCCCCTCGGGCGGCTGTATCCCCGCCTCCCTCATCGACACGCCCATCGACTATGAGTCTCTTGGCGCCATCGGCTCCATGATGGGCTCCGGCGGCCTGATCGTCATGGACGAGGACAACTGCATGGTGGATATCGCCAAGTTCTTCCTGGAGTTTATCGTGGACGAATCCTGCGGCAAGTGTTCGCCCTGCCGCATCGGCACCAAGCGCCTGCTGGAGCTGCTGACCAAGATCACCGAGGGCAACGGCGAGCCGGAGGACCTGGATACCATCGAAGAGCTGTGCAACCACATCAAGCAGTCCGCCCTGTGCGGCCTGGGCCAGACCGCGCCCAACCCGGTGCTCTCCACCCTGCGCCACTTCCGGGATGAATACGAGGCCCACGTATACGAGAAGCGCTGCCCCGCCGGGGTGTGCAAGGCACTGATTCAATACCTGGTGGATCCCAGCAAGTGCAAGGGCTGCACCCGCTGCGCCCGCGGCTGTCCCACCGGCGCCATCTCCGGCGCGGTACGCGCGCCCCATATCATCAATCAGTCCAAGTGCATCAAATGCGGCGCCTGTATGGACCACTGCCGCTTTGACGCCATCTACAAGCAGTAAGGGAGGGAGACGGACATGGACAAGAAGATGGTATCCCTGCGCATCAACGACATCCCCGTCACCGTTCCCGAGGGGACTACGGTGCTGGAGGCCGCCCGCTCTGCGGGCTTCAACATCCCCTCTCTGTGCTATCTCAAGGACGTCAACGAGATCGGTGCCTGCCGCATTTGTGTGGTGGAGGTAAAGGGGGCCAAAAGTCTGGTGGCCTCCTGTGTGTACCCCGTGGCTGAGGGCATGGAGGTGCATACCAACACGGAGCGGGTGCGTCAGTCCCGGCGGCTGACGCTGGAGCTCATCCTCTCCAACCACCGGATGGACTGTCTCACCTGCGCCCGCAACGCCCACTGTGAGCTGCGCCAGCTGGCCAGCGACCTGGGCATCGACGCGGTGCGCTACGCGCCCGACGATCTGATGCCCCGGATCGAGGACTCTGCGCCTCATCTGGTGCGGGACAACTCCAAGTGCGTGCTCTGCCGCCGCTGCACCGCCGTGTGCCGGGCCACCCAGGAGGTCGGCGTGATCGGCTGCAACGACCGCGGCTTTGACACCCACATCGGCTGCGCCTTCGACCGGGATCTGGCGGAGGTGGACTGCGTGTCCTGCGGCCAGTGCATCGTGGCCTGTCCCACCGGCGCGCTCCAGGAGAAGGACGATACCGGCAAGGTCCTCGCCGCCTTGTCCGACCCTGCCAAGCATGTGGTGGTCGGCCCCGCCCCTTCCATCCGGGTCACACTGGGCGAGTGCTTCGGCCTGCCCGTGGGCGCCAATGTGGAGGGCAAGATGGTCACCGCCCTGCGCCGTCTGGGCTTCGACCGGATCTTTGATGTGGATACCGCCGCCGACTTTACCATTATGGAGGAGGGCACCGAGTTTCTTCACCGCCTTCACGGCGGAGGCGCGCTGCCCCTCATCACCTCCTGCTCCCCCGGATGGATCCGCTACTGTGAGCAGCACGCCCCCGACATGATCCCCAACCTGTCCACCTGCAAGTCCCCCCAGCAGATGTTCGGCAGTCTGGTGAAGACCTACTACGCCGAACAGGCGGGCATCGACCCCCACGATATCTTCGTGGTGTCCATCATGCCCTGTACCGCCAAAAAGTACGAGGTGCTCCGGGAGGAGCAGCGGCTGCCCAACGGCTGCATGCCGGTGGACGTCTCTCTGACTACCCGCGAGCTGGGCCGTATGATCACCCAGGCCGGCCTGCTCTTCGACCACCTGCCCGACGGCTCGTTCGACGAGATGCTGGGCGTCTCCACCGGCGCGGCCGCCATCTTCGGCGCTTCCGGCGGCGTGATGGAAGCCGCTCTGCGCACCGTGGTGGAGCAGCTCACCGGCGACCCCATGGCCCCCCTGGAATTTACCGAGGTGCGGGGCATGCAGGGCGTGAAGGAGGCCAGCTATCCCCTGCCCGGCCGCACCGTACGGGTCTGCGTGGCCTCCGGCCTGCACAACGTAAAGCTGGTGCTGGACGGCGTTCGGGACGGTAGCCTGCACTACGACTTTATCGAGTTCATGGCCTGCCCCGGCGGATGCATCAACGGCGGCGGGCAGCCCATCCAGCATGCCGACGTGCGCAACTTTACCGATATCAAGGCCCTCCGTGCCGCCGCCCTGTACCGCCAGGATGAGGATATGGAGTACCGCCGCAGCCATGAAAACCCCGTGGTCCAGACCCTCTACCAGGTCTATCTGGACGGCCCCGGCTCCCATAAGGCCCATTCACTGCTCCACTGCTCCTACCTCAAGCAGAAGCGCTACCGGCTCCGCTAGCGCCGGCTGAGCGGCTTCTTCTGCCGCCTGTCGTCTCCAGCTTTGAATACAACCGGCCCGCAGACGCCATCCAGACGTCTGCGGGCCGGTTTTCACAGTGGACGCGGGAGGACGTTTCTGCTATGATATTCCACGACAGGAGGGAAATCGGCATGAATGTATTTCTTTCAGCGGACCTTGAAGGCACGGCCTTTGCCGTCACCCGGGAGTCCCTGCGCCCCGGCGGGCACGACTATGAGCGCAGCCGTCAGGAAATGACGCTGGAGGTCCTGGCCGCCGCGGAAGGGGCCCGTGCCGCCGGAGCGGACCGGGTGGTGGTCCGGGACGCCCACGGCCCCGGCATCAACCTCTACCCCGAACAGATGCCCGACTATGTGGAGCTTATCCGCGGCTGGAGCTATGAGCCAAGGATGATGGTGGAAGGATTGGACGAGCATTTCGACGCCGCGCTTTTCGTGGGCTACCACAGCGCGGCCGGCCAGGAGGGCAACGCACTCAGCCACACCATCTCCGGCGCGGCGCTCCACTCCATCCGCGTCAACGGTCAGCCCGCATCGGAGTTTTTGATCTACAGCTGGCTGGCGGCCTACTACGGCGTGCCCAGCGTCCTGCTCACCGGAGATCGCGCCCTGTGTGAGGCGGGCAAGGCGCTGCATCCCGCTCTGGTGACCGTGCCGGTGCGGAACGATGTGGGCGGGCGGGCGCAAAGCCTCAGCTCACCGGCCGCCTGCCGCCTGATCCGCGCGGCGGCGGAACAGGCGCTGCGTCAGGATCTGCAGGCCGCGCGGATCTCCCTGCCGGAGCATTTTCAAGTGCAGCTGTGCTATAAGGATCACGCCATGGCTTACCGGAAAAGCTTCTACCCCGGCGCCGCATGGGCGGATCCCTGCACCATCGTGTTTGAATCCGACGACTGGTATGAGGTCAATCGTTTTTTTGCCTTTACGATCCTGTAACGGCATGGAAAAAAGGCCTGCTGCGCTGGCAGCAGGCCTTTTTATGCTGTTTAGTCGGTAACAAAGGGCAGCAGCGCAATCTGACGGGCGCGCTTGATGGCCTCGGTCAGCTGACGCTGATGCATGGCGCAGGTGCCGGTGGTGCGGCGGGGCAGGATCTTGCTCCGCTCGGACAGGAACCGGCGCAGCTTCACGGCATCCTTATAATCAATATGCTCCACCTTATCCACACAGAAGGTGCAGACCTTGCGGCGCTTGCGGCCGCGGGGACGCTCTCTATCCATAGCCATTACGGGAAACCTCCTTTTTTCACGGGCCGACAGCCCGGCTTGTTTGATCCGGCGCGTCCGTCCGGCGCGCCGAAGGTCCTTTAGAAGGGCAGCTCACCGTCGTCGTCGGTCAAACCGGCAAACTGGTCGCCGCCGGAGGGCGCGCCATAGCCGCCGGAAGGAGCGGCGGGAGGCGGCGCATAGCCGCCGGCCGCGGGCGGCGCATAGGCGCCCGACGCCTCAGCGTCCCGCTTGGAATCGCCGAAGTAGACGTTGTCCGCGATGACCTCGGCCGAGCGGCGCTTGCCGCCCTCCTTGTCGGTCCAGTCGCGGATCTGAAGGCGGCCCTCCACCACAGCCATACGGCCCTTGGTGAAGTAGCGGGAGACAAACTCCGCCGTCTGCCGCCAGGCCACGATATCAATAAAATCGGTGGCCTTCTCGCCGGTATTTCTGTCCTTGAAGTCCCGGTCCACGGCCAGGGAGAAGGAGGCCACGGCGGTCCCCGTCTGCGTGTGGCGCAGCTCCGGGTCACGGGTCAGCCGACCCATGAGAATGATCCGGTTCAGCATATCTGCTTCCCCCTTACTCGTCCTTGCAGACGATCAGAGAGCGCATGACGCCGTCGGTAATGCGCAGGATACGATCCAGCTCACGGGGGAATTCGGGCTTGGAGCTGAAGGTCATCAGCACGTAGTAGCCCTCGGTCAGATCGTTGATGGGATAGGCCAGATGCCGCTTGCCCCACTCGTCGACCTCCGCCAGGGTGCCGTTGTTCTCCACCAGGGTCTTGAACTTGGTCACCATGGCAGCGGTGGCCTCCTCGCCCAGATTGGGATCCAGGATGTAGACCACCTCGTAATTTCCGCTGAGTTTTGCCATTGTTTGCACCTCCTTATGGACATATGGCCCCCGCCCTTTGTCGGGGGCAAGGATGTGCCTGTTTCAGAAACAAGCTATATTATTATATAGGATTATACCAAAAAGTCAAGCCCATTTTTCCAAATCAAAGCGCACCCCGGAATGCGAACGCGGGGGCAAGACGGGTTCCGGCTTTCGTCCGGACCCGGACGAAAAAGACTGCCTCCGGCGCAAGTCGGAGGCAGTCTTTTGTTGGTCTTATACCAATTCTCCCTAAAACGGTTGAACCGTTTTAGGGAGGCCACAGAATGTGGCTCGGCGGCGTAGCCGCCAAGAATGTCGTCAATACTGTTCCTTGCTCCACAGGCGCTGCGGCGTCATACACCGCAATAAAAAGGCTTACTAAACCTTTTTATCAAGAAACAGCATTATAACGCCGTCAGCGGCCCATGCGCACCAGATAGTCCGCCGCCGCCGACACCAGCAGGATGCCCGCTCCCAGAAGCAGCGCGGTATAGCGCCGGTCTGCCGCCCGGAACAGCCCGGAGGGCCGCGGCCGGTCCGGCGCATCCTCCTGCTGGGGACGGGGCCGCAACTGAAACGCCTGCTTGGGCAGACTGTCTCCTTTCAACAGAAGGATACCGCCGAACAGCAGGGTAAATCCTCCCGCCAGCATCAGTCCCGACCGGGCCGTCTCAAGGCCGTTGGCGGCTCCTCCCGCCAGGGTCCCCACACCCCACAGGACGGCGCCCAGCGCCAGCCCGATCCCCAGTCCCAGCACCAGAGCCAGAAGCAGATCCCGCAGGACCGTTTGCAGCTTCCGCATGGCGCTACACCAGATGGCAGGCCACAAAATGGCCCGGCTCGACTTCCCGCAGGGCGGGCGTCTCCCGGCGGCAGCGCGCGCAGGTGCGGCTGCACCGGCCCGCAAAGCGGCAGCCCGGAGGCGGGTCCACAGGACTCGGGATATCCCCTTCCAGCCGGATGCGTTCCCGGGTCAGCTCGATCTCCGGGTCCGGGATGGGAATAGCGGAGAGAAGCGCCTGGGTATAGGGGTGCAGGGGCTTGTCATAGAGCCGCTCCGACTCGGTCAGCTCCACCAGCGTCCCCAGGTACATGACCGCGATGCGGTCGGAGATGTGCTTGACCATCGCCAGGTCGTGGGCGATGAAGAGGTAGGTCAGGCCCATCTCCCGCTGGAGCTTCACCAGCAGGTTGACGATCTGGGCCTGGATGGACACGTCCAGAGCGGAAATCGGCTCGTCGCACATGATAAAGTCCGGATTGACGGCAAAGGCCCGTGCAATGCCGATGCGCTGGCGCTGTCCGCCGGAGAACTCATGGGCAAAGCGGTTGGCGTGCTCCTTGTTCAGGCCCACCATGTTCAAAAGCTCATAGACCCGCTCGGTGCGCTGGGCGTGGTTTTGGGCCAGGCCATGGATGTCGATGCCCTCGGCGATGATATCGGCCACCGTCATGCGGGGATTCAGGGAGGCGTAAGGGTCCTGGAAAATGATCTGGGCCCGGCGGCTGAAGGCCAGCTTGTCCGCGCCCCGCAGCTTGTGTACATCCCGCCCGTCAAAGAGGGCCTCTCCGCCGCTTTTGGGATACACCCCCATGGCGGTGCGCCCGCAGGTGGTCTTGCCGCAGCCCGACTCCCCCACCATGCCCAGGGTCTCGCCCTTGTAGATGGTGAAGGACACGTCGTCCACCGCCTTGACGGTGGCCCCTCCGGCGGCGGGGAAATACTTTTTCAGGTGCCGGACCTCCAGCAGAGGCTCCTTTTCCTTCATATCCCGCCCGCCTCCTTTCTGACGACGAAGGGCGCGTCCACCTTGGGCGCCCGGGGGTCGTGAAGCCAGCAGGCCGCCTGGTGCCCCCCGCCGAAATCGGTATCGGGGGGCATCTCCTCTTTACATACGGGCATGCAGTACCTGCACCGGGTACAGAACGGGCAGCCCGCCGGAGGGCTGAGCAGGTCGGGCGGCGTGCCCTCAATGGTGGCCAGCTCCTGCTTGTTCTTCAGGTCCAGACGGGGCACCGCCTTCAGCAGGGCCCAGGTATAGGGGTGGCGGGGATGATAGAAGAGTTCCGCCGAGGTCCCCCGCTCCACGATCTTGCCGGAATACATGACGCAGATGTGCTTGGCGATGCCCGCCACCACGCCCAAATCGTGGGTGATCAGGACGATCGCCGCGCCCAGCTCCCGCTGGAGCTGCTTCATCAGGTCGATGATCTGGGCCTGGATGGTCACATCCAGGGCCGTGGTGGGCTCGTCCGCGATGAGCAGTTTGGGATCGCAGGCCAGCGCGGTGGCGATCATGGCCCGCTGGCGCATACCGCCGGAGAACTGATGGGGAAATTCCTGGGCCCTGCGCTCCGGATTGGGGATGCCCACCCGCCGCAGCAGCTCCACCGCCTTCTCCGCGGCCTCGGCCTTTCCCGCCCGGCCGTGGACCCGCAGGGTCTCGGCGATCTGCTTTCCCACCCGCATGGTGGGGTCCAGGCTGGTCAGCGCATCCTGAAAGATCATGGCGCACTGCTCGCCCCGGTACGCGCGCCATTCCCGCTTTTTCATTTTCAGGATGTCCCGCCCTTCATAGAGGATCCGGGAGCCCGGCTTGATCTCGCCGGGGTCCTGGATTAGGCCCATGATGGACTTGGCGGTCACGCTTTTGCCGCAGCCCGACTCTCCCACGATGGCCAGGGTCTCCCCTTTCTCCACTGCAAAGGACACGCCGCGGACCGACTGGACTTCTCCGGCGTAAGTGTGATAGGAGACCCGCAGGTCCTGGACCTGTAATAATTTTTCTCCCATAGCCTGCGCCTACTTTCTCAGTTTGGGGTCCAGCGCGTCCCGCAGTCCGTCCCCCAGCAGGTTGAAGGCCAGAACGATGAGCACCAGGGCCGCGGCGGGGAAAATGAGCTGGAGCGGATAGAACTCCATCGCCGCCTGCCCCAGAGAGATCATGACGCCAAGAGAGGTGTTGGGGGGCTGGAGCCCGATCCCCAGGAAGCCCAGGGTGGATTCCTGAAAGATATAATTGGGGATGGAGGTCGCGGTGTTGAGGATGAGGATGCCGATGGTATTGGGGATCAGGTGCTTCAGGATGACCCGCCGGGCGGGGGCGCCCAGGGACTGGGCCGCCATGACGTACTCCGAGCTTTTCAGCTGGAGGATCACGCCCCGCATGGCCCGCGCGGTATTGCACCAGGAGGTGACGCACAGTGCCACCAGCAGGCTGGGCACGCTGTTGTCCAGCACCATCATGACGATGATGACCACCAGCAGGTAAGGGATGGACATCATCACTTCAATGACGCGCATCATGATATTGTCCACCCAGCCGCCGAAATAGGCCATGATGCCGCCGTAGGCGCAGCCCACCACCACCTGCACGCAGGTGCAGACCAGAGCGATGAGCAGGGATACCCGTCCGCCCACGCACACCCGGGCAAAGATGTCCCGGCCCAGCATGTCGGTGCCGAACCAGTGCTCGGCGCTGGGGGGCAGGTTTTTCAGGGTCGGCTGCATGTAATCATACTCCCAGCCGCAGAGCAGCGGGCCAAAAATCACCAGCACCACCATCAGCACCAGCACTACGATGGAAGCCATGGCGATGGGGTTTTTCCGCAGCCGCCGCCAGGCGTCCTGCGCATAGGTGATCGTGGGACGGGCGATGGCCTCTTTGTCCGCGTCGGCGCAGCCGATGATGACGAAACGATTGTCTGCCGCTTGTTCCATTTGCTCACCTCACGCCTTTCCGCCCACACGGATGCGGGGATCGATCAGAGTATAGAGGATATCCACCAGAAAGACCACGGCCACATATACGATGGACATGAGCACCGTTTGCCCCAGGATGATGGACAGATCCCGGGACTGGACGGACTCGATGAAGTAGCGGCCGAAGCCGGGGATGGCGTAGATCTTCTCGATGAAAAAGGAGCCCGTCAGGGCAAAGGCAATGCTCATGGGGAGCACCGTGATGATGGGAATAAAGGAGTTGCGCAGGATATGGCGGCGGACGATCTGGGGCTCGCTGAGCCCCTTGGCCCGTGCAGCGAGCACGTAGTCCTGGTTGATCACATCCAGCATGGAGGTCTTGAGCAGCCGGGAATAGGTGGCGATATAGCTGAAGCAGCCGCTGAGGGTAGGCAGCACGGTATACGCCCAGCCGCCGAACCAGAGCTCCTCCCCCGACGGCCAGCCGATGATGGGAAACAGCCCCATCTCCCCCGCCACATACTTTTGCAGCAGAAGGCCGAAGATCAGCGTCGGCACCGAGATCATCAGCACGGAAAAAAAGACGATGATATAATCCAGCCACGTTCCCTTGAACATGGCTGCCAATATGCCTAAGAGAAGGCCGACCCCCACACCGACCACGATGGTCTGCAGTCCCAGCCGGGCCGAGGGCGCCAGGGTCTCCTGCAAAAGCTTCTGGATATCATAGCCCGGCATACGCACCGATTCGCCGAAGTCGCCGTGGAGCATCCCCTTCATGGTGATGACGTAGCGTTCCAGCACGGGCTTGTCCAGGCCGTATTTGCGGTACAGATTTTCCCGGATGGACTCCGGCAGGCGGTCAGCCCGGTCGGAGAGCGGGTCTCCGGGCACAGCGGCCAGGAGGAAAAAAGTGGCCGTGGCAATGACGAAGATCGTCAAGAGCATCTCAAAGAAACGGCGCACCGTATACTTCAACACAGTCTATCCCTCGTTTCTGTCAAAGGGGGCCAAACCGGCCAACGGTCGGTCTGGCCCCCTTTTGACCACAGGACTTATGGAGCCCTTCTCTTATGCGACGACATACGCCCGGGAGAAGTCGAACCGGGGACCCACAAAGGGGAACGTCATGCCCTGGATCTGGTTGCTGACGCAGAGGATGGTGTCGCTGTACATATAGGGGATGGCCGCCACCTCGTCGCAGACGATCCACTGCTCGGCTTCGGCAAAGATCTTCTCACGCCCGGCGGGATCGGGCTCGGCGTTCAGACGGTCGATAAAGGTGTCGAACTGCGCGGCCCGCTCCTCGGTCCAGCCGGAGTAGCGGATGGAGGTGCCATGGCTGCTCCACATCTCCACGAAGGCCATGGGGTCGTTGTAGTCGCCGTTCCAGCCGGCCTGCCCGATGTCATAGCGCCCGGCGTTGCGCTCTTCCCGGAACAGGGAGCTGTCGCCCAGGACGTTTACGTTGACGGTGATCCCCAGCGCCGTCTCCCAGGCGTTTTTCCAGTACTCCTGCTGCTGGCGCTTGATGGCGGTATCGCCGGTGCAGATGTAGGTGATGGTGACCTCAGACAGCTCGCGGGTGTCGCCCAGCTCCTCCATGCCCTCCTTAAACAGGGCCCGCAGCTTCTCGTTGTCCAGCGCGTACGCGTCGAACTCCGCCTTCAGGGGCTCGGTCACATCGTCGCGGAAGGTCAGTTCGCCGTTCTGCACGCCGTAGGGCACAAAGCCGTAGGCGGCATAGTAGCGGTCAAAGACCACCTGGGTGAATTCCTCCCGGTTGATGGCCAGGGACATGGCCAGGCGGACCTTCTGGCTCTCCATCAAACCGGAGGTGGAGTTGCCGCCCCGGTTGAAGTAGAAATAGCTCACGCCGGGGAAGTCGCCGTGGACATAGCTGTAGTTGTCGCCGGCCAGGCCCTCCCGATAGGGCTGCACATAATCGCCGGTGGGCACGATGGCGGCCAGCTCGCCGTTTTTGAACATGGTATTCTGGGTGGAGACCTCATCGATGTTGATCAGTGTGACACGGGTCAGGTGTACGTTCTCAGCGTCCCAGTAGGTGGGGTTCTTCTCCAGGGTCATGCTGTTGTCCTTGACAAAGCCGGTGACCACGAAGGGCCCGCACCAGACATGGGTGGTATAGTCCGTGTCGTAGAGCTCGCCGGCGGCCTCGATCACATCCAGGCGCACGGGGTAGAGATACGTGGCACCCACCTTGGAGAGGAACTGGGGCGCCGGGTTGGCCAGAGTGACCTCCAGCGTGGTGTCGTCCAGGGCCTTCACCGCCAGGGCCTCCTTTGCCGCTTCGATGTCGGCGTCGCTGGCCGTCTCGGTATCCATGGTATACAGCGCCTCGCCGCCTACGATATCGCCGATAAAGGAGGCGAAGTCAAAGGCGTTGCGGGGATCGCCGATGCGGCGGAAGGAGTCCACGAAGTGCTGGGCCGTGACCTGTACGCCGTCGGACCAGTAATACTCCCGCAGATGGAAGGTATAGGTCAGCCCGTCGTCGGAGACATCCCAGCGCTCGGCGCCCGCGGGGGCCAGGATCTGGTTGCCCGCCTCGTCGGTGGTGGGACGCACCAGGCCCTCCAGCACGTGGGACTGGACCTGGATCTCCTCGGCGGCATAGTTGGCATTGTTGTCAAAGGAGTAGAAGTTGGCGGCCGCCCAGTGGAGCTGGATTTCCTGCTTTTCGGCCAGCTGGGTCCCCTGGGCGTCGGGCGTCTGGGGCCCGGCGCTGGGCTGGGTGGTCTCGGGCGCAGCGTTCCCGCCGCCGCAGCCGGCCAGGGCGGAGCAGGCCATCACGGCTGCCAGCAGAAGTGCAAAAGTACGCTTTTTCATAAAATTCCCCTCTTTTCTGATGTGTTAAAACATTGGGTCCTTGTCGTCGTCTCTCCGGCATTCATGCCGGATGAGCTCCAGTGCCTGATCCTTATCCCGGGCCTTCATGGCGTCCACCAACCGGAGGTGGTACCGGTGCGGCTCGCTCTGGATCTCGGCAAACAGGTTCATGCTGGGTACCCGGATCATCCGGTCAAAGGTATTTTGCACGCTGGCGTACAGCGGCTCGTTGCCGGTGAGCCGGGCCATGGCCATATGGAAATCATAGTTGATCCCCGCAAATTCCCGATAGGCCACGTCGGTGGCCTGGCAGTATTCCCGCAGCGAGTCGATCTCCGTGTCGCTGCAGTGGTCGATGATCCACTGCACTACGCCCTTTTCCAGGGTATAGCGCAGGTAGATCAGCTTGGCGTACTCCTCCTCGCTGAGTTCCCGCAGCAGATAGCCCACGCGGGGGATCTTTTTCAGATACCCCTCCTGGACCAGCATGCTCAGGGCCTCCCGCACCGGCGTCTTGCTGACGCCGTGCTGCTCTGCCAGGTCCTTCTCGTTGATGATCTCGTCGGCTCGGAACCTCAGCCGAATGACATCCTCCTTGATGCGTTCGTACAGCTCCATCGCCTTGGACGGCATCCTACCGCCTCCTTTCCCAGATTGTGATTTTATGCCTGTTTCCACTGCCGGAAGGTATCCAGCAGCTTGTCCATATCTCCGCGGGTGGTGAACGGCGCCACAGAAATGCGCACATGGCCGTCCCTTCCCCGGCTGAAGAGCACCCCCCGCTCCAGGCAGTAGTCCACCAGTTCCTGACTGCGCTGCTCCCGCACCAGCAGGCTGTGGCAGCGGCGGGCCGGAAGGAAGGGGGTATCGATCACAAAGCCCAGCCCCTCCAGGCCCCGGTACAGGTATTCGAAGCAGTCGGACACGTGGCGCTCCACCCGGTCCATGCCGATCTCCATCAGGCGCTCCAGGCCCGCATCCAGCCCATAGATGCCCATAAAGGAAATGGTACCGTTCTCCAGCTTTCGGGCGTCGCCGGGATCGGGGCAGGTAATGCTCCAGCTCTCCCGGTCGATGCCAAGGGCGGGGCTGTCGGCGGCAAAGACGGGCGCCACCTGTTCCATCAGCGCCTGTGCACAGTAGAGGAACCCGACCCCCTCGGTCGCCAGCAGCCCCTTGTAGCAGGAGGCCGTCAGCGCGTCGATCCCCAGGTCGCTCACATCCATGCGCCGGAACCCCAGGGCCTGGATCCCATCCACGATGAGATAGATCCCCCGGGTATGGCACTCCCCGGCCAGCCGCTTCAGATCCAGCTGATAGCCGGAACAGGACTGGACGGCGCTGACCACCATGATGCGGGTCGTCTCGTCGGCGGCGGAGAGCAGGAGCTCCTCCGGCAGGGTGCAGCCGTCGGGCGAGCGGGCCACCCGGCACTCCGCCCCCAGCCGCCGCACATTCAGGCAGGGCATCAGCACCGAGGCGTGCTCCAGATCCCCCACCACCACGCTGTCCCCCCGCCGGAAGGGAAAGCCCTGCAGCAGCAGGTTGACGCCCTCGTTGGTATTCTTGGTAAAGGCGATGCGACGGATATCCGGCGCGCCCAGAAAACGGGCCAGGCGCGCTCTTGTCCGGGCGATGACCTCAATGGCGGGGCCCTTCCCCGCCCCTCCCGCCTTTACCAGGCCGGGTCCCACTGCCGCCTTATCTTCATAAAACCGTTCCATTGCCTCCCGGGCGAAGCGGGAGCCGCAGTTTTCGTAAGCGATGTCGAAAAAGGCAGTCTTCTCTGTGACCGGGAACTGCGCGCGCAGCGCCCGGACCCACCTCTCATCCATTCAAAATCCTCTTCTCCTCGTTTCGACCGCCGGGGCCGCCCGCCGCAGCGGGAACCGCCGCAGGCTTCCAGCGCGTCAAAGCGTTTCTTCAACAGCCGGCGGATGATACCAGTCCGCCGATGCGCGTGACCTCCAGCCCTTCGGCCTGCCATGCGTCCAGCACACGGTTAAAGCCGATGGAATCGCTGGCCATATGTCCGGCGATGATCACGTTGCCCTTGTTGTGTTCCGCCACCGCCTTGATGTCGTCCTCCGGCATATGCATCACGATCAGCGTGCCGACGCCGTAGTCGAAGAAGGTGTTGTACACCTGGGCTCCGCCGCCGGTGACGCCGGCAAAGAGCACGCACACCTTTCCCGCGTAGCTGCCC
The DNA here is from genome assembly GCF_014287895.1 of Lawsonibacter hominis. Lineage (GTDB taxonomy): Bacteria > Bacillota > Clostridia > Oscillospirales > Oscillospiraceae > Lawsonibacter_A > Lawsonibacter_A hominis. Next base: position 42,167 of record NZ_JACOPP010000009.1, on the reverse strand, counting down.
GGCTCTCCCACCCGGATGGCCGGGTCCTGGAGGGCGCCGCGCACCTCCGGAAACTCGTTAAGGACGTCCACCACATCCTGGAGGGTGGTGAAGGGCTTGTCCTTCGTCAGCGCATCCATCCGCTCCTGCACGATGGCCTGGCCGATCAGGTCGGCCGGGGTATGCAGGCCGAGATAGGGCATGTCGATGAATTTGGCAAAGTCTGCCTGCCGGTTCAGGTTCTTGGAGTGCATCTTTTGGCTCTCCTGCCGCGCCCGCTTCTCAATGGCCTTCTGGGCCACATTGATGGGCACGCCGAAGCGGTACATCAGCATCATCTGGTCCTTGAGCATCTGCTCTCCAATGCGCACCGCCCGGCCCATGATGCCGTGGTGTTCGGCCACACAGTCATAACCCCTCTGCTTGGCGGCCAGCAGAGTGGCGGTATCCATATCGATGCCCGCCAGCACCCGCTTGACGTCCTGACCTGCACAGCCGATCTCGGTATCCACCGTATCCTCCTCCAGCCCCGCCAGCTTCAGCGCGATATTGACCATGGCTCTGGTATCCATAAATTCAGCCCCTTAAAGCAATAAAGTATCTTTTCCAGTATATTTTAAATTATATCACGTGATATTTCAGCTGTATATATGACAAAATTGCACATTATTTTCCCATTCCATTTGTGCAAAAAGTCAATTTTTGTTTGACAAACACGAAGAATGGCACTATAATGATGTCTGCTGATTCCGCAGGCGGAGGCTCCATGGACGGTTTGGACGAGCCCCTGCGGTTGCCGCAGTCCGCCCGGGTTCCGGATGTGAGGACTGTGCCGCAGACTTTAGGAAAGAGCGAGGGAGATCCATGCAATTCAAAACCGTATCCGCCGCCGCGGGTCCTTATGACGCGGCGCTGCGCGTCCTGCCCGCAGGCGCGCCGGTCCGCTTTTGCGACCAGGCGCTTCAGGCGGCCTGGCAGGCTCATTTGGGGGGCGACCCCCTGACTTTGGAGCATCGGCAGGTGCTGACCCTGCGTCTGCCTCTGCTGGGCGGCTTCACCACCCTGCTGCTGGCCGGCTTCGACGCGGGCGTCCCTGCCCCCATGGATGCATTCCGGTCCCTCTGGGCTCGGCTGGGCGCCCTTCTGGCCGAGTGCAGGGCGTCCAATGTCTTTCTGGACGCCCTGAACGAATTTTCCTTTGCCTCAGAGGCGGAACTGCTGGCCCAGGCATGCGCCGTACTGCCCCTGTGCGAGTATACCTTTGACCGCTATCGTACCGAAAAAGACCCCAGGAGGGAGCACACCGTCTCCGTACTGGCGGACGGGGCGCTCGCTCCGGTCCTTGCGGAGGGCGCGTCCCTGGCCGGCGCTGTCATGACCGCCCGGGACCTGGTCAACGACATTGCCGAAACCCTCACCCCCGCCGAACTGGCCCGCCGCTGCCGGGACCTGGGCGCGTGCCACGGTTTTTCGGTGGAAGTGCTGGACCGGGCGCAGTGTCAGGCGCTGGGCATGGGGCTCTTCCTCGCCGTAGCCCGCGGCAGCGCCTTGGAGCCTCAATTCATCGTCATGCGCTATCGGGGCGGCGGCGCGCAGCCTCCCATCGCCCTGGTGGGCAAAGGCATTACCTATGACAGCGGCGGCCTTGCCCTCAAGGGCAGCGGCATGGAGCTGATGCGCTACGACATGAATGGGGCCGCCGCCGTCATTGGTGCGATGTGCGCCGTGGCGGACAACGCCCTGCCCCGGAACGTGGTGGCGGTGGTCGCCGCCTGTGAGAACATGGTGGACGCCAGGAGCTACCGCAACGGGGACGTATTCCCTTCCATGAGCGGCAAGACGGTATACGTGCGCAACACCGACGCGGAGGGCCGCCTCACCATGGCCGACGCCATCACCTACTGCGTCCGGAAGGAATCCCCCTCCGAGATCCTGGAGGTGGCGGGCCTTACCGGAAGCGTGTGCAATTTTTACGGCAAAGTGTGTGCCGCCGCCCTGACCACCGATCCGGCGCTTTTTGACCGCATCGCCGCCCTCATGCCGGTGACCGGGGAAAAGTATGCCCGGATGCCCGACTTCCCGGAGTACCGGGAGCTGCTCAAAACGCCCATGGCCGACCTGAACAACGCCCCGGAAGGCGGGGCGGGCGGCATTTTGGCCGGGCTGTTTCTGGCGTCCTTCCACGAGGACGTCCCCTTCCTCCACGTAGACTTCGGCGCCATGCCCTTCGTCAAGAGCAAAAGCGACTGTCAGGGCGAGGGCGGCACGGGCTTCGGCGTGAAGACCCTGTACCACTACATCAAGGCAAGGGGGACGGACGCATGAGTGCGCAGGCGCGGCTGAAGGAGCTGGGACTGACGCTTCCCCAAGCGCCCCAGCCCAAAGGAAGCTACTGCACCTGGCGGCAGGCCGGGGAATGGATCACGCTGTCCGGCCAGGGCCCGCTGGTGGAGGGCGTGCTGCGCTACACCGGCCGGGTGGGCGTGGACCTGACAGTGGAGCAGGGCTATGACGCCGCCCGTCTCTCTGCCCTGAACCTCCTGGCCGTGCTCCGTCAGGCAGCCGGCGGCCTGGAGCGGGTGGAGCTGGTGCGTGTACTGGGCTTTATCGCCGCCGGACCCGATTTTGCCGACTACCCCGGAGTGCTCAACGGGGCCTCCGACCTGTTTCTCTCCGTACTGGGCGTCCGGGGCCGCCACAGCCGCTCTGCCGTGGGGGTGTACGGCCTGCCCTTCGGGCTGCCGGTGGAGGTGGAGCTTACCGCCCGTCTCCTCCCGGCGGCCGACTGAAGCTCCGCCGAGCCCCGCCCGCAAAAAGCCGGGGTCCGCTGCGCGATCTCAAGTGATCGCACAGCGGACCCCGGTTTCGTTTACTCGGCGTGCTCGAATTTGACCTGATCCATCATGATGTTGAGGATCTCGGTATCGGTATGATTCATGCCCACCCGTCCGATGTATCCCACGCTCTGGATGGTCGCCTCCACATCGTCCTGGATGATCCCCTCGCCCGCATGAAAGGTCAAGCCGCGCATGCTCAGGTGATGGGCCAGGATCGCCGCATCCACGGCAGAGGCGATCTTGGCCGCGCAGGACGCCTTGGCGCCGTCGCAGATGATACCGCCCACGTTGGCGATGGTATTGACGATGGTGCGGGAGACCTCCTCATAGCGCCCGCCGCTGAGATAGGTGATGGCCGCGCCGCTGCCGCAGGCTGCCGTAACGGCGCCGCAAAAGGCCGAAAGGCTGCCGATGTAATGCTTTTGATGGATGGAGATCAGGTTGCTGACGAGCAGTGCGCGGTACAGGGTCTCCCGGGAGACCTTCCGCTCTTTGGCGTATTCGATCACCGGAAGGGAGACCGTCATGCCCTGGTTCCCGCTGCCGGAGTTGATGACCACCGGAAGGGAGCAGCCTCCCATACGGGCGTCTGAACCGGCGGCCGCCCTGGCCTTGGCACGGGCCTGCACATTGTCGCCGTAAATATCCAGCAGGGTCCGCCCCACCTGCGTGCCGTATCCGTGGCTGAGTCCCACATCCGCGATGGCCGAGTTCAGCTCGATCTGCCGGTCCAGGATGGCCCGGACCTTCTCCAGCTCCACCGTATCCGCAAATTCCAGGATGTCCTTTACGTTGAGCCTGGACCGGTCCACAGCGATCTCGTCCCCCTCGGTCGGGCTGGTTTGGTAGAGTACCCTTCCATCCAGCCCGATCTCCGTGATCAGCGTATGCCGGTTGATGATGGTCACATGGGCGGAATGCTCCCCGGCCCGCACCCTGGCGTCGATGTACAAATTGGCGACATTTTCCCGCAGGGTGCAGGAAAAGTAGCCCTGCTCCATCAGCTCCTGGGTACGTGCGATGTGCTCCGGCGTGATCTCTTCCAAAACCTCCAGCTCACGCTGCGGGTTTCCGCCCACCACACCCAGGACCGCGGCCACGCCCACGCCCTTAAGGCCCCCGGAGTTGGGCACTGTGACGCCCTTTACATTTTTAAAAATATTTCCGCTGCAGCAGATCTCGATGTGCTCCGGGAATTCCCCCAGGACGGCTCTTGCTTTGGCCGCGGCATAGGCGATCGCGATCGGTTCGGTACATCCCAGGGCCGGGACCAGCTCGCTTTTCAGGATATTGATATAATTGGCCTCCTGCAGCGCATCCATAGCGATCCATCCTTTCTCTCTAATCATATTAATAGTATTTTCATTAATATTATCAGCTCTCTTTCTCAAAATGTCAAGGCCGAATTTCCGCCGGATGTTTTCCCTTGCAATTTCCGCCCGGTTTGATAGAATATTGCTACCATAATCCGGGACCGGAGACGGATCCCCCACAAAGGAGCAATCTTCCATGAAGGGCAAGGACAGCCTCAAGGACGCCATCTATAACGCGATCCTGGAAAGCATCATTTCCCAGGAGTACCGGCCCAACCAGGTGCTGAATGAAAAAACACTGGTGGAAAAATACGGCTGCAGCAAGAGCCCTGTCCGTGAGGCGCTGGTATCGCTGTGCAACGACAACGTACTGCGCAATATCCCGCGGTATGGATACGAGGTGGTGCGGCTGACCGTCGAAGACATCCAGGAGATGCTCCAATTCCGGCTCGTCCTGGAGGGCGGCCTTCTGAGCGCCAACTGTGAAAAATTCGGTGCGGCCCAGCTGGACTGTCTGGAGCAAATCGACCAGGCCTGCAGAAGCGCCACGGACGACATCTGGTCGCATTGGGCTTTTAATACGGAATTTCACCTGCGGATGACCGCATTTTGCGGCAACAACTATGCGCTGGATCAGCTGCAGCGGTGTATGGACCGGCTCAAGCGGGCCTACGCGCAATTCTATTGGGGCAAGCCTCAGGCCGCCCTGGCATTCGACACGAAAAATCACAGCGCCATCCTGCACGCGCTCCAGGCGAAGGACCTGGACGCCATCCTGCAGTATTTGAAGGATGATCTCAATGATTTCGGCGGAGAACACAGTTTGTATCCCCTGCGTTTGTGAGTTCCGGCAACCGCTTTCCCAAGTGCTTTGTCCAGACTCTGCACGATGTCTTTTCTGCGGCGCATCCCAATTTCAAACGAGTGGTCCGTTCCGTTCGGAGGGCCGCCCGGCGCAAAGAGGCAGCGGTTCACTTGGAACCGCTGCCTCTTTATTTCCCGAGGTGCATGCCGGCGGCCGGACCCGCCGGAGTGCGCTCCCCCGCCCATGGGCCTAGGAATGGGGCGCGCTTGGACGGTGCGCCCCCTACAGCAGCTCTGAAGGATACCTGTGTCAGCGCCCGCGCAACACGGCCGGGCGCAGCGGGAATTTACCCGGGCGGTTCGATCCCGGAGGGTAGAGCCGCCTCCGGCGGCGGAGCTCAGAACAAAAGGACATCCTTACGGATGTCCTTTTGTTCTGGAGCTGGTAATGTGACTCGAACACACGACCTGCTGATTACGAATCAGCTGCTCTACCGACTGAGCTATACCAGCATTTCCTGTTTTCATACCGAGGGCTGATCGCTGCGCCTTCTGTGCCGCCGCCCGAGCGCCATGCCATCAGCGATATAAAATGATAGCACATTTTTTCCCTGCCGTCAACGGTAGAGTTTCGCGTAAATGGTCTGTTTTCTTTTTTCCTTCAGATTACAATACGTATATCCCCGCCGTACATGGCGGAACATCTGCAATATTTTTGTCCCCTGCACCCCTCACGCGCCCGTTTTCGCCCTATTCCAGAACATGGGTATTGCTGAAACCATGCGGCTTTCCTTCCGCTTACTACGCCCGCTTTTAATCTCCATTTTTCTCCATTTACTTTACATAACTTTATCCAGTAATTTCATCTACTTAGCGTTATTCACATTTTCCACCAGCTTTTCCACCGGCTCTTTCCGTTGAAAACAGGTGACTTTTCCACTTGTCCACATGTTTCTCCACATACTTTAATGAAAGTCCGCCATTTTTCCCCCCTCCGCTTTCGGTAAACATAATGCTGCAATCCATTTTATCTGCACTTTCCTGCAGACTCTCTTTCAAAAAGGGACGGCCCGTTCAGCCTTTTCCGATGTCCCGGTTGGCATAGGCATTCAGGTCCATCCCGGCCCGGACCCCCGCCAAATACTCGTAATAGCCCTGGCAGCCGATCATCGCGCCGTTATCCCCGCACAAAGACAGCGGCGGCAGGTAAAGCTTGTCTCCGCTGGCCCGGCAGGCAGACTCCAAATCCGCCCGGATGCGGGAATTGGCCGCCACGCCTCCGGCTACCGCCACCTTCCCGTAACCCAACCTGCCGGCAGCCTCCATCGTACGGGGGACCAGCGTGTCGCTGACCGCGGCGGCAAAGCTGGCCGCCAGCCCCGGCAAATCCAGCGTCTCGCCCTTCTGCTGGGCATTGTGCACCAGATTGAGCACCGCCGTCTTCAAGCCCGAGAAGGACAGATCCAGCGGCGCGTCCGCTACGTGCGCGCGGGGCAGCTCATAACGGGTATCGTCGCCTCCCTGGGCCAGCCGGTCCATGGGGGCCCCGCCGGGATAGCCGATGCCCAGCACCCGGGCCACCTTGTCAAAGCATTCCCCCGCCGCGTCGTCCCGGGTGGCGCCCAGCAGCTCCAGTTCTGTGTAGCCGCGCACGTCCACGATCAGGGTGTTTCCGCCCGAGACGCACAGGCAGACAAAGGGCGGCTCCAGCTCCGGATGGGCAATGTAATTGGCGGCGATGTGGCCCCGGACATGGTGGACCGGGATCAGCGGCACGTTGAGCGCATAGGAGACCGACTTGGCAAAGTTGACGCCTACCAGCACCGCCCCGATCAGCCCCGGGGCATACGTGACGGCTACCGCGTCGATCCGGCTTTTCGGGATACCGGCCTGGGCCAGAGCCCGGTCGGCCAGACCGACGATGGCCTCCACGTGCTTTCGGGAGGCGATTTCCGGCACCACGCCGCCGTAGATGGTATGCATGTCCACCTGGGACGCGATGGCGTCGGCCAGGACGGTGCGTCCGTCCCGGACCACCGCCACAGCCGTCTCATCGCAGGAGGATTCAATGGCAAGGATATTCATGGCTATCATCCCTTCTTCCGCGGGCACGGAGACCGACGGGCAAGACGGCCCGGCGCGCCAGCGCCTCTTGACGCGGCGGCCGCGTGGATTCACTTCCCGCGGCCAAGAAATAAAATCAAACGGCGCCCAGAAAGCGCCCCGCGCTTTCTGGGCACGCATCGCAGGAGCATTCCATGGCAAGGATCTGACGCTATCAGTTTCCTTTCATCCAATAGGGACGCTCCGGCACCTCGTCCGGAGCAAGAGGCACCTTTACATCCGTGCGCTCAGGGCCATAGAGCGCACGATGGGCCGCCATCACAGCGGTCAGGTCGCGGGGCGGCGGGCCCCAGAGCATGGCTTGCCACCGCATCCCGCAGGTGGCCATTTCGTATACTGGTTGAAAGCCGTTGCGCGCGTAAAAGGCGATGCGCCGGCGCCGGAGCTCGTTCTCCGCCGGGCTGCCGCCGGGTACCGGGGCCTCGGATTCCAGGATCAGGCCCTGCCCGCCGTAGCGCCGGGCCAGGTGGGCGCACAGCTCGGCCCCCAGGCCGCCGTTGCGCAGGCGGGCGGACACGCCCAGATAGTCCAGCAGTACCAGTCCCGCCCCGTCCGGCTGCCGCCAGATGGTGGCATAGCCCAGCAGTTCGTCCCGCTCGTTGAACAGGCCCAACAGCTCGTAGCGCCCCTCCGCCCGGAGGGACAGGATGTCGGCCAGGGGCTTGCGCTCGGCGGGGGCGAAGGCCTCGGCCAGTTCTTCCGCGTACCACTTCTCGATCTCGGGAACGGTCATGGGACGAATCTCGCGGCGCATCGCGGCGCTCCTTTCTGCCCTGTGGGGCGCGTGGCCGGTTCAGCCGGCCGGGCGGAAGGTACGTGTCATGAGGAGGGCGTCCTCATGAAGCTGCCGGTAATAGTTCTTCCGGCGGCCCACCGGCTCAAAGCCCAGCTTCTCGTACAGCGCAATGGCGGGGGCGTTCGTTTCCCGCACCTCCAGGGTCAGAAACGCCAGGTGCGCCTGTCCAAACCGCAGGAATGCGGAGAGGATGGCCTCGGCCACCCCCTGGCGGCGGTACGCCGGGGCCACCGCGATCTTCTCCAGCGTTCCTTCGTCCAAAATGGCCCGCACCTCGCCGTAGCCCAGCACCGTGCCGTCCTCCCCCTCGGCCACGATCAGGGAGAGCATGTCGTTGTAAAGCTCCTGCTCCAGCAGTTCCAGCGACCAGGGATGGGAAAAGCAGGCGCGTTCGATGTCCGCCACCTGCATCAGGTGGGAACGGTCCATGGGGACCAAGCGATAGTTCAATTCCGTTCATCCTTTCCTTTCACGGGGCGGCGGGGGACACTCTTCCGGACCAAGGGGCACCTTCACGTCGGTCCGCTCCGGCCCGTAGATGGCCCGATGGGCCGCCGCCAGCTCCGCCCGGCCCTCCGGCGGTGTCCCCAGCACCAGCGCCTGAAAGCGCGCTCCGCAGGCGCCTATCTCATACACCGGCCGGAATCCGCAGCGCTCATAGAATGCCAGCCTCCGGCAGCGCAGGGCGTTCTCCGCCGGGTCGCCGCCGGGTACCGGGGCCTCCGCCTCGGTGATCATCACAGCCCTGTCCCGGCAGCGCGCCCTCAGCTGGGAACAGATCCGCCCGCCCAGTCCTCTGTTCCGGTGCGCGGCGGTGACTCCCAAATAATCCAGCAGCACATAGCCCGGCCAAGCCGGCTCCCACAGCAGTGTGGCGTAGCCCAGCAGGGCGTCTTCCGCATAGAGGCCCAGGGCTTCGTACCGACCGCGCTCCATCAGCGCGGCGATCTCGGACAGCGGCTTGCATTCATCGGGCGGGAAGGCCCTGGTCAGCTCACGGTCATACCATTGCTTCACTTCGGACGCTGTCATGGGACGCAGATACATGGCGCACTCCTCTCCCGCTCCGGCCTACTCCTTTGCTTCCGCCCAGCTGCGGCCTGCATGCGCCTCTGCGGTGAGGGGCACCGCCAGGGCGGCCGCCGACTCCATCTCCTCCGTCAGCAGCCGCTTCACCGCGGCTGCCTCCTCCTCCGGGCACTCCACGATCAGCTCGTCGTGGACCTGAAGCACCAGCCGGGCCGCCAAGCCCTCGGCGCGCAGCCGGTCCCGTACCCGGATCATGGCCAGCTTGATGATATCCGCGGCAGTCCCCTGGATGGGCATATTCAGCGCCACCCGCTCTCCAAAGGAACGCAGATTGAAGTTGGAGGACTTCAGCTCAGGCAGCCAGCGGCGGCGCCCCATAAGGGTGGAGACATAGCCGTCCTTCCGGGCCTGTTCCACCACGCCGGACATGTAGGCGCGCACACCGGAATAAGTTTCAAAATACTTCTCCATATATGCCCTGGCCTCGGCCCGGGTCACGCCCAGGTCCTGGGACAGGGAGAAGTCGGAGATCCCATAGACGATGCCGAAGTTGACCGCCTTGGCCCGGCGGCGCATCTCATGGGTGACCTCCCCCGGCGCCACGCCGAATACCCGGGCGGCGGTGACGGTGTGAAAATCCTCCCCGGAGCGGAAGGCGGCGATCATGGCCTCATCCCCGGCGATGTGGGCCAGCAGCCGCAGCTCGATCTGGGAGTAGTCCGCATCCACCAGCACCCAGCCGGCGGGGGCGACGAACATCTTGCGCAGCTCGGCTCCCAGCTCGGTGCGCACAGGGATGTTCTGAAGGTTGGGCTCCGTGGAAGAGAGCCGCCCGGTGGCGGTGACGGTGTTCTGGAAGCAGGTGTGGATGCGCCCGTCGGAGGCGATGACCTTGCTCAGGCCGTCCACATAGGTGCTTTTGAGCTTGGCGTACTGCCGGTACTCCAGGATCGTGTCAATGATCGCGTGCCGGCCCTTCAGCTTCTCCAGCACCTCCGCATTGGTGGACCAGCCGGTCTTGGTCTTTTTCACCGGCGGCAGGCCCAGCTTGTCGAACAGGATGTTCCCCAGCTGCTGGGTGGAGTTGATATTGAATCGCTCCCCCGCCAAGGCGTAAATCGCCGCCTCGTCGGAGCGGAGGCGCTCGTCCAGCATGACGCCGAAGTCCGCCAGGGCCTTCCGGTCCACCAGCATCCCCGCCCGCTCCATCTCGGCGAGCACCGGGCACAGGGGCAGCTCCACCCGGGAGAAGACCTGCTCCAGCCCCAGCTCGGCCAGCCGGGGCGCGAGGGTGCGGTAGAGCTGTTCGACCAGCGCGGTATGGCTGGAAAGGGCCTTTTCCGGCCCCGCCGGATCGGCCAGAGGGCCGAAGGCGTCCGGAGCCAGGTACTCCCCGGCCTTTGAAATCTCGCGGTTGAAGTAGGTGACGCAGAGCTTTTCCAGCTCATAGCTGCCGTCGGTGGGAGAGAGCAGGTAAGCCGCCAGGGCGGTATCAAACACGAAGCCCCCGATGGGCAGCCCCTCCTCCAGTAAACCGCGCATCAGGTCCTTGACGTTGTGGGCCACCTTCGGGATGTCGGGGGCGAACAGGCCCCGGAGAAAGTCGTTGTAGCTCTCCAGCCGGTCTGCGCAGAAAAGCGCGGTACGGCTGTGCTCCGGCTCGCCCCACTCCACGCACACCGCGTTTCGGTCGGGCAGCGCCACCAGGGATACGTGGGAGCGCTCCCGCCAGAGGGCCAGCAGCTCCTCCATCCGCGCCCGCTCGGTCACCGTTTCCCGCGCGCAGGCCGCCGGAGCAGACGCTTCCGCCGGGGAAACCCCCGGCGCGGAGAGGCCCAGCTTCTCGATCAGCTTGGAAAACTCCAGCCGCAAAAACAGCTCGTAGAGGGCGGGGGCATTTACCGGGACACACTTTGCGTCCTCAGGCCGGAAGTCCAGGGGCGCGTCGCAGCGGATGGCGGCCAGCTCATAGGACATACGGGCCTGCTCCGCTCCCTCGGCCAGCCTTTTCCGCACCGCGGGCTTGGCCTCCACCTGCTCCAGGTCCGCGTAGACGGCCTCCACGCTGCCGTAGCGCTGGATCAGGTCCATGGCGGTCTTCTCCCCGATGCCTTTGACGCCGGGGATGTTGTCGCTGGCATCCCCCATCAGGGCCTTCAGGTCGATCATGTGGATGGGCGCAAAGCCGTAGGCCGCACGAAAGGTTTCGGGCGTCATCTCCTTCGTGGTGGTCTGCCCCATACGGGTGGACACCAGCTTGACCCGGGTATGCTCATCCACCAGCTGCAGGGAGTCCTTGTCTCCGGTCACCACCACCGTATCCCAGCCCGCCGCGGCGTCCCGGGCGGCAATGGTGCCGATAAGGTCGTCGGCCTCCCAGCCCTCCAGCTCGTAGCGGGGGATGTTCATCGCCTCCAGCACGTCCTTCAAAAGGGGCATCTGGCTGGCAAGCTCGTCGGGCATCCCCTTGCGCTGGGCCTTGTATCCCTCGTAGGCCAAATGCCGGAAGGTAGGCGCGGGCAGGTCGAAGGTGACGCACAGGGCGTCCGGCTGCTCCTCGTCCGTCAGCTTTTGAAGGATGTTCAAAAATCCGTAGACGGCGTTGGTGGGCTGGCCGTCCCGGGTGGTGAGCATCCGCACGCCGTAAAAAGCCCGGTTGATGATGGAATTGCCGTCGATGACCATGAGCTTCATGGGGAACCTCCCGCCTCCGGGTAAAAATACCCGGGCATAAGATATCAGAATACAGTATAACAGTTTTCCCCAAAACGGGCAAGCGCCATCCGGCCGTTTTCCTCCCCCCCGGCACATTGACCGAACGTGGAGCGCCGCCCCGCGGGGCGGCGCTCCACGACGCTTGAACGCCCGGCCTCATCCCTTTTTGCGCCGGCGGCAGGGCGCTTCCGCCAACGCCTAATGCGGCCGCTCGGGCCTCATCCGGTCCAGGGGGCGGTACACGGCGAAATACATGGTGATAATGCAGGCCAGGCCTCCAATCACGTTGGAGATGGGCTCGGCCAGATACACCCCGTCCACCCCCAGGCCCAGCGGCGGAAGGAGCAGCGTCAGGGGCGCCACGATAAAGGCCTTGCGCAGCAGGGAAAAAAAGACCGCCTGCCTGGACTTTCCAAGGCCAACAAAGGTAGATTGTCCCACGAACTGAAAGGACATGAAAAAGAACGTGGCGAAGTAAATGCGAAACGCCCGGATCCCTTCGGCGATCAGGTCGGGTTCATCGTTGAAGATCCGGATCAGGGTCTCCGGAAAAACCAGCGTCAAGGCCCAGACCACAATGGAATAGCCTACCGTCACCACGGCGGTGAACCGGATGCCCTGCCGCACCCGCCCGTATGCTCCGGCTCCGTAATTATAGCCCAGCACCGGCTGGCAGCCGTGGGTGATGCCCGTGACCGGCATGGAGATGACCTCCCGGATGGAGTTGACCACGGTCATCACGCCCACATACAGATCCCCGCCATAGTGCTGGAGGCTGGCGTTGCACAGGATCTGCACCAGGGAATTGGTCAGGGCCATGACAAAGCCGGAAAGGCCCAGGCCGAGGATGCGCTTCACCCGGGCGGCCTGAAGATGGAAGGCAGACAGGCGCAGGCGCAGGATGACCTTCTTTCCCGTCAGGAATTTCAGCACCCAGGCGGCGGAGCAGGCCTGGGAGAGGATGGTGGCCAGAGCCGCGCCCTTCACGCCCAGATCCAGCGCAAAAATGAAGATGGGGTCCAGCACGATATTCACCACCGCCCCCAGGGCCACGGTGAGCATGCCCATCACGGAAAAGCCCTGGGCGTTGATGAAGGGATTCATCCCAAGCCCGATCATCACAAACAGGGTCCCCAGCAGGTAAATGGTCAGATAGTCGTTGGCGTAGGGAAAGGTCACGTCGCTGGCCCCGAACAAATACAGGATGGGACGCCGGAACACGAGGCAGAACACGGACAGCCCCGCGCCGAACAGCAGCAGCAGCACAAAGGAGTTGCCCATGATGCGCTCGGCCTCTTCGTTCTCCCCCCGCCCCCGGTGGATGGAGCACAGGGGCGAGCCGCCCATACCGCACAGGTTGGCAAAGCCCATCAGAATGGAAATGATGGGCAGGCACAGCCCCAGGCCGGTCAGGGCCAAATGGCCCGGCAGACGGCCCAGGTACATCCGGTCCACGATATTATAAAGAATATTGATGAGCTGCGCCACCGTCATGGGCACAGCCATACGCAGAATATTGCGGGGCACGCTCCCCTTGGAAAAGTCGTTGGCGTCGGCAGCCACCCTTGGCCCCCCTCTCTTGCTTTTTTACAGAAAATAGGCTTTAATATAATATTATAACTTCTTTTATCCTGTTGGACAAGAGGGAGGGATCGTCTATGCAGCCGCTTTGCGCAGATACGCTTTTACCGGACGCCCGGCGGCTTTTGCCGGAGCTCCGGTCTCTGAAGGACGACCTGCACCGGCATCCGGAACTGAGCTTTCAGGAAACACGTACCACGGCGCTTCTGAAGGCGCGCCTGACCGGCCTGGGCCTGGAGCTGGCGGAGCTTGGCATGCCCACCGGCGCGGCCGCCCTGCTGCGGGGCGGCCGGCCAGGCCCCACGGTCGCCCTGCGCGCCGACATCGACGCCATCGCCCAGCAGGAGGCCCCCCGGGAAGGAGCGCGGTCGGAGGTCCCCGGCGTGATGCACGGCTGCGGGCACGATTTTCATACCGCCTGTCTCTGGGGCGCGGCCCGGCTGCTGTCCCAGCGGCGTGAGGCGCTGGCGGGAAACGTGGTTTTCCTGTTCCAGCCCGCCGAGGAGATCACGCAAGGCGCCCGGGCCATGCTGGAGCACGGCCTGCTGGAGAAGCTTCCCGCCCGGCCCCGCTGCCTGTTCGGCCTTCATAACCGCCCCGAGCTGCCCGCCGGGACCATCGCAGTCATGGAAGGGCCGGTGATGGCCGGGAAATCCCACTTCACCATCACCCTTCACGGCAAGGCGGGCCACGGGGGCTCGCCGCACAAGTGCGCCGATGTGATCGTGGCGGCCTCCGCGGTGGTGAGCGCCCTGCAAACGGTGGTCAGCCGCAGTACCGATCCGCTGGACAGTCTGGTGTGCTCCGTGCTCTCCATCCACGCGGGCACGCCGGAAAACTTTGTCCCTGATACCCTGACGATGACGGGCAGCATCCGCGCCCACGACGGCGCGGTCCACGCCCGGGCCGAACAGCGGCTCCAGATGCTGGCCGAGGGCGTGTCCGCCGCTTACGGCTGTACCGCCCAAGTGACCTTCCAGCCCGGCGTGCCCGCCACCGTCAACTCCCCCGCCCTGACCGCCCTGGCCCGCAGGGCCGCCGAGGCCCTGGCCGGGAAGGCCAACGTGCTTTGCCCCCCGCCCGATATGGGCTCGGAGGACTTTGCCGTACTCGCCCGTGAGATGCCTGCCTTCTTCTACTGGCTGGGTTCCGGCTTCCCCGGCCGGGCCAACGCCTGCTGGCACAGCGAGCGCTTTTGCACCGACGACTCCGCACTTCCTCTGGGCGCCGCCCTGCTGGCGCAGTCGGCCCTGTTGGGGCTGGACGCCCCTGGGGAGCCGCTCCATTAAAACGCGCCCCGGACGTCCAAGCCGTCCGGGGCGCCGCTGTGTCGGATCAGATCCGTTTCCACTCCACGCCGTTGGGCGTGTCCTTGATCTCAACGCCCATGGCCTTCAGCTGGTCCCGGATGGCGTCGGCCTTCCCCCAGTCCTTGGCGCGTTTGGCCTCGGAGCGCCGGGTGATGAGCGCCTCGATCTCCGCGGCCCCCTCGCCGGACGCAGCCTGGGCCTGCTGCTCCTTCCGGGCGGCGGCGCGCTCCAGCAGCTCCAGTCCCAGCACCTGGTCGTAGCTTGCGATCAGCGCGCGCTTGGTCGCGTCGTTCAGGTCCGCCTTGAGCACGTCGTACAGGGCGGTGACCCCCAGGGAGGTGTTCAGGTCGTTGCCCACCGCCTCCCGGAAGGCCGCCTCGTACTGCGCCGCCGCCTGTGCGTCCACCGCACCCGCTTCGGTGAGAGCGGCCACGCGGGAGACCAGCTTATCGTAAGCGGCCTTGGCATTGTCCAGGTTTTCCCACGAAAACACCAGCGCCTTGCGGTAGTGGGACTGAAGGCAGAACAGCCGGTAGACCAAGGGGTCGTATCCCCGCTCCTCCAGGGTGGAGACGGTGGTGAAGCCGCCCTTGGACTTCGACATTTTCCCTCCGGCCGTGTCCAGGTGGGCCACGTGCATCCAGTAGTTGCACCAGGGATGGCCCAGATAGGCCTCGGACTGGGCGATCTCGTTGGTGTGGTGGGGGAAGGCGTTATCCACGCCGCCGCAGTGGATGTCCAGATGCTCGCCGCAGTATTTCATGGAGATGCAGGAGCACTCGATGTGCCAGCCGGGATAGCCAACCCCCCAGGGGGAATCCCACTTGAGGGCCTGGTCCTCGAACTTGGACTTGGTAAACCACAGGACAAAGTCGTTCCGGTTGCGCTTGTTGGCGTCTGCTTCCACGCCCTCCCGCACGCCTACCGCCAGATCCTCCTCGTCGTGGTCGTTGAAGGCGTAGTATTTCGCCAGCTTGGAGGTGTCGAAATACACGTTGCCCCCCGCTGTATAGGCGTAGCCTTTCTCCAGCAGGGCGGAGATCACCTTGATATAGTCCCCGATCATGCCGGTGGCAGGCTGTACCACGTCGGGATACTTGATGTTGAGCTTTTTGCAGTCGTCAAAAAAGGCGTCGGTATAGAATTTTGCGATCTCCATGACGCCCTTATGCTCCCGCTTGGCCCCCTTGAGCATCTTGTCTTCGCCGGTATCCGCGTCGGAAGCCAGATGGCCCACGTCGGTGATGTTCATGACCCGCAGCACGTCATAGCCTTCGTAGCGCAGGAATTTCTCCAGCACGTCCTCCATGATGTAGCTGCGCAGGTTGCCGATATGGGCGAAGTGGTAAACGGTGGGGCCGCAGGTGTACATCTTCACCTTGCCCGGCTCCCGGGCAACGAAGTCCTCTTTTTTGTGGGTCGCGGAATTATACAGTTTCATACGTTTTTACTCCTTGCCTGTTCATCCAGTAATTGTTCCAGCCACTCCAGCCGGGAGCTGAGGGCCTGCAGTTCCTTTTGCACGGGGTCCGTCACGTGGATCTGATCCACCTGGCCGGCATAGTCCACCTTCTCGCCCGCGATCCGCACCACCCGCGCCGGTACGCCCACGGCGGTGGAGTCCGGCGGGATCTCGCTCAGGACCACCGCGTTGGCGGCGATACGGGAATTATCCCCCACCTTGAACGGTCCCAGCACCTTGGCCCCGGTGGAGACCAGCACATTGTTGCCCAGCGTGGGGTGACGCTTGCCCTGGTCCTTACCGGTACCGCCCAGGGTCACTCCGTGATAGATCAGGCAGTCGTCCCCCACCTCGGCGGTCTCGCCGATGACGATGCCCATGCCATGATCGATGACCAGCCTGCGTCCGATTTTGGCGCCGGGGTGGATCTCGATCCCCGTCCAGCAGCGGCTCCACTGGGAGACCACCCGGGCCAGGAATTTCAGCCTGCGGCAGTACAGGAAATGGGCGATCCGATGGTAAAGGACGGCGTGCACGCCGGGGTAGAGCAAAAAAATCTCCAGGCGGCTGCGGGCCGCCGGGTCGCGGGCCTGATACGCCCGCAGGGTCTCGCCGAGTCTGGTCATAAGCGGCTCCTCTCGCGCAAAAAATCTTCCACGGCCCGGTTAAAGGCCGCGCTGTTTCGGTTTGCAATAAAGTGGTCCCCAGGCAGGATGACCAGCTCCGCCCCCGGAATGGAGGCGCAGATGCGCCGGGTGTGGCCGGCGCGGATCATATCCCGCTCTCCTGCAATCACCAGGGTGGGCATGGTCAGCGCACCCAGCGAAGCCGGATCGATGTGCGGCTGTGTGACCATGAGGCCCAGCCGTTCCTGCTTTGCGGCCGCCCTGGGATCGAACCTGGCGCAGAGGCCGGCCAAAGCCCAGCCCAGACAGATGGGCAGCTGTACCGACGCCCGGACTCCCCCGGGGTCCAGGTTCGCCCCGTTGAGGATCAGCGTCTGCACATACTCCGGCCAGCGCAAGGCAAAGAGCAGAGCGATGTTGGCCCCGTCGGAAAACCCCAGCAGATGGACCCGGCGCAGCCCCCGTCCGTCCAGGAATTCCTTCAGATCCAGGGCAAATTGCTCCAGCGTGAAGGGTGCGCTGCCCCGCGGACTTTGCCCATGGCCGCGGGTATCCACCGCGATCACGCGGTACGTTTGGGCGAAGTACTCCAACTGGTGGAGGAAGTAACCGCTCTCTTCCCCGTTTCCGTGGAGGAGCACCAGGGGAAATCCGCTCCCCCGCTGCGTATCATGCAGGTCGATGTCCATGGCGCCCCCCTGTCCGCAAAACGAAAAACGCCTCTTATGCCCGCAGGCATAAGAGGCGACAAAATCGCGGTTCCACTCTCATTTCTCACTTGAAAGCCGTTAACGGGGCCAACCGGGGATACTCCCACCGCTCCCGGACGCACTTGGCCCGGTTCCTCCCTGGGCGCGCTCTCAGCCGGTGACGCTCCCTCTCTGGCGGGTCTTTGCCGGGTTACTCTTTCCGTTCCTCGCGGTCGTTTCCTATGCTTTAGTATATTATCACGCGGGTGCGATGGTGTCAAGCGCCGCCTTGAAAAGCCGGGCGCGCCGTGATCAGCTGTAACCAGATCTAACGCGGGATACCCGTTCCGGTTGGCTGACCGGGCGCTCTCCCGGCCGTATCCTATCCAAAAGGGGGTATTCCTTTGCGCCGTATTCTGGCCCGAAACCTGAAGCGGCTGCGGCGCCATTACACCCTGGATACGCCGGCGAAGGCCGCCGCCGCAGAGCTGGCGGGGCACGCGGCGATCAGCCGCGCCCATGCGGAAAGGGGCTGCAAATACGCCGGATCCCTGCCCGTCCGGCCGGGCCCCGGCGGAAAGGCCATGAAGCTCCAATGGTTCTTCGAACAGACACAGCGCGCACCGGCAGGCCGCTGGGCGGCCTGCCGGTGCGCGTCAGCCGGACAGCAGGATGCGGTCGTTGTCCAGTCCCTTCCCCACGCCCGCCTTGAAGCGCTCCAGCAGGCCGCTGACGGTGAGGCCCGAGCGCTCTTCGCCGGACACATCCAGCACGATGCGGCCGGAATCCATCATCAGAGTGCGGTTGCCCAGGGACAGGGCCTGCTGCATATTGTGGGTGATCATCATGGTGGTCAGCTTATGCTCGGCCACGATGTCCCGGGTAAGCCCCAGTACCTTTTCCGCCGCGCCGGGGTCCAGGGCGGCGGTGTGTTCGTCCAGCAGCAGCAGCTTGGGGGGCACCATGGTGGCCATCAGCAGGGTCAGCGCCTGCCGCTGTCCGCCGGAGAGCAGGCCAACCGGCTGGCGCATCCGGTCCTCCAGGCCCATGTCCAGCAGGGCCAGCCGGTCCCGGAAGCGGGTCTTTTCCGCCCGGCTCACCCGGGAAAACCAGCCGCCGCTTCCCGCAGCCAGGGCCAGGTTCTCTTCGATGGTCATACCGGGGGCGGTGCCCCGCAGAGGGTCCTGGAACAGGCGGCCGATGCGCTTGGCCCGCCGATACTCCGGCTGGAAGGTAATGTCCCGCCCGGCAAGCAGAATGGAGCCGGAGTCGGTGAGGAAGCTGCCTGAGATTGCGTTGAACAGCGTGGACTTGCCCGCGCCGTTGGAGCCGATGATGGTGACGAAATCCCCCCGCTCCAGGTGGAGGGACAGCCCGGTCAGCGCCTGCTTTTCGTTGACAGTGCCTGGGTTAAAGGTCTTTGAGATGTTGGAAATGGTCAGCATGGCTTACCGCCCTCCCTTCGCCGTGCCGCTGCGGTGGGACAGGCGGCGGCGGATCATGGGCCATCGGCGCTTCAGATAGGGCCCGGAGATGGCCAGCACCACGATGACCGAGGACACCAGCTTGAGCATGAAGGCCGGCATGTTGAAGCGCAGGGCCACGGTGTATACCAGCCGGAACAGGAAGGAGCCCAGCACCACCCCCACGGCCCGGCTGAGGATGCTCCCCCTGCCCAGGATGGTGCGGCCGATGAGCAGGGAGGCCAGGGCAATGGTCACCATACCCGTGCCGATGTTGATCTCCGCCGACTTCTGAGACTGGGCCAGCAGGCAGCCGGACAGGCCGGTAAAGGCGTTTGCCACGCACAGGCCCACGGTAGTGGTGAAGATGGGATTGATGGAGGAGGCCCGCACCATGTCCGGGTTGTTGCCGGTGGCCCGGATGGCAAGCCCCAGCTTCGTATTCAGGAACAGCGTCAGCACCGCCAGCGCCAGCGCCACTGCGGCCAGGGCCACCACAAGCTTATACTGCCCCGCCAGGGGGGTGCCCTCCAGCCGATCTTTGACCAGGGTGAAGACCGTCTCCGCCTTGTTCATGTTCAGCAGGGAGGCGCCGCTCATGACCGCGATATTGATGGAATAGAGCGCGGTATTGACGATGATGCCGGCCAACAGGCTGTCCACCCCCAGCCGGGTCTGGAGCAGAGCGGTAATGAAGCCGGAGCACACCCCCGCCGCCATGGCCGCGGCCAGCGCCAGGAAGGGGTGACCGGAGAGGGCCACCGCGGCCCCGACCGCAGCCCCCAGGGTAAAACACCCGTCGGTGGACAGGTCGCACACATTGAGCATGGAATAGCTCAAAAACAGCGCCAGTACGGTCAGCGAGCAGATCAGCCCAAGCTCCAGGGCGGTCTGGCCCAGGGAGAGGACGGTCGTCAGGTCCATATCGGACAAGCCTCCTTAAGACACGCCGCGGGGACCGCTTCACGCGATCCCCCGGTGTCTGCGTATGGAATCGGGATGATGATTGAGACGGTGGAAAAGCGCTGCGCCGCTTCTTCCGGAAGGCTGCACGAACGCTTCCCCCTGCGCTCTTGCGAAATGGCCGGCATACCGTTCACGAGAAGCGTCATTTCCGGCGCGCAGCGCGGGGAGGAGGGCATACTTCTGCCGGGCGCTCCTGCGGGAGGGTTTTTCGACAAGCCGGATTATTGGGCCAGTTCGCCGAAGCTCTCGGCCGTGGTGATGGTGGCGACCTTGGTGCACAGAGGCGCGAAGGCAGCCTCTACGGCATCGAAATCCAGCCCCAGCGCCGCGCAGGTATCGGTATTGACGGTCGCGGTGCCGTTATCGAAGGTCATGACCGGGGTGGAAGCCGGGTCGCTGCCGTCCAGCAGGATGCCGGCGGCCATATTAGCGGTCTCCACGCCCAGATTGGCATAGTCCACACCATAGCCCAGGAACGCTCCGTTCAGGGCAAAGGAGTCGGCGCCGGTATAATGGGGGATCCCCGCTTCGATAAAGGTCTCATAGATGGACAGCTCGGCGGTCATAATGGTATTGTCGGTGGGTGTAAAAACGGCGTCCACCCCGTCGGCCACCAGGGCCTGGGCGGCCAGCATCACCTCGTCGGTGGTCGTGCCGGTACGCTCCACGTAATCGATATGATTGGCCTCCAGGAACTCCTTGGCGTGGGCGATGGGCGTGGCGGAGGAATCCTGGCCCTGGTCGTACAGCAGGCCGATCTTGGATGCCTCGGGGTCGGCGGCCAGGATCAGATTCATGATGGAGTTTGTATCCAGGTAATCAGAGGTGCCGGTCAGGTTGGCGCCGGGGGCCTCCAGGCTCTCCACGACGCCGGCGCTCACCGGGTCGGACACGGCGGAGAAGACCACGGGGATCCGGTTATCCTCGGTCGCGGCCTGCATGGCCATGGCCACCGGGGTGGCCACGCCCACCATCAGGTCCACATCGTCGGCAATGAAGTTGGCAATGATCTGGTTCATTACGTTGGAGTCGGCGTTGCAGTTGTCATAGGAGACCTCAAAGCGCACGCCCTTCTCTTCTCCGATAGCGGCCAGCCGGTCCCGGATGTTCTCCACGATCTGGTTCAGGGAGGCGTCGTCCACGTAGTTGCAGATGCCCACCTTGTAGACGGCGGCGGGCTCTCCGGTGGGGGGAGTATCGCCTCCGGCGGGCGTGGGAGAGGCGGCGGGGCCGGAACAGGCGGCCAGAGACAGGGTCAGGGCCGCAGCGGCGGCCAGGGAGACGAGTTTGGTTCCAGTGTGCAGTTTCATGTTCGTTTCCTCCAATAAAGTAAAATCCAGGCGGCAGATGGAGCCGGCCCCTTGCCGGGGGTGCCGGGGCTGAAGCGCAAAAAAACGCTTTTGCCCCATTGCTGGGACAAAAGCGTTTGAACGCTCCTGCGATACCACCCAAATTGACGTTAAAAACGTCCGCTCGCTTCACGCACCATCATGCGTGCCCGATGGGTAACGGGTGGGATCCCGTCGGCATCTACTTGGTCGCCCGTTCAAGCCGCCCTCAGAAGTCCATTCGCCGGTCTCCTCAGGCCCCGATCTCACCCTCCGGGGCTCTCTTTGCATCGGAATCGCCGGTTACTTCTCTTCCTCACAGGTTTGCGTGGTTCAATTGTTATAACGCATTATACGCACCTGTTCAGACTTTGTCAACCCTTTTTTTGCGCAGGAAGGCGAATTTCGTCTCCGAGCAGATGACGGCGAAAAAGATCAGCACGAAGCCCAGCACCATCAGGGCGTTCAGCGCTTCCTCCCCCACCAGGATGGAGCACAGTACGCCGAAGGGCGCTTCCAGGGACAAAAGCACGGCCGCGGTGGCGGGCGCGGTGTACTTCTGCCCGATGTTCTGGAACAGAAGGGCCCCGCAGGAGGAGAAGATCACCAGGTAGAACATACCGAACAGGGCGCCGCCGGAGACCGCCGCGGGGAATGGCTCCCGAACGGCCAGAGCCCCCACCCAGCTCCAGGCGCCGAAAAAGGCGAACTGGAGGGTGGTGATGAGAAAAATGTCCCGGCCCTCCGCGTATTTGTTCACCGCTACGATATGGGCCGCGAAGAAGAAGCCGCCGATCAGGGTAAGCACGTCCCCCAGGTTGATGCTCAGGGCGCCGCCGTCATTGGAGAGGGAGACCAGCCCGATCCCAACGATGCACACCACCGCCGCCAGGATATTGTATCTGTCCGGCCGCTTGCGGGCAATGAGCCAGTACAGGAAGGGTACGATCACGCAGTATACCGCGGTAAGGAAGGCGTTTTTGCCGGAAGTGGTGCGGTCCAGTCCAAACGTCTGAAAGGCATAGGCCAGAAACAGGAACGTGCCGATAATGGCGCCCGCCTTGAAATACTGCCGGTCCATGACCTTCCAGGATTTCCAGAATACCAGGCCCAGCACGATGGCCGCGGCGGTAAAGCGGAAGGCCAGCAGATAGAAGGGGGTGAAGCTGTCCAGAGAGTGCTTCATCACCACAAAGGAGCTGCCCCAAATGATCGGAGCCAGGATCAGCATGGGCTTTGCCAGTTTTTTCAGTACGGATTCGTTCATCGCTTCTTGTCTCCTTTACCGCAGTTGTGTTACGATACTGTCGCACGCATTACGACAGGTTTCACAGGAGGTGGCTGCATTGCCAAAATTGACGCGGGAATTTTATAATCGGGACACGCTGGACGTGGCCCGTGACCTTTTGGGCAAGTATCTGGTACGGCGGCTGGACGGGATGGTCCTCTGCGGCCGCATCGTGGAGACCGAGGCTTACGTGGGCCGCATCGACAAAGCCTGCCATGCCTACGGCTACAAGCGCACCCGGCGCACCGAGACTCTGTTCGCCCAGCCGGGCACCGCCTATCTCTATTTGATCTACGGCATGTACCACTGTCTCAACTTCGTCACCGAGCCCGAGGGGGAGCCCTGCGCGGTGCTGCTGCGGGGCCTGGAGTGCGCAGGGGACGGAGACGCCCTGGCCCGGATGCGGTACGGCAAGCCCCAGGACGAACTGAACGCCTATCAGCGCAGGCAGTTTCTCAACGGTCCGGGAAAAGTCTGCCAGGCGCTGGGGCTCACCCGGGCGCAGAACGGGCTGGACCTGACCGGCGACGAGCTGTTCCTCTGGGACGCCGGCGAACCGGCGCCTGATTGCCATACGGGACCGCGCATCGGGATCGACTACGCCCAGGAGGCGGTGGAGTTCCCCTGGCGCTTTTGGATCTGAGCCATACAGGAGGCGGCTATGCGTTTATTTGATTTTGACGGCACCCTGGTGGATTCCAACGGCGTATGGGAAGAGATCGACCGGGCCTTCCTCGCCCGCCGCGGGCTCTCTCCCACCCGGGAATACAGTGAGCAGATGGGCCACTCAATTTTCCCCATCGCCGCGCAGATCACGAAGGATTTCTATCATCTGGACCTGACCCCCCAGGCCATCATGGCGGAATGGCTGGAGCTTGGCTGGCAGGCCTACGCCCACCAGATCCCCATGAAGCCCGGCGCTGCGGGATTTTTGGAGCGTTGCGCCGGACGCGGCGAGGACATGGCCCTGGTCACCGCCTGCGTTCCGCGCTTCTGTCAAGCCGCCCTGGAGCGGCATGGATTGACCGGATACTTCCGCGCGGTGGTCTATGTGGAGGAGCTTGGGGTGGAAAAACGGGACCCCCGGGCATTCCGTATGGCTCTGGAGCGGCTGGGGGTCCAGGCGTCCGAGTGCACCCTCTACGAAGACTCCCCCGCCGCCTGCGCCGCCGCGAAGGCCGCGGGCCTGACCGTGGTAGCGGTATACGACCCCTTTTACGCGTCCTACGAACAGCAGCTGCGGCGCAGCTGCGACGGGTATCTCAAAAGCTTTACCGAGTTGCTCGGGTGAGTTCTCCCCTGCCGGGGCGTTATCCCTCGTCCCGGCTCATGTACTGGGCGGCAGACTTCAGCATGAGCTTTTTGGTGCCCACGCTGTCGAAGGCGATCTCGATGAGGGCGTCGCCCCCCATGGGGGTCAGGCCGGTGACCAGCCCCTTGCCGAAGGCGCGATGGAACACCGTATCCCCTTTCCGAAACCCGGGCAGGGCCGCCTTCGGCGCGGCCGCACCCGCCGCCGGGCTCTTCCAGTCCGGCGCGGAGCGTTCCGCCGCCCCGCCGCCGGAGCTGCCGCCATACGGGCTGCCCATCGAATAGCCCCGGTCATAGGTCCGCCGGACGCGGGCGGGCCGCTGGAAGGCGCGCTGCTCCCGCTCGGGGGTCTGTCCGCCGCCCTGCTCCTCTTCCCTGTGCCCGCCGTAAAGGCTCCGGCCGGAGCGCTCCAGGTATTCCGGCGGGATCTCCCCCAAAAAGCGGGAAGGCCGGTTGGCGTTGGTGCGCCCGAAGAGCATGCGCTGGCTGGCACAGGTCATGTACAGCTTTTCCTTGGCCCGCGTCATGGCCACGTAGCACAGGCGCCGCTCCTCCTCCATCTCCTCCGCCTCCCCGATGGCCCGGATACCGGGGAAGATGCCCTCTTCCACGCCCACCACAAAGACCACTGGGAACTCCAGTCCCTTGGCCGAGTGCATGGTCATCATCACCACGCAGTCCTCGCCGGCGTCGTGGCTGTCCAAGTCGGTGTAAAGGGCGATCTCGTCCAAAAAGCCCGCCAGGGAAGGTTCCTCCTGGGTATTCTCCAGGTAATTCTGGATGGAGGAGAGCACCTCGTGGACGTTTTCCAGGCGGGTGCGGTCCTCTATCGTATTCTTCTGCTCCAGCATCGCCGCGTAGCCGGTACGCGCCGCCAGTTCTTCGTAAAAATCGGGCAGCGGGAGCTCGGCGCAGCGCCGCCGCAGCGCCCCGATCAGCTCGGCAAACTGGGCCAGCTTGGCCGCCGCCTTCTGCAGTTCGGGATAATCCCCGGGGCGGCTGACCACCTGCCACAGGGAGCGCCCCTCCTGCTGTGCGATGGTCTGGGCCCGCTCCACCGTAGTGGCGCCGATCCCCCGGGGCGGATTGTTGATGATGCGCCCCAGGCGCAGATCGTCGTCCGGGTTATTGACCACGCACAGGTAGGCCAGCATGTCCTTGACCTCCGCCCGGTCGAAAAAGCGGATGCCCCCGATGATGCGGTAAGGGATCCCGTTGCGCTTGAAGGCCTGCTCCAGCTGGTTGGACTGGGCGTTCATCCGGTAGAGCACCGCGTGATCCTTCCACGCCCGCCCGCCGGAGAAGCCTGTCAGGATCTGAGCCGCCACGTACTGGGCCTCGTCGTGCTCGTTCATGGCGGTATAGCACATCACCTTATCGCCCGCGCCGTGCTCGGTCCACAGCTCCTTTCCCTTCCGGCCCTGGTTATTGCGGATGACGGCGTTGGACGCCTCCAGGATATTTTTTGTGGAGCGGTAATTCTGCTCCAGGCGGATGACCCGCGCCCCCTTGTACTGATGTTCGAAGGAGAGGATATTCTCGATGGTAGCGCCCCGGAAGCGGTAGATGGACTGGTCGTCGTCTCCCACCACACAGATGTTCTCATACCCCCCCGCCAGCGCGGAGGCCAGCTGGTACTGGAGGTGATTGGTGTCCTGGTATTCATCGATGAGCACATAGCGGAACTTTTTCTGATAATAGGCCCGCACGTCGTCAAACTGCTTCAGCAACCGCACGGTATGGAGAATGATATCGTCAAAGTCCAGGGCGTTGGCGTCCCGCAGCCGCCGTTCGTACTCCGCATAGATCCTGGCGATCTTCACCAGACGGAAATCCCCGCTCTTTTCGCATTCCCGGAGGTAGTCCGCGCCCAGCTTCATGGCGTCCTTGGCGCGGGAGATATAGCCCAGAACAGACTTGGGCGGGAAGGTCTTGTCGTCCAGGCCGAACTCCTTGAGGATATCCTTCACCACACGCTCGGAGTCGGCGCTGTCGTAGATGGTAAAGCCGCTCCGGAAGCCCAGACGCTCGATGTCCCGCCGGAGGATGCGCACACAGGCCGAGTGGAACGTACTGGCCCAAATGTCGTTGGCCTGCGGGCCCAGCAGGCGCTCCAGCCGCTCCTTCAGTTCTCCGGCCGCCTTGTTGGTAAAGGTAATGGCGATGATGGACCAGGGGACCGCGGGGTCCAGGCGGCACAGCCGCTCCTGCTCCTGCTTCTGCTCCGGACGCGGGGCGCGCACGTACTGCTCCAGAACGTCCAGGTCGGCCCGCTGCACCCAGGCGGGCACCTCGTCCGAATCCGACCCGCGGCCGTATTTCATCAGGTTTGCGATGCGGTGGATGAGCACCGTGGTCTTGCCGCTTCCCGCGCCCGCCAGCAGCAGCAGCGGCCCCTCGGTACACAGCGCGGCGCGGCGCTGCTCCGGATTCAGGTTCTGGAAATCCAGTTCGATGGCTGCCCGGCGCGCTTTGCAAAAGCGCAGTTCTTCTTCTCTTGTCAGCATGGATACGCTCCTTCAAGCAATGCAGGAGCCGCCCAACCCGTGGACGGCTCTTTTCGTGTATCCTTATTTTATCCGAAAGCGGGGACAAGGTCAACCACCCGGCAGGAATCTTTTCCGTTTGGCCCCGAAAACAGCCGCGCCGAAAGACGCGCTTCCTGCTTCATGCTCCGGAAACACGCCTTTTCCGTTTCCGCACCAGTTCTATGATCAGGCCAACTCCAAAAAAGAGCAGCATACGGCCAATGACATAGGTTGGCGTCATATAATAATCTATTTTCAAAAACACGGCGTCTGTGACGGCAAAGGGCAGAGGAGCCAGCAGAATTCCGGCCGCTAAAACCATCATATATAGTATTTTTTGCTTCAAGGGCACGACACACTTTCCGGTCAGCATAAACATCAGCAAGGCGGCAAACCCCAAAAGGGAGAGCGCCAGGATGGTTTTATCGGCGGCTTCCCACGCCCCGGTCAACCGGCGATGGGATTCGAACACCGCTTGCTCCGCCGACGTCAGCCACCCTTCTGCAACCGGGAAAAAGTGATTGGCGCTCCAAAGCAAGGACGAACTGACCAGCGTCAGCCCGATCAGCAGGATCAAAATCAGCACAGCCGTCTTTTTCACTCGCTGCACCGCTTTCAGCGTGCGATTTTGCCCGTATATCATTCCGTCCAAATCCGTTTCATATATATCGCACAGACGTACAAGCATATCAATATCCGGCCTGGTCCGCCCTGATTCGTAGCTGGATAAGGTCTGACGGGCAACGCCCAGCTTTCCTGCCGCCTGTTCCTGTGTCATGCCGCTGTACAGACGCAGTTGGCGAAGGTTATTATGAATTGACATGAATCGATCACCTCGTGGATATCATCGCACAGACCGCCGCAAACGGTCAAGCAATGATTTGTTGCGGCGCCACCTTTTCCTTTTATGAAAACAAGATTTTTATTTCTATTCCTCTTTCTAAGCCGCTGTGCTATAATGTCGCGGAGAAACCAAGCCGTTCTGCGGCTGATAAGCATAGCCAACGCCATGTTTAGGAGGCGACGTCATGACGCGCAAGCGCGCCCGCGACTGGGGGCTGACCATAGGGCGGCTCCCCGCAGGCCACGAAATAAAATCACCGACGTGCCCGGCGTGACGGTGGGCCACTGCACCGTGGACACGCCGGAACACAAGACCGGAGTGACCATCCTGCTCCCCTGCCCGGAAAATCCCTTCGTCCACAAGCTGCCCGCCGCCGAATGCGCCGAGGAAGCGGTGCTCAACAGTCTCCTCACCGCCCATACCACCGTCGGCTGGCAGGGGAACACCGTTACCGCGCTCACCGATCTCTGGACGCCGGAGGAACGCAGATGAATTCTTATGTATTTCGCTCGCCCCGCCTGGGCTTCCGGGCGGTGGAGCCGTCCCTGTCCGCACCGGCGGCCGCCTTTTACCGCCGCAACCGCGCTGCCTTCGCCCCCTTTGATCCTGTCCCGGAAGAGGAATTCTTCACTGAGCCGGGACAGCGGGCGCGTCTGGAGCTGGAGCGCTCCTGGGCGGAGTGTGACCGGGCGTACCGCTTCCTGCTGGTCCAGCCCCGCCACCCCGGCAAGGTCGTTGGGATGCTCGGGTTCAACGAAATCGTCCGGGGCGCCTTCCAATCCTGTTTTCTCTCCTATAAGATCGACCGCACCCTCTGGAACCGCGGCTATGGCTCCGAGGCCATCCGGTATGCCACGGCCTGGGCCTTCCGCAATCTGGGCCTGCACCGGGTGGAGGCCAACATCATGCCCAGGAACCCGGCCTCCCTGCGGGCGGCCGAAAAGGCGGGCTTCGTCCGGGAGGGCCTCTCCCGGCGTTACCTGAACATCAACGGCGTCTGGGAAGATCATATTCACATGGTACGTCTGAACGAGGATGCGCTTTAACGGCAGCGGAGGGGCGGATTTTCCGTCCCTCCGCTCTATTGGTACAAAGAAATGAGGGCGGAGCTTACGCTCCACCCTCATCTCCAGGTCAAATCAGCCGAAGTAACGCTTCAGCAGGCCCTCAAAAGCCTTGCCGTGGCGGGCCTCGTCGCGGGCCATCTCGTGGACGGTGTCGTGAATGGCGTCCAGGTTGAGCTCCTTGGCCTTCTTCGCCAGCTGGAACTTGCCCTCGGTGGCGCCGTTCTCGGCGTCCACACGCATCTCCAGGTTCTTCTTGGTGGAATCGGTGACCACCTCGCCCAGCAGCTCTGCAAACTTGGCGGCGTGCTCGGCCTCCTCATAGGCGGCCTTCTCCCAGTACAGGCCGATCTCGGGATAGCCCTCGCGATGGGCCACACGGGCCATGGCCAGGTACATACCGACCTCGGAGCACTCGCCCTGGAAATTCTCACGCAGGCCCTGGAGGATCTCTTCGGGCGCGCCCTTGGCTACGCCGACCACATGCTCGGCAGCCCAGGAACGATCGCCGCCCTGAAGGATGAACTTCTCCTTGGGAGCCTTGCAGATCGGGCAGAAATCAGGGGGGGTGTCGCCTTCATGTACGTAACCGCAGACAGAGCAAACCCACTTTTTCATAATACGTTACCTCCTACAAATTTTCTTATTCTACATATTACAAATCATTTTTGAATCTGATAATCAGTAATGATTATCATTTCTGTTTATAAGATACCACAGGCCACTCTGTTCGTCAAGTGTTTTTTTCGAATTCCTGGAAAAATTTTTATGAGGTCAAACGGCGGCCGGAGCGTTTGCTCCGGCCGTCAGGGGGGCGTAAAGCGGCCTGTCTGGTTGGTGTCCCGGCAGGCCGGAAAGCATGGAGGAAAAAATAAAAAGTGAAAAAAGAGGTTGTGGAACGGAGCGTTCGCCGCCGGGCAGATATTTATTATCTGATCTACCTTTATCATACAGTATAAATGTTACACAAGTGTCCGGGGCAACCTGGTTTTGATAAAAAACAGGCTGAATTGTTACAAAGCTCGGACATTTCAAAAATTCCTTTGAGAAATGGCGGAAAAAGCGGGGCAGCACACGCCGCCCCGCCAATCCCATACGGTTATTCCATCGCCTTAATGCGGTCTACAAGTGATTGCTTATGGCAATAGCGAATGGCTAAAGTCGAATATATCAATGCAATTACTACGAGAACCGCAAAAAATAGAAGCACTTGCAAGAACGGGAAAGTATAATGCAATTTTCCAAACACTCCAACTTGATTAAATATCTGGCATAGAATATAACCTGCCGCTGTGCCGAAAACAAATGTTATCGCCATTGTACCGAACACATAGTACAGACATTCCATTCTCAACATCTTATATAATTGCTTGTTTGACAGACCGATAGATTGCAATACTCCAAATTCTTGTTGTCTGGATATAAGGTTCGTCATCAAGGTATTGCAAAGGTTGATAATACCGAAAATTGCAATAAAAACAATTAACCCGTAGATCGGAATCTGATACCCTGTCATGTGCATTTTTATGGAAGATAGTGCATCATCAAAGCTATTAAATTGAATATCAGGATTGTCACCGATTGCATTTAAGACAACATTTTCTGCCGCAGAAAGTTGGTTCACATCTGCATTTATAACAAATTCAGTATTAAAATTCTTCTTCTCTGGATATATCTCGGATAGTACATTTTCCGGGACAAAGAAATATGTTCCGTTGTAGTCCGTATCGCTCATATCAATAGTTCCGATGACAGCTAATTCGATTTTCTTTCCAGAAGCAGATACTATTGTTACCACATCTCCTAAAGCAACACTATAATCTTCCCATGACTTTAGCATACCGGCTGTGTCGTCAATTAAGATACCATTTTTCTCGACAAGTTCTTGGTAGCTTATTTCCTCTGATAGCAGGTTATTCGATAAGCTGGAAAATTCATCGTCCGACAATCCTATAATTTCACGGAACGAGGACGGTTCTTTTTTATCTGGAAGTAAAATGTCTGCGGAACATCCCTTTATAGATTTAACCTCTGTGATGTATGGAGAATCTGTCAAAAGATTCATCATGCTATCGTCCAGCGGATTATCTTTCAAGGAATTGCCACTATATTCATCGGAAAGTGTAATCAAAAATTCCTTATCACCAAATGACTGACGGGCCATATCTTCTTCATCAATAGAAGCCAGAAATGTTGCTGCACTCATCAGTAAAATTCCTGAAAATCCCAATGATATTAAAGTCAAAATCACTTTTTTGTGGTTTCGCATAAAACCGATTTTAGCTAAATTTTCAGGAGTTAGTTTTCTCCTTAATTTTTTGGTGTTTACCTTTTCGTTATCAGTTGTCGTTGATATGCGTACAGCTTCAATGGGAGAAATACTTGCTGCAATTTTAATCGGCTTGCGAATTGATAGAACAACCGATAATTCAGTCAATATAGAGATAATAACGATAATCGCCAATGTGTTTAGCCAATTCCAGCCTTTGGGTACAAGCACATATCCTATTAAGCAGCCAACCACGATCCCTAATGGAATTGAAGTACGGGATAATTGCCAGCTTTCTCTTTTTACCATGCGTTTAATCTGTTTTTGGGTCATGCCAATTACCCTTAAACGGCCATATTCTTTGACTTTCCCAACGACTGAAATATAAAATAGACTGTATATGACGGTGGAACAGGCAATCACAATTAGAATACTAATTGCCGCTACCCCCAGCATATCTCGACTTGAATTATCAACACTATCAAAATAAGACGAACTATAAGCGATCTGTTCTTCTCTGATTCCATAAGGGGTCAAACAGGATTTAATCAAATCTTTCAATTCGTCCTCTTTGAATGATCCGCTTCCCATTATCCGTAGTGTAGCATTATAAGGGATGTGATCTTGAAAATACGATTGCAGAAAAGAATCAGATACTAATACTTGATACCGCCTATTTGCACCATCGTCATGTAAAAGACCGCATACAGTGAAATTTGCATTTTCCCCATTTTGCAACGGCAATTCGATTTCCTGATTCAATTCAACAGGGCGGCCAATATGTTTCAAATAGGCTTCCGAAACTGCAACTTCATTTTCCTTATCAGGTAAGTTCCCAACAAATTCTGTGGAATACAAATATAGATTATTGCTGTCCCGAAAATTAACATTCAATGTATAATCATCAACACGGAAACTGTCAACTAAAGCCTCTGTTCCTACCATTTCAATGTTAGAATCTTGCCTTAAATCATTGATTGTTTCCAAATCCACATCAATAACTGCCGCTTGGTAGCGCCCCTGTAAAAATGTTTTCAATTCATGTGATTTTCCGAATGTATAGAGCGCAAGAACGGTCATAAGACAAGCAGCAAAAGCAATCGTTACAATAATAAAGATGTTTCTTCGCTTATCTGCTTTAATGCTTCTGTTTGCCAGCTTCTTTGTAATCGCACTGGTATCATTCTCAAAAGGCCATGTCATAGTCTGCCACCTCCTTACTCCACAATCTTGCCGTCCTCAATGCGGACGATCCGATCTGCAAGGCGGGCGATGTCGTTGTTGTGGGTAATCATTACAACAGTTTGCCGGAACTCCGCACTGGTGCGCTTGATAAGCCCCAGCACCTCGGCGCTGGTCTTGCTGTCAAGGTTGCCGGTCGGCTCGTCGGCCAGCACGATAGCCGGTTTGGTAATCAGGGCGCGGGCAATCGCCACACGCTGCTGTTGGCCGCCGGAAAGATTGTTCGGCATATTTTTCAGTTTATCTTCCAGCCCCAGCAGGTGAACGATCTCGTCCAAAAACTTCTGATCCACCGTGTCCCCGTCCAGCTCCACCGGCAGGACGATGTTCTCATACACATTCAGGATGGGAACAAGGTTGTAGTTCTGGAAGATAAAGCCGATATTGCGGCGGCGGAAGATGGTGAGCTGTTCGTCGTTCATTTTCGACAGTTCTTTGTCTCGAACAATGACATTACCGGAAGTAGGGGTGTCCAGCCCGCCCATCATGTGAAGCAGGGTGGACTTGCCGCTGCCGGAGGTTCCCACAACGGCCACAAACTCGCCGTCCTCCAGGTCGAAGTTCACGCCGTCAAGGGCGCGGGTAATGTTTGGCTCTGTGCCGTAATACTTTTTCAGGTCGATGGTCTGTAAAATGCTCATACTCAAAACTCCTTTCAAGGCTTTCTGCCTGTTGATAAGGGTATTGTAAAACCCAAATGTCCGCGAAATGTTACAGCGGCCAAAAAATTTCATTGAAAATCGGGGTGAAATGTTACAACGCTCGGACATTTCAAAAAAAATTACGGCGGGCAGCCGGAAATGGCCGTCCGCCGCGTTCTATTTTATAGGCAGCATAATGGAAAATTCCGAACCCTTGCCCGGCTCCGAAACCACTTTGATATAGCCGCCCTGCCGCGTTACGATCTCGCGGGCCAGATACAGGCCAATGCCCACGCCCTGCTGTTCGTGGACTTCTTCCTCACGATAGAAACGCCGGAAGATGGCGGCCTGGTTGCTCTCGGAAATGCCCTTGCCGGTGTCGGTCACTTTGATCTCCACATACATTTCCCGCAGCACCACCGACACAGCGATTTTCCCGCCTGCCGGGGTGTACTTCACCGCATTGTCCAGCAGGTTAAAGAGGGCTTCGGATGTCCACTTGCTGTCATGGAAAACGGTCAAATCCTCCGGGCAGTCCACGGACACGGCGATTTCCTTTTTCTCCGCTGCATACACGATCCCACTCATGGCCTGCGCCACGGTATCAAAGAGGCGGCCCGGTTTCTTATCCAACTGGATCACGCCCGTTTCCAAACGGGAGGTTTTCACAAGGGCCTGAAAGAGAAAGTCCAGCTTATCCGTCTGGCTGCGGATTCCCCGGATAAAGTCGGTGCGCTCCGCCTCGGTCATGGGCTTTTCCAGCAGGGTGTCCGTCGCCATTTTCAGATTGCTTACCGGCGTTTTCACCTGATGGGAAATATCCGATACAAGGGTCTGTAATTCCTGCCGTTCCTCATCCACCCGGCGGCGGTTTTCCTGCATGATCTGATAAAGCCTTGCCAGCCGGTGTCCGATTCTGGCAAGCTGGGTTTCGCTGTCCTCTGGGCGCTGGGGCGCTTCATTCCCGGCGATCATGTGGTCTAAGGTCTGGCACAGATCAGCGGTGAACTGCGACAGCCGCTTTCCAAACGCCTGCGTCAGTACAAAAATCCCCACAAGGGCGCACAGCAGCAGCGCTCCGCCAGTCAACAGCACCGCCGTCTGTTTTGTCACAAGAAACAGGGCTATGGTGATCCCGGACATGGAGAGGACAAGCCCCAGTGCCACCCGGCCAAACAGCCGCTTTACCGAGAGGTTCTTAAACTTCATTTTGCCTCGCCTCCCGTCCATTGATAGCCCATGCCGTAGACGGTCTTGATGTAGGGCACTCCGCCGTCGGATTCGATCTTGCTGCGAATCCGGCTGATGGAGGTGGTCAGGGTGTGTTCGTCCACAAACTTCTCGTCTATATCCCACAGCTTTTCCAAAAGCTGCCCACGGGTCAGCACTTGCCGGGGATTTTTACGGAACAGGTTCATCATTTTGTATTCCATCGGGGATAGGGTCAGGGGCTTGCCATTTAAGGAAGCCGTCTGCTCCGAGAAGTCCAGAAACAGCCGCCCGTCGTTGTAAATGTCCTTGGCCGGTTTGTGGCGTTCCAGCATGGCAAACATAGCTTTGATTTTCCGCTGCAAGGCCCCGATCACAAAAGGCTTTGTGATGTAGTCCACCGCGCCCACCTCATAGCCCCGTATCTGATCGCTCTCCTGATCGTTGGCGGTCAGGAAAATCACAATGGTGTCCGGGTGCCGGGGCTTTATCAGCTTGCACAACTCAAAACCGTTCCCGTCCGGCAGGTTGATGTCCAGCAGCACCAGATTAAATTCCCGCTGGCGGATGGCTTCGGCTGCGGTTCTGGCATTTAGGGCAGAAGTCACGCCGTAGCCGTCTGCGGTCAGGTTATAGGCCAACATCTTATTCAAAAAACTGTCGTCCTCGACAATTAAAATCTGCTTCATATCCTCACTTCCTTTGCTTTTTGCAGATAGCATAACAGGCAAATGTCCGCGAAACGTTACAGCGGACAAAATATATCCCTGATTACACATTTTTTCTCTGCTTACCGCAAATTCGTAAAGGCAAACGGACAGCAGTTGCTGCCCTTGCGTTTTATTATAGCGAATAATGTATAAGCGTGGTGTTGTTCTATCCGGTGTGGTGTCTTTAACTATGGGAAACTCCGCGTTCCCACTTGGACACCGCCTGGCGGGATACGCCCAGATGCTCGGCCAGCTGTTCCTGTGATCGGCCGCTCCTTTTGCGGCAGGACTGTATGCGTTCTCCCAACGACATTGCATCGCCCTTCTTTCCGGATCCAGCGTACCAAAGCGTCCGGTTGCACGCTACCAAGCGTGGCCGGAAGATTCGCAACCGGCGGTTGCGGATGCGAATTCCTCGTAAGAATACAGCGCGTTGAGCACCGGCAGCAAGGCGTTGGCGCTCAGATGTTCCGGCAGCGCAAGCGACCGCAGCAGCGCCTGCCGCCGCTGGGTCGCCCCCGGCGCGCCGGAGAGCCCCAGAGCGAACAGATCGGCCTTGGTGATCTCCCGTCGAGGCTGCCTCCGCGCCTCCCCCTTCCCTTCCTCCAAAACGGTGGCGCCCGCCCGGCGCAGGGCCCGCTCCAGCACCTCGGGACGCATGCCCTCCACCCCGAGCTTGCCCGCCTTCCCCGGTGCGCGTTTGCGGCGTTCCTTGCCGTACTGGTCGGGGATATACGCGTGCTTGACCTGCCCGGCCGGGAGCGCGCCTTTCAAAAAATTGCGGATGACGAACCCCGCGCCGTCCGAGTCGGTGAGCACGATGATCCCCCGCTGCCCGGCCAGCCGGCGCAGCAGCGCCAGACGCTCCTCATCCTTGAAAATGCCGAAGCCCGACGTCTCCAAAATCACGCCGTCCACCAGCTGGGACAAGGTATTCTTATCATACCGGCCCTCCACCACGATGGCCTCTTTGATCTTCAGCACCGGCTACGCTCCTTTTTTGACCGCCAGCTCCATCAGCAGGGAGATCAGCAGCTCCTCCCCATCGGCGCCGGTGGATTTCATGGCCAGATCGGTCTCTCCGCAGCGGATCACCGCCCGGCGGCACCAGGGCAGGGAGAAGCGCCGGGCCGACTGCATCAGCTTTTCCGCCGGATAAGCCGAGCGCATGCCCCACAGCTCCATCAGGTAACTGGCCCCCTTCTTCTCCTCGATGGCCAGCCGGGCGGAATAGAGCTGCCGCAGCTGCCGGCCCAGCACCGCCAGCAGTTTGATCGGCGCCTCCTGCAGGTGCAGCAGGTCTCCCAGTACCGAGGCGGCCTTGTCGAAGTTCCCCGCAGCGATGGCGTCGGTCATCTGAAAGACCACCGCGTCCAGCTGTGGGGTAGCCACCGCGTCGATATCCGCCCGGGTGACCCGCCGCCCCCTGGCGTAAGCGCCCACCTTTCCGATCTCGGAGATCAGGGTATTCATCAGATCCCCGCACAGGAACAGGAGATACTTGGCGTCCTCGGTGCTGATGTCATGCTCCAGGGCCCGGAAGCGGCGGGAGATCCAGTCGATCAGATCCCCCTGCTCCTGCCGCTGGAAGCCTACCACGCTGCCCTTTTCCTTCAGCACGCCCGCCAGCTTGGTGCGGGCGTCGGCCTTGTATTCGATCAGGTCGTAGACGAAGACCAGGCAGACATACTCCGGCAGATCGCTCAGCAGGGCGGCCAGCGCTTCCTTGTCCCCCTTGTAAAGATCGTAGTCGCTGACCACGATCAGGGTGCGCCGGCTCATCATGGGCAGGCAGTCCACCAGCTGCTCCAGAACCTTCACGTCAAATTCCTTTCCGCTGAGCGTATGAAGATTGAACTCCTCCATTCCCGGCGGCAAAAGCTTCTGCTTCATCTCTCCCAGGTAATAATCCCGGAGATAGACCTCCTCCCCATGGAAGACGTAAAGGGAGCCCAGCGTCCCCTCCTTCAGGTCCTTTTTCAGCTTTTGATAGGCGGCCTTATCCGGCTTTCCTCTTGGCGGCATATCATTTTCTCCTTACTCTGCGGTAATGCGCACCGTTCCCATCCAGTCGGTGCGGTAGATCTCACACCCGGCGGCGGCCAGGCGCTCCAGCGTCTCGTCCGCCGGATGGCCATACGTATTGTATCCCACGGAGAGGACCGCGCGCTCCGGCGTCGTGGCCAGCAGCAGCTCCTCCGAGGTGGCGTATTTGGAGCCGTGGTGTCCCGCCACCAGTAGCTCAAGATCGGGCAGCGCCCCGTATTTGATCAGGCGGCGCTCCACCGCGGCGTTCATATCGCCGGTGATGAGGGCGTCGAACGCCCCCGCCGTACACAGCACGGACAATCCCTCCTCGTTGGCGCCCCCGTCGCCCAGCGGCGCGTAGACACGCAGGGACGCTCCGCCCAGGGTGACATGGGCGTCCTGTGTGAGATAGACAAGCTCCACCCCGTGCGCCTGCGCCGCCGCTTCGATCTCCCGGCGCAAAGGCTCCTCCGGCTCCACGTCGGGCAGGAGCAGGCGCTCCACCTCCAGCCGCTCCAGCAGCTGGGGCACGCCGCAGGCATGGTCCGTGTGATAGTGGGTGAGCACCAGCAGGTCCAGCCGGGCCGTCCCCAGGGATTGCAGGTAGTCCGCCGCCGTGTCGCCGGGATCGCTGAGGCCGCTGCCGCCGCAGTCCACCAGCGCACAGCGCCCCTGGGAGTAGAGGACCACGCTCTGCCCCTGCCCCACGTCCAGCACCGAGACGCTCAGGCGGCCGGAGGTACGGGAGGCTGCGGTAAGCAGCAGCGCCGCGCACAGGCAGAGCCCGCCTGCGCCCACCGGCAGCAGCATCCGCTTTTGTTCCCCCCGCCAGAACAGCCAGAGCAGCAGCAGGGCGTATCCCAGCAGCAGCCACAGCCGCAGGTAGATCGAGTCGGTCCCCACCGACGCGAAGGGGAGTCTGGAGAGCAGTTCGGCCATCTTCTGAAGATACCAGACCGGCAGCGCCGCCGCCCAGGCCGCCAGCGCCGCCGCCGCGGGAAACAGCAGCCCCAAAAGCGCCACGGCCAGGGCACCCAAAAACGCGCCGGATACCGCCCAGAGGGTAAGCAGATTGGTCACAGGGGCGATCAAAGAGAGCGAGCCGAAGTAGTACGCCGAGAGCGGCGTAGTGAACACGACGGCGCCCAGGGTGGTGGCCAGGCTGGCCGCGGCAAAGCGCAGCGCCTTGCCCCCCAGTCCCTTCCGCGGAAGCTTCCCGTCCCAACGCTCCCAGAGCCTGCCGGTAAACAGGCAGATGCCCGCCACGGCGGCGAAGGACAGCTGCAGGGATACGCTGGCCGCGGCGTAGGGGTTGTGCACCAACAGCAGCAGCAAAATGGCACACAGCGACGTAGGCGTGTCGTTCTCCCGGCCCAGCAGAGGGGCCAGCAGCAGCATAGACTGCATAAAGGCCGCCCGCAGCACCGAGGGGCTGTCTCCGGCCACCGCCGCAAAAAAGAAGACCAAAAGAATCCCCGCCACAGCGGAGTGCCTGCGCCGCCCCAGCAGGACGGCAAGCAGCCCGGACAGGACGGATACGTGCAATCCCGAGACCGCCACCACATGGGCAATGCCGGAACGGCGCAGCGCGGAGTACAGCGCCCCCGGCAGGCCGGAACGGTCGCCGGTGATCAGGGCGGCGGCCAGAGGCGCGGCGCTGTCCGGAAAACAGCGCCGGACGCTGTCCTTCAGGGCCTTGGCGATCCAGGCGGGCCAGTACCGGGGCGGGATCCGTTCCGGCCGGATTACGGCGGTCGCCCCGCCGTCGGCATAGGCGATGAGGGTGATCCCTCTGGCGTGGTAGTACTCGCTCTCCTCCCCGGCCACGGTATCCGCCAGCCGGAAGCGGCCGGAGAAGGTCAGCCGGTCTCCGGGACGCAGCGCGGGAAGGCTCCCGTCCTTCCCGGCAGCCAGGTAGAGCTGGGTCTTGACGCTTCCGCCCTCCTCCGGGCAGACCCGCACCGCCACTGAGCAGCCGTAGGCAGTTTCCCGGGGCTAGTCCGCTGCCACCGCTTCCACCGTCTCCTCGCTTCCCGCCAGGGCTTCGGCCCCCGTGTGAAACAGGGCGGTATAGGCGCACAGCCAGAGCAGTCCCGCCGACAGGCCCAGGGCGGTCAGAATGCAGCGCAGCCGTCCGTCCCCCCGGAAAAACATCCCCGCCAGCGCCCCCAGCCCGCAGCAAAGCCCCACTGGGAGCCAGAAACGCTCCGGGAGGAGAAACAACGCCGCAAAGACCGCCGCCGAAAAGGGCCCGGCGAAGGCACACAGCTTACGCATGGGGCGGCGAGGGATGGTCCGTGCGCCCCAGGATATAGTCGGTGCTGGTCTGATAGAAGTCGGCCAGTTTGAGCAGGGCCCACACTGGGATCTCCCGGATGCCCTTCTCATAGCGGCGGTAGACTTCCCGATTCAGATTCAGATATTGGGCGATTTCGATTTGGGTCTTGTCGTGGTCGACCCGCAGATCCTCCAGCCGTCCAAAATGCATAAGGCAACACCTCAAAGAAATGCTACTAAATTGTAGCATCCCTTCGTCGTTCTGCTACCATTTGAATGTAATTATACCTCATTTCACCCTGTTCTGCAATCCGGTACGGCAGATCCCCCGGTCTGAGCGCACGAAAGAGAGGCGGCATCCTCAAGACGCCGCCTCCGCTTTGCCCGCCCCGCTCTTTCCTTCCTTCAGCATCCCCCGGATATATTGGGGCACGGTTTCCCGGGAGATCCCCAATGCTGCCGACAGCTCGCCGTAGAGCAGCTCCTCCGCACGCTTGCGGTACTTTTCTTCCAGCTTCCCGGGGCGCTTTCCGCTCTCCCGGGCTGCCGCGTCTCTCCAATGAATGGTCTTTATGAGTTTGACCAAGTCGGCGGCATCGTGACTTTGGAAGGATGCCTGATACTGGCGGGAACGCAGCTGCAAATTGCCTGTTTCCACCCGTTCCGCCCGGATAGAAGGCATGGAGCGGATCAGGTCGTCCGCCTCCTCCTTGGTAAGCACTGGGCGCAGAAATACCCTGGTGTCCACCGGCGCGTAAATGACCTCTGTGCCGTACAGGGGCGCAAGGGTATAATACGTTTTGCTCTGCCCTTCCGGCACCCCCACTCCAATGACCCTGCACACGCCGCTGCCGCCGTAGACGATAAGCGCGCCGACGGGATAGGGCGCCGTTGTACTCATGCCAGATAATCCCCGCAGGGATAGGCGTTATATTGCCGGCGCAGCCTGAGCAGGATGGACCCGTCAGGCTGGGTGAGCTCCTCCTCTACCCTATATCGGATCTTGCGGCGATCCAGCCCCTGCCTGTAGGCCTCCGCCTCCCGTTTGACCAGGTTCACCGCCTCCTCATGGCTGACATCGTCCTTCAGGGCAAAATGGATCGTCTGCGCCAGGCAGGCATATTTGATTCGCTTCATGCAGGACACCTCCCTTTTGGTTTTCTTTATCTTAGCATTTTAAAAAATGTCCTTGCAAACAAAAATCTTCGAAAATTTCATTTTCGTGCACTTTGTCCAGCAATATCTCGCCCAAAAGTTGTTTATTTTACCCATATCCGCATTTTAGGCCCGTCCGTTCCGCCGCTTTCCGTCCGCTTGTGCCGCAGTCCCCCCGCCCTGCCCGGGCAAGGGCCTTGGCAAAGCCG
This sequence comes from Lawsonibacter hominis, assembly GCF_014287895.1. Classification (GTDB taxonomy): domain Bacteria; phylum Bacillota; class Clostridia; order Oscillospirales; family Oscillospiraceae; genus Lawsonibacter_A; species Lawsonibacter_A hominis. Next base: position 2,370 of record NZ_JACOPP010000009.1, on the reverse strand, counting down.
TCCTTTCGCCGGCGTGCTGGCCGGCGCTGCTCAGGGGGCAAGCGCCCCGGCGATGGGACGCATACCGGCGGGTCCCAACCATAAACCGGAACACACCCGGGGCACGCCCCGGGTGTGTTCCTTCCTCAATGATTCCCTTCCATGCCGCAGGGGAATGCGCACTCTGCGGCGCAGCGCTCTTTGGCGATCACCTCATAAAGCCGGTAGCCGCCGGCGAGGTGGCAGCAGTCCACACCGTGCTGAGCCAAGATGCGGCAGGCCAGATAGCTTCGCAGGCCGCTTTGGCAGACCACATAGACCGGCTTGTCCCGCTCCAGCTCCTCCAGATGCTCCCGCAGCTCGTCCAATGGGAGATTGCGGAACCCCTCCAGGTGCCCACGGGCATATTCCGCCGGCGTCCGGGCGTCCAGCAGGAGTGCCGAACCGTCCCGGGGGAGCGCGTCCGCTTCCTCCCAGTGGAACTGTTTGACGTTTCCCTGCGCAATGTTTTCGATCATAAAGCCGGCCATGTTCACCGGGTCCTTTGCCGAGGAATAGGGCGGCGCGTAAGCAAGATCCAGCTCCTTCAGCTGCACCCCATTCAGCCCGGCATACAGAGCGGACGCCAGCACGTCGATCCGCTTATCCACCCCCTCATAGCCCACGATCTGCGCGCCCAGCAGCCTGCAGCTTCCTTTCTCAAAAACCACCTTCATGGTCATGAGTCTGCCGCCCGGATAGTACGCGGCGTGGCTGGCCGGGGAGAGATAGATCTTATCGCAGTCGATCCCGGCCTTTTTCGCCGTGCGCTCGTTGATGCCGGTGGTGGCCACCGTCATATCGAACACCTTGATGACCGAGGAGCCCTGGGAGCCGCCGTAAACGCTGTGCCCGCCGCAGATATTGTCCGCGGCGATGCGTCCCTGCTTGTTGGCCGGGCCCGCCAGGGAGATCAGCGTCTGTTCCCCGGTGACGCAGTGCTTAACCTCTACCGCGTCGCCCACGGCATAGATGTCCGGCTCAGAGGTCTCCATCCGGTCGTTCACCACGATGCTGTCCTTGACGCCCAGCTCCAGGCCCGCTTCCTTGGCAATGCGGGTATCCGGAGTAACGCCGATGGCCAAGATCACCAGATCGGCCTTCAGCGCCGCTTCTCCCTTGAGCAGTACCTTCACGCCGTTACGATCCGCCTCGAATCCCGCGACGGAATGGCCCAGCATCAGCTTAACGCCCTCCTGCCGCATCTTGGCGTGGACAAAGGCCGCCATATCATAGTCCAGGGGGTTGAGCAGCTGCTGGGGCCGCTGAACGATGGTCACGTCCATTCCAAGCCCGCGCAGGTTTTCCGCCAGCTCCAGGCCGATATATCCGCCGCCCGCCAGGACTGCGGAGCGGGGCTTCTCCCGCTCCACGAACGCCCGGATGCGCAGAGTGTCCTCCACGGTCCGCAGCGTAAAGAGCCTGTCCAGTCCCACACCGGGCAGCTCCGGCTGGGTGGGGCGGGCCCCGGGCGACAGGAGGAGCTTATCATAGCGTTCTTCAAAAACTCTTCCGGTCTCCAGATCACGCACCGCAACGCTCTTTCGCTGCGGATGCAGCGCGGTCACCTCATGCCGTACCCGCATGTCGACCCGGAACCGCTGCCAAAAGCGCTCCGGCGTCTGGAGCGTCAGCTCCTCCGGGTCCGTTATGACGCCGCCGATGTAGTAGGGCAGGCCGCAGTTGGCATAGGAAACGAAGCCAGAGCGCTCAAAAACAACGATCTGCGCGTTCTCATCCAATCTGCGGATACGGGCTGCGGCCGTCGCTCCTCCGGCAACCCCGCCAACAATGACAACCTTCATTCTCGTTTCCTTTCTTCGGCAACGCTTCCTTCTCACCGAATTTTATTGATCGCTTTCCGCCCCGCGTCCCGGGCCGCTTGTTCCGCGGAATGCGGAAACCGCCGGTCCGGCCGCGCCCAACCGTACCGTAATCTTACGTTATTTCCCCGGAAAACCGAACTTCACCGTCCGCTTTTCGGGGGACCGCGGCGGACTTGAAGCAGAGGGTCTCCGCTCCTGCCCCGCAGCCAATCCGGGGGCTCCGGAACGCCGGTCATACCGTCCGTGGCATCCGGCAGCGGCGCTGTTCCCGCCCCATCAATAATTTTCTTTGTGCGGCTCAAAGTAGCTCTGCGGGTGTTTGCATACGGGGCAGACAAAATCGGCTGGCAGGGGGCCTTCGTGGATGTAACCACAGACAGAGCAGTTCCATTTTTCCATGTTCCTTTCCTCCTATTATAATATGTTTAGGGTTAAGGCACGGCAGCCAGCCGTGTCTTTTTCCATATCATTGCCTAAGCTACAATAAGGGGAGCAACTGGCTGACCAATCCCTCCTTGGGCTTTCA
>NZ_JACOPP010000008.1 GCF_014287895.1 Lawsonibacter hominis | reverse complement strand
CCTGGGCGGCCATATCCGCGTCGGCATGGAGGACAACGTCATGTACTCCAAGGGCAAGCTGGCCGACAGCAACGTGCAGTTTGTCGACCGCGCCCGCCGCGTCATCGAGGAGTTCGGCAGGGAAGTCGCCACGCCCGACGAGGCCCGTGAGATCCTCAGCCTGAAGCGTTAGCGGCCCACTTTCCGCGGCAGGAAAGGGGGGGTGCCCAATGAAGGTGCGCATTATTGCCTTCAGGCGTCCTCCCAAGTTTTTAAGCGGGACCCCTGCGACGCTAAAACGGGGCCGCTGTCCGACGGACAGCGGCCCCTCAGCTTGTCAAAAAAGGCCTTTGGCCTTTTTCGACAGAAGAATACATGACGGACAGGGCTCGATTCTTGCAGAAAAGTCGCCCTGTCCGTCATGAGAGGTGTCATTTCCGACGCGCATGTCGCCGGAAATGACGGAGCTTCCTTTCCTTCCATCGTCTGCGGACGACGAACTCTGCGAGGCTCTTCCCCCAGGAGGGTTTTTCGACAGCCTACGGGGCCGCTGTCCGTCGGACAGCGGCCCCGTTTGGTCCCTTCCATTTACTTCAGGTTAAAGAACGCATCCATCCCCAGGTACTGCGCCACGTCGCCCAGCTCCTCCTCGATGCGGAGCAGCTGGTTGTACTTGGCCACCCGATCGGTGCGGCTGGGAGCGCCGGTCTTGATCTGCCCGGCGTTGACGGCCACGGCGATATCGGCGATGGTGGCATCCTCCGTCTCGCCGGAACGGTGGGAGACGATGGCGGTATAGCCGGCCCGGTTGGCCATCTGGATGGCGTCCAGCGTCTCGGTCAGGGTGCCGATCTGGTTGACCTTGATCAGGATGGCGTTGCCCACCTGCTTCTCAATGCCGGTCTTCAGGCGCTCGGTATTGGTGACGAACAGGTCGTCGCCCACCAGCTGGACCCGATCTCCGATAGCGCGGGTCAGCATGCTCCAGCCCTCCCAGTCGGTCTCAGCCATGCCGTCCTCCAGGGAGATAATGGGATAGGTATCGGCAAACTTCTTCCACATGTTGACCAGCTGCTGCTGGGTCATCTTCTTACCGGACTTGGGTTGGATATAGCACTTCTCCTCCTCGTTCCACCACTCGGAGGAGGCGGCGTCGATGGCGATCTTGAAGTCCTCGCCGGGCTTGTAGCCCGCCTTCTCGATGGCCGCCACGATGACCTTCAGGGCGTCCTCATCCTTTTTCAGGTTGGGCGCGTAGCCGCCCTCGTCGCCCACACCGGCGGCGGGGGTGCCGTTCTCCTTGAGGACGCTCTTCAGCGTGTGGAACACCTCGGCGCACATACGCAGCGCCTCGCGGAAGCAGCAGGCGCCCACAGGCATGATCATGAACTCCTGGATCTCCACATTGTTGGTGGCGTGGGCGCCGCCGTTGAGGATATTCATCATGGGAACGGGCAGCACCTTGGCGTTGGCTCCGCCGATATAGTTGTACAGAGAGGTGCCCAGGCACTCGGCGGCTGCCTTGGCGCAGGCCAGGGAGGCGCCCAGGATGGCGTTGGCGCCCAGCTTGGTCTTGTTGGGCGTACCGTCCAGCTCGATCAGCGCCTTGTCGATTTCGGTCTGATCCAGTACGTTCATACCCACCAGGCACTCGGCGATCTCGGTATTCACGTTCTGTACGGCGGTGAGCACGCCCTTGCCCAGGTAACGGCTCTTGTCGCCGTCCCGCAGCTCGCAGGCCTCGTAGATCCCGGTGGAAGCCCCGGAGGGCACCGCAGCGCGACCGACCGTACCATCCTCCAGATAGACCTCCACCTCAACCGTGGGGTTGCCGCGGCTGTCCAGGATCTCGCGGCCCAGTACGTCAACGATTTCGATGATCTGCTTCATGAAAAAAACTCCTTTCGTATTGGCGGCGGGGCACGCCCCGCCCTGCAGGGAGATGGTCTGCGGGGGACGGGCCGGAAGCCCGTCGAAGGCCTTGTGGCAGGGCGGGAGCGCGCTCCCGCCGGATCCCAGCCGCGGCTCAGACGATCAGCGTGCTCCCGTCCATCTCGGCGGGCTTTTCCAGGCCCATCAGGTCCAGCATGGTAGGCGCGATATCGGCCAGGCGGCCGGGGCGCAGCTTCACGTCGGCGCCCACGATGCAGAACGGCACCAGATTGGTGGTATGGGCGGTAAAGGGGGTCACGCCGTCCTCCTCCAGCATCCGTTCCGCATTGCCGTGATCGGCGGTGATCAGGCTCACGCCGCCCATTCTGGCGGTGGCCTCCACCACTTTGCCCACGCCCTCATCCACGGCCTCCACGGCCTTCACGGCAGCCTCATACACGCCGGTATGGCCCACCATATCGCAGTTGGCGAAGTTGAGAATGATCACGTCGTAGCTGCCGCTCTCGATGCGGCGCACCGCCTCGGCGGCTACCTCGGGGGCGCTCATCTGGGGTTGCAGATCGTATGTGGCCACCTTGGGGGAGGGGATCAGGCAGCGGTCCTCCCCGGGGAACACCTGCTCCGCGCCGCCGTTAAAGAAGAAGGTCACATGGGCATATTTCTCGGTCTCGGCGATCCGCAGCTGGGTATAGCCCTGTCGGGCGATATACTCCCCGAAAATATTCTCCAGCCTGTGGTGCGGGAACGCCACGGACACGTTGGGCATCGTGGCGTCATACTCGGTGGTGCACACATAGGTCACCGTCGGCATTCCGTTTTTCCGCTCCACATCGGTAAAGGCGGGGTCCACGAAACAGCGGGTGATCTCCCGGGCCCGATCCGGGCGGAAGTTGAGGAAGATGATCGAGTCCCCCTCCCGCACCCGGCCGGCCTTGTCGCAGACCACCGGCTCCACAAACTCGTCGGTAATCCCGGCGTCATAGGAGGCTTGTACCGCGTCCGCCGGATCGGGGTTCTGTATCCCCTCGCCCAGCGTCATGGCGTCATAAGCCCGCTGTACCCGGTCCCAGCGCTTATCCCGGTCCATGGCGTAATAGCGTCCCATAACGGTGGCGATCTTCCCCACGCCGAGCTCGGCGCACTTGTCCGCCAGTGCTTCCACGAAGCCCTTGCCGGAAGAAGGCGGCACATCCCGTCCATCCAGGAAGCAGTGGACGTAGACCTTCTCCAGTCCCCGCTCCCCGGCCATCTTCAGCAGGGCGTACAGGTGGGTGTTATGGCTGTGGACGCCGCCGTCGGACAAAAGGCCCATCAGATGCAGGGCGCTTCCCCGCTCCCGGCAGTCGTCCATTGCCTCCAGGTAGGCCTCGTTCCGGAAGAAGGACCCGTCCTCAATGGCGCGGCTGATCCGGGGCAGGTCCTGAAATACCACCCGGCCCGCGCCGATATTGGTATGGCCCACCTCCGAGTTGCCCATCTGCCCCTCGGGCAGGCCCACATCCAGTCCGGAGGCGGACAGACGGCAGCAGGGGTTCTCTTGAAAGATTTTGTCCAGATGGGGTTTTTTTGCGTTGGCGATGGCGTTGCCCTGCTGCTGCTCACGCAGGCCGTAGCCATCCATGATGATCAGGGTCGTCGGTGTTTTACTCATAAAAAACCTCGAATCTATTGTTCAGAGCGGGGTACGTTTTCCGTCCGCCGCCGTGCGCCCCAACAAAGCTTCGCTTTACCGGGGGCCGCGGCACAGCCTTCCCCGGACCAGGCGAATCGGTCCCGCGGCAAGGTTTGCTGCGCAAACGCTTGTGCGCGCCTTCCGGCTATGCGGGCAGGGGGACGGCTCAGGAGAGGCGTTTACTCCTGATTCGCTGCGTTCACGATCTCCACAAAATCAGGCGTCTTCAGCGCCGCGCCGCCAATCAAGCCGCCGTCCACGTCGGGCTGGGCAAGCAGTTCCGCGGCGTTTTTGGGGTTCATGGAGCCGCCGTACTGGATGGTAACGGAACGTGCCACACGGGCTCCGTAGAGCTTGCGGACGATGGTGCGGATGCCCTCGCACACCTCGCCGGCCTGCTCGGCGGTGGCGGTACGGCCGGTCCCGATGGCCCACAGGGGCTCATAGGCGATGACCACATGGCGCATCTTATCGGCGGGCACGCCTGCCAGGGCGGCCTTGACCTGATAGGCGATCAGGTCCATGGTCACGCCCAGCTCCCGCTGCTCCAGGCTCTCGCCTACGCAGACGATGGGGTACAATCCCGCCTCAAGGGCCGCGTGGACCTTCTTATTGACGGTGAAGTCGGTCTCGTTATAGTACTGGCGGCGCTCAGAGTGTCCAATGATGACATACTTGACGCCCACTTCCTTGAGCATCTCGGCGGACACCTCGCCGGTGTAGGCGCCATGGGACTCATAGTGGCAATTCTCCGCGCCGACGGACACACGGCAATCCTTGAACAGGCGGACCGCGGAGGGGATGTTCACATAGGGCACGCACAGAACGACCTCGCACCACTTGGGCTTGCCCAGCAGATTCTTGAGCTCCTCGGCAAAGGCCTTCGTCTCGGAGAGGGTCTTATTCATCTTCCAGTTGCCGGCGATGATGGTCTTGCGATAGCGGCGGTTCATTTCAATGATTCAGTCCTTTCATTTCGATCCATAATGCGGGCGGCAAGCGGCCGCCGCGGCGTGCTTCTTATTGATCCAGCAGGCACGCCACGCCGGGCAGCTCCTTGCCCTCCAGGAACTCCAGGGAAGCGCCGCCGCCGGTGGAGATGTGGGTCATCTGGTCGGCGTAGCCCAGCTGGGCCACGGCCGCCGCAGAGTCGCCGCCGCCGACGATGGTGATGGCATGGGTGGCGGCCAGCGCCTTGGCGATGGCCCGGGTGCCCTCGGCAAAGGCGGGGAACTCGAACACGCCCATGGGGCCGTTCCAGATCACGGTGCCCGCGTCCTTCACCGCGTCGGAGAACTGCTGGATGGTCTTCGGTCCGATATCCATGCCCATGCGCCCGTCGGGGATCTTCATGGTGTCCACCAGTTCCGGCTTGGCGTCGGCGGAAAACGCGTCGGCACAGACGGTATCCACCGGGAGCAGGAGTTTGACTCCCTTCTCCTTTGCCTTGGCCATCATCTCCTTGCAGTAGTCCAGCCAGTCGTCCTCCAGCAGGGAGGTGCCCACCGTGCCGCCCATGGCCTTGATAAAGGTATAAGTCATGCCGCCGCCCACGATGATGGTGTCGGCAATGTCCAGCAGGTTGTTGATGACGCCGATCTTGGAGGAGACCTTGGCGCCGCCCAGAATGGCCACCAGGGGCCGCTTGGGATCGGCCAATGCGCCGCCCATGATCTCCAGTTCCTTGGCGATCAGGAACCCGGATACGGCGGGCAGATAAGCCGCCACACCGGCGGTGGAAGCGTGGGCGCGGTGCACGGAGCCAAACGCGTCGGAGACGTAGACCTGGGCCATATCGGCCAGTTTCCGGGCCAGCTCGGGGTCGTTTTTGGTCTCGCCCTTCTCAAAACGGGTGTTCTCCAGCAGCATAATCTCGCCGTTTTTCAGGGCGGCGGCCTTGGCGGCGGCGTCTGGGCCCACCACGTCGGCGGCCATGATGACCGGCTTGCCCAGCAGCTCGCTCAGGCGCTTGGCCACCGGGGCCAGGCTGAACTTGGGATCGGGCCCCTCCTTGGGTTTGCCCAGGTGGGAGCAGGCGATGACCGCCGCATTCTGCTCCAGCAGGTATTTTATGGTGGGCAGGGCGGCCACGATGCGCTTATCGTCGGTAATGGCGCCGGTGGTCTTGTCCTGGGGCACGTTAAAATCGCAGCGCAGCAGGACTTTTTTCCCCGCCACGTCGATATCCTTGACCGTTTTCTTGTGGTAATTCATCTCAAGAATCTCCTTTCATCTCCGCCCCGCAGAGCGCCGCCCTGCAGGGGCCCCACTGATTTGATCTGCCTCGGCTGAGTGCAGCTTGCGCCCCGCCGGCGGGGATTCAACGGCCCTCCCCCATCTCGCCGCGGCCCGTCAGCCCGGGGAAGTCCAACTGCCTCAGCGCTTCATACGCCAGAATCGCCGCTGAGTTCGAGAGGTTCAGACACCGGGCCTGCGCCCGGATGGGGATGCGGATACAGCGCTCCCGGTAGCGCTCTCGAAATTCCGGGGGCAGCCCGGCGGTCTCCTTGCCGAAGATCAGGTAGCACCCGTCCCGGAAGGCCGCCTGCGTGTAGGGCCGCGGGGCCTTGCTGCTGGCCAGCCAGATATCCTGGGCGCCGGTCTTTTGAAAAAAGTCCTCCAGGCCGTCGTACACGTGCAGGTCCACCAGATGCCAGTAATCCAGCCCCGCACGCTTGACCGCCTTATCGCTGATATCAAAGCCCAGCGGCCGGATCAGGTGAAGACGGATCCCGGTCACCGCACAGGTTCTTGCAATATTCCCCGTATTTTGTGGGATTTCCGGCTCAAAAAGCACAATATTGAGCATTTTCCCACCTCGCAGCCCTCTTCAAATGATCAGCGGGGCTTATTGTACTCCAAAACGGAGCGGATTTCAACCGTAAAACCGTTAAAATGTACTAAAACGCTCGGTTTTCTTTATGGAATCACTGAAATGACTGTTTTTTTACTTTTACACTTTATCGCGCTTATCATTTGTGATATGATAGGCATCTGGGAGCGTGATGCACGTGGAGCAAGGTCTTTTGCCCCGGCGTATCGTGGTCAAGGTGGGCACTTCCACTCTGACGCGGGACACCGGAAGTCTGAATTTACACAATATGGATCACCTGGCCCGGGTTCTGTCCGACCTGAAGGGCATGGGTCACGAAATCGTCCTGGTCTCCTCCGGCGCCATCGCCATCGGCACCCGGAAGCTGCGTCTGGAGCAGCGCCCGGACGAGCTGCGCGGGAAGCAGGCCGTGGCCGCTGTGGGCCAGTGCATGATGATGCACGTCTACGACAAGCTTTTTTCCGAGTATAACCGCACCGTGGCTCAGATCCTGCTGACCGGCGAGGATGTGGACGCCCCCGTCCGGTCGGCGCACCTGCACAATACGTTCGAAGCGCTGCTGGAGCTGGGCGTGATCCCCGTGGTCAACGAAAACGACTCGGTCTCTTCGGCGGAGATCGAGACCGGCAAGTGCAAGGTGCTGGGCGACAACGACACCCTGTCCGCCATCGTGGCCCGCCTGTGCGGGGCCGATCTGCTTATCCTGCTCTCCGACATCGACGGGCTGTACGACGCCGACCCCCGCACCCATCCGGACGCGCGGCTCATCCACCGGGTGGACGCCATCACACCTCAGCTGCGGGCCATGGCGGGCGGCACCGGCACCTGGCGTGGCACCGGCGGCATGGTCACCAAGCTCAACGCCGCCCAGGTGGCAATGGACGCCGGGATCGACATGGTCATTGCAAATGGGCAGAATATGGAAGCCATTTATGATATCGTATCCGGCAGGGACGTGGGTACGCGTTTTGCGGCCCCCGCCGGTGCAAAAGGAGGGAATTGACATGACCACACTGGAGACCCAGGGCCTGGCCGCCAAGAATGCCGAGCGGGTCCTGGCGGCCGCCGGCACCGCCAAAAAGAACGCGGCCTTGGAAGCCATCGCCCGGAGCCTTGCGGCCCGGCAGGAGGAAATCCTCTCCGCCAACGCGCTGGATCTGGCCGAGGCCCGGAACAGCGGCATGCGTCCGGCCCTTCAGGATCGGCTGGCCCTGGACGAAGGGCGCATCCGCGGCATCGTGGAAGGGGTGCGGCAGGTCTGCGCTCTGCCGGACCCCATCGGCACGGTGACAAAAATGGACCAGCGTCCCAACGGGCTCGTCATCGGCAAGCGCCGGGTGCCTCTGGGCGTCATCGGCATCATCTACGAGGCCCGGCCCAACGTCACGGTGGACGCCGCCGCCCTGTGTCTGAAGTCGGGCAATTCCGTCCTCCTCCGGGGCGGCAGGGAGGCCTTCCACTCCAACAAGGCCCTTATTTCCGTCATGCGGGACGCGCTGGAGCACGTCGGACTGCCCCGGGACTGCATCGCGCTGGTGGAGGACACCAGCCGGGACAGCGCCAACGAGCTGATGCATCTGACGGCGTATCTGGACGTGCTGATCCCCCGGGGCGGCACGGGGCTCATCCGCAGCGTGGTGGAAAACGCCCGGGTGCCGGTGATCCAGACCGGCGTGGGCGTATGCCATGTATACGTGCACGCCCAGGCGGATCTGGACATGGCCGCCCGCATTCTTTATAACGCCAAGTGCTCCCGCCCCTCGGTGTGCAACGCCGCGGAATGCCTGCTGGTGGACCGGGCGGTGGCCCGGGACTTTCTGCCCATGGCCTGGCAGCTCCTGCAGAGCAGGAACGTGGCGATCCGCGGCTGCCCGCTGACCCGGGATATCCTGGGAGACTTTGTAACGCCCGCTTCCCCTGCGGACTGGGATACGGAATTCGGCGATTACATTCTGGCGGTGAAGGTGGTCTCCGGCTTTGAAGAGGCGGTGGACTTCATCAGCGCCCACGGCACCGGTCACTCCGAAGCCATCGTCACCCGCGACTACTTTGCCGCCCAGCGTTTTCTGGATACGGTGGACGCAGCGGCGGTATACGTCAACGCCTCCACCCGCTTCACCGACGGCTTTGAGTTCGGCCTGGGCGCCGAGATCGGCATTTCCACCCAAAAGATGCACGCGCGGGGCCCCATGGGGCTGGAGGAGCTGACCTCCAGCAAGTATATCATCTACGGCACCGGCCAGACCCGCTGAGCATAGGATGGTATGGCCCCCTCCCCTCGTGTTCCATTATTACATAGGGCAGGCCTTTCGGGGCCTGCCCTATGGACTTTTATGGGGGTGAGGCATATGCTGGAACGCCGGCTGGAGCTCAACGGCGGGCTGATGACCGCCGATTTGGGCGTGCTGCGGCCTGACGGCGGGGGGCAGATCCTGGAGTGCTCCCTCCGCCTGGAGGGTCTGCTTCCCGAGCGCCGGGTGGCGCTGGAGTTGGAGCTGCTGGAAGGGGACGCCTGCCGGGGCGTACGGATGATTACCCTGCCGCCCCACCACAGTCCGTTCCCCCGGGACCTGCTGTTGACAGGCATCCGGTTTTACCTGCCTGACGGACCGGGTCCGCGGGACTTGACGGTCCGGGCGGACGCCCACTATGTCGACCGCAATGAGCGCTGTCTTCTGGCGGACTGAGCGGCATGGCCACTTTTTCGCGTGCGCTGCATCCTACGGGCGCAGCCTCTGCGGAGCTTGTTCGGCAAAGCTGGGCCTCTCCCGTTTGGGAGAGGCCCAGCTTTGCCAAATCTTCTATCCTTTACCCGAACGTTTTAGAAAAGAGTGGCAAAACTGTGCATTGCGCCGCCAGCCTCTCGCCTTTATAATGCAATCAGCCCGCCGCAAGCCGGCGGGAAATCGGATTTTAAAGGAGATCGAGAAATGAAACAAGCAGTCACTCTGGCGCTGACCCTCACACTGGCCGCCGGCCTTTTGGCCGGATGCAGCGGCGAAACCGCCGGTGGAGGGGTCCAGCCGACTGGGGCGGCCCAAGCATCCCCTGTGGATGCCACACCAACTGCGTCGGCAGCGGCCGGCGCCTTTTCCGACGAGATGAAGATCCCCTACGCGGTCGACCTCTCCCCCGAGGACGGCGCCGACTCCGTGGAGCGGCTGGGCGACCACCCGGATTCCCCTTACTTTGCCCATCCGGACTACTACCATATGCAGTCCAGCGATACGCGCACCATCCTCACCGGCTTTGAGACCATGCAGCAGACCAGCGAATGGGCCTGCGGCGTCACCAGCGCCCTGATGGTGCTCAATTGGTACGACCGGCTGGACGGCTGGAACGAGGAGACGCTCTCCGCGCTGCGCCACTCTCTGGACGGCACCGCGCTGGAGGGATATCCCGGCACCACGCTGAAGCAGGCCATGGACCTGTTCGACGGCGTAGGCGGCTTTACATACACCACCACCCTGGATTACGCGGCCCCGGCGGAGGAGGTCTGGATGGATACCATTCAGGGCTGGCTGGCCGAGGGCAAGCCGGTCATGGTCTGCTGGAACGACTGGGGCGGACACTGGCAGGTCATCATCGGCTACGATACCATGGGCACCGAGACCGAGCAGGACGACGTGTTTATCGTGGCCGATCCCTATGACACCACCGACCACTGTCAGGACGGCTACGGCGTGCTCATGGCGGAACGTTTCCTGTACAACTTTTCCATGTACGGCGCCTTCCCCGCGGAAGAGGGCGGCAGCGACTGCCTCTTCCTGGTGGCCAGCCCCGAGACCTAAGCGCGAAAAGAAGGGCCCGGACGACTTGTCCGGGCCCTTCTTTTCGCGCCGTGCGCAGTTACATCTGAAACACGATACCCGCCGCAGCGGACAGGGCGATGAATACAATGGGATGGAGTTTCTTCAGCGGCTTGAGCTGCAGGCAGAGAAACACCGCCGCCGCCAGGAGGATGGCGGGCCAGTAGAACCCCTGAGCGGACGCACCCTGCTCCGGGCCGGTCGCCGGGTGGAACATGAGCGCGATGGAGCACACCTGGATCAGCGCGGCGGCGATGAGGGCGGTGGACGCGGGCCTCAGTCCGTAAAAGACCGCGTCCACTGCGCGGCTTTCCCGGAATTTTTTCAGGAAGCCTGCGATGAGGGCGATGATAGCGATCGCGGGGCAGACCAGTCCCAGCGTAGCGATCACACCGCCGGGCACGCCGCCCACGTGAAAGCCCACATAAGTGGCCATATTCACCCCCAGGGGACCGGGTGTGGACTCGGAAATGGCGATCATGTTGGCCAGATCGCCGGGGGTAAACCAGCCGGTGCGGCTGCCGATATCACTGAGGAAGGGGATGGTGGCCAGACCGCCCCCGACGGAAAAGAGGCCCACCTTGAAAAACTCGTAAAACAGGCGCAGATAGATCATGCGTTCAGCGCCCCCTTCGCCCCCCGGATGCACAGTCCGGCCACACCGGCGGCCACGACCAGGACCACCGGGGAGAGCAGGAAGTTGAGCAGCGCGCCCAAGGGCGTATTCCCGTCGAAGGCGATGAAATTCCCGATGACCGCCAGCACCAGAACCACTGCAAAGATAACGGCGGTAGGCCCGTCCACCAGGGAGCTCTTCCGCAGCTTGAGCACGCTGGAAAGGATCAGCGCACATACGCAGGCCCGTACTCCCGCAAAGGCATGGATCACCACAGGCAGGTCGGCGAAGCTCTGCAAAAAAGCCGCGATCACCAAAATGATCACGATGGAGGGGAACACCAGTCCCAGGGTCGCCACGATACCGCCGGGGATGCTTTTCTGCTTCTGCCCCACAAACGTGGCGGTATTGACGGCGATCACGCCGGGCGTACACTGACCGATGGCAAAGTAGTCGGTAAGCTCCGCCTCGGTGGCCCATTTTTTTTTCTCCACGATCTCCCGCTGGAGTATGGGCAGCATGGCGTAGCCGCCGCCAAACGTACACACGCCCACCCTGGCAAAGGTGAGGAACAAGTCCAGATAGAGATTCATTTTACCTCATCTCCTCTCCCGCTCCCCGGGTGTGTACGGGGGCCCCGCACAGCGGGGCGCGGCGCCGGCCGCGAAGTCAGGCGGAATTCACTTCCGCCTGACGCAAAATCTCCTGTCGGGGTCCCCCGGTGCGCACGGTGCGCACCGGGGATACACACGCCCACCCCGGCAAAGGTGAGGAACAAGTCCGGATGGAGGTTCATCAGGCCAGCTCCTCCAGGGCGTCCAACCACAGCGCGGCCGCCGCATCGCTGGGCATCCGCCAATCGCCCCGGGGGCTCAGCGTTACGGACCCCACCTTGGGGCCGTCGGGCAGGCAGGAACGCTTGAACTGCTGGGCAAAAAAGCGCCGGTAAAAGGTCTTGAGCCACTTGAGGATCGTGGCCCGGTCATAGCAGCGGCCAAAGGCATGCTCCGCCAGGCGCAGCACCTTGCGGGGCGGGAAGGCCCAGCGCACGGCGTAATAGAGGAAGAAATCATGCAGCTCGTAGGGGCCCACCAGGTCCTCAGTCTTCTGGCTGATCCTGCCCTCGATGGCGGGCAGCAGCTCCGGGGAGACGGGGGTGTCCAGGATATCCTCCAGCACATGGGAGAGCGCCTCATCCTCGGCGGCCTTGTCCCCGGCCACGAAAGCCACCAGGTGGCGCACCAGCGTCTTGGGAATGGAGGCGTTTACCCCGTACATGCTCATGTGGTCGCCGTTATAAGTGGCCCAGCCCAGGGCCAGTTCGCTGAGGTCTCCGGTACCCACCACGATGCCGCCGGTCTGGTTGGCGATGTCCATGAGCACCTGGGTGCGCTCCCGGGCCTGGCCGTTCTCAAAGGTCACGTCGTGATCCTCCATGGACTGGCCAATATCCCGGAAGTGGCTCTTCACGGAAGAGCCGATGTCGATGCGCCGCAGGGTAGCCCCCAGGCGCTGAGCCAGCTCCACGGCGTTGTCCCGGGTGCGGTCGGTGGTACCGAAACAGGGCATGGTGACGGCGATGATATCGCTGGCCGGACGCTCCAGCAGCCCCATGGCGATCCCGGTGATCAGGACCGCCAGGGTGCTGTCCAGCCCGCCGGAGAGTCCCACCACGGCGGTCTTGGCCCCGGTGTGCTCCAGCCGCTGCTTCAGCCCCAGAGCGGCGATGCGCAGGATCTCGCCGCAGCGGCCGGCCCGGTCACGGGCGTCCTCCGGGAGAAACGGCGTGGGGGAGATATAACGGGTCAGCGTTGTGGTGGCAGGCTCCAGCGCAAACCCGACGGACACGAACCTCCCCTCCCCCGCGCCGGGGAACGTGGTCATCCGCCGCCGCTCGCAGCAGAGCTTATCCACGTCGATCTCGCTGACCGTCAGGCCGGTGGTAAAGCGCCGCTCGTTCAGCAGCGCGCCGTTTTCCGCGATCAGATCATGCCCGGCGAAGACCAGGTCGGTGGAGGACTCGCCCTCCCCCGCGTCGGCATAGACATAGCCGCACACCAGCCGGGCGGACTGCCCGGTCACCAGGGAACGCCGGTAGGCGTCCTTTCCCACCGTCTCGTCGCTGGCGGACAGGTTCAGCAGCAGGGTGGCGCCCGCCCGCGCCAGCGCCTGGGAGGGCGGCTCAGGCGCCCACAGGTCCTCGCAGATCTCCACCCCCAGGACAAGCCCCGGCATGCTTTCACAGGGGAAGATCACATCGGCGCCGAAAAAGACCTCCTGACCGCAGAGGGAAAACAGCCGGTCCGAGGGCCCGCCGGGCTCAAACCAGCGTCTTTCGTAGAACTCTCCGTAGTTGGGCAGGTGCGTCTTGGGGACGACTGCCAGGATCTCGCCCCGGTGGATCACCGCGGCGCAGTTATAGAGCTTGCCCTGGTGCCGCACCGGCAGGCCCAGGGCTGTGACCATATCCAGGTTTTTGGTGGCCTCCAGAACGGTGGCCAGCCCCTCCTCCGCACCCCGCAGCAGGGTGTCCTGCAGGAACAGATCGGCGCAGGTATACCCCGTCAGGCACAGCTCGGGCAGCGCCAGCACCCGCACCCCCTGCCGGGCGGCCTCCCGCATCAGGGTAAAGACCTGCTCGGCGTTAAAACGGCAGTCGGCTACCCGAATTTTGGGCGTACCTGCCGCCACCTTAATAAATCCATCGCGCATCGTCAGCGCCTCCTTATTGAACGGATCCCAGCTTTTGCAACAGGACTATGATACCCCAAAACGCCGCGGATTGCAACGCCTCCCCCCTTGAAAAACGTTCCCGCCGCACCCGTGCCGCTCCGCAACCCCCGCAGAGGCGCGCCGTCTTCCTCCTGGGACAGGGCAGCCAGCCGCCCGCCCCGCAGGGGCTCCATCATCCAGATGGGGATCTGGCGCTGCCGGAGCAGTTCCCCCTTCGCTTTGGCGTCCTGAAAGGACCATAAGCTGTATCTGTCCGAACTCCATGCGCTGCCCATAGGCGTCCAAAAAACGCTCCATCGCCGCATAACTGCCGTGGGCGGAAAACCCCAGGTGCCCGGATGCGCCCGCGCTGCTTCTGCCGGAGCAGATAGTCCAGGATACCGTAGCGCCCGTCCAGATAGGGGCCGGTATTTTTTTCGGGAACTTCCCCTGACGGCACCGAAAAGCCCCGGCCTTCCGGCCGGGGCTTTTCGGGTGTGTGTTGTGTTTTTGCAAAGGTGTTGGAGAGGGATAAGAGAGGAATTGGTTTGGGAGGATGGTCTTTGTGATTCATTTCTGAATCTGTCTGTATCATACCTTGTAAATAAGGCCAATTCGTGTCTTCTTTGTGAATAAACTGTAAATATCGGGCCTGCGGCGGGGCTTGCCGGCCTCTCCCCTACAGCTCCTGCTCCCGCAGCCAGCAGAGAAAGTTTTTCGCCAGTTCCAGCCGCTTTCCGTCCAGTCCCCGCAGCAGTTCGGATACATCTCTCCAGGTTTCGTTCTCCTCGCTGCGGGCGGTCCCCACTAAAAATTCGTCCGGCGTGGCATCCAGCGCCGCGCAGATGCGCATGAAGACCTCCAGGCTGGGGATGGACCTGGCCCGCTCGATATTGGAAAGGTAATTGCTGTTGATATCGCACCGCTCGCATACCTGTGTCTGCCGCAGCCCCAGCGCCCTGCGCCGGACCGCGATCCGCTGTCCGATCTGCTGATAATCCAAGCCCATCCTTATCACCTCTTTTTTCTTATTTTAGTAGTCTCTTACGGTTCAAAGAATAATCCAAGAGTGTTTTTTACACTTGACATGGTATTTTATGCGCTTTATAATACGATTATACACTTATATCTCTAAATTCGAGGAGTTTTACTATGCACGCCCCATCCTGCGATCTGTTG
Organism: Lawsonibacter hominis; assembly: GCF_014287895.1. GTDB lineage: Bacteria > Bacillota > Clostridia > Oscillospirales > Oscillospiraceae > Lawsonibacter_A > Lawsonibacter_A hominis. The sequence goes on along the minus strand of NZ_JACOPP010000008.1, from coordinate 110,821 downwards.
GATCATCTGGCCGTGCTGACGGGCGTCGCCTGCCTGTCCGATCTGCGCGACCCGTTGCTGGCTCCGGCGCTCCAAGACGCGCTTGTGCGGACTCCGGCCGGCGACTTCTCCGCGGCCATGTGGCAGGAAGCGCTGACCTATCTGTCCGGCCTGCGTGCGCCGGGGGCGGACGCCTCCGCCTGCCGCCGCTCCTTGCTGGACGCGATTGCCGCCGCCGCGCCCTCCCCCTCTTGACAACCGGCCCGGCGGGTGATATAGTAACTGCGCAAGCAAGGCTGTGATGGGGACAAGACCCTGTTCCGCCCGCCAGAGAGGAAGCGCCAAGGCTGAAAGCGTTTCCGGGGCACGGACAGCGTTTAACCACCCCTGAGCCGCCCATGAACGGCCCGGCGCCTGCCCGAACGCAGGCTCTGCGCCAAGTAAATGGGCCGGGTGCGCCCGTTACAGCGGCAACGAAGCGGCGGCTGTCTTCAGCCGCAAGCAGGGTGGAACCGTGGAGTATTGGAATGCTTCACCCCTGAGGTCAGGGGTGAAGCATTTTTATTTGCCTGTGCCCCAATACGAGGAGGAATTATTATGGCAGAAGAAAACAACCAGTATACTTTTGAACATGAAACCTACCGCAAGACCTACTGGCACACCTGCTCTCACATTCTGGCCCAGGCCATGAAGCGCCTGCACCCTGATGTGAAGCTGGCCATCGGCCCGGCCATCGACAATGGTTTCTACTACGATTTTGATACCCCCGAACCCTTTTCCGAGTCCCAGCTGGAGGAGCTGGAGGCTGAAATGCGCAAGATCTGCAAGGAAAAACTGAAGCTGGAGCGCTTCGAGCTGCCCCGGGCGGACGCGCTGGCCTTTATGGAGGAGAAGGACGAGCCCTACAAGGTGGAGCTGATCCGCGACCTGCCTGAGGACGCGGTCATCTCCTTCTACAGGCAGGGCGATTTCACCGACCTGTGCGCCGGGCCCCACCTGGACTCCACCGGCCGCGTAAAGGGCAACGGCATCAAGCTCACCGCCTGCAACGCCGCCTACTGGCGGGGCGACTCCAGCCGCAAACAACTTCAGCGCATCTACGGCATCGCCTTCCCCAAGAAGGACGAGCTGGACGCCTGGGTGGCCAAGCGGGAAGAGGCTTTGAAACGGGACCACAACAAGCTGGGCCGTGAGTTGGAGTACTTCACCACTGTGGACGTGATCGGCCAGGGTCTGCCCGTCATGCTGCCGAAGGGTGCCCGGGTCATCCAGGTCCTGCAGCGCTGGGTGGAGGACGAGGAGCAGAAGCGGGGCTACCTGCTGACCAAGACCCCTTTGATGGCCAAGAGCGATCTCTATAAGATCTCCGGTCACTGGGATCACTATCTGGACGGCATGTTCGTCCTGGGCGACCCCCATGACGAGACCCGCGAGTGCTTTGCCCTGCGCCCCATGACCTGTCCCTTCCAGTACCAGGTCTACCTGAACCGCGCCCGCTCCTACCGCGACCTTCCCATGCGCCTGGGGGAGACCTCTACCCTTTTCCGTAACGAGGACTCGGGCGAGATGCACGGCCTGATCCGTGTGCGTCAGTTCACCATTTCCGAGGGCCATCTGGTCCTCCGCCCTGAGCAGCTGGAAGAGGAGTTCAAGGGCTGTCTGGACCTGGCCAAGTACTGCCTGGGCACCGTGGGCCTGCTGGACAAGTGTACCTTCCGCTTCTCCCAGTGGGACCCTGCTAACCCCAACAACAAGTACGAGGGCACCGCCGAGCAGTGGGAGCTGGCCCAGGCCACCATGGCGAAAATCCTGGACGATCTGGACGTGACGTACACCATCGGTATCGACGAGGCCGCCTTCTACGGTCCCAAGCTGGACATCCAGTACCGGAATGTCTACGGTAAGGAGGACACCCTGGTCACCATCCAGATCGACATGCTTCTGGCCAAGCAGTTCGGCATGGAGTACACCGACGCCGACGGCCAAAAGAAGACCCCTTATATCATTCACCGCACCAGCCTGGGCTGCTACGAACGCACCCTGGCCTATCTGATCGAGGAGTACGCCGGCGCTCTGCCCGCCTGGATGGCCCCCGAGCAGGTCCGTGTCCTGCCGGTCACCGACCGCGCCTGCGATTACGCCGCCGAGGTAGCCCGCCGCTTGGAGGGCGAGGGTCTCCGCGCAACGGCGGACTACCGCAACGAGAAGATCGGCAAAAAGATCCGCGAGGCCACCCTGGAGAAGGTCCCCTATATGCTGGTGGTGGGCGACCGGGACATGGAGCATCAGACCGTCTCGGTCCGGCACCGCTCCGGTGAGGATCTGGGCGCCATGAGCCAATCCGACTTTCTCGCCCTGCTCCAGGACGAAGTGGAGCGCAAGTGCATCAAGTGATGTCCTCCCGCTCGGCTCATGCGCTGCGTCTGCAGGATCTGATGCACAACCGCTTCGCCGGGGTGGACTTTCTCCGTGGAACCTGCTAAAATACAAGAGCCGGGCGGTGGACCCCACCGCCCGGCTCTTCAATTTCAATGGAAAAAGGATGAATGACATGGGCACCACGCTTGGCACCCTTCTGAATCTGGCGATCTATATCGGTCTGGTGGCGGTCGGCGCGGTCATCGGCTCCCGCAGGGCCGTCCGCAGCCGTCCCATGCCCTGGCTGGGCAAGCTGCAATTCCTGGCGCTGATGATCCTGATCGTCTCTCTGGGCGTGAAGCTGGGCGCCAACGACGAGGTCATCTCCTCCCTGGGACAGATCGGTCTGGCCGCCCTGCTCATCACCGTGCTGGCGATGGCAGGCTCCCTTCTGTGCCTGTACCTGCTGCGGCGCTTTGTGTTCCATCTGGACCGTTACGGCCTGCCCCAGGGCAGTGCGCAGGAGACGGAAGAAACCGAAGGCTCCGGCGGAAAAGCGGACAACTCCCTGACCAAATGGATCGTCCTGGCCGTGGCCTTGGGCATGCTGGCGGGTTACTTCGTGATCCCGGACCGTATGGTGGCCTACTGCGGCAGGGTCATCGACTTCGGCCTGTACCTGCTGCTCTTTCTGGTCGGCATGGATATGGGCCGGCAGGGCACCATGCTGGCCGATATCAAAGCCGCCGGTCTCAAGGTGCTGCTGGTTCCGGTGGCTGTGGCGGCGGGCACGCTGGGCTGCGCCGCCCTGGCCGGGCTCTTCCTTCCCCTTGGGATAAAGGACGCCATGGCGGCCTCCGCCGGGTTCGGGTGGTATTCCCTGGCGCCCACCCTGCTGGCTCCCTATTCCCTGTCGGTCTCCGCCGTGGCCTTCCTGTCCAACGTCATGCGCGAGATTTTCTCCATCATTGCTATCCCCTTTGTGGCCAAGTACTTAGGCTATGTGGAGTGCGCCGCCCTCCCCGGCGCGGCGGCCATGGACACGGTGCTGCCCGTGGTCGTGGGCGCCACCCATGAGCGCATCGCCATTTACTCCTTTACCTCCGGCGTTGTGCTCTCCCTGGCGGTACCCCTGCTGGTGCCCGCCATCGTGGCGCTGCCCTTTTAAGGGGGCAGCGCCATGGAGATCGAACGCCGCTGGCGGGTGCGGAGCTGGCCCTCCGGGACGCCCGCCGCTGTTCTGACGATGGAGCAGGGCTATTTTTCCACCCGCCCCGCGATCCGGATCCGCGCGGAGGCCTTCTCAGGGGGCAGTACGCGTTATGTGCTCTGCTTCAAGGGCAGGGGCGGCCTGTGCCGGGAGGAGATCGAGCTGGAGCTGGATGCAGAGCGTTACCGCCGCCTTCAGGGCATGCTGGAGCACCCTATGATCTGCAAGGAGCAGCGGCGCTACCCCCTCCCCGGCGGCCTGACCCTGGAGGTCAATCAGGTCGACCGGGATCGCGAAAGCGGTTTCTTTTATGCGGAAGTGGAGTTTTCCGATGTGCAGGCCGCCCGGGCCTGGATGCCGCCGGAGCCGCTGCGCGCCTACCTCGCCGATGAGGTCACTGGGCAGCCCGGGCAGAGCATGGCAGCCTATTGGGAGCGCACCCGTTCCTCCCTGCTATAACAAAGCGCCCTGCGGCATATGAACCGCCCCAGATTGTGCGGACAGCACAATCTGGGGTGGTTCAGTAGTACTTTCATTTTCCTACATTAGGGGGCGTTTTGTCTATTGTCCGTTTTTACTGGTTCGGTTCAATTGAGCCGGAGGGCGCTTTGTTTCAAGTCAGCGTCTGGAAGAGGGCGCAGGCCTTCTCCAGAAGGGCATCCGGGAAATCGAGCTCCCCGCTGTGGCGGGGCGGGTGGTCCGTCCCTCCCCCCAGCAGGAACAGCGCCCCCTCCGCCTGGCGGAGCGCCTGATCAGTCACGCTTTTTCTCCTGCTCAAAGGCGCCTTCCCCGGGAAGCACCACAACCTTGATTTCCAGCACCCGCCGGTGATCCACTTTGGTGACGGTCACGTCCAGACCGTCGGCCACGAAATGGTCGCCCGCCTCGGGCACCCGGCCTACCTGCTCCATGACCCAGCCGGAGACGGTGTTGGCGTCGCACTCGTCCGAGATGGAAAAGAGGTCGAACAGGTCGGTCAGATCCGCGCTGCAGGAGATGAGGTAGCTGCCGTCCGCCTGCTTTTTGAATTCCTCGATCACCTCGTCGTGTTCATCCCAGATCTCTCCCACCAGTTCCTCCACGATGTCCTCCAGGGTCACCAGGCCCTCGGTCCCGCCGTATTCGTCCACCACGATGACCATATGGGCCTTTTCCCGCTGGAGGATACGCAGCAGATGTGAGATCTTGGTGTTCCCCGTGGTATAGAGCACCGGGCTGATGATTCCCTGCACGTCCTCCCGGCCATGGTAGCGCGCGGCATGGAAGTCTTTTTCATGGATGACGCCCACGATGTCGTCGATATCCTCGTGATACACCGGCAGACGGGAATACCCATTCTCCGCGAACGTCCTGGCGATCTCATCCATGGAATCGGTATCCTCCACGGCCACCACGTCCACCCGGGGGGTCAGGATCTCCTCCACCTCCAGGTCGTTGAACTCAATGGCAGCGCGGATGAGCTGGCTCTCATGCTGGTCCAGCCCGCCCTCGTCCTCGGCCTGATCCACCATGGTGATGAGCTCTTCCTCCGTGATGCCGTCTTCCGCCTTTTTGCGCAGCAGCTTCGTCAGCAGACGCTTCCACTGGGTGAAGAGGAAATTCACCGGCCGCAGCAGGGCGATAAACACCCGGAGAATGGGGGCGGAGAACATGGCGAAGTCCTCCGCATTCTCCTTGGCCAGGCTCTTCGGAGAAATTTCGCCGAAGATCAGGATGATCACGGTCAGCACCACGGTGGACACCGTGGGGCCGTATACCGGCAGCAGCTTGGTAAAGAGCACCGTGGAAACCGTGGTAGCAGTGATGTTTACGATGTTGTTGCCGATCAGGATGGTGGAGAGCAGCCGGTCATAATCCTCCTCCAGCTCGAGCGCCAGGGCGGCCCGCTGGTTTCCTCCGTCCGCCTTGCTTTTCATGCGGACGCGGTTGAGCGAGGAAAAGGCGGTCTCTGTGGCGGAGAAATAGGCTGACATCACCACCAAAAATACAAGAGCGGCAATCATAGTGATACTGGCACTGTCCATAGAGGAACTCATCAACTCCGATTTCTATTTCAAATTTTGCGCAGGAAAAGACAGCCCTATCCCTTTTTATGGATATGGCTGTCCATGCAATTGGACGCTATGTAGTTCTGACACGGCGGAGGTTCGTCCACGCGGGCTCACCGTCTCCTTATGATGGATTGTGTAGCAGTATACCACACCCCGCCTGTAAATGCAAGCCATTCCCGGTGCGTTCTCCGGCCCGACGTCTCTCCTGCGTCCCAAGGCGTAAACAAGCGGGGCCCGGCAGCGCCGGACCCCGCTTGTTCCATCCAAAGGGCAAGCGCCCTTGGAACGCTCCTTACACCAGCTGAACGATGGCCATCTCGGCCGCGTCGCCCCGGCGGGGCCCAATGCGGACCACACGGGTATAGCCGCCGTTACGGTCGGCATACTTGGGGCCGATCTCGTCGAACAGCTTCTTGGCCACGTCCTCCTTGGTCAGGTAGGACAGGGCCTGGCGGTAATTGGCCAGGTTGGCCTTCTTGGCCAGGGTAATCATCTTCTCCGCCATAGGGGCAACTTCCTTGGCACGGGAGACGGTGGTCTTGATCTGACCGTTCTCCAGCAGGTAGGTGGTCATGGCGCGCAGCATGGCGCGGCGCTGATCGCTGGTCTTGCCCAGCTTCCGATATCCGGACATGTGATTCCACTCCTATCGGAGCCTCGCCTCCCCGGCGGACTCCAGTTTAAATTCGTCCTGAGGGGTCTCCCCCCGAAGCGGGAGTACAGTGGATCCGGGAGGGGACGTTACATGCCCCCGGACCGCCCGCCTCTTCTTTAGTTGTTCTCGTCGTCCGCCAGGTGCAGGCCCATCATGGCCAGCTTGTTGATGACCTCTTCCAGGCTCTTGCGGCCCAGGTTGCGCACCTTCATCATCTCGTCCTCGGTCTTGGAGATCAGATCCTCCACCGTGTTGATGTTGGCACGCTTGAGGCAGTTGAAGGAACGGACCGACAGGTCCAGCTCCTCGATGGTCAGCTCCAGCACCTTATCCCGCTGAGCCTCCGCCTTCTCCACCACCGTGGACTTATTGCCCATGGTCTCGGAGAGATCGGTGAAGAGGACAAAGTGGTCGCAGAGGATGCGGGCACCGAGGCTCACCGCGTCCCGGGCGGTGATGGTACCGTTGGTCCATACCTCCAGGGTCAGCTTGTCGAAGTCCGTCAGGTCCTTGACACGCGTGTTCTCCACCGTGTAATTGACCTTCCGCACCGGCGTGTAGATCGAGTCTACCGGGATGACCCCGATGATGGTCTGGGCGGGCTTGTTCCGGTCGGCGGGCACATAGCCGCGGCCGTGGGACAGGGTCAGTTCCATATTCAGGCTGGCGTCAGGGCCCAGGGTGGCGATGTGCAGCTCCGGATTCAGGATCTCCACTTCGCCGTCGGCCTTGATGTCGCCCGCAGTGACCTCGCCTTCCCCGCTGGCCTCGATATAGACCGTCTTCACGCCCTCGGAGTAAAGCTTGGCGATGATGCTCTTCACGTTGAGCACGATCTCCGTCACGTCCTCCTTCACACCGGGGATGGTGGAAAACTCATGCTGCACGCCGGCGATCTTGATGGACGTAACCGCCGTGCCGGGCAGGGACGAGAGCAGGATGCGGCGCAGGGAGTTGCCCAGGGTGGTGCCGTAGCCACGCTCCAGAGGCTCGACCACGTACTTGCCGTAGGAGCCATCGCCGGGGTTCTCCACACATTCGATGCGGGGCTTCTCGATTTCTACCATGTGTTACCCTCCTTTTCGCGGCGGCGGGCCAAGGCGCCCGCCGTCCTATACAGCTCACCAATAATCGAGGGTACGCTCTTATTTATTTGGAGTACAGCTCGACGATCAGGTGCTCGGCCACGTCGAAGTCAATGTCGTCGCGCACCGGCTTGGCAATGATCTTACCCTCGAAGGTGCCGGCCTTCTCGATCCACTTGGGCGTGGAGTGCACGGCGCTGCCCTCGTTGAGCATCTTAAAGCGGTTGGTGGACCGGCTCTTCTCGCAGACAGCGATGACCTCACCGGGCTTGACCAGGTAGGAGGGAATATCCACACGCTTGCCGTTGATGGTAAAGTGACCGTGGTTGACCAGCTGGCGGGCCTCACGGCGGGTGTTGGCAAAGCCCAGACGGAACACCACGTTATCCAGGCGGCGCTCCAGCATGGACAGCAGCTCCTCACCGGTGTTGCCGCTGGAACGGGCGGCCTTCAGGTAATACGCGTGGAACTGTTTCTCCAGCATGCCATAGACGAACTTGACCTTCTGCTTCTCGGCCAGCTGCATGGCATACTCGCTCTTCTTGCCGCGGCGCTGGGCGCCGGGGTTGCGGATGGATTCCCGCTTGCTGTTTTCGGTGTAACCCAGGACGGCGGGAGAAATGCCCAGAGCGCGGCAGCGCTTCACAATGGGCTGCATATTCTTAGCCATAGTTTGCTCTTCCTCCTTCTCAGATTACACGCGGCGGCGCTTGGGCGGACGGCAGCCGTTGTGGGGGATGGGGGTCACGTCCTTGATGAGGGTGACCTCCAGGCCCACGGCCTGCAGCGCGCGGATGGCGGCCTCGCGGCCGGCGCCGGGCCCCTTCACGTAGACCTCAACGGTCTTCAGGCCGTGCTCCATGGCCGCCTTGGCGGCGGTCTCGGCGGCGGTCTGCGCGGCGAAGGGGGTGGACTTGCGGGAGCCGCGGAAGCCCAGGCCGCCGGAGGAGGCCCAGGACAGGGCGTTGCCGCCCATATCGGTCACAGTGACCATGGTGTTGTTGAAGGAGGAGCGGATATGCACCTGGCCCTTTTCAACGTTCTTGCGCTCACGGCGCTTGCGGATAACCTTCTTACCCTTGGTAGCAGCGGTAGCCATGTGTTTCTCCCTCCCTTACTTCTTCTTATTGGCGACGGTGCGCTTGGGCCCCTTACGGGTGCGCGCGTTGGTCTTGCTGCGCTGTCCGCGCACCGGCAGACCCCTGCGGTGGCGCATACCACGGTAGCAGCCGATCTCGGTCAGGCGCTTGATGTCCATCGCCACGTCGCGGCGGAGGTCGCCCTCCACAGTATAGCTGTGGCCGATGATCTCACGCAGCTTGGCCTCGTCGGCCTCGGTCAGGTCCTTCACGCGGGTGTCGGGGTTGATGCCGGCCTCAGCCAGGATCTTATTGGCGCTGGTGCGCCCAATGCCGTAGATATAGGTCAGGCCGATTTCGACCCGCTTATCCTTCGGCAGGTCAATGCCTGCAATACGTGCCATACTCTTTCAAGCACCTCCTGTTAACCTTGTCTTTGTTTATGCTTGGGGTTTTCGCAAATTACCATGACCTTGCCCTTGCGCTTGATGATCTTGCACTTCTCGCACATGGGCTTCACGGACGGTCTCACTTTCATGTTACAAACCTCCTGTAAGCCTGATGGCCCCGCCGCGGCGGAGGCAAGGCCCCGCGATCCCGCGACGGTCGTTGATGGTCTTTTGGATCCGTTGACCGGTCACTTGCTTCTCCAGGTGATCCGGCCTCTTGTGACATCGTAGGGGGACATCTGGACCGTCACCTTGTCACCGGGCAGGATGCGGATAAAGTTCATCCGCAGCTTGCCGGAGATGTGCGCCAGAATGATATGGCCGTTTCCGATGTCCACATGGAACGTGGTGTTGGGAAGGGACTCGGTCACGACGCCCTCCACTTCGATCATGTCGTCTTTTGCCAAAGCGTCATACCCTCCTAGACTCGGCTCGGAAAGCGGCCAGCGCCCTCCGGATCTCGCTGTCAACTGCTTCCTCTCCTGCCCGGATACGCTCCAGGGCCGGGTGGTGAAATTCTCCCGCGCAAGCCACATGGACGGCCTTTTTGCGCTTGGGAGCGGCTGTTTTCCGCCGTTTCCCGTCGGCCAGGAGCAGATAGGGGCCCTCTGTATCCAAGATACAGAACACATCCCCCTTGTCGTGCCCGGCCAGGGAACGGACGATCTGGGCCTTTTCGTACGCCATGCTCACGCTCCTGTGACGGTAAGCACTTCCGGCTCCCCGTCGGTGATGAGAATGGTGTTCTCATAGTGGGCGGCCAGGCTCCCGTCCGCTGTGACCGTGGTCCAGCCGTCCTTGAGCACCTTGACCCGCCAGTCCCCGGCACACACCATGGGCTCCACCGCCAGGGTCATCCCCGGCTGGAGCCGGGGGCCGTGGCCTGCGGGGCCAAAATTGGGGACCTCGGGGGGTTCATGGAGCTTGGCACCTACGCCGTGACCCACAAAGTCCCGCACCACCGAGCAGCCGTTTTGCTCTACATACTGCTGCACAGCATGCGAGATGTCGAACACCCGGTTTCCGGAGCGGGCCAGCCGGACGCCCTCCCAAAAGCTCTGCTCGGTGACCTGGATGAGACGCAGGGCCTCATCGCTGACCTGCCCGCAGGGGAAGGTGGCCGCGCAGTCGCCATGGAAACCGTCCAGGCAGGCGCCTACGTCCACACTGACGATGTCGCCCTCCTCCAGCTTCCGGTGGTCCGGGATGCCGTGGATGACCACGTCGTTGACGGAAATGCAGGCAGAGCCGGGAAACCCGTTGTAATTGAGGAAAGACGGCCTGGCGCCGTGTCCCTCGATGAACTTTCGCACGGCGGCGTCGATCTCCAGGGTGGATACGCCGGGGCGCACCATGGAGCCGGCCAGGGCCCGGGCCTGGGCGGTCAGCCGCCCGGCCCGGCGCATCCGCTCGATCTCGCGCGGGGATTTCAGGGAGATCATTTCCATCCTCACGCTTCCAACGCCTTCATGACCAGCACGTTGGTCTCCTCAATGGTGGGCTGGTTCTCCACCGGCTTGAGGATGCCCCGCTGGGCATAGAAGTCCTTGAGGGGTTCGGTCTCCGCATGGTAGACCTCCAGGCGGTGCTGGACGGTCTCGGGCTTGTCGTCGTCGCGCAGCAGCAGCTCGCCGCCGCATTTGTCGCACTTGCCCTGCGCCTTGGGCGGCGCGGAGACCACGTGGTACGTGGCGCCGCAGTCGTGGCAGGCCCGGCGGCCGCCCATACGCTTGACGATCTCCCCGTCGGAGATCTCAATGGAGAGCACGACGTCGAACTTGACTCCGTCCTTCTCCAGGAATTCGGCCTGAGCGATCGTGCGGGGCACTCCATCCAGGATATAGCCGTTCTGGCAGTCGCTCTGGGCCAGGCGCTCTTCCACAATGCCCAGGATCACGTCGTCAGGAACCAGCTTGCCCGCATCCATGAAGGCCTTGGCCTTCCTGCCCACGGGGGTGCCGTTCTTCACGGCGGCACGCAGGATGTTACCGGTCGAGATGGTGGGGATGCCCAATTTCCGGCTGATGATCTCAGCCTGGGTACCCTTGCCGGCGCCAGGGGCGCCCAACAGGATGATCTTCATACCCTTCCCCTTCTTCCATTACTCCAGGAAACCCTTGTAGTGCCGCATGAGCATCTGGGCCTCCATGGCCTTGGTGGTCTCCAGCGCGACGCCCACCACGATGATGATGGAGGTGCCGCCGATGGCCAGGCTGCTGACGCCGATGATATTGCCGGTGATGATGGGCGCGATGGCGATGATGGCCAGATAGATGGCGCCGAACAGGGTGATCTTATTGAGCACCTTGTGGATGAAGTCGGCGGTAGGCTTGCCGGGACGGAAGCCGGGGATGAAGCCGCCGTTCTTCTTCAGATTATTGGCCACCTCCACGGGATTGAACTGCATGGTCGCGTAGAAGTAGCTGAAGCCCAGAATCAGCAGGAAGTACACCACGATATAGAAGATGCTGCCGGTATCAAAGATCTTCAGGAAGGTGTTCCAGCCGGAGCCCTCCACCTGGGCCGACGGCACGAACGCGCCGATGGTGGCCGGCAGGGAGGCGATGGCCTGGGCAAAGATGATGGGCATGACGCCGGACATGTTCACCTTCATGGGGATGTGGCTGGACTGACCGCCGTACATCTTCCGGCCCACCACACGCTTGGCGTACTGGACGGGGATGCGGCGCTCGGCGTTGGTGATGAACACGATGAGCACCACAATGGCCAGCATGCCGATGACGATCAGGATGGCGCCCCACCAGGGCAGGTTGAACACGTTATCCCCAGTGACACCATTGATATTGTTGCTGATTCCGGTGTACAGGGTGAGGATCATGCTGGGCACCCGGGAGAGGATACCGGCGAACAGGATGATGGAGATGCCGTTGCCGATGCCGAACTCGGTGATCTGCTCGCCCAGCCACATGACAAAGGCGGAACCTGCGGTGAAGCAGAGCACGATGACGATGGCGGCCCAAACGCCGGGGATGGACCCGGTATCCAGCAGAGCACCGGAGTTGGTGGTGCGGATGAGGGTGTAGTAGCCGAAGCCCTGGATCAGCGCGATGGCCACGGTGGTATAGCGGGTGATGGCCGCGATCTTCTTCCGGCCCTCCTCGCCGCCGTCCTTCTGGAGACGCTCCAGAGCAGGGATGGCGACGGTGAGCAGCTGGATGATGATGGAGCTGTTGATATAGGGCTGCACGCCCAGGGCGAAGACGGCCGCCATGGAGAAAGCGGTGCCGTTCATGGCGCCCAGCAGCGCGAAGATACCGCCCATACTATTCAGGGTGGAGCCCAGCAGGTCGCTGTTGATAAACGGCACGGGCACCACGGAGCCCAGCCGGAAGATGAGCAGCGCGAAGACGGTGAACAGGATCTTCTTGCGCAACTCAGGGATCTTCCATGCGTTGCGGATGGTCTCGATCACTTAGACCACCTCGTACTTTCCACCTGCCGCAACAATCTTCTCCTTGGCGGAGGCGGAGAACGCGGAGGCACGGACCGTCAGCTTCTTGGTCAGGTTGCCGTTGCCCAGCACCTTGTAGCCGTACTCGCACTTGGAGAGGATTCCCTTTTCCAGCAGGTCGCAGACGTTGACCGTAGCGCCGTCCTCGAACTTCTCGAGGGCGGAGACGTTGATTGCCTCCAGAGGCTTTGCAAAGATATTGTTGAAGCCGCGCTTCGGGATGCGGCGGACCAGAGGCATCTGGCCGCCCTCAAACCCGGTGCGGACGCCGCCGCCGGAACGGGCCCACTGGCCCTTGTGTCCGCGGCCGGCCGTTTTGCCGTTTCCGGAACCGTGGCCCCGGCCCTTGCGGTAGGCCTTGGGGTTGGAACCGGGCGCGGGGGAAAGTTCATGCAGATTCATTTCGCGCACCTCCTCACTTTTCCTCGGTGACCTGGAGCAGATAGCCGATGTGGCTGATCTTGCCGCGGGTCGCCTCGTTGTCGGGCTGGACGGTGGTGTCGCCGATCTTGCGCAGCCCCAGGGCCTCGGCGGTCGCCTTATGCTTGGCGATGCGGCCGTTCAGGCTCTTGACCAGCTTGATGTTCAAATTAGCCATTTTGACGGCCCTCCTTAACCTGTGATCTCTTCCACGCTCTTGCCGCGGGTACGGGCGATCTCCTCGGGGCCACGCAGGGACTTGAGTCCCTCGAAGGTGGCGGAGACCACGTTCTGCGGATTGTTGGAGCGCAGGCACTTGGCGCGGATATCACGGATGCCGGCGGCCTCCATGACGGCGCGCACCGGGCCGCCGGCGATGATGCCGGTACCGGGGGCGGCGGGCTTGAGCAGCACGCGGCCGGCGCCGAACTCACCGATGACCTCGTGGGGGATGGTGGTGCCGGAACGGGTAATGGTGCACATGTTCTTCTTGGCGTCCTCGATGCCCTTGCGGATGGCCTCGGGCACCTCGGCGGCCTTGCCGGTGCCGAAGCCCACGCGGCCCTTCTCGTCGCCCACCACCATCAGAGCGGCGAACTTCATCACGCGGCCGCCCTTGACGGTCTTGGAAACGCGGTTCAGAGAGACGAGCTTCTCGGTGAACTCGCTGGGTTCTCTTTCAAATCGAGCCATTTCTCTTTTCCTCCTCCCTTAGAACTGCAGGCCGCCCTCACGGGCGCCCTCGGCCAGGGCCTGTACGCGGCCGTGGTACACGTAGCCGCCGCGGTCGAACACGACGGTCTCGATGCCGGCGGCCTTAGCGCGCTCGGCGACCGCCTGGCCCACCTTCTTGGCGGCCTCGCAGTCGGAGCCCTTGCCCTCGAAGCCCTTCTCCAGGGAGGAAGCAGACGCCAGCGTCTTGCCGGTCACATCGTCGATGATCTGGGCATAGATGTTGGTGTTGCTGCGGAACACGTTCAGACGGGGTCTCTCGGGCGTGCCGGAGATCTTCCCGCGGACTCTCTTGTGACGGTGCAGACGCTGTGCGTTGGTATCGGGTCTCTTAATCATAGTGGCACACCTCCTTACTTCTTCTTGACGCCGGTCTTGCCTTCCTTGCGGCGGATGACCTCGTCAGTGTATTTGATCCCCTTGCCCTTGTAAGGCTCGGGCGGACGTTTCTCTCTCACTTCAGCGGCGAACTGGCCGACCTTCTGCTTGTCGAGGCCGCTGATGACGATCTTGTTGGCGCTGGGCACTTCGATGGTGATGCCGTCGGCCTCCTCCATGAACACCTGATGGGAGAAGCCCAGGTTCATGACCAGCTTGCTGCCCTCCTTGGCCACACGATAGCCGACGCCGTTCACGTCCAGCTCCTTCTTGAAGCCCTCGGTGACGCCCACCACCATGTTGTGCAGCAGGCTGCGGGTCAGGCCGTGCAGGCTGCGGTTCTCCTTCGCGTCGTTGGGACGGGTGACATGGAGCTCCGCGCCCTCCTGCTTGATGGTCATGGCCGGGCAGAGCTGCTGGGTCAGGGTACCCTTTGGCCCCTTCACGGTGACCAGGTTGCCCTCTTCGATCTTCACGTCCACACCGGCGGGGATGGAGATCGGCATTCTTCCGATACGAGACATATTCTACTCTCCCTCCTTACCAGACAAACGCAAGGACCTCGCCGCCGACGTGGTTGGCGCGAGCGGCCTTGTCGGTCATGACGCCCTTGGACGTGGACACGATAGCGATACCCAGGCCGCGCAGGACGCGGGGCAGCTCATCGGCGCCCGCATAGACGCGCAGGCCGGGCTTGGACACGCGGCGCAGGCCGGTGATGACCTTTTCCTTGCCGGGGTTGTACTTCAGGGTGATGCGGATCACGCCCTGAGTGCCGTCGTCGATCAGCTGGAAGTTCTTGATATAGCCTTCATCCAGCAGGATCTGCGCGATGGACTTCTTCATGTTGGACGCGGGGACGTCCACGGTGTCATGCTTGGCGTTGTTCGCGTTGCGGATGCGGGTGAGCATATCCGCAATGGGATCGGTGATATGCATGATGTTTCCCTCCTTATTAGAGTTACGGGCTTATGCCCGTATCAGCGGCAAGGTATCGGAGCTAGGTAACTCCGACCTGTTGTCCGCCGGCATCGTCGGAGCAAGGTCCGCTTCCTTCCGCCCGGTAAGAGCCGGACATCCGTTGCATCCCTGCTCCTTCTCTCCTTGCCGAACCCGCTGCGCAGCGGCCGGCGGCTTCGCCAAGGGGAATGGAGACTCTTTCAAAACCTCGGGGAGGCGGGCTGGTGCTTACCAGCTCGCCTTTTTCACCCCAGGGATCTGCCCTTTATACGCCAGCTCGCGGAAGCAGATACGGCAGATGCCGTAATCCCGCAGATAGGCGTGGGGACGGCCGCAGATCTTGCAGCGATTGTAGCGGCGGGTGGAGAACTTGGGCTCCGCCTGCTGCTTGAGGATCATAGATTTTTTCGCCATTTTGTTCTCCTCCTTTAGCGGGCGAAGGGAGCGCCGATCAAATTCAGCAGCTCCTTGGCCTCTTCGTCGGTCTTAGCGGTGGTGCAGATGACCACGTCCAGCCCGCGGATCTTGTCGATCTTGTCGTACTCGATCTCCGGGAAGATCAGCTGCTCCCTGATGCCCAGGGCGTAGTTGCCGCGGCCGTCAAAGGCATTGGGGTTGATGCCGCGGAAATCGCGCACACGGGGCAGGGCCACGTTGAACAGCCGGTCCAAAAACTCCCACATGCGGTCAGCGCGCAGCGTGACCTTCGCGCCGATGGGCATGCCCTCGCGCAGCTTGAAGTTGGCCACGGACTTCTTGGCCTTGGTGATGATGGCCTTCTGGCCGGTGATCTTGGTCAGGTCGCCCACGACGGCCTCCAGGACCTTGGCGTTGTCCCGGGCTTCGCCGCAGCCGCAGTTGACCACGATCTTTTCGATGCGGGGGATCTCCATGGAACTTTTGTAGCCGAACTTCTGCATCAGAGCAGGAGCGACCTCGGCCTGGTACTTCGCCTTCAGGTTGGGCATTTTCTTATCAGCCATTGTTATCGTTCCTCCTCTCTATCAGATTTCAGCGCCGCACTTTTTGCAGATGCGGACCTTCTTGCCGTCGGCCAGCACCTTGTGGGCGGGACGGGTGGGCTTGCTGCACTTGGGGCAGACGCGCTGCACCTTGCAGGTGTAGATGGGGGCTTCCTTCTTGATGATGCCGCCCTGCTCGCCCTGCTTGCGGGGCTTGGTGTGGCGGGAGACCACATTGATCTTCTCAACGACGACCTTGCCGTCCTTGGGCATCACTTCCAGAACCTTGCCCTGCTTGCCCTTGTCCTTGCCGGACAGGACGATGACGGTGTCGTCCTTACGAATGCTCATCTTCTTCATGTCTTCTCCTACCCCCTTACAGCACTTCGGGAGCCAAGGACAGGATCTTCATGTAATCCTTGTCGCGCAGCTCGCGGGCCACTGGCCCAAAGATACGGGTGCCGCGGGGATTCTTGTCGTCCTTGATGAGGACGGCGGCGTTGTCGTCAAAGCGGACGTAGCTGCCGTCGGCACGGCGGATGCCCTTGGCGGACCGGACGATGACGGCCTTGACCACCTCGCCCTTCTTTACGGTGCCGCCGGGCTGCGCCTTGCGCACGGAGGCGACGACCACATCGCCGATGTTGCCGAACTTGCGGCTGGAGCCGCCCAGCACGCGGATGGTCTTGATCTCTTTGGCGCCGGTGTTGTCGGCCACCTTCAAATAAGTTTCCTGCTGAATCATGACCGCACCTCCTTACTTCGCCTTCTCGATGATCTCGACGACGCGCCACCGCTTGTCCTTGGACAGGGGCCGGGTCTCCATGACCCGCACGCGGTCGCCGACACCACACTCGTTGTTCTCGTCATGCGCTTTGAGCTTATAGGTGCTCTTGACGATCTTCTTGTACAGGGGGTGGGCCACACGGTCGGCAATGGCAACCACCACGGTCTTATCCATCTTGTCGGAGACCACCAGGCCGACTCTGGTTTTCCGGGAAGAGGTTCTGTTTTCCATTGTTCGTTCCCTCCTTATCGGCCTGCGAGCTGCTGCTCACGGATGATGGTCTTCACGCGGGCGATGTCCCGCTTGACCTCGGCGATCTTGATGGGATTGTCCAGCTGATTGGTGGCGTGCTGAAGACGGAGCTGGAAGAGATCCTTCTTCAAATCGCCCAGCTTGCTCTCAAGCTCCGCGGCGCTCATCTTACGGATTTCAGTAGCCTTCATCTTCATTCACCACCATTCTCGGTCTCAGCGGCGTCTTCCTTCTTCACGATCTTGCTCTTGATGGGCAGCTTGTGAGAGGCCAGACGCAGGGCCTCACGGGCGACCTCTTCGGAGACGCCCGCAATCTCGAACATCACGCGGCCGGGCTTGACCACGGCCACCCAGTACTCGGGGGAGCCCTTACCGGAGCCCATGCGGGTCTCGGCAGGCTTCTCGGTGATGGGCTTGTCGGGGAAGATCTTGATCCAGACCTTACCGCCGCGCTTGGTGTAGCGGGTCATGGCGATACGGGCGGCCTCGATCTGATTGCTGGTGATCCAGGCGGGCTCGGTGGCCTGCAGGCCCCACTCACCATAGGTGACGGTGTTGCCCTTCAGGGCCTTGCCCTTCAGGCGGCCGCGGTGGACGCGGCGGTATTTCACTCTCTTCGGCAGCAGCATTAGTTGGAGCCTCCTTCCTTGGGAGCGGCAGGCGCGGCGGGACGTGCGCCGCCCTGGGGACGATTGAAGCCGCCCTGGGGACGGTTGTTATTGAAGCCGCCCTGACGGTTGTTATTGAAACCGCCCTGGCCGGCGGGACGGCCGCCGAAGCCGCCCTGACGGTTGTTGAAGCCACCCTGACGGTTGCGGTCGCCGCCCGGACGGCGGTCGTCGCGGCGGCGGGGCCGGTCGGAGCGCTCCTTGAAGTTCTTGGTGTCCAGGGTACGGGGGGTGGTGCGCAGGGCCTGAGACAGGATCTCGCCCTTGTAGATCCACACCTTCACGCCGATACGGCCGTAGGTGGTAGCGGCCTCCGCGAAGCCGTAGTCGATGTCGGCACGCAGGGTCTGCAGGGGAATCGTGCCGTCGTGATAATGCTCGGTGCGGGCGATCTCAGCGCCGCCGAGGCGGCCGGAGACCTGGGTCTTGATGCCCAGCGCGCCCATGCGCATGGCCCGGCCCATGGCGTTCTTCATGGCACGGCGGAACCCGATGCGCTTCTCCAGCTGCTGGGCGATGTTCTCGGCCACCAGCTGGGCGTTCATGTCGGGGCTCTTGACCTCAACAATGTTGAGGGCGACGCTCTTGCCCAGCATCTTCTCCAGCTTCAGACGCAGGGCCTCGATGGCCTCGCCGCCCTTGCCGATGACCACGCCGGGACGGGCGCAGTGCAGGTAGATGCGCACCTTGGCGTTGTCGCGCTCGATCTCGATCTTGGGGATCCCGGCGGAATACAGGGTCTTCTTCAGGTAATCCCGGATCTTCTTGTCCTCCACCAGCAGGTCGCCCACCTTCTCGTTGCGGGCGTACCAGCGGGAGTCCCAATCCTTAATGACACCCACGCGCAGGCCGTGGGGATTGACTTTCTGTCCCATATTCTTCCTCCTCCCTTAGCGCTCAGCCACGGCGATGGTGATGTGAGAAGTGCGCTTGTTGATCCGGTAGGCACGGCCCTGGGCCCGGGGCATCATCCGCTTGATGATGGGGCCGGGGCAGGCGAACACCTGGGAGACGTACAGCTTCTCGGGATCCATCTGGTGGTTGTTCTCCGCGTTGGCGGCGGCGCTCTTGAGGAGCTTGAGCAGCAGCTCGGAGGCCGCCTTGGGGGTGCCCATCAGGATGGCGTTGGCCTGGGCGACGCTCTTGCCGCGGATCAGGTCGCAGACGATCTGGACCTTACGGGGAGAGATACGGGCATATCTCAGATGTGCTTTGGCTTCCATGTTCTCTCCTCCTCCTTACTTACCAGTCTTGCTGCCGGCGTGGCCGCGGAAGGTGCGGGTGGGGGCGAATTCGCCCAGCTTGTGGCCCACCATGTCCTCGGTCACGTACACGGGCACGTGCTTGCGCCCGTCGTGCACGGCAAAGGTGTGTCCGACGAAGGAGGGGAAGATGGTGGAGGCACGGCTCCAGGTCTTCAGGACCTTCTTCTCGCCGGTCTGGTTCATTTCATCGACCCGCTTGAGCAGCTCGGGGGCGCAAAACGGGCCTTTCTTGATGCTTCTGGACATGTTTTACTACCTCCCTTACTTGCTGTTGCGGTGCTTGACGATGAACTGCTCCGTCTGGCTCTTCTTCTTACGGGTCTTGTAACCCATGGCCGGCTTGCCCCAGGGGGTGACCGGGCCGGGACGGCCCACAGGGCTCTTGCCCTCGCCGCCGCCGTGTGGGTGGTCGCAGGGGTTCATGACGGAGCCGCGGACGGTGGGCCGCCAGCCCATGTGGCGCTTGCGGCCGGCCTTGCCGATCTGGATGTTGCCGTGGTCGGTGTTGCCCACCTGGCCGATGGTGGCCTTGCACTCCTCGCGGACGTAGCGCACCTCGCCGGAGGGAAGGCGGACCTGGGCCATGCCGTTCTCCTTGGCCATCAGCTGCGCGGCCACACCGGCGGCGCGGACCAGCTGGGCCCCCTTGCCGGGGTAGAGCTCGATGCAGTGCAGCAGCTCGCCCACAGGGATCTTGCTGATGGGCAGACAGTTGCCGGGCAGGATGTCGGCGTCGGGGCCGGTCATGATGATGTGGCCGGCCTTCAGGCCAACGGGCGCCAGGATATAGCGGCGCTCGCCGTCCTCATACTCGATCAGGGCGATGTTGGCGGAGCGGTTGGGGTCGTACTGGAGGTTGATGACCGTGGCCTTGCCCTCTTTATCGCGCTTGAAGTCGATAATGCGGTATTTCTTCTTATTGCCGCCGCCGCGGTGACGCACGGTAATGCGGCCGTAGCTGTTGCGCCCGGCGTTCTTCTTCAGATTCTCAGTCAGGCTGCGCTCGGGCTTGGCCTTCTTGTCGATGCCCTCGAAGGCGCTCACCGTCATGTGGCGGCGGGAGGGCGTCGTGGGCTTATAAGTTTTAATAGCCATTGTTCGTTATCCTCCTTACACCATGCCTTCGAAGAACTCGATGGTCTTGGAATCCTCGGTGAGGGTGACCATGGCCTTCTTCCAGGAGGGCCGGCGGCCGGCGGGGTAACGGCCGGTGCGTTTCTCCTTGCCCTGCATGTTCAGGGTGTTGACCTTGGCGACCTTAACGCCGAAGATCTCCTCGACGGCCTTGGCGATCTCGATCTTGTTCGCGGACTTGGCCACCTCGAAGGTGTACTTCTTGCCCTCGGTCTCGGCCATGGACTGTTCGGTGATGATGGGGCGCTTAATGATATCATAAGCGGTGGTAGCCATTACGCAAACACCTCCTCGATGACGGCCAGAGCCGCCTTGTCAACGATGAACTGGTTGGCGTTGACGATGTCGTAAACGCTCAGGATCTTGGCGCTGGTGGTCACCACGCCGGGGATGTTCCGGGCGGACTTGACGACCTTGGGGCACTCGGTGACCACGACGGCCTTCTTGGACTGCACCGCGTTCAGGAAGCCCTGGAAGGTCTTGGTCTTGATCTCGTCCATACCCAGGCCGTCCACCACGATCACGTTGCCCTCCTGGGCCTTGGCGGACAGGGCGGACTTAAGCGCCAGGCGCTTGACCTTTTTGTTCAGGGTATAGCTGTAATCCCGGGGCTTGGGGGCGAAGACGATACCGCCGTGGGTCCACTGGGGCGCGCGGGTGCTGCCCTGGCGGGCGTGGCCGGTACCCTTCTGGCGCCAGGGCTTGCGGCCGCCGCCGGACACCTCGGCGCGGGTCAGGGCGGACTGAGTGCCCTGACGGCAGTTTGCCAGGTGGTTCTTGACCACGTCATGAACGACGGTCTGGTTGGGCTCGATCCCGAAGACGGCCTCGGAGAGCTCCACCTCGCCGACCTTCTTGCCGGTCATATCAACGACAGTTGCTTTAGGCATTTGGTTTCTCTCCTCTCTTACTTGTTACGGGCCGAAGCCTTCTGGGGATTGACGCGGGCGGAAGCCTTCTGCGGGTTGACGCTGGCAGCGGCCGCGGCGCCCTTCTCCTTCACGTTGATCACGCTGTTGCGCAGGTACACCAGGCCGCCCTTGGGGCCGGGAATGGCGCCCCGCACCGCGATGACGCCCAGCTCGGGGTCGACCTTGACCACGTCCAGGTTCAGAACGGTGACCTGTTCGTTGCCCATCTGACCGGCGCCGATCTTGCCCTTGAAGATGCGGGAGGGGTCGGTGCTGGAGCCCATGGAACCGGCGTGACGGTGCACGGGGCCGGTACCGTGGCTCTCCTTCAGGCGGTGAGCGCCCCAGCGCTTGATGACGCCCTGGTAGCCCTTACCCTTGCTGATGCCGGTCACGTCCACGCGGTCGCCCTCGGCGAATACGTCGGCCTTGACCTCGTCGCCCACGTTGAGCGCGTCGCAGTTGTTCAGCTTGAACTCTTTCAGCGTCTTCTTGCGCGCCCCGCCCGCCTTTTTCAAATGGCCCAGCTCAGGCTTGGTGAGCTTCTTCTCGGCCACGTCCTCGTAGCCCAGCTGCACGGCGTTGTAGCCGTCCTTTTCCGCGGTCTTCTTCTGCACCACGGTGCAGGGGCCCGCCTCGATGACGGTGACCGGGATGACCTTGCCGGCGTCGTCGAAGATCTGCGTCATGCCGACCTTCTTGCCGATAATGGCCTTTTCCATGTGTTTTCCTCCTTATAGTAAAGGTTATTGGTTGAAAAACGTAGGCATTGGCTCCCATTGGTTTTTCAACTTGACCCGTCCGCCTCAAAACGCGGCGGACTGCGGTACTCACTTCGTCACAAAGCCCGCTTCGTTCCGTTTTCCCCAGGCGCGGGGAAACCTTCACTGCGCTGCCTTGCTTCCCGTGTCCAAATCAAACCCGCTTCGCCGGGCTTTGATTTTGGTTGAGAAGATCCGTCAGGAAATCAGAGTTTGATCTCGATCTCCACGCCGGCGGGAAGGTCCAGGCTCATCAGAGCCTCCACGGTCTTGGGGGAGGGCTTGAGAATGTCGATCAGGCGCTTGTGGGTGCGGCGCTCGAACTGCTCGCGGGAGTCCTTATACTTATGGACGGCGCGCAGGATGGTCACGACCTCTTTCTTGGTGGGCAGGGGGATGGGGCCGGACACGGATGCGCCGGTGCGCTTGGCGGTCTCCACGATCTTCTCGGCGGACTGGTCGATCAGCTGATGATCATAGGCCTTCAGGCGGATGCGGATCATTTCTTTTTGAGCTGCCATGGTTTGTTCCTCCTTAAAACATACGAAGTGGTGTGCGCTTTGCCGGGTCCACGCGGCGCGGCGCGGGGTGTCTTTCCTCGCTTCGTACGGTGAGAACTTCTGTACACGTTTCCGTGCGTATCACTCCGCGACATGAAGAAAACCGGCGCAAGCAGGCCGGTTTTATCCACGCGCGGCGATATACGCCGTGCACAGACTCTCAGCCGCCCGATTCTAGCTCGGACATACTCCGCGGAAGTTACCTCATTTCTGAGCAATCTCCCGCATCATCGCAGACTGCGCCCAAACAGGCGCTTGATTATGATATAGCAAAAAGCCCTTGGTGTCAAGGGCTTTTTGCTATTTATTCATGTTTTTTCGGACAAAACAGGAATCAGGCGTGCCTTCATGGCCGCCGCGTCGATCGGGATGCCGGTGAAGCGCTCCAGTGCGAGCACCGCCTGATGCACCAGCAGGCCCATGCCGTTCATGGTCCGGTGGCCCCGCTCCCGGGCCTGGCGGAGCAGTTCGGTCTCCGCCGGAGCGTAGATCAGGTCGCACACGGGCGTCTCCGGGGCCAGAGCGTCCAGGAAGGAGAGATCCTCAAACCTTCCTCCGGCTCCCGCCATGCCCAGGCTGGTGCAGTTGACCAGCAGAGCGCACCCCGCCGCCGCCCGATGCAGGGTATCCCGGTCAAAGCCCGCCGGGTGCAGCCGCTCCGGCATCCGGGCGCAGAGGGCGGCCGCCTTGTCCACCGTCCGGTTGCAGACCGTCACGTCCGCCCCCGCCTGGGCCAGCTTGAGGCACACCGCCCTGGCGGCGCCGCCGGCCCCCAGCACCAGCACCCGCCGTCCCTCCACGGTGATGTTCTCGTCCGCCAGCGCCCGCAGAAAGCCCGCGCCGTCCGTGTTGTAGCCATACGCCTTTCCATCCCGCAGGCAGACTGTGTTGACCGCCCCGATGAGGCGGGCGTCTTCATCCAGCTCGTCCATCAGCGGCAGAAGCTCCTCCTTGTGCGGCATGGTGGCATTGAAGCCGGCATATCCGGCAAACTTGGCGCACTCCAGCCACCGCCCGCACGTCCCCCGCGGTACCGGCTGGCACAGGTACACGTAATCCAGTCCCAGCGCGGCAAGCATGGCGTTCTGGATCCGGGGCGACTTGGAGTGTTCCACCGGATCGCCGATGACGCACAGTTTTTTTGTGGTGTTTTCCAGCTTCACTTCCATTGCTTCCGGTCCCTCCTCAGCGCTTTCCCGCCTGTGGTCGGGCAGCGCGGCGTTGACCAGGAAGGCCACGCCCACTCCCGCCACGGTCTCAAGGATACGGGCGGCGGCATAATAGTAGCGATCGGCGCCGGTGACCCCGGTCAAGAGGATGACACAGGGCACGATACAGGCCATCGGGCAGGCGGCGGGCCGTTTGATCAGCAGGCAGAACCACAGTCCCGCCAGGCAGATCACCGCCAGCACCGGCGCCAGGACCCAGGGCGACTCCAGCGCGCCGCCCAGCAGCAGCGTGGCCGCGCCCAGCACGCCGCCCACCGCCACGCCGATAAAGCGGGAGACCCCCTGCCGGAAGGTCTGCCCCAAGCTGCTCTGGGTGCAGACGATGCAGGCGATACAGGCATACAGGGGCCCCATGTGCCCCAGCATTCCGCCCAATTCCTCCCGGTATTCCAGTCCAAACAGGGCGAATACCCCGTAGGACAGCATGACGGCCACGGCGGTCTTGATCATACGCATGCCGATCCGGGGCAGCGCTGCTTTTTTCATGGCTTCCTCCCGTTCCAGACGTCTTACAAGGCAGGTCCGCTGTCCGGCGTTTCCCTGGAAAGGAAGTAGGACATGGCGCACTCGTAACCGAAAAGCCCCAGACCGCAGATCTGTCCCACACAGGCCGGGGCCGTGACTGAGGTATGCCGGAACGCCTCCCGCTGGTGGACGTTGGAGATATGCACCTCCATACAGGGCACGTTTACCGCCTTGAGGGCGTCCAGAATGGCATAGCTGTAATGGGTATAGGCCCCCGGGTTCATGACGATGGCGTCGTAGACCCCGTCGGCGGCATGGATGGCGTCGATCAGCACCCCTTCATGGTTGGACTGGACGCAGTCGGCCGTGGACGCGTGGGCGGCGGCAAAGTCCCGCAGCCGCGCGCACAGGGCCTCATAGCTGTTCTGGCCGTAGATCCCCGGCTCCCGCCTGCCCAGCAGGTTCAGGTTGGGTCCGTTGAGGATGAGGAATTTCATAACTGCAACGCCTCCAGTACCGCCTGCGCCGTCTCCTGGGCGGTGGCGCGGCTTGGTATGATATGCTCCGCCCACTGCCGGTAGACCGGCTCCCGCTGGCGGCAGCGCTCCAAAAAGGCTTCCCGCCCCGCCTGTCCCAGGGGGCGGTGGTCCATGCTCACATGGTCGTAGATGTCTTCCCCGTCCCGGTCCAGGAAGATCACGGTACCGCTGTATTTGAGGGATGCGATGGCGTCCGGCCGGGTCGGCAGCCCGCCGCCGCAGGCGATCACCAGATTTTCCTTCCGGGCCAGCTCCTCGGCCACCCCCAGCTCCCAATCCCGGAAAAAGGCCTCCCCTTCCGTGGCGAAGATCTCTGGGATGGACCGGCCCAGGGCCGCCTCAATGCACTGGTCGGTGTCCGCAAAGCCCATACCCAGCCGCTGGGCCAGCACGCGGCCCACGGAGGATTTTCCGCAGCCCATCATACCGATCAAAACCACGTTTTTCATGGCCGGTACCCCCTGAAGTTGCCCAGCACCCGGAACTGGGAGGACAGCTGTCCCAGCTCCTGGAGCACCCCGTCCATGCCGGGGGCGGCCAGGTCGCCGGAGAATTCCAGAAAGAACAGGTACTCCCAGCCGCGGCCTGGGATGGGCCGGGATTCCAGCTTCTCCAGATTGAGCCCCTGAACGGAGAAGACCGTCAGGATTTCATGGAGGGAGCCGCTTTGGTGGGGCAGGCGGAACAGGGCGCTGATCGTATCCCGCCCCGCCCGCAGCTCCATCACCGGGGAGACCAGCACAAAGCGGGTATAGTTCTCGCGGTTGTAGTTGATCCCCTCGGCCAGGATCTCCAGCCCGTAGCGCCGCGCGGCCCGGCGGGAGCAAATGGCGGCGGCGGTGCGGTCTCCGGTCTCGGCCACCTGTTTGGCGGAACCGGCGGTGTCCAGGGCGGGCACTCGCTTCCAGTCCCGGTGGGTGTCCAAAAACGCCTCGCACTGCATCAGCCCCTGCTCGTGGGAATAGACCGTGCAAAGCTCCTCCAGCTTCACGCCGGGCAGGGCCGTCAGGCAGTGCTCCACCTTTACCTGCCACTCCCCCACAATGTAGTACTCATATTGGGCAAGCAGGTCGTACACCTGCCGGATGGAGCCGGTGGAGCTGTTTTCGATGGGCAGCACCGCATAATCCGCCCTGCCGTCCCGCAGGGCGAGGAACACCTCTTCAAACCAGGGCAGACCCATGCTGTCCACCTCCGGCCCGAACAGGCCTGCGGCGGCCTCCTCGCTGTAGCAGCCCGGCTCTCCCTGATAGGCTACCCGCGGGTGCTCCACCGGCTGCCGGGCACAGGCCATGGCTGCGGCGCAGGCCGTCACGCCCGGCGCCGCAGCCTCCCGCACCAGCTGGCGCTGCTGGCGGCGGGAACGGCCCATGATGGTCTCGTACAGGGCCGCCACATCCGCCCGGCGGGCCGTGTCGCCGATCTGCTCCGTCTTGCCTGCGATCACCCGCCTCTCCCGCTCCGCGTCCAGTACCGGCAGGCCCCGCTCCTGCTTATACCGTCCCACCGCGCCGGTCACCTCCATCCGGCGCAGGAACAGCTCTACCAGCTGGGCGTCGATCGCGTCGATCTGCCTGCGGTATCCTTCCAATTCGGTCATGTGCCTCTCTCCTCGTTCCCGTTTCAAAAACGCCCTTATAGCCCCAGCACCGCACAGGCCGCCAGGGCCGCCGCCGCCTCGATCACCGGCACCGCCCGCGGCACGATACAGGGGTCGTGACGCGCCCACGAAACGCAGGCGTTTCGCGGGTCCCCGATCCTTTTGCATCCTCGGCGGGAGTGAATCCCGCCTGCGGCAAGGTTTTGGCCCTGCCAAAACGCTTGTACGCCGCTTACGCGGCGGCTCGCTTGCGCATGCAGGCCGTCACGACCCGATCCCCAGCACCGCACAGGCCGCCAGGGCCGCCGCCGCCTCGATCACCGGCACCGCCCGCGGCACGATACAGGGGTCGTGACGGCCTTTGATCTTGAGTTCCACTTCCTCGCCGGTGCGCAGGTCCACGCTCTCCTGGGGCAGGGCGATGGACGGCGTAGGCCGCAGGGTGGCTTCAAAGACCACCGGCATGCCGTTTGTGATGCCGCCGTTGATCCCCCCGGCGTGGTTGGTTTTGGTGATCACCTTCCCGTCCTCCACGGCAAAGGGGTCGTTGGCCTGGCTGCCCCGCATCAGGGAAAAGGCCACCCCGGCGCCAAAGGCCACGCTCTTCACCGCGGGAACGGCAAAGAGGTATTGCGAAAAGATCCCCTCCACGTTGCAGCCGAAGTCCGGTCCCCCCAGCCCCGCGCTCAGGCCGGTCACGGCGCACTCGACGGCTCCGCCCACGGAGTCCTGCGCCTGCTTTGCCTCCAGAATGGCCTGCTGCATCTGCCTCCCCGCTGCGTCGTCCAGCACGGGGAAGTCTTTTTCCGCCACGCCCCGCAGCTGGCCGGCTTCCTCCAGCGCCGCGTCGCAGATTCCGTAAATGGAGCTGATATGGGCGCCCACCCATACGCCCTGCCGGGCCAGAAGCTGCTTGGCCACCGCCCCCGCCGCCACCAGCGGCGCGGTCAGGCGCCCGGAAAAGTGGCCGCCGCCCCGGTAATCCTGGCAGCCGCGGCTTTTCAAAAAGCCGGCGTAATCCCCATGGCCGGGCCGGGGGGTGTAGCGGATGGAGTCGTAATCCGACGAGTGCTGGTCGGCATTCCCGATGACCATCGCCAGCGGCGCGCCGGTGGTCTTGCCCTCGAACATGCCGGAGAGCACCCGGACCTGGTCGGCCTCCTTCCGGGCGGTGGACAGGGCGCTCCGGCCCGGCCTGCGCCGGTCCAGCTCCCGCTGCACCGCCTCCAGGTCCAGCGCCAGCCCGGCGGGCACGCCCTCCAGCACCACGCCGATGGCCTCGCCGTGGGATTCCCCGAAGATGGTGTGCTTCATGTGATGTCTCCTCCCAGGCTTTTGTAGTCCTTCCAGAAGTCGGGGTAGGACTTGGCCACACACTCCGCCCCGGCAATGGTCACGCTCCGCCGGCAGCGGGTGGCGGCGATGGCCGCCATCATGGCGATGCGGTGGTCGTTGTGGCTGTCCACCGTCACGCCGCCGCTCAGTTCCTCCCGGCCGAAGATGGTCAGGCTGTCCGCCGTCTCCGTCACCCGGGCGCCCAGGGCGGTGAGCACCTCCGTCACGGCGGAGAGCCGGTCGCTCTCCTTCATGCGCAGACGGGCGGCGTTTTTCAGGCACAGGTCGGTATTCCCCGCCAGCGCTCCCCAGGCCGCCATCGGCGGAACCAGATCAGGCGCGCAGGATACGTCGATCTCCACCCGGCTCCGTCCCCCCGCCTGTTCCGTCCGGACAGGCGTTTCCGGGGCCGTCCGCCCCAGGATCGGCACACACTCACCGCCGTTCAGCGGCTCGCCGCGGAGCATCCGCCCCCAGTCCAGAACCATCTTGTCCCCCTGGGCGGAGTCCAGATCCATGCCGGTTACTTCCACATCGCTGCCGATGCCCGAGGCGGCATACCAGAAGGCGGCCTGGGACCAGTCGGCCTCCACCGTCCTCTCGCAGGCCCGGTAGGCCTGCCCGCCCGGGACGCGCCAGCCCCGGGCCGAGGGCGTTGCTTCGATGCCAAAGCGCTTGAGCACGTCCACCGTCAGAGCGACATAGTCCCGGCTCTCCAGCGCGGTCGTAATGACGATCTCCGAATCCCCGTCCAGCAGGGGCAGGGCATAGAGCAGCCCGGTGATAAACTGGGAGGATACGTCCCCCCGCAGACGGCAGACGCCCGGGGCCAGCCGTCCGGAGAGGACCAGCGCGCCGTCCTGATATTCACAGGAGATCCCTTTCTCCCGGAACAGCTCGAAATAGGGCTCCTGGGGCCGCTCCATCAGCCGTCCCCGGCCGGTGAAGCGTCCGCCGCCCCGTACCGCCAGAGCCACGGGCATGAGAAAGCGCAGGGTGGAGCCGCTCTCTCCGCAGTCCAGGCGCGGCGCGGCCAGCCGCCGCAGGGGCGACCTGGGCCCGGCCCGCATCCCGGTAATGCGCAGCGTATCCCCCTGCCGTTCCAAGCCCGCCCCCAGCTCCGCCATACAACGGATGGTTGCCGCAATGTCCTGGGAGCAGGCCACGTTGTGCAGAAGGCTCTCCCCCTCCCCCAGGGCGGCGGCGATGATCAGCCGGTGGGCCTGGGATTTGGACGGGGGCGGGGTAATGCTCCCCGCCAGACGCCGGGGGGTGATGGTCACGTTCATAGCGTCTCCTCCAAAAGGGCGGTCAATTCCGCCTTGGGCATCCGGCGGGGCACGGCCCGCCCGACGGCTTCCAGCAGGATCACCGAGATGTCGTCTCCAGCTCCCTTTTTATCCAGCCCCACGGCGGCGGCATAGTCCGCCGCCGTGCAGGGGATGTCCACCGGCAGAGCAAAGCAGCCCAGCAGCGCGGCAATGCGCGCCCCGGTTCCGGCGGGCGTGACCCCCAGCCGCTCCCCCAGCTCCGCCGCCTTCACCATGCCCGCCGCCACCGCCTGACCGTGGGTCCAGGTCTCGTACCCTCCCGCCAGCTCATAGGCGTGACCCAGGGTATGGCCGAAGTTCAGGAGCATCCGCTTCCCGGTATCCCGCTCGTCTTCAATCACTACTTTTCGTTTTAAATCGCAGCAGGTATGCAATACGGATTCAATATCCCCCATGACCTGCCCCCTGGAAGGCCGCTGTTCCAGGAAGGAGTAAAAGTCCGCGTCAAAAATGCACCCGTACTTGACGACCTCCGCCATACCGTCGGCAAAGGTCCTCTCGTCCAGGGTGCCCAGCGTCTGGGGGTCCATCAGCACCAGCCGCGGCTGCCAGAACGCGCCCGCCAGGTTCTTGCCGTGCGCCAGGTCCACGGCCACCTTCCCCCCCACGGAGGAATCCACCTGAGCGAGCAGGGTGGTGGGGATCTGGACAAAGTCCACCCCCCGCAGGATGGTGGCGGCGGCAAAGCCCGCCAGATCCCCCACCACGCCGCCGCCCAGGGCGACCACCGCGTCCGTGCGGGTAAGTCCGAAGTCCATCATGCTCTCCCACAGCTCAGACAGCCGGGACGCACATTTGGAGCTCTCCCCGGCGGCGACGGTATGAAAGGCCGTCCGAAACCCGGCGGACGTCAGGCTTTTTTCCACCCGCCCCCGGTACAGGGGGCCTACGGTGGAGTCGGTGACCACAAAGAGACGGGCGGCCTGGGGGCAGGCCCCCCGGAGGTGCTCTCCGGCGGCATCCAGGAGCCCGGGGGCGATACGGATCTCATAGGCGCGGGCATCCAGGTCCACACGCAGCGTTTTCATTGGGAACACTTCCTTTTCCGCAGCAGCGGCGATCAATCAGTTTATTTTACCAAAGTCTTCCCCATCAGGTCAACCATCGCGCCCACTTTACCCATGAGCCGGCCGAAGTTTTCCGGCGTGAGGGACTGCTGGCCGTCGCATTTGGCGTGGGGGGGATCGTTATGGACCTCGATGATCAGGCCGTCCGCCCCGGCGGCGATGGCTGCCATGGCCAGCGGCTCCACCATCCAGTACATGCCCGCGGAGTGAGAGGGGTCTACGATAACGGGCAGGTGGCTCATTTTCTTGATGGCGGGGATGGCGGATACGTCCAGGGTGTTGCGGGTATAGGTCTCGAAGGTGCGGATGCCCCGCTCACAGAGGATGACGTTCTCGTTGCCGCCCGCCATGATGTATTCGGCGGACATGATCCACTCCTCGTAGCTGCTGGACAGGCCCCGCTTGAGCAGGACGGGCTTGGACATCTTGCCCACCTCTTTGAGCAGGTCGAAGTTCTGCATGTTCCGGGCACCGATCTGCACCAGATCCACCTTTTCCTCGAACACCTCCACATAGCGTGGAGACATGATCTCGGTGACGATGGGCAGGCCGGTGGCCGCCTTGGCCTCCAGCAGAAGCTCCAGCCCCTCCAGTCCCATGCCCTGGAAGGAATAGGGCGAGGTGCGCGGCTTGAACGCCCCGCCCCGCAGCAGCGCCGCGCCGGAGCGTTTCACATCTTCGGCCACCGCGATGATCTGCGCCTGGCTCTCCACCGAGCAGGGCCCGGCGACGACCGAGAAGCTGCCGCCGCCGATCTTGGCCTTGCCTACGGCGACCACCGTATCCTCCGGGTGGAACTTGCGGTTGGCCTTCTTGTAGGGCTCCTGCACCCGCATGACCCGCTCCACATGGGGGTTGATGGAGATCTTGTCCATATCCACCGCAGTGGTATCCCCTACCAGGCCCAGAATCGTACAGCCCACGCCATTGGTGACCCCGACGTCCAGGTCCATCTCCTTGAATTTGGCCACCAGCGCCTCGATATCCCGCTGCTGGGTGCCCGGCTTCATAACGACTACCATACTGCAACATCCTTTCCAAAATAAAAAGGAGCCCATTGATGAAATCAATGAGCTCCCCCAAAAAATACGGAGATCCTATGGGCCCGCCTTGGCCCACCCATTCATTCCATCCTTCTCTTTTCCCCCATGCCAAAAAAGCCGGCGCCCGTAAATCGAGCCCAGCCAAAGAAGAAGCAGAAGGATGCAGTTGTGAGGGCGCAGCGCTTCATATATGAGACCTCACAAATTTGAGTTAGTGGCATTATACGCCTCTCCCACACAAAATGCAAGGAGAATTTTTCGCTTTACCTCCCTTTTACGCACTCTTTACCCCCCTCTGGTGGCGGCGCAGGCGGCGGGCGGGCTATTCTCTTTTTATCCGAATGAACGAGGAGGAGCATTACCATGAAACAGATCCCCAAGCGCGTTCTGGCCATAGGGCTGAGCGCCGCTCTGCTGGTCCCCGGCGGGGCCCTGGCCGCCGCCGGCGGCGACCCCGCTCTGTCCCGCAGCGCCTTTGCCCGGGTCCTCTGGGAGGAAGCGGGCCGCCCGTCCGCACCCGCGGGCGAGTTCTTTTCCGACGTGGCCCCCGGTGACGCCAACTACACCGCGATCCTCTGGTGCGCCCAGTCGGGCATCGCCGCAGGCAACGACAAGGGCCTGTTCCTGCCCCAGACGCCGGTCACCCGGGAACAGGCCGCCGTCATGCTGAACCATCTGGCCGTCCACAACGGGGACGGCATCATCGCCGCGGCCGACCTGAGCGGCTGTTCCGACGCCGGAACGGTCTCCGCCTGGGCGGAGGAGGATGTGCAATGGGCCGTGGCCAAAACCATCCTCCCCCTGGAAAACGGCCTGCTGGACCCCCAGGGCACCCTGACCGCCGCCGAGGCCCAGGCCATGGCGCAGCGCTACGCCGCCACCGCGCAGCACGCCCACACGCTGGGCCTCTCCGGCGTGGAAAACGCCCGTCAGCTGGGCGGCTATGTCACCCGGGACGGCCGGGTGGTAAAAGACAACGTGCTGCTGCGCACCGGCAAACTCTCCGGCGCTACCGAGGCGGATCTCGCCCTTCTGGCCGGCCTGAACCTGACACAGATCGTTGATCTGCGTACCACCGCCGAGATCCGCGAGGGCCCAGACCCGGTGCTGGACGGCGTCGTCAACACGCAGATCAATATTCTCGGCGACGATTCTTCCGCCACTTCCGCCGTCACCGGCATTTATGGTTCCGACCCGGTCCAGGCCATCATCGCGATCGTCCAGAGCGGTCAATTCGGGAACGATATGTACCTCTCCTTCCTGGAAAGCGAAAACGGTCTGGCCGGATACCGCGCCTTTTTCCAGAAGCTGCTGGGCCAGAAGGAGGGAGAGGCGCTCCTCTGGCACTGCACCGGGGGCAAGGACCGCGCGGGCACCGCAGCGGTGCTGCTGCTCTCCGCCCTGGGCGTGGATCGTGAAACGGTGCTCCAGGACTTCATGCTTACCAACGACTTCAACGCCCAAAAGATCGCCTACATGGCTCAGGCCGCCCAGGCCAAGGGCGCCGACGCGGCCACCGTGGCGGGCGTCAAGAACCTGACCGGCGTAAATTATGACGCCATGGCCGCCATGCTGGACGCCATCGACTCCAAGTACGGCTCCATGCACGCCTTCCTCACGGCCGAGGACGGCATGGCCCTCACCGAAGCTCAGCTCGCCCAGCTCCAGGCGCTCTATCTGCAGTAAGGGCCGGGGCACCGATCTCCTCGCCCGGGTCAAAAAAGCACGGCATATGCGCGCAAAAGCGCGCATATGCCGTGCTTTTATCGTTTCCCCGCGGGCCGGACCGCTCGGATCCAGCGCCCGCTTAGTAGGCCACGCCCCAGTAGACCATATGCTTGGCCGGTTTCCCGCAGATGGCGCAGGTATCGCCCAGATGCTCCTGCTCAAAGGGGATACAGCGGGAGGACACTCCGGCCTCCTCCTTCATCCGCACCTCGCAGGCCTCGTCGCCGCACCACATGGTCTTGGCGAAGCCGCCCTGGGCGGCCATCTTCTCCTTGACCTCCTCCAGCGTGGCACAGGCGTAGGTGTTGTCCTCCAGGTTCTTCTTGGCCTTGGCGTACAGGCCGTCGTGAATGGCGTCCAGCATCTGCGCCACGGTCTGCTCGATGTTGTCCAGGGAGACAAAGCTCTTCTCGCCGCTGTCCCGGCGCACCAGGACGCACTGGTTTTTCTCCATGTCCTTGGGCCCCAGCTCCAGGCGCAGGGGCACGCCCTTCATCTCATACTCGGCAAATTTCCAGCCCGCAGACTGGTCGGAGTCGTCCAGCTTCACCCGGAAACCGGCGGACTTCAGCCGGTCCATAACGGCCCGGTTGGCCTCCAGTACGCCCTGCTTATGCTGGGCCACGGGGATGACGACCACCTGAATGGGGGCTACCCGGGGGGGCAGCACCAGGCCCCGGTTGTCGCCGTGGGTCATGATGACGCCGCCGATGGTGCGGGTGGTGAAGCCCCAGGAAGTCTCATAGGGATGGCACTGCTTGTTTTCCTTGTCGGTGAAGGTGATGTCGAAGGCGGTGGGGAAGCCGTTTCCGAAGTAGTGGCTGGTGCCGTTCTGCAGGGCCTTCTTGTCGTGCATCATGCACTCGATGGTGTACGTGCGCTCCGCCCCGGCGAACTTCTCCTTGTCGGTCTTCATGCCCATGACCACCGGCATGGCCAGCACGTTCTCGCAGATGTCGGCGTAGATGCGGTGCATCTGCTCGGTCTCGGCGATGGCCTCCTCGGCGGTGGCGTGGAGGGTGTGGCCCTCCTGCCACAGGAATTCCCGGTGGCGCAGGAAGGGGCGGGTGGTCTTCTCCCAGCGCAGCACGGAGCACCACTGGTTATACAGCAGCGGCAGGTCCCGCCAGGAGTGGACGATATGGCTCCAGTGTTCGCAAAACAGCGTCTCAGACGTGGGGCGCACGCACAGGCGCTCGTCCAGCTTCTCACTCCCGCCGTGGGTCACCCAGGCACACTCGGGGGCAAAGCCTTCCACGTGGTCCTTCTCCTTCTGGAGCAGGGATTCGGGGATGAGCAGGGGCATGGACACGTTTACGTGCCCGGTCTCCTTAAAGCGCCGGTCCATTTCCGCCTGGATATTCTCCCAGATGGCGTAGCCGTAGGGGCGGAGGATAAACATGCCCTTTACGCTGGTATAGTCGATCAGGTCGGCCTTTCGGCACACATCGGTATACCACTGGGCAAAATCCACCTCCATATCGGTGATCTGCTCCACCTGCTTCTTGTCCTGTGCCATATCTATCTCAATCCTTTGCAGTTAGTTTGGTTCGTATTATTTTATGCATTCCTGCTGCAAAAGTCAAGCACGTTCCAGCGCCGGGCGTCCCCGCTGTATAAAATTCCAGATTTTCCATACACTCTCGTCTATAAAGGTGGTGTGCGATGTGATCGAAGTGGGAATTTGGGAGCGGGACGAAGGGATTCTGGATGCGGTGGCCCGGCGCCTCCCGCCATCGGCGGCCCGGCTGCGGAGCGGCCGTCATCCGGCGGAGCTGGCGGAAGGCGTGCTGGATCTGCTGGTGGTCTCCCCCGGCGCGCTGGGCTGGGCGGGCGCGGGCGCCGTGGACTGCCGGACGGTGCTGCTGCCTGGTGGTGCAGGCCCGCTGGCCCGCGCATTGCGCACCGGCCAGGCGGTCAGCTACGGCACCTCCCCTCGGGACACCCTGACCTTTTCCAGTTTGGAAGGGGATCGGATCTGCCTGGCACTGCAGCGGGAGCTGGTGACGCTGCAGGGAACGGTGGTGGAGCAGCAGGAGATGGTGCTCCCCTTCCCGCCGGAAGCCTCCCCTCTGCCCTTCCTGGCCACAGCCGGAACCCTGCTGCTGTTGGGCATGCCCCCGGAACAGCTTATGGCGCTCCCAACGGGGGGCCCATAAAACAGGAAGAAACGCATTCTGCCGGTCTATCGAAGCGGCAGGATGCGTTTCTCCGGTTGATCTACCTGTTTATTCTGCTTTCCTTACCACTGGGATCCATACCTCGTACTGTGCGTTTTGAGGATCCGGATTCAGATAAACCTCTATATCCGGAGCATCGGCATATTCATATCCGGAACCCGGAAGCCACTCTGTAATAATGCGTCGTTCCAACTCTTGAACAGACTGGTTATCACCTGTTGCGGAGAAGATGGCCCATGTGGATGCGGGTATGATATACTCCTCAAATTCCCCATTTTCCTTTGTGCTTGAAACAGCAATAAAATATTTCCACTGCTCTTCATCATTGCAGGCGCTGACTCCCAAAAGTCCAATGGGTGGCGCGTCCATCCTACCTGCCAGCTTTTGTATCGTTCCATCTGCGGCGGCATCCTGCCACAGCTTCGGTACGACCATAAAGTTCTTTTCCATTTCCCGATCAAGCGGCGCGGATACACCGATGATGCGAAAAGCACCCTTGGTTTCAATTCGATAATTCATCTCTGTTGCTCCCTTCACTGTAATGTAAAATGCAATGGGAGAGAAGGACTTTACCAATGCGTCGGTATTTTTGAGCGAGGACGGCGCAATTCCGTGAAAGGACTGAAACGCTCTGTTAAATGCCGTCGGAGAACTATAGCCATATTTGGCGGCAACATCAATAATCCTCTTCTTGCCGTCTTGCAGCTCAACTGCTGCCAATGACATTTTTCTTCTTCGGATATACTCTGCCAGAGAAATGCCCGCCATATAAGTAAACATCCTCTGATAGTGATATGTTGAGCAGCAGGCTATCCGTCCAAGTTGTTCAGAGTCAATCTCATCTGTCAAATGCTCCTCAATATACCTGACACTTTGATTTAGTCCTTCAACCCAATCCATTGCGGCACCTCCGTATCTGTATGTCATAATAAAGCATCTCTTACCTGTTGTCCTCTCAATCCTTGCACAAAATAGGGAGAATGGCCATACATAATGTTTGCCTTCCGCAGAGCCTGATCTATCTCTTTTTAACTAAGGCATTACCGCATCATTCAACGCGTGCGGATTGGCGCAAAAATTTGTGCCGCAAAAAGGCGCAAAACCGCAGGAATACTTTGTGTATTGCAAGGTTTTGCAACGCATTTGTGGGGCAAATCGGCCGCCAAAATGTGCGTGGGGAATTGTGCGGTGATGCCCTAAGGCAACTCGAAGCCAAAGACGCCGCGCAAATGCGCACTTTTATACCGCTTTGCGGTGTGCTGCGCAAAAAATGGCGGCAGGAATGTTCCTGCCGCCAAAGCTGTTTGATAAGCTCCCGCTTAACGGGCGCGCCGGTTTGTTCGGCAGCGGCGGCTCAGAGTACGATGACCAGAGTGGCCACAAAGTTGGCGCCGCTGTAGCTGCCGTAGATCTGCACTTCGTCATTCACCGTCAGCGCCTCCAGATAGGTGGCCGCGCCGTTGGCGGTGAGAAAACTGGCGCGGGACACGTCGACCGTAATGGGGGTTCCGTCGGCCTGCTGGATCATCAGGGATTCTTCCTTGACGCTGGGGACCAGAACGGTACCGGAGAGCATGCTGCTGGTGCTGCTGCCCTTGTCCACCCGGATGGAGAGCACCGTATCGCCGCTGACCACCAGGGAGACCTCATAATCCGGCTTGAGGGCGTAAAGGGAGATGGCCGTATCGTCCTGCGTGACGCTCACCCCGTCGGCCACGGTGTAGGAAACGCTGGCGCCGTCCTTCAGCTTCAAATCCATGGTCACGCCGCTGCTCTCCATGGTGATGCGGGTGATCGTGCCGGAGACGTTGGCGCTCTGAGAATAGCAGTCCAGGGTCTCCACCTGGTTATAACGCACGGTGACGGTGATATCATCTCCCACCTTGATCTTGTCGATGGAGCTGACCTTATCATCCCGGTAGATCTCCGGCAGAGCGGTCAAATCCAGATCAAAGGACACCTGGGCCCCGGCGTCGGTCTCCACGGTGAGCACGGTGGGCGTGCCGAAGGAGATGGATCGGATGGTACCCTCCGTCTCCGTGGAGGCGGGGTAGGCATCCAGCAGGGTGATCCCGTCGCCGCTGATGCAGGCGGTGACAAAGAGGTTGCGGCTCAGCCCGGAAAGCGCGGCCGTTTTGCCCTCATAGCGCACCACAGCGCTGGCGGCCATATCATACGTGGTGGACTTGCCGGTCTCCAGATCCGTGACCGTAACGGTGTCATACCGGGTACCCACGCTGTAGGTGCGCAGAGAGCCCTGGATGTACTTGGTGACGGTATCCACCGCAACGGATACCAGCTCGTATTCCGTCTCGTTGGACACCTGCATGCTGACATAGCTGTCCACATACCGGCCGCTCATGGCGCCCACCGTCCCGTTGATGGTGACGGCGGCGTCGGCCGGCAGCGTGTACTGGGTGGTCACGCCGTTGAAACCGGTCACCCGCAGCAGCTGGCCGCCGCCTACATTGGCCTCCACACTGGCGATCAGGCCTTCCGCCGGGGTGGTACCGCCGGAGAGCCGGAGCTGGACCAGGCGGCCCTGGCTGTCCACAGAGCAGACGGCCTCGGTATACCCGCCGTCCAGGTCGATGACCTCCGCTCCGCCCACGCTCTTGCCCGCCTGGACTTCAGTGAAGCGGTCGATGGTCATCGCCCGGGGGGCGCCGCTGACGCTGATGGTGACCTCGTCCGCGTTCAGGCTGGTGACGGCGCCGGTGTAGACCGTCAGGGCGCCGCCCACCCGCACGGACTCCGGCGTTCCGCTGGCGGACAGGTTGACGCGCACATACTGCCCGACCTTCAGTGCGGAGGAGGTGGTGAGCATATTGTTCTCATAGATCTCCACGCCGGCGGGCAGGGAGATGGTGCGGGCGCCGGAGAGTTCGTTGCTCAGCGTCAGCAGGACCACGCCGCTGCTGCCGGTGGTAACGGCGGTAATGGTGCCGCCCATCCAGTCATAGCTGGTATAGGCGGGCAGCTCGGCATAGATGCCCCGCTCCTCCATAAAGTCAATGGCCCGGCGGAGCATGGTAGCCATCTCGGCCCGGGTCAGATCGCCGTTGGGCAGGAACCGGTTGGCCTGGTCGCCCCGGACGATGCCATACATATTGAGCAGGTAAACATAGGGCTTCAGGGCAGCGGAAATGGAGGCGGTGTCGGCAAAACTCATGGAATAGCTGGTCAGGCTCTGGGCCAGCGGGGCCAGCTGCATGGCCCGCACCAGGTACATGGCCAGATTCTCCCGGGTGATCGCCCGGGAGATGTTTCCGGTGCTGGTCAGGGCGGCCAGCTCGCTCTCCGAGAGGATGCCGGTCTCCAGGCACACCGCCATCTCTTCCGCCGCCCAGGAGAGCATATCCTGCGGCAGCAGCTTCTTCAGGCGCGCCGCCCAGGCGGCATAGATCCTGGCCTTGTCGCTCTTGGACACACCGGTGGTCCGGGAGCAGAAGAGCAGCGCCTCACAGGCGGTCATCTTCCGGTCCGGCGAGAACGTGGTGGCGCTGGTACCGTTCACGACACCAGCGGTAGCCAGGGCCTCCACGTCTTCCTTGGCCCAGTGGCCCACCATGTCGGTAAAGCTGACCGCTCCGGCGGATACGGTCAGCAGGGAGAGCGTCATCACGAGCGCCATTGCAAGTGCGATCCATCGCTTTCCTTTCATAACGGGTACCTCCATCATTTGCATTGGTTTCCATAACTACAATAAATTATAGCGGCTTCCGACCGAAAATGCAACCTATAAAACAGCGGCGGGCGCGTTTGCGCCCGCCGCTGTCTGATCGCTTGACCGGGGATGATCGCTCCGCCCCGTTTTTGGATCGGTCAGCGCTGCACCCGGCCGGAGCCGTCGCCGCCGGCCAGCTTCTCCACCTCGGCCAGGGTGACCCGGTTGAAGTCCCCCTCGACGGAGTGCTTCAGGGCCGAAGCCGCCACCGCGAACTCGATGGCCGCCTGGGTGTCCTTCCCGCTGAGCAGGGCGTAGATCAACCCGCCGCCGAAGCTGTCGCCGCCGCCCACCCGGTCCACGATGTGCAGGTGGTACTCCTTGGAGAAACAGTACCGCTCCCCGTCGTACAGCATTCCGGCCCAGTCGTTGTCGCTGGCGGAGATGGAAGTGCGCAGGGTGATGGCCACCTTCGCAAAGCCGAACTGATCCGCCAGCTGCTTGGCGACGCTCCGGTAGTCCTCTTTATTGAGCTTTCCGCCGGTGACGTCGGTGTTCTCCGCCTCGATGCCGAAGACGTCCTTCGCATCCTCCTCGTTGGAGATGCATACATCCACGTATTGGCACAGCCCGGTCATGGCCGCGCGGGCCTGTTCCCGGGTCCACAGCTTGCCGCGGTAGTTCAGGTCGCAGGAGATGGTTACGCCGCGCTGTTTGGCCGCGATGCAGGCCTGCTTGCAGATCTCCACCAGATTGGGGCCCAGGGCGGGCGTAATTCCGGTAAAATGGAACCAGTCCGCCCCGTCAAAAATGGCGTCCCAGTCAAAATCGGAGGGCTGCGCCTCCTGAATGGCGGAATGGGCCCGGTCGTAGATGCACACGCTGCCCCGCTGGGAAGCCCCCTTCTCCAGGAAGTAGATGCCCACGCGCGCGCCGCCCCGGACGATTTGGGAGGTGTCCACCCCCAGGCCACGCAGGGCGTTCACCGCCCCCTGCCCGATGGCGTGGGCGGGCAGCTTGGTGACAAAGGCGGCGTCCATGCCGTAGTTGGCCAGGGACACGGCCACGTTGGCCTCCCCGCCGCCGAAGGTGGCCTGGAGCTGATCGTCCTGGAAAAAGCGGTAGTACCCGTTGGGCGCCAGCCGCAGCATAATCTCACCGAAGGTAATGACGCGTTTCTTCATAGCAAGGGACCTCCTTATTATCAAACGATCAAAACAGTCTCTCTGCCCGCTTTACGCCTGCACCAGATGAATGGCAAACCCGCCGAACGCGCCGTCCACATAGATGGCCTTCGTCTTGCCCCTGGCGTCGGTCTTGCGGGTCTCCTCCCGGCACCGGATGCCCTGAAGGCCCAGGTGATAGACCGCCCGGTCCACGCTGTTGGTGCCGATGGCGATATGACCGTGGGCGCCGGGGCCGGGAGTCTTGGTGCACTCCACCGCAGGCAGGGCCTGTACGGAGGAGTTGCCCATCTGATACGTAAAGCCGAAAAAGGCGCACAGCGTCCGGGCCAGCCGGTCCGCCTCCTCCTCGCTGCCGCAGTTGACGCCCACATGGTGCAGGGAGAAGCCCAGCATGGTGCGTACCGCCTCCCGCGTCATTCGGGTGATTTCGTCCCAGTTTTCGGCCGCGATCAGGTCCTTCTTCACCATCCAGGTGCCCCCGCAGGCCACGATCTGGTCGAAGGAGAGGTAGTCCATCAGGTTCTTTGCATTGACCCCGCCGGTGGGCATCCACTTAAGGGTCTTATACGGCCCGGCGATCGCCTTGAGCTTGGCCACGCCGCCGTTCTGTTCGGCGGGAAAGAACTTTACCACGTCCAGGCCCAGGCTCATGGCCTGCTCCATCTCGCCGGGTGTGGCGGTGCCGGGGACCATCAGGGCCCCCTTGGAAAGGACATACCTTACGGTGTCCGGATTAAAACCGGGGCTGACGATGAATTTCGCCCCCGCGTCCAGGGCCCGGTCCACCTGCTCGCGGGTCAGCACGGTGCCCGCGCCCACCAGCATCTCGGGGACCTCCCGCGTGATGGAGCGCATGGCCTCCTCGGCCGCGGCGGTGCGGAAGGTCACTTCCGCCACCGGCAGGCCGCCCGCCACCAGCGCCCTCGCCAGCGACACCGCCTTCTTCGCGTCGTCGATGGCGATCACGGGCACAATGCCGATGTTGGAGATCTGTTCCAGAATGGGATTCATATGCTTAACCTTCTTTTCTGCAAGTTTACGGATGCATGGAAAGCACCGCATCCGGCGCCGTAACCGTCCGGCATGCCGGGACGCGCACGAATGCGGTGTGCTTTCTGTTTATCTCCGGTCCTTTTGGATGGCCTCCCACAAGCCGTTCAGGTAGGCCACGCCCAGGGCCCGGTCGTACAGGCCGTAGCCGGCCCGGCCCTTTTCGTCCCAGATCATGCGGCCGTGGTCGGGGCGGATATAGCCTTCGAAGCCGATGTCGGAATAGGCCCTCATGATCTCGTACAGATCCAGGCTGCCGTCGGCGGAGAAGTGGGCCGCCTCCTCAAACTGGCCGGGGCCGGTAAACTTGATGTTGCGCACGTGGGCAAAGTGGACGCGCCCGCGCCCGCCGAATTCCCGTACCATGGCGGGGATGTCGTTGCAGGGATTGGAGCCCATGGAGCCGGAGCACAGGGTCAGGCCGTTGTAGGGGCTGTCCACCAGGGAGAGGATGCGCTCCACATTGTCCCAGCCGGTACAGATGCGGGGCAGGCCGAAGATATCCCAGGGGGGATCGTCCGGGTGGATGGCCATTTTGACGTCGTACTGCTCACACACGGGAATAATGGCCTCCAGGAAGTACTTCAAGTTGCGGAACAGATCCTCATGGGAGACGCTTTGATACTGGGCGAAGAGGCTCTTGATCTCCGCCATGCGTTCCGGCTCCCACCCGGCCATCTCAAACGCGCCGGCCCCCTGCTGGATCTGATCGGCAAAGGCCTGGGGATCGGTGATCTTGTCGATCACCGCCTGATCGTAGGCCAGGACGGTGGCGCCGTCGGCGCGGGGCTTGAACAGGTCGCTGCGGGTCCAGTCGAAGACCGGCATAAAATTGTAGCAGATGACCTTCACGCCCGCCTGACCCAGGCGCTCAATGGTCGTGCGGTAACGGTCGATGTACGCGTCCCGGCCGGGCAGGCCCAGCTTGATGTCCTCGTGGACGTTGACGCTCTCGATCACCTCCAGCTCCAGCCCGGCGTCCTGGACCTCCTGTTTCAGAGCCTGGATGCGCTC
The DNA here is from genome assembly GCF_014287895.1 of Lawsonibacter hominis. Taxonomy (GTDB): domain Bacteria; phylum Bacillota; class Clostridia; order Oscillospirales; family Oscillospiraceae; genus Lawsonibacter_A; species Lawsonibacter_A hominis. The sequence goes on along the minus strand of NZ_JACOPP010000008.1, from coordinate 69,256 downwards.
GGTGGGCCAAAGGGCCCCGGCAGGCAGGTCCATCAGGGAACTGACCACGCCGCTCATATTGGGAATCTGCTTGATATAACGCAGCGGTATGGGATCCATCTGGCTCCCGTACCAGCGAAATGTCATCTTCATGGATGATCGCTCCTCATGCTCTCTCACTCAAATACCGGCGCAGGGTGGCGCGGACCGCGCCGGGGCCCGCCAGCATGGCCCGGAACGCGGCTTCGGTCTTTTCCCCCAATCCCGCCTGGTACAGGTCCACGCCGAAGATGGCGGCGTTGGACAGGATGGGGCGCAGCTGGTCCGAGCAGGTCTCCGGCCGGCCCGCTTCGATCCCGGCCAGCAGGGCCTGGAGCTGGGGCGCCATGGGGTCGGGGCTCACAGGCATCTCCCCGCCCTGGTCGTCCACACCCAGCAGATACCGGCACCAGCCGGCAAAGACCAGGGGAGCGTACACCAGGGAGGACACGTCCAGGTCAGGCCGGCGGGCATAGCGCTGCAGGGTGCCGCCGTAGCGGACGGGCAGCTTCTGAGAGGTATCCGCGGCGATGCGCTGGGGCGTGTCGGGAATGGCCGGATTGGGGAAGCGCTCGTTCAGCACCTCGTCGATGAACTTCCGAGGGCTGAGGATGCCGGGGTCTTCCACCACCTTCAGGCCCTCGGCGGCGATGTGCTCTACCAGCGCCTTCAGGTCCGGGTCCGCCATCTCGGCGGCAATGGAGGAATAGCCCAGCAGGCAGCCGTATACCGCCAGCGCGGTGTGCAGGGGATTGAGGCAGGTGCCCACCTTCATTTTCTCCGCCTTCTCGACGGTGGCGCGGTCGGCAAAATACACCCCCGCTTTTTCCAGGGGCGGGCGGCCGTTGGGGAAGGCGTCCTCCAGCACCAGATACTCGGTGACCTCCGCGTTGACGAAGGGGGCGATCCGGGTCCCGGTATTGGTCTGGAAGATGTTCATCCCCTCCACTCCCAGTTCCTCCAGCGCCGCTCGGACCGTCTCGGAGGGGTGGGGCGTGATCTTGTCGATCATGGACCAGGGGAAGGTGACGTTCGTTTCGTCGGAAAGCCATTCCAGGAAAGCGTCCGAGACGAAACCGGCCTTCTTCCAGGCCTGTGCTGCGGCAAATACCCCTTCCCGCAGCTTTTTCCCGTTTTGGGAACAGTTGTCCATGCTCACCATGGCGATGGGATGCCCGCCCGCCTGGAAGCGGCGGTACAGCAGCGCCGCGGCGATGGACATGGTGTGCCGGGGCGCGTCCGGCCCGGCGGCAAAATCGTGCTCCGCCACGGGCAGGGCCTTGCCGGACAGGTCGGTCAGGGCATAGCCCTTCTCGGTGATGGTGAAGCTGGCCAGCTGGAGACCGGGCGACTGGAACACCTGCACCAGATCAGCCCAGTCTCCCCCCGTGCAGTCGGCCTTGAGGCCGCGGGCCACGCTGGCCACGACTTCCTTTTCGTAGGAGCCGTCGGCGCGCAGGCGCACCAGCAGGCTCAAATCGTCGTAGGGGTCATACACCTTGTCGATGATCTGAACGTCGAAGGATTCGGCCGCCAGGATGCCGGTATCGGTGAGCCCGGCGTTCAAAAGGGTCTGCTGCAGGGCGGCCAGGAAGCCGCGGAAGATGTTGCCCGCGCCGAAATGGACCCAGACGGGTCTCAGGCGGGTGCGGGCCTTCACGGCCGCCGCGTCGTACCGGGGCAGGGCGATCCCCGCGGCTTCCCAGCCCTCCCGGTCCTGCAGTCCCTGAAGATTCAAATGTAACATATCTCTTTGCCTTTCCCGTCAAGCCCTGGTGTCCACCAGGTGCTTGCCCAGCTTTTTCTCCAGCATGCCCTGGAGCTGGGTGAGCACGGTGCTGAAGATCAGGTAGACAAACGCCGCCTCGCAATAGAGCAGCAGGGGCTGGAACTTGACGGCGATGATGCTCTTGGCCGTCATCAGGATCTCCGCCACCGTGATGGAAGAGACCAGAGAGGTATCCTTCAGCAGACTGATGAAGGAGTTGGCCAGAGCGGGGACGGCCACAAGGGCCGCCTGGGGGATAATGATCTGGGTCATGGTCTGGAGCTTGTTCAGTCCCAGGGCCTTGCAGGCCTCGAACTGTCCCTTGGGGATGGAGCCCAGAGCGGCGCGGATGACCTCGGAATTGTAGGCGCCCTGGCTGATGACCAGGGCCAGGATGGCAGAGGGGATCGGTTTCAGCACAAGACCCACAGAGGGCAGTCCGAAATAGATCACAAAAATCTGGACCAGCAGAGGCGTGCCGCGGATCACCCACACCACAAACCAGGCGATGGCCTTGAAGGGTGCGATCTTGGACATGCGCATCAGCGCCAGGACGAATGCCAATACCAGGCCCAGTGCAAACGAGACCAGCATCAGCGGGACAGAGATCAACAGGCCCGCTTTGAACATGGGCCAGAAGGAATCGACCAGCAATTGAATAATTTCCATGGCAGCCCGCCTCCTTGTTTGGTAAAAAAGAAGGGCGCCGCCGCATACGGCGGCGCCCCGGAACTATGCGGATTACTTCTGATACAGACTGGTGCTGTCGGCCACGGTCTCGCCGAAGTATTGGACGGTCAGGTCATAGAGGGTACCGTCGTCGATCATCTCGCCGATAATCTCGGAGATCTTGTCGCACAGCTCCTGATCCTCCTTGCGCAGCATACCGGCGGACTCGACCATATACTCCTCGCCCTCGGCAGGCTCGTAGATGGCGGCGATCTTCACATTGACCTCGGGACGGCTCTTCATATACTCGTCCACAGCGGCCACGTTATTGATGGTGCCGTCGGCACGGCCGGTATTCAGCTGCTCCATGGCGGCGGTCAGGTCGCCGTCGGCAGTCGTGGCGCCATAGCTCTGGGCGATCTTGCCTGCGGCGGAAGAGGGGGAGTTGATGCACAGCTTGCCGGAGAGATCCTCGAAGGAGGTAATCTCGGTGTTGTCCGCATTGACCACCAGGCAGTAGGGGTTCTCGGCATAGGAAGCGGTGACGGCGTACTTCTCCTGGCGCTCGGGGTTGGGGTTCACGCCGCAGATCACGATGTCATAGCGGCCCGCGTCCAGGCCCGCCAGCACGGGATCCCAGCTGTCGGAGATCTGGAAGTCCGGCTCCACGCCCAGGCGGGAGGCGATCTGCTTGGCAACCTCCACCTCAAAGCCGGTGAGCTCGCCGGTGCCGTCCTCGTTGTACACATAGGGGATCCAGTTGCCCTCGGCGCCGATGCCCAGCTTGCCGGCGTCCAGCACCCGCTGAAGGGAGCCGTCCCCCTCGGGGGCGGTGGTCTCGGGGGCGCTCGTCTCAGGAGCGGTGGTCTCGGGGGCGCTCGTCTCCGGGGCGGGCGTGGCGGCGCTTCCGCCGCCGCCGCAAGCGGACAGGGAGGCGATCATTGCAAGAGCCAGGACGCCGGTAAGGATTTTCTTCGCTTTCATTCTGTTTCACCTTTTCCTTTTCAAATTTTTTATTTTTCAGCGCGCCGCGCTGAGAAATACGCAGTTCAGGCCCGCAGGGCGCCGCGGGCTTTCGTCCGGGACCGGCCGGCGAAAGTTCTCAGTCCTCGATAAACCGCTCCAGGACCCGAAAATTCCTCCGGTCGGCGGCGTAGGGATCGGTAAAGTAGTGCTCGTCGGCCACCTCCTGCACCAGATACCCGGTGAAGTCGTGGTCGTTCATGATTTGGATCTGCCGGGCCAGGGCGGTGTTGCCGTCGCCCCACACATTGTGGAGCCAGGGGTCGCCGTCCAAAAAATGCATGTGGATCAGATCGCTCCCGAAGGCCTGGAACCAGTCCTCCAGCTTCTCCCCCGCCGCGCCGGTGGCGATGCTGTCCACCATCATCTTCAGGCTGGGATGAGCGATCTCGCGGTACATCCGCTCTGCCCGCTCCAGATTATAGACCAGGTTGCTCTCATCCCTGCGCAGGGACTCCATGACCAGCAGGATGCCTTCCCGCTCGGCCACCCGGCACAGGCGGCCCAGATGATCGCGGCAGCGGTTCCACATGGTCTGCTCGTCCTCGCCGAAGTATCCCCAGCCGGAGTTGACCACGACCCGGTCCGCGCCCACCTCGGCCGCCAGATGGATGGCGTTGGAAAAATAGCGGAAGGAGTACTCCAGGCACTCCGGCTCCTGGGACGCATACTGATACTGATAGGCCATGCTGGGGGCGGTGATGGACACGACCCGGACATCGTGGTCCCACAGCTTGGAACGCAGGGCGTTTACATCGCCGTAGCCCTCGTGGTCCAGCCAGAAGTGGGCCGCGCCGCACCAGAGCTCGATCTGCCCGACGCCCAGGCGCTGCTGGCAGTCCAGGAAATAGTCCAGAGAGAAGCGGCGGTAGTGCTGGTTCATATTGACCAGCTGGCCGCGTTGGATCCCCTTCATGCCCCCACCTCCCCGCACAGGGCGGCCAGGGCCCGCTCATCCGGATAGGCCGGCTGGGCGAGATACCGCTCGCCGGGCAGGCGCAGGGAAATGTCGCCCCGATAGCCCATAGCGTCCAGTGCGTGCAGATACCGCTGCATCGGCAGCACGCCCTCGCCCCAGGCCCGCCAGCCGTGGTAGTTCCCGTCGCACAGCCGCACCAGGCCGATCTTGTCCCGGAAACGGCCGAACCAATCATAGACCGTATCCCCGCAGGCGCTCATAATGTTGGTGTCCAGGCACACCCCGAGGCTGGGATGATTGAGCTGATGCAGCATGGCGTCCAGCTCCGCCGCGGTGTTGAGAATGGGCGACTCGGCGATGAGGGGCGTCTCCGCGCCCATGACGGGGGCCAGCAGCAGGCGCACCCCCGCCGCCTGCGCCGCGGGGCAGAGGTGATAAAGGGTATCGGCGGCACTGCGCCAGAGCAGTTCGTCCTTCCGGTCCCAGCAGGCGCCGGAGGCGTCCAGCACCAGCCGGTCGCACCCAAGCCCGGCGGCCAGGGCGATACAGCTTTCATAGTAACGCAGCGTGGCTTCCCGCTGCTCCCCCTCCGGGGCGGTGATGGCGCAGCGGTAGGCCGGCGGCGACAGGACCGCGGCCTGAAGGCCCGCCCGCTTCAGGGCGGCTTTCAGGCGGGCGGGATCCTCATGACCCCGGTATCCGCAGAAGAAATGGGGCGTCTGGGGGACAAAGTCCAGTCTGTGAAGGCCCAGCCGCCCCATTTCGGCGGTGAAAAACTCCAGAGGATAGCGGCTGTACTGGCCGTTGGAGCCCAGAAGCCGCGCCTTGCCGTACATCGCTTACTTGATCTCGCCGGGATAGCCGTTCTCGCACAGCTCAAACCACACATAGGCGAACTTCTCGCCCTCGGCGCACTCGCTGCCATGGTGGGAGCCATGGGGGGTATAGGTGATGTCGCCGCCCTGCACGTGTACCTTCTCGTTCTCGGCGGTGTAGGTGAAGCTGGCGCCGGGCAGCATGATGTACCACTGCTCCAGCTCGTTATGGATATGCTGGCCGATGTAGTTGGGGCCGGTGCCGAAGTTGGCGCCCATGGACAGGCGGCCCAGGTTGCGGTGCTCCAGCAGCATCATCTGCTGGATATCGGCCCCGGTAAAGTTCTCCTTGTAATGCCAGGCCTCCGACACGCCGCGGAAGCGGGGCAGGCTCATGTGGGCCTCGCGCAGGCAGGTCTTGTCGTAATCGTTGAGCTCGGTGACGAAGTGGACGATCTCCATCGTTTCCTTCGCGTCGGCAGCGCAGTGGAAGGTGAAGCTCTCCTTGTCGAAGTCGGGTACGAAGACGCACACCTCGGTGATGTTGAAGACGCGGCGGGGCGTGACGATGTAGCCCTTGCCGGCGGTCACCAGGAAGACCTGGTTGTGCTGCTCCCGGGTGTAGGTCTCCGGGGTAAAGTCCGCGCCGGGCCGGAGGGAGACCCGCTCTACGGCAGCGTCCTTGTAAGCGCCCTCCAGAACGCTCACGCGGGACACGCCGTCGGTATACTTGTGCTGGATATCCGCACCTTTCGAAATCTTGACCAGAGCCATGGTAAATTCCCCTTTACAGTGAATTATTATATAAGGTAGCAACGCAGTCGGACGGGCGTTTTGTTCCGGGTCTTACTTGATCTCTCCGGGATAGCCGTCGATGCACATCTCGAACCAGATGTAGTCGCACTTCTTGCCGGCCTCCACCTTGCTGCCGTGCCAGAAGCCGGTGGGCGTAAAGGACAGGTCGCCGCCGGTCATGTGCACTTCCTCGCCGCCGGCGGTGTAGATGAACTCAGAGCCGGGCAGCGGGAAGTACCACTGGGCCAGTTCGTTATGGATGTGCTGGCCGATCTCGATGGGGCCGCTGCCCTTGACGCAGCCCATGGACAGGCGGCCCAGATTGCGGTGCTCCAGCAGCATCATGGAAGTGGTGACGGAGTTGTCCTTGAAGTCCTCGTCATAGGTCCAGCCCTGGCTGATGGTGCGCAACCGGGGCAGCGCCATGCGGGATTCCACCAGGCAGGTCTTGTCGTAATCGTTGAGCTCGGTGACGATGTGCAGGAATTCAAGGGGCTGCTTGCTGTCGGCGGAGCAGGTGATGGTGAAGCGCTCGCTGTCGAACTCGGGGACGAATACGCCGGGCTCGGTCACGTTCCAGGCCTGGCGGGGAGTGGTCACATAGCCCTTGCCCTTGGTAAAAATGAAGAGCTGGTTGTGCTCGGTGACGGAGTACACGTCGGGGGTAATGGAGTGGCCGCTCTGGAGCGCGCAGTGGGCGAAGCGGGCCTGGTCGAAGGCCCCCTCCAGCACGGGTACGCAGGCATAGCCGTCCTTGAAATCGTACTTGACGTCGCTGTACCGGGCTACCTGAATGAGAGACATGGTTCGTTCCTCCTAGTTATAGTATCTGTGTTTTTTGTTTGATCAAAGCATCTTGCTCAGGAAATCCTGAAGACGCTTGTTCTTGGGGTGTGCGAAGAATTCCTCGGGCGCGCTGTCCTCTACGATGACGCCGCCGTCAATGAAGATGACCCGGTCGGCCGCCTCGCGGGCAAAGCCCATCTCGTGGGTGACCACCAGCATGGTCATGCCGTCGGCGGCCAGCTTTTTCATGACGTCCAGCACCTCGCCCACCATCTCGGGGTCCAGGGCGGAGGTGGGCTCGTCGAAGAGCATGACCTCAGGCTGCAGGGCCAGGGAGCGGGCGATGGCGATACGCTGCTGCTGGCCTCCGGAGAGCTGGTTGGGATAGGCGTCCCGCTTGTCTTCCAGCCCCACCGTTTTCAGCAGTTCCATGGCCTTCTGCTCGGCCTCCTGCTTGCCGACGCCCTGCACCTTGACCGGGGCCAGCATGATGTTGTCCAGCACCGTCTTGTGCGGAAAGAGGTTGAACTGCTGGAAGACCATGCCCATCCCCAGCAGGACCTGATTGGTCTGCTTGGGCGGGGCGGAGACCAGATCCACGTCATGGTAGAGGATCCGGCCGCCGGAGGGCTTTTCCAACAGGTTGAGGCAGCGCAGGAAGGTGGATTTGCCGCAGCCGGAGGGGCCCACGATGGCCACCACCTCGCCGGGCTGTATGTCGATGTCGATGCCCTTGAGGACCTCATGCTTGCCGAAGTTTTTCTGGAGTCCTTTGACGCTGATCATACTCATAACGTTTCTGCCCCCCGTAAGTGATAGCGGCCAAAGCCGAAATAGGAAACGCTGTTGCGGTAAGAGATGTCGGCCACCAGGCCCTCCAGAGCGTGCCGGTCGTCCGGAAGCTGTCCCTCCTCCACCCAGCGGCCCAGCACGCCGCACAGAATGCGGCGGAAGTACTCATGCCTGGTATAGGACAAAAAGCTGCGGGAGTCGGTGAGCATCCCGATAAAGTTGCCCAGCACGCCGCCGGCGGCCAGGTTCCGGATCTGGGCCTCCATGCCGTCCCTGCAGTCGTTGAACCACCAAGCCGAGCCGTGCTGAAGCTTGCCGCGCACCCCCTCGCCCTGATAGCAGCCCATCAGACTCACAAGGCCCGCATTGTCGTTGGGGTCCAGGGAATAGAGGATGGTCCGGGGCAGCTCGCCGTTCTCCTCCAGCGCATCCAGGAAGGCGGCCAGACCGGGCAGGTTCACCGCGGGGCCGATGCTGTCGTAACCGGTGTCCGGTCCCAGCCGGCGGAACATGCGGGCGTTGTTGTTGCGCTGGGCGGCAAAGTGCAGCTGCATGGCCCAGTTCCGTTTGGCATACCCCCGGCCAAAAAACAGCAGCAGCGCCGTTTTGTACTGCCACAATTCCGTTTCCGTCGGCCGCTCTCCGGCCAGACGCCGCTTCAGGATGGCGTCCAGCGCCGGTACCCCGGCAGTGCGGAAGCAGAGATTGTCCAGGCCGTGGTCGGCCACCGCGCAGCCGTGGTCGGTGAAAAAATCCATCCGCCGGTCCAGGGCGGCGGTGAGGCTCCGCCAATCGTGAATCTCCATCCCCGCGGCGGCGGAAAGACGCTCCAGGTAAGCGGGAAAGCCCTCCTGCTCCAAATTCACCGCCTTGTCCGGCCGGAACGCCGGAAGGACCTTGGTCTCCAGGAAGGGATCCGCGGCAAGCTTCTCGTGCCACTCCAGCGTATCCGCCGGATCGTCGGTGGTACACACAAGGGTCACGTTGGACTGCTTCAGGATGCCGCGCACGTGCAGCCCGTCTCCGATCACCGCCTGGCAGTGATCCCAAACCGACTTGGCGTTGGCCCCGGTCAGGTGTCCTTCATAACCGAAGTAGCGTTTGAGCTCCAGATGGCTCCAGTGATAAAGGGGATTGCCCACCGCCCGCTCCAGGGTGGCGGCCCAGGCCTGAAATTTCTCCTCGTCCGGAGCCTCCCCGGTGATGAGCCGCTCCGGCACGCCGTTGGCGCGCATCAGCCGCCACTTGTAATGGTCCCCTTCCAGCCACAGCTGCGTCAGGTTGTGAAAGACGCGGTCCTCCGCGATCTCCCGGGGGCTGACATGGCAGTGGTAATCCAAAATGGGCAGCCCCTCCGCCACACCGTGGTAAAGCTCTCTGGCTGTCTGTGTATCCAGCAGAAAATCCTCGTCCAGGAATGGTCTCATGCTTCCATCCTCCGTCCCGTTTCAACGGGTTTTGCCGTTCTGTCCAAAGTTCCGTCCTGCGTCAATGATATATTTGTGATATATCTCTTGTAGCAAACCATAACATAGTTCTTTCCCGGTGTCAAGCAGAAAACCGACCATTTCGCTAAAAAAATATTCCGTTCCGCAAACCATCTGTTGCTTTTGTACAGGAAACCTTGACATTTTGCCTGCCCGCGCCCTTGACATTTCTGGAATGCGCTGGTATACTGTTCTTATTCGTGATATATTACTTATTATCTTTTTTCAATCATTTGATATATTACAGCTGGAGGTGCCTTATGGCAAAAGCGCCTTCCCAAAAGCGGGAACGCCTGTCTCAGGTCGCGTACGACCAGATCAAGACCATGATCCTTCAAAAGGACCTGACCCCCGGACAATTTATCAATGAATCCCAGCTCCAGGAGCTGCTGGAACTGGGCCGCACACCGGTGCGGGAGGCCATTTTGGCTCTGGCGCAAGATAAGCTGGTCACCGTACACCCCAGAAAGGGCATTGAGATCACCCGCCCCACGCCCAAGGATATCCATGATATTTTCGAGATCCGCTCCCTGCTGGAGCCTATGATCCTCCGCCAGTGCTTCTCCATGGTGGACCCCCAGTGGGCCATGGACATGCGTGCCCTGCTGCTCCAGCATGAGGACGACAGCGCGGGAAATTCCGCCGAAACGGCGGCCCCGCTGATCGAGCTGGATAACCGCTTTCACCTGGAGTTGGTGGATACTCTGCGCAATCAATATGCCACCAACCTGATGCGCAGCATTGTGGACTACCTGAACCTGATCCGGGTCACCGCTTGGCGGCCTGCCCGGTACCGGGTGAGCAACCGGGAGCATATCGACATCCTGAACGCCATCCTGGAGCAGGACCTGGAAACGTCCTGCCGGCTGCTCTCCGATCACATCCATCTGTCCTATCAGGAGGCCATCAACACCATGATGCACACCTCGTTTTGAGCGGACCGGACAGCGCTTTGCCGGAGGCGGGCGCAAGTTTGATCCCCTTCTTGCAGCGGCGCGCACGGCGTGAAATGACATCGCACTTTGCGGCAGCGTCCGGGGGGCGGACCCAACTGGGTCCGCCCCCCGGACGCTGCCGCTTTTGCAGGGAGCAACGGATCAAAGCGTCACGCCGTCCTTCCAGATGGCCAGGTCCCGGTAGCCCGCCCGCTCCGACCGGGTAAGGGCGCCGGAGGCCGTGTCCAGCACCGTTTGCAGCAGCGCCTGCGTATGCTGCTCCCAATCCCCGCCCTGGGCCAGACCGCCCGCGCTGTAGTCGATCCAGTTTGCCTTATGGCCCGCCAGCGCGGTATTGGTGGCGATCTTGAGGGTGGGTACCGGCGCGCCGAAGGGGGTCCCCCGGCCGGTGGTGAACAGGATCAGCTGGGCTCCCGCCGCCGCCAGGGCGGTCGTGGACACCAGGTCGTTGCCCGGAGTCTGGAGCACGCACAGGCCGCGCTTTTTTACCGTTTCGCCATAGCGCAGCACATCGCTGACGGGAGCGCTGCCGCCCTTCTGGACGCAGCCCAGGGATTTTTCCTCCAGGGTGGTGATGCCCCCCGCCTTGTTGCCGGGCGAGGGATTTTCGTAGACCACCTGGCCGTGACGGACGAAATAGTCTTTGAAGTCCCCCACCAGTTCCGGCAGGGCCCGCGCAGCCGCTTCGTCGGCGCAGCGGCGGAAGAGCACCCCTTCCGCCCCGAACATCTCCGGGATCTCCGCCAGCAGCGCGGTGCCCCCCATGGCCACCAGGCGGTCGGCCACCCGACCCACCAGCGGATTGGCGGTGACGCCGGACAGCCCGTCGGAGCCGCCGCATTTCAACCCCACGATCAGCTCGCCGGCTCCGATCTCCTCCCGCGCATCTCCGGCGGCCCGGTCGATGAGCGCGCGCAGCAGGGCTTCGCCCTCCCGCTGCTCGTCCTGCGCGGCCTGGCATTCCAAAAACGCCGTGCGCTCCGCGTCCCAGCCGCCCAGCAGGTCCCGGAGTACGGAGATCCCGCTGTTTTCACACCCCAGCCCCAACACCAGCACGCCCCCCGCGTTGGGGTGGCGGATCAGGCCGCAGAGGATCCGCCGGGTATACGCCTGGTCGTCCCCCATCTGGGAACAGCCGTAGGGATGGGGCCAGGCGTATACGCCGTCCACCCGCCCCCGGGCATAGGGCTCCGCCGCCCGGGCCAGCGCCTGGGCCACGCCGTTGACGCAGCCCACTGTGGGCACGATCCAGATCTCGTTGCGCACGCCCACGCTTGCGTCGGGGCGGCGGTATCCCCGGAACGTGCGGGGCGGCAGCGGCGCCGGCGCAGAGGCGTCCACCTCCGCCGCCGCCGTTACGCCCTGGCTCAGGCCGGTGCCCAGGTTATGGGTATGCACCCAGGCGCCGGGGGCGATGTCGGTCTTGGCCCGGCCGATCGGATAACCGTACTTGATCACCGCCTCCCCGGCGGCGATGGGGGCCAGCGCCAGTTTATGGCCCTGCGGGATCTCCTCCAGCGCGGTGACCGCCTGCCCCACGGCATAGACCGCCCGCTCCCCCGCCGCAACAGGAGAAAGGGCGACGGCCACGTTGTCCCTGGGATGGATACGCAGCACGCTCATAGGCCCGCCTCCTCCTGGCACCGGGCCAGGGCGGCGGCCATGCCGCAGGCGCGGATGCGCTCCAGAGCCCGTCCCGCCGCCGGGACAAAGCCGGGCAGGGCGTTCAGGTCCTCTCCCCAGAAATCGGTGCGCGCCGCCAGCGCCCGGATCAGCGCTTCCGGCGCCAGGCCCTTCGTCTGGCGGAAGAATTCCATTACGGCGGCGTCATCCCGGACGGGATAGGGTACGCCGTCCCGCATGCCCTGGGTGTAGAACGCGGCCAGGGCGGCGAAGGAGAAGGTGAGCCGCACGGGCAGGCGTCCGCCCCCCGCCGGATAGGCCCTTACGCTGGGCAGCACCCGGGCCCGCCACTTGGACACGCTGTTCAGGGCGATGTCCAGCAGGCGGTGGTCGATGTAGGGGTTGGCGAAGCGCTCCTCCACCGCCCGGGCAAAGGCCTCGCAGTCCTCCCGCGGCAGGGAGAGCGTGGGGATGATCTCTTCATAGAGGGCCCCTTCCAAAAAGGCGCGGACAGCGGGGCCCTCCATACAGGTGCGAACGATATCATGCCCCGCCAGGAACGCGGCGGGCACCATGGCGGTGTGACCGCCGTTGAGGATGCGCACCTTCTGCTCTTTGTAGGGGTGATGGTCGGAGACAAACTTCACCGGCAGGCCCGCCTGGGGGGCGGGGAACTCCTCCGCCAGGGCCTCCGGGGCCTCAATGACCCACAGTCCGAAGGGTTCCGCCGTGTCCAGCAGGGCGTCGGCGTAGCCGTTCTCCTCGTCCAGCTGCGCCGCCCATTGCTTGGGATAGCCGGTAACGATGCGGTCCACCAGCGTGCTGCAAAAGCGGTTTTCCGTCTCCAGCCAGCGCCGGAAAGCCTCCTCCAGCCCCCAGTCGGCGGCGTGGCGGAGCACATACTCCCGCAGTACGGCTCCGTTATCCGCAATGAGCTCGCAGGGCAGCAGTACCCAGCCCGACGCCCCGGAGCGCCAGCGCTCCCACAGCAGCCGGGTCAGCTTGGCGGGAAAAGAGGCGGGGGGCCGGTCGTCCCATCGACAGGCCGGGTCGTAGACGATGCCTGCCTCAGTCGTGTTGGAGATCACAAAGCGCAGTTCCGGTTGGCAGGCGGTGCGCAGCAGCTCGTCCCAATCCGCAAACACATCCAGCGCCCGGCTGATACAGCGGATCATCCGCCGCTCCTCCACTACCGCGCCGTTCTGCTTTCCCCGCAGGCAGAGCTGATAGAGCCCCTGCTGGGCGTTGATGCGCCCGGCCTTTCCCGCGGAGGCCGGCGGGACTACCACCACTCTTCCGTAAAACCCCGCCCGTTCATTCATCCGGTCGATGAAATCGTCGGCAAAGCCCCGGAGGAAATTCCCCTCGCCAAATTGAAGCACCCGCTCGGGCGCCTGCCGGAGGATGCCGCCGTCCCCTTCCTTCAGGACGGCATAGGTCAGCTGTCTCATCGTTCAAAACCCCTTTCCCACGATTCCAGCGTTTGTGATATATCTGTAATATATCATACGTTTCGATCTTCGGTCTGTCAATCCTCTTTTTTCTGCCCTGTCCGCCCATGGGCAGAGCCCTTCCCTGCGCCGCCCCGGCAGGGCCCGGCACAGCAAGGCCCGCCCGTTCCAGGTAGGAGCGGCCGGGCCAAGAATCGGAACGTCGCCTGCTTCCGCAGACATAGCGGCAACCGAAATATATGAATATTTATCTGGCTATTTATTTTGAGGGCGGCGCGATATCCCCGCCCTCTTTCCCACATTTTCCGAAATAGTGCGTTTTAGTCTTGACATCCCCCGCATATGGTGTTATCTTTTCATCAATAATTATTCGTTTCCAGACGGATATTATTCATTTTATTCCCTGCATTGCAAGGCCTCTTGCAAAATTCCACAGAAGGAAGAGAAAGGTGACCCCTATGAAGAAACTCCTGTCCCTGCAAAGCCGGCTGCTGTCTGTATGGACGGCCGCCGCGCTGCTGGTCTCTCTGTGCGCCGTTCCGGCGTACGCCGCGGAGGAGACCGCCGCTCCCGCCGGGAGCGTGACCAACGTCTCGGAAGACGGCGGCGAAGACTGCATTAACCTCTCCGCCGCCCGCTCCTTCCAAGCCAGGATCCCCGTGAGCATGACCGAAGAGGCGGCCGCCCAGGCCGCCGGGAAGGCCGAGTGGTCCCTGCTGCGCGACAGCGGCAAGGCCTATCTGGACCCTGTGCTGTATCCCAACCAGACGGCGGGCGGCGGCCTGTCCGACTGGGTCTGCTCCGACGGAGAGACGCCCTTTTTCACCAATGTGGTCTCCTTCGCCGAGACGGTGGACGGCCAGGTGTATCTGAGCGTAAGTTTCGACAGCGTCTGCTACTTTGGCAGCGATGCGAGCGTTCCCCACTCCAATGGCGGCGCTTACTTGGACGTATGCGGCTACTTCCGCCTGACCGCCCTGGTGGACGGCAAGGCGCTTGGCTCGGCCCCCGTGAAAATCACCCCCTACGACAACTTCCACACGATGCCTGAGATCTACGCCCAGATCGACGCGATGGTCTCCTACGCCGCGGAAAACACCGACCTGTATGTGGAGAAGCGTTCCATGGGCAAAAGCCAGGGCGACAATGGCCTGGAGCCTCTGGACATGCCTTATCTGATCGTGGCGAAGAATCCGGACGCCGTGGCCAAGTGGCAGTCCATCCAGGAAGAGGCGGAGCACGATCCCTCCGCCCTCATCGCCAAGCTTGAGGCCGGTACCCTGGGCGACTATCAGGTGCCCGTGCTGTATTCCAACGTTCACGCCAACGAGGCGGCCGCTTCCGACGGCATCCTGAAATTTGCCTGGATGCTGCTGGAGGCCGCCGCCGGCGACGGCAAGCTGGATTACGACCGGCTCACCGGCTTTACCGCTGAAGGTGAAGCCGAGCTGGCCGCCCAGATGGGTCCCGTGGGAGCGGAGGGCTCCGTGGCCGTGCCCGACCTGGTGGCCGACACCGCCACTTACCTGGGCTATCTCAAGGGCGAGGGTCTGAACGTCTCCGGCGTGGTGGATCTGGCCAAGTACTATACCATAGAGACCGAAACCGTGGACGTGGACGAGCTGCTCTCCGACGTGTTCTTCCTCATCGTCCCAGAGGAAAACGTGGAGGGGCGCACCTATCTGACCCGCACCTCCTCCGGCGGCTTTGACCTGAACCGCGACAACTCCTTCCAGACCCAGGCGGAGACCCAGAACATGACGCAGCTTATCGCCGCCTGGAACCCCGTCAGCTTCACCGAGTTCCACGGCCGCGTGAAGCAGTTCCAGTGCGAGCCCTGCGATCCCCCCCACGAGCCCAACTTTGAGTACGATCTGCTGGCCGAGCATCTGATGGCCGGCGGCGAGGCGCTCGGCATCGCCGCGGTGGCCAACAACGACGGCTACAACAGCTATGTCATCCCCCAGCGCGATTACCTGAGCTACACCGGCGCCAAGGCCGCCGACGGGGCCGACCAGACCTGCTGGTACGATCCCTGGGACGATATGTCCACCTCCTACACCCCCCAGTACGCCATGCTCCACGGCACCGTGGCCTATACCGTAGAAGTGCCCGCGTATAACGACGACGTGGCCGCCGCGGTGGCGTACGGCCAACTGGGCCAATCCGCCTACATTGCAGAGAACAAGCAGGAGTATCTGCTGGCCCAGACCAAAATTTTTGAGCGGGGCGTGACCAACGCCAACTCCGACGCCTACGAGCTGGTAGGCCAGTGGTTCTGCGACCAGTATGACGTGGAGGGCGCCGAGGCCGAGCTGTTCCGTCCTGAGTATGACGGCGCGGGTCAGAACGGCAATTTCTATCCGGAGTGCTACATCATCCCCCTGGACGGCGCCAATCAGTCCAACCTGCAGGCCGCCGCCGACATGATGGAATGGCTCTCCCGCAACGACGTAAAGATCCTGGTCTCCGAAACGGCCTTCTCCTACAGTGGTGTGCGCTATCCCGCCGGGACCATGGTGGTCTCCCTGTACCAGGCCAAGCGGAGCGTGGCCAACGGCGCGCTGTATGACGGCACCGTCATCACCGGCTGGCCCGTCCTCTATTCCGAGGGCATCACTGCCTTTGCCAAGACCCGCGGCTTCGACATGGTCACCTGCGCCGAGCCTGCGGCCTACCGGACCATCCGGGCCGCCTGCGGCGACTGGATGGACCACGCGGACTGCGTGCGCTATCTGGCCAACGTCACCTCCAGCTTCACCGGTGTGGAGGGCGCCAAGGTGATCCTCTCCAATGCCTCCGAGGACTCCACCGCCGCCGTCAACGCCCTGCTCCAGGCGGGCAAAGGGGTGGGGATGATCCTCTCCGGCGAACAGGCCGGCAGCTTCCTGTGCGATTATTCCGACTGGCGGAGCGTCTGCACCCAATACCGCCTCTCCGGCGCCGGCGTGGCCGAGGCCGACGCGCCCCTGTCCCTGACCATCACCAAGGCTCCCGTGGTCTACATCAGCGGCAAGCCCTCCGACAGCCGCACCGGCTTTGTCAAGACCAGCCTGGTCAGCGGCTCCTACCAGTATAACTATGACCGCCAGGCGATGGAGCTGCTGGGCTTCCAGGTGACGGACGACGCCTCCCTGGCCACTCTCGTCATCGGCGCCGCCGCCCTGGACGAGGCCGGCCTGGCCGCCGTGGAGAACGGCGCGGCCTATATCGGTTACGGCTCCAACGCCATCAGCGCCATCACCGGCTATACCGACCGCAGGGGCAACCAGATCCCCGGCTGTCTGCTGAGCACAGGCTCGCTGGTCCGTGAGACCGTCAGCAGCGAATCCATGGACGCCCTGGCCTATGTGACCTATCCCACCCAAAGCCTGATCACCGCCAGCTATGTGAGCGAGGGCGACGAGCTGCTCTATGGCTACGGCGCGGGCTACTTCTCCGCCATTCCGGAAGGCGCCCAGGTCCTGATCCGGCTGGACGGCGCCCGGGAGCCGCTGGAGGGTTTCCTGGTGGGCGGCGGCGAACATTACGACGACTTCCTGGACAACTCCATCCAGGCCATCTCCTACCAGAAGGACGGCCTGAACCTGGCGCTCTTCGCCAATACCCTGACCAACAAGCTCCACCAGCGGGATGAGTTCAACTTCATCAGCAATATGGCCTTTTCCTCCCTGCTGGGCGGCGTGTACGCCGGCAGCGTGAAGACCGCCGGCGACGCCAAAGCGCTGGCCGACGCCAAATACACCGACGTGGGCGGCGGCGACTGGTACGCCGAGGCCGTGGGGCAGGCCACCGCCCAGGGCCTGTTTACCGGCACCTCCGGCACCACTTTTGCCCCTGCCGGTACCACCACCCGCGGCATGCTGGTCACCGTGCTCCACCGTCTGTCCGGCCTGCCGGAGGCGGAAGCCGCCTCTTTTACCGACGTAGCCGCGGACTCCTACTGCGCCGATGCGGTGGCCTGGGCCGCCGAGCACGGCGTGACCTCCGGCACCTCCGCCGCCGCCTTCTCCCCCAACGCCGCCCTGACCCGTGAGCAGGCCGTGACCATGCTCTACCGGTATGCCCAGGCCGCAGGCGCAGACGTGAGCGTGGAAGCGGACGCCGATCTCCTCCGTTACGCCGACGCCGGCCAGATCAGCGCCTTTGCGCTCCCCGCCATGCAGTGGGCCTGCGGGTCGGGCGTACTCACCGGAAACGGCGCGGGCGCTCTGAATCCCCAGGGCACCGCCTCCCGCGCCGAGCTGGCCACCCTCATCCTCCGCGCCGCCGAGCTGTTCTGAGCGGGCGGTATCAGCAGAAGGAAGGGACGCGCTGCGGATTTTCCGCAGCGCGTCCCTCAGCTTGTCCCCCTTGGGCCCTGTTCAGTCCCAGGCCCGCAGCAGGCGTTCCACATAGCGTTTCATCGCCGGCCGAATCGGATAGCCGCCGTCGTGGGTGCACCAGTTGTACACCAGCCCCCGGGCAGCGATCATCAGAAAGTCCACCATGGCGGCCGCCCCTTCTTCACTGTGGAACTCTCCGGCCTGCAGTCCCCGCTGCACCTGTTCTCCCAGCACCCTTCGGATCCCCTGTTCGGAGGGGCGGTCAAAGCATTTGTTGTTGGAGTTGTAGAGCAGCTTGGTCAGGGAGATATCGGTGATCTCGCTGGAATAGCGGGCATATTCGTCAAAAAAATGCAGGATCCGCTCCCGTGCGGTGGGCTGGATAAGAGCGGGCGCCACCACGTCCTCAAAGTACTCGTCGGCCAGCTGGTAGGTCTCATAGTACACATCCAGCTTGGTTGCATAATAGTTATAGAAGGTCCCCACCGAGACCTGGGCGGCCTCCACGATATCCCGGACCTTGATCTGCTCAAACGCACGGCGGTCCAGCAGCGCCAAGGCCACTTCAAAGATATGGCGCTTCGTCTCCTCCGCCTGCTGCCTGCGGGTCTTTTTATGCTCTTCCAATCCCTGCGCCCCCCATTTCTCTGCAACGATTATATCAAAATCAGGCCCTCCTGCCAAGTGCGGGAGGGCCTTTTTTTGGACGGTTCACCCAATTTGAGCAAGCTTATTTGGCTTTTTTTACAATTTTCTGATTTGACCCGCTTTTTTGGGGCCGCCCTATTGCATTTCGTTTTGCCTCGTGACATAATTAACGAACAAGTTCACTGAACATATTCATAAAACAATTTCACAAAAGGAGGCAGCAGTATGGCTACATTTCTTACCGCCCAAGAGGCCGCCGAACGGATCCCGGACGGGGCCACCGTTGGCCTGGCGGGCATGGGACTGTCCGGCTGGCCGGAGGAGGTGGCCTGTGCCATCCGGGACCGCTTCCGGGAGACGGGGCACCCCCGAAACCTGAATCTGAAGCAGGGCAGTGCCATGGGAGACTGGGGCTACGGCAACCAGTTTTTGGGTTGGGACCGCACGAAGCGGCCCGACGGCCCCGCCCAGGATCAGGGCAACCGCGGCGTGACCCGGTTCGGCGAGGCCGGAGAGGGACTGATCGCCAAGTGGTGCGGCGCCCACATTGGCTCGGCCTTCTCCCTGAACGAGCTGGTGCGGCAAAACAAAATTCAGTGTCACTGTCTTCCCCAGGGCGTCATCGTAAACCTGTGGCGGGAAATCGCCGCCGGACGGCCCGGTCTACTGACCAAGGTCGGCCTCGGCACTTTTGTAGACCCCCGCGTCGAGGGCGGCAAGATGAACCAGGCAACCACGGAAGACCTGGTGGAACTGGTAGAGCTGGGCGGCGAGGAGTACCTGTTTTACAAGAGCTTTCCCCTGAACGTAGCGCTGCTGCGGGGCACCACCGCCGACGAAAACGGCAACATCACCTTTGAACACGAGAGCGTGCTCAACGAGGGCCTTGCGGTGGCCATGGCCGCCAAAAACAGCGGCGGCATCGTCATTGTGCAGGTGGAATACGTGGCCCGAAAGGGCACGATGGACCCCAAGCAGGTCAAGATCCCCGGCATTCTGGTGGACTATGTGGTCCAGGCCACCGACCCCATGGCCTGCTGGCAGGCCGAGGGGGTCTACTTTGAGCCCGCCTTCTCCGGTCAGATCAAAAAGCCGGTGCAGGCTCTGCCCAAGCTGCCCATGTCGGACCGCAAGGTGCTCTGCCGCCGCTGCGCCATGGAGCTGCGCGCTGGCAGCGTGGTCAATCTGGGGGTCGGCATTCCCGCGGACGTGGCCCTGGTGGTGGCTGAGGAGGGATATACCGACCAGATCACCCTCACCGCGGAGACCGGCGCGGTGGGCGGGGTGCCCGCCGCGCTGCCCAACTTCGGCAGCGCCTATAACCCGGAGTGCACCATGCTCCACAACGACATGTTCGACATGATCGACGGCGGCGGACTGGACATCACTGTGCTGGGCCTGGCCCAGGCCGACGAGGCGGGCAATTTGAACGTTTCCAAGTTCGGCGCCCGCCTTACCGGACCCGGCGGCTTCATCAATATCACCCAAAGCGCCAAAAAGGTGGTCTTCTGCGGCAGCTTTATGGCCAAGAGCAAGGTGCTGGTACAGGACGGCAAGCTGGTCATCGCCGAGGAGGGCAAGGCCAAAAAGTTTATCCGTCAGGTGGAGCAGATCACCTTTTCCGGTCCCTATGCCCGGCCGGATCAGACCATCCTGTATGTGACCGAGCGCTGCGTGTTTCAGCTCATCGGCGGCAAAATGACGCTGATCGAGATCGCCCCGGGCATCGACCTGGAGCGGGATATCCTGGCCCACATGGACTTTGTTCCGGTGCTCGCCCAGAATTTGAAAACCATGGACCCGGCTATTTTCCAGGAACACTGGGGCGGCCTGGGCCAATCGATCCGAGCATAAGGAGGCTGACAAAATGGTATTGACCGAAAAGCAACAGATGTTGCGCAAACTTTTCCGGCAGTTTGCGGAAACGGAGTTCACGGACGAGCTGCTGGACCGGCTGGAGGAGACCGGGGAATTTGACCGCGCCATTCATGATAAGATGGCGCGCTGCGGCTTTCTGGGCGTCAAGATCCCGGTGGAATACGGCGGCCAGGGCGGCGACAGTCTGGCCTATGCCATGATGGTGGAGGAGTTCGCCCGGGTGTCCCCGGTGCTGTCCATCTATGCCAACACCTCCAACTCCCTGGGGGCGGGTCCGCTGCTCTACTGCGGCACCGAGGAGCAGAAGCGGAACTACGTGATCCCCGTGGCCAAGGGAGAAAAGATCCTGGTCTTCGCCCTGACCGAACCGGGCGCCGGCTCCGACGCGGGCGGGACCCTGACCTCCGCCGTGCAGGCTGGGGACGAATTTATTCTCAACGGCCGCAAGACCTTCATTTCCGGCGCGCCCTTCGCGGATTACGCGGTGGTCTACGCCAAGACCGATCCCAGCCAGAAAGGCTCCAAGGGCATCTCCATGTTCCTTGTGGACATGAAGCTGCCCGGCGTATCCTGCGGCAAGCCCGAGCACAAGATGGGCATCGTGGGCTACCCCACCAGCGACATCATCCTGGAGGATGTGCATGTCCACAAAAGCGACCTGCTGGGCCCGCTGCACAAGGGCTTCTCCACCGCGATGAAGACCCTGGACGGCGGGCGCCTGGGCATGGCCGCCCAAGCGGTGGGCATCGCCCAGGGCTGCCTGGACGCGTCCGTCAAGTACGCCAAAGAGCGCAAGCAGTTCGGCAAGCCCATCGCCAAATTCCAGGCCATCAGCTTCATGCTGGCCGACATGGCCACCGAGATCGAGGCCGCGCGCCAGCTGGTCTACTCCACCGCCGTGCGCAAGGATGCGGGGGACCCGGAGAGCGCCAAGCTGTGCGCCATGAGCAAGCTGTACGCGGCCGAGATGTGCAACCGCGCGGCCTACAAGGCCGTGCAGATCCACGGGGGCTACGGCTACATCAAGGAATACAAGGTGGAGCGCTTCTACCGGGACGCCCGCATCACCAGCATCTACGAGGGCACCTCGCAGGTACAGCAGATGGTCATCTCGGGCAGCTTGCTCAAGTAAGGAGGAGAAGGGTATGAAATTCATTGTCTGCGTCAAGCAGGTGCCGGACACCTCCGGCAAGGTGGCGGTCAAGGCCGACGGCACCATGGACCGCTCCAGCATGGCCGCCATCACCAATCCGGACGACCGGAACGCGGTGGAGGCCGCCCTGACCCTCAAGGACCAGCATCCGGAAGCCAGGGTGGTGGTGATCTCCATGGGCCCGCCCCCCGCCGCCGGGATGCTGCGGGAGCTGCTGGCCATGGGCTGCGACGAGGCGGTGCTCATCTCCGGCCGGGAGTTCGGCGGTTCGGATACCTTCGCCACCTCCCAGATCATTGCCGCCGCCATCGCGCACCTGGGTCTGGATGAGGAGGACGTGATCTTCTGCGGCCGTCAGGCCATCGACGGCGACACCGCCCAGGTGGGTCCCCAGATCGCGGAAAAGCTGGGCCTGCCGCAGGTGACCTATGCCGCCGACATCCGGAAGGAGGGCCGCACGCTCACCGTCCGCCGCATGCTGGAGGACGGCTATATGAACATCCAGGTGTCCACGCCCTGCCTGATCACCTGTATCAAGGAGCTGAATACCCCCCGGTATATGACCGTCAAGGGCATTCTGGAGTGCGATCAGAAGCCTTATCGGGTCCTTGACTATGCGGCTTTGAAGGACGAGCCCCTCATCGAGCCGGACACCATCGGCCTGAAGGGTTCCCCCACCAACGTGTACAAGTCCTTCTCGCCCCCGGTGAAGGGCGCGGGCGTCCTGCTGGAGGGTTCCCCGAAAGAGGCGGTGGCGCAGCTCTTCGCCGCGCTGGAAAAACAGCACATGATTTGAGGGAGGATGCGGAAATGACTGAATTTCATAATACCGACCCCGCCGCCTTCCGGGGCGTGTGGGTATTCTGCGAGCAGCGCGGCGGCGAGCTCAACCCCACCTGCTTCGAGCTGCTCTCCGAAGGCCGCAAGCTGGCCGACGATCTGGGCGTGGAGCTCTGCGGCCTGCTGCTGGGCGACGGCGTGGCGGCGCTGGCCCCCACGCTGGGCGGCTATGGGGCCGACCGGGTATATGTATGCCAGCACCCCCTGCTGAAGGATTACACCACCGACGCCTATACCAAGGTGGTCTGCGGCATGGTCATGGAGCGCAAGCCGGAAATCGTGCTCATCGGCGCCACCAACATCGGCCGGGACCTGGGCCCCCGCTGCGCGGCCCGCCTGCACACCGGCCTTACCGCCGACTGTACCCACCTGGATGTGGATGTGGCCAAGTATCAGGAATTTTTAAAGCGTACCTCCACCCTGGATGTGGACGGTATGAAGTGGGACCTGACCGACAGGGGTCTGAAGATGACCCGTCCTGCTTTCGGCGGCCACCTGATGGCCACCATCATCTGCCCCCGGTTCCGGCCCCAGATGTCCACCGTCCGGCCCGGCGTGATGCAGTGCGCCCCCTTCGACCAGGCCAAGGCCGACGCCTGCCGGGTGGAGCTTTGCCCTGTCACACTGGATGAGCGCGATCAGAAGACCCGTGTGCTGGAGGTGGTCAAGCAGGCCAAGGCCGCCGTGGACCTGATCGGTGCGGAGGTCGTGGTCAGCGTGGGCTACGGCATCAGCAGGGACGTAAAAACCGGCCTGGCGCTGGCCCAGCAGTTGGCCGACGCCCTGGGCGGCGTGGTGGGCGCCTCCCGCGCCTGCGTGGACGCGGGCTGGATCGGCGCGGACCACCAGGTGGGCCAGACCGGCAAGACCGTCCGGCCCCGGCTGTACATTGCCCTGGGCATTTCCGGGGCCATCCAGCATAAGGCGGGCATGCAGGACGCCGCGTGCATCGTGGCGGTGAATCAAAATCCCGCCGCCCCCATTTTTGAGGTGGCCGACTACGGCATCCCCGCCGACCTGTTCCAGGTCCTTCCGCTCATGATCGAAGCGACAGCCTCCAGCAAGGGATAGGCGCCGGGAAAACCGAACGAGCAGGCGTACAGAATTGGAGCAGGCCCGTAGCCGCGCGCCGGTGCGCCGGCCCTATCTGCTGTGCGGCGTGGGATGCATGCCCTTCGCGGGCATCCTTTACGCCTGGTCCATCCTGAAGGCTCCGCTGGCCGAGGCGTTCATCCGGAGCGTCTCTCAGCTGGCGCTGAACTTTATCCCGACCATGCGCTTTTTCTGTGCGCGGCCGGGATCTGTCTGGCGGGCCTGTCCTACGGCTGCTCGCCTCCCATCTCCTCCGCTTTTGTCAGCGTCTTTTATGGGACAAAGCATTTCGCGATGAACTTCAGCATCGCCAATACCATGCTCATCCCGACCTCTTTTACAGCCACCCTCGCCGGGCCATGGTGACCGCTTCCGGCTCCTGCGCCGCCCCGGCGGCCCTGCTGCCGGCCTGCTCCCTTCTTTCGCTGCTGAACCTGAGGATCCGAGCGCCCTGATCCGGCCCCGGCCTTCCGGCACCGGACCTGCAGCGCCGCTGTGCCAGCCGTTCGCCCAAACCGTCCGGCCGCATTCGGCGCCAGACGCCCCCCTGCGCCCGCAGGGCGGTCTGTCCCGTACACTTGCACGCTCTCCCCCGCCCCGCCCCCTTGTTTGACCGAATGAGCCGCGCCTTCCCGACCGGGAAGGCGCGGCTCATCCTTTATTGTTTGCGCAGATAGGTACTCGACAGCAGTTCCGTCCGGTTGGTGACCTGCATCTTCTCATAGATGCGGGCAACATGGTATTTGACCGTGTTGACCGAGATGCCGACCCGCCCGGCGATCTCCTTGTTGGTCAGCCCCTCCGTGATGAGCCGTACGATCTCCAGCTCCCGCTCGCTGAGCAGTCCCTCCAGGTGCCGGGCTTCTCCGCCGCTCTCCCGCATGTTGCAGAATGCGATGGCATAGGGCTCCCCATCCACAACGACCTTTTCCGTGCGGTAGTTCACCCAGGTCTTTCCATGCTCCGGATCGGTGTAAAAAAAGGAACGGGAGCTGCTGTTCTTCCCCCCTTGGCGCAGATCCTGCAGATTGGCCGTCTGGATCTTTTCCAGCAGGACGCCGAAGGCGGCGTCGCTCTTGCCCAGATTGATAAACCGCGCCGACTTGGGATTGACGAAAAGCAGCGTTGGCTTGACCTCCAGGCCGCTGATGCCGATGCCGTCTCCGGCCAGCTCCATGGCCCGCCGGTAAAGCTCCAGCCGGACGGCCGTCTCCGCCAGATCCCGATGGGATTCCAGCAAAACCGCAAGATGGCGCAGCGCCACGCACAGCTTGGCCCCTCCCTCCGGCGTGGGGAGGCGGTCCTCCGGAAAGGCCAGGTACAGCTCCCCCATCAGCTGGCAGCCCCGGGAATAAATCGGATGGCAGACCAGGTAGCACCCCGCCGGGAAACAGGCCTCCCCCGGGGACGCCAGGCGGATTTTTGTCCCATCCCGCACCCAAAAGGCGTCCGGATGGCCGTGGGAGACACAGGTATGCTCCGCCTCCCAGATGACGGAAGCGCGCACAATGCTCGCCTGGACGCTCCGGCGCGGGATCGACAGCGCGGCGGCCGCACAGCCGAAATGATTCAGAACGGCCTGACAGCAGGCCCGTTCGAAGGCCTCGGCCGCACTGCTGGCGGAGATGTGGGCAAAGGCGTCGAAGACCTCCAAATAGGTGGTCAGCGCCAGCGCCCGGGCGGCCTGCTCAAATTCAGAACGATTGGAAACGCCGGTACGCAGCCCTGCAAACGGGGCGTTTTCCGGAAGCGGCGGGCACTCCATCTCCCAGCTCAGGCGGACCAGCCCTTCCCGATCCACCCATCCCCGTCCAAGCGTCTGCCAGGGCGCATCCTCAGACCGGCGGAATTGCAGCAGCCCAGGCTCTCCCGCCGTACAGGCCCCCGGAAGCGCAGGACAGACCTCCACCCCCTCGACCGGCCGTCCGATGGAGTTGATGGGTACGGCGGCGGCATCCCACTCCTCGGGGCACAGTTCGGCGGCATGCAGCGTGAGCCGGGTCACGCTCTCCGGAAACCCGGTATCCTTCTCCACCACACAGTCCGGCTCAAGCAGCCCCTGCATCCGCGCCGCGGTATCCCGGTCAAAGTATGCCTGTCCGATCCGTACCCGGCGCAGCCGGGAAAAGTTGCCGATCAGGAATCTGGAATCCATGCTGACCGCATTGATGATGCTGGGCGTCAGGTAAACGCTGTCCACCGGACGGCCGCTGACGGTCTTGATAAAATCCTTGGGTTCAAAGGACTCCATCGGCAGCAGGGTATCCCCGCAGGCCAGTCCCAGGCAGATCTCCTGTACATAGGTCAGGCAGGGATACGGCACGCACAGCAGCGCGGTGCCCGGCGGATGCCGCAGCGCCCCGCGGCAGTGCGCCAGATAGGCGCCCAGTTCGCCATAGGATACCGTGCGGATCCGCTCGCTCCCCTCATCCAGCAGCGCCGTCACGGGCGCTGCGTCCTCCACCGGATACCGGCCCAGCACCAGCTGTTTGCGGGTTAAGCTCTGGTAGGACAAAAACCGGCGGGAGGCCGGGTAGACCACCACCCGCCGCAGGGGCAGCAGGGGGGACAGCTCCTCCCGGAGTCCCGCCACAACGTCCCGGTCCGCCACCACCAGATCTGGCGCAAACCGCTTCAGCCGCGCCAGCAGGCGCTCCGGCTCCGTCCGCGGACTGACCGGGCAAAAAACGGCGCCGATCTGTGCTGCGGCGAACAAGAGCTCCACATAGGCATGCCCCGCACACCGCAAATAGACGATATGCGCGCCGGGCCCGCAGCCCAGTTCCAGCAGGCTCCGGCTGATGGAATCGATGCGCCGCCGCAGCACAGCGTACGGTATGGGCGGTCCGTCGGACGCGATGGCGATGCGGCTCCCATATTCCGCGCAAATATCCCGCAAAAGCTCCTGTAGCGACATGGGCCCGCCCTCCTTTTTTTCTACTTTAGCACAACCGCTTTGGTATGGCAAGGTGCTTTCCCGTTTTACTTTGCGAAAGTTACTGGAAAGTTACTACCCAAACGGGTGGTTGTCGTTTTTGATAACTCAGCCCTATAATCCAATCACAAGGATAGTGATTTTGTCTATCCCATTTGGTATGGAAGGAAGTGCCTGCGCTTGGAATACACAGTTCTCAGCCCCTGGGCCGCAGCCGAATCCCGGCAGCCCCGCGGGCTCTCGCCCCGGTTGGACACTCTGGCGGGAAAAACCATCGGCCTGTACGCCCACTTCAAGGGACACGCCATCAAGATCCTGGATGAGGTCGCCCGGGAGCTTTCGGCACGTTTTTCCGGCGTGACCTTTACTCATTTTCAATACCTCAAGGAGATTACCGAGCTGATCCAGGACGACGCATATGCGGCGCAGGCCGCAGCATGGGCCTCCGGGGTTGACGCCGTCATCACTGCCTACGGCGACGCCGGGTCTTGTTCCCTGTTTTTGGCAAAAAACGCCGCTTTCTTTGAAAAACAGGGCAAACCCACGGTAGACCTTCTCTGCCGGTCCTTTCAAAATTCCTCCAAACGGGGCGCCGCCTCCCAGGGGGTGCCCGGCCTGCGGCTGGTAGAGATGTCCTTTGGCGATCTGTCGGGCGAGAAGGTCATCGACGACGCGCTGCTCGAGCGGGTCGTCCGCCCTGAGGTACGCCGGGTGACCGACCAAATTGCCGCCGCGCTGACGGCCCCGCTCACCGAGGAGGAGGCCCGCCCGACCCGGGCCCGGGATTATTCCAGCTATACCTTTACCGGTACCCTTCAGGAGGTCAACGACCAATTCTACAAGCTGGGCTGGACCACCGGCCTGCCGATCGTCCCTCCCACCCGTGAGGCCGTGGATGAGATGCTGACCGGCACCGATCTGTCCCCCGACACGGTTCTGGGAACGATTCCCCCCATGAACGGCATCGCCACGGTGGAAAAGGTGGCCGTCAATGCGGTCATGGCCGGGTGTCTGCCCACTTATCTGCCGGTCATTCTTGCGGCCGTCCGGGGCATGCTGGCGCCCAACATCCAGCTGTGCGGCTGGACCTGCTCCAACGCCAACTGGATGCCGTTCACCTTTGTCAACGGCAGGGTCGCAAAGGACATCCACCTTCACAGCGGCCGGGCCGTCCTCAGCCCCTATTACAAGCCCAACACCGCCATCCCGCGGGCGCTGGCCTACATCACCATGAATATCGGCGGTGTGCGCCAGGGGATGGAGGACATGTCCGCCATGGGCACGGTGGGGCGCGGCGGCGTATGCATCGCGGAAAACGAAGCGCAGAGCCCCTGGGAACCGCTCCAGACCCGGTACGGCTTTACGGCGGAGGACTCCACCGTTACCATGTTCTGGCCGGCCGATGTGCAGACGCTGGGCGGAGGCGGTCTGGGCGGAGCGTTCACGCCGGAGAGCTTCCTCAAGAGCATGTGCCAGGTCAAGGCCTTCGGCTGGTGGACCGGCGGGGTGTTTATTCTCTCCCCCGAGATTGCCGCCATGTTTGCCCAGGCGGGCTGGACCAAGCAGCGCATTCTGGATTATGTGGTGGAATACAACCGCGTCCCCGCCGACGAGTGGAACCTGCGCTGGCTGGTGGAGAGCAACCATGAGCCCCGCAAGGACGGAGGCATTCCGGTGGAGACGCCCCTGGACGGCAGCTACTCCGCCCGGCGGTTTTGGAACGATGCGCACATGTTCATCGTGGTGGCGGGCGCCCAGTGGGGCGTGGCGGTCACCGGCGGCGGCGATCACGGCGGCCCATCCTGCACCAAAGTGGAGCTGCCAAAAAACTGGGACAGTTTAGTGGCGCGTTATCGGGACATCGTCCCGCGCTATCTGGATTACTAACAAGGAGGGAACGCATTGGAACACAAGGAAATGGAAGCGCTGCTCCAATCCTGCCAAAGGGAGCTGGAGCGTCTTCAGGCGGTCAACGAGATCCAGAAGATCATGGGCCGCTACGAGGTGGTACACAATCCCCTGACGATGTGGCGCACCCCAATCGACTGCTTTGCGCTGACCATGCCGGACGTATCCATGGAGGTATCCGACTGGGGCGTCTGGGTGGGCGCCGAGGCGGTCCAGTATCTGTTCGGCACCGTCATGAAGGAGGAGCCGGTGGGCACCATGTTCATCCACACCCTGGCCACCCCGGTCATCGAGGTGGCGGGAGACGGTCAGACCGCAAAGGGCACCTGGCACTCCCCGGGCTTCGAGACTCAGGTCGACGCGCAGCGCGTCCCGCACGGTTTCTGGTGCTGGGGCAGCTATAGCGTGGATTTCATCAAGGAAAACGGTGCCTGGAAGATCTGGCATATGAAGTGGTGGCGCACCTTCCGCTGCGATTACTACAAGAGCTGGACCGACTGCTGGCAGGACATCATGACCGGCCCCCCGAAACGGCATCAGTTCCAGACGGAGCCCATCACGTTCTTCCACCCCTACGACACGCTCACCGCGCGGGAGCCTTTCCCGGTCAATCCCAAGCCCTACGAGACCTATACGGGTACCATGATGGACTGGGCCATGGGGGAATTTAAGGACGAGTATTTCCCCGGCGACACCGCCACCAGCAAGTTTGAATTTGCCCATGGCAAAAAGCCCGGCGTCATTGAAAACAACCCCTCGGCGGACCTGTGAGCGCCAAATATGCCTGTGTGGGAAATACGGGTATAGACGGTCCCTTCGACTTGACGTACAATAGAAAACGCGACGGATGATTGGAAAGGAGAACAATATGAAAAAGATTCTGAGTTTAGTCCTTGCGCTGGGAATGATCTTTTCCTTAGCCGCATGCAGCGGCGGCGGCGAATCGGGCGGCAGTACCGCTGCAGATGACGGTCAGATTTACGAATTCAAGCTGAGCATTATGAATGCCGACCAGCCCTTTATGGAGGATTTCCCTGCCCTTGTGGAAGAAAAAACCGGCGGCCGCATTCAGATTACCCTCTATGATATGAGCAGCCTTGGTACTGCCGCAGACGCCCTGGCGATGACGCGAAACGGGACGGTTGAGATGTACTTTAATGCCGCGGCCCAGACGGCCGGCGAGTTCCCTGTGGCGGATATCGTACAGGTCCCCTTCCTTGCCTCCAACCCCAGCACGGTCAGTGAAATTATTTATTCTCTCTACTATGAAGGCTATCTGGACGAGTTTAACAACGAGACGGTTCCGCTGATGTTCGCGCCGACCGATATGCAGATGCTGGCGGTCAAGAACAGCAAAATCGAGAGCATGGGCTCTTTCAATGGGTTAAAGCTGCGGGCGGTCTCCGGTATCGCGGTGGATATGCTTGAGTCTTTCGGCTCTTCTGCTGTGGCAATGCCGATGTCCGACGTGTACCTGTCCCTGGACCGCGGCATTGTTGACGGGGCCATGACCAGCCCCCATCTGATGCAGGTCAATGCGCTGTATGACGTCTTGGACTACATCATGGAATACCCCGTCCATGGCGGCCTGCTGTTTTTGGCTATGAACGAGGATGCGTACAACAGCCTTCCGGACAGTCTGAAGCTCTCGCTCATGGAAGCCTGCGAAGAGCAGCGTTACCGTGTCATCAACAAAGTACAGCAGACCTATTCCGACGGCATCGAGGCCTGCGTGGCAGGCGGTATGGAGCTGTACTCCATTACGCCGGAGTTCCAGCAGGAGCTGCAGGACGCTGTGGCGCCCCTGCGTGAACAATTTGTGACAGGCCTGAACTCCGCCGGTCACGACGGTACTGCAATCATGGATCTGACCGAACGGGTCATCGAGCGCTGCGAATACAACCTTAAATAAGTCCCGACATGCCGATATGGGCCTCGGCCATTCATATCCGAACGGCCGGGGCCCCATTTAGGAGACATGCTATGAAAAAAATGTTGATTATGGCGGCAAAGGCCGTACATATGGTTAGCAATCTGTTTGCCTGGATCTCCGCAGCGGTCCTCTTCTTTATGGCATCGGTCAGCTTTGTGGATGTAATCGGCCGCTATTTTTTCCACCATCCTTTAACGGGCGCCCAAGAGATTATTGAGGTTTCCATGTCGATTTTTGTGTATACCGGCCTGGCCCTGGCCATCAAGCTGCGCCGCTGTATCGCGGTTCCGGTCATCGTGGAGCGGCTTTCGCCCCGTATCCAGCTTCTGGTGACCGCTGTTGGAAATGCACTTTGCTGCGGAATGAGCGGTCTGTTGATCTGGCAGCTGGCGCTCTCCTCCGCAAAGCAGCTGGCCCGTTCCAGTGTGGGAACGCCTGTGCTCAAGATCCCTTACGGCCCCTTTTATGCGATCGCTCTGGTCGGATATGTTCTTATTGCCTTAGAGCTGCTGATCCTAGTCATAACCGACCTGCACGATTTCATCTGCTGGAATAGCACGCGTAATGCCGGCGTTACCGGAGAGGAGGGAACTGAGACGTGCAAATGACGACGATCGCCGGTATCGTGGGTATCTTATTGATGCTCATTTTGATGTTTGCCGGCGTAAACCTCGCCTTCTCCTTCTTTATTTCCGGCTTTATCGGCGTGGTCATGATCTTGGGATTTGGCGGCGGTCTGACTTATCTGCAGACGATTCCGGTTACAACCGCCATGTCTTACTCCCTCGCAGTCTTGCCCATGTTTATGCTGATGGGTGATTTTGCGGTAATGGGAGCACTGACTACGGACGCATACGGTGCTGCCCGCAAGTGGTTTGGGCGCCTGCCCGGCGGCTTGGCCATCACAAGCACTGTGGCCAGTGCGATTTTTGGAGCTATCTGTGGTTCCGGGCAAGCGACGGCAATGGTCATGAGTCAAGTCGCATGGCCTGAAATGAAGCGGTATGGCTATGAGCCCAAGCTGGGTCTGTGTTCCATTGCCGCCGCCGGCCCTCTCGCGATTCTGATTCCGCCCAGTACGCCGATCATCATTTACGGCATCCTGGCCCAGACCTCCGTTGGCAAGCTCTTTATGGCCGGATGGCTGCCTGGAATCCTTTTGACCCTCCTGCTGTGTATCACCACGGCCGTTTTGGTCAAACTCAGACCCGCTTGGGCCCCGCGCGCAGAGAAGACGACTCTGACGGAAAAGCTTCGTTCCTTAAAAGCCGCTTGGCCGATCCTTCTTTTGGTCGTCTTTATCATGGTGTGCATCTGGGGCGGCATTACCACGGTGAATGAGGCGGCCGGCATCAGTGTTATCGTCTGCCTTATTATCGTGATCTGCAAGCACCGCGCCGGAGGAAAAAAGATCCTGCAGACGTTAAAGGAGAGCGCCGTACAGGCCTCCGGCCTGTTCTTCATGTTTATCGGCATTCAGCTGTTTAATGCTTTCATGGGGCTGTCCAAGCTCCCCGCCATGCTCTCCTCCTGGGTCACCGGCCTGGCGCTCCCCCCCATGGCCATCATATGGGTCATCGTAATCATCTATCTGGTTCTGGGCTGCTTTATCGACACCCCTGTCATCATGATGCTTACCATTCCACTGTTTGCGCCTGCGGTCTCCGCGCTCGGGTTCGACCTGGTCTGGTTCGGCATTCTGTCTACCATGTGCGTGGCGCTGGGCTCCATTACTCCGCCCGTCGGCATCTGTCTGTTCGTCATCGGGGCCAGAGTAAAGGAAGTACCGCTGATCACATTGATGAAGGGTATCTGGCCCTATGTCATCGCTACCTTTGCGGCCACGGTTTTGGTCATGTATATCCCCCAGCTTTCTCTGCTTCTGCCCAGTCTAATGTCCTAGCTCGCGCTTATAAGGGCCGGGCGGCGGCCGGAACGGCTGCCGCCCGGCCCTATCCATACGGACTGAAAAAGGATGTGTTATTATGTTCGTTCTGCCGCCCCCCCTTCAGCTTCCCCCCTTGAGCGACGCCGAGACACGCAAGCCGTATTCCAAATACTACTATGAAGGGGCCAAGTCTCCCGCACCGGAAACCATGGCCCAGATCGTCTGGGGCGCGCCGATGGATCCCGCCGACGCCTTGCTGCCCGACCAGGTGGACGCACTTTTGGAGCCGGGTTACCTGCCCCGCGAGAGCGGTTACTGCGTACTGCCCAACGGGGTGGGGTATGCCGCAGCACTGACCAAAATGCCCGGCGTGACCCCTCAGGCAAATAACTGGTGGGGGCCTTGGCACGAGCAGGAAGATCTGCGCTATAAGCTTTGGTGCCCCGGAAGCCACATCCGTGTGGGCCCTTCCTGGGCCCAGGAAAATGTAGGCATGGGTCTGGAGGATTTCTATTTTGTGGGGCGGATGAATCCGGCGCTCTTTGGGTTTGATCTCCGGCGCGTGGCACAGCAAGACGACATCGTTCTTATCCGAGGCTCCAACGGCCTGATCAAACCGGCCGACGGTTCCCCCGCTGACCGGCCGCTTCCTGTTGTCGTTATGCATTATGTCCGGAAGACGCCGGAGGGAATTGAGTACCGCTCCCGCTTTTGGGTAGGGCTCCATTTTCTCAACGGTAAACCTGTCGTTCTCCTAAAAGCAGGGGAGCGTATTTCAGAAGAACGTGCGTACGGCCTTGCCAATCATTGTGCCCATGAGATGGCTACCCTGGCCTATTTACTGCCGCGGCTCTATCCTGAATTCGGCGGGACAGAGCGGTAGCCGTCAGAGCCATGGCCCGCCCGTCCTGGCATCTCTCCAGGAATGCCCTCTGTTCTTCCTTTTTGAAAAAGAGCGTGCTGCTGTACTGACGCCGACCGGCTATGGCCTGCGCTTTACGGCTGAGGGGGGGCGCGCCGGACCGGCTGCGCCCTGCCCTGTTCCCGCTCCTGCCGTTCCTCCCCGCGGACCTTCTTCGGAGCAAGAGGCCCCATAAGCCTCCGACCGTTTCCTCCCCTTTTTCCGCGGTTTCTCTTGGCAGATTCTCCCGTTTGTGCTATGCTAGGGCTAAGGAAGGGAGGTCTGCCCCATGATGAAAAACGAGGCCTTTGTTCATCTGACCGATGCCCTGCCCCCCGATATTGCCCGCCGGAAGGCCATGGGTGACCTGGAGGGGGCCAAACGTCTGATCGACCTGCGTCTGTCCGCCGCCGGGCAGCCCGAGCTGGCGGAACGCCTGATGGTAGAACGGCTGCGGTTGGAACGTCTGCCCCGCGACTACCCCTACGACCGTGCCCAGGCCCTGACCATGATCCGTGCCGAATGGCCCGGCTGCTCCGAGGAACAATTTGACGGGTTGGTGGATGCCGGGCGCATTGACTGGCGTATGATCGGCTCCGTTCCCCACTATCACGAGCGGTTTTTGGAGTCTTTGCGCCTCTACCCCGCCCAGGCCCCCGGCCTGCACCAGGAGCACACGGACCAGACGGAGCGGGAGCTGACGCTGGAGCGGCTGCGCGATGCGGGCGCCCTTACCGCGCGCATCACGCTGCGCGCCGGTATCCGTGCCCGGACCGATCCGGCGGGACGGGAGGTCCAGGCGTGGCTGCCCATTCCCGCCGCCTGTCCCCAGCAGAGCGAGATCCAGATCCTGGACGCCACACCCGGCGGGGTGTGCGCCCCGGAGGACGCGCCGCAGCGTACGATCTGGTGGAAGAGCCGCGGACGGGACGCCTTTACGGTCACCTACCGGTATCTCCACCGGGCGGTTTACATCGACCCCCTGACCATCCGTCCCAGCCGGGTCCAGCCTTCCTTCGACCTGGAGGAGCAGTGGCCCCATGTGGTCTTTACCCCCTACCTGCGCGCGCTGGCCGAGCGCCTGACGGACGGCCTGTCCTCTCCTGTTGAAAAGGCCAGGTCCCTCTACGACTATGTAACGGGCTATGTCGACTACCGCTATCAGCCCGCCTACCTGCAGCTGGACGACATTGCCGACACCTGCGCCCGGGAACTGCGGGGGGACTGCGGCGTGTTCGCTCTGCTGTTCATCACCCTGTGCCGCATCGTGGGCATCCCCGCCCGGTGGCAGAGCGGCCTTGCGGTCCGCCCCGACTCCGTCGGCCCCCACGACTGGGCCATGTTCTTTATCGCCCCCCACGGCTGGCTGTGGGCCGACTGCTCCTACGGCTCCTCCGCCCGCCGTCAGGGCCAGGTGCAGCGCCGCCGGCACTATTTCGGCAATCTGGACCCCTGGCGGATGGTGGCCAACAGCGAGTTTTACGCCCCCCTCACCCCGCCCATGCCCGGCTGGCGGCAGGACCCCTATGACAATCAGCGGGGGGAATTGATGGTAGACGGACGCGGCCTGGACGACCCGGAGCGCGAGTGTACCCAGGAGCTGCTGTCGTTTGAACTGCTGTGACCAGACGGTCCCGCCCGATCCATCGTTTCCCCGCGGGAACGCCCCGCAGCGGGCGCCCCAATGCGGCTTTTTCCCCTTGGAGGCACGCTTACGCGGCCATGCAGATTGCATGGCCGCGTTTTTTCGCGCCAAAATTTTACTTGACATTTCCCGGAAACCTGCTACAATATCGCTTAAATTATTTTAGTTAAATAATTTTAATTAAAATAATTTATATTTCTAGAACTGGTTTTCAAAACAAGAAAGGAGCTTTTCCCTATGTTTGAGCAGATACGTAATATCATCGCGGAGACGCTGAGCTGCGATCTGGAGGCCGTCACCCCCGAGGCGGACCTGGCGGAAGACCTGGAGGCGGACTCCCTGGACGCCGTGGAGCTGAACATGGCCATCGAGGAGGCCCTGGGCGTGTCCATCCCCGACGAGGAGCTGAAAAATGTGAAGACCGTGGGCGATATTGTCCGTTATCTGGAGGCCCACCAGGAGTAAGCCATGGACATGCAGCAAGTGTTCACCCTGATGGAGCGTTTTGCCGCCTCCCCCCTGACCGGGCTGGAGGTAGCGCTGGAAGGAGGGCGCGTCAAGCTGGAAAAGAGCGCCGGCGCAGGCCCCGCTTCCGCCGCGCCCGCGTCCTCTGCTCCGCTGCAGGCCCAGCTTCATGCGCCCGCTCCGGCGCCGGAGCTCCCCGGCTGCCTGATCACCGCCCCGCTGGTGGGCACCTTTTATGCCGCCCCGGCGCCGGGGGAGGCTCCCTTCGCCCCGGTGGGCGCCTCCGTGCGCAAGGGCGGGACCGTATGCGTGCTGGAGGCCATGAAGATGATGAGCCAGGTGCCCGCGCCCTTTGATTGCGTCATTGAGGAAGTCCTGCGGAAGGACGGGGAGCTGGCGGAGTTCGGCGCCCCCCTGTTCCGCGTCCGGGAGCTTTGAGATGTTCCGGCGGGTACTCATCGCCAACCGGGGCGAAATCGCGGTACGGATCATCCGGGCCTGCCGGGAACTGGACATCGAGACGGTGGCCGTCCATTCCACCGCCGACGCCGGGGCGCTGCACGTACAGCTGGCCACTCAGTCGGTGTGCGTGGGCCCGCCCCGCGCTGCGGAGAGCTATCTGAACCTGTCCGCCCTCCTCACCGCAGCCCTGGAGACCGGCTGCGACGCGATCCACCCGGGCTACGGCTTTCTGTCGGAGAACCCGGAGTTTGCCGACCTCTGCGCCAAGTGCGACCTGTGCTTTATCGGCCCGCCCGGGGATGTGATCCGTCAGATGGGCAGCAAGGCCGCCGCGCGGACGCTGATGCGGCAGAGCGGCGTGCCGGTCGTCCCCGGTTCGGACGGGCCGGTGGCTGACGCCGCGCAGGCCGCCGCGGCCGCCGCCGCAGTGGGTTATCCCGTGCTGGTAAAGGCCTCTGCCGGAGGGGGCGGCCGCGGGATGCGGCGGGTGGATTCCCCGGAGCAGATGGACGCGCTCTTTGCCGCCGCCCGGGGCGAGGCCGAGGCCTGCTTCGGCGACGGCGCGCTGTATGTGGAAAAGCTGATCCAGGCGCCCCGGCACATCGAGTTCCAGATCCTGGCCGACGCCCACGGAAATGTGGTGCATCTGGGGGAGCGGGACTGTTCCATCCAGCGAAAAAATCAAAAACTCATCGAGGAGTCCCCCTCCCGTGCGCTGGACGAGGCCCTGCGCGGAAGCATGGGCGCGGCCGCCGTGGCCGCCGCCCGGGCCGCCGGCTACCGCAGCGCCGGGACGGT
The DNA here is from genome assembly GCF_014287895.1 of Lawsonibacter hominis. Taxonomy (GTDB): domain Bacteria; phylum Bacillota; class Clostridia; order Oscillospirales; family Oscillospiraceae; genus Lawsonibacter_A; species Lawsonibacter_A hominis. Next base: position 33,283 of record NZ_JACOPP010000008.1, on the reverse strand, counting down.
GGAGTTCGTCCTGGACCGGACGGGTCATTTTTATTTTATCGAGATGAATACCCGCATCCAGGTGGAGCACCCGGTGACCGAGGCCGTCACGGGCGTGGACCTGGTGCGGGAGCAGCTGCGCATCGCCGCGGGGCTGCCGCTGAGCGTGACCCAGGAGCAGCTCAGGCCCTCCGGCCACGCCATGGAGTGCCGCATCAACGCCGAGGACCCCCGCCGGAACTTTGCGCCCGCGCCGGGGCGCACCGCGTTCCTCCACCTGCCCGGCGGTCCCGGCGTGCGGGTGGACACCGCCCTCTTCCCCGGTTATGACCTGCCCCCCTATTACGACTCCCTGGCGGCCAAGCTCATCGTCCACGCCCCCACCCGGCTGGAGTGCATCCGCCGGATGCGCCGGGCGCTGGAGGAGCTGATCATTGAGGGCTACCCCACCACTGCCGACCTGGCCCACCTGATCCTCTACCACCCGGAGTTTGTGAAGGGAACTTACGATACCGGCTTTCTGGAACAGCACATGGACGAACTGCTGGCCTGGGCGTGCGGATAAGCCCCGCCCAGGCGGCACCGTTGAACTGCCGCTGTTTTGCAGTCCGTTTGGAGGTAACCCATGGAACAACCCAATTTCAGCCAGCGCCGCGCCCGTCTGATCCAGCTCAAGCAGCGGCGGGAGGGCAGGGAGCGGGACGTGCCCCGCCGCAAGCCCTCCAAGGCGGTGTTCGGCAAATGTCCCGCCTGCGGCGGGGTCACGCCCAAGAGCGCGCTGGTCCGCTCGCTGTACGTCTGCCCCGCCTGCGGGTACCACCACCCCATCGGGGCCTATCTGCGTTTGAGCCTGCTGCTGGATTCCCACAGCTTCCGGGAGCTGGACGAAAAGCTGACCGCCGCCAATCCTCTGGACTTTCCCGGTTATGAGGAGAAGCTCCGCGCCGCCCGCCGCTCCACCGGCCTTGCGGAGGCGCTGGTCACCGCCCGCGGAATGATCGACGGCCGCAGCGTGGTGGCCGCCGTGCTGGACAGTCAGTTTCTGATGGGCAGCATGGGCGCGGCGGTGGGGGAAAAGCTTACCCGCGCCGTCGAGTACGCCGGGCGCACCCGCCGCCCCCTCATCATCTGCTCCGCCAGCGGCGGGGCCCGGATGCAGGAGGGCATCGTGTCCCTGATGCAGATGGCCAAGACCTCCGCGGCCCTGGCCCGGTTTTCTCAGGCGGGCGGGCTGTACATTTCCATCCTCACCCACCCCACCACCGGCGGCGTGACCGCCTCCTTTGCCTCCCTGGGGGACTACACCCTGGCCGAGCCGGGGGCGCTGATCGGTTTTGCCGGTCCCCGGGTAATCCAGCAGACCATCGGTCAGACCCTGCCCGAGGGCTTCCAGCGCTCGGAATACCTGCAGGAGCACGGCTTTTTGGACCAGATCGTCCCCCGCGCCCAGCTGCGGGCGGCCCTTGCCCGGCTGCTGCGCCTGCATGGAAAGGAGGCGCGCGCCCATGGCGGATAAAACGCCCGCGCAGCGGGTCGCGCTGGCCCGCCATGCGGGGCGGCCCGGCACGGCGGACTACATCGCCGCGCTGTTCACCGACTTTTTTGAATGCCGGGGCGACCGGCAGTGCCGGGAGGACGCCAGCATTTTGGGCGGCGTGGCCCTGTACCACGGCCGTCCCGTCACGGTAGTGGGCCACCGCAAGGGCCGCGACCTGAGCGAAAACCTGAAATGCAACTTCGGCATGCCCGGCCCGGAGGGCTACCGGAAGGCCCAGCGGCTCTTCCGCCAGGCGGAAAAATTCGGACGGCCGGTCATCACCTTTGTGGATACTCCCGGAGCTTACCCCGGCCTGGAGGCCGAGGCCCGGGGCCAGGGGGAGGCCATCGCCTCCTGCCTGTCCCTGCTCTCCACGCTGGAGGTGCCGGTCCTCTGCGTCATTACCGGGGAGGGGGGCAGCGGCGGCGCGCTGGCCCTCGCCGTGGCCAACCGGGTACTGATGCTGGAAAACGCGGTCTACTCCGTCCTCTCGCCGGAGGGCTTTGCCTCCATCCTGTGGAAGGACGCCGGGCGCAGCGGAGAGGCCGCCGAGGTAATGAAGCTCACGGCTGCCGACCTTTTGTCGCTGGGCGTGATCCACGAGATCCTCCCCGAACCCGAGGGGGGCGCCCATCTGGACCCGGCCGCCGCGTTTGCCACGGTGGACCGCGCCCTCTCCCGGCACCTGCGTCAGGTGGAGCGGGAAGGGCATTTCGCCGCCCGGCGCTATGAAACATTCCGGAGGATCGGATCATGAAGGGCCTTCGCATCTGCGCGACCGGCCGGGCGCTGCCCCGGCAGATCGTCACCAATGACGCGCTCTCCCGCCGGGTGGATACCAGCGACGCCTGGATCGCCTCCCGCACCGGCATCCGGGAGCGGCGCTTCTGCTGCGGGGAGGAGACGGCGGCCTCCCTGGCCGCGGACGCTGCCCGGCTGGCGCTGGAGCGGGCCGGAGCGGACCCCGGACAGCTGTGCGCCTGTATCACCGCCACCGTCACGCCCGACTACGCCTCCCCCTCGGTCTCCTGCCTGGTCCAGCAGCGGCTGGGCCTGCCGGAGGAACTGGCCTGCTTTGACCTGAGCGCGGGCTGCACCGGCTTTATTTACGCGCTGCAGGCGGCCCGGGGGCTGCTGCTGCAGGACGCGCGCCCCTACGCGCTGGTCATCGGGGCCGAGCAGCTCAGCCGCATTACGGACTTCACCGACCGGAACACCTGCGTCCTTTTCGGCGACGGAGCCGGGGCGGCGGTGGTCACCCTGGATCAGGTCCCCTACGCCTGCACCCTGGGCAGCCGGGGCGACGCGGCCCCGCTGTGGATCGAAGGCCCCGGACCGGCGCACCCCGTCATCCACATGGACGGCCAGGCTGTGTTCCGCTTCGCCGTGGAGGCCCTGCCCCGCTGCGTGCGCACCCTGCTGGAGCAGTCCGCCCTGCGTGGGGAGGAGATTGACTGGTTTGTGCCCCACCAGGCCAACGCCCGCATCGTCTCCGCCGCCGCCCGGCGGCTGGGCCTTCCGCTGGAGCGGTTTTATCAGAACATGGACCGCTACGGCAACACCTCCGCGGCCAGCATCCCCATCGCCCTGGACGAGATGGACCGGACGGGCCTGCTGCGCACCGGGCAGAAGGTGATCTGCGCGGGCTTCGGCGCGGGGCTCACCTGGGGCGGGGTCCTGCTGACGCTCTAAAGCGGCGGCTTTTCGGGGGCCGTTCGTCTTATGCCGCGGGCCGCCCCGGCGCTATTCCGCGCGTGTCTGCGCGCGTATTCTTGTGAGGCTGACAATGAACTTAAACGAACTTTTGGGGACGGAATTTCCCCTGATCCAGGGCGGCATGGCCAACATCGCCACCGCCCCCTTCGCCGCCGCCGTCTCCAACGCCGGCGGTATGGGCCTGATCGGCGGGGGCGGCATGGACGCCGACGCCTTTCGGGCGCAGATCCGCCTCTGCCGCCGCCTGACCGACCAGCCCTTCGGCGTGAACATCATGCTCATGCACCCCCAGGCCGGGGCCATGGCCCAGATCGCCGCGGAGGAGCACGTAGGCTTCATCACCACCGGGGCGGGCAACCCCGCCCCCTACCTTCCCCTGTGGAAGCAGGCCGGGGCCAAGGTCTTCCCCGTGGTGGCGGCGGTGGCGCTGGCCAAGCTGGTGGAGCGGGCCGGGGCGGACGGCGTCATTGCCGAGGGCACCGAGTCCGGCGGCCACGTAGGCGAGGCCGCCACCATGGCCCTGGTGCCCCAGGTGTGCGACGCGGTGTCCATCCCCGTGGTGGCCGCCGGCGGCATTGCGGACGCCCGCCAGCTGCTGGCCGCCTTCGCCCTGGGCGCCTGCGGCGCTCAGCTGGGCACCTGCCTGCTGGTCAGCGCGGAGTGCCCTATCCACGCCAACTACAAGCAGGCCCTGCTCAAGGCCCGGGACAGCTCCACCACCGTGACCGGGCGCATTGGGGGCACGCCCGTGCGTCTTTTGAAAAACCAGATGGCACGGGACTATCTGGCCCGGGAAAAGGCCGGCGCCGGCACGGAAGAGCTGGAGCGGTTCACGCTGGGCAGCCTGCGCCGGGCGGTCTTCGACGGGGACACCCGCACCGGCAGCCTCATGGCGGGGCAGGTGGCGGGCATGCTCCGGGAGATCCGCCCCCTGCGCGCCATTTTCGAAGACCTGTGGCACGGCTGCCGGGAGCGGCTGTCCGCGCTGGAGCAGGAGGTGCGCTGAGATGAAGCTGGCTTTTCTCTACGCCGGCCAGGGCAGCCAGCACGCGGGCATGGGGGCCGACCTGTATGCGGCCTACCCCGCGTTCCGGGCGGTATTCGACGCCGCTCCGGCAGACCTTGCGTTAAAGGAGCTGTGCTTTTTCGGGCCGGAGGAACGGCTGGGGCAGACCCAGCACACCCAGCCCTGCATGGTGGCCTTTGCCGCGGGGATGACCGCTCTGCTCCGGGAGAGGGGCATCCGTCCGGATTACGCCGCGGGCCTGAGTCTGGGCGAATATTCCGCCCTCCACGCCGCCGGGGTGTTTGACGCCCAGACCGCCATCGGTCTGGTCCGCTTCCGGGGCCGGGCCATGGAGCAGGCGGCCCGGGGCCGCCCGGGGACCATGGCGGCCGTGCTCAAGCTGGACCGTTCCGCTCTGCAGCAGGTCTGCGCGGCGGCCCAGGCCTGCGGCACGGTATCCATCGCCAACTACAACTGTCCCGGCCAGTTGGTCATCGGCGGGGACGCGGCGGCGGTGGAACGGGCCTGCGTGCTGGCCCTGCAGGCCGGAGCCAGGCGCTGCCAGCCGCTGCGGGTCTCGGGCGCATTTCACACCTCCCTGATGGCCCCCGCGGGGGACGCGCTGCGGGAACGGTTTCGCTCCCTCCGCTTCGGCCCCATGGCGTTTCCGGTGCTCTTCAATTGTACCGGCGACTGTCTCCGCCCCGGCCAAAGCATTCCCGACCTGCTGGAGCGGCAGGTGCAGAGCAGCGTCTACCTGGAGGACACCATCCGCCGTCTGGAGGCGCTGGGGGTGGACACCGTCCTGGAGATCGGCCCCGGCCGGGTCCTCTCCGGCTTTGTGAAAAAGGCCGCCCCCTCCATCCGCACGCTGGCGGTGGAGACGGCGGACGAACTGGAGGCGGCGGTGGCCGCCCTGAAAGGAGCATCCACATGCGTTTAACCGGGAAAACCGCGCTGGTCACCGGCGGCAGCCGCGGCATCGGGCGGGCCATCTGTCTGGAGCTGGCCCGGCAGGGGGCCAGCGTGGCCGTCAACTATTCCGGCAGCGCCGGCGCCGCCGAACAAACGGTCCAGGCATGCCGCGCCGTGGGCGCGCAGGCCTTCGCCCTTCAGGCCGACGTGGCCAGCTCCGCCGCCTGTCAGGCTATGCTGCAGGCGGTGCTGGAGCGCTTCGGCCGGTTGGACATTCTGGTCTGCAACGCCGGAGTGGCCCGGGACGAGCTGATGCTGCGCCTGCGGGAGGAGGACTTCGACACGGTGATAAACACCAACCTGAAGGGCGCCTTCCTCTGCATGAAGGCCGCCTGCCGCCCCATGGTAAAGCAGCGCTGCGGCCGCATCGTGGCGGTCAGCAGCGTGGTGGGGCTGCGGGGCAACCCCGGCCAGACCAACTACGCCGCCAGCAAGGCGGGCCTCATCGGCCTGGGCAAATCGCTTGCAAAGGAGCTGGCCAGCCGGAACGTCACGGTCAATCTGGTGGCCCCCGGCCTGATCGACACAGATATGACCGCCGCGCTGCCCGAAGTGGCCCGGGCCGCCCTGCTCGCCTCCATTCCCATGGGCCGTATGGGCGCGGCAGAGGACGTAGCCAGGGCCGTGGCCTTTCTGGCCAGCGACGAGGCGGCCTACATCACCGGGCAGGTCCTCTGCGTGGACGGTGGCATGGCCGTTTAAGGCACACGCCGCGCGCCTTGGGCGCGCAGCCGACAGGCTCTTCGGCAGGCCGCCGGGGAGCCGTCTGAAAAGGAGATTGACTATGGAAAAACGACGGGTCGTGATCACCGGCGCGGGGGCGCTGACCCCCATCGGCCGCAATGCCCCGGAGAGCTGGGCCGCCGCCCGTGCCGGCGTATGCGGCGTGGCCCCCATCACCCTGTATGACGCCGGCGGACAGAAGGTCCGCCTGGCCGCCGAGGTCAAGCATTTTGTCCCCGAAGACTGCATCGACAAACGGGACGTCCGCAAGCTGGACCGCTTTGCCCAGTTTGCCCTGGCCGCCGCCGCCGAGGCCATGACCGCCAGCGGCCTGAACGCGGAGCGGGAGGACCCGGCCCGCTGCGGTGTGCTGGTCTCCAGCGGCATCGGCGGTCTGTCCACCCTGGAGCGGGAAATCCAAAAGGGCGCGGAAAAGGGCTTCGAGCGCATTTCCCCCTTCTACATCCCCATGACCATCACCAATCTGGCGGCGGGGCACATCGCCATCCGGTACGGCTTTCAGGGCATGTGCGCCTGTCCGGCGGCCGCCTGCGCGGGCGGCTCCAACGCCGTGGGCGACGCCTTCCGCCACATTCGGGACGGCTATGCCGAGGTGATGCTCTGCGGCGGAGCGGAGGCGGCTATCACTCCCTCCGGCATCGGCGGCTTCACCTCCATGCATGCGCTGACCCTCTGCCCCGACCCGGAGCGTGCCTCGATCCCCTTCGACGCGGAGCGCTCCGGCTTCGTGATGGGAGAGGGGGCGGGCATCCTGCTGTTGGAGGAGCTCTCCCATGCACAGCGGCGCGGGGCCGATATCCTGGCCGAGGTGGTCGGATACGGCGCCACCTGTGACGCACACCACATCACAGCCCCCGCCCCGGGCGGAGCGGGAGCCGCCGCCTGCATGCGCGCCGCCCTGGCGGATGCCGGGATCGCTCCGGAGCAGGTGGGCTATCTCAACGCACACGGCACCTCCACCCCGCTCAACGACGCCTGCGAGACCGCCGCTATCAAAGCCGCCTTCGGCCCTCACGCCCGGCGCCTGGCCATCAGCTCCACCAAATCCATGACCGGCCATCTGCTGGGGGCCTCCGGCGCCGTGGAGGCGCTCTTTACCGCCCTGGCCCTGCGGGACGGCTTCCTCCCCCCCACCATCCACTATCAGAAGCCCGACCCGGCCTGCGATCTGGACGTAGTGCCAAACGCCGGACGGGCGGCCGGGGTGGAATACGCCATGTCCAACTCGCTGGGGTTCGGCGGCCACAACGTCAGCCTGCTGCTGCGGCGCTGGGAGGGATGCGCATGGAACTGAACACGGTCCAGATCATGGACATCCTGCCCCACCGGCCGCCCTTTCTGCTGGTGGACCGCATCACCGATTACGAACCCGGCGTGTGGGCAAGGGGGTACAAATGCGTCGCCCTGGACGAGCCCTTTTTTGCCGGGCACTTCCCCGGCCGCCCGATCCTGCCGGGGGTGCTCATTCTGGAGGCTCTGGCCCAGACCGGCGCGGTGGCCGCCCTGTCTCTGCCGGAAAACCGGGGAAAGCTGGCGTTCTTCGGCGGAGTAAAGCGCTGCCGCTTCCGGCGGCAGGTGGTCCCCGGCGACGTGCTGGAGCTCTCCTGCACGCTGGTGGAGCAGCGGGGCGGCGTGGGCTTCGGCAAGGCGGAGGCCAGGGTGGCGGGCAAGCTTGCCTGTCAGGCGGAGCTGACCTTTGCCGTCGGCTGACTTGCCGGATGGGCCGCAATCTGCTATACTGTGCTGGAACGAAGCAGATCAGAGGAGTGTGGCATATGCTGGAGGCAGCCTTCAACCAGGTATACACCAAGTTCAAGCTGCATTTTTACCGGGCGGTCTTCGCCCGCTTTCAGAAGCGGGAGGCCAGCCTCACCACGGTGGAGACCTTCTGCATGGAGATCATCATGGCCCTGGGCAAGCCCACCATCAACGAATTCTCCCGCTTTGTGGCGATCTCGCCCCCAAACGCCGCCTATAAGGTCAACAGTCTGATCCAGAAGGGGTATGTCCGCAAGGTCCAGTCCCCCGACGACAAGCGCGAGTACCATCTGGAAGTCACCCAAAAGTATATCGACTACTACAACATCAGTTACCGATATCTGAACACGGTGATGGGCCGGATCCAGGAGCGTTTTTCTCCCGAGGAAGCCGCCAATCTGGAGGAGATGCTCACCATCGTCTCGGCGGAACTGATGCCCGAGATCCCCCTCCCCCCCGCCGCTGCGGAATAGCGCATAACGCAGCCGCCCGCCTTCCATCGGAAGGCGGGCGGCTGTTTCTGTTTTGATTCCGGAGACCGGTCTGCTTACGCTTCCAGGAAGCGCATGAGGATGACGGCCATTTCGGCGCGGGAGGCGGTGCCGGCGGGGTCCAGCAGACCGCCGGTCTTACCGGTGATGATCCCCTCGCCCGCGGCCCACTGCATGGCGGGAATGGCCCACTCGCTGATCTCCTGGGCGTCATTGTAACTGAGGATGTTGGTATCCGCGCCGATGCTCACGTCGTCCCCCCTGCTCTGCGCATAGCGGTAGAGCATGGTGGCCAGCTGCTCGCGGGTGATGGCGCCGCCGGGGTTGGTGCCGTCGGACACGCCCGCGGTCTTGGCCCATTCCATCCCCTTCTCGTACCACACGCTGCCGCCGGTGGTATCTTCGCCGGCCTGACGGGCCAGCACGGTCATCAGCATGCCGCGGGTGGTGGTAGCGGCCGGCGCGAAGGTGGTGGCGGAGGTGCCCGTCATCAGGCCGTTGGCCACCGCGTAGCGGATGCCCTCTGCGGCCCAATAGCCGGCGCTCACGTCGGAGAAGCCCTTGGGCGCGGGCTGGTCCAGGGCGGCCGCGGTCAGGGCGGCCCCGGTCAGGCTCTTGGCATAGATGGCGTTGGTGACGAACTGATAGTCGTCCTGCTGGTGCGCGCGGTTATTGGTGGAGTTGGCAAAGACGGTGATGTCCATGCCCGAGCGCTCGATGGCGAAGGCCTCCACATAGCCATCCAGGGGGGTACCGTCCTCATTGAGGCAGCAGCCGGCAAGGAAGGCGTCCTGATCGGCAGCCTTGATGAGCACCTGCGCGCCCTCGGGTACGGAGGTGATCACGCCGCAGTTGTAGGTATAGATGACATTGTCCGCATCCTTGACCTGGCTGGCGGTGATCAGGCTGGCGGTGGGATACTCCACCGTGTGCAGGGCCTCCATGCCCAGGCTGGCATACTCCAGATCGGTGATCAGGTTTTCCTGGATGTACTTCAGGGGGCTGGTGCCGGTGGCGATGTAGGGGACCCCCGCCTTGACGGCGGCCACGGCGGCCGCACCGCTCTCTCCCTGATTCAGGGCCACGTTGCCCACGATCACGTCCGCCTGGGCCGGCTCGTCGGTAATGGTAAAGCCCAGCTGCTTGTCATAGGCCATCACATCGTAGTTGGAGGTGCCGTTCTGGTGGACGTTGCGGTAATTGATGAATCCGTAGCCGTCCGAGAACCACTGCGCATAATAGCCCTCGGTGATCTGATAGCCGGAGAACGCATCATAGCGTCCGGCCAGGAAAACGGTGGGCTTCGAAATGGCATAGGCCACGGGCAGCTCACTGACGGCGGTGCCGGTGAGGACGAACTCGTCCTTCACGGAGGCAAAGACCGCGTTGCTGACCAGGAAGTCGCCCTGATACGCGCCCTCGGTGATCATACCGACGGTCTTGCCCTCGTCCAGCAGGGCGTTAACGGCGCGGACGGCCTCGGCGCCGTTGTTGGACAGGACCACAGCCGCGCCGGAGCCGGAGAGCAGGCTCTCGCCGGCAAAGTCGGTGAGCACGTCGGAAAGCTTGCCGCTGAACGCGCCCACGGTGGCGACGGGGACGCAGTCAAAGCCGCGCATCTCGGGGAAGTTGGAGACAGACTCGGAATACAGGTCGGGGAAGCCGGAGCTGGAGGCGTCGGCGCCCTGCCACAGCACCGTGTTGGCATAGTTGCGCTTGGCCTGATACATATCCACCACAAGAGACCCGGCCTTGTAGGTGGTGCCGCCCACGGTGGCGTCGGCGGTCAGCCTGCGCACCTCAACGCCGTTGCGGGTCAAAAAGCCGCCCATGGCCCAGGCGTCGGCAGTGTCGCGCTGGCTCTCGGCATCCACGGGGATGACGTAATACTCGGGGAAGTATTTGCCGTTCTCGGCGTAGGGCACGCGCCAGGTGTCGCTCTCCAGGGTATTGTTGCTCATGTCCACGTACCACTTTTCCATGTCGGCACGGTGGTCCTCGTTCTCCACGCCGCGGCGGAAGAACTCCAGCTGGTTGCGGTAGATGTCGTCCTTATGCTCCATCACATAGTCGATCATGCCGTACAGGCCGTACTCCAGAACGCGGGTGCTGGCCTCGTTGGAGCAGGGGATCTCAACCGTGTAGCCCATGGCGCCGCAGTTGAGCATGGCATAGCTGGGGCCGTAGTTGGTGCACAGATCGTCCCAGGCGCTCCAGCCCACGCCGGGCGTAAAGTCGTCGCGCAGGGGGGTGTAGTAGGACTGGAACTTATAGTCATAGGAGCCGTCGGCGGACATGCTGCCCAGGGAAGCCCTGCCCCAGGCCTCGGCGCCCCTCAGGAAGTTCTCCACCAGGATGTCATACTCCATATTGGGCTCATGGGGAGGCGTGCAGGGCTCGATCAGGTACTCTTCCATGTAGCCGTGCAGTTCGGCAAAGACCACGGGATTCCACTTGTTGACCACCTGGTAGAGGTAATAGGTCTCGTTCTGGGTCTGGTTGGATGCGTCGCGGTTCAGATCGAAGCCGTTGCCGTTGCGGCGGGAGTTGTAAGTGCGGCCGTCGGCATTCTCGTTGGGGACACAGACAAAGATGATGTTATCCAGGATCTCGTCCACATCCACCACGATCTCATCGCTGATGGTATAGTATTCGCTGGCGTCCTCTTTGCCGGTATTGTGGCCGGTTTCCTCACTGCCGCTGATCCGGTGGGAGCCCAGGCCGGTGAAGCCGTCGATGGCAGCCACCTTGGGGTCAAACAGGGAGGTGTCCACCTCGCCCTCCAGCAGGCCGGTGAGGGTCCAGTAGCTGATGGTGTCCTCTGTGGCCAGCGTGCGCAGCAGGTTGACATGAGCGTCTGCGCCGGGGTTTTCGTCCGGGTGCACGTTGTTGATCAGGAAGGGGATGCGGTAATCCTTGCCGCCCAGCTTGCCCTCCTTGATTTTCGCCTGCAGGGCGGCGGGATCGGTCTCGGCAATCGCGTTTGTAGACATAAAGTCCGATACAGATTTCTCGCTGTCGGACAGGTAGGCATAAATCAGGGGATAGCCGCCTTCCGACTCACCGTAAATCTCAATGCCCAGATAGCGGCCGTTCTCTTCCGCCAGTTTCTGGATCTCCTTCAGTGTCTCATAGGATTCGTAATAATGCAGATAACTGGCGTACATTCTGACGTCCATCACGGTGCTGGCCAGCACTTTTCCGTCAACACTGGCCGCCAGATCATAGTCGCCGGTGAAGCTCATATACACGTTGCGGTTCGATACGCCGTTCCCGCCCAGGGCGTTGGCGCCCTCTTTGTTCACCACAAAGGCGTTGTTGGTGAAGGTCAGGGTGACGGTGACCTTGCCATCGGCGGAGACGGCAACCGGCTCGCCCACTTCAAAGTAGCCGGCGCCGTCGGTACCGTTGGTGCCCCACGACTGCCAGTCCTTCAGCTCGTCGCCGGTGTAGCAGTAGGGGTAGAGCGCAGGGTCCTGCTCGCTCTTGTCCCGGCTCAGGGTCCAGGTAAGGCCCTCGGCCCAGGCCTGAACATCGCCGCTCACCTGGCTGGCAGGAACGGTCAGCTTGGCGGTAAAGGACTGTCCTTCCTCAGACAGGTAGATGCTGCTCCCGGATACCTCCAGCGAAGCGGTCTCGGCAGCGGAGGCGGGCAGCATCAGCAGGGACGCCAGCATCGCCAGCACCAGCAGCAGGGACACTCCCCGCACGCGCTTGGAGCACTTGGTCTTTTGAGTCATTCTTCCTTCCTCCTTATGAATGATGATACCATCCTGATGCAACCTGCTTTCCTTCTGCTTCCACCTCCTGCACGAGAAGTCGGGCGATAAAAAAGGGCGCTGAGAACCAACCTCTCAGCGCCCTTGCCGTACCCGTCCCGCCGTTGAATCTTCAGCAATTCTGCGCCGGATCGTTCCCGTATTTGGTAATTTAAAAATACCATGTGGTAAAATTTTTGTCAAGCAGGTAAAACCGCGATTTTCTGCGCCTTCGCCGCGGCAACGATTGTGGAGTATAAGGATCGCTTTTGCCAATTTCGCAACTTTCTACCCGTTTTCTTTCATTTTGTCTCCTTTTTCCTCCGCAGCCCGTTCCAGGGCGGCCTGGACGGTCCCGGATCGCTCCCGCCGGTTGTTCCGCGCCAGAATGGCCGCCATCTGGCTGCCCGCCTGCTCCACCTCCGCCCGGAACGCCCGGGCGGACAGCCTCAGGGCCCCATGGCCCAGGATGATGAGCTGTTCGGTTCCGTCCGAGGTGGCCACCCGCACCCGATGGTGCCTGCCCAGCTCGTAGGTAGCCTTCTCAATGTAGGCGTCCGCCGTCTCCGCCTGTTTGGTATATACCACGTAGATGTTATGATACCGGCTCACGTCCTGGGTGGCGCGGGGGACCTTATACGCGTCGAACACCAGGATCACCACGCAGCTGCGGAACCCCTGATAATTGCTCAAAAGATCCATCAGCAGCTGCCGGGCCGCGTCCAGGCTGGCATGTGCCGCATCCTTGAGCTCATCCCAGGCAAAGATGATATTGTATCCGTCCACCAGCAGGTATTCCGGCTCCTCCGGCCGGGACGGCACACTGCGCTTTTCCTGCCGGCTCTCCGTCCGGGGCCGGGCCGGCGGCGGGATGGGGCGCCGCTTCACGGGGCCGTAGGTCCGCTCGAAAATGGCCTGAAGCTCCTGGTCCAGCGCCGCTCCGGCGGCGTAGCTCCCGCCCCGGCGGGCGGGCTGCTCCGCTTCCCGCCCGTCCGGCTCCTCCGTGCCCAGGCGCAGGCCGCTGTCCACATGCATCCGGGCCTTCACCTGGTCCCAGGGCACGCTGAAACCCGCTCCATGGGCGCAGAAAATGGAATCCGCAGGGTTGTCCAGATCCCGGAGGGGGTCATACTCCCGCGCCCTCACGGCGGCCGCCTGCTCCCGGCAGGGCTCGTACCCCCGCAGAGCACACAGCAGCCGTCCGCTCCCCCGGGTATAGGCGGCCACCTCCCGGGCATAGTCCCGCAGGGCGGCTACCGGCGCCGCCCCGGTCAGCAGCACCGACTCCCCCCCGGTCTCGGGCGGCTGCGTCCTGCCGCCCATACGCTGCAGATCGTGCATAGCCCGGCCCACGCACGCCTGGGGCACCTCCAGGCGAAAGTCGTACCAGGGCTCCAGCAGAACGCTCTCCGCCTCCATCAGGCCCTGGCGCACCGCCCGATAAGTGGCCTGGCGGAAGTCGCCCCCCTCGGTATGTTTTTCGTGGGCCCGCCCGTCTACCAAGGTAATGCGCAGGTCCGTGATAGGCGAGCCGGTGAGCACGCCCAGGTGCTCCTTTTCCTCCAGATGGGTCAGGATCAGCCGCTGCCAGCCCCGCTCCAGCCGGTCTTCAGGGCAGTCGGCGGCAAATTGCAGTCCGCTCCCCCGCTCCAGCGGCTCCAGCAGCAGATGGACCTCCGCATAATGGCGCAGGGGCTCGTAATGGCCCACCCCTTCCACCGGAGCGGCGATGGTCTCCCGGTAGACGATGCTTCCGGGACCGAAGGAGACCGCCAGGCCAAACCGGTCGGCGATCAGGCGCTGCAGCACCTCCAGCTGGACCTCGCCCATAAGCTGGACGTGGATCTGCCGCAGCGAACGGTTCCAGACGATGTGCAGCTGGGGGTCCTCCTCCTGGAGCTGGCGCAGCTTGTCCAAGGCGGCGTGAAGATCGGCCCCTTCCTCCAAGAGCACCTGATAGGTGAGCACCGGCTCCAGCTGGGGCGCGGGCGCCGTCCGCTCCGCCCCCAGCCCCTCGCCGGGCAGCGTGCGGCTCAATCCGGTAACGGCGCACACGCTCCCCGCCGGGGCCTGCTCCGCCAGACGGTATTTCTCTCCGGAGTAGAACCGGATCTGATCCACCTTCTCCGACCACACCCGATCCTCCGGCAGTCCGGCCCGCCGGTTGGTCACCAGGTCCTTCACCCGCAGCGTCCCGCCCGTCACCTTCAGCCAGGTCAGCCGCCCCCCCTGGCTGTCCCGGGCGATCTTATAGACCCGCGCGCCGAAATCCGGGCCGTACACGGGCGCAAGGGTATCCCGTTCCAGCGCCTCCAGCAGCGCGTCCACCCCCTCCAGACGCAGGGCCGAGCCAAACAGGCAGGGAAACAGCCTGCGCCGGCGGATCAGCTCCGCCGCGTCCCGGTGGCTGAGCTTCCCCTGCTCCAGATAGCGCTCCAGCGCCTCCTCCCCGCACAGCGCGACCTGCTCCCAAAGCGCGGCCTCCGGCTGGCCGAAGTCCACGCATCCCTCGCCCAGCTGCGTCCGCAGCTGCTCCAGCACAGCGCCGCGGTCGGCGCCGGGCAGATCCATCTTGTTGATAAACAGGAAGGCGGGAATGCGGTACTGTTCCAGCAGCCGCCAAAGGGTGCGGGTGTGCCCCTGCACGCCGTCCGTCCCGCTGACGACCAGGACCGCGTAATCCAGCACCTGGAGCGTGCGCTCCATCTCACTGGAAAAATCCACGTGCCCCGGCGTGTCCACAAGGGTGACCTCCGCCCCGGGCAAGGGGAGCCTGGCCTGCTTGGAAAAGATCGTGATGCCCCGCTCCCGCTCCAGCGCCCCGGTGTCCAAAAAGGCGTCCCGGTGGTCCACCCGGCCCAGCTTTTTCAGTTGTCCGCCGCGGTAGAGCAGCCCCTCGGTGAGGGTGGTCTTTCCCGCGTCCACGTGGGCCAGAATACCCACCGCCAATTTCTTCATAGCCGATCGCTCCGTCTTCAAAGGCTCTTTCTTACTATATCATGTCCCGTCGGGGGAATCAATTGTCCCCGTGTCCCCGTCAAAAACAGCGCCGCCCGGCGTTAGTCGGGCGGCGCTGTGATCTCATTCGCCCTGGGCGGGCGGCTGGGGCCGTTCCCCCTTGGGCTTGCCCCGGTAGCGGCGGCGGGGCCGGCGCTGCTTTTTCTCCTCGCCGCCCGCGTTCTCCCCCGGTTCAGCGGGATGAGCCTGCTGAGGGGCGGGGCGTTCCTTGGGACCCTGGTGCTTCTTCTCCCGGGCCGGCTTTGGAGGCTTGGCCGTCTGGGGCGCGGCCTGTTCCGGGTGCCTGGCCGCGGCCTCGGCCGCGTTGTTCCTGCCGCCCCCCTTTCCCCGCCCGCGGCGGCGGGGGCGTGCCTCTCCGCTGTGCTCCTGCTGCTCCGGCGCGGCGGGGGCGTTCACGCCCAGGCCGGACAGGGCTGCATCCAGCGTATCGGAAAGGCGTTTGGGCTCCTCCGCCGGGGTCACCTTGCGCAGCTTGGCCAGCTCCTCCGGGGGCGGGGCCACATAGCCCTCCGGCCGTTTTCCTTTGCCGTTGCGCACCACGCAGATCTCACAGTTATGGAAGCACTTGGGGGAATCCGGCGCATCCTCCAGGCGGACCTTCACCTGTTCCCGCAGCAGGTTCACCTGGGACACCGTCCCCACCCCCTCCGGGGTCTCCACGAAGGATTCATTCTTAGGCATGCGCTTGACCGCGTCCTCGTAGGCCTCCTGCTCGTATTTCAGGCAGCACATCAGCCGCCCGCAGGTGCCGGAGATCTTCGTGGGGTTCAGGGAGAGGTTCTGGGTCTTGGCCATTTTGATGGATACGGGCTGGAACTCATCCAGGAAGGTCGCACAGCAGAAGGGCTTTCCGCAGATGCCCAGCCCGCCCAGCATTTTGGCCTCGTCCCGCACGCCGATCTGCCGCAGCTCGATGCGGGAGTGAAAGACCCCGGCCAGGTCCTTCACCAGGGCGCGGAAATCCACCCGGCCCTCGCTGGTGAAGAAAAAGAGGATCTTGTTCCCCTCGAAGTTGTACTCCACCTCTACCAGCTTCATATCCAGACCGTGCTGGGCGATCTTCTCCTGGCAGATGAGGAAGGCTTTTTCTTCCTTCTCCCGGTTGCGGCGCACCGTCTCCAGGTCTTTGTCGGTCGCGATGCGCACCAGCTCCCGCAGGGGCTGCACCACCGCCTCGTCCTCCACCATGGTGTTGCTCTGCGAGCACTCTCCGTACTCCAGGCCCCGGGAGGTCTCGATGATGACTCCCTGGCCGCTCTGCACTGCAACGCCCTTGGGGTCGAAGTAATATTGCTTGCCTCCGCTCTTAAAGCGGACGCCGATGATCTCGGTCATAGCGTTCCTCCGAACCGGGCGCGGCGCGCCCGTAGTAAATCAGGAAAACAGCGCGGCAGCCATCCATCCGGCCAGGTGCCCCGCGCCCACATGGAAGCCGCAGGCGGTACGCAGCCGCTCCAGCTTGTCCACCGCCGCCGTCAGCTCCCGGGCGCTGCGCGCGCCGGCGGCCTGCCGCGCGGCGGCCTGCCTGCGTGCGTCGGTCTCGTCGGTGCGGCCCACGGCGCAGCACAGAGCGCAGCGCAGCAGCTGCACGCTCTCTTCCAGCAGGGCGCACAGCTTGTCCCGGTCCCACTTTTCCAGCCCGACGCACAGCTCCAGCAGGCCCCGTTCATCCCGCTGGGCGAACCGCTCCAGCAGGGCCAGCGCCGTATCCGTCACGGCCTCGTCCTCCGCCTGCACGCCCTCCAGCTCCGCCACGGCCCGGCCCAGCAGGCCCTCGCACCGCCCGGCCAGCGCCTGCAGCTGGGCTGCGGGCCGGTCCGGGTACGCCTCCCGCAGCCAGGAAAGCGCCTGCTCCTGCGTGACGGGCGAGAGGGCCAGGACCTCGCAGCGCGAGCGCACCGTAGGCAGCAGCGCGGCGGCATTGTCGGTAAGCAGCAGAAAGGCGGCATAGGCCGGCCCCTCTTCCAGCAGCTTGAGCATGGCGTTCTGGGCGCTGGCGTTCATCGTCTGGGCATTTTCGATGACATAGACCTTACGCTGCGCCTCGTTGGGCCGGATATACGCATCGCTGCGCAGCGCGCGCACCTGTCCTACCGTAATATCCTTCCCGTCATCCCCCACCCAGCGCACGTCCGGGTGGATCCCCTGCCGCACCTTGCGGCAGGGGGTGCAGTTCCGGCACGGGCGCTCCCCCGCGCCGGTGCAGACCAGCGCAGCGCAGAGCAGCCGGGCCAGGGTATGCCGCCCCGAGCCCCGCTGCCCGCTGAGAATGTACGCGTGGGACAGGCCCCGCCGGGCGGTTTCCAGCTCCAGCTGCCGCTTCAGAGGGGCGTTGCCCGCCAGCCGTGACAGGTCCATCAGACCCGCTCGAAGCGCTCGATATCCACCACGAAGATGGTGGCCCCGCCCACCACGACCTCCACGGGCATGCTGGGATAGTACCCGTAGCTCATCTCGGTGGTGGTCGGGATCATCTGCTTGCGGCTGTGGGAGTGCTCCCGGATGATATCGATGACGGACTGGACCTTTTCCTCGTCCACGCCCACCAGGATCGTGACGTTCCCGGCCATGAGGAAGCCGCCGGTGGTCGCCAGCTTAGTGGAGGAGAACCCCTTCTTGGTGAGGGCCTGGGTGACGGTGTTGGCGTCGTCATGGTTGATGATGGCAAGGATCAGTTTCATTGTTATCCCTCCTTGGCGGAAGACGGCCCTCCGAACAATGTACACACACGCATCAGTGGACGACCTGGATATCTTCTACCATATTATAACCGATTCGCTCGAAATATGCGACAGTTTTTTTCTCGATCCGCTCTCCCGGGGCCACGATGGGTATCCCGGGCGGATAGGGGGCCAGGTGCTGGGCGCAAACCCGCCCGGCGGCGGCGTGCAGGGGCAGCGTTTCCCGGCGGGCGAACAGGGCCTGCCGGGGCGTCAGGACCGCCTCCGGCGGAGGGGGCGGCGGGGGCAGACGCCGGCGGCCGGCCGGCAGCGTGTCCAGCGCCGCGGTCAGGCGTGCGAGGTCCTCCGGCGTATCCATGCACGTGAGGATACACAGGATATGGCCCCGGTCGGCCAGCTCCACATAGATCCCCGCTTCCTCCAGCCGGGCCCGGGCGGCAAGGCCGTCCGGGGTACACAGCACGAAGCGGCACGGATCCAGCGGTGCGTCGGACGGGCGCAGGGCGGGATAGCGGGCGCGCAGGCGCTCCACCGCAGCCGCCGTCTTCCGATAGGCCCGCTCCCCCGTCTCCTCCATCCAGGCCCGGCACACGTCCAGCGCGGCCAGGAACACGTAAGACGGGCTGGAACTGCCGTAAAGCGCCGCCGCCCGGCGCAGCGCCTGCTGCGGGAAGCGGTCCGAAGAAAACAGCAGGGCGGTCTGTCCCGGCGCGGGCAGCGTCTTGTGGGCGGAGACCACCGCCAGGTCCGCGGCGGAAAGATCCCAGTCTCCTAAAAAAGGGAGATGGGCCCCGTGGGCCGCATCCACCACCAGCACGCAGCCCCGGGCGTGGGCCGCCGCCGCCAGGGCGGGCAGGTCGGAGCGCACGCCGTAGTAGGTGGGACTGGTAAGAAACACCGCGCGCACCTCCGGGTGGGCGGCAAGGGCCGCGTCCACCGCAGCCGGCGTCACCGGGCCCGCCGCGCCGGGCCCCTCCAGCCAGGGCCGCTCCAGCCAGACGGGGCGCAGGTCCAGCAGCGCCAGCGCGTTATAGGCCGAACGGTGGCTGTCCCGGTCCAGCAGCACGCCCTCCCCCGGCGCGCAGGCCAGGGTCAGGGCGCAGAGCACCCCCTGGGTGGAGCCGCCGGTGAGGAACAGGCAGTTGGGCAGCCGGAACCGGGCCGCCCACAGCGCTTCCGCCGCGCCGATGGGCCCGCCGCCTGCAAACAGATCGCCGGTGGGCCCCAGTTCCGTAACATCCAGCGCCGCCAGCCCCGCCAGCTCCGGCGCGGGCAGGGGCTTGCCCTTATGCCCCGGCATGTGCATACGCAGGGCGTCTTGCCCGGCAAACGCCCGCAGGGCGTCATACAGCGGCGTAGGCCCCATGGGCGTCCCTCCTGACTGCAAAGGCTCGAATTAAAATGAGTATAGCAGAAAACCGTCCCCACCACAAGAGCGCACTGCGCCCTTCCTGCAAAAACAGCCGCTCAGGACCATGGTCCTGAGCGGCTGGAGGCTGCCGAAACGGCAAGGGCCCGTTCCGGCGGCGGGGCAAATCTGTTTTGCCGTCTCCGGGACGGCGAACGCCTGTCGCGCAGTAAAGCAGCGCTCTCTTTTTCGGTCAGTCCTTTTTCCTGTTCAGCACGGCCATACACTCGATCTCTACCAGGAATTCCGGACGGGCCAGGCAGCCCGCCTGCAGGATGGTGCTGGCGGCGGGATGCTCCGCCAGCTCGGGGGCGTATTCCTGATAGAACTTCAGCTCCGTGGCGCGCATGACCGGGTAATCCTTGATGTCCTTGAGCATGATAAACGTTTTGAACACGTTCTCCAGGCAGCTGCCCGCCTCCTCCAAGACCTGCTTCATCTTGCTCAGGGCCACCCACATCTGATCCTGCATGGTGTTGGTGGTGCAGCTGCCGTCCTCAAACTTCTGGGCGGTCATCCCCGACACATACACGATGTTGTCCACCACCACGGCGTTGGCGTAGATGGGGGTGCCGGGCGCAACGTTGGGATACTTCTGCTCCACGCCCTTGACAAAACAACCGTATTTCTTGATCTCGCTTTCCATACTTTATCCATTCCTTTCCATTGTTGGTTTTGAAGATTACTTTTTTTCTTTTTGCTCCTTTTTCCGCTTTCCGGCTACATACAGCCCGATTACGGAAAAGATTCCATAACCCGCCATGACCGCCAAAACGCCGATCATCCAACTCATTGTCGTTGACATAATTTCAGCCTCCTTAGTCCTCGTCATCGCCGTCATCGATCGGGTGTTTGGCGTGGTATGCCCAGAACACTCCCTCTCCGATCAGTACAATAACCGCAATCACACCCAGCGCCTTTAAAAACAGCATCCAGAACATTTCGCTCGCCTCCTCACGCGTTGCTTATTGATTGCCGCTGTAGGGCCTTGGCCCTTTTGCTCCAGAGACCAGGCTGTCCCTTCACGATCAAGTTGCCGATGATGCAGCAGACCAAGCCTACGACGAGCGTCACGTAGCCATTGGGGACTGCATCGGCGGTGGTGCCAAACAATGCCGGCAGACCGGTCAGCGACCACAGGCAGTTGACAATCCAGGTAATGCCCAGTGTCCAGCCGGCCACTTTGCTGCTGCGCTTCCAGAACAATCCGAAGAGGAACAGCCAAAAGACCGGCACGATCCAGGCGAAGACCCAGTTCATGGCCCCGATGATAGAGGAGATGCCCACGGCAATGGAGATCGCGGCGACGCAGACCACTACCACCACGATCCGTATGACCAGCGTGACTTGCTTGTCGGTAGCGTCAGGCTTATAAAGGCCCTTAAAGATATCATAGCCGAACATCGTACCGCAACCCAGGGACGTCATGGCGAAGGAGGACAGGCAGGCCGCCATGCAGGAGGCCAGCAGCAGTGCGCATACCCAGTTGGGCAGCCGGTCCACCAGCATCGTAATGGCGGCCGAGGTGGCTCCCAGCTCGGCATACTCGGGAATCGAGCGGGCCGTCAGGCCCAGCATCACGGAAAATACGCCGAACAAGCCGTTGATCGGAGCCACGATCCACAAAGCCCGGCGAATCATCTTGGTATTCTTCGCAGACATGGGGGCCTGTGTATTGGCTTGACTGATGGGGCCGTAGAATGCAACCGAAATGATATTGGCCAGGGCAAAGCTGAACCACAGGGACGGCGTTCCAAACACATTTGTCATAAATCTGGTGGTCACGTCGCTCTCATAGTAGGCCCGTACGGAATCAAAGCCTCCCCCCAAGGTCATTGCGATACAGATGGTGGCGGCAACGATGCCGATGTACAGGATGACCAGATTGATCATATTGACGCTGCCTACCTGCTTCATACCGGCCAGCAGTACGTAAAGCATGCCGAATACACCGCCCACAACGATAGCGATGGATAAATCCCAGCCAGTCAGGGCGTTGATGATGATCCCCACGCCTTGACATTCCACGGTGAGCACACCGAAGGTCACGCCGGACATGGCACAGGATATCCCGAGGCCTACCTTTTTCCCGTACAGGTTATCCAGCGCCTCACCCACGGTCGCCACCTTCATCTTTCGCAGCCAGGGACCAGTGCACAGGCACAGGATTACAAAGTGCACGGTGTTGGCAAAGGCAAACCACAGAGCCACGGCACCCATGCCGTAGGACATCTCAAACAGGCCTACGATATGGGGGTTGCCCAAAGCCGTCAGCGTCATGGTCGGCACCAGCAAACCGAAGCCCATGCTTCTGCCTGCTACCGCAAAGCTGTCGCCGGTATTCTTTTTGCGGTCCCGGATGATCAGCAGCACGCCGATCCCGATGACCACCAGGACCTCATAAATAAGGACCATGATGATAACATCAGTTCTCATATTTCACTTCTCTCCTTTGCACTTGAAGCGCTTACGGCCGCAGCAGGGGCCGCTTGTCCGCGCGCTCGTAAAGGTGATACCAGGGTTGGATCTGCTCAAAAGCGGCGCTTGCCGCCAGCACATCCGCATCATGAAACCGTCTGCCGATGATCTGCAGGCCCACAGGCAGTCCCGCCGGGGACAGGCCCGCAGGGACCGAAGCCGCCGGATGTCCGGTGAAGTTACAGAAATAAGTCAGGCAGAAACCAATCAGCCGTTCAGCCTTTTCTCCGTTGATGTACTCCGGCCCCATGGTATTGCCGTCCTTGGCGTTGGGCACTGGGTCGCAGGCCAGGGTGGGCGAGAGGATCAAATCATATTGGTCGAACACGTCCTGGAGCGCGTCGTAGACCTCGGTGCGAATCGCGTCGTTACGGGCATAGTCCAGGTAATTGCCCCGATAGGCTTTTTCGATGCACCGCCGCATCTCTTCCGGCAGGTCCCCGGCGTGCTCCCCCATCAGGTCCACTCCGGCACGTTTGATGCTCTCCACCACGTCCACCGTGTTGATACAGATCATATCGTCCCAACATTCGGCCAGTTCATTGTGACTGCGCTTGAGGCGGAAGTCCACCTGCTCCACCGAACATCCCGCTTCCGCAAAGCGCTGGGCCGCCCTAGCCGCTGTGGCGGCGATCTCAGGCTCTACCGCATATACGCCGAAATCCAGGGTATATGCGATACGCATTCCTTTTATATTGCGCTTGAGGGCGTCCCGGAAGTCCCGTTTCGGGTACTCGATGCTGAAGGGGTCTCTGGGATCAAAGTAAGCCATATGGTTGAGGATCATAGCGCTGTCCTCCACCGTACGGGTAATGGCCCCGGCAAAACAGTACGGGTGGCTCTCCGCGTAGGCATTGGGCCGATTTACCGATGGGATCGTTCCAACGGAGGCCTTATAGCCGTAGCAGCAGCACCACGCCGCCGGGATGCGGATGGAGCCGCCGCCGTCGGTACCCTCGGCCACCGGCACCAGTCCATCAGCTACCGCAGCAGCGCTACCTCCGGAGGAGCCCCCGGAATTGCGGCTAAGGTCAAAGGGCGTACTGGTAGGCCCGTACAGGAAATTGTCGCAGGTGCCCCGGAAGGCAAAGGATGGAGAATTGGTCTTGCCCACCAGGATGGCCCCCTGCGCCTCCATGCTTCTGGCGTAATTGGACCAGGCCGCGTCAGGCGCCCCTGCCAAAGCACGGACGCCGCCCGAAGAGCCGGGCCAGCCCGGCTTCCCAGGCAAAAAGTCCTTAAGCGCCGTGGGGACTCCACAGAACTCCCCGCCCGAAACCTTCCCGGCGCCAAGCTGCTCCTGGAGCCGCTTGGCCTGATCCATGGCATAATCAAACTTGGTATACACAAAGGCATTCAGGCTGGGGTTCCGCTGCTCAATACGACGGATGGTATGCTCCATTACCTCCACCGGTGAGAGCTCTTTCTTTCGGATCGCTTCTGACATACGTGCTGCTGACAGATAAGAAAGCTCGTCCAAGGGATCACTCCTCTCTCTTTCGCAAAAATTGCCGGCTGCTTTTCTTTTTAGCAATTGCCGCGCCAAAACGTCATTCTGCAGCAAATTATTTAAATTTTTTCCTTTCATGTCAAAACGGTTCATCCATTTTTGGTCGTTTTGCTTGTTTTGGGGCAGGTTTTCTTTTCCGTTCAAGGCTGTTTCCTTCCCGGCGCTTGCTTTTTCTTTTCTTTTGCAGTACAATTGTTTTGAACATGTGCTCAAATTATTACACACTTTGTGCAAAGGGAGCCTGCTATGGAAAAAATACGGATCACCCGAGACGAGCTCTACAGCCCGGGTCCTCTTCTCCAGGGCATCATGGATCTTGCCTTTGACGAATCCTGCATCATGGACAAGGATGGCTATATCCTGCACTGCTCGGACAGCTCTCCCCTTATTTGGAACCGTCCCAACGAAGAGAGCATCGGCAGGCATATTACCGAGCTGGACTCCGCCTCCCCCTACCCCCAGCTCTTGGCCACTGGAGAAGCCGTTCTGGGAAAGATGCACATCATCAACGGCATGTCCTGCATTACGCACATGATCCCGCTTTTCGATCAGGAGGACAACATCATCGGCGCGTTTGGCGTAATCATTTTCCGCGGCATCGAAAAACTCAAACGGCTGATGCGGGACAACAGCTTTGATTTCGACACCAAATCCAAGGCGCTCTACGATCAGCTCTCCCGTGCAGAGGCGCACTATACCCTGTCCGACTTTATTGGGATCAGTCCAGCCGTTCAGGAGATGCTGCGGTTTGCCCAAAAGGTAGCGGTCCATGACTATCCCGTACTGATCCGGGGCGAGACCGGCTGCGGCAAGGAAATCGTCTCCAGCGGCATTCACACCGCCAGCCATCTGGACGGCAAGGCCCCTTTTGTCAAGATCAACTGTACCGCCATTCCCTCCACGCTTTTGGAGTCTGAGCTGTTCGGCTATGAAAAAGGCGCCTTTTCCGGCGCTTACTCCACCAAGCTGGGCAAATTTGAAATCGCGGGCACTGGGACGCTGCTGCTGGACGAAATCGGCAGCCTGGACCCCGCCCTCCAGAGCAAGTTGCTGCGTGCTATTGAGGAGAAGGAGTTCGAGCGGGTCGGCGGCAATACCCTGATCCCCTTGCGGGCCCGCATCGTCGCCTGTACCAACAGCAACCTGGAGCAGAAAATGCGGGACGGTGAATTCCGTGAGGATTTGTACTACCGTTTGAGCATCGCCGAGATCAACATACCGCCCCTAAGGGAGCGGCGGGAGGATATTCCGGTGCTTATCGACTACTTTATCGCCAAGGATGCGCTGGATATCTCTTTCACGCCGGAGGCCATGCATCTGATGCAGGCCTATGACTGGCCCGGAAATGTGCGGCAGCTGCGCAATTTTGCGGCTAAAATGGACCTACTGGAGCGAAAGCGCATTACCGAGGATGCCGTACGCCACGCCCTGGGCATCCCAGATGAGCCCGCAGTGGAGCGTTCCCCGATCGAGGACCGGATGGATCATTTTGAGAAACAGCTGATTGAGCAGGCCCTGCTGGAAAATGGTCTGAACATTTCCCGTACCGCCCAGGCGCTGAATATGAGCCGCAATACCCTCTATGCCCGCATCCGCAGGCTGGGAATCCAGGTCAAAAAGCATCTGCGCTGAACGGCGCCCGTCCGGAAGCTCTGCTTCCGGGCGGGCGCCGTTTACTTTTTTAGTCCCAAAAGCACCTGTCCCGCGGCCCGGGCAAAGAGCCGTGCTCCGGCAAGGGCCTCCTGGAGGGTATTGCCGTGACAGCCCACTTCCACCAGCAGGGACCCTGTGGAGAGCTGCTGGTTATAGCGGGCGGCCCGCAGGGCCATCGGCCGGGCCAGGGTGGGATAGAGGTTGTTCATGCTCTGCTGGACCTTGGCGGCCAGTGCCAGGTTGGCCGTCCAGTCCGGGTGCTCGCCCCCCTCGCTGGACCCCAGCACCAGCATGACCTGCGCGGATTTTACCCCGTCGATCTCGGTGAGGGCCTTATACACCGTGCCGTCTTCCCCCACCAGGGCGTCCCGGTGCACGTCCAGCACGATCTGAATGGAGGGATATTGCTCCAAGTAGGCGCTGACGCCCTGCGCAGAACGGTCGTATGCGCCGTTGTACTGCGGGTAGTCGTACAGGGTGCGGTCGTGGACCACGCTCAGGCCCATTTCCGTGAACACCCGCTCGATCTCATCCCCGACCCGCACCACGTTATACGCCTCGTCCAGCGTGCGGGTATTGTTGTCCGAGGGCTGATAGAGATCGGTCCCGTCCTGCGTGTAGGCCTCCGTGCCATGGGTATGTACGATGAGGATCTGGGGTCCCTCTCCCGTCAGGGCGATCTCCACCGGCTCCGCCACCGCCGCCGCCAGGTCCACCGTCAGCTTGGTGCGGTTATAGAGGTAGACCCCATCGGCAAATTCATAGCCCTGGGTGCTGGTGGGCACCAGGGTGCGGGCCACGATGTCCTCCGGCGCAGCCACGGCCTCGGGCTGCTCGGCAATGTCGTCGTGGTCCCGGGCGGGCTGTCCGGCGGGAAGCTCCTCCACCGGCGTGGCGGAATTTCCCGGCGCTTCCGCGCCCAGATACCGCTCTACCGCGCCCTCCGCGCCCCGCAGCAGCGGGGACTGGTCCACCACCAGCCGCCCCCAGCCGTCCAGCGCGCCCCGGGGGCTGTCCGCCCGGGCCACCTCCCCCAGTTCGGCCGCCAGGGCGGCCGAGACAAAGGCGGAACTCTCCCCCAAGCTCTTGAAGGCATTTGCGGCCGACCCCGCCCCGGCGCACACCAGCAGCAGCCAGGCCGCCAGGGTGGCCAGGAAAAGCGCCAGCGCCCGGCGCAGAAGACGGCTCCAGTGAATGTTCTGCTTGTGCTTCATGTTTCATCATCCTTATCGGTCGTGATACTCCAGAGTATGCATGGGAGGAAACAGATATGAGCCTGTCCCTTCCATCGGCTCCCGTTCCGGTCAAGGCGCCCTCCTTGACTTTTTCCGACAATCCGATATAATGCTTGTATGCTGTGAGAACGCATTTTGTGAGAGAGGTTTACTATGGGAAACATTGCGATCGTGACCGACAGCAACAGCGGCATCACCCAGGCCCAAAGCAGGGAGCTTGGGGTCTTCGTACTGCCCATGCCCTTTTATATCAACGACGAGCTGTTTTTAGAGGATATCACCCTGAGCCAGGAGCAGTTCTACCGGCATCTGGCCGCGGACGCCGACGTAAAGACCACCCAGCCCGCCCCGGGGGATGTGACCGAGCTGTGGGACAGGCTCCTGCAGGACCACGAGGCCGTGGTGCATATTCCCATGTCCAGCGGTCTGAGCAGCTCCTGCGAGACTGCCATCATGCTGGCCCAGGATTACGACGGGCGGGTAGAGGTGGTCAACAACCAGCGCATCTCCGTCACCCTGCGCCAGTCTGTGCTGGACGCCAAGGCCCTGGCCGCGGCGGGCCGGAGCGCGGAGGAAATCCGGACGCTTCTGGAGCAGACCCGGTTCGATTCCGATATCTATATCACGGTGGATACCCTGAAGTACCTGAAGAAGGGCGGCCGCCTCACCCCCGCCGCCGCCGCCGTCGGCACGGTGCTCAACCTCAAGCCGGTGCTGCGCATCAAGGGGGAAAAGCTGGACGCCTTTTCCAAGACCCGCGGCTGGAAGGCCGCCAAAAAGGCCATGATCGACGCGATCCTTCAGACCATCGCCCGGGATTTCCCGGACTGCCGGGGTCCCGAAGACCTGCACCTCGCCGCGGCCTTCACCGGCGAGGCGGAGAGCGCCCAGGAGTGGCTGTCCGAACTGGAGGAGGCCTTTCCCGGCTATCCCATCCACATGGACCCGCTTTCCCTCAGCGTAGCCTGCCACATCGGCCCCGGTGCCCGGGCCGTCACCGTCACCAGGGCGCTGCGGATCTGATCCCTTCAAAAATACGCCCCGGAGGAGCTTGTGCTCCTCCGGGGCGTATGGCGTATTTTGAATTTAAAAAACGTGCAAAAAATCTTCATGTTTTATACACATTTTCCGTTTATCCTAGGACTTGTTCCAAAGAAAACCGAACCCGTCAAAGGAGAGACCAGTTATGTATTACAGCGATTATAACAGACCCCCTGAGGAGCGGGAGCCCATAGAGACCATCCACTATCAGGTCAGCGATCCCGAGCCGCCCAAGAAAAAGAAGGGCTTTGCCGCCAAATTTGTGGCCGTGGGTCTTGTGTGCGCCATCGCGGGCGGTCTGGCCGGCGGCGCGGGCGCGATGGCTTTGAAGAGTTCCGGCTTCTTCGGCTCCTCCACCACCGTCTACGAAGGCAGCCGTCCTACGGCCGCCGTCTCCCTGGCAAACGTGGACGGCAAGACCGTCCTCACCGCCGAGCAGATCTACGCGGCCAATCTGGACTGCGTGGTAGGCGTCAACGGCGACGTGACCACCAACGTCTGGGGCCAGACGGTACGCAACGCCGTATCCGGTTCCGGGTTCGTCATCAGCTCCGACGGCTACATCCTGACCAATTACCACGTCATCGACGGCGTCAGCGACATCAAGGTCACCTTCGCCGACGGCTCCAGCTACGACGCCGTAGTGGTGGGCGGCGAGGAAGAAAATGATATCGCGGTGCTGAAGATCGAGGCCGCCGGCCTGCACGCCGTGACGTTGGGCGACTCCGACGCCCTGGCCGTGGGCGAGAGCGTCTATGCCATCGGCAATCCTCTGGGGGAGTTGACCTTTACCCTCACCGGGGGGCTGGTCTCCGCCAAGGACCGCACCATCACCATGAGCGACGGCACCATTATGAATATGCTCCAGACGGACACCGCCATCAACTCCGGCAACTCCGGCGGCCCTTTGTTTGATCGGTACGGCCAGGCGGTGGGCATCGTATCCGCCAAGTATTCCAGCAGCGCCTCCTCCTCCGAGGCCTCCATCGAGGGCATTGGCTTTGCCATCCCCATTAACGATGTGAAGGACATGGTCACCAGCATCATTGAGAACGGCTATGTCACCGGCAAGCCCAATGTGGGCATCCTCATGAACGACGTGGATTCCTCCGCCCAGCGCTATGGTATTCCCGCCGGCGCGGAGATTACCGCCATCCTGGACGGTTCCTGCGCCCAGAAGGCCGGTCTCCAGGTGGGGGACATCATCACTGCCGTGGACGACTCCGCCGTGAGCGGAACCACGCAGCTCAAGTCCGCGGTGAAGAACTATAAGGCCGGGGATACCGTCACCTTCACCGTATATCGGGACGGCGCTTCCCAGACCGTCCAGGTCACACTGGATGAGGACAATCAAGCCCGCTCGGACGCCATGGATGAGCTCTACCAGCAGTACAGCCAGTCCATCCAGTCTCAGCAGCAGGGCAACGGCTATTACAACTGGCCCTTCGGCGGATTTAATTATTAACAGTTCCATCAAACGGCGCGCCGCCGGGCCTTGTCCGGCGGCGTCTTTTACCTGCTTTTGCAGTTCCCGCAAAAATGAATCCAGGGTCCCGCGTGGCAGCTGCTGCGCGGGACCCTTTCCATTGAGACAAATCGCTTACTTCAAGGCCGCGGTGATGATGGCCATGGAGTAGACCTCCTGGGCGTTGCAGCCGCGGGAGAGGTCGTTGATGGGAGCGTTCAGGCCCAACAGGATGGGGCCGTAGGCGTCGAAGCCGCCCAGGCGCTGGGCGATCTTATAGCCGATGTTGCCGGCGTTGATGTTGGGGAAGACGAAGGTGTTGGCGTAGCCCGCCACGGGAGAGCCGGGGAACTTGAGCTGGCCCACGGTAGGAGAAACGGCGGCGTCAAACTGCATCTCGCCGTCAATGGCCAGATCGGGCGCGGCAGCCTTGGCCTTGGCGCAGGCATTGCGCATCTTGTCCACATCCTCGCCCTTGCCGGAGCCCTTGGTGGAATAGCTCAGGAAGGCCACCTTGGGGTCGATCCCGAAAATCTTGGCGCACTTGGCGGTCTCCAGGGCGATCTCCACCAGCTCATCCTCGCTGGGGTCGATGTTGATGGCGCAGTCGCCCATGGCCAGCACCTCGTTGTCGCCCACCCGCTCGCGGACCATGATGAAGCAGGAGGAAACGATCTTGTTTTCAGGCTTGGTCTTGATCAGCTGCAGCGCCGGGCGCACGGTATCGGCAGTGGAATAAGTAGCGCCGCCCAGCAGGCAGTCGGCCACGCCCATCTTTACCAGCATGGTGCCGAAGTAGTTGCCCTTCTTCAGGGCGGCGCGGCACTCGTCGGCGGTCATCTTGCCGCGGCGCAGCTCCACCATGGTCTGTACCATCTCGTCCATGCCCTCGTAGGTCTCAGGGTCAATGATCTGGGCGCCGCGGATGTTGAAGCCGGACTCCTCGGCGGCGGCGTGGACCTCCTGCTCGCTGCCCACCAGGATGGGGGTAAGGAAGTTGCCGGCCAGCAGGCGGGCACTGGCCTCCAGGATGCGGGGATCGGTACCCTCGGTAAAAACGATTTTCCTGGGGTCTTTCTTCAAGGTATCAATGAGCTGCTGGAACATATGCATGGACATGGGAATTACCTCCGTTTGAATTAAAATCGGTCAAATTGCCGGTCTTTCCGGCTTTCTTTTTATTATACACCCATTCTTCCGCCAAGCTCAATCCCAAAAGGGTACAAGATTGTGAAAAAATCCACTTTACTTTTGGTATTCCCGCTTTTATACTATACTCACTGTTTTTTGGTTGAGGTGTATTATGGCTTCTGATTTCTCCCGCTGCCTGTCCCTGCTGCGCCAGGAACGGGGCGTCTCCCAGCGTGCGGCCGCCAAGGACCTGGGGATCAGCCAGGCGCTGCTCTCCCATTATGAGAACGGCGTGCGTGAACCCGGTCTGGCTTTCGTGGTCAAGGCCTGCAATTACTATCATGTGTCGGCGGACTTTCTTCTGGGGCGTACCCTGTCCCGGGACGGCACCACCATCGTCTCCGCCGACGAGCTGTACGATTACTCCGCGGAAAAGGACAATGTGCTCCACGGCAGCATCATGGCTACGCTGAACAAAAAGCTGCTGGTCAACTCGGTGGGCGTGCTCTTCGACCTGCTGGGCAAAACCGGCAGCAAGCAGGCCATCTCCGCCGCCGCCGATTACCTGGGCACCGCCGTTTATACCATGTTCCGGCATCTGTTCCGGGCCAACGGCACGCAGAACGAGGACTTTTTCTCCGTCCCCGCCCGCCATTTCGTCGTGGGCGTGCCCCGGGCCGACATGATCTGTGCCGAGGCCGATTATGTGGACGCTCTGGCCACCCACGCCAAAGAAAAGGGCACCTTCCCGCCCATGAACAACGATGCGCTTACCGAAAGCTACCCCGGCCTGTATCAATCCCTTCTGCAGATCATCCACACCACCGGCGCCCGCATCAACCGCCGGGTGGAAGCCCGCCGGAACGACCGCTGAGCCGCGCGGCCGCACGGCCGGCCGATGCCAACGGTTTTACTCCTGCCGGACCGCCCACACCGGCCGCGCCGGGGCCGGCCCTGTGTCCCCCGTCCCCGGCGGAAGCCGGGGGGCTGCCCGCTGCGCTGCCGCTCCCCGCGGCAAAGCCTCACGGCTTTGCTCAGATCCCGTTTCTGATTTTGATTCCGGCGCTGTGCGCCGCCCCGCTGTGCGGGGCCCCAGCGCGGACCTTCCTACGGAGGTGTTTTGATTGACCGACCAATCCAAAATCCGCAACTTTTCCATTATCGCGCATATTGACCACGGAAAGTCCACGCTTTCCGACCGGCTGATCGAAAAATGCAACGCGGTGGAAGCCCGCGAGATGGCCAGCCAGCTGCTGGACAACATGGACCTGGAGCGGGAGCGCGGCATCACCATCAAGGCCCGGGCCGTGCGTCTGAACTATAAGGCGGAGGACGGCCAGACCTATGAGCTCAACCTGATCGATACCCCGGGCCACGTGGACTTCAACTATGAGGTCAGCCGCAGCCTGGCCGCCTGCGAGGGCGCAGTGCTGATCGTGGACGCCGCCCAGGGCATCGAAGCCCAGACTCTGGCCAACACCTTTCTGGCCCTGGAGCACGATCTGGAGATCCTGCCGGTGCTCAACAAGATCGACCTGCCCGCCGCCGACCCCAAGCGGGTGAAGGACGAGATCGAGAATATCATCGGCATTCCGGCTCAGGACGCGCCCGAGATCTCCGCCAAGGTAGGCATCAATATCGATGCGGTGCTGGAGGATATCGTCAAAAACGTCCCGCCCCCCAAGGGGGACGTGAACGCGCCCCTGCAGGCGCTGATCTTCGACAGTCAATACGACGCCTACCGGGGCGTGATCGTGTACTTCCGGGTCATGGAGGGCGCTATCCGGACGGGTATGAAGGTGCGGATGATGGCTTCGGGCGCCACCTACGAGGTGCTGGAGTGCGGCCATCTGCTCCCTCTGGGCATGGAGCGCTGCGACGAGCTCATCGCGGGCGAGGTGGGCTATTTCACGGCCTCGATCAAAAATGTGAAGGATACCCAGGTGGGCGACACCGTCACCGGTGCGGAGCGCCCGGCCGCCGGGGCGCTGCCCGGGTACCGCCCCGCCCGGGCCATGGTGTACTGCGGCATCTATACCGAGGACGGGAGCAAGTATCCCGACCTGCGGGACGCGCTGGAGAAGCTCCAGCTCAACGACGCTTCCCTGTCCTTTGAACCGGAGTCCTCCGCCGCCCTGGGCTTCGGCTTCCGCTGCGGTTTTCTGGGCATGCTCCACATGGAGATCATTCAGGAGCGCCTGGAGCGGGAATTCGACCTGGACCTCATCACCACCCTGCCTTCGGTCATCTACCGCATCACCAAGACCGACGGCTCGGTGGTCATGGTGGACAATCCCCACAACTATCCCGACCCGGCGGTCATCGAGCTGGCCGAGGAGCCCTACGCCAAGGTGTCCATCGTCACCCCGCCGGACTACGTGGGCAACATCATGCCCATGTGCCAGGAGCGGCGGGGCGAATATAAGGATATGCAGTATTTGGACACCAACCTGGTAGAGCTGCATTACTCCATGCCCCTGGGCGAGATCATCTACGATTTCTTCGACACCCTCAAGGCCCGCACCAAGGGCTACGCCTCCCTGGACTATGAACTGGACCGGTACCAGGCCTCCGAGCTGGTGAAGGTGGACCTGCTCCTCAACGGCGACCAGGTGGACGCGCTTTCCTTCATCGCGCACAGGGACAAGGCCTACCCCCGGGCGAGAAGGCTGTGCGAAAAGCTCCGGGAGAACATTCCCCGCCAGCTCTTCGAGGTGCCGGTGCAGGCCGCCATCGGCGGAAAGGTCATCGCCCGGGAAACCGTCAAGGCCATGCGCAAGGACGTGCTGGCCAAGTGCTACGGCGGCGACATCACCCGCAAGAAAAAGCTGCTGGAAAAGCAAAAAGAGGGCAAAAAAAAGATGCGCTCTCTTGGGACCGTACAGATCCCGACCGAGGCGTTCATGGCCGTGCTCAAGCTGGACGAGGAATAGAGGCAGCCCCATCTTCCTCCCGCCTCCGCAGAGCAGGGCCCCGCCGCACGCTGCACAAGCATTTTGGACTCTGCCCCAAAACCTCGGTACAAAGGCATTTTATTTGCCCCGCGCACGTAACATCACTTCCAGGTCCCCACAAGCAGCCGCGCCGCTTGTGGGCTACAAAAAAGAGACCTGTTGACAAGACCCAGAACCGAGCTGAATGTGAGAATTTCAGTCTGGTTCCGGGTCTTGCCAACAGGTCTTTTATCACACAGTCCAAATCTGCAGAACCATCGATAAAGCTAAATTCAGCCGTACTTCTTCCAGCAGGGGGCGTTCTGATCTTACTCCATACAGATGGCCAACCAGCAAGTATTTGAAACATACGGACTGTATCCACCGATGGTCAGCTATTCAGGGAATAGTAGGGCGTCAAAATCTCATGGAGAAGGTCGAACAAAATCAGTTCTTCCAGAGCTAAGGCCATCCTCCCCATCTGTCCATTTTGTTGTCCCATCATGCGCAATTCCTCCTTTGTGCCTATTAGGCACTGTAAAGTAAACATGAAAAGTTAGGACCCAAAAATCAGCCAATATCTCTACGCAACGAGCAAAAGCTCCCGTTTGCGCTTTTTGGACAGTTTAAGACCGGCACACTGAGCCGGAGTAAGGCCGTTCAAGGCGGAATGGGGACGGACAAAGTTGTAGAAGAAGATGAACATGGAAATGAGGTTGTTGGCGGAAGCAAACGAAGAAAAGCCTTGCTTGGTTTTGTACCATGC
>NZ_JACOPP010000007.1 GCF_014287895.1 Lawsonibacter hominis | reverse complement strand
AAAAGTACATGAATATGAAGCACCTGGAGGCTGCCGTTGAGGACGCCTCCATTGCTGGCTGACTTCATTCATTCCAGAGCCTGCAAACCAATTTGCGCAAAATCCTTGACACTACCCGTATGCTCTAAACTGCTTATGTCTTTGTCTTTCACGATGAAGACCTCCCTGTTATCGTAGTTGTGTGGTCGGCAAACCACTTTTACTTTAACAGGGAGCCTTTTTCTTTTCTGCTTTTCTCCTCGCTATAAGCTATTTTTTTACCCCCGGCTTAGCCGGGGGGTGCCTGCGGTACTACCAACGCAAACACCGCCCCGGCGTGCCTTTTCCGGCATGCATCGGGGCGGTGTTTCCGCCGAAAGCGCCGCCTGCCTCCCGTGCGGAGCTTACAGGCCCTTTCCGCCGTCGGCACGGATGATCGCACCGTTGAGGTAGCTCGCCCGGTCCGAGGCGAGATAGCACACCACGTCTGCGATCTCCTGGGGCTCGGCCGGCCGGGCCATTGGACCCAGGATCGCAGGGTCGATGGTCTTCAGGATATCTCCGATCATCTTGGTATTGATGGCTCCGGGGCAAACGGCACAGACCCGGATCCCCATAGGGCCGTACTCGGTGGCCGCGTTTTTGGTCAGCCCGATCATGGCGTGCTTGCTGGTGCTGTAGGAGCCCAGCGCCGGCTCGCTGAACAGTCCGTCCCGGGAGGCCACGTTTACGATCACGCCGCTTTTTTGCGCCGCCATCTGGCGCAGCACATACTTCATCCCCAGAAAGGCGCCCTTCACGTTGATGCGCATGATATCGTCGAACAACTCGGTCTGCGTATCCGCCAGCAGCACATAGGGCTGGAAACGGGCGGCGCTGTTGACAAAGACGTCGATCCCGCCGAATTGCTCCACCGCCGTATTGACATAGCGGATCGTATCCTCCTCGCAGCCGATATCCGCCACGACCGGGATCGCCCGGCCGTATGCTTCCGCCATCGCGGCGGTCTCCCGCGTGTTTTGCTCCGAACGGCCCACCACCACCAGATCGCAGCCCTCCTTCGCCAGCGTAAGGGCCACCGCGCGGCCCACGCCGGCGCCGGCGCCGGTAACGATCGCAGCGCGTTTTTTCTCCTGCATCGGTCTTTCTCCCTTCATAATTGGAAACGGCCCCAGCTCACAGGGTGTCTCCCGCTTTGATATCCCGGAACAGCAGCGCGAAGATCAGCATGACCACGGCGCAGAGAACCGGCATCCGGAACAGGGCCGCCATGGTGGGATCTCCGGCCAGCTGAGCGCCGTAGATGCCGCTGGCGATCGTGTTGCCCAGCACGCCGCCTGCCCCCATGAACGCCATTCCCCCCGCCAGTTCATCCGGCTTGAGGACTTTCATGGGATAGGTATAGGGGACGATCTGCTGCACGCCGTTGACCATGCCGTAGAACAGCGAGGCCAGGACCACGAGCACCAGGCCCATCAGCGGGGTGGCCGAGCCGGTCATGGCCCAGTAGAGCACGCCGCCCACAATGGAGGAGAGCGACCAGAAGACGGTCATCCCCTTATAGCGCCCGTTCTTTGCCGCAAGGCTGCCAAATACGACCGACAGGACCGTGGCGATCACGAGGGCGGGCAATGTGACGAAGCCGGCCACAGTGCTGTTGTAGCCCAGAACATACTGCACATAGGTGGGGACATAGTTATTGGCCGCATTGCCCAGAGAATAAAACAGGCTGACCATAAAAATGGCGAGGTAGAATTTGTTGCCCAGCAGCTTGGCCGGATAGATGGGGTTTTCCGCCTTGCGCTCCACCAGCACCAGGGCCGCCAGTCCGGCGAGCGCCACCGCAAGCAGCGTCAGCAGCAGGGGAGAGGTCCAGCCGTACGTGCTGCCCCAGTTCATGGCCAGGGAGAAGGGGATCAGCATAACAAAAGTGGCAATGCAGCCGCCCACGTCGATGGCGCTGTGCTCTCCCGCCTGTTTGGGGACATTGGGCAGCCCGATCAAGCAGAAGATCGCGCCCACCGCCAGGATGGGCAGGGAGACATAGAACTGTACCCGCCAGTTGACGGCGCACAGGATGCCCGCCACAGGAGAGCCCAGGATCATGGCCACCGTGGACAGGGCCTGGGCGATCCCCGAATAACGGGGTGCGTCGCTCTGCCCGAACAGATCGGAGATCAGCACAAAGATATTGGAGACGAACAGTCCCCAGGCAAAGCCGCTGACCGTGCGCGCGATGGTAAACACCCAGAAGGAAGGGGCAAAGGCCGCCACCGCATAGGAGATGATATACAGTACCAGCGCGCTCAGAAAGAGCTGCCGGTGGCCCGCCTTATCGCTGAGTTTTCCGCTGATGGGGATCGCCACGCAGCGGGCCACGCTCTCCAGGGTGAAGATCATCCCCACCGAGGCGATGCTGTCGAAGTATCCCGCCACCGAGTAGCCGTAAACGCCCACGCCGCAGATCAAGAACATGGTCATGAAATTGACGATCAGTATCCCGATGAATGCAAGTTTTCTTTTTCCGCTGTTTCCTGTCATAGTGCAGCCTTCCTTTCCAATCCGTCTCAAGTATGCCGCCGCTTGGCGGCGCTCTCCACAGTTGTTACTATAGCAAACGCCATGCCAACGGATTTCCCGCTGATTCCGCCGGTTTTCCCCGCTTTGTGTATCTCTTTCGGAAACACCGTATAAAAAGTATACCCTTTGCAGCGCCTGTGGAGGGCTTCAGCGGTTGCGGAATACGGGCGGGCGTTTCTCCACAAACGCCTGCGCGCCCTCCTGCTTGTCGCCCGTTCCGCACAGCAGCGCGATTCCGCGGTTCTCAAAGCGCAGGCCCTCCTCCAGGCCGTGCTCCATGGCGCAGGCAACGCTTTTTTTGATCTGGGCCACCGCGATGGGCGCCCGCCGGGCGATGGTCTGCGCCAGTTCCAGGGCGGCGTCCAGGCTCCCGCCCGCCGGAGCCAGTTCATCCGCCAGCCCGGCCCGCAGCGCCTCCTGCGCCGTAATGGGAAGGCCGGTGTACATCATTTTTTTTGCAAATCCGGGTCCCACCAGCCGGGGCAGGCGCTGGGTGCCGCCATAGCCCGGCTGCATGCCCAGGGTACATTCCGGCAGCGCGACTCTGGCGCGCTCGTCAAAAATGCGGACATCGCAGGCCATGGCCAATTCCAGCCCCCCGCCGAAGGCGCTGCCGTTTACCGCGCAGAGGACAGGCCTGGGAAAGCGTTCGATCCTTCGGTAGACCTGAGAGCCAAACCGGCAGTTCTCACTTCCGGTGGCGCTGGTCCAGGTCTGAAACTGCTTGATGTCCGCGCCGGCACAGAACAGTTTGGGCAGGGCGCTGCTCAGGACCACAGCGCGCAGGTCCGTGTGAAACTCCAGCGTCTGAAACGCTTCGTCCAGCTCCTCCAGCAGGGCGCGGGTAATGACGTTGACCGGCGGCGCGTTGAGCAGCAGCGTGCATACCCCCTTTTCCTCTGTACAGACAAGGGTACGAAACGTCCGCTCCATAGGGCATCGCTTCCTTTCCGTTGTGATGATGTTCTATGGAAGAGAAAGCAAATCCCATACCAAGTCCCGCCGCCGCCCTGGGGCGCCAAGGAAAACGGCGCCGCCGCACAACCAAGGTGCGGCGGCGCCGGACAGCGTTTCTCAGCGCAGGTTATATTTGTCCAGTTTCATATAAAAGTTCCGTTTGGAGATGCCCAGGATCTCGATGGCCCGGGCCTTATTGCCGCCGGTCAGGCTGAGGACCGCCTGAATGGTGTCCCGTTCCGTCTTTTCCAGAATATCCTGAAGCCGGTAATTTTCCGCGTTCTTTTTGCTGCGGCGGTTCCGGCAGTCGGCGACCTGGTGGGGCAGGACTTCCGTGGAAATGATCTCGTCCGTACTGAGCACCGACATGCGCTCCACACAATTTTTCAATTCCCGGATATTGCCCGGCCAGGTATAATCGCAGAGCAGCTCGGTCACCGCACTGGAGAAGGAGCGGTCTCCCCCGTACTGCTCCTGAAGTTCCTGCAGGAAGTGGTTGGCCAGCACCGGGATATCGCTTCTGCGTTCCCGGAGCGGCGGCAGATTCAGCGGGATGACGCTGATGCGGTAGTACAGGTCCTCCCGGAACGTGCCCTCCTCCACCATGGCCTCCAGATCCCGGTTGGTGGCCGTGATGAGCCGGAAATCCAGTTTGATGGTCCTGGTCGCGCCCACACGGGTGATCTCATGCTCCTGCAGCGCCCGCAGCAGCTTAACCTGCATGGACATCGGCATCTCGCCGATTTCGTCCAGGAACAACGTGCCGCCGTTGGCCAATTCAAACTTGCCCGGGTTCCCGGTGGCCTTGGCCCCGGTAAAGGCCCCCTTCTCATAGCCGAACAGCTCGCTCTCCAGCAGCGTCTCCGGGATGGCCGCGCAGTTGACTTTGATGAGGGGGCCGCCGGCATAGGGACTGCTGTAGTGGATGGCCTTGGCCAGCACCTCCTTGCCGGTCCCGCTCTCGCCGGTCAGGCAGACCGCCGCATTGGAGCGCGCCACCTGGGCAGCAGTGCGCAACACCGCCACAAAGGCCCGGGAGGAGCCGATCACCGAACGGAAGGGCAGGGGGAGCTGGGTCTTTGCATCCAGCTCCCGCCGCAGCTCGTCGGCCAGAGTCCTGTAGCGGTTCATCTCGTGATTCATCTGGGCGATCTGCGCCGTGTCCCGGCTGAGGATGACGGCGCCTAAGAGCTCGTCCTCCTCCAGTTTCAGCGGGATGATGTCGGAGAAGGTGGTGAGCACGTCGCCGCAGAGGGAGTAGTACTTCAGCTTGGGCCGCTGCCGTTCCAGCACATCCAGAATCGGGAGTACATCTGTCTGGTCCTTCATCTCCGTCAATTTATAACTGGTGATCTCCTCCGGCCGGACCCCGGCGGCGCTCAGATTTGCGGAAAAGGTCCTCAAATAGCTGCTGTTCACGTATACGACCCGGGTGTCCCGGTCTACGATGATGACCGGCTCCTCAATGGCATCCAGCGCGCGGAAGAGCATCTCACGGCTCCGATCCCGGGGCTGGTGCCAGAGGGGGCTGTCCTGAAAACGATAGGAATACTCCTGCTGGTGCTCCTGAGCCATTGCGCTACCTCCCGAGCTTTTATTTTGGCGGAATTACATAAAATAGAGGGGCCTTTACCTGCTATTATAGCACAGATTGCCGCAGCAGAAAAGAGGGAGGCCCCAACAGCCATCCGCTGCCGGGGCTCCCTCTGTCGGGCGGGAAAAGGCTGGTCACTGCGCAGCCTTGGCTTGATACTTGGCCAGCATTTTTTCGGACACCTTGGGCGGCTTCAGGAACAGGAGAACCGCCACTGAAATGACGACGCCGAATACAGCCGCCACATAATAGGCATTGGACAGGGAGCCGAATTGGGTCAGCGCCCAGCCGCACACCGCCGAGGACGCCGCGCCGATCAGGGTGAGCAGCACGTTGCAGTAGGGCTGGATGCCGGCGTAGTTCTTGGCGCCGAAATAGGAGACCAGAGTGTTCATCACCGCGCAGATGATGGGGCCGTTGGGGGCGCCCGCCACAATCATGGAAAGCACCATCAGCGGCATACTGCCGCTCCTGGCGGCTACATCGAAGAGTACGCAGCCCACGGACGCCACCACGCCGATCAGCACCAGGGCGATCTTGGGGTTCATCCGGTCGGTAAGCGGGCTGAGGATCAGGCTGCCGACCAACAGTGCGCCGCTCATGATGGAGACCGCGCTGGCCGCGGTTATGTCGGCAAACCCGTTCATAATCAGGTGCGTCATTCCAAAATACTGTACGGCACAGTAGCCAAACACCGTGCTGCCCCAGGCCAGGCCCACGATCCACAGCTGCGGGCAGCGGACGGCGTCTTTGATCTCCCAGTCGACGGGAGACTTATAGCCCTGATAGACCCTGCGCGCCTTTCCCGGCTTGGCGGGCTTCCCCTCTGCCGGACCGCCGTCCATCTCCAGGCCCAGTTCGGAGGGATGGTCCCTCATAAAGATCATCTGAGGAATCGCGGTAATCAGCATCAGCAGCACCGCCATAATAATGAGGGCGCTTTTCCAGCTGAAGTTCAGGAACAGCCAGGTGATGATGGGCGGAAACACCACGCCGCCCAGTGCGCCCAGCGCCTGGACATAACCGCCCTGTTCCCCCCGGCGGCGGTCCCACCAGTTGTTGACCGCGGTAAAGCAGGCCAGCTGGTCGTTGAACAGCATGCTGAAGCTGACGGCAACGCCGTATACAAAAATAAACACGATCGGGGAATCCACCCAACCGGTGAGGGCAAGGAAAATCGCCGTGATGGTGGTCGTCCAGAAAATACACTTGCGGGGGCCGATCTTCATCAGCAGCAGCCCCACCAGCGGCAGGCCCAGTCCCAGGACGGACTTGAGCGTATAGGTGAAACTGACCTGGGCGGCATCCCAGCCCTTTACCAAAAGGACCTGGCTGACGATTGTGCCCGCAGAAGCAGACAGCAGGCCGTTGGAGCCGAAATAGGTCAGGCCGGCCAGCAGGGTGACGATCCACCCGTAATAGAGCTTCTTCTTTTGCATGGAAACACTCCTCTCATAATATCAGCTGAGGGATTGCCGAACAACGCTGAGACGGAATCAGTCCTGCTTATTGTAGGGGTAATCGGGGAACGCCGGGTCCACCTTGATGCACACCTTGCAGCTGTGCTTGGAATCCATGGACTTGTGGATGGCCTCGTCCAGCTGCTCCAGCGGGTAGACGTGGGTGATCAGATGCTCGGTGCGGAATTTGCCCTCGGCCATATACTGCACCGACTTTGCAAAGTTCCCCATCAGGCCGGGAATGACTTGAACGCCCTTCATCATCAGGTTGACCGGGTGGATCAGCGCCTTGTCGTCATCGCCGTATCCCGCGGCATAACACACTTTGCCGTTCTGTGTCACGATATCCATGGCCTCGGCCACACAGCCCATGTTGCTGGTGCACTCCACGGCGATGGTAGCGTTGCCGCAGGGCTTGGTAGAACGGTCATGGTAGGCGTACTCGCCGTAGCCCCAGATCTCAGCCATGGCATCATAAGCGCTCTTGCCCCGGGCGGGGTTGATGACGTAGTCCGCCCCGCTCTGCCTGGCCAGCTCCAGGCGGAAGTCGGATACGTCCACCACGGCGATCTCACACTGCTCGCATTCGGCCTTGAACGCCTGAATAAAGGACTGGCCGATGATGCCCGCGCCGTAGATCACGATCCGCTCGCCTCTGGGCTGGGGCTTGATGAGTCCTACGTTGCCGATGCCCACGCACATGGGCTCGCAGGTCGCGCCGACCATATCGTTGATGGAATCCGGCAGAGGATGTACGCTGACGCCCAGCTGGGCGTGGTGGATCACGGAGTATTCGGCAAACACGCCGTCCCGGCCGAAGCCCAGGCCGTATTTGGTGCTGTAGGGACACTCCCAGTCCTTTCCGCCGTTTTTGCACACCTCGCATTCGCCGCAGCCCTCAATGCTGGTGCCCATAAACCGCATCCCAACGGGGATGTCCTTTACCTGGTCTCCCACCTCCACCACGTAGCCGGTAAACTCGTGGCCGATAATGATGGGGGTGTGCTGCAGATAGTGCAGATCCCGATACGCCGGCAGATCGCCGCCGCAAACTGCCGCATAGCTGATTTTAAAAAGTATGTCCCTCGGTCCGATCTTCGGTATGGGGACTTGCTGATACACCAGCCTGCCAGGGCCCTTCAGGACCATAGCCTTCATTGTACCTTCCATGTTGTTTCCTCCCTTACTGCCATACTTCGCGTGCGGTACTGCGTTGTCCGCGCCGCCTTTTGTTTAAGCAAATAAAGTGCCAACTTTTTTCTTGCGAAAACAGCAGTATTTCGTTCAATTTGAGCCCACTTTCCTGGATCAATGGCCAAAATGTATATGTAAAAAAGGAAACAAGGTATAAATTATATACCATATCTCCAGGATAGAAACAAGCGGCAGCCGCGCACCGGCGCGGCTGCCGCTTGTTTTGGGAGCGGGGGTTCAGCGTCCCTTGAATACCGGTTTTTCCTTCCGGAAGAAGGCCTGGACGCCGATCTTATGATCTTCGCTCTGGAAGCAGATGGACTGTGCGTGGGGCTCCAGATCCAGCAGCTGCTCTAGGGTCATGTTGATGGAGTCGTTCATCACATTTTTGGCCATCCGCAGGGCGACCCGGGGGCCGTCCGCCAGACGCCGGGCCAGCTTTTGGGCCTCGTCCAGCAGCTGCTCATGCGGGACGACGCGGTTGACGATGCCCATCGCGCCGGCCTCCTCCGCGCCGATGGTACGCCCGGTGAAGACCAGTTCCTTGGCCCGCTGCAGGCCGACCAGCCGGGGCAGCGTATACAGCCCGGCCAGATCGGGGATCAGGCCTACATTGGCAAACGCCATACCGAACTTGGCCTTGTCGGAGGCCAGGATCAGGTCGGCCTGCATGGCGATGCAGAACCCGGCCCCTACCGCAAAGCCGTTGACGGCGGCGATGGTGGGCTTGGGCATGTTCAGAAAGGTCGTGACCATTTCCCGGAAGGACTTCATATAGTCATAACCCGCCTCCGCGGTGGGAAATCCCTCGTTCAGCTTCTTCAGGTCGCCGCCGGCGCAGAAGGCCTTCTCCGCCCCGGTAAGGATCACCGCGCCGACCGCGGGGTCTGCGGCCACATCCTTGTAGGCGGAGAGCAGTTCGGCGGAAAGTTCGTCCTCCAGCGCGTTCATCGCCTTGGGGTTGTTCATTTGGATCACGGCCACCCCGTCCGCTTTGGTGAGGATAAGGGAATGATAGGACATCTTGCGTTTCCCTCCTTATTGGCCGCCGCAGGCGCCTTCGCAGTCCACCAGCTTTTGGGCCAGCTTCAGCTTCTCCTCCAGCTTGGCATCCCGGAGCATCATGATCCGCTGGGACTGGGGCGAGCCTGCGCCGTGCATGGATTCGACCACGGCGGTGCCCCCGCTCAGGGTCTCAACCAGGCGGTAAAGGCGGATCTTGTCCTCGGTACACATGCTCTCGTTGCCCGCCAGGTAGCGCTCGATCAGCGGTCCGATCTCCGGGTTGCGCAGATCGGCCTCGGCCGGCAGGGTGGCCAGCAGGCCGCCCACCAGGTCATGGGCAATGCGGTCGATCTCATAGACGAACTTGGTGGTGTTGTGCTTGGTGATGTTGGCCAGCATGGTATCCGCCCGCCAGGCGCCGGAGGGGGTGGGGCGTCCCTCGTAGGAACAGGCGATGGACCCGGCGTACAGGGTCTCGGTCAGGTTGATCATGTCGGCCATCTTGTCCCGCACGTGGCCCACACGCTCCACCCCGTTGACCTTGCAGATGCCGTATGTAGCGCCCAGGAGCACGTCGGCGATGCCGCCCTTGCAGGCGCCGTAGTTCTGCCGGTGCGCGGTGGCGAAGGCCTCCACAAACATCCCCGCGAATTCATACTCCTTGTACATGTACACATCCTTCCAGGGGATGAACACATCGTCGAACACGGCGATGCACTCGCCGCCCACGCAGGCATATTTGAAATTGCCCTGGTCGATGGGGTGCTCCGTGTCCAGCTTGCGGCCATCGTTGGTCTGGCGTCCGAAGATATAGGTAATACCCGGGGTGTTCACGGGGCAGGAGAAGACCACCGCGTAATCCTTGGCGTCCTCCTTCATGTTCTCGGTGGGGAAGACCATCAGCTCATGGGCGCCGGATACGCCGGTCAGGTGCGCCTTGGCGCCGCGGACCACGATGCCGTCCTCCCGCTCGGCCACCACGTGGACGAACAGGTCCGGGTCCCGCTGCTGGTCGGCCTTCTTGCTCCGGTCGCCCTTCACGTCGGTCATGCCGCCGATGGTGACCAGATTGTAATCCTGGAGGTAGACCAAAAACTGTTTGAAGCGCTCGTGGTAATCCGTGCCGTACTTCTGGTCGATCTCATAGGTGACGATGTAGGTCGCGTTGAGCGCGTCCATTCCGGCGCAGCGCTGGATGCAGCAGCCGGTCTGCTGGTTGAGGGCCCGCAGCATTTTTACCTTGGCCACCAGGTCGTCGGTGCTCTGGTGGATATGGTTGAAGCGGTTGATGGTATGGCCGGTCAGGTGGGACTTGACCGGAAAGGGCATCTCATAGGTCTTTGCCACGGCGTTGACATGGGGGACGAACAGGGGATGGTCGGGAATGCCGGTGATCTTTTCCCCCAGTGCCCAGATCTCGGTCTTCATGTCCCGCAGGCTCTGGACATACTCCTCCGCCGTTTCCAGCGGCTTTTTAAGTGTGGATATTTCTGACATTTTATTTACCTCCTCAATCATCGAAAGCCTTCTGCAACGGGAGCTTTCCTATTCTGTCCGGTATATAAGCAAACCGGGTGCCAACATTCGTTCTTTCCAAAAAACCGCCGCTTTTCAAGGCGGCCGCCCGTCTGAAGCGCCACCCAAGCCGATCCCGAATTTGCACCCGGTATAAAAAATAGCCCCCCGGCTATTTTTTACGCGCATACGCCGTCCCCGACGGCGTGCGCTTTGATTTTTAAGGCCACGGGCCGGGAATGAGCCGTTCCATCTCTTTTTACGGCATGCGTCCCCTCCCGAGCCGCCGTTAAGGGGTTCGGCCGCGCCGCCCGGCAAGTTCAGATCATTTTGCCTGCAAAACGATCTAAAGCACATCCGCATCCCGCAGAAAAGTGATGGATTGCATTTTTCCGGCGGGATGATACAATAGGACCAACAAAAGGAGGGATGCCTGTGGCGACCATTCCATCAGACGGTTCTCCCATGCTGGGGGAGCACATCTTTTCGGCGGAAGACGCCGCGTTTGAAAAACGCACGCTTCTGAATATCCTGGACAGCATCCACGAAAGCATCCTGATCATTGACGCCCAGACCCGGGTATGCTACGTCAACGACAGCTATCTGAAAATGTTCGGCATCCAGCGGGAGAAGATCATCGGCCGCCATCTGGCAAAATTTGAGCCTCTGGCCCGCATCCACGAGGTGCTGAAGACCGGCGTCCCCCTGACCGGGGATATTTCCCACATCCATTCCGCTCAGCTGGACGTGTGTGCGGACATCGTCCCCCTGTGTCAGGACGGGCGGATCATCGGCGCGCTGGCGCTGATGAAGAACATGACCGAGCTGGTCCAGACCAACCGGGAACTGGAACACTTCAAGCAGCTGAGCGAGCATCTCCAGAACGAGCTGGCCAGCAAGGACGACCTGCCCCCCGCCTTTCGCAATGTGCTGGGCCACAGCAAGTCTTTCGTAACCGTGCTGCGCACCGCCGCCCGGGCCGCCCCCAGCGAGGCCAGCATCTGCATCATGGGGGAGAGCGGCGTAGGCAAGGAGGTAGTGGCGGAGGCCCTGCACTACAGCAGCCGCCGCGCCGGCGGCCCGCTCATCAAAATCAACTGCGCCGCCATTCCGGAGAATCTGATGGAAAGCGAGCTGTTCGGCTATGAGGCCGGCGCCTTCACCGGCGCCCGGGCGGGGGGCAAGCCCGGAAAATTTGAGCTGGCGCAGCATGGGACCATCTTCCTGGACGAGATCGGAGAAATGCCTCTGACCATGCAGGTCAAACTGCTGCGGGCCCTTCAGGAGCACGAGATCACCCGGGTGGGCGGTTCCAGGCCCATCCAGCTGGATTTCCGCCTCATCACCGCCACCAACCGGGACCT
Source organism: Lawsonibacter hominis (assembly GCF_014287895.1). Taxonomy (GTDB): domain Bacteria; phylum Bacillota; class Clostridia; order Oscillospirales; family Oscillospiraceae; genus Lawsonibacter_A; species Lawsonibacter_A hominis. The sequence continues at coordinate 119,119 of NZ_JACOPP010000007.1, read as the reverse complement.
GGCGGCTATGATGTCCGAGGGCTCCTTCCGGGAGGACCTGTACTACCGCATCAACGTCATCGCTCTGACGATCCCGCCCCTGCGGGAGCGGCGGGAGGACATCAACGTCTACGCCAGCCTCTTTCTGGAGGAACTGGGGCGGCAGTACGGCCGGACCTACCGCCTGTCTGCCGAAGCGCTGGACCTGCTCAACCGCTACTATTGGCCGGGCAATGTGCGGGAGCTGAAAAACTGCATGGAGCGCGCCGCCGTGCTGACCCCCGGCGACCTGGTGGACGTGGACCAGCTGCCCGCCAAGATGAAAAGCGGCGGAAGCGGCGCAGCCGCTCCGCCCCCGGGCCGTTACAAGCTGCGGGAGCTGCTGGAGCGCACCGAGCAGGAGGCCATTGAGAGCGCCCTGCGCTCCTGCGGAAACAACCGCAGCAAAGCCATGGACCTGCTGGGCATTTCCCGCCGCAATTTTTATCAAAAGCTGGAAAAATATCATTTGAATTGAGCCAACCCCTCGTTCGCGTACGCTTCGCAGAATTCACCCGCAGGGGCAGGCGGGAATCCCCCGGGGGACGGGCGTCGGAACGGACGTTTCTCAGGACGGATCGGGTGACGCTTTTACAAAAAATCGAGCCCTCCCCGTCCTGCATCCTTTCGGGACCGTCTGGAGAACAAAATCAGCCGCCGCACCGTTGGGTGCGGCGGCTGGTTCTGCTTACAGGATCAGCCCGCCGCTCACATCCAGCGTCTGTCCGTTGATATAGGCGGCCCGATCGGAGGCCAGGAAGGCCACTGCATCCCCCACCTCCTCCGGCCGGCCGCTGCGGCGGGCCGGGATGCGGCTGAGCATCCGTTCACGGGCGGCGTCCGGGACGCCCCGGGTCATATCGGTGTCGATAAAGCCCGGGCAGACCGTGTTGCAGGTCACCCCAAAGGGGCCCAGCTCCAGCGCGGCGGTCTGGGTGAGGGCCGCTACCCCGGCTTTTGCAGCGGCATAATTGGACTGTCCCAGATTCCCGTTCCGGGCCACCGAGCTGATATTGATGATGCGCCCGGAGCGCTGCGCGCGCATGACCTGCGCGGCGGAGCGGGTCAGATAAAAGACCCCGCTCAGATTGACCGCCAGCACCCGCTCCCACGCCTCGTCGCTGAGCCTGTGCAGCATCCCGTCCTGGTTGACGCCGGCGCAGCTCACCGCAATATCCAGCCGCCCCAGCCGTTCCAGGGCGATCTGGGTCAGCAGCCGGGCCGTCTCCGGCTGGGCGACGTCCCCCGCCGCCGTCACGCAGCGCACCCCCCAGCGCTCCGCCTGTGCACGGACCGGCTCCAGGTGCTCCTCCCGGGTGGCGTGGACCACCAGGTCCGCCCCCTCCCGCGCCAGCGCGCAGGCGATCCCCAGGCCGATGCCCCGGCTTGCTCCTGTCACGATGGCCGCCTTTCCCCGCAATAACTCCATAGATGGCGTTCCTCCTTTTCTGATCTGTTCTGGTTGGAAAGCAACCGCCGTGCCAACTTGTCTCCGGGGCGGAGAGTTGGCACGGCGTTTGCTTTGATGACTTGCAGGAGCAGAAAAGCCTCCAACCCAGAAAGGAAGTGCATCCATGGACTGGAAAACACAATATCAGGAAAAGCTGCGCACACCGGCGCAGGCCGTGCAGGTGGTCCGTAACGGGGACCGGATCTACGCGGGGACCTCGTCCAGCATCGCCTATCCGCTGATCGACGCCCTCTACCAGCGCAGGGACGAGCTGGAGGGCGTGGTGCTCTGCCACGGCATGATCAACCGCCAGCTGCCCATTTTTACCCCCGAGGCAAAGGGCCACTTTTCCACCACGACTTATTTTGCCGGCGCCGGGTGCCGCACCGGCATCCAGAACGGCCTGACTACCTTTACCTCCTTCCACCTCAGTCAGATCGACCTGTGGTGCCGCGAAGTCGCCCGGCCCAACATCGCGTTTTTGGAGGTGTCGCCGCCCGACGAGGAGGGCTACATGAGCTACGGCGCCTACGGCACCACGTTCCACGACTATGTCCGGGAACTGGCGGACACGGTGGTGCTTCAGGTCAACCCCAACGCGCCCTATGTTTACGGCGAAAAAAACAAGATCCATATCTCCCAGGCCGATATCGTGGTGGAGGCGGCGGACCAGTCGGACATGGTCCCCAACCTGCCCCTGGACGAGACGCTCGAGACGCTGTCCAGCCATATCGTCGCCCTGATCCCCGACGGCGCGACCCTGCAGCTGGGCCTGGGCGGGATCTCCAACGCGGTCGGCTTTGGCCTGCGGGAGAAAAACGACCTGGGCATCCACACGGAAATGTATACCGACTCCATGATGGAGCTGACCAAGCTGGGCGTGGTCACCAACCGGCGCAAAAGCTTTCTGCCGGGGAAGGCGGTGACCTCGTTTGCCCTGGGCACCCGGGCGCTGTACGATTACGTGGATCACAACCCGGACTTCCATTTCGCCCCCTTCTCCTTCGTCAACGATCCGTATACCATTGCCCGCAACGACAATATGATCAGCGTGAACACCGCTATGGCAGTGGACCTGTACGGCCAGGTGGCGGCCGACTGCCTGGGCGGCAAACAGCAGAGCGCCGTGGGCGGGCAGGTGGACTACGTCCGGGGCGCGCAGATGTCCAAAGGCGGCAAGTCCTTTATCGCGCTGACCAGCTCGCACCAAAAAAACGGCGTCTCCAGCAGCCGCATCGTCTCCTCCTTCCCGGCGGGAACGGCGGTGACCACCGCCCGGTCCGACGTACAGTACGTGGCCACCGAGTACGGCTGCGTCAACCTAAAGGTGCTGACCATGGGCGACCGGGCCCGGGCCCTGATTTCCCTGGCGCACCCGGACTTTCGGGACGAACTGACCGAGGGCGCCAAGCGGCTGGGCCTGCTGCCCTAACAAAAAGCGGCTACTTTTTAGACCCAAAGTGCAAAAAAAGAAACATTTTCTCCGCCCGAGCCCCTCTAGGCGCTCCGGTTCGGACGTTTCAATTTGGCATGCGGCTTGCAGGGTAAACAAGCAGCCGGATGCTTCACCCCAGCATCACAATCATTTTTTGAGGAGGAACACAACGATGGGATACATTCTGAACGAGGACCAGAAGAGTCTGGTCGCCATGGCGCATGATTTTTGTGAGAAGGAGATCAAGCCCTACGCCGCCCAGTGGGACCGGGACGGCGTCTTCCCACTGGAGAGTTACAAGAAGGCGATGGAGATCGGTTACCACTGTCTGGAGATCCCCGAGGAGTATGGCGGAGGCGGCATCGACTATGTGACCGTGGCGGCCGTCATGGAGGAATTCGCCAAGTACGACCTGGGCTTTGCCACCACCCTGATGGGCACGACCCTGAGCCTGAAGCCCGTGCTGATGCACGGCACCCCGGAGCAGAAGAAGATGTACGCCGACGTGATCGTGGGCGGCGGCCTGGGCGCCTTTGCCCTGACCGAGGCGGGCGCCGGGTCCGACGCCGCCGCCTGCCGCACCACCGCGGTCCGGGAGGGCGACGAGTACGTCATCAACGGCACCAAGTGCTTTATCACCAACTCCACCTATGCCGACATCTTTGTGGTGTTCGCCTCCACCAACCGGGACGCCGGCGTGAAAGGCCTGTCCGCCTTCATCGTGGAGCGCGACCGCGCGGGCTTCTCCGTGGACAAGCACGAGGACAAGATGGGCATCCGCACCTCCGATACCGCCTCTTTGGTCTTTGATAACGTGCGCATCCCCGCCGACCACCTGCTGGGCAAGGAGGGCGAGGGATTCAAATACGCCATGCAGACCCTGGATCTGGCCCGGCCCTTTGTGGCTGCCAGCGCCGTTGGCCTGGCCCAGCGGGCGGTGGACGAGGCGGTCAAGTATGCCAAGGAGCGTATCTGCTTCGGCAAGCCCATCGCCAAACTCCAGGCCATCCAGTTTATGCTGGCCGATATGGAGATCGGCGTTGAGACCGCCCGCCAGATGGTCATCCACACCCTGCAGCTGGCAGAGGCCCACCTGCCCTACGGCAAAGAGGCCGCCGTGGCCAAATGCTACGCCGGCGACGTGGCGTTCAAGGTGGCCGGGGACGCGGTGCAGGTGCTGGGCGGCTACGGCTACAGCCGCGAGTATCCGGTGGAGAAGCTGCTGCGGGACGCCAAGATCCTCCAGATCTACGAGGGGACCAACCAGGTCCAGCGGGTGGTCATCGCCGGTCAGCTGCTGCGCTGATGGTCCCGGCGGAAGACGTCCTGACGCTGCTGCCTCACCGCGCCCCCATGCTCATGGTGGACCGCGTGCTGGAGCTGCGGGAGGACGGGTGTACGGCGCTGAAAAACATATCCCATTCCGAACCCTGTTTTCAGGGGCACTTTCCCGGCAATCCCATTTTCCCCGGCGTCCTGATCATCGAAGCCCTGGCGCAGACCTGCGCCCTCTGGCTTAACCGCGACGGGAGCGGAATGCTTCCCATCTTCGCCGGGATCGCGTCGGCCTCCTTCCGGCGCAAGGTCCAGCCCGGCGACCGGCTGACGCTTTCCGCACGGTTCGTCTCGGAGCGGAAGGGGTTTTACACCTTTCGCACCGAGGCGGCGGTAGAGGGGCAGTGCGCCTGCCAGGCCGAACTGGTGGTCTGCTATAAAGACGCATAGCTGCAGCCTTTGCAGCCTTCCTCACCCCGTGAACGGGACCGCCGGCGGCGGTCCCGTTCACCCTGTCCGGCGGTGTTTCCAAAGGATACACCGTCTAAAATGTAGAACCCCCTTTCCGTCCATGCGGCGGCAAACCGGGGCGGTACGAGCGCCCCGCCGCTTTTTGGAAATTGGCACGCCGTTTGCTTTTTAAAACGGCAGAACCCGAAATCAACGATTGGAGGAATGGCAATGGCACAGATCGACGAGCAGGGCAGAGCAATCCGTCAGGTCGTGCCGCTGGAGGGCATGCGCAAGGTGATCGCCGAGCGGATGACCTTCAGCAAGCACGAATATCCCCAAGGCACCGGCCAGGTCCACCTGGAGGTCAGCCGGGTCATGCAGTTCCGAAAGGAGCTGCTGGAGCAGAAGGGGATCAAGGTCTCTTTCGGCGATCTCTACGTCAAGGCGGCCGCCTGCGCCCTGGAAGAGAACATGGCCCTCAACGCGTCCCGGCAGAACGGGCAGATCATCTACTACGAGGATATCAACATCAACGTGTTGGCCTCCTTCAACGGCGTGCTGATGGAGCCCGTACTGGAACATGTGGACCGCAAAGATATCGAGGAGGTCTCCGCCGAGCTGAAAAAGACCTATGAATACCTGAAGAAGGGCAAGCTCATGCGGATCAAGCTGGAAGGGGGCACCTTCTCGGTCTCCAATATGGGCGGCTCGCTCATTGACAGCCAGCAGCCCTTCCTTTCCCCGCCCCAGGGGGCCATCATGGGCATCAACCGCAACCGCCGGGTCCCGGTGTTTGGAGAAGACGATGCCATCGTGCCCGCCAACCTGACCACCTTCGCCCTGACCATTGACCACGGCCTGTGCGACGGCAGCGAGGTGACCAGCTTCTTCACCTCCCTGGACAAGGTGCTTCAGGACCCCTGGACCTGGATGTACCATAAGCGCCCCGCCCCCGGGGAGGACTAGGGCCGTGGAACGCAAGCGGTATCTGATCGAGATCGGCACCGGCGTGGACATGCACGGCGGGGACATGACCGGCGCGGCGCTGAAAGCCGTCAAGGACGCCATGAGTCATTGCTGCATGGCGGGCGTGCGTGAGATCCATGGCGCCGGACCGGAACGGATCGCCCTGCGGATTAAAATCTGCTGCCCCAGACCGGAGGCGCTGGATCTGGAGGCGCTGCGCCAGCCGGTACGCTTTTATGACGACGTGGAGATCATCCCCGCCCCGGGCGGGGCTTCGGAAAAGGGGCTTCACGTGGCCGAGATGGGCGCGGGAGACACCCTGGTGGCTGCACTGGCCATCATTACCGTCTATTTAAAGTTTGAGTAACCCCCAAAAAACAAAAAAGGAGATTGAACCACATGAAACAGGAAATCAACATCCCCAAGCTCGGCTCCGAGATGAAGACCGGCCAGATCCTGGAATGGCACGTAAAGGTGGGCGACCACGTGGAGGAGGACCAGGAGCTCTGCGAGATCAAGACGGAGAAGATGAACGCCCAGGTGGAGTCTCTGTACGACGGCGTGATCACCGAGATTACCGGCCAGGTGGGCGAGACCTACGACGTAGGCGCTGTGATCGGCTACATTGAGGAGGACTGAGCCCTTCCGCCCCTGAATCAGAAAGGAGTATCGTGATATGGCCTACAGCAAGGAACAACTCGTTGAGATGTACAAAATCATGCAGAAGGCCCGTCTGTTCGACAAAAAGATCGCCACGGAAAGCAAAAAAGGCAAGCTGGTGGGCATGTTCCACTTCGGCACCAACCAGGAGGCCCTGGAAGGCGGCCTCATGCCCTGCATCGGCCCCGATGACTACATCAAGCCCTATCACCGCAACCACGGCTGCCTGTCCCTGTGCGATATGAAGCTCTACGTGGCCGGCATGCTGGAGCGCACCACCGGCTACAACATGGGCATCGGAGGCGACTATCACCAGCAGGACATCCGGGATCTGCACCTGCTGCCCATCGACGGCCTGATCGGCGCGGACTGGCTCTACGACACCGGCGTGGCCATGGCTCTGAAGCTGCAGAACAAGCCCGGCGTGGTGGTCACCATCAACGGCGACGGCGGCGCCCAGATGGGCGGCCTGTACGAGTCCATGAACTTCGCCTCCCTGTTTGACCTGCCCATCGTGTACGTCATTGTCAACAACGGCGTGGCCATGACCACCCCCACTGAGAAGGAGTGCAAGTGCTCCGAGATCTCCGGCCGGGCCGCCGGCTTCAACGTCAAGGGCGTCAGCGTGTGGGGCCAGGATCCCATCGCCATCCGGGAGGCCATGGAGGCCGCCATGGAGGGGGCCCGCCGCGGGGAGCCCGCGCTGCTGGAGATCATGACCTACCGCAAGTGCGGCCACTACTTCGGCGACCCCCGGGAGTACGAGACCCCCGAGCGGGACGCCCGCATGACCGAGAAGTACCCGGATCCCATCGTCCGCTTTGAGAAAGTTCTGCAGGAGATGGGCGTGTGTACCGAGGAGGAGCTCAAGGGCTACGCCAAGGAGGTCAAGAACGAGATCGCCGAGGCCTTCGAGTGGGCCTATCAGCAGCCCCGCCTGACCGGCAATATGACCAAGGGCGCCGACAAGATCTTCTCCAACACGGAAGGAGGAAAGCTGTAATGAGACATGTCAGCTATGCGCAGGCCCTGGAGGCCGCGGTGTTTGAGGAGATGCAGCGGGACTCCAAGGTCTATTACATGGGCGAGGACGTGGGCGTCTTCGGCGGCGCCATCAGCAAGATGTACTCCCTGTTCCAGACCTTCCCGGAGCGCGTCATGGACATGCCCCTGGATGAGAAGGGCTTCACCGGCATCGCCGTGGGCATGGCCTGGATGGGCCTGCGTCCCATTGTGGAGTTCATGTACCCCGACTTCCTGGTGCTGGCCATGAACGAAGTGGCCCACGGCGCCTGCAAGGAGTACTGGCTGTCCAACCAGAAGGTCCCCGTGCCCATGGTCATCCGCTCCGCTCAGGGCATCGGCTCCCAGTGCGGCGCCCACCACTCCGAGTGCATCGAGGGCTGGATGATGAACTACCCCGGCCTGAAGATCGCCGTGCCCACCTTCCCCGAGGATGCCTACGGCATGATGAAGTACGCCATCCGGGACAACGACCCCGTGCTCTGGCTGGACTGCCGCACCACCATCTACACCGAGGAGGCCGACATCCCCGAGAAGGAGAAGGACGCCCTGATCCCCTTCGGGAAGGCCCGCGTCCGCCGGGAGGGCACCGACGTGACCATCGTGGCATGGCACAAGCTGCTCAAGGACGCCCTGGCCGCCGCCGACGATCTGGAGAAGCAGGGCATCTCCTGCGAGATCATCGACCCCCGCACCCTGATCCCCTTTGACATCGAGACGGTTCTGGCCTCCGTGCGCAAGACCGGCCATCTGGTCATCGCCCATGAGGCCAACGTCCGCGGCGGCTTCGGCGCCGAGATCGCCGCCCAGGTCACCGAGCGGGAGGCGGGCGCCCTCAAGGCCCCCATCGTCCGCGTGGGCACTCCCAACACCTACATCCCCGTGGGCATGGTGGAGTGGCAGATCGTCCCGGACAAGATGGACGTGATCCGCGCCATCAAGAAGACCCTGGGCCGGGATCTGCTGGAAGAGGAGAAGGGCCAGGTGGAAGTGGACGGCGTGGCGGAGCTGAAAAAGAGCCGCCCGAAGAACGACGAAGCGTAAATGAAGGATTTGGGGCAGGGCGGGCATGCCGGCCCTGCCCCATCTTTGGAGGGACGACGTCTATGCCTTTGATCGGAATCGCCTGCAATCCCCAGTCGGGCAAGGACATCCGCCGCCTGCTCACCGCGGCCACCACCATCGACGACATGGAGAAGCTGAACATTCTGGAGCGGATTCTCCTGTCGGCCGCCGCGGTGGGGGAGCAGAGCGTCTGCCTCATGCCCGACCGGCTGGGCTACGGCCGCCTGCTCCTCCAGAAGCGGAACTCCCGCGGCTACCCAGGGGATCTGTCCCAGCTGGAGATCTACGACATGGACCGCACCGAGACCCAGGCAGACACCATCTTCTTTGCCTCTGAGATGGAGCGCATCGGGGCGGACGTGCTGATCGTCATGGGGGGCGACGGAACCAGCCGGGCCGCCGCCAAGGGCACCCGGAGGGTGCCGATGATCTCCATGTCCACTGGTACCAACAACGTCTATCCGGAGCTGATGGAGGGCACCGTGGCCGGAATGGCCGCCGCGGCGCTGGCCGGGGGCATGGTCCCCGCGGCGGAGTGCGCGTCGCCGGCCAAGTGCATCGAGATCTGGAAAAACGGGACGCTGGTGGATCTGGCCCTCATCGACCTGGTATTCTGCCGCAACCCCTTTGTGGGCTCCAGAGCCATCTGGAACTATGAGGAGATCGACCAAGTGGTGGTCACCCAGTGCTCCATGGCCTCCATCGGCTTCTCCTCCCTGGTGGGGACGGCGCTCCGCGTCACCCGGGAGGAGGACTGCGGCGCCTCGGCGGAGTTCACCGACGGCGCGCCCAACACGCTGGCGCCGGTGGGCGCCGGCACCATCCAGGGCGTACACATTCAAAACGTCCGCCGCCTGCCCCTGGGGGAGCGGGTGACCCGGACCATGACCTACCAGGGCACCCTGGCCCTGGACGGCGAGCGGGAAATTTTCTTCCAGCCGGGGGATGTGATCACCTGCGCGGTCACCCGCGGCGGCCCGATGCGGGTGGACGCGGCCCGCGCCATCGAGTACGCCCGCACCCACGGCTGCTTTCAGCTATGACAGGAGGAACATGCATGAGACAGTATGAAGTTGCGGTCATCGGCGGCGGCCCCGGCGGCTATATCGCCGCCATCCGCGCCGCCCAGCTGGGCAAAAAGACCGTGCTGGTGGAGAAGCGGGACCTGGGCGGCACCTGCCTGAACCGGGGGTGCATCCCCACCAAGGCCCTGCTGCACAGCGCCGAGCGCTATCAGCAGCTCAGCGGCGCCAAGGCGCTGGGCATCACGCTGGGAGAGTATTCCTTCCAGTATAAGAAGATGGCAAAACGCAAGGACAAGGTGGTCAAGCAGCTGCGCAGCGGCGTGGAGAACCTGGTGGCCGGCCACGGCGCCGACCTGGTCCGGGCGGAGGCGGTGCTCACCGGCCCCCACACCTTCCGGGCCGGGGAGGAGGAGTTCGAGGCCGAGCGGATTATCCTGGCCGCCGGCTCCGTGCCCGCCGCCATCCCCGTGCCGGGGACCGACAAACCGGGCGTGCTCAACTCCGACGGGGTGCTGGCCCTGGAGGAGTGCCCCGAGTCGGTGGTGATCATCGGCGGCGGCGTGATCGGCGTGGAGTTTGCCACCCTGTTCCGGGATCTGGGCAAGCCGGTGACCATCGTGGAGATGCTGCCCTCCATCCTCTACGGCAACGACTCCGATGTGTGCCGCACCATGACCGAGCTGCTCACCGACAGGGGCGTGACCATCCACACCGGCGCGAAGGTGCTGGAGATCCGGGACGGCCTCACCTGCGTCTTTGAGAAGGAGGGGCAGAAGCTGACGGCGGAGGGCGCGGTGGTGATCCTGGCCACTGGTCGGAAGCCGGACACCGCCGCCCTGGGACTGGAGGCCGCGGGCGTGGCCACCGAGCGCGGCTTTGTCCTGGTGGACGACGAGCTGCGCACCACCGTGCCCCACATCTTCGCCATCGGCGACCTGACCGGCAAACAGCAGCTGGCCCATGTGGCCACCGCGCAGGGCATCGTGGCCGCCCATAACGCCGCTGGCGCACACCGCACGATGCGCTATGACGCCGTGCCCGGCTGTATCTACACCACGCCCGAGATCGCCTGTGTCGGGCTGACCGAGGAAAAGGCCGCGGCGGCGGGACATCCGGTGCGCGTGGGCAAATTTAATGTGTCCGGCAACGGCCGCAGCCTGGCCATGGGCTGCCAAGACGGCTTTGCCAAGCTGGTGGCGGACGCCGAGACCGGCAAGGTGCTGGGCTGCCATATCCTGGCGCCCCACGCCACGGAAATGATCGGTGAGATCGCCCTGGCCATCCAAAACGGGCTGACGGCCGGGGCCGTGTCCGATACCATCCATGCCCATCCCACCGTCAGCGAGATCCTTATGGAGGCGGCCCATGACGTAGAGGGGCTGTGCTGCCACAAGCTTTGATCCGGTGCGGGAGGGCGGGGACATCCAATGCCCGCCGGAAGCGTCCGGCCGGCCGCGGATCCGCTCCGTCCTCCGCCCGGAAGGCGGCTTTCCCCGATGAGCGCCCTCAAAACGGCGTCTGCAGGCGCGCCGCCTTCGGATGAAAACCGTCCGCCGTTTTCATCCGGCATTCGTATCAAATCATTCAGGGAGGAAACAACATGAACGTGCTTGTCTGTGTCAAGCAGGTGCCGGATACGACGGAGATCAGGATCGATCCGGTGACCAACACTCTTATCCGGTCGGGCGTACCGTCCATCGTCAACCCCTTCGACGGGTATGCGCTGGAGGCCGCGGCCCGCATCAAGGACCGGGACCCCGACGCCAAAATCGTGGTCCTGTCCATGGGCCCCGAGCAGGCCAAGGCCGCGCTGAAGGAATGCCTGTCCATTGCCGCCGACAAGGCCTACCTGGTTTCTGACCGGGCCTTCGGCGGTTCCGACACCCTGGCCACCAGCTACATCCTCTCCGAGACCATCCGGAAGGTGGAGGAGCTGGAGGGCAGATTTGACGCCATCTTCTGCGGCAAGCAGGCCATCGACGGCGACACCGCACAGGTGGGCCCCGAGATCGCCGAGCACCTGAACTATCCCCAGGTGACCTATGCCCTGGAGGCTGAGGCGGAGGGCGATCGGCTCAAGGTGAAGAAGGAAGTGGAGGAGGGGGCCGAGATCATCGGGATAAGCATGCCCTGCGTGGTGACCTTCACCAAGCCCGCCTGGGATCCCCGCTACCCCACTATCAAGCGGAAAATGGCCGCCAATCGGGCCGAGATTCCCACCCTCACCGCCGCCGACCTGCCCGCCATCGACCTGACCCGCGCCGGTCTGAAGGGTTCCCCCACCAAGGTGAAGAAGACCTTCGTGCCCCAGAAGAAGACCGGGGGCGTGAAGATCAGGGAAGCGTCCAATGAGGATTCGGCCAGAAAGCTGTTCCAGCTGCTGAGCGACAGCAACGTGATCTGAGGGGGAAAAAACGATGGAAGCAAAAACGAAAGATCTCTGGGTATTGATCGAGACCGATCCGGACGGCAGCGCCAAGAACGTGGGTCTGGAGCTGCTGACCCCCGGCCGGGAGCTGGCCGGTAAGCAGGGCGGCGCCCTGGTGGCCGTGGTCATCGGCAGCAAAACGGACGCGGCGGTAAAGGCCGCATCGGAGCATGGCGCAGATCGGGTCATCGTGGTGGACGGCGCGGAATACGCACACTACTCCACCGATGCCTATACCGCGGCCCTCTATGCCCTGGTGGAAAAATACGGCCCCACCAGCATGCTGATCGGCGCCACCAACAACGGCCGGGATCTGGGCCCCCGCCTGTCCTGCCGGCTGAAGACCGGCCTGACGGCGGACTGTACCGCGCTGGACATCGATGCGGACAGCGGCAACGTGGCCTGGACCCGTCCCGCCTTCGGCGGCAACCTGATGGCGACGATCCTCTGCCCGGACCACCGGCCCCAGATCGGCACGGTGCGCCCCGGCGTGTTTAAAAAGAGCGAGACCGCACAGGGCAAAGCGGAGATCCTTCGGGAGACTATTTCTGTGCCCGCCGAGCAGATCCGCACCCAGGTGTTGGAGCTGATCCGGGACCTGGGCGGCCAGAACGTGGACCTGGAGGGCGCGGAGATCATCGTCTCCGGCGGCCGCGGCGTAGGCGGAGCGGAGGGCTTTGCTCCGGTGCGCGCCCTGGCTGAGGCGCTGGGGGGCGTGGTCGGCGCCTCCCGGGCGGCGGTGGACTCCGGGTGGATCGCCCACGCCCATCAGGTGGGCCAGACCGGAAAGACCGTGGGGCCCAAGCTGTACATCGCCTGCGGCATTTCGGGTGCCATCCAGCATCTGGCCGGTATGAGCGGTTCCGACGTGATCGTGGCCATCAATAAGGACCCGGACGCCCCCATCTTCGACGTGGCCGACTACGGCGTGGTGGGCGACCTCTTTGAGGTCCTGCCCGTACTCACGGCCGAGATCCAAAAGCTGCGGGCGTAAGCACAGCCCCACGGAAAAGAGCAGCGGCAAATCCGCTGCTCTTCAGCCTGTCGAAAAAGGCCAAAGGCCTTTTTCGACAGAGGGATGCATGACGGACAGGGCTCGATTCTGGCGGAAAAGTCGCCCTGTCCGTCATGAGAGGTGTCATTTCCGACGCACGTGTCGCCGGAAATGACGGAGTTTCCTTTCCTTCCGTCGTCTGCGGACGACTCAACTCTGCGAGGCCCTTCCTCAGGAGGGTTTTTCGACAGCCTGAGAGCAACGGCAAATCCGCTGCTCTTTTTGTATCATTTTGATACCATCGTCTCCTTTTTAGCCGTAAAAGGGGGCTATCCCGGCGCAAAAGTTGGCATATGGATTGCTCTATTAACAGGACCGGAGGGATGGCGTATGCACACCGCAATGTTTCACTCGGTCAATTCGGGGCTCTTTTTCTGCGACGGCAAAAACGGTCTGCTGGTCGATGGGATCCATCAGGGCCGGGAAGAGGGCTGCTCGCCCATGCCGGATTTTTTATCCCTGCAGCTGCGCAAAAATACCGGCCTGTTCGCCCACCTGACCGGCGTGCTCTTTACCCACCTGCACCACGATCATTATGATGAAGACGGCCTGGAGTCCCTGCTGCACGGGCGCCCCGATCTGCCGGTCTATGGTCCGCGCCTGCGGCGCGGCGGCGCGCCGGTGCGTCCCATCCGCGCCAATCTGCGCACCGTCCGCATGGGCGGGGCATATATCTTGGCCCGGGATACCCGTCACGACGGCGCGCGCTACCGGGAGGACCCCCATCAGTCCTACCTGATCCGCATGGGAGGCGAGCGCTTTTTCGTGGCGGGAGACGCCGCCCTCCGCCGTGCAGACGCGGCAGACTTTGCCGGCTTCTACCCGGAGCCGGTGTCGGCAGCTTTTTGCAACCTTTATCAGCTGGCCTCTCCGGAGGGACTGGACTTTCTCCGCGCCCTTGCGCCGGAGCGGATTTTTTTGTATCACCTGCCGTTTCAGGCGGACGACCGCTATCACTACCGTCAGCTGGCCCGCCAGGCGGCCCGGGCCTGCCCGGCCGATCTGCCCCGGCCGGAACGGCTGGAGCACATGGCCTGGGTGGACGGGCGGGCAGCGGATTGGGAAAACATACGGAAAGGAGCCGAAAACAATGGTCTATCTGGAGTCGCACAGCACGGATCCCTACTTTAATCTTGCCCTGGAGGAATATATCTTTGAACACATGGACCGGAGCAGGCAGTATTTCCTGCTCTGGCAAAACGACCGTACCATCGTAGTGGGCAAGTATCAAAACACGGCGGAAGAGATCAACCAAAGCTATGTGGAGGCCCACGGCATTCGGGTGGCCCGCCGCCTGTCCGGGGGCGGGGCGGTCTACCACGACAAGGGAAATTTGAACTTTACCTTTATTGTGGATCAGGCGGACAACGCCGACTTCAACTTCAACGTCTTTGTCGTCCCGGTCCTGCGTGCGCTGGAACGGTTTGGGGTAACGGCTGCGTTTAACGGACGAAACGACCTCACCATCGACGGGCAGAAGTTTTCCGGCAATTCTCAGTATGCCCGACACGGCCGCCTGCTCCACCACGGCTGCATTATGCTGGACTCCAACCTGACCAACGTGGCCGACGCTTTGAAGGTCAAACAGGCCAAGTTTGATTCCAAAAGCGTCAAATCCGTCCGCAGCCGGGTGACCACCATCAACGCGCACGCCCCACGCCCCATTTCCATGGAGGAATTCAAGGCTGCGCTGCGCGCCGGTATCCTGGAGAGCGATGGTCTGGAGCCCCGGACCCTGACGCCGGAGGAGCTGGCCGCCGTAAAACGGCTTCGGGACGAAAAATATGCCACATGGGAGTGGAATTACGGCCGTTCTCCCGCTTACCACATGCGCCGTGAGCGGAAATTTAGCGCGGGACTGGTCACCATCTTCCTCCAGGCCGAGGAAGGCAGGATCAAAAGCATCCGGTTTTACGGTGACTTTTTTGGAAACGGCGACCTTGCCGAGCTGGAAGAGGCAATGGTATCGCTCAAGCTGGATCAACATCTGGAAAAGGCCCTGGAAAACTGCAGGATCGGCGAGTACCTCAACGGGATCACCGCCCATGATATCGCGCAAATGCTGCTGTACTGATCGTCCCCACCCACATATCTCCCCGTTCTGGCGCATATAAATCTGCCAGTGAAGAAACATTGCGGGGAGTGTTGCTGTTTGAAAGGGAACATCGAGGAGCGCGCCTGTCAGCTGGCGCTTTACATCATAGAAAACAAAGCGACGGTGCGCACCGCGGCCCAAAAGTTCGGCATCAGCAAATCCACGGTACATAAGGATCTGAGCGAACGTCTGCCCGCGTTTAACAGGCCCTTGTATCTCCAGGTCAAGGGCGTGCTGGAGGAAAATAAGGCGGAGCGGCATATCCGCGGCGGCATCGCCACCCGCAAGAAGTATAAGGGCGCGGAATAAAAAGGAACGTCTGCCGTCATGCAAAGAGATGGCGTACCACAAAGGAACGGTTGACGGCATCGCAGCGACACGGCGGGCACACCGGCGTGTCGCCGTATTTTTCCCCCGCCGCGGCAAAAGAGACTGCCTGCGTTTCTGCCGGCCCGGCGCCGCCTTTCCATCTGCCCGTAGCGGCGTCAGCGCCCCATAAACGGCTGAAAAGGGAAAAGGGACCGCCCTGATCGGAGCGGCTCCCTTTTCGTTATCCGTTCTTATTGCGCCTTTCCCCGTTTGATTCTTGGATCCTCACTGTCTTCCGCAAAATACCTGCAATGGTGGCATAAATGAGATCCCGCAGAACCGCTTCCGTGAATGAACGCACAGCATGCGAAAACAACCCGCCCGGAGGGAGGCCGTTCTGGACCGCATAAACGAAATCGGCCCCAAGCAAGTGCATACCGGCGTGGACGCCCGACGCGGACCGGTACACAGTGGAGGCAACAGCCCCGCCTCCTGCGCTGCGGGCGCCTTGTAATTAATTATAAAGAAAGCTGCGCTTAGCGCGCCCCCAACCGGGAAAGCGGCCGGTACCGCTTATGTCGGCCGTTCCAATCCGGGCTCGCTGTCCAGCGTCAGCAAATGCCGCGCAATTTTAGAATTTGTGATCAACACGTTGCACAATCCGCCCCGCAGCGCACCCAAGATCGCTTTCATCTTAAACCGATCATTTGCAATACAGATCCGGTTTTCAGCCGTTTGAAAGATACTGCGCTTTGGGATAATCATGCGGTCATAAAGCGGGGTCTCGATAATAGCGCCATTTATATCAAAAAAATAACCCCATATACAGCCAACCGCACCGTTTTTCATCAGCGGCGCCACGTTTTTCTCCCCTATATGATCGGTCCAGTAAAGCAGCGTATCCACCCCGCTGATAAACGTGTCCACTTCCTGATGCACCCGAAAAATCTCTATGGCTGCATTGCGTTTTAGCAGCAACTGCCTGCTCTCTTCATCGTCCATCAGGTACGGCAGAAACAATCGTTTCATTTCGCACCCGTACAACACCGCCACCTGCTGCATCGTGTACATCTCGTCCACTGTTGGGTTGCTCGTATTTTCCAGCGATCCGGCCAGTTGCACGACTTTCATCCCAGGCAGCGTACGGTGCGGTTTTAGATTCTGAACCGTGGTGGCGACCGTTTTTCCGTGGGAGACGGAAAGGACACTGTGCTCGTTCAGGATGCTGGACAGATAGGATGCTCCCATACTGCATACGCTGTCAAATTCCTCCTGGATTCCAGAGTTTTCCGAGTAGGCCACCAATACGTCTTTCAATGAAAAGCGATCCCGAAGTATCTTTTCTAAATTATGGTGATTTTCAAAGGACGGTTTAATGATGATCTCCACAATCCCAAGGGCTTTCGCCTTTTTGATCAGCCTGGATACCCGGGAACGGGAAACATATATTTTGTCGGCGATCTCCTGCTGCGTCAGGTCTTGATCGTAGTACATCCGGGCAACCTCTACCAGCAAATCTATATCCTTCATGCGGCTTCCCTCCTTGCAAAGGCAGTGCTGAAAGGGTGAGTTTAAAAAATCACTTCTGAATCATTTTAATCTCTAGCACCTTTAATTTCAAGGGCAAGCTGACAGAAACCGCTGGAACAAGCTGGCTTTCGGGCAAAGCAAACATAGGGCAGAGCCTCCGCGGGCGCGTTTGATGCAAGCGGAGGCTCTGCCTTATAAAATAAAAGCTGCGCTATAGCGCGGTCGTGTCCAATTGGGTCACTGCCCTGCGTATTTCCAAGACTTTTCCCGGAACGACAGACAGCTCCCGGATCCCTGCCTTTGCATAGAAGGGCAACAGCTCCGTCTTCGCTGCCGACTCCCCACAGATTCCGCACCAGATCCCATGTGCAGCAGCGCTCTTCGCGGTATGGGCGACCAGCCGCAGAACCGCTTCATCGCCATAGTCAAATAACGCCGCCACCTTCTCATTGAGCCGGTCGGCCGCCAAGGTATACTGTGTCAGGTCATTGGTCCCAATGGAGAAAAAGTCCACCTCGGCAGCAAACCGGTCGCTCATGATCGCGGCCGAGGGCACCTCTACCATCATCCCAACCTCAATGTTCTGGGAGAAGGGGATCCCCTCCTGTCTCAGTTCCTCCTGGCACTGCTTCAGCACGGCCTTGGCCCTGTGCAGTTCCTCCAGCTTGCTGATCATGGGGAACATGATGGCCAGCGTGCCGTACACAGAAGCGCGCAGCAAAGCCCGTAATTGCGTACGGAACACATCCGGCTGGGCAAAGCACAGCCGGATGGCCCGGCAGCCCAGGGCCGAATTCTCCTCGTGGGGCAGCGGCAGATACGAGGGCACCTTGTCCGCCCCAATGTCCAGGGTGCGTACTACCACTCTTTTACCGTTCATCCTGCGGAGGACTTGGCTGTATGCGTCGACCTGAGCCGCTTCATCCGGGAGCTCCGCTGCGTCCAGGTAGAGGAATTCACTGCGCATTAGTCCCACGCCGTCCGCGCCCTGCGCCAAAGCCGAATCGGCGTCCGCGACACTGCCGATATTGGCACACACCTCGATCCGCACGCCGTCCCGCGTAATACTTTCCTTGTCCCGAAAGGCCCTGAGGTCCTCCTGCTCTTTCAAATAGGCCGTACGGCGCGCTTCACAGGTCTGAAGCGTCTCTTCGTCCGGGTCCAGGATAACCCTTCCCCGGCTCCCGTCCACAATCACGGTACGTCCATCGGATAGGGCATCCATCAGTCCCGGCACCCCCACCACTGCGGGAATCCCCATGGTCCGGGCTAAAATGGCCGAGTGGGAGGCGTAGGAGCCCTGCTCCGTCACAAACGCGAGCACATGACGCTTTTCCAGCTGCATGGTGTCGCTGGGAAGCATATCTGCAGCGGCGATCACCGCAGGGGCGGTCAGCGCCCGGCCCGCTCCCTTGCCGGACAGAACCGCCAACAGGCGCTGGCACAGATCTCTGACATCGGCGCTTCGGGCCTGCATGACTTCGTCCTCCAGGGAGGAAAACATTTCGGCAAACTCGGTCGCAGTGCACGTTACCGCATACTCGGCCGTATATCCCTTTTCATAAATATTGATGGAAATAGACTCCAGCCAGTCCAGGTCCTCCAGCATCATCTTATGGATATGAAAAATCTGAGCGGCAGACTCCCCCGCATCCCGGACGGTCTTTTCATACAGTTTCTCCAGCTGTTCCCCGGCCTGTTCCGCCGCTTGTTCGAATCGCCGGTGCTCCTGCTCTGCAGTCCGGGCCGACTGCGTGGAGAAGGCCGCTGTCTCTGGTCTTTCATACAGGAAAACCGGCCCGGTAACGAGGCCAGACGAGGCCGGTATCCCGGTCATGATCTCCATATGCTGCGGCCCCCTTACAGTTCTTTGGCGCAGAACTCCTCCAGCGCCCTGGCCGCCGCCGTTTCATCCGGCCCCTCCACATTTATTCGAAGCTCCTGTCCGCACTTAGCCGCCAGCTTCATTACGGCAAACAGACGCTTGGCGTCGGCGCTCTTCCCATTGGCGGATAGCTGAATCGTACAGGAGAAGCCCTGGGCCAGCTTGACCAGCAGACCTGCCGGCCTGGCATGAAGTCCCTCGGCATCCCGGATCACATAAGTAAATTCTTTCATGGCGCTTCTCTCCTCCAGCCAGGTCAGGCGCCGGCCAGGGTGTCCAGCCAGAGCTTCGTCTTCTCCTCGATCTCTGCCTCGGACATAATGTTTTTCAGGGGGATCACATAGGCTCCCTTTTGTTTTGCCGCAGCGAACTGGGGCTCCAGCGCCACGCCACAGTAGACCACGTCGTATTTCTGACCGATGGCCTTTCCCACCGACACGGTGTTCGCCTCCACATTGCATTTCAGCCCCAGCTTGGTAAACACCCGTTTGACCTTCAGGCTCACCAGCTGGCAGCAGCCGTTGCCAGCCGCACAGCACGCCAGGATATTAAACTTTTTGCTCTTGACGTCCATCTGTCTCACTCCTCCGACATGATTTGTCTTTCGTGCGCTGCATTTTACGCGGTATTTTTAACAGGGAGGGAATCCCACGGCCGATCCGGCCGTGGGATTCCCGATCCAAAAAAGGGGCCCTGCGGATTCTTATAAATCCTCCCCCATGACCTGCTTGTACTGTTCCCAGTCCTCGGCGGCCAGCCAATATCCCTTCTTGTTCTTAAGATACTGAATCTGTGGGATTGCCAGCATGATGACCAGGACCAAGGCATATCCGGCCCATCCGAGATACTTCCAGATGGGGGAGAACGCCGCCAGGGTAATTGCGTTGTCCACCTGGAAACCGACCCCGCCGTACTGGGCAAAGCCGATGGTGCACGCGGCGATCCCCGCCAGGAATACGTCGGCCACCGCCACGCCGATACAGGAGACCACCAGGGCCTTGATACCGCCTCTGTGATGGGCGAAAATGCCGACGGTGGCGCTGTCGAACATCATGGGGACAAACCCGACCAGGCACACGAAGGGCAGGCCGAGCAACATGCCGACCGTGGTAAAGAGGGTCATGGTCAGGGAACCCACCAGGAAGCTGATGGTAATGACCGAGCCGTTGGTTACAAAGCCGTAGAAGGCGGCGCAGTCGATGCCGGGCAGGGTGTTGGGCAGGATCTTTTCGGAGATACCGCTGAAGGCCACGGTCAGCTCAGCAACGAACATCCGCATTCCGGTCAGCAGGATCACCAGGTAAACGGGGAACTTGCCGGCGGTGTGGAAGATATACAGGGCAAAACTTGTGCTTTCAGTGAGGCTGGAGTCGATGGCCATCATACCGGGCTTTCCGATCAGGGAAATCAGCACGGCAAAGTAAATCAGCATGACGATAAAGGAGGACACATACATATCGTTGAAAATGGACAGGAAACCGGGCATCTCCATATTATCGAACTTCTTGACTTCCTTACCCTTTTTCCTGGCCTTGCGCTCCAGGTACCGGCCATACTCATAGCCGATGCGGTCCAGGATCATCTGGGTGTGCCCCACGCACATATTTGCGCCGTCGGTCAGATCCTGCGCGGGTTCCACCGTTAAGTTGGAAAGCACGCACCACTTTACCGCCAGGAAGAGGCCCACCGCCAGAATAACGGTGAAATCGTTCATCAGGGGGAACATGACCAGAAGGATCGGGACCATGTCGATGGCCTGACCGGACAGGATGTGCGCCTGGATAATAAGGGACCGGCACTTTGTGTACTTCTTCAGCAGGACCAATAGGATTGCAAAAATAAAGCCTGCCGCCATGGAAGCCATCTGCAGGCTGGTGGTGCGCCCAAAGCCCTCCAAAATGGCGGTTAGGGTCCCTGCGCCCAAGGAATCGTCATTGACGAGCAAATTCATGCCCAGGACGTTCCGCATCCCCATCATGATGGGTTGGAAGGCATTGTACAGTCCGCCGGTGGCCGTCTGATAGACGATATAGCCGATATAGGCCTTCAGGGCGCCCATAATGGACTCCAAAACGGGGCGCTTTGTCAGCAGCTGGCCG
This sequence comes from Lawsonibacter hominis, assembly GCF_014287895.1. Lineage (GTDB taxonomy): Bacteria > Bacillota > Clostridia > Oscillospirales > Oscillospiraceae > Lawsonibacter_A > Lawsonibacter_A hominis. The sequence continues at coordinate 98,349 of NZ_JACOPP010000007.1, read as the reverse complement.
ATCAGGACCAGCACCATCATAAACATAGCTGCTCTGTCAAAGAAATTGTACCAGACCCAGCTCAATACGGATATGACGTTCTCCATATTCTCCTCTTCTTTCTTTTTGCAGTTTTCTCTGTTTTGGGGGTACCAAAATAATCTCGGTCCTTTTAACTGCCTGTGAGGGAAACTATGGGACTTTTTCCTCCTTTCCCCGGCCGGAATTTGATTCTATCATTTGAAAAGCGAAGGGAGTGGCTCAGCCCAACAGCTTTTCAAAATCCTGGGAACTTTTTGCGTTCAGCAAAGCGGTTATGGTTTCTTCATCATCAAAAATATCCGCTAATTCCATGACCGCATCCAAGTGGGCGTTCAACTCGCAGGCTGCAATGGTAAAAAAAAGCTCCGCGCCCATGTCGGGGTCGTTCTTATCATACCAAACGGGCTGGTTTACCTTTACAAAACAGATCCCCGGTTTATGGACAAGCTCCACCGCCTTGGAATGGGGCATACAGATATGGGGCGCCAAAAAGATGTAAGGTCCGTTTTCCTCCACATTGTCAATGATGCTGTCGGCATAAGCCGGCTCTGCCATGCCGGCTCGCACCAGCGGCTGAACAGAGGCCCTGACCGCCTGCTCCCAGGTCGTAAAGCATTCGTGTACTTCAAACAGGCCCTTTTGATACAGGCCTTTTAAATAATCAAGCTTCATGGCGCGCTCGCTCCCTTCAAATTACCCGTGAAGGCGGCATGCCGTCTCCACAATGGCCTCTTTCCGTTACACACAGTTCAGAAACCATATCAAGTTTGAGGCACTTTTTGAACATTGTCAATCATTTCGGGCCAATTGAATCACCTGTGCAGCTTGCTCATTTGTGCAGCTATTCTCGTTAAAATCACCATAATAACCGTCCGCTTTTTCACGTATATCGCAAAAAAACAACGCTGGCCGCCGGATTTTTGCACAATTACGCGTATTTCATTTCAAAAATTTTCTTAAAACCGCCCCATCCGTTCCCTCGCCCCGCCGGAAGGCGAACGGTTGTGAAAAACACACCAAACAGCTTGAGTTACCCGCAAAATTTTTATATACTTGCGACGAACAGAGGAGCAAAATCCCGGCCGATTCACTTTTCAGCGCTGCTTCTCTGTCCAAAAGTGGCTATATCTTTATCTGGAGGTCTTAGAAAATGGGAAAAGTAAGAACCGTTCTGGGCGACATCGACTCGTCTGAGCTAGGGTTCACAATGGCCCATGAGCACGTGATCCATTGTCCCCGCGGCCTGTTCGCGCCGGACAATGAATGGGCCCTGCGCAATTTCAATATCCAGCTGCAGATGGTAAAAGACTATAAGTCCATTGGCGGCGGCTGCCTGGTGGACGCCATGTGCCGCGATCAGGACGGCCGCGCGCCGGCCTACCTCAAGGTCATCTCTGAAACTACCGGCGTCCATATCATTGCCGCTACCGGCGTTCCCTTCGACTATCCGGGCGACCGTGAGCCGCTGATGGACCTGTCCATTGTCTGGAAGGATAAGGATGTGGATGAGATTGCCGCCGGTTACGTCAAGGAGATCACAGAAGGCATGAACGGCACCACGATCAAGGCCGGCTGGATCAAGGCCGGCACGCAGTACTGCTACGCCACCCCTGGTGAGGTCAAGGCCCTGAAGGCCGGCGCCCGCGCCGCTATTGCCACTGGCTGCCCCATGCACACCCATACCGACGGGGGCTCCTTTGCCCTGGAGCAGTTGGAGATCGTCCTCAACGAAGGACTTCCTGCCAATCAGTTCGGCATCGCCCACATTGACCGCAATCCCGACTACTGGCTGCACAAGAAAATTCTGGAGACCGGCGCCTATTTGATCTACGACGGGCCGGGCAAAGTCAAGTACTATCCCGATTCGGTCCGTGTGGACCTGCTGCGCCGCCTGGTGGATGACGGGTTCGGCAAGCAGATCATGCTCAGCAACGATATGGGCAAGAAGAGCCATCATCAGGCCTATGGCTATGGTCCCGGCTGGGGCTTTATTAAGCAGAAGTTCATTCCGCGTCTGCTGGACGAAGGCTTCACCCAGGAGACCGTGGATGACTTCATGATCAATAATCCCGCCCGGTTCTACTCCATGAGAAAATAAAAAGCGAGGGATCTTAACATGGGAAGCAAGCGCGGTCACCACAGACAGCAGGATACCCGACAGAGTGAGGCGGCACAAGCGCGTGTGCACACCTCTCCGGACGATCCGGACGCGGAGGAACTGGACGTATGGCAGCCGGAACGGCTCTCTCTCTCAGATGGATTAAAAAAGAGTTCCACTCTGACCAAGGGGCTGTATCTGCTCATTCTGTGCGGGACAGCCTACCTGAACGTTACGGCCTGGCAGCAGCTCCCAACCCAAATCGACCTGAGGACCTGGTTCGGCTTTTCCTCTGTTACGGTCCCCAGCGCCGCTTATTGTATCGTGACCTTTCTAGTCATCGTCTATCTGGTCTATCGGGATATTGTCAACCGTTCGCTGTCCAGGCGGAAGCTGTTTATCCCACTCATTTTTTATATGGGCAACTATTTTATGATCGAATATTTGCTGGAGTCCCTGGTGGCCTGATTCCCATCGGATCGAACCCCGCCCCACCACCAAGCGGCCTGCCTGCCCGCAAGCCGGCAGGCAGGCCGCTTTTCTGTTTAAAAATTAAAAATAAGAGAGGCAAATATGAAAGCACCTTATTTACAAATCGCTTTAGATAACGAATCCCTGGAAGATGCGTTTCGTACCTTGCAGGGCGGTCTTGGAACTGAGGCAGACATTATCGAATGCGGCACTATGCTTATCCTGATGGAGGGGATGCGCGCCGTTCGGATCATGCGGGCCTGTTTTCCGGACAAAATCATGGTCGCTGACGCTCAGCTTTCCGTAGCCCATTTCGGTCCGAAGGTTTTGGCCAGTCAAGTCCAGTATGTAACTATGTTTTCCCCTGCCCGCAATGAAGTCAAGGCCGCTGTCCTGGAGCAGGCCCGGGCAAACGGACAGGATGTGCAAATTGAACTCTACGGCGACTATGGCGCCGGTTGGACGCTGGATGATCTTAAAACCTGGAAGGAAATCGGCATCAAGCAGATCATCTACGGCCGCCCCAGTTCGGCCAGCGGTCCCTGGACTTGTGAGGATGTAGAGTTTCTTCAGAAGCTATGTAACATGGGCTTTGAAGTCACAGCCACCGGCGGTATTACCTACGACGACTTGGATATGTTGGCCGGTCTGCCTCTGTTTGCCGTCATCTGTGGCCGCTCGATCCGCAATGCAAAGGACCCGGCCGCGGAAGCCCGACGCATCAAGGCACGTATGCAAAAACTGTGGGCCTGACCTCAGGAAAAAATCAGCGAAAAAGGTGATATGCTATGTGGACTGACGATATGTTTGGCGTAAAAAAGCCGATTTTTACCATGCTGCATTTGGATCCCCTCCCGGGCGATCCCCGGTTTCATTACGGCCACTGCATGGAGCGCGTGGTCGAACACGCCCGCGCAGACCTCCATGCGCTTCAGGACGGCGGTGTGGATGGTATTATTTTTTCCAATGAGTTCAGCCTGCCCTACGAACGGCACATGAGCTTTGTGACGCCGGCCGCCATGGCCCGCGTCATCGGCGAGCTCAAGTCGGAGATCTGCGTTCCTTACGGCGTGGACTGCATTTCGGACGGACTGGCGGCCATTGAGCTGGCGGCCGCCGTGGACGCAAAGTTCATCCGCGGCACCTTCAGCGGAGTCTACGTGGGTGACGGCGGACTTTACAACAATGATTTTTCCCATTTGCTGCGCCGTAAGGCTGCGCTGCACTTGGATGAGCTGAAGATGCTGTACTTCATTAACCCCGAATCCGATCGCAATCTGGACCCGCGCCCGCTGGTGGATATCGCCAAATCCACGATCTTCAAGGCGCATCCCGACGGGCTTTGCATTTCCGCCAATGCGGCCGGGCAGGATGTCGACGACGCCCTAATCGCCAGCGTGAAGAAAGGCGCGCCTGACGTGGTGGTCTTGTGCAACACCGGCTGCCGCCCCGATACCATCGAGCAGAAGCTCTCCTCCGCTGACGGCGCGGTGGTAGGCACCTATTTTAAAGAGGGCGGTCGTTTGGAAAACGACCGCCTGGAGAACGTACGTGTGGATGTCAACCGTGTCAAAGAATTTATGGACGTGGTAAAGGCGCTGCGCGCAAAACGGTAAGGCGCAGAGAAAGGACGCTCGACATGAAACGAATCATCCCTTCCGCCGCCTCAGCCAATCAGCTTTTCCTGGCAGAGGAGTTGGGCGCCTTCCCGAAGGATACGCCCCTGCATATTGATATTGAGGATGGCAATTTCGTCAATAATATCACCTTCGGAATGCGTACTGTGCGCTCCATTGCCGCCCTGTTCCCCAATCCCCTGTGCTTTCATTTTATGGCCAAAAACCCCAGTCAATATTTTGGGGAAATCGCCAAATGCAACGCGCGGGAGGTGGCAGTCCACTTTGAGGAATTGCCCTATCCTTCAGAGGAACTGTGCGCCCTGAGGCAGTTGGGCCTGATCCCCGGACTGGCCATCAATGTAAAAACCCCGGTGGAACAGGTGGCTCCCTTCTTTGAGTACATTGACTTTTTGCTGCTCATGACCATGGACTGCGGATTTGGCGGCACCAATGGACTCGGCTTCTGCGGAGCCAGCCACGACCGCATTCGCACCGCCAGAAACCTGCTTCCCGCCGGTAAAGAACTCTGGGTGGACGGCGCCATGGATGAGACCGAGATGGGCAACTGCTTCCATCTCGGGGCCGATGCGGTCATCGCCGGACGGCTCATCTTTCCGGAAAAAAAGGCGCAGGAAGGCTCTGCCCGCCGGGCCTACCTTCCAAGCGAGCGCGAACACTCGCCCGCCGAACTGCTGGCCCGTTACACAGATCAGTATTGTCTGAAATAAGGTGATCGTTATGTATGAAAAAGAAAAGCAGTCTCTGATCGACTGCGCTCTGGAACTGAAACGATGCCGCCTGATTACGCTGTGCGGCGGAAATGTATGTGTTCGCCTGGCGGACGGCAATATTGCCGTGACCCCCTCCGGCCTGGATTATGAAGTTATGACGGCAGACGACATTTGTATCGTGGACTCTATGGGGAAGCGGGTGGAGGGTCACCGGCGGCCCACCTCCGATCTGGATGCCATCCTCTTTATTTTTCAGAAAATGCCCGGGGTGAATGCCACGATTCATACCCATCAGCCTTGCGCTACCGCGCTTGGCCTGATCGCGGACGTCTTTCCTGCCTGCCTGGTTTCCCAAATCGACGCCTTGCAGGGCGATGTCCCCGTGGCTCCGTTCACTCCCTCTTCCGATAAGGGGATGGGAGAGTTGACCGTGCAATATGCCAATGGTTCCAATGCGGTGATTCTTCGCAGCCATGGCGTGATGGCGTTCGGTTCCTCCCTCCAAATTGCCCTGTATGCAGCGGTCTATCTTGAGGAGGCTGCGCAAACCTATCTGACCGCCCTGGCCACCGGCCGCCAGGTCCAGCCCCTTTCCCCGGAAATGGTCAAGGCTGAATTGGGCGAGCCGGATTCCTGGGCCAACTATCTTCAAACGTAATTGACTTGCGGCGACTTTGACGCTAAACTTTAAATATCATCAAACAAATGAGGGCTGCGCTATGGAATGGAAACTGGGGAAGCTGATCAAAAATAGGACTTATAAGCTCTGGGGCGTCAACCTCTTTGATTATGAGTGGACCGACACCGGAGAGACCGCGTATCTGAAAGATTATACCGATGGGATCCGAAAGAATTTCAAAGTATATTCCATTGAGGTTGGCGGGGAAACTCATTATTTCGCCGCAATGGAGCGGGGCGCTAATACCTGGCTCTTCTTTATCGGCCAATAAATCTATCCTGTCTGTTGCGCTTTCTCCACCCGGATCTGGCTTGAAAAATCGAAATTGGTCAGACACAAACGAACATGCCGCAGGCTATAGCCTGCGGCATGTTCGTTTGTTGACACACTTTTCCGAGTTCGCCGCCCGCAGGCTGCCTTCAAGCCCGCACCGCTTTTTGCCTCTGTTACAGGGCGCAAAAGCGCACCAGCACGGCCGCCAACACGCCCAGGATGGCGGCTGACACCGCCAGATCCAGCATCAAACCGAAGGAAAGGCCACGCCGGCGGGGGAGGGGGGCTTCCGGGCGGGAGGGCGCCTCCCGCTCTTCCGCAGCAGAGGTTTTCCCGGCGCCGCGGTAGTCCGCGATATTTACTACCTTGGCCTGCGCCGGGCGCTGTGTGGAGACACGGCGGGGTACAAAGGCGTAGCAGACGCTCTCCGTTCCGCCGCTGGCTCTGCAGCCCTGCGCATCGGCACAGATGGTCAGGCGTTTGGCGTCTAAGCTGTAATAAATCGTCTCCATGGCGTTTCCCTCCTGATCGGTCCTTGACAGACCTATCGTACCCCGTAATCAGTCCCATAAAACGGTCCTTTAATTGCGGCCTTTTAAAAACAATTGTTCTATAGAACTTTCGTTCGATCAAATTATATAACATATGTTCGAGTTTGACAAGGGGGTTTTTCAAAAAGTTTTCCACATTTTTGCCCCGCATTGGGATAAAAAACGGACCTTTCTCCGGATATGCTCCGGAGAAAGGTCCGTTTTGATGCACGCCGCTTCCCTGCAGCCTGGGTCAGATCCGGCTTCAGCGCCGCTCGCCCCGGCTGAAGGCCACTACCGTGCGGCGGTTGGGCTCTGTTCCGATGGAGTAGGTGGTCACGTCGGGATAATCCTGAAGCGCGGTGTGGATCACATGGCGCTCGTAGGCGTTCATGGGCTCCAGGGTAACGTTGCGGCGATACTTGACCACCTTGCCCGCCACCTTGCGGGCCAGGCGGACCAGGGATTCTTCCCGCTTGGCGCGATAGCCCTCGGCGTCCACATGGATGCGCACGCGCTTGGACTGTCCGTGGTTGACGGCATAGCCGGTAAGCTGCTGGATGGCGTCCAGGGTCTCGCCCCGGCGGCCGATCAGGCCGCCCAGATGTTCGCCCACCAGCTCTACCTGATAGTTGCCCTCATCATCCAGCTGCACCACCGGGCGGGCGACGGAGCCCATGTGCTCCAGCAGGCCGGTGATGAACTGTACGATCTGTTCCGTCTTTTCCCCATCTGTGGGGGCGACGGGCCGGGGCGCGGATGCCGCCTCGACCGGCTTGGATTCTGCCTTCGGCGCGGCAGGGGCCTTGGCGGTGGGGGCGGCTTTGGCCGGCGGAGCCGCGGCAGGCGCCTTCTTTACGGGGACCTGCTCGGGTTCATCGGGGGCCTCGTAGGTCACCTTCACCTTGGCCGGACAGCTTCCGATGCCCAGAAAACCGGACTTGGCCCGCTCCAGGATCTCCACGGAGACCTCGTCCCGATCCATACCCAGCTTGGCCAGGGCGGCCTCGATGGCGGCGTCCTCGGTCCTGCCGGTGCTTTCAATCCATTTCAGCATTGGGTATATCTCTCCTTATGATGGAACCAACGGCAGGCTGCCGTTACTCCTTGTCCTTGTCTTCCGACTCTTCCGACTCTTCCGCATAGGGAGCCTCGGCTTCCGCCGCGTCATAATCGGGGGCTTCATAGGTAGGAGTCTCCAGGACGGGCGTCTCGCTCAGCCCCGCAGGGGCGGCGCCGGCCTGCTCCTCCCGGATAGCCTCCACAATCGCTTCGTCGGCGGCCTGCTCCAGAGCGACCTGTTCCAGTTCGTCGGACTCCTTCTCCAGCGCCCTGGTGTCTTCCTTCTTCTGGAAAACAGGGGCGGCGCCCGGATAAGCGGTAGGGCCTTCGGCGCTGTAGCGGTAGGGATCATAGGCGCGGCCGCGGGCATACTGACGCATCCCGACCCGGCTGGCCTCTTTCACCGCGCCGGGGATCTTTTCCTCCTCCTCGGCGGGCTTTTTCTCAGCTTTCTTCTTCCTGCCCTTATTCTGCTTTTCTTCCTCCAGACGGCGGGCGCGCTCTTCAGCGGCAAGGCGGCGGCGCTCCTTCTCCTCCTCTTTTTCCTGGCGTTCCCGCTCCGCCTGCTGCGCGGCGGCCTTTTCATAGTCCTTCTTCAGCAGCTTGCCGCAGAGGAATTCCTGGAGCATGGACAAAAGGTTGTTGGCGATCCAGTATACGCACAGGGCGGCGGGCATGGCAAAGCCGATCCACAGAGACATCAGGGGGGAGACGATGAGCATGCTTTTGGCCGTGGCGTTGTTGGCCGCCTGGGCGCTCTTCTGGTTGACGGAATTCGTCTTCATGGAGATGAGGGAGAACACGAAGCCCGACGCGGCGGAGATGACCGGCAGCAGGAACAGGCCAAAGCCTCCGCTGATGGTCCAGAACTTCAGCTGGGGCGTCTGGGACAGGTCGATCAGGCCCAGGAAATCAAAATTGATGGAAAAGATCTTGCTTCCGGCCTCGCCCACGGCGGCCTGGACGGAGGCCAGGTTCTCCGGGGTGATGAGAGAGGCCAGATAGAGCTGGTTGTAACCGGTATTGGCAAAGCTGTCGGCCGCTTCCTTGATCCAGCCCATATCCAGCGCGGCGCTGTTCCACTGCACGGCGTTGGCCACCGCGTTGAGCAGGTCCTGGGAATTGACGCCCATCATATACTTCAGGGGCTGGCGGATGATGGCATACAGGGGGAGCAGGATCAGCAGGGGAACGAAGGACCAAAGGCAGCCGCTCATGGGGTTGACCTTTTCCTTCTCGTAGAGCTTCTGGACCTCCAGGTTATAGCGCTCTTTGTCCTTGCCGTACTGCTTCTGGAGCTTCTGCATCTTGTCGGAAAGCATGTTCATCTGGATCATGCTGCGCTTTCCCTTCAGGGAGAAGGGGAAGAGGATCAGCTTGACCACGATGGCAAAGAAAATGAGCGCCAGACCATAGCTGCCGAAGAGATTGTAAAAAACGGTCAGCAGCCATACGAAGGGGGAGAGGATGATCTGTGCAAAATCCATTTGGACGCCTCCAAGTTTCATTTGTGGTCCCGCTTCAAAGCCGGTTTCAGTACCTGCCGAAGGACGGGCGGGCGGCGCGGCGGCCGTTCCGCCGGCATTCTGCAGAAGGCTCCGTCCGGCTCTAAGGGACGGGGTCGTACTCGATGGACGCCTGACGGTGGAAGGGCTGGCATTTCAGAATACGCCGCAGGGCCAGCGCGCCCCCCTTGAACGCGCCGTACTTCTCCACCGCCTCCAGGGCGTACGCCGAGCAGGTGGGGATGAAGCGGCAGCAGGGGGGACGGCAGGGGGAAATGTACTTGCGGTAGGCCCCGATCAGGGCCAGCAGCAGCCGTTTCACGAGCGTGCCTCCTTTTGCAGCAGACCCAGCTTGTCCGCCAGCTGGAGCAGGCTGCGCTCGATCTCCCGGTAGGGGGCGCGGCCGGCCCGGACCCGGGCCACCACGACCAAATCGTATCCGGGAAGAAACTGCTCCTCATGGAGGCGGTAGGCCTCCCGGATACGGCGGCGGGTGCGGTTACGGCACACGGCCTTGCCTACTTTCACCCCCACGGTGATCCCCAGCCTGCTGCGCCCCTGCCGGTTTTTCCGGCAGTACAGGGCCAGGCAGGGGCAGACGGCGCTTTTTCCCTTGCTGTAAAGACGGCGGAATTCATGGTTCTGCTTGAGGGAGACGGTATGTTTCACGCTGCTTTCCCCTTTTTCTCTGCATGCTGCGCAGGGGCGGTAGGATCGCTCCTCCGCCCCTTTTATGAAAGCCCTATTCCGTTTGCTGCGCGCATCAGTGGGTCAGACGGGCGCGGCCCCGGGCGCGGCGGCGCGCCAGCACCTTGCGGCCATTGGCGGTACGCATGCGCTTGCGGAACCCGTGCTCCTTGGAGCGCTGGCGCTTCTTGGGCTGATAGGTACGAACCATTTTGGGTACACCTCCTGTACGAAAATCAAGCGGAGTTTCCCCCGCCCACCACAACAGCCGGACGGGCCCGGCTGCGGTCGTCAAAGTAAAATTGCTTTACACCGCATGAGACCACACGATGCAGATGCAGATGATATTATAGCCTATTTCAAAATGGCCTGTCAACTATATTTTTTCCCCTTGGATGCATCTTTTTTTACAACCTTTTTCCCGGTACAACATATTGTGTCCCCCAGGCTCTTCCAGCTCAAGTCCCGCCTCTTTTTCCCTGCCGCACGGGGCCGCCTCCTTCCAGAAAACGGGGCGGCGCGCTTCCTCCCTCCTCTCCCATTTTATTTTTATAATGTATGAGGTGAAAATGTTGCTTGAGAACGGTTTTTCTGGTATAATAAATCGATTGAAACTTCACACGAAAGGGGTGGTATCCGGGATGAATTCCCCGGCTGATATCTGGGCCAAGGTGCTCACCCTGATGGAGGGGGAGATGACCGCCACCACCATCAACACCTGGTTCGACGACGCCATCGCCGTCTCCCTGGACGAGGATACCTTCGTCCTGCACACGCCTTCCAACTTCAAACGGGACATCATCGTCTCCCGGTATGTGCCCGCCATCCAAAAGGCCCTCCACGAGCTGTTTTCCGCCGACTTCAAGGTCACGGTGCTGGGAGAGGGAGAGCTGGAGGGGTACGGCAAGCCGGCGGACGAGACTTTTTTGCCCGGCACGGAGGAATATACCTTCGAGCGTTTTGTGGTGGGCGCGTCCAACAAATTCGCCCATGCCGCCGCCCTCGCGGTGGCCGAGCGGCCCGCCCAGACCTATAACCCCCTGTTCATTTACGGGGAATCCGGCCTGGGCAAGACCCACCTGCTCTACGCCATCGCCCACAAGATCCATGCCGGCAACCCCAATTTCCGCATCGTGTATATCAAGGGCGACTCTTTTACCAACGAGCTCATCCAGGCCATCCGGGAGGGCCGCAATCAGGAATTCCGGGAGAAGTACCGCTACGCCGACGTGTTCTTGATGGACGACGTACAGTTCATCGCCGGCAAGGAGAGCTCCCAGGAGGAGATGTTCCATACCTTCAATACGCTCTACGAGGCCGGACGGCAGATCGTCTTTACCGCCGACCGTCCCCCCAAGGAGATGCTGCGGCTGGACGACCGGCTGCGCACCCGGTTCGAGTGGGGCCTGCCCGTGGACATCCAGCCCCCCGACTATGAGACCCGCGTGGCCATCATCAAAAACAAGGCCATCCGCCGGGGCATGAATCTGCCCGACCCGGTGCTCCAGTACATCGCCGACAACATCACCTCCAACGTGCGCCAGATCGAAGGCACCGTCAACAAGATCCTGGCCTTCCAGGAGCTGATGGGGGAAAGCGTGGACGTGGACACCGTCACCCGGGCGGTGCGGGACATGTTCAAGGACAAGGCCGACTTTCTCCCCTCCTCCGACGTCATCATCGAGGAAGTCAGCAAATTCTACAACATCGACGCCGAGGCCATCCGCGGGCAGGGACGTACCAAGGATACCGCCCTGGCCCGGCAGATCGCCATGTACCAGATCCGCCGCATGACCAACCTGTCCCTGAAAGAGATCGGCCGGGAATTCGACAACCGCGACCATACCACCGTCATGCACTCCATCGAACGGGTGGAAAAGCTGATGAAGCAGTCCCCTGAGGTGGCCGAAGTCATCAAGGATATCAACACCAACATCAACGCCCGGTACGAATAGAAGCGGATGTTTGTTTTTTCCACATTTCCACCGCTTTTTGTGCAGATGTGGACAACGTAAGGGGGAAAACCCGGCCCCTTTCCCCCTCTGTGGGGAAAAGCCGCTGTTTTCTCCCCAACCCCTGTGGACGCGCTTTTTCTTGCCTGCGAACGCTTTGCGGCGGTTTTCCACATCTTTTTTCCCTACGGCTTACTATTACGAACTCATATCCCTTCCTCTCCTGCGCAGAGAGAAATGCGAACGGAGGTTACGCCATGAAATTCACCTGCGAGAAGGCCCTGCTGCAGGCTGCCATCTCCACCGCCTCCCGGGCGGTATCCCCCAAAAGCTCCATCCCCGCCCTGGAGGGCATCCTTCTGGAAGCGGGAAACGATCTGCGGCTGACCGGCTACAACCTGGAGACCGGCATCCGCACCACCGTGCCCGCCGAAATCTCCGAGCAGGGCACTCTGGTGCTGGGCGCCCGTCTGTTCGGAGAGATCATCCGCAAGTTGCCCGACGACATGGTGAGCTTCCAGTCCACCAACTATACCGTCAACATCAAGTGCGGCATGAGCGAATTCAATATCCTGGCCACCGACCCGGAGGAGTTCCCGGAGCTGCCCGCCGTGGAGTATCAAAATTCCCTGCTGCTGCCCCAGAACGTACTCAAGTCCATGATCGGACAGACCCTTTTTGCCGTCAGCGACAACGAAAGCCGGCCCATCCACACCGGCAGCCTTTTTGAGGTGGACGAGAGCGGACTGACCGTCGTGTCGGTGGACGGTTACCGGCTGGCCCTGCGGCATGAGGCCATCGAAAAGAAGGAGGGCGCCGAGACGTTCTCCTTCGTGGTGCCAGGCGCGGCCCTGAGCGAGGTGGAAAAAATCTGCGCCGACAGCGACGAGAGCGCCAGCGTCACCCAGGGCGCGCGGCATGTGATGTTTAAGGTGGGCAGCACCATGCTGGTCTCCCGCCGGCTGGAGGGAGAATTTTTGGCGTACCGCCAGGCCATCCCCCGCAACAACACCATTCAGGTAGAGGGGGATACCAGGGCCCTGATCTCCTCCATCGACCGCGTCTCCCTCATCATCAGCGACAAGCTGAAAAGTCCGCTGCGCTGCATCTTCGACGACGGGGTGCTGAACATCTCCACCAAGACCGCCATCGGGGACGCCGCCGACGTGTGCCCGATCTCCGGAGACGGCAAGGGGCTGGAGATCGGCTTCAACAACAAGTACCTGATGGACGCCCTCAAGGCCGCCCCCGCGGACCGGGTCCGCCTGGAGCTGACCACCGGCGTCTCCCCCTGCGTGATCCTGCCCACCCAGGGCGACGAAAACTTTCTGTACATGGTGCTGCCCGTTCGGCTGAAGGCGGGAGACTGATGGAACGGAGGCCCTACCGCAGAAAAGTTCAGTTCTATGAGACGGACGGCATGGGCATCGTCTACCATGGGAATTATATCCATTGGATGGGGGAGGCCCGCACCGCTTTTATGGAGCAGCTGGGCTGCGGCTATGAGACGCTGGTGGACGCGGGCATCGACATCGCCCTGACCGGCGTCAGCTGCCATTACCGTTCCATGACCCGCTTTGGGGCGCATGTGGATCTTTTTCTGACCATCATCGCTCTTTCCCCGGCCAGGCTGGCCCTGGCTTACCGGATGGTGGACGTTGAGACGGGGACACTGCGGTGCGAGGGGGAGAGCCGCCACTTTTTCTACGACCGGAAGAAGGGACGGCCGGCCGCGCTCAAGCGGCTGCGGCCGGAGCTGTATCAACGATTTGAGGCCCTGGCGGGCAAGGAGGGCGCATGGAAGAGCGAGATGTGAAGATCATCACCGAGTTTATCCGTCTGGACGCGCTGCTGAAGTTCGAGGGGCTCACCGAGACCGGCGGGGAGGCCAAGGAGCTGATCCAGGCCGGCGGCGTGCTGGTCAACGGGGCCGTCTGCACACAGCGGGGGCGGAAGCTGCGCAGCGGGGATACCGCCCAGCTCGGGCCCGTGAAGCTGAGGATCCTATGATCGTCCGCTCCATCTCTCTGGATTTTTTCCGCAATTACCTGCACCTGGAGGCCGGGTTCCACCCGGGCGTCAACGTGATCTACGGGGAGAATGCCCAAGGGAAGACCAATCTGCTGGAAGCAGTGGCGTATTTGTCCACCGCGTCTTCCCACCGGGCCCGGTATGACCGGGAATTGATCCAATTCGGGGTGGACCACGCCTTTGTGCAGGCCCAGGTCAGCGCCCGGCAGCGGGATTTTACGCTGGAGGCCCGCCTCTCCCGGGGCGGGCGGCGGCAGCTGTTCTCCAACGGCGTGCGCCTCAAGTCCGCCGGGGAGCTGGCGGGGGTGCTGAACACCGTTCTGTTTTGCCCGGAGGATCTGTACCTGATCCGGGAGGGGGCCTTGGTGCGCCGGCGGTTTCTGGACGGCTGCATCAGCCAGCTGCGCCCCCGGTATGCCGAGGCCCTGGCCGAGTACCGCAGGCTTTATGAGCACAAGACCCGCATCCTCCGGGACGGTACGGAAAAGCCCTCCCTGCTGGACGCGCTGGACGAATTCAACCTCCGCATGGCCCAGACGGGGGCGGTGCTCATCCATTACCGGGCCCACTTCGTCAAGCGCCTGCGGGAGGTCACGCCCGCCATCCATCTGGATTTTTCCGGAGGCCGGGAGCGGTTGGAGCTGCATTATGAGACGGTGAAGACCGTGACCGATCCGGAGGCCGCCCCGCGGGAGATCCTGCCCCAGCTGCTGGAGCATCAGGAGCGGCACCGGCAGGCCGAACTGGAGTCCCGGCAATGCCTTTCCGGCCCCCATAAGGACGATTTGGACGTGGAGATCGACGGGAAAAGCGCCAAGACCTTTGCCTCTCAGGGACAGACCCGCACGGCGGCGCTGTCGTTGAAATTGGCCTGCCGGGAGATTTTTTTTCAGGAGACGGGCGAATGGCCGGTGCTGCTGCTGGACGACGTGCTTTCCGAGCTGGACCCGCGGCGGCAGGCGTTCGTGCTGGGCCGGATCACCAGCGGCCAGGTCTTTATCACCTGCTGCGAGGATATGGGGCTGGGGCGCCTGCGGGAGGGGAAGACCTTCCACATTCACGCAGGAACGCTGGTGTGAGCCCCGCCGCCCGGCGCGGGGGAGAAGGAGGACGCTATGCCGATCATCCTGGCTGGATTCGTTTTGCTGCCGTTTCTGTTGGGGGCGGTGATCCAATATGCGGTCTGCCGCTTTACCCGAAGAAAGCGGTGGCGGGTGCTGCCCGGTCTGGCGGCGGCCGTGCTGGCGCTTCTGATCGCGGCGGGACGGTGGAACCTCTGGGCGTCGGAGCAGGTCTCCCCGCTGACGCAGGTGCTGTTTTTCCCCGGTTTGCCGGCTCTGGCGCTGCTGGCGGGCCTGTTCGCCGGCTGGCGGTTTTGGAAGTGGTTCTGGCGGCCCAGGGTGGTGGACGGCCGGTGAAAGCGGCATTGTATCCGCAGGCAAAGGAGAAACGGACGTATGTATCTGCATTTAGGACAATCGGTGGTCGTGCCCTACCGGGATGTGGTGGGCATCTTCGACCTGGACAACACCAGCGCGTCCCACCGCACCCGCAGGATGCTGGACCAGGCCCAGCGGGAGGGCAGGGTGATCAACGTCTCCGACGAGCTGCCCAAGTCCTTTGTGCTCTGCCGCAGCGGACAGGACGCGCCGGTGGTCTATCTTTCCCAGCTCTCCACCGCCACCCTGCGGGGCCGGGCGGAAAACAATTTATTTGAATAAAGCAGGACGGACCGCCGAAGGCGGCTCCTACAACGCTTTGTAGGGGCGGCCTTTGGCCGCCCGATATCCCAATGGAGGTTATTTGATGTCTGAAACTTTTGAAAACGGCGCCACCCAGGTGGAGCATGAGTACGGCGCATCCGAGATCCAGGTGCTGGAGGGGCTTGAGGCCGTCCGCAAGCGCCCGGGCATGTATATCGGCTCCACCTCGGAGAGCGGACTGCACCATCTGGTATATGAGATCGTGGACAACGCCATCGACGAGGCGCTGGCCGGGTACTGCGACGAGATCACCGTAAAGATCTCCGAGGGGGATATCATCACGGTGGTGGACAACGGCCGCGGTATCCCGGTGGATATCCAGCAGCAGACCGGGAAGCCCGCCCTGGAGGTGGTCTTTACCATCCTTCATGCGGGCGGAAAGTTCGGCGGAGGGGGCTATAAGGTCTCCGGCGGCCTGCACGGCGTGGGCGCCAGCGTGGTCAACGCCCTGAGCGAGTGGCTGGAGGTGCGGGTCTACAAAGACGGGAAGATCTATGAGATGAAGTTTTCCCGCGGCAATGTGACCCAGCCCATGCAGATGGTGGGGGACACCGAGCGCCACGGCACCGAGGTGGTCTTTAAGCCCGACCGGTCCATGTTTGAGATCACCGAGTACAATTATGAAACGCTTCATACCCGCATGCGGGAGGAGGCCTTCCTCAACGCGGGCGTGCGCATCCGCACTATCGACGAGCGCGCCGGCCGGGAGCAGTCCGACGAGATGCACTACGCAGGCGGCATCCGGGAGTTCGTCACCTGGCTCAACCGGGCCAAAACGCCCATCCACGACAGCGTGGTGTATATGTCCGGCAGCCGGGAAGACTCCATGGCGGAGGTGGCCTTCCAGTACAACGACGGGTATAACGAGAGCATCATCTCCTTTGCCAACAACGTGCACACCCCGGAAGGCGGCATGCACGAGGAGGGCTTTAAGCGGGCGCTGACCACCGTTCTCAACAACTACGGCAAAAAGATGAAGATTCTCAAGGACGAGGAGAAGGTCTCCGGCGAAGACTGCCGGGAGGGCCTTACCTGCATCATCTCCGTCAAGCTCACCGACGCCCAGTTTGAGGGCCAGACCAAGGCCAAGCTGGGCAACTCGGAGATCCGCACCCTGGTGGCGGGTATCGTCAGCGACAAGCTGGAGGAATTTCTGGAGGAGAACCCGGGGGTGGGCAAGGCGATCCTGGACAAGGCGCTGATGGCCAACCGCGCCCGGGAGGCCGCCCGCAAGGCCCGGGAGTCCATCCGCCGCAAGACCGCGCTGGGCGGAGCCGCCATGCCCGATAAACTGCGGGACTGCAATGAAAACAACCCCGAACTGACCGAAATCTATATCGTCGAGGGCGATTCCGCCGGCGGCTCGGCCACCCAGGGCCGGGATTCCCGCTTCCAGGCCATCCTCCCCCTGTGGGGCAAGATGCTCAACGTGGAGAAGGCCAGGGCCGACAAGGTCTATGGAAACGACAAGCTTCAGCCCGTCATCACCGCGCTGGGCGCGGGCATCGGGGACGAGTTCGACGTGAGCAGGCTGCGCTATCACAAGGTCATCATTATGGCCGATGCCGATGTGGACGGCTCTCATATCCGCACGCTGCTGCTCACCTTCTTCTTCCGCTTCATGCGTCCGCTGATCGAGCACGGCTACGTCTACGCCGCCGTGCCGCCGCTGTTCAAGCTCAGCCGCGGCAAGACCACCCGGCTGGCCTTCTCGGAGGAGGAGCGGGACCGTATCTCCGGCGAGCTGCGGGGCGATAACCCCAACGCCAAGGTGGATATCTCCCGCTTTAAGGGCCTGGGCGAAATGAACCCCCATGAGCTGTGGGAGACCACCATGGACCCGGAGAAGCGCACGCTGAAGCGCATCGAGCTGGACGACGCCATCCGGGCCGACGAGACGTTCTCCATCCTCATGGGCGAGAAGGTGGAGCCCCGCAAGGAATTCATCGAGCGCAACGCCAAATACGCCGTGAATCTGGACTACTGAGCAGGAGAGGAGCGGCGTCAAGATGAAAAAAGCAAGTGTGGTCGCCCTTTGCACGGCGGCGTGCCTCACGCTGTCCGCCTGCGGGAGCACCCCGGCTGTGGATACGCCGAAGCAGGCCCCCACCGCTGCCGTACAGACCCCCGCGCCCAGCCCTTCCGACGAGCTTGAGCCGTCGCCCACGCCGGAAGCGACCTCGGAGCCGCCGCAGATGTCCATGCTGAGCGAGGAGAACGCCCCCGCCCGGGCGGCCTATGGCGCCGCGCTGAACAAGCTGCTGGACACGGGGGTCCTGCCCGACGGGACCGGCGATTCCGGCGGCTATATCGGAAGTATCCGTGAGAGAGAGGCGATGGCGGAAAATCAGTTTTCCGTCTGGGACGTGGACGGGGACGGGAGGGAGGAGCTGATCCTTCTCTACACCACCACAATCGTGGCCGGGGAGCGGGGCTTCGTCTATGATTGGGACGAGGCGACGGGAGAGCTTCGCAAGCAATTGGAGGAATTTCCCCTGCTGACCTTTTACGATAATGGCGCCGTCATGGCGGGCTGGTCCCACAACCAGGGAAAGGGCGGCTCCTTCTGGCCCTACTTCCTCTACCAATACCTGCCCGAGAGCGACAGCTACCAGCAGGTGGGCGCGGTGGACGCCTGGGATAAGGCCCTTGGCCTGGAGGGATACCCGGACGAGGTGGACGCCAGCAAGACCGGGTTCGTCTACTACATCACCACCGAAGGGGACATCACGTGGGATCATCCGGTGGACGCGTCCCAATACCAGGCGTGGCTGGCCCCCTACCTGGGGGAGGCCAGGGAACTTTCCATTCCCTATGTGGAGCTGACGGCGGAGCAGATCCAAATGCTGCAGACGCCGGGCTGATCAGCCGGGACCAGTAAATCCTTTTTGAGTGAGAAAGGCTGTTATTGAATGAGTAAAAAACCCCAATATGATCCGGAGGAGATCCGTTTCCCGGACCAGAAGATCGTCACGTCTCCTCTGGTGCCCGAGATGGAGCAGTCCTATATCGAATATGCCATGAGCGTCATCGTAGGCCGGGCCCTGCCCGACGTGCGGGACGGGCTCAAGCCGGTCCACCGGCGCATCCTCTACGCCATGTACGAGGATAACCTGACCCACGACAAGCCCTTTAAAAAGTCGGCCACCTGCGTGGGCGACGTGCTGGGCCGCTACCATCCCCACGGCGACGCCAGCGTCTACGATGCGCTGGTCCGACTGGCCCAGGATTTCTCCATGCGTTACCCTCTGGTGGACGGCCACGGCAACTTTGGCTCCGTGGATGGAGACCCCCCCGCCGCCTACCGGTACACCGAGGCCCGGCTGGACAAGATCTCCCAGGAGATGCTGCGGGACATCGAAAAGGAGACGGTAGACTGGGACCCCAACTTTGACGAATCCCGGAAGGAACCGCGGGTGCTCCCCAGCCGCTTCCCCAACCTGCTGGTCAACGGCTCCAGCGGCATCGCCGTGGGTATGGCCACCAACATCCCGCCCCACAACCTGCGGGAGGTCATCGACGCGGCCGTCTGTGTGCTGGACAACCCCGAGGCCACCCTGGACGACCTGATGGAATACGTCAAGGGACCCGATTTCCCCACCCGGGGCATGATCATGGGCCGGGCCGGCATCCGGCAGGCCTACGCCACCGGGAAGGGACACATCCGGGTCCGGGCCCGTACGGAGTTTGAGGAGTTCGGCAACAACCGCACCCGCATCATCGTCACCGAGATCCCCTATCAGGTCAACAAGCGCATGCTTATCAAGAACATGGCCGACCAGGTGGAGGACAAGCGCCTGGAGGGGATCTCCGACATTCGGGACGAGTCGGACCGCAACGGCATGCGCATCGTCATCGAGCTGAAGAAGGACGCCAACGCCCAGGTGGTGCTCAACCGGCTGTTTGCCCAGACCCAGCTCCAGATCACCTTCGCCATCAACATGCTGGCGCTGGTCAACAACCAGTCCCAGCCCCGCATCCTCTCCCTGCGGCATATCCTGGACGAATACCTGGCCTTCCAGGAGGAGGTCATCCTCCGGCGCACCAAGTTCGACCTGCGCAAGGCGCAGGAGCGGGCCCACCTGCTGGAGGGACTGCTCATCGCCCAGGACAATATCGACGAGGTCATCCGGATCATTCGCCAGAGCTATGACAACGCCAAGGAAAACCTGATGGCGCGCTTCGGCCTGGACGACGTGCAGGCCCAGGCCATCTGCGAAATGCGCCTGATCGCCCTTCAGGGCCTGAACCGGGAGAAGCTGGAGGCCGAGTACAAGGAGCTGGAGGAGCGCATCGCCTACTTCAACCAGCTGCTCAGCGACGAGGGCCTTTTGAAGCAGGTGCTCAAGGACGAACTGACCGAGATCCGCAGCAAATACGGCGACGACCGGGTCACCGAGATCGCCTTTGCCGAGGACGATCTGGACGTGGAGGACCTGATCGAGGAGGAGGAGTGCGTCTTCACCCTCACAGCCGCCGGGTATATCAAGCGCACCCCCGTTTCCGCCTACAAGGCCCAGCGCCGGGGCGGCAAGGGCATCACCGCCCAGACCCTCAAGGACGAGGACTATGTGGAAACGGTCTTCACCGCCTCCACCCATGATTTTATCCTCTTCTTTACCAATAAGGGCCGGGTCCACCGGAAGAAGGGCTATCAGATCGCCGAGGCGGGGCGCACGGCCAAGGGCACCTACATCGGCAATGTGCTGCCGGTGGAGCAGGATGAGAAGGTCACCGCCATGATCCACCTGCGGGAATTCCCCGAAGACCGCTACCTGGTCATGGTGACCCGAAACGGCACGGTAAAGCGCATCCAGCTCTCCGCCATCAATACCGCCCGCAAGGCGGGCATCCGCTGCATCACCCTGGACGAGGGGGACGACCTGATCTGCGTGCGGGAGACCGACGGGGAGCAGTGCATCCTCATCGCCACCCACGACGGGATGGCCATCTGCTTCCTGGAGAACGACGTGCGCTGCATGGGCCGGGACGCCTGCGGCGTGCGGGGCATCAACCTGCGCCCGGGGGACTATGTCATCGGCGCCGCCCGGGCCAAGTACGACCATCAGGTGCTGATGGTCACCGAGAACGGCTACGGCAAGCGCACCCTGATGGACGAGTATATCCGCGCCGACGGCCCGCAGAAGCGGGGCGGCTTCGGCCTGAAGGGCTACCAGGTCACCGAGAAGACCGGCCCGGTGGTGGGCGTCAAGGTGGTCAGCGACGAGGACGATATCCTGGTCATCAGCGACGCCGGCGTCATCATCCGCATGGCCGTGTCCGGCATCTCCGTCTACGGCCGCGCCGCCCAGGGCGTGAAGATCATGAACCTGGAGGAGGGGGTCAAGGTCATCTCCTTCGCCCGCACCGACCATGAGGAGGAGGAAGACTCCGGCGAGGCCGCCGAGGAGGGCTGAAATGAGACGAAACCGGCGTATGACCTATCGGCCCAGTAAGAGCCAGGCCGTCTTCGGCGGCGTGGTGGGGATCCTTTTCGTGCTGATCGGCCTGTTTGTGGCGATTCCCACCTTCGGTCCCTTCGGAATCCTCTGGACGCTGATCGCCGTCGGGATCACGGGCATGAATTTTTATCAGGCCTTCGGCAAGAGCTATGTGGGCCCCGAGATCCGCATCGAAGAGGACGGGGCGGAGGAGCAGACCTGCGCCCCCGCTTCCCCCCAGGCCCGGCTGGAACAGCTGCGCGCGCTCTATGACCAGCGTCTGATCACCCAGGAGGAGTACGAGCAGAAGCGGAAGGAAATTTTGAACGAGCTGTAAGGGGCCGCGGGGCAAGCCGCCATCTGCGCCGGGGCGTGCTCCGGCGATCCCGGCCCTAGGCGGTTAAGCGATTACCGGGCGGAAGTGGCCGGCGCACGCTGCCGCGTGCGGCAGGACCGCCCCCAAGGAGGGTATATGAAAACGGTCACCATCTATACGGACGGGGCGTGCTCCGGCAATCCCGGCCCCGGCGGATGGGGGGCCATCCTGCAATACGGGGCGGTTCAGAAGGAACTTTCCGGCGGGGAGGCCCACACCACCAACAACCGCATGGAGCTTACCGGCGTCATCACCGCCCTGGAGGCGCTGAAGCAGCCCTGCGCCGTGGAGCTCTATTCCGACTCCAAGTACGTCGTCGACGCGCTGGAGAAGGGCTGGGCCAAGGGCTGGAGGGCCCGGGGCTGGATCAAGTCCGATAAGAAACCGGCCCTGAACAGCGATCTGTGGGGGCGCCTGCTGGAGCTGTGCGAATACCATACGGTGCACCTGCACTGGGTCAAGGGCCACGCCCAGAACCAGTATAATAACCGCTGCGACGAGCTGGCCGTGGCGGAGAGCCGGAAGTATCAATAGGAAAAACGCAGCAAAGCCGTGCGCAGATGCGCACGGCTTTGCTGCTGCAGAAGCGGCGTTTCCGCTTTTGCGGCCGCGGGGCGGAGCGGTCAGGGCGCGTCCTGCTCCCGGAGCTTTTTCAGATAGCGTATTTTTTTGCGCCGGTACCAGACGCAGTTGAACACATTGCCCAGGATCAGAATATTACCGCAGAGATAGAGCCAGACCAGCAGGATGATGACCGAGGCCAGGGACCCGTACACCAGGGAATACCGGGAGGACATGCCGATGAACCAGGAGAACAGGGCCGAGGCGGCCACCAGGGCGGCGGAGGAGAGCACCGCGCCGGTCAGAAGGGGGGGACGGGGCTTGCCCCGGGGGGCGGACATGCGGTAGACTACCATCACGAACAGGAGCACCAGGCAGAACAGGATGAGAAAGCGCAGCCACTGCCAGTCCCAGGGCAGGGTGCCGCTGTTCAGGTGGAACAGCTGCTCCGCCAGCTGAAACAGCCACTCGCCGGTGAGCAGGACGGCCAGGGAGAGGTAGATCGTGACGAGAAAGAGGATGGAAAACGCCACGCTGGCCACGATCTGCCACACGCCCCGGTAGCTCTTGCGTTCGTAGATCTCGCCCATAATGTTCATCAGGGCGCGAAACGCCGCCGAGGAGGAGAAGAGCGTCATCACCACCCCCGCCGCCAGCAGGCCGGAAGACTGGTTGGTGGTAATATAGCTGACGTAATCGGCCAGAATGCTGACCGTTTCCTTTGGAAAAAAGGGAGCGGCGGCCTCCATCAGGGTGTTGATATCCACGTGGAGCAGACCGATAAAGGCGTTGAGACAGATGAGGATGGGGAAAAAGGTGAGAATGAGGAAATAGGCCAGTTCCGCCGCGGAGCGGGCCACCCGCTTGGAAAAATAGATATCCGCCAGTTCCAGGGCAAATTTGACCGGCTCCTTTTGCAGCAGGTCCTTCAAAGGAACACCTCCTCACCGTAACAGGATAACCGCATCAAGCAGCAAAAAACCGCCTGCATGTGCAGGCGGTTTCTGTTGACCCAGGTCCGGTCAGGCCAGCTTGTTGAGCTTGAGGGTCATAGCGCTCTTCTTGCGCGCGGCGTTGTTCTGGTGCAGAAGACCGTGGCCCGCAGCCTTGTCAACCGCCTTGACGGCCACCTTGTAAGCGCCCTCGGCCTCGCTGCGGTTGCCTTCGGCCACCGCGGCCTCGAACTTCTTGATGTCGGTCTTCAGCGCGGACTTAGCGGCCTTGTTCTGCGCAGCCTTGGTTGCGTTGACCAGGACACGCTTTTTGGCAGACTTAATATTCGGCAAACCAAACACCTCCTCCGATGACGATATGATTTGATACACAGTTTGCCCGTGCAGATATTTATTGTAACAGCCAAGCCCCAAAATTGCAACTATTTTTTTCGATTTTTTCATACTTTTTTGCATAGGACCTGCGCTTGGGCAAAAAATAGTACCAAATCGGGAAGACGGCACCATATCTTGTGCCGCGAAAGGAGTACTGCACATGTTGAAACGGCGGACAGACCTGGCGGTGGAGGCCACACAGCTCTGGCAGGAGCAGGCGGGGGAGACCACGCAGCTCAGAGGCGTGCAGGCCAGGGACAGCGTGCGGGAGGGCTACAAGGTCACGACTGTGCGTATCCTGGACGAAAGCGGCGCCCAGGCCCTGGGCAAGCCGGTGGGGACCTATATCACGGTGGAGCTGGATGGCCTGCTGCGCCGGGAGGAGGACGCGTTTCCACGGGCGGCCCGGGCACTGGCGGCGGAGCTGCGCGGCCTGCTGGACCTGAAGGAGGGGGATGCGGTGCTGGTGGCGGGCCTGGGCAACCGGGCCATCACGCCGGACGGGATCGGCCCCAAGGCCGCCGACTACACCCTGGTCACCCGCCATCTGGTAGAGCAGGTCCCGGAGCAGTTCGGCGCGTTCCGGCCCGTGTCCGCCCTGGCGGCGGGGGTGCTGGGCACCACCGGCATGGAGAGCGGGGAACTTATTTCCGCCGTGGTGGAAAAGACCCGCCCGGCCTGCGTGCTGGCGGTGGACGCTTTGGCGTCCCGGAGCCTGCGCCGGGTGGGGCGGACGGTGCAGCTCTCCGATACCGGCATCGTCCCCGGCTCGGGCGTGGGCAACCACCGTATGGCCCTGAACCGGGAGACGCTGGGGGTGCCCGTCATTGCCATCGGCGTGCCCACGGTGGTGGACGCGGCTACCCTGGCCTGCGACCTGCTGAGCGAGGCGGGCCGGGAGGACCTGGACCCGGCGGCCCTGTCCGGGGCGGGGGAGAACCTGATCGTCACCCCCCGGGAGGTGGATACCCAGGTCGGCGACCTGGCCAAGGTGATCGGATACGGGATCGATCTGGCGCTGCAGAGCGGCCTGGACGTGGCGGATATCGACCTGCTGCTGAGCTGATGCGCCCCGCCTGCCCGGAGGGTTTTGCTTGACGCTCCGGGGAAAAGGTGATACAATACCCCTCACGAAGGAAAGGCAAGGACCGGGAGGAGTACCCCGGGACCCGTTTCAGAGAGGAGCCGGGCGGTGCGAGGCTCTGCGGGAACCGGCGGGAAGGCGCCCGCGAGCCGCGGGGCGGAAATGCCCCGCCGGACCCGCCGTTACCGGGCAAGAGCGCGGGATTTCCCCGGAAATCCCGAATTCAGGTGGCACCGCGGACAACGTTCGCCCTGAGCAGATGCTCAGGGCGTTTTGTTTTGCGCAGAAATTACCATAAAGGAGTGTGTTTCGATGAAAAATACGGAAAAGACCATGGAGCAGGTCGTCAACCTCTGCAAGGGGCGGGGGTTCGTCTATCCGGGCAGCGAGATTTACGGCGGGCTGGCCAATTCCTGGGATTACGGCCCCCTGGGCGTGGAGCTGAAGAACAACGTCAAGCGCGCCTGGTGGAAAAAGTTTGTCCAGGAGAGCCCCTGCAACGTGGGCCTGGACGCCGCCATCCTCATGAATCCCGAGGTGTGGGTGGCCTCCGGCCACGTCTCCACCTTCAACGACCCGCTGATCGACTGCAAGGCCTGCAAAATGCGCCACCGGGCCGACAAGCTCATCGAGAACTGGTGCGCGGAGAACGCCCGTACCGACGTGAACGTGGAAGCCATGACCCAGGACGAGCTGGTGGCCTTTATCCGGGACAACGGCGTTACCTGTCCCGGCTGCGGCAAGAGCGATTTTACCGATATCCGCAAGTTTAACCTCATGTTCAAGACCCACCAGGGCGTCACCGAGGACAGCAGCACCGAGGTCTATCTGCGCCCCGAGACGGCCCAGGGCATCTTTGTCAACTTCCCGGCCATCCAGCGCACCACCCGGAAAAAGCTGCCCTTCGGCGTGTGCCAGGTGGGCAAGTCCTTCCGCAACGAGATCACCCCGGGCAACTTTATCTTCCGCATCCGGGAGTTCGAGCAGATGGAGCTGGAGTTCTTCTGCCAGCCGGGCACCGACCTGGAGTGGTTCTCCTACTGGCGGGAGTTCTGCCATCAGTGGCTGCTGAACCTGGGCATCAAGGACGAGGACCTGCGCCTGCGGGACCACGAGCCGGAGGAGCTGGCCTTCTATTCCAAGGCGACCACCGACTTTGAGTTTTTATTCCCCTTCGGCTGGGGCGAGCTTTGGGGCGTGGCCGACCGCACGGACTATGACCTGAAGCAGCATCAGGAGCACTCCGGCAAGGACCTGACCTACTTCGACCAGGAGAAGAACGAGCACTATATCCCCTACGTGATCGAGCCCTCCCTGGGCGCCGACCGGGTCACGCTGGCGTTTCTGGTGGAAGCCTACGACGAGGAGGTCGTGGACGCCGAGAAGAACGACGTGCGCACCGTCATGCGCTTCCATCCGGCCCTGGCCCCCTTCAAATGCGCCGTGCTGCCCCTGTCCAAGAAGCTGGGGGAGAAGGCGCTGGAGCTGCGGGATGCGCTGGCCCGCGACTTTATGGTTGACTACGACGAGGCCGGCTCCATCGGCAAGCGCTACCGCCGCCAGGACGAGATCGGCACGCCCTTCTGCATTACGGTGGACTTCCAGACCGTGGGGGACGACAAGACCGAGGCCGACCACTGCGTCACCGTCCGGGAGCGGGACACCATGGAGCAGGTCCGGATCCCCATCGATCAGGTCAAGGCCTATATCGCCGAGCGTGTGAAGTTCTGAAAACAACCGGAAGCCGCCGGACACAGCTGTGTCCGGCGGCTTCCGGTTGTTCCGCAGGAGTCCGTGCCGCCCGGATGGGCCGCGCCGGCTCATACCGTATGCCCCCGCTCCCGCAGCACCGCCGCCATGGCCTCCCGATGGGTCCCGGTGACGGCCTGCATCCACTTGAGCAGCACGGAGTCGCTGACACATTGGTACTGGCCCTTTAACCGGTCCAGGTCCTCTGTTTGTGCCAGGGAGCGCCTCTGTTCCGCGGTTTTCCGATCCATTTGCCCTCATCTCCTTGAGAATATATTTATAAATATAACATAAATTACTATAGATGTAAATATAGCCTTCGGTTTTTGCTATTGTTATAACAAAAACGGGACGAGGTATTTTTATGGAGATAGGAAAGCGCATCGCCGCGCTCCGGGAGACGAAAGGATGGACCACGAATCGGCTGGCCAACCAGTGCGGACTGTCCCAAAGCTTCCTGCGGTCGGTGGAGCTGGGCGAGAAGGGGATCTCGGTGGAGAGCCTGTCCTTGCTGTGCGATGCGCTGGGCGTCTCGCTGAAGCAGTTTTTTGACCAGCCCTCGGGGCAGGACACAGAGCGTGAGGCCCTGCTCCGGCAGGTGGACCGGCTGACGCCCATTCAGCGGCAGGCCCTTTCGGTCTTTTTGGGGACCCTGCTGGGCGAGCGATGACACGGCCCCGGCCGCGCCGCAGACTTGCGGCGCGGCCGGGGCCGTGGTTTGGAGCAAGGGCGCGCTTACCCGTCTTCCCGGGCGGTGATTTGGATGTTCAGCTCGTCTAATTGCTTGGGTTCCACAAAAGAAGGCGCGCCCATCATCAGGTCCTGGGCGTTCTTGTTCATGGGGAAGGGGATGACCTCGCGGATGGAGTCCTCCCCGGAGAGGAGCATGACCATCCGGTCCACGCCGGGGGCGATGCCCGCGTGGGGGGGCGCTCCGTAGGTGAAGGCGTTGTACATGGCGGGGAACTTGGCCTTTACATCCTCCTCCCCCAGGCCTACCAGCTGGAAGGCCTCCACCATGATCTCAGGGTCGTGGTTGCGCACCGCGCCGGAGGAGAGCTCCACGCCGTTGCATACCAGGTCGTACTGATAGGCGGTGATGGTCAGGGGATCCACCGCTCCCGCGGCGGCACGCTTCAGGATCTCCAGACCGCCGTTGGGCATGGAGAAGGGATTGTGGCAGAACTCCAGCGCCCCGGATTCCTCACCGATCTCATACATGGGGAAATCCACGATCCAGCAGAATTCGTAGCGCTCCCGGTCCATGTGGCCGGGGCAGAAATTACCCAGCTTATTGCGCAGTACGCCGGCGGTCTTTTGGGCGGTGAGGCGCGTTCCGGCGGTAAGGCCCACAAAGCAGTTGGGCTGCAGGCCCAGGGCGCGGATGACCGCGTCCTTTTTCTCCTGCACGAACTTGGAGATGCCGCCCACCAGCTCGCCCTGCTCGTCCAGGCGGAACCAGTAGGCCTTCTCCCCGGCCTGGACCTCCACATCGGCGCACAGCTGGTCGATCTGCTTGCGGGTACCGGAAAAATCGGACACCACCACGGCCTTCACGGTGTGGCCCGCAAAGGGGCCGAAGCCGCAGTCCGCGAGCAGTGCGGTGGCGTCGGCAACGGTCAGGTCGATCCGCAGGTCGGGCTTGTCGGAGCCGTATTTCTCCATGGCCTCAAGATAGGGGATGCGGGTAAAGGGGGCGTCGGAGGCTATGCTGTAGGTGCCGTACTGGGCAAAGATGGGGGGCAGCACCTGCTCCAGAACGGCAAACACATCCTCCTGCCCGGCAAAGGCCATCTCCAGGTCCAGCTGGTAAAACTCGCCGGGGGAGCGGTCGCCCCGGGCGTCCTCGTCCCGGAAGCAGGGGGCGATCTGAAAGTACTTGTCGAAGCCGGAGGCCATCAGCAGCTGCTTGAACTGCTGCGGGGCCTGGGGCAGCGCGTAGAACTTGCCGGGGTGCTTCCGGCTGGGCACCAGGTAGTCCCGGGCGCCCTCCGGGGAGGAGGCGGTAAGGATGGGGGTGGTGATCTCCAGGAAGCCCTGCTCGGTCATGGCGCGGCGCAGGGCGGAGACCACATGGCAGCGCAGGATGATATTGCGCTTGACCGCGGGGTTGCGCAGGTCCAGGTAGCGGTATTTGAGCCGGGCGGACTCGTCGGCCTCCCGGCTGCGGTTGACTTGGAAGGGTAGCTCGTTGTGGCGGCAGCGGCCCAGCACCTCCACGCGGGCGGGGACCACCTCCACGTCGCCCGTGGGCAGTTTGGGATTCTTGGAGTCCCGTTCCCGCACCACGCCTTCGACCGCCAGGGTGGATTCCTTGTTCAGGTCTTTGAACATGCGCAGGGTCTCCTCGTTTTCAATGACGAGCTGGGTCACCCCGTAGAAGTCCCGCAGCACCGCGAAGGCAAAGCTGCTGCCCACCTCCCGCAGATTTTCCAGAAAGCCGGCCAGCCTGACGGTCTGGCCCACATGCTCCATGCGCAGCTCTCCGCAGGTGTGGCTGCGGTAGGAATTGGCCGTATGGCCCATGAAAATCAACTCCAATTCGTATAATCAGCTAAAAATATAACGCGATATCATCAAAGGGGTGCGCCGCCCCGCAGGTCGATGAGGGTGCTGTAGAAGACCTGCACGTCAAAATTCTGATAGGCGGCGGTACCGATCCGCTCACTCACATCGAGGTGATCCATGGCGTATTGGAGCACGTCCTCCCGGTAGGTCAGGTCCCCATGGAGGTTGTTCCAGTTGAAGTCCATATAGCCGCCTTTGCACTGCCCCTCCAAAAAGCGGATGCGCTCCATGACCAGGGGCAGGAACTCCCTGGCGGTGACGGTGCGCCCGTCCAGGGAGAAGAGCACGGTAGCGGGCTCCATCCCGGCGGCCTGGAAGGAGCGCGCGTCGGCGGGGGTGAAGGACTGCCGCTGGGCGGTGCGCACGATGCGGGAGACCATGGCGGCGCATTCCGCCCGGGTAAGGGTCTTGCCGCCGGAGAAGGTGCCGTAGTCGTCCACGCCGGTCAGGATCCCCGCGTTGTAGAAGCGCAGCACGGCGGCGTCGCTGGTGTCGGGCAGGGCGGTGATGGTGTTGATGGGCTCCAAAAGCTCGTCGGTGAGCACGGCGGAGAGCATTTGCACAAATTCCAGCCGGGTGGCGTTTTTGGCGCCGTCGGGCAGGCTCACGCCCAGACCGGACAGGTAGTCCATGGAGTGCTGGTACCAGGGGAGGGAGGGATCGGTGGAAGGGGCGGGGAGCACGGCGTCGTTCACGGTGGCGTGGATACGCGCGGCAATGGCCGCCACCTCGCCTGCGGTGAGCACCTTATTGGGCTGGAAACCGGCGTTGGTGCCGTTCATCAGGCCGACCCGGTAGCAGGTATTGACGGCGGAATAGAACCAGTCCCGCTCCAGCACGTCGGTAAAGCCACGATAGGTCTGCTTGTCGGGGAAACGGTTCTCCACGCTCACGGCCAGGGCGGGGACGCTCAGGGACAGGCACAGGGCCAGGGACAGGATCATACACACGAGCCTTTTCATTGGTTGGTTCCCTCCGGTTCTAAAATAGGCGTGCCGCCCTGCCGGGCGGTCAGGCCGGTTTGGATCAGGAGCACGGCCTCGGCCGGGGAGAGGGTCTGCTGCGCGCCGGAAGAAAGGTCCTTAACGGTGACCTTCCCGGCGTTCACCTCGTCCTCCCCCAGGAAGACCGCGTAGGGGATCGAAAGCTTGTCCGCATAGGCCAGCTTCTGCTTGAACTTCTTCTTCTCGCCGTGCAGCTGCGTCCGGATGCCCGCATCCCGCAGGGTGGTGGCAAAGGAGATGGCGGGGGAGAGGTCCTCGGTCATGGGCAGGATCAGCGCGTCCGCCGGGGCGGTGAGCAGGTGGTCGTTCAGGTAGCCCTGATCCTCCAAAACGAAGAACAGACGGGTCAAACCGATGGAAATGCCTACTCCGGGCAGTTGTTTATCGGTGTAGTATTCCGCTAAGTTATCATAACGCCCCCCGGAACAGATGGAACCGATCTCCGGGTGGTCCAGCATGACAGTCTCGTAGACCGTGCCGGTGTAGTAATCCAGGCCCCGGGCAATGGTCAGGTCCACCGTAAAGTGGTCTTCCGGAACGCCGAAGGCGGACATGGAGCGGACCACGGTGTTCAGCTCCTCCACACCCTGATCCAGGAGCGCGCTGCGCCCCTTCAAGGCCGCCAGGGAGGCCAGCGGGTCGGCGGTGGAGAGCAGCTCCAGCAGCTGTCCGGCGGTGGCGGCGGGGACGGCGAAGTCGTCCACGAGGATGGCGCGTACCTGTTCCGCGCCGATCTTCTCCAGCTTGTCGATGGTGCGCATCACGTCCGCGCTCTGCCGCTCCAGCCCCAGCAGGGCAAACAGCCCGCCCAGCACCTTGCGGTTGTTTACCCGGATCTTAAAGCGCTTCAGCCCGAGGGCGGTGAACGTTTTATAGATGATGGAAGGGATCTCCGCCTCGTTGAGGATGTCCAGGCTGCCGTCTCCAATGACGTCGATGTCGGCCTGATAAAATTCCCGAAAGCGGCCCCGCTGGGCCCGCTCTCCCCGGTAGACCTTGCCGATCTGGAACCGGCGGAAGGGAAAGGCGAGTTCGTTCTGGTGCAGGGCCACGTATTTGGCCAGCGGGACCGTCAGATCAAAGCGCAGGGACAGGTCGGTGTCCCCCTTGGTAAAGCGGTAGATCTGCTTTTCCGTCTCGCCGCCGCCTTTGGCCAGCAGCACCTCGCTGGCCTCGATCAGGGGGGTGTCCAGCGGGGTGAAGCCATAGAGGGAGTAGGTGCGGCGCAGGGTCTCCACCATGCGCTCAAACTGTACCTGCCGCTCCGGCAGCAGCTCCAGAAAGCCGGAGAGGGTGCGGGGTTTCAATTTTGCCATTGGGGTATCCTCCTTTATGAACCGTATCCGGCGGGCGCCGGAACGCCGCAGGCGCGGCGTCAAGGGATTCTGCAAAGAGCCTGCGCCCGCCCGGAATGACCTTAAAAAGGCGCTCTCATCCCGTATCACGGGACGAAAGCGCCTGCTTTCGTGGTGCCACCCATGTTCAGCGGCCGCAGAGCCGCCCTTTTGCTCCGGTTACGGGGAGCGGGCCGTGTATGTCTCCATACCCGCTGCTGAGGCCGTCTTTCCCCCGGTCCTTGCCGTAAACGCTTTCAGCCATGGCGTTTTTCTCTGTCCGGCGGTATCCGGGCTACTCATGCCCCGTCGTCGCGGTGCTATTGATGGTATCTCATTTTCCGAAAAAAGTCAAGAGAACGGCGCGCTTTCCCGCATGCTCCGCCGCGCCGCCGCAGGCGGCGCCGGGAGCATGCGCTCTGGTTACGCGGTAAAGGGCTTTGTTTTGGGGTTGATGATATCCCGCCAGTCCAAGTCGCCCCGCTCCAGGCCGTGGATGAGCATCTCGGCGGTGGCCACGTTGGTGGCGAAGGGGATGTTGTACTGGTCGCACAGGCGCGTGATATAGTTCAGGTCCGCATCCAGGTCGTTGGACTGAGGATCGGAAAAGAAGAGGACCATATCGATCTCGTTGTAGGCGATGCGCGCGCCGATCTGCTGGCTGCCGCCATGGGCATGGGAGAGGAAGAGGCTGACCGGCAGACCGGTGGCCTCGGCTACAAGCTTACCCGTGGTGTTGGTGGCACAGATCGTATGCTTGGACAGGATGCCGCAGTATGCGATGCAAAACTGGACCATCAGCTCTTTCTTCCGATCGTGGCTCATCAGTGCAATATTCATGGCTCGTTACCTCTCTTATCTGCTCTTCTATTTCAGCTTCATCAGCGGGGAGCGCTGCCCCAACAGGCGTTTGGCAATGTTCAGATAGGCCACGGCGGCCCCGCGGCTGGCCGCCAGGATCAGCGGTTCTCCCCGGTTGGCGCAGAGCATCACCTGGGGGTCCTCCGGTACCACGCCCAGCAGGGGCAGGCCGGCGGTATCCATGGCGTCGTCGATGGTGGTATGCAGGCGCTTGAGCAGCCTGGGCTGCACCCGGTTGACCACAAGATGGATGCGGGAGATCCGCCCGCGCAGCAGGGCCACTGTTCGCTGCGCGTCCCGCAGGGCGGAGGCGTCGGTAGTACAGACCACCACGGCCCGGTCGGCCGCGCACACCGCCAGCTGGAATCCCTCGCCCAGACCGGCGGGGGAGTCCATCAGGACAAAATCGAAGTCCTCTTTCGCCTGGCGCACCAGCTGCGCCATGGCCTGCCCGGACAGGGGGCGCACCGGCAGCAGGATGGGGGCGGTCAGCAGATAAAGCCCGCGGATGACCGGATGCGCCACCGCCGCCCGCTCCAGGGAGCAGCGGCCCTCCAGCACGTCGGTGAAATCCATCAGCGCCCGGTCGCTCAGGCCCAGGGAAAGGTCCAGATTGCGCAGGCCGATGTCCATGTCGATGCACAGGACCCGGTGCCCCAGGGCGGCCAAACAGGAGGCGACTCCGCCGGTGAGGGAGGTCTTTCCCGTACCGCCCTTGCCGGAGGTGATCACGATCGAAGTGGCCATAGCGTTCCTCCTGTCCGTTCCAATTTATAGAATAGCATGGTTTGTCAAACGAATCAATCGTTTTTTGTGCAAAATGGCGGCAAAATTACCGTCAAAGCGGGGCTTTCTGAATTTTTGCCCAACGGCGGGGATATCCCTTGGGAGTTGAGGAAATCTTTTCCACAATAACCAGACGATGGGCCACGCCCGCACCGGGAATTTCGTAGTCCCAGCTCTTGTGCAGCCGCCCCCCCAAACGGGAGACACAGCGTCCGGCCTGCTCCAGTTCCGCGCCGCAGTCCACCGATTTCATGGCCAGGAAAAAGCCGCCCACCGCCACAAACGGCAGACAGAGCTCGCACAGCAGCGCCAGCGGCGCCACCGCCCGGGCTGCGGCCAGATCGAAGCAATCCCGGAAGCCGGGCAGCAGGGCCTGTTCCTCCGCGCGGGCGTGAAGGCACTTCACATCCTGGGCGCCCAGGGCGGTGCAGGCCTGCTCCAGCCAGGAGACCCGCTTGCCCAGACTGTCCAGCAGGGTGAGCCGAATTGTGGGCTCCAGAATGCGCAGCGGCAGACCGGGGAAGCCGGCGCCGGTGCCCACGTCGATCAGGGATTTTCCGGCGAAGGAGATCCCCGGCGCGTTCAAAAGCGCCGCACAGTCCAAAAAGTGCAGGTCGGCCACCTGATCGGGCGCGGTGATGGCGGTCAGATTCATGACCTGATTCTGCTCCAGCAGCAGGCGGCCGTATTCCGCAAGGGCCGCCGCCCCGCCGGGGGCGTCGATCCCCAGCGCAGTCAGGCCCCGTTCGATACGCTCCTTCATGCGTGTCCTCCCAGCCCGGCCACCAGAGCGGGAAGCCCGTCCAGCAGGCCCAGTATCAGCACGACGGCGCAGGCAATGGCCAGGGCGAGCATGGCGGCCTTGCGGCTGGAGGCGCACTCCTTTTGGCGCAGCTGCCAGACGGCCACGGCGCCCAGCCCGAGACAGCCGGGGCAGACCAGCAGGGGACCGACGCCCCGCAGGTATTCGCCGCCCCGAAAGAAGGGATAGAGATTGAGCAGCACGAAGATCACCATATAGGCCACGCCCGTCCAGGCGAGGATCCGCTTGACGGGGGAGGCGGGGACATAGGGTTCCGTTTCGTCCTGGGGCCGGTCCTGGCGCGGCTCAGGCATCCGTTTGCTCCTTCAGCAGGTCGCGGATCTCCGTGAGCAGCTTCTCTTCCGCGGAGGGCTCCGGCGGCGCGGGGGGCGCGGCGGGCTCCTCCTTCTTCCGGTGGAAGGCGTTGAGGCCCTTGATGATGCAGAAGACCACAAAGGCCATGATGAGGAAGTTCAGAATGGCGTTGATAAAGTTGCCCAGCATCAGATCCCCGCCGCCGGGCAGATGGAGGGCCAGATTGGACAGGTCGCTGTTTCCTCCGGCGAAGATGCCCAGGATGGGGTTGATGATGTCCGCCACCAGGGAGTCGGCAATGGCCTTGAACGCGCCGCCGATAATGACGCCCACGGCCATATCCATCACATTGCCACGGGCGATGAACTGCTTGAATTCGGCGAAAAAGCCGGTGGTTTTCTCTTGCTTGCTCATACTTCAGTCCTCCTTCTTTTTGTTTGGGAGCAGCCGCTCCTTGCCGCCCATATAGGGCTGGAGCACCTTGGGGATCCTTACGCTGCCGTCGGCCTGAAGGTTGTTTTCCAGCAGGGCGATGAGCATGCGGGGCGGCGCCACACAGGTGTTGTTGAGGGTATGGGGCAGATAAGTCCTGCCTTCCTCGCCCTTGACCCGGATCTTGAGCCGCCGGGCCTGGGCGTCGCCCAGGTTGGAGCAGGAACAGACCTCAAAATACTTCTGCTGCCGGGGCGACCAGGCTTCGATGTCGCAGGATTTGACCTTCAGGTCGGCCAGATCGCCGGAGCAGCACTCCAGCTGACGCACGGGGATGTCAAAGTTTCGGAAGAGTTCCACGGAGTAGCGCCACATCTGCTCGTACCACTGCATGGAGTCCTCGGGCTTGCAGACCACGATCATCTCCTGCTTCTCGAACTGATGGATGCGGTAGACGCCCCGCTCTTCGATGCCGTGGGAGCCCTTTTCCTTGCGGAAGCAGGGGGAATAGGAGGTGAGGGTCTGGGGGAGCTTGTCCTCGGGCAGGATCTGGTCGATAAAGCGGCCGATCATGGAGTGCTCGGAGGTGCCGATCAGATACAGGTCCTCGCCTTCGATCTTATACATCATGCCGTCCATATCGGTCTGGCTCATAACGCCTTCCACCACGTTGCCGTGGATCATGAAGGGGGGGATGCAGTAGGTGAAGCCCTTGGCGATCATAAAGTCGCGGCCGTAGGCCAGGACCGCCTCGTGCAGGCGGGCGATGTCGCCCAGCAGGTAGTAGAAGCCGGAGCCGGACACCCGCCCGGCTGCGTCCATGTCGATGCCGGCGAAGGACTCCATGATCTCGGTGTGATAGGGGATGGGGTAGTCGGGCACCAGAGGCGCTCCGAAGCGCGCTACCTCCACGTTGGCGGAGTCGTCGGGACCCAGGGGCACGGAGGGGTCGATGATCTGAGGGATGACCAGCATGATCCTGCGGATCTCACCGGCCAGCCGGTCCTCCTCCTGCTCCAGTTCGGCCAGCCGGTCGGCGTTGGCCTTTACCTGGGCTTTGGCCTGCTCGGCCTCAGCAAGCTTGGAAGGGTCTTTCTTGGCCTGGCCCATCAGCATGCCGACCCGCTTGGACAGGGCGTTTCGGGCGGTGCGCAGGTCCTGGGCCTCCTGGATGGTGCGCCGGTTTTCGGCGTCCAGGGCCAGCACCTGATCCACCAGGGGCAGCTTTTCCTCCTGGAACTTCTTTTTGATATTCTCTTTGACAGCCTCGGGGTTTTCCCGGAGGAACTTAAGATCGATCATGGTTTATCCGCCTTTCTTGTCATTACTTGGGTCGTTTGTTTGCGCGGGGCCCGCCCCGCTGTTTCACGTGAAACAGAGGTCTTGTCATTGCTCCAGCCATTCGCTCAGCTGGCGGTAGGCCTCCAGCGGGTCGTAAAGCTCCCGTTCCGCGGGACCCATAGCGTCGCTGACCGCCTGGAGGGAGGCTTCCAGCCCGCCGGGAGCGGCGGCCTCCCATTCGGCCAGCAGGGTGCGGGCCTGGGAATAGCGCCGCTGATTATAAAGGGTGCGCAGCTGATTCAGTTTGTTCAGCGCATCCACCTGATCCATGGCCGCCATCAGACCGTCCCGGGCCTTCTGCGCGGTATCCGCGGACGCCTCCCATTCGGCCTGGAGCGTATCGCGCTCCGCTTCCAGCGCGGAAACTTGAAGCTTCAGCGCGTCCCGCTCCGCGATCAGGTTCTCCAGCGATTCCACAGCGGAATTGGAGGTCTGTTCCAGATCGTCCAGGGCCTCCTGATTCACCCGCTGCTGCATAAAATAGGAGAGCAGCAGCAGAAGAAAGGCGGCGGCAAACAGGATCATCAAATAAAAGAGGACGGAGTTTTTTTTATGGGGGCGTTCGTGCTCCGCATCGTGCTGGAGCGCGCCGCCCTGGTGCGGATCGCGTTCGGCGCTCACAGCAGCTCCCCCCTTCCGGCGGAGGGGGCCTTCTCCAACAGATCGAGAAGCGCGGTCAAGTCGTCGGGGCCATAATACTCCAGTTCGATCCGGCCCTTGCGCTTTCCGGAGACGATGCTGACCTTCCGGCCGAACCGGGCGCCCAGGGTCCGTTCCGCTTCCTTCAGATAGATGCTCAGATCGGGGCCCTCCGGACGGGGCGGGGGGGTGGCTTCGCCCGCCGCGAGCCGTTTGGCCAGGGCCTCGGTCTGGCGGACGGAGAGTCCCTCGGCGACCACCTTGTCGGCCAGCTTCTCCTGAAGCTGGGGCGATGGGACCGAGAGAATGGCCCGGGCGTGTCCGGCGGAAAGCTGGCCGTCCTCCAGCAGCGGATGCAGGGAGGGGGGAAGGGAAAGCAGCCGCAGGGCGTTGGCCACGGCGGGGCGGGATTTGCCCACCTGCTGGGCCACCTCCTCCTGCGTCAGGCCGTACTCCTCCATGAGCACACGGTAGCCTCCGGCTTCTTCCATGGGGTTCAGGTCCTCCCGCTGGAGGTTTTCGATCAGGCCCAGCTCCATGACCTTGCGGTCGTCCGCCTCGATAATGACGACCGGGACCTCGCTGAGGCCCGCCAGCTTGGCGGCCCTCCAGCGCCGTTCCCCGGCAATGATCTGATAATAACCGGAGGAGAGGCGGCGCACGGTCAACGGCTGGATCACCCCGTGCTGCCGGATGGAATCGGCCAGGTCGGCCAGCGCCTCGTCGTCAAAGCGTTTCCGGGGCTGTTTGAGCCCGGGCTCCACCTGTGAGATGGGGAGGGAGAGGGAGCCTGCCTCCTGTGTCTGCAGGGCGGCGTCGCCCAGTAAAGCGCCCAGGCCCTTGCCCAGGCCGCGTTCAGATGCCATAATGTCAATCCTTTCTGCCCGTCACACCCGCGTGACGGCATAGCGGTTGTGCTCCACCAGCTCCCGGGCCAGCTGGTCATAGGCCTCGGCGCCCCGGGAAAGCGCGTCATACGCGCAGACCGGCTTTCCGTGGCTGGGGGCCTCGCTCAGCCGAACGTTGCGGGGAATGACGGTGGCGTACACCTGGCCGGGGAAATGGCGTTTGACCTCCTCCGCCACCTGCATGGACAGGTTGGTGCGCCCGTCGTACATGGTGAGGACCACGCCCTCCAGGGCGATCTCGGGGTTCAGAGAGCGCTTGACGATACGGATGGTGGAGAGCAGGTCGCTCAGCCCCTCCAGGGCGTAATACTCGCACTGTACCGGCACCAGCACCGTATCCGCCGCGCACAGGGCGTTGAGGGTAAGCAGCTCCAGAGAGGGGGGGCAGTCGATCAGGATGTAGTCGTACCGCGCCTTGAGCTGGTCCAGGGACTCCCGAAGCTGGTATTCCCGGCGCTCCAGGCCGATCATCTCGATGGACGCGCCCGCCAGCGCCTTGCTGGAGGGGAGCACGTCGCCGTAGACCGTAGCGGCCACGGCTTTGGCCGGGTCCGCGCCGTTCAAAAGCACGTCGTAAATGTTGGGGGAGCTGGTCTTGTCCACCCCAAAGCCGGAAGTGCTGTTGGCCTGGGGGTCAAAATCACAGACCAGCACCCGCAGCCCCAGGTTTTTCAGGGCGGCCGCGAGATTGACGCAGGTCGTCGTCTTGCCTACGCCGCCCTTCTGATTCACGATTGCAATGGTCTTCGCCATAGCACACCTGCCTTTTCTCAGTTCAAACGGACAAGACCTATTATAATGCCAGCGGGCTTTGAATTCAACAGGAATTCGCCTGTTTTGCCCGGAAATAAAAAACGGACCGCTGTTTCACGTGAAGCAGGACAAAAATGAGCTGCGCTTGTTTCACGTGAAACAGCGCAGCTCGCTCCCGGCGGCGTCAGGCTCTGGCCTGCTTGGGAATGCGGATCGTCAGCAAAATGGTGTCGGCCGTCTCCTGCCGGTCGCAGGCGGCGTCTACGCCGGCCGTGCGCATCAGGCTCACGCCCCGGGTAATCGTGTTGAGGAAAAACCGAATGTCCTTGATCACAAACGTGGGCCGCCGGGGAGCGGAAGCGCCGCCGCGGGACAACAGACGCTCCACCAGCTGCTCGGTGCGGGCCACCGTAAGTCCGTCCCGCACAATGGTCTGAGCGGCCGTCCACTGCAGGGCGCCGTCCTCCAGCCGCAGCAGGGCCCGGGCGTGGCGCTCGGTACAGCCGCTGTCCCGCAGCAGCGTAAGGACTTCCGGGGCCAGGCGGAGCAGCCGCAGCTTGTTGGCCACCGCCGATTGCGATTTGCCGATGCGCCGGGCGGCCTCCTCCTGAGACAGGTGGTAGGTACGGATCAGGACAGACAATGCGTTGGCCTCTTCCAAAAAGTCCAGGTCCCGCCGCTGGAGGTTTTCCACCAGCGCCAGCAGGGAAGAGGCCTCCTCGTCCACCCCCAGCAGGATGCAGGGCACTTCCTTCAGCCCCGCCAGCCGGGAGGCCCGCAGACGCCGCTCCCCGGCAATCAGCTCGTAGCCTCCGGCCGTCCGCCGCACGGAAAGCGGCTGAAGCACCCCGTGCTCCTGAATGCTGGCGGCCAGCTCCACCAGGCCCTCCTGGGAAAAGTTCCGTCGGGGCTGATTGGGGTTGGGGGAGATCTCGGACAGGGGCAGGAACAGGACCCGGCTGCTCTCCAGCAGCCCTTTTTTGCGCAGCAGCGGCATGATCACGCCCTCCTTCGTACACGCGGCTTGTCTGATAACCATATATTACCATATTATGCCGCAAAAAAGCGCGAACGGCGTCGGATGGGAAATATTTTCCAAATAGAAGCCGCGGACCGGGCGATCCGGCCCGCGGCTGCGGCGGTTCAAAAGGCCTGAGCCGATGCGGGAAAAAACGTTCCTGCAAAAGGGCGCGCCCTGCGCAGGCGTTTGGCCGCCGCAGGGCGCGCTTCCAGGGGCGCGAAAAGAGAGGGGCGCCTGAGGGCCTAAGCCCGCAGAAAGCCCTTTCCGAAGATCTCGCTGGAATTGGCCACGATCATAAAGGCGTGGGGATCGGACTGCTTCAGGTGCTGGCGCAGCGCCACGGCCTGCGTCCGGGAGAGAACGGTGAGCACCACGTGATGCACCTCGTGGGTATAGGCGCCCTCCGCCTTCCAGAGGGTAGCCCCCCGGCCCAAGGTATGGGTCACATAAGCGCAGACGTGTTCCGGGTCGGAGGTTATGATGAAAAAGGCCTTGCGGCGGTTGAAGGATTCGATGGCGCTGTCCACCAGCACAGATTTGAACACCAGCCCCAGCAGGGAGAAAAGGCCGGACTCGATATCAAAGAGAAACAGGGCCGCGGCGGCGATGGCCACGTCGGAGACCAGCAGGGCGCGGCCCACGTCCATGCCGGAGAATTTTTTCAGGATCATGGCGGCGATGTCGGTGCCGCCGGTGGAGGCGTTGATGTTGAACAGGATCGCCGAGCCCAATGCGGGGAGGATGACGGCGAAAAAGAGCTCCAGCATTTTCTGACCGGTCAGCGGGGCGTGCATGGGGAAGACCCATTCGAACATCTGCACCAGGCCGGAATAGAGCAGGGAGCAGTACACCGTGCGCACGCCGAAGCCGCGGTTGAGCAGCAGAAACCCCAGCAGCAGGAACGCCAGGTTGATGATCCCGTTGAAGACCGAGGGGGTCAGCCGGGGCACGTTCACCAACTGGCCCAGCAGCAGCGCCAGACCGGATACGCCGCCCATGGAGAAATTGTTGGGGAATTTGAAGAAGTAGACCCCCACAGACACCAGCGCGGTGCCGAGCGTCATCAGCAGGTAGGTGTGCAGGGTCTGCTTCCAGTCAGGCTTCATGGCGGGAATGCCTCCTCGTGATTTGGTAGAGGGACGGGTCAGCGCTGGGATTGGATGGCGCTCCACACATCGTAGCCGGTGGAGGCGGGGATGGCGCCCAGACGCCAGAGGGAGACCCCGGTGACGCCGAACATGCGGGCCAGCGTTAGTTTGTCCAGCACGCTCTGCTCGTTTTCATACCACACGCGGTAGCGGGCGCCGTCCTGCGTGGTGTAGGTGACCGCCGGATTGCGGTAACGCTCGCTGTACTCCACCACGGCGCCGGGCTGGGCCAGACGGGCGCGCAGCACGTCCTGGGCGGGGTGGTACACAACGCCCTCCAGCAGGATGCCGTTTTCGTCGATCCGGAAGCCCGCGGTGCCGAAGGAGATGGCCAGGGCGATCTTGCTGCGGTCGGCCACGCCCGTGTCCGGGTCGGTCAGATCCCGCAGGGCCTCGTACACGCCGGCAAAGGGGGTGACGGGGGAGTCGGTATTGGCGGTGCCCACGTGCTTGGCGGTCTCGGCGGCGGTCCACTGGTAATCGTGCGCCATGAGGATGACCTTGTCGCACACCGCGCCCAGGCCCCGGTAATCGAAGCCGGTGTACCAGGTATCCGGCTGCACGCAGACGTAGAGGGTCTTGTCCGCCGGCAGAGCGGCGCGCAGCTGGGTCAAAAAGGACACGTAGTCCGTTTTGAGGGTATCCCCCTTGAGTCCCTCAAAGTCGAGGGTCACCCCCGCGTAACCGGCGGCGGCCGCGGCCAGAAGGGAGACCGCCTGGGCGCGGGCTTCGGCGCTGGAGGTCAGGGCCGCCACGGTGGAGGTGCTGCTCCCGTCGGCCAGGGAGACGCGGTCGGCGGCGGAGGCGTAGACGTTCAGGTTGTAAGGGATCTGATGCTGGTTGAAATAGTCCGTGGCGGGAGTGGGGTCGGAGGGCATGACCCAATCGTTGTTGTTGGCGCTGGTGGAGTTGAGCCGGGGGCCCTCCTCCGCGTCGAACTCCATCCGGGCCCAGCCCACGCTGAGGGCGTCCAGAGAGGAGGCCAGGTTAATCTGGCTGTAGGAGGAAAAGGCGTAAAAACCGTGGAGCCAGTCGATCTTGGAGGTGTAGCGCTCATAGACCCGCACCAGCATGGCCGCGGCCTCCTCCCGCTTGGCGGAGTTGTGGGGGAGAAAGCGCAGGCTGCCGTCGGAAGCGGTCACGCCGGTGATCATGCCGATGTCGTAGGCGATGGCGATATAGCCCGTATTGCTTTTTACGTCGGTGAAGGGAAGGGCCAGGGAGGACAGGGACTGGGCCAGGGTGGAATAACCCAGCGCGCGCACCAGCATCACCGCCATCTCTTCCCGGCTGATGTAATCGTCGGGGCGGAACGCGCCGCTGGCGTCCATCACGTCGTGGGCGCGGGCGGTCTCCACATAGGAATAGCACCACTTGCCGGCGGCGCAGTCGATATAGGAGGGGGCCTGCGGAGTGACGGTTTCCCAGGAAAACATACGGCAGAGGATGGTGACGAACTCCCCGCGGGTAATGTCCCGGCCCACGCCGAACGTGCCGTCGGCATAGCCCTCCATCAGACCGTAGGAGCGGGTCTTCTCAATGACGTCAGCGGCCCAGCTGCCCTGCGCGTCGGAAAAGGCGCGGGCGGCCGGAGAGAGGGGCGTCGCGCAGAGCAGCAGGACCAGGGCGAGCAGAACGGAAAGCGTACGACGTTTCATAATAGCCTCCTTAGGCACTGGACGGATCCGGATAGGGCGGCCGGAGCGGGCCCGGGGTCTGTTCCGGCCGGCCGCGATGTCTGCATTGTAGCAGACATCGTCGAAAAACGCAACGGACAGGGGAAAAGACCCTCCACAAAATTTCCAAAAAGGGGTGACGAACGGCGGCATTTTTGATAGAATATGATTAATTGAAGTGACGTGTGTGTTTGCGGTAAAATGAAAGTAAGTTTTTCCGATGGGGACGGTAATACAGAAATAAGGAGACGCGGATATGAAGCTCATGGAGGATCGCATCCGGCAGGACGGCAGGATTCGGGAGGGCGGCGTGCTCAAAGTGGACAGCTTTTTGAACCATCAGATGGACGTGGAGCTGTTTAATGAGATTGGGAAGGAGTTTCTGCGTCTGTTCGGGGACTGCGCCGTCACCAAGATCCTGACCATTGAGGCGTCGGGGATCGGCATCGCCTGCGTGAGCGCGCAGTTTTTCCATGTGCCGGTGATCTTTGCCAAAAAGAACAAGACCCGCAATATCGCGGGAGACGTGTATACCTCCAAGGTGGAATCCTTTACCCACGGGAAGGTGTACGATATCATCGTGTCCAAGGAGTTTCTGCACCCGGAGGACCGGGTGCTCCTCATCGACGATTTCCTGGCCAACGGCAGCGCCCTGCAGGGGCTGATCAAGCTGGTGGAGGACGCGGGCGCCACCCTGGTGGGGGCGGGCATCTGCATCGAGAAGGCCTTCCAGCCCGGCGGCGACCTGATCCGCTCCATGGGCGTGCGCGTGGAATCTCTGGCGCGGATCAAATCCATGAGCGTGGAGGACGGCGTGACGTTCTGCTGAGGCGGAAGACCGCCGTTTCCCCGGCCAGAGATTCCACCCGCCCCCGCAGGGCGGGGCGCGCGGCAGCGCGTGCAAGGGGTTGGAAACCCCTTGGCGCAGGCGGGATTCACTTCCGCCGAGCATGTGAAGCCGGTTCTGGGACCCCGGGCCGGCTCCGGCGGCCCGGGCGATCTCCGGCGCGGATCAAATCCATGAGCGTGGAGGACGGCGTGACGTTCTGCTGATCCCGGCTGTGTCAGCCGTTTTTAAATAGTGGTACCGGAAACCTGATCTTACATAATTAAGGAGGAAACCCAGAAATGAAGAAGAGATTGCTCGCGCTCCTGCTTGCCTGCTCCATGGTCTTCGCACTGGCTGCCTGCGGCGGCAACGGCCAGTCCGGCACGCCCGAGACCACCGCGCCTGAAACCGGCGCGCCCGAGACCACCGCGCCCGAGACCGGCGCCCCCGAGGCCAAGACCGTCAAGGTCGGCCTGATCTGCATCGGCGACGAGAACGACCAGGGCTACACCTACAACTTCATCCGCGGCAAGGAGGCCGTCACCGAGACGCTGGCCGCCAAGGGCATCAACGTGGAGTGGGTCGTCAAGTACAACATCGGCGAGGACAGCTCCTGCGAGGACGCCAATATCGAGCTGGCCGAAGAGGGCTGCCAGCTGATCATCAACAACTCCTACGGCTTCGAGCCCTTTATGCTCAAGGTCGCCCCCGACTATCCCGAGATCGAGTTCATTTCCTGCACCAACCAGGCTTCCTGGAACGACGGTCTGGACAACACCCACAACGCCTTCGCCAACATCTATGAGGGCCGCTACCTGGCCGGCGTGGCCGCGGGCATGAAGATGCAGGAGCTGATCGACAACGGCGACATCACCGCCGACCAGGCCGTGATCGGCTACGTGGGCGCTTACTCCTTCGCCGAGGTGATCTCCGGCTTTACCGCTTACTATCTGGGCGCCAAGAGCGTGTGTCCCTCTGTCTCCATGAAGGTCCAGTTCGTGGGTTCCTGGTCCGACGCCACCGCTGAGGGCAACGCCGCCGACGCGCTGTGCGACCTGGGCTGCATCATGATCTCCCAGCACTCCGACAACACCACCCCCGCCACCACCGCCCAGTCCAAGGGCGCGTTCCACACCGGCTACAACAACGATATGATCGGCGTGGCGCCCGAGGCCTCCATCATCGGCACCCGCATCGACTGGTCCGT
The DNA here is from genome assembly GCF_014287895.1 of Lawsonibacter hominis. GTDB lineage: Bacteria > Bacillota > Clostridia > Oscillospirales > Oscillospiraceae > Lawsonibacter_A > Lawsonibacter_A hominis. The sequence continues at coordinate 54,764 of NZ_JACOPP010000007.1, read as the reverse complement.
GTACTTTGAGTACGCCATCGAGGCCGTCGTCAACGGCGAGAGCTTTGACCAGGATTGGTGCCACGGCATGGACGAGGGCGCCGTGGTCATGACCCCGCTGAACGAGGACATCGCCGCCGCCGGCACCGCCGAGAAGCTGGCCGAGGTGGAGGAAGCCATCCGCACCGGCGCGCTGCAGGTCTTTGATACCGCTACCTTCACCGTGGGCGGCGAAGAGGTTACCGCCTCCTTCGCGCTGGACACCGACGGCGACTTTACCCCCGATTCCGAGGAGGCCGTGTTTGACGGCGCCTACCACGAGTCCTACTTCCAGTCCGCTCCTTACTTCGCGCTCCAGATCGACGGCATCGAGTGGCTGAATTCCGCGTTCTAAGCAATTTGACCCAATACCCAAAGGCGGGCTGCTTCTGCAGCCCGCCTTTTCCATTGCCGGACGGCGGGACGGCGCCGCCCGGGCAATTCTTTGGCTGTGCCGGGGGAAAAAATCGTGCTACACCCTTGCGCCGGGCCCGCGGTTTTGATACCATAGGAAAAGAAGCGTTTCAGAGATACGGCGCTGTTCCATTGACCGGGTCCGGCGCCGGGCCCGGAACAGAAAGGATGACAGCCTTGGAAACTGTCCATGCGATTGAGTTCAGGCATATCACCAAGCGATTCGGCAAGGTAGTGGCCAACGACGGGATCGACCTGACCCTGGACCGGGGGGAGATCCTGGCCCTGCTGGGGGAAAACGGCAGCGGCAAGACCACGCTGATGAACATGCTCTCCGGCATCTATTTTCCGGACGAGGGAGAGATCCTGGTGGGCGGCAAGCCGGCGGCCATCCGCTCCCCCAAGGACGCCTATGCCAACGGCATCGGCATGATCCACCAGCACTATAAGCTGGTGGACGTGTTCACCGCGGCGGAAAATATCGCCCTGGGCCTGCACGACGGCGGCAGGCTGGACCGGCGGGAGATCGCGGCCAGGGTCCAGGCCATCAGCGATAAATACGGCTTCGGCATCGACCCCAACAAGAAGGTCTACGACATGTCGGTGTCGGAAAAGCAGACGGTGGAGATCGTGAAGGTGCTCTACCGGGGGGCCGACGTGCTCATTTTGGACGAGCCCACCGCCGTGCTCACCCCTCAGGAGACCGAGCGTCTCTTTGCCATCCTGCGTACGATGAAGGCCGACGGAAAGGCCATCGTCATCATCACGCACAAGCTCCATGAGGTCATGGCCATCTCCGACCGGGTGGCGGTGCTGCGCAAGGGGCAGTACATCGGCGCCGTGAACACGGCCGAGACCGATCCCCAGGCCCTCACCGATATGATGGTGGGCCACGCGGTCACCCTGAACATCGACCGGCCCGACCCGGTGGACCCCAAGCCCCGCCTGACGGTGGAGGGCCTGACCGTGCTGGACGCCGAGGGTGTGAAGAAGCTGGACGGCGTGGGCTTCACGGCCCTGGGCGGCGAGATTTTGGGGATCGCGGGCATCGCCGGCTCCGGCCAGCGGGAGCTGCTGGAGTCCATCGCCGGACTCTATCCCATCGCCGCGGGTTCCATCCGCTATACCCCCGACGGAGCCGGGCCCCAGGAACTGGTGGGCAAGACCCCCATGCAGATCAAGCAGGCGGGCGTGGCCATGGCCTTCGTCCCGGAGGACCGGCTGGGGATGGGCCTGGTGGGCGGCATGGGCATGACGGGGAACATGATGCTGCGCTCCTGGCGGCGCGGCAAGGGCGTATTTGTAGATCGAAAGGACCCCAACGCACTGGCGCTGAAGGTGAAGGAAAGCCTGGAGGTGGTCACCCCCAGCGTGGATTTCCCGGTGCGGCGGCTGTCCGGCGGCAACGTGCAGAAGGTCCTGGTCGGCCGGGAGATCGCCTCCTCGCCCACTGTGCTCATGAGCGCCTACGCCGTGCGCGGCCTGGATATCAACACCTCTTATACGATCTATAACCTGATGACCGAGCAGAAGAAAAAGGGCGTGGCCGTCATCTTCGTGGGGGAGGACCTGGACGTGCTGCTGGAGCTGTGCGACCGTATCCTGGTCCTCTGCGGCGGCAAGGTCTCCGGCGTGGTGGACGCCCGCACCGCCACCAAGGAGCAGGTGGGCCTGATGATGACCCGTGTGGGCGGAAAGGAGGGCGCGTGATGCACGAAGTGAAAACACCGCTGATCCGCCTGGCCAAGCGGGACGCCATGCCCGCCTGGCAGGTGTGGTGCATCCGGGGCAGTTCCTTCATCGCCGCGATCCTGCTGGGCGCGCTGATTTTCCTGGTGCTGGGCAATAACCCCATCTCCGCCTACGGGACCATCCTTTCCGGCTCGCTGGGCAAGTCCACCGCCATCCGTCAGACCGTAAAGATCGCCATCCCGCTGCTGGGTACCGCGCTGGCCATTGCGCCCTGCTTCAAGATGCGTTTTTGGAACATCGGCGCCGAGGGGCAGATCACCGCAGGCGCCGTGGCGGCCAGCTATTTTGCCCTGTTTTGGGCCGACCGCCTGCCCGGGCCCGCCCTGATCCTGGTCATGGCGGCGGCCGGGGCCGTGGCGGGGGGCATATGGGCCCTGGTGCCCGCCTTCTTCAAGGCCAAGTGGGGCACCAACGAGACCCTGTTTACCCTGATGATGAACTACATCATCATCGGCGTGGTCCGCTGGCTCCAGGGCGGTCCCTGGGAGGGACGGCCCGGTTCCCAGATCATTCCGCAGTTTGACTCCAAGGCCGTCCTGCCCAAGGTGCTGGGCGTGCACTGCGGCTGGATCATCGTGCTGGTACTGACGGTGGTCATGTTCATCTACATGAAGTACACCAAACAGGGCTATGAGATTGCCGTCATCGGGGAGAGTGAGAACACCGCCCGGTACGCGGGGATGAACGTAGGGGCCATTATCATGCGCACCATGTTCCTTTCCGGCGCCATCAGCGGCCTGGTGGGCTTCATCGTGGCCTCGGGCGCCAACAATACCCTCTATGACGGGGTGGCCGCCGGGGTGGGCTTCACCGCCATCACCGTGGCGTGGCTGGCCCAGCTCAACCCCTTCGCCATGATCGGCATTTCCGCCCTGCTGGCGGTGCTGGAGAAGGGCGCGGATACCCTTCAGACCCGTATGAACGTGCCCGCCTCCATTTCCGACATCATCACCGGCATTTTCCTGTTTTGTATGCTGGGGTGCGAATTTTTCATCAACTACCGGCTGATCCTCCGGGGCGGCCATAAGGAGGTGACCGGAGCATGATCAACCAAAGTCCGGTCCTGCTGCTCATCATGGCCGCCGTGCTCAACGGTACGCCCCTGCTCTTCGGCACCGTGGGGGAGATCCTCTCGGAAAAGTCGGGCAACCTGAACCTGGGCGTGGAGGGCATGATGTATATGGGCGGCGCCATGGGGCTGGGAGCCGCGTTCTACTATGAGCAGCTCTCCGGCGGCAGCGCCAGCGGGATCGTGGCCGTGCTGCTGGCCATCCTGTTTTCCTTCCTGGGCGGCGCGTTCGGCGCGCTGATCTACAGCTTCATCACCATCACCCTGCGGGCCAACCAGAACGTGACCGGTCTGGCGCTGGCCATCTTCGGTACCGGCGCGGGCCAGTTCATCGGCGAGTACATGCGCGTCACTTCCGGCGGCTACGTAGCCATCAGCAATGAGCTCAAGGCGGTTTTCGCCAACTCCCCCTTCCCGGCGGCGCTGCAAAAGCTGCCGGTGGTGGGCCCGCTGCTCTTCGGCCAGAACATCTTCGTCTACCTGGGCCTGGCGGTGGCCGTCGTCATGGCCGTTTTCCTGAACCGCAGCCGGGCGGGGCTCTATCTCCGCGCCGTGGGCGAGTCCCCCGCCACCGCCGACGCGGCGGGCATCAACGTCACGCGCAACAAGTACCTGGCCACCGTCATCGGCGGCGGCATTTCCGCCATCGGCGGCATGGTGTATATCACCACCATCGCCGGGTGCGTGTGGAACCACGAAGGCCTCGCCGGCGAGGGCTGGCTGGCCGTGGCGCTGGTCATCTTCTGCCTGTGGCGCCCCCTTAACGCCATCTGGGGCTCTATCCTCTTCGGCGGGCTGATGATCCTCTATCTGCGCCTGCAAGTCCCCTTTATCCCCGATCAGCTCTACAAGATCCTGCCCTATGTGGTGACGGTGATCGTGCTCATCTTCACCAGCCTGCGCAACAGCAAAGACAAGCAGCCCCCTGCAAGCCTGGGGCTGGCCTATTTCCGGGAGGAACGGTAAAAGGGCCGGCCGGCATGAGAAGGGCCCGTTCCAAGGCGCACCCCCAGGGGAGCCTCCCTTGCTCCTGCGGACGGCGGAACTCTGCGAGGCCCTTCCTCAGGAGGTTTTTTCGACAGTCAAACGCGCCCCAGGTCCAGCCATGGACCTGGGGCGCGTTTGCGGGAGAGCACGTTCCGTCCGTTTCCGCCGGTGCGCACACCGGTGGGAAAGCCGTCTGCCTCCGGCAGCGGGCGGCGGCCCCTCGGGCGCGCCCTGCTACAGGGGGAGCACCAGCTCGTCCCCTGTGACGGGGCGGCAGTTGGGGGAGCAGCCGCCGCAGTCCCGGGCGTACCGGCAGAACCGGGCGGGGTCGTCGTGGGCGTCGGTACAGTGAAGCAGGCAGGAGGGCTGACGGGTCAGGCTTTTGATCGGATTGACGCCCACCTTCCGGCGCTCATAGCCGCCGTTGGAGAGGATGTAGTGGTCGCCGGCGGGCGTTTTCGGGGTAAAGTACGCACCGGTTCCGTGATGCTGGAGCTTGACCACCTGGTAGAACCGGCGGAAGCCGGCGCCGCTGCCGTGGATGTGATCCACCACATGGGGCGGAGCGTCCCCCAGAAAGAGGACCCGGTCCTCCAGGTCGCAGACCACGCTCATGGCGTTCAGGCCGTCCACCAGCCGGTGGTACTGCGCCTTGGCAAATCCCTTCAGATCGGTGATCAGCGCCTGGGGCGCGCCGGGCCGGGCCAGATCCGCCCAAAGAGCGTCATGGAGGGCCAGAAGGGGTTCCATGGAGGCGCGCAGCGCCTGAAACCGCTCCGCCGGGGCCTCCTGGGGGGCCTGCTCCTGGTGCAGCAGTTCCAGATAGGCGTTCAGAGCGGACTGAACGCCCCGCCGGGCCTCCAGCAGAGCGCCCCGGCGGGGGCCGAGCCGTTCCAGCAGGCCGAGGAACAGCGTCTCCGCCTGGGCCTCCATCTCCTGATAAGGGTACAGGTCGTAATCAAAGCGCTCCGCGTCGGAGCCCTCATCCCAGTAATGCTGGAAGAAGGGGCCCTTGCCCGGCTTGCTGCGCACCATCAGCGGGAACTCCACCTGGGGCCAAAGCACCCGCAGGTGCGCCCCGTCCAGCGGGATGCGGGAGCCGGTGCGGACAAAGCGGATGCGCCGGGCGCATACCGTCAGATGCTGGAACAGGTCCAGGATCTGGCGGGTGAGCCGGAACCCGTAGGAGTTGGCGGGGGCCACGGCCAAAAGCCGGGCCATGGCCCCGGAAAAGGCAGGTTGTCCGCTTTTCAGCAGACTCCAGGGCAGCCAGGCGGTCTCAATGGGGGGCGCGGCGCACAGCAGCGTGCCCGGCTCGGGCAGGCGCAAAAAGCCGCAGAAGTGGTCGCTGTGGAAGTGGGAGACCAGCAGGTCGGTGGGCAGATCGTCGTCGATGGCGCTCCGGATGGCCGAGTAGGCAAAGCGCGATTTTCCCTGCGCCGGGCGGGTGCCCCGGTTGTCGCTTCCGCAGTCCACGATCAGCCGCCGTCCCTCCGTCTCCAAGAGGGCGCAATCCCCAAATTTGACCCGTTTCACCCGCAGCTGCATATGCTTCACCTTCCCTTTGCGAAAAGTATACCACAGACGCGGGAAAAAGAAAATACGACAAGGGCCGGACGCCTGCTCCTGACGTCCGGCCCTGCCGAAGGAAAGAGGATACAATGAAATGAAAAGAAACTGTCTCTTGCAAGTATTATCATAACCGGAAGATGTTAATGAATAAAACGGGATTTGTTACAAAAGCTTTAAATCTTCGCTTTTTTATGTAAAGTTCCCGTAATCTGCTCCAAAACGCTGACAAGCCCGGGTGATCGGCCTGCCGAAGGGCGCCGCCCGGGGCCGCCCCCGGCACGGCGCAGGCGAAAAGAGCCGCCTGTATCCGGAACGGGCAGCGGCGTTCGCCGCTGCCCGTTCCGGTGATTGGAGGATAGAATGAAAAGAAGTATTGCCTCTTGCGAGTGTTATCGTACCAGGGGGTTGTTAAAAAAGGTAGCCTGGTTTGTTACGAAAGTATGAAATCCATAAAAAAGCGCTGCCGCTCAGCGTAGATTTTGGAAGAATGACTGGAGCAGGGCGGAGCACTCCGCCTCCAGCACGCCGCCGTAGATGCGGGGGTGGTGGTTGAAGCGTTCCTCAAACAGGTTGAGCACCGAACCGCAGCAGCCCGCCTTCTCGTCTTTCGCGCCGTAATAGAGGGCGGGGATGCGGGCGTTGATGATGGCCCCGGCGCACATGGGGCAGGGCTCCAGCGTCACATACAGGGCGCAGCGGCTCAGCCGCCATCCCCCCAGGGCGCCGCAGGCCTGGCGGATGGCGTCCAGCTCCGCATGACCCAGGGCGGTATGTTCCGTTTCCCGCCGGTTGCGGCCCCGGCCGACCACCGCGCCGTCCCGCACGATGACGCAGCCCACCGGCACCTCGCCCTCCTCCATGGCCTGGCGGGCTAATTCCAGCGCCTGGCGCATATACTCTCTCGGTTCCATGGGGCCCTCCTTTTTTGTGGCGTTCGCCCTTTTGTTATAGCATATAAACGGGAAATGTGCTAGAATCAATTGAAAAGAACCGCCGGATTGCTCCCCACGCGCATCTGGCCGGAGGAACGCTGCCCGGGCGGCGCAAGGCGCCTTGAAGCGCGGCCGTATTCCTGCGCGTTTGCCCGGCCGGACCCAGATCCCCACCGGTGCGCACACGGCGATGGGATCGGCGGTTTCTTCTGCCAACCAAACTTTTTGTGCAGGTGATGGATTTGATCGCGATTTTTCTCATTGCCGTGAGCCTGGCGCTGGACGCCTTTGCCGTGTCGGTATCCAGCGGCATTTCCGTGCCCGGCTTCGGCTGGAGGCAGGCTGTGAAGATGGGCTGCTGGTTCGGGGTGTTTCAGTTCCTCATGCCCCTGCTGGGCTGGGCCCTGGGCAGCAGCGTCAGCCGGTACATAGAGGCGGTGGACCACTGGATCGCCTTCGCCCTGCTGGCCCTCATCGGCGGGAAGATGGTACGGGAATCCCTGCGAAAAGGCTGCGGCGGGGAAGAGGAAGCCCCGGGCGACCTGTCTGCCCGGCGCCTGTGCGTACTGGCCGTTGCCACCAGCATCGACGCGCTGGCGGTGGGCGTATCCATGGCGTTTATGCCGGTGGATATCCTCTCCTCGGCCGGGATCATCGGTATCGTGGCCTTTGTCCTCTCCGTGGTGGGCGGACTGGTCGGCCGGCGGCTGGGCTGCCTGTTCCAGCGGCGGGCCGAGCTGGTGGGCGGACTGGTGCTCATCGGTATCGGCGTCAAGATCCTGTGTGAGCATCTGATGGGGTGAGGCGTATGGACACGTGGGGCCTTTTGGGATTGGATATGGCGGAGCACCGTGCGGTCGCCCTGGTGGGGGCGGGGGGCAAATCCTCCACCATGTATGCCCTGGCCCGGCAGGCCCGGGATACGGGACGCACCGTGATCGTCACCACCACCACGCATATCATGCCCCACCCGCGCCTGCCGCTGACCGACGACCCGGACCCGGAGCGCCTGCGCGCCCTGCTGGCGCGGCACGGCGTGATCACCCTGGGCCGCTTCCTGCGCCCGGACAAGCTCTCTGAGGCGGGCAGCGTGGCGGTGTGCCGCGCGGTGGCCGGCGTGGTGATTGCGGAAGCGGACGGCGCCCGGCTGCGGCCGCTGAAGGCGCCGGCGGAGCACGAACCGGTGATCCCGCCGGCGGCCGACGCAGTGGTGGCGGTGGCGGGTCTGGACAGCGTAGGCGCCCCCATCGGGGCGGTCTGCCACCGGCCGGAGCGGGTGTGCGCCCTGCTGGGCAAGTCCATGGAAGCGCCGGTGACGGCGCAGGACGTGGCGCTGCTGCTGGCGCACCCGCTGGGGGGGCGCAAGGGCTTGGGAGAGCGAATGGCGTTTCGGTGCCTGCTGAACAAGGCGGACACGCCGCAGCGGGCGGCCTGGGGGGCGGAGATCTGCCGCCTGCTGGGGGAGCGGGGCGTGCGCGCCGCCGTGACCCACTATACGGAGAAGGAGCGTGGAGGGGCATGCTGGTTCTGATCAAAGGCGCGGGAGACCTGGCCACCGGCACGGCCCTGCGGCTGTACCGGGCGGGCTTTTCAGTGATCATGACCGATCTGGAGCAGCCTACCGCCGTGCGGAGGAGCGTGGCGTTCTGCCAGTGCATCTATGACGGGGCCTGCGCCGTGGAGGGAGTCACCGCCCGCCGTGCGGCCGGGGCGGAGGAGGCCGGACGCGTTCTGACGGCGGGGGAGATCCCGGTGCTGGCCGATCCGGCGGCGGAAATTCTGCACGCGCTGCCCTTTGACGCGCTGGTGGACGCCATCCTGGCCAAGCGCAACACCGGCACCCGCATTACCGACGCTCCCGTGGTGCTGGCCCTGGGGCCGGGTTTTGCGGCCGGGACGGACTGCCACGGCGTGGTGGAGACCATGCGGGGCCACGATCTGGGGCGGCTGCTCACCGAGGGCGGCGCCATCCCCAATACCGGCGTGCCCGGGGAGATCGGCGGCTATACGCGGGAGCGCATCATCCGCGCCCCGGCGCGGGGGATTTTCGAGCCGCTGGCCCGGATCGGCCAGCCGGTGACGAAGGGGACGCCCGTGGCCCGGGTGGGCGGCGCGGTGGCCTGCGCGGAGCTGACCGGCATCGTCCGGGGCATGCTCCCGGCGGGACTGACGGTGGAGGAGGGCATGAAGGCCGGAGACATTGATCCCCGGTGCCAGGCGCGCCACTGCTTTACCGTCTCCGACAAGGCGCGCGCCATCGGCGGCGGCGTGCTGGAGGGACTTTTGTACTTTGGAAGGAGGGGCGGAGCATGGAACGGCTGATCCTGTGCGGCGGCGGCCATGTGTCCCTGCAGGTAGCCCAGATCGCCCAGCGGCTGGACTTCGCGCTGGCGGTGATCGACGACCGCCCGGAGTTCGCCAATCCAGACCGGTTCCCCATGGCGCGGGTGCTGTGCATGCCCTTCCTGGAGGCGCTGGATCAGCTGGGCGGCGGGGCGCAGGACTATTATGTCATCCTTACCCGGGGGCATGTGTTCGACCGTACCTGCCTGGAATGGGTGCTGCGGCATGAACGGGCCTATGTGGGCATGATCGGCAGCCGGATCAAGGTGGCCGCAGTGATGACCGCGCTGGAGGAGGCGGGCTGGCCCCGCAGCGTGCTGGAGCAGGTCTATTCTCCCATCGGCCTGGAGATCGGGGCCCAGACCCCGGCGGAGATCGCCGTATCCATCGCGGCCGAGCTTATCCAGGTCCGCGCCCGGCTGGGTCCCGGCGCGGTGCGGCCGCCGGAGGGGCCGGGGGTGCTGTGCACCATCGTGAAAAAGAGCGGCTCCGCGCCCAGGGGCGTTGGGACCTGGATGCTGGTGCGGCCCGACGGGCAAAGCGTCGGCACCGTGGGCGGCGGCGCGGTGGAGCATCAGGTCACGCTGGACGCCCAGGCCCTTTGGAGGGATGGCGCAGGCCCGCTGCGGAAACACTATGATCTGTCCCACGCCGCCGCCGAGCTGGGGATGGTGTGCGGGGGCAAGATCGACGTGGAATTTGAGGTGCGAAGATGAAAGAGATCCAGCTGTTTATTCTGAAGGGCTGTCCCCACTGTAAGCTGGCGCTGGCCTATCAGCAGGAGCTTCTGGCCGAACGGCCCCAGTGGCGGGAGGTCCCCCTGCGCATCGTGGACGAGCGGGCGGAGGCGGATTATGCCGACTCCTTCGACTACTACTATGTGCCCTGCTACTACGTGGGCGGGGAAAAGGTCCATGAGGGCCATGCGGAGCGGGCCGACGTGGAGGCCGTCTTCCGGGCCGCTCTGGAAGAGAACGCACAGATCGGCGTATAAAAAGCGTGCGCGCCGGGCAAACGCCCGGCGCGCCAGACGGTGGAAGAACCTCACAGCAGGAAAGCTTCGCAGAATTCCGTCATTCGCAAAGGACGGAACAAAATCAGGACCTGTCATTTTCAAGGACATGCGCCTTGAAAATGACACTTCTCATGGCGGACGGGGCGACTTTTCTGCAGGAATCGAGCCGCGTCCGCCATGCGGCTCTTTTGTCGCAAAAGGCCCAAGGGCCTTTTGCGACAAGCAGGCGCGCCGGGCAAACGCCCGGCGCGCTTTAAATCCCGCAGAGATCCGTGGGCGTGTCCACGTCCACCAGCTCCCGGGGGGAACGGGCCTCGACCAGGCGCAGGCGGTCCGGGTGACGGCGGATGACGGCGCCGCCGCCCGTATCGCCGGAAAGGGCGAGAAGCTCCGGAAACAGACTGGAGGGAAAGACCGCGGGATTGCCCCGCCTGCCCTGCCAGGACAGGGCGCAGACGGCCTCTTTTGATTCCAGAAAGGAATCAAGAAGACGTTTGATACTTTCCGTAGTCAAATAGGGCTGATCGCACACGGCGAACAGCACCCCGTCCAGATCCGTCATGGCCCCCAGGCCCAGGCGGATCGAGGCCGAGACCCCCTCCCGGGCGTGGGCGTTGCGCAGCGGAAGAAACCCGGCCGCCTCCGCCAGCGCAAGGACCCGGGGATAGGGCGAGCAGACCGCCGCGCGGGAAAACAGGGCGGGGGGGACGGCCGAGAGGGCGCGGCATATCAGCGGCGCCCCATGCCAGTCGACCAGCAGCTTGTTGGAGCCGAAGCGCCGTCCCGCGCCGGAGGCCAGCAGCACCGCGCCCACCCTCATCGCCAGAATTGGGAAGGCCCCCGGCGGACATAGCGGCCCCGGGGCGGGGAAAGGACGTTGCCGTTCTGCACAGCCTCCACCCCCGAGAGGAACACGTGCTCCACGCGGCAGCTGGCCTGCATGCCCTCGTAGGGGGTGTAGTCCACATTCTGGTACTGGGTGCGGGCGGAAATACGCTGGGTAGCATTCGGGTCCAATATTACAAGATCGCCGTCGCTGCCCACCGCCAAAGCCCCTTTCCGCGGGTACATCCCGAAGAGCTTGGCGGGGCGCTCCGACAAAACCTGCATGAGCTGATGGGCGCTCATACGCCCCGCGGCCACGCCCGCCGTATAAAGCAGCACGGGGCGGTGCTCCACACCGGGGATGCCGTTGGGGATCTTGGCAAAATCCTCCCGTCCCAGCTGCTTGGGACCGTAGAAATCAAAGGAGCAGTGGTCGGTGCCCACGGTGTCGATCTCGCCGGCGGCCAGGGCGTCCCACAGGGCGCGCACATCCTCCGGCGCGCGCAGGGGCGGCGAGAGGACGAATTTGGCGCTTTCAAAGCCGGGCAGGGCATACCGCCCCTCGTCCAGCAGCAGATACTGCGGGCAGGTCTCCACATAGCACGCCTGGCCCCGGGCCCGGGCGGCGCGGACCAGCTCCAGAGCGCGGCGGGTGGAGAGATGCACGATATTCACCGGACAGCCCGCCATCTCCCCGATGGCCAGCCAGCGGCCCACCGCCTCCGCCTCCACCAGGGGAGGACGGGAATGGGGATGGGCCTCGGGGCCGCGGCGGCCTGCGGCGTGCATGGCGGCGACGCCCTCGGCGACCAGGTCCCCGTTCTCGCAGTGGCAGCCCACAAGGCCGCCCTCCCTGCCGACGGCGCGCACGGCCTCATAGGCCGCGCTGTCCCGCAGGCGCAGGTTGTCGTAGGCCAGATAGACCTTATAGGAGGTCACCCCGGCGGCGGTCATGGCGGAAAGCTCGGCGCGGACGGCGGGGTTCCAGTCCTTGAGGGTCATGTGGAACCCGTAGTGACACCAGGCCCGGCCGTCCGCGCGGCTATGCCAGGTCTCCAGGGCGGAGGAAAGGGCGGCCCCCCGCTTGGGCTCGGCAAAATCCAGCACGCAGGTGGTCCCCCCGGCCAGGGCGGCCCGGGTGCCGGTGGCCCAATCGTCGGCGGTCTCCCGGTCGGTGCCCTTGTTCATCTCGAAATGAGTGTGGGTGTCGATAAAGCCGGGGAAAACCAGCCGGCCGGAGGCGTCCACCACCCGGCTGTCTTCCACCGGGAGGCCGGGGCCGATCTGAGCGATCTTGTCCCCTTCCAGCCGCAGGTCGGCCCGGGCAGGCCCCTCCGGGAGCAGCAGAGTGCCGTTTTGGATCAGGATGGACATAAAAACCTCCTTATACGGGACCGGGATCAAACGCCGCGGTCAAGCGCCTGCCGGCGCGGCCGCGCTTGTCGGCGAAGGGGATCAAAGCTCCATCAGCAGCAGGGGGACGGCGATCTTTACCGCGCCGACGATCACCGTCATAAAGGTCAGCAGGGCCAAGGCCTTGCCGCGGCCCTCCAGCGTATCCTCCCAGCGGGCGATCATGTTGGAGAAATTGGTGAACCGGCGCTGGCGGCCGATGATGTCGGCCACGCTCTTGATGGTGGCGTAGACGCTGTAGCCCATCCAGATGGGCAGGCCGACCATGGGGACGATCCCCTTGCCGGGGACGAAAAGGAAGAAGTAGATGGCCAACAGCAGGCTGGCCAGCGTAAAGAGCATGTGACAGATCACGGCGATCTTGGCGGGGCGTTCATTCATTGCAGCAGCTTCCTTTCTCTCTTACGGGGCGATCCCATGGGACGCGAAGGCGTCCAGCAGCGCGTCCAGCTCCGGCCGGACCAGCATGGGCTCCCCCGCGGCGCGGATGCCGTTTTGCACGTCCTTCAGGCCGTTGCCGGTGACGATGCTCACCACGGTGGAGTCGGGGGAGATGAGGCCCAGCTCCAGGGCCTTTTTCACGCCCGCGGTACCGGTGACCCCGGCGGGTTCCCCGAACACGCCCTGGGTGCGGCCCAGCAGGCGCATGGCGGCGAGGATCTCATCGTCGGAGACGTTGACGGCGATCCCGTCCGATTCCCGGATGGCGTTCAGGGCCTTGTCCGGGTTGCGGGGCACCCCCACGGCGATGGAATCGGCCAGGGTGTTTTCCGCCATGGGGGTCCAGGGCGTCCCGGTCTGGATGGCGCGGTTCAGGGGGCAGCAGCCCTGGGCCTGGACGGAAATGAGCCGGGGCAGGCGCTCGATGAACCCGGCCGCATACAGATCCTTCAGGCCCTTCCAGGCTCCGGCGATGGTGCAGCCGTCCCCCACGGAAAGGGCGATGTAATCGGGCGTCCGCCAGCCCAGCTGCTCCAGAATCTCCAGGGTGACGGTCTTCTTGCCCTCGGACAGGTAGGGATTGACGGCCGCGTTGCGGTTGTACCAGCCCCAGCGGTCGATGGCGGCCTTGGACAGCGCGAAGGTGTCCTCATAGGAGCCGTCCACGCTGATGACGGTGGAGCCGAAAATGCGCAGCTGCGCCACCTTTCCCTTGGGCGCCCGGCTGGGGACAAAGATATAGGTGGACAGCCCCGCCGCCGCCGCGTTGCCTGCCAGGGAGGAGGCGGCGTTGCCCGTGGAGGAGCAGGCGATGGTGTCCGCCCCGGCCTCACGGGCCTTGACCACCGCCAGGGCGGAGGCCCGGTCCTTCAGACTGGCGGTGGGATTCTGCCCGTCGTCCTTGAGGTAGAGGGCCTTGAGCCCCAGCGCCCGGGCCAGGCGGGGGGCCGGGTAGAGCGGGGACCAGCCCACCCGCAGGGGCGTGGGGGCGGAGTCGGCCTCCACCGGCAGGAAGGGCCGGTAGCGCCACATGCTGTAGTCCCGGCAGTCCTCCAGGTCCCTGGGGGAAACGTCCCGCCGGATGGCGGCGTAGTCGTATACGATATCCAGGATGCCGCCGCAGGAGCAGGTGGTGAGGTCCGGCACGGCGTCGTATTCCCGGCCGCATTTGACGCATTGGGCGCCCAGCACGTATTTCATGGGGAAACCTCCTTTTGGGAATGGAGAATGGGGGGTGCAGGCCCCTACAGCCGCCCCAGAACGCCGGTGGCCTCATTGAAGGAATGGATCAGCTCGTCCAGGGCGGCGGCCTGCTGGTGGACGTCGTCCCATACCGTGCCGTACCACAGGTCGTTGAGCTCCTCCATGGTGCGGCCCTGCTGCTCCACCCAGGTGTAATACTTCAGGTTATGGACCCGTTTGCGCTGGTAGTAGGTCAGCTCCGCCATGGCGTCGGTGCGCAGGCCCAGCAGGTGCAGGCTGTGATCCACCGCGGCGGCCTTTGCGTCGTAAGGACCGTACTGCTCCGCCAGCTCCTGGATGCGGGAGCCGTACATGGCGGCGGAGTCGGTGAGCACGGTGGCCACCACGTCGTGCTCGGTCAGCTCGTAATATTTGGCCAGCTTGACGCAGCAAAGTACGTTGGCGATGCCGGAGATGCCCAGCAGGGACAGCTGGGCCAGGGTGGCCTCATCCACGCCGCAGGTGCGCAGGTAATCCAGGCCCGCCGGGTCGTTGAACAGCCGCAGCAGGCGCTGGGAGTCCTCATCGTCGATGTCGATGACCAGATCGGTGTTCTTCACATTGTGGATCCAGGGGATGTGCTTGTCGCCGATGCCCTCGATCCGGTGGTCGCCGAAGCCGTTTTCCAGGATGGTGGGACACTGCAGCGCCTCGCCCACCGCCAGCTTCAGGGTGGGGTAGACCTCCTTGAGGTAATCCCCGCAGCCGATGGTGCCCGCGCTGCCGCTGGTGAAGCAGGCCCCCGCGAAGCGGTCGCCGGGGCGCTTGACGGCCTCGAACACCTCCGCCACGGCGCTGCCCGTGACCTGATAATGCCACAGGTGGTTGCCCATCTCCTCAAACTGGTTGAAGATCATGCAGTCGGGCAGCTGGGAGAGCTCGTGGGTCTTGTCGAAGATCTCCTTCACGTTGCTCTCGCAGCCGGGGGTGGCGATGACCTCGCCGGCGATCTGCTCCAGCCACTGGAAGCGCTCCCGGCTCATGCCCGCGGGCAGGATGGCCACGGACTTGACCCCCAGCAGCTTGGAGTTGAAGGCGCCGCCCCGGCAGTAGTTGCCCGTGGAGGGCCACACGGCCCGGTGGTAGGCGGCGTCAAACTGTCCGGTGACCAGCCGGGGGGCCAGACAGCCGAAGGAGGCGCCCACCTTATGGCAGCCGGTTGGGAACCACTTGCCCACCAGGCAGAGGATGCGGGCGCTCACGCCGGTGAGGGCGGAGGGCAGCTCGATGTAATTGGGGACGGGGCGGTACAGCCCGCCGGTCTCCAGGGGCTCGTTTTTCCACGTGATGCGGAACAGGTTCAGCGGGTCCACGTCCCACAGACCCACGTGCTTCAGCCGGTCCTTCACTTTGCCGGGCACGGTCTCGGGATGCTTCATGTTTTCAAAGGTGGGGATGATCACCCCGTTCTCCCGGGCCTTTTGGATGTTGCGGTCCAGGCACGCTTGGTGGATGGTCAAGTCGATCATGCTGGCGCCTCCTTCAATTGGGACTTCTCCGTTTATGATAGCACATGGCGGGAATAAATCAAGGGAAAACAAAAAGCTTTTTGGTGCCTCTGACAAATTTTTAGCTTTTTGCGTCTTTCCCTTCCTTTTTTGGTCATCCTGCGGTATACTTAGGGCAAATAAGGAGGTGCGTTTTATGGAAGTCGGCAGAAGTATCCAGCGGGTGGACGCCGTGGACAAGGTGACCGGCCGCGCCCAATATACCGACGACCTCTGCCCCCGCAATGCGCTGGTGGCCAAGGTCCTCCACAGCACCATCGCCAACGGATGGGTCAAAAGCATGGACACCGCGGCGGCCGAAGCGCTGCCCGGGGTGGTGAAGGTGCTCACCTGCTTCGACGTGCCGGAGATCCAGTATCCCACCCCCGGCCACCCCTGGAGCGTGGAGCCGGCCCACCAGGACGTGGCCGACCGGAAACTGCTCAACCGGCGGGTGCGCATCTATGGAGACGATATCGCCGCCGTGGTGGCGGTGGATGAGATCACCGCCCGGCGGGCGCTGGAACGGATCCGGGTAGAGTATGAGGAATATCCCCCCGTCCTCACGCCCCAGGCCGCCATGGCGCCCGGCGTACCGCCCATCCACGAAGAGCATCCGGACAATATCCTGAAGCACACCGTGTCCGAGATCCCCCTGCCGCCCTCGGACTTCCGCTGCGCCGGGGACGTGCTGGACTGCCCCGCCTACCACCGGTTTTCCGGGCACTACGAGACCCAGCAGGTCCAGCACTGCCACATTGAGAATCCCACCTCCTACGCCTATCGGGAGGGCGGGCGCATCGTGGTGGTCACCTCCACTCAGATCCCCCACATCGTGCGCCGGGTGGTGGGGCAGGCGCTGGGGATCCCCTGGGGCCGGGTGCGGGTCGTCAAGCCTTACATCGGCGGCGGCTTCGGCAACAAACAGGAAGTGCTCTACGAGCCCCTGAACGCCTGGCTGTGTGTGGAAGCGGGCGGCCGCTGCGTCAAGCTGGAGGCCAGCCGGGAGGAGACCTTCCGGAACACCCGCTCCCGCCATCCCATTTCCTTTGACGTGCGCGCCGCGGTGGACGGGGACGGCTATCTCATGGCCCGCTCGTGCGTGGCCGTATCCGACCAGGGGGGCTACGCCTCCCACGGGCACGCCATCGCGGCCAACGCCGTCACCGGCTTCCGCCAGACCTACCTGGACCAGCTGGCCCACCGCAGCGAGGCGTACACCGTCTACACCAACCGCCCCGCCCCCGGCGCCATGCGGGGCTACGGCATCCCTCAGTGCAATTTTGCCCTGGAGTGCATGATGGAGGACATTGCCCGGGAAATGGGGCTGGACCCCTATGAATTCCGCTATCAAAACCTGATGCCCCCCGGCTATGTGGACCCCCTCAACGGCATTACCTGTCACTCCACCGGAGCGCGGGAATGCATGGAAAAAGGGCGCAGGTTCTTGGATTGGGACGGGCTGCGGGCCAGGTATCAAAACCAGACCGGGCCGGTGCGCCGGGGGGTGGGGATGGCCGTCTTCTCCTACAAGACCGGCGTGCACCCCATTTCGCTGGAGACCTCCTCCGCCCGGATCGTTCTCAACCAGGACGGCACGGTCCAGCTTCAGCTGGGGGCCACCGAGATCGGCCAGGGGGGCGACACCGTCTTTTCCCAGATGTGCGCCCAGGCCATCGGGATCCCCACCGAGGACGTACACATCGTCTCCACCCAGGATACCGACATCGCCCCCTTCGACACGGGGGCCTACGCCTCCCGGCAGACCTACGTGACCGGCCACGCCATCCGCCGGACGGGGGAGCGCTTCCGGGAAAAGCTGCTGCGCTATGCCCGGGAGCTTTTGCCCGAGGCGGGGGAGCTGGACGTCCGCGGCCGGGACATCGTGGACGCCCGGAGCGGGGAGAGCCTGCTCTCACTGGCCGATCTGGCGCTGGAGGCCTTTTATTCGCTGGAGCACTCCGTGCACATCACCGCCGAGTGCACCAGCCACGTCAAGGACAACACCTTTTCCTTCGGCTGCTGCTTCGCGGAGATCGAGGTGGATATCCCCGTGGGGAAGATCCGGGTGCTGCGCATCGTCAACGTCCACGATTCCGGAACGCTCATCAACCCCAAGCTGGCCGAGGCCCAGGTCCACGGCGGCATGAGCATGGGGCTGGGGTACGCCCTGAGCGAGGAGATGAAGCTGGACGAGAAGACCGGGCGGCTGCTCAACGGCAACCTGTTGGACTATAAACTGCCCACCGCGCTGGACCACCCGGAGCTGCACGCCCTGTTTGTCGAGACGGAGGACCCCTCCGGGCCCTTCGGCAACAAATCCCTGGGCGAGCCGCCGGCCATCCCCGTGGCTCCCGCCATCCGCAACGCCCTGCTCCACGCCACCGGGGTGGCGGTGAACACCCTGCCGCTCACGCCCCAGCGGCTGGTGGACGCATTCCGAAAGGAGGGACTGCTCTGATGTATGATATCGCATCCATCTATCAGGCCCGGTCGGTGGCCGACGCCATCCGTGCCCTTCAGGCCGACCCGTCCGCCCTGGTCATCGCCGGCGGCACCGATGTGCTCATCAAGGTACGGGAGGGGAAGCTGGCGGGCTGCTCCCTGGTGTCCATCCACGGGCTGGGGGAGGAGCTCTCCGGCGTGACGCAGGCGAGCGGCGGGGACATTGAGATCGGGCCTCTGACCACGTTCCGGGGCGTGGCCTTTGACCCCGTCATCCGCCGCTGCATCCCCGTGCTGGGGGAGGCGGTGGACCAGGCGGGCGGGCCCCAGCTCCGGGCGGCGGGCACCATCGGCGGCAACGTCTGCAACGGCATTACCTCGGCGGACTCCGCCTCCACCCTCATGGCGCTGGGCGCGGTGCTGCGGGTACGCTCCCCCCGGGGCGAGCGGGAAGTGCCCATCGCCCAGTGGTATAAGGGGGTGGGCAAGGTGGACCTTGCCCACGAGGAGCTGCTGGTGAAGATCGTCATCCCACGCGCCAACTGCGAGGGCTATACCGGACACTACATCAAATACGCCATGCGCAGCGCCATGGACATCGCCACACTGGGGGTCAGCTGCCTGGTGAAGCTCAGCGCGGACAAAAGGACCGTTGAGGAGGCCCGCCTGGCCTTCGGCGTGGCGGGCCCGGTGCCCATGCGCGCCTGCGGCGCGGAGGCGGCCGTGCGGGGCCTGCCCATCGGGGAGGCCGTCGGCCGGATCGGCCGGGCGGCGCTGGAGGATGTGCATCCGCGCTCCAGCTGGCGGGCGTCCAAAGAGTTCCGCCTGCAGCTGGTGGAGGAGCTGTCGGGCCGCGCCCTGCGGGAGGCGGCCCGGAAGGGAGGGGCACAGATATGATCGAAGCGCTCCAATGTACCGTCAACGGAAGGGCGGTGGAGGTGGGGATCGATCCCCGGGAATCCCTGGCCGACGTGCTGCGGGAGCGGTTGGGCCTGACCAGCGTGAAAAAAGGCTGCGAAGTGGGGGAGTGCGGAGCCTGCACCGTCCTGGTGGACGGAGTGGCCATCGACTCCTGCATCTATTTGGGCGTCTGGGCCCAGGGGAAGCGCATCCTCACCGTGGAGGGCCTGCAGACGGAAAGCGGGGAGCTCTCCCCCATCCAGAGGGCGTTTGTGGAGGAAGCCGCCGTCCAGTGCGGCTTCTGCACCCCCGGCATCATCATGAGCGCGGTGGAGATCGTGGGCAGCGGCCGGCAGTACACCCGGGACGAGCTGCGCAGGCTCATCTCCGGCCACCTGTGCCGCTGCACCGGCTATCAGAACATCCTCAACGCCGTAGAGCGGGCGGTCAACGAGGCCCACAAGTTCGTGGGCGGGGCGGAATGAGAACGCGGGCCGGCCGGGCAAAGGGGCGGGTGCGGATATGACGCTGAAGCAGATCGAGTATTTCCAGACGGTCTGTGCCAAGGGGAATATCTCCGCTGCGGCGGAGGCGCTGTTTATTTCCCGCTCCGTGGTCTCCCGCGCCATTGCCGAGCTGGAAGAGGAGTTCGGGACCCAGATCTTTACACGCTCCAAAAACGGCGTTGCCCTGACGGAGAGCGGAACCATCCTGGCCCAGCTGTTCGAGACGTTTACGGCCAGCTACGCCACCGCCAAGGGGCGGATCGGCCGGCTGCGCACTCAGGAGCAGACACGGCTGCTGCGGCTGGGCGTTACGCCCACCAATGCCTACTGCATCTACCATACCTACCTGGAGGAATTCCAGTGCCGCTATCCTCAGATCCGCCTGTATATTGAGGAATACAGCGCCTATGACGCCTGGCGCATGCTGCTGAATGGGCGCCTGGACGCCTTTTTTACACCGGTGCGGCCGGACCCGGTGGAGTTTGACGCGCTGGAGCTCTATCCGAATCCCATCATGCTGGGGGTGGCGGCGGCGGACCCCCTGGCCCAAAAGACGAGCGTCAGCATCGCGGATATTCTGGATCTGCCGCTGGGCTTTTTCAACGCTCCCATGCCCATCGAGGCCACGCTGAAGACCTGCTTTCAGGCGCTGGGCAGGGAATTGAGCGTGGTGATCCGGACGTCGGACCAGATGCTGCTGAAGGAACTGACCCGGCAGGGGAAGCTCTATCCGATCCTGCCGCTGGATATGATGGCGACGTGGGAGGAGGTAAGGCAGGTGCCTCTGGACTTTTTCCACCCCAGCACGAACCGGCTGGTATGGAGCCGCGGACTTTATCAGCAGAGCGCGATGGAGCCCTTTCTTACCTTTATGCGGCAGCAGACCCGGCAATCCTAGCGTCTGCGGCACGAGCGGCGCGGGCGAACGCCGCGGGACAGGAGCTGGAGCGGGCGCCTTCC
Source organism: Lawsonibacter hominis (assembly GCF_014287895.1). Classification (GTDB taxonomy): domain Bacteria; phylum Bacillota; class Clostridia; order Oscillospirales; family Oscillospiraceae; genus Lawsonibacter_A; species Lawsonibacter_A hominis. The sequence continues at coordinate 34,443 of NZ_JACOPP010000007.1, read as the reverse complement.
ATACAAAAGGCCGGAGCATTGCCTTGGAAGGGCAATGCTCCGGCCTTTTGTATGAGAGACGGCGTTACCGGCCGGCCAAAGGCGGCGCGTTCCGGTACGGCCCCGCTTCGGGTTCAGTGCTCGCACCGTCCGCACTCGTTGCAGACGCCGTCGCGGAGACAGCCGGGCGCGTCCACCAGGGAGCGGCAGAAGTCCAGCGGCAGCACGGGTTGCTGCGAAGGGACGGGCTGCGCAGCCTGCTCCGGCGGCTCAGTGCTTGGGCGGTTCATTGAATTTTTCCTGAAAGTCCAGGTCCAGGCGCTGGCCCTTTTCCCGCTGTTCCCGGGCCAGCTTGGCCTTATCGGTGTACAGGCCGTACTGATGGGCCTGCACACATTCCCGGTAGGAGGGGTCCTTGGCCTCAAACTTGGCGTTGCGGGGCAGGGGCACGTCCTGGTCCACCAGGATATCCTGCACCTTGCGGATATCCACCCCGTGGGCGGTGGAGCCGTCGGCGACCGCCACGGCGGCGGCCACGCCGGCGGCCTGTCCGGTGCCCACACACTGCGGGATCAGATCCAGCCAGTCGATGGCGATGCCGTCGGCAGACAGGTGGCGGCCGGGACAGAGCAGGTTTTCCACCCCCTGAGGCAGGATGGCCCGGTAGGGGATCTCGACCGGGCCGCAGTCGTTGACCTGGCATATGGTGGAGTGCCAGGCGATCACGTCGTCGTGTTGGATGGCGTAGGCAAAATCGGCGGTGCTCATCACGTACTCGCCCACCAGGCGGCGGCTGATGCGGGTGCCCAGCTGAGGCGCGATATCGTAGAGGTACGCGTTGCGGAAGGCCACGGGCACGGCCTGGCGCAAATAGTCCAGTACGTCCCGCATGGTGCTGCGGGTGTTCATCTCGGTCTCCGTCTGATCCTTGACCTGCGAGCAGTCCCGGTTGGCGTGCCAGCTGTTGACCCAACAGATGTCGTTTTGGTTGCTGGGCATGGGCAGGCAGCGGAACCCGGCCACCCGGGTCAGACCCAGGCGCAGGGCGGCCATCTCGTCCGGGTGGGTGCTGCGCCACTGGTAGAACAGGTCCCAGTTGATGCCGCCGATCCGCCACACCAGGGCGGTGGTGTTGGCGCGGGTCACCTGGTCGGCCATGCTCTGGCAGGGGGCGCCGGCCCGGGAGTACAGGTCGCCGTCGCCGGTGGCGTCGATCACGATCTTGGCAAGGATCGCCTTGCGGCCCTCCTTGCTCTCGTAGACCACACCCTTGACCCGGCCGCCTTCCAGAATGGGGCGCACGCCCATGCTGTGGCACATGACCCGGATGGCGTCCTTGTGCTCCAGAAGCATTTTGTCCATCTCGATCTTCAGCTGATTGGGCTCAAAGTAGACGGAACGCACCAGGCAGGACGGCTTGCAGCCGCCGTAGCCGTCCCGGCTGACGCAGTCGTGGAAGGCGCGCCAGGGATGAAGCAGGGCCGGGTCGGTGCAGCCCACCTGGTCCAGTCCGGGGGCGGTCACCGCGCCGGGGATCTTGCTCAGGCGGGTAAACCACTCCTCCTGAAGGCCGCGGACAAAGGATTTGTCATACCAGGAGAGGTTGGGGACCATGATCACATAGCCGCCGGTCACATCGCCGCCCATATAGCCGTAGCGCTCCAGCAGGATGATGTTTTTGGCCCCTGCCCGGGCGGCGGCAATGGCGGCGGAGTGGCCGGCCGCGCCGCCGCCGACCACCAGGATGTCGCATTCCTCCTGGACCGGCAGCTCGGCTGCGGGCTCCAGATAAGTCTTGTTCGTCATAGTAGAATTTTCTCCCTTGCTGGTAGTTTGGTCAGACCACGTAGCCGCCTACGATACAGATCAGGCTGGCCAGTACGATAAAGAGGATGTTGGTCACAACGCCCTTGGTAAAGATAAATTTGGAGGTCATTTCCTCCCGGCCCAGCAGGATGGGGGCATAAGCAATGGCTCCGTTGGTCAGGAAGGCGCACATGCTGGCCAGGATGGTGGCCACGCCCAGGATGGTGGCGTTGCCGCGGCCCTCCATCTGCATGGTACAGGCCAGAGGGATGCAGATGGCGTTGATGGTGAAGCTGACGGGCATACCGTTGGTAAAGTTGGTGAAGATGGTGGATACGGCCACACAGAGAATGACCATGATGGGCCAGCTGGCATTGCCCAGAATGGGCCCCAGAACCGTAGCGATGGCGGCCTTGATACCCAGATCATCGGAGGCGATGGCGGAGCCGCAGATGGTAAAGCAGCCGGCCACGGCCACGATCCCCCACATGGTCTTGGACTGAAGCAGCTTGACGCCGTTGATGAAGGGCTTGCCCTCCCGGTCCCGCATCAGGCACAGGACCGCGAAGAGAACGATCCAGACCCAGGTGGAGCCGATCTTGTTGTAAAAATCATAGACGGCGCTGCCCTTGGGCAGAGCCATGCCCAGCAGCAGGAACACGATGCCGAACAGCATGAAGCCGAAGAGAGTCTTCTGCTTGCCGGTCATCTTCAGGTCGGCCTCGGTCAGCCCCATCTTGTCCACGTCGAACTCCTTCAGCGGGGTCAGGTCGGTCTTCCAGACAAAGCGGATGAACAGCGTGTAGACCAGCACGAAGGCCAGCACCACCAGCGTGGCCACGACCAGGTAGGCCATATTGTTGAAGGGCAGCCCGCTGCTCTCCATAATGCCGCTGATGATGGCGATGGAGGAGAGGTGCACGCCCTTGAAGGGCAGTACATAGGCCCCCATGGCTGCGATGTAGATGCCCAGCAGCAGCTCCCGCTTCAGGTCGCTGTTCTTCTCCACCCCGCACATCTCACAGATGCCGTCCAGGATCGGATACCACAGCAGGAGCATGGTCGTGGGGCTGCTGACCAATGCGGCGCAGACTAAAACAGTCAGGAAAAGCGCGGTGATGAGACGCATGGGATGCCCCTTCAGCGCCCGGATCTTGAGGACCTTGCGGGCCAGCACGTTGACCGCGCCGGATTCCGTCACGGCCCCGGTCAGCGCCATGACCCAGATGATCTGCTGAATGGTGGTATTGCCGAACCAGGTCTTCAGCAGGTCGCCCGCAGTGGTAAAGTCGCAGACGATCATGCCGAACAGGCCCAGCAGGGCGGGCCAGAAGGTCTCTCCGGTGACGATGGTGGCGATCAGCACCCCAAAGAAAATACCCAGGATGCTGATGCCCACCGGCGTAATGCCGGCAAAGGGCTGGACCAATTTTCCAAACAGGAAAATAAAGCATAGCGAAATAGCGACACAGATATAGTATTTAACGTTTTTTCCGCGTGCAGTTAAAGCTGACATTCTGCTCCCTCTCTTTCATCTGGTAGACTGTGCCGGATTTTCCCGCCCCTGATGCAGAGCCTCCTTTCGCTGGCGGCAGCTGTCTTGGTCAAGGCCTACTATACTGCCGCTTTCGGCAGCCTGTAAAGAACGGGATCCGGACGTAATGAAGCATTTTTGATGCGGATAGAAGGGAAAGAGCAGAAAAACGGGTCTGCGGCATAGCCGCAGACCCGTTTGACTTCTTTTGGGGTTCAGCACATGGGCTTGAGATCGGGGGAGACGATCAGGGTAGCCTCGGTAGCGGCCTGCACCTGCTCGACGGTGAATTCAGGGTTGATCTCCACCAGCTCCAGGCCCTTGTCGGTGACGTTGATCACGCACATCTCGGTGATGATCTTGGTGATGCAGTGCACCGCGGTATAGGGCAGACGGCATTTCTTCAGGATCTTGGGATTGCCCTTGGCGGTGTGCTCCATGGCCACGATGACTTCCTTGGCACCCACCAGCAGATCCATGGCGCCGCCCATGCCGGGCATCTTCTTGCCGGGGATGATCCAGTTGGACAGGGAACCCTCCTCGTCCACCTCCAGGCCGCCCAGAATGGTGGCGTTGACGTGGCCGCCGCGGATAAAGCCGAAGGAAGTGGCGGAGTCGATGTAGCAGCCGAAATTGGCGGCCTGGGCGGGCTGTCCGCCGGCGTCCGTCTTATAGCGGGGCTCGGCCTCCTCGGGGGTGGGCTTGGGGCCGGTGCCGATGATGCCGTTCTCGGACTGAAGGATCACGTGGACGCCCTCGGGCAGGTAGGCGGGGACCAGCGTGGGCAGGCCGATGCCCAGGTTGACCACGTCGCCGTCCTTCAGCTCCTGGGCGACGCGCTTGGCGATAAAGCCCTTGATCTCAGACTTATCCATTATGCTTTCCCTCCATCCACGATGTAATTGACAAAGGCACCGGAGGTGACCACGTTCTCGGGCTCGATATCGCCGATCTCCACCAGGTTATCGCCTTCGGCAATGACCACGTCGGCGGCGGTGGCCATAACGATGTTGAAGTTCCGGGTGGTGCCCTTATACCAGATGTTGCCGAACTGATCCACAATGTGGCCGTTGATCAGGGCAAAGTCGGCACGGATGGGCTTCATGAGCAGGTACTCCTTGCCGTCGATGGTCTGCTTGCCCAGGCAGTAGGGGGAATCCTCCACGATCGTGCCCACGCCGGTGGGGGTGAGTACGCCGCCCAGGCCGGCGCCGCCGGCGCGGATCATTTCCGCCAGGGTGCCCTGGGGGATCAGGTCCACCTGCAGCGTCTTATCCACCATGCCCTGGGTGCCCACGTCGGGGGTCATGCCCACGTGGGTGGCGATGACGTGCTTGACCTGGTGATTGTGGACCAGCTTGGCCATGCCGTAGAATTCCTCGCCGTTGGGGCCGGTCGCCATACCGCAGTCGTTGCCGATGAGGGTCAGGTCCTTGGTGCCCTTCTCTGCCAGGGCCTCGATAATGTGATGGGCGCTGCCGCAGCCCAGGAAACCGCCGCACATGATGGTGGCCCCATCGGGGATCATGGCCACGGCCTCCGCAACAGAAATTACTTTATTGCGCACGATATTGCCCTCCTAAAATGAAGAATGGGAGTTTTGCCGTATGCCGGAGCGGGGGCGGTCTGTTCCCGTCCCCGTTCCGGCACAGCGCTGAGTTTCATTTAGCACTTTTCGAAAATGGTGGCAACGCCCATGCCGCCGCCGATGCACAGGGTGGCCAGGCCGCGCTTGGCGTCGCCGCGCTTGGCCATCTCATGCAGCAGCGTGACGATGATGCGCGCGCCGGAAGCGCCCACGGGGTGGCCGATGGAGATGGCGCCGCCGTTGACGTTGACGCGGCTCATGTCGAAGTTCAGCTCGCGGGCCACGGCGATGGACTGGGCGGCAAAGGCCTCGTTGGCCTCCACCAGGTCGATGTCCTCAATGGTCACGCCGGCCTTGGACATGGCGTTGCGGGAGGCGGGCACGGGGCCCACGCCCATGATCTTGGGATCCACGCCGCCCTGGCCCCAGCCGACCAGCTTGGCCATGGGCTTCAGGCCGTACTTCTCAACAGCCTCGCCGCTGGCCAGCAGGATGGCGGCGGCGCCGTCGTTGATGCCGGAGGCGTTGGCGGCGGTCACGCGCTGGACGTGCTTTTTGGTATCGGCCTCATGGATCTGGGTGACCTCGAAGGTGTGCACCACCTCGTCCTCCACGCCCTCGGGCCCCACGGGGAAGGCGCCCCGCAGCTTGGCGATGCTCTCGCAGGTCACGCCGGCCTTGGGGAACTCGTCCACCTTGAACTCCACCAGTTCCTTCTTCTTCTTGACCAGGACGGGCACGATCTCGTCGTCAAACTTGCCGGCCTTCTGGGCGGCCTCGGTCTTCTGCTGGGAGCTGGCGGCAAAGGCGTCCAGCTCCTCCCGGGTAATGCCCCAGATGTCGCAGATGTTCTCGGCGGTGGTGCCCATGTGGTAGTTGTTGTAAGCATCCCACAGGCCGTCCTTGATCATGGTGTCCACGACCTTCTTGTCGCCCATGCGGGCGCCCCAGCGCTCGGCGGGCAGGGCGTAGGGGGCGGCGGACATGTTCTCGGTGCCGCCGGCCACGATGATCTCAGCGTCCCCGGCCAGGATGGCGCGGGCGCCCTCGATCACGCTCTTCATGCCGGAGCCGCACACCATGCCGACGGTGTAGGCGGGCACGGAATAGGGCAGACCGGCCTTAACGCCCACCTGACGGGCAGGGTTCTGGCCCTGCGCGGCGGTGAGGATGCAGCCGAACATCAGCTCGTCCACCTGCTCGGGCTTCACGCCGCCGCGGCTCAGCACTTCCTTGACGACTGCCGCGCCCAGATCGGTGGCGGGCACGTCCTTCAGGCTGCCCCCGAAAGACCCCACTGCCGTACGGCAGCAGTTGACTACGTAGACTTCTTTCATGTACGAAGACCTCCAAAAATTTATATTCTTCCCGTGCTGGAAATACCCTTCGGCCTGATTATACGCCTGCCTCACACAAAAATCAACTCCAAGAGGAAGAGTTTTTCGGGCCGTTTTGGGGATTTTAAGTTAAAACTTTAACAATTCGGGGCAAAAGCGCGTCCGGCCAAAGGGCCGGACGCGCTCCGCTTCCGGGGACGCGGCGGAGCCGCTCAGTTGGCGGGCAGAGACACGGTATACTCACCGCCGCCGTCAGAAGCCGCCCCGGCCGCCTCCATCCGGGAGAGCTCCGCGTGAGTGACCAGCTGGGAGGCGCCGCCCACGACGCCGTATTTCTCCAGCACGGCCAGAGTTTCCGCGGCGCTCTTTTGAAGCGTGATGCAGACGACGTTGCCTTCGTACGCCGTCTCCGCGCCGGGTTCGTCCGTGCTGTTTTGCGCCGCGTTCCGGGCGGCGGGGGTCCGGAAGTCCAGATACAGGTCGCTGAGGTAGCAGTTCTCCTGCCGCGCCTGGTCGTCCAACAGGTAGCGCACCCCGAGGCGCCCGGCGGCCAGGTCGCTGCGCACCGCGGTCAATAGCTCCTCCAGGGCGGCGCTGTCCACGTAGACGTCCGCGTAGGAGGCCTCGGAGGCGTCGCTCCCGGGCTGGGGATTTTGCAGATTGGAGACCCAGGCGTCCACCAGCCGGGCGTTCCCGCTCCAGCGGGGGAAATAGCCCTGTTCCACCTGCGTGCGGTCGTTGAGCAGCCGGGTAAGCAGGCTGGCGGCGGAGGAGGGATCGGTCAGGTCGGCCGCGGTGACCGGCAAGGAGTAGCGCCGGAGGACGCGCCCGCCGGTGTTCAGGGTATAATCCAGCCAGACGGAGACCGAGCTGCTGGTCTCCACATACAGCCCGTCGGTCAGCTGGACCGCGCCGTAATCGTCCGCCTGGTCAAACCGGTCCTTTTCCGCCACAATGGCCCGGTGCAGCTGCTCCACCAGCGCCAGATCGGCCGGGTCGCTCAGATTCAAAGAGGTATAGTTGAGGTCGTCGTAGGGGGCGGAGCGCACGTCTCCGATCTGGACCGAGGCCACCTGGTCCGAGCCGGGCACCCGGCGCTCGAAGCCGGTCAGGTCGAATTCCAGCACACAGACCAGCGCGGTCAGGCAGCCCAGCAGGACCAGACAGCCCTTCCAGCTCCGCCGGAAGACCCAAAACCGCTTGCGCAGCAGCATTTCGGCCACGAAATAGCCCGCCGCGCCGCACAGAAGGAGGAACGACAGCAGGGTCCAGGCGTTCTCGGGCAGACTGTAGAGAAACATCCTCCCGTACAGGAAAGAGCCCAGAGCCACGGCGGCGCAGGCGCCCACGCCGTACTTGAAGACGGGGCGCACCCAGCCCACACTGACGATGTCTCCGGCGCGCTCCAGCGAGCGGCGCCGGTAGACCAGCAGGGCCAGCCCGGTCAGGATCAGCCCCGCCAGGGCATAGAGCAGCACCACGTGCAGTCCGTAGAACTGGACGTACACCCCGTTGCCGCCCGGATAGATCAGATTTAGCGTGTAGGTCAGGCGCAGGGCGGGGGAGAGCCAGACGGCGGCCTCGCTCAGCCTGGGGATGCCCGCGTAGCCGTAGACGAATGCCCCGGCCAGAGCGTCAAAGAGGTACGCCAGCCCGGCTGCCAGAATGTTCAGGATGCCGTAAAAGGCGGGCAGGGCCAGGATGTGGCCGGTAAACATGGCGCAGAATACCGCGAAGGAGTAGAAAAAGAAGCACAGAAGGCTTTGTACCGTCAGCCACATGCACAGACTGCCCGCATTCACCGCCCCCGCCAGGGCTTCGGCGGCCAGGGAGAGCACAAAGACCGCCAGATTGGGCAGCAGGAAGCAGGAGAGCCCGGAGAGGTAGTTGGTCAAGAACAGCCCCTCCCGCTTCAGGGGCAGGGTATGCATCAGTCCTACCGAGCGGCTGTTATAGAGGTATGAAAACACCGCCATGGCCGAGAGCAGCCCGAAGATCAGGGCCATGGCCAGACCGGCGCTGCCGCCCTCCAGAAACTGCAGGGGGCGCTGAGCGGCTCTGGCGCTGTCCCACCAGCGGCTCTCGTTGAGGATGGAAATGGGCAGCAGGAACAGCCAGATCAGGCCGTACAGCGCCCAGATGGGCCAAAAGCGGGACAGGTTTTTTTGATAGAGGGTGAGATTAAAGCACGATGTCGCGGACCGCATAGTCCTCACCTCCCAGCTCGTAAATAAAGATCTCCTCCAGGGTCAGGGGCAGGGCCTCCATGAGGATGGGGGCATACGCCGCCAGGCGGTTGGTGACCTCGGTGGCGTTGCCCCGGACGATCAGGGTGTGGATGCGGCCCACCTGGGAGATGTTGAGGATCTCCAGGTCCGCCGGGAGCTGGGGCAGCTGCTTTTCCTGGAAGACCACCTGCATCTTGACCACGTTTTCCTGAAGGTCGCTGAGGCTGCGTTCGATGAGCACCTTTCCCCGGGAGAGAATACCCACGTGGTCGCATACGTCCTCCAGCTCCCGCAGGTTGTGGGAAGAGACCAGCACCGTGGTGCCGTGCTCGGCCACGTCTCCCATCAAAAGGCTCCACACCTGCCGCCGCATCACCGGGTCCAGGCCGTCCACCGGTTCGTCCAGCACCAGCACGTCCGGCCGGCAGCACAGCGCCAGCCAGAAGGCGCTCTGCTTCTGCATGCCCTTGGAAAGGCGGCGGATGGACTGGCGCTCGTCCACGGTGGTGAACACGTCCTTGAGCGCCTGATACCGGGCCTGGTCAAAGCGGGGATAGAAGCCCCGGAAAAAGCGCATCATGTCCCGTGTGGAGGCGGAGAGGAAGTAGTACAGCTCGTCGGGGATGCTGGCCAGGCGGGCCTTGACCGCCGGGTTTTCGTACACCGGCGCGCCGTCCACCAGCACTTCGCCGGAATCCTGGCGGTAGACCCCGTTGATATGGCGGAGTATGGTGGACTTGCCCGCGCCGTTGGGCCCCACCAGCCCGTAAATGGAGCCGCTGGGCACCGTCATGGTCAGCCCATCCAGGGCCCGGAAGCCGTCGAAGGTCTTTACCACGTCTTTTACCTGGATCATTGTCCCGCCTCCTCTCGCCGCGCCTGACGCAGGGCCGCGTCCCGCAGCCGCAGGGTCAGCTCCTCCGCCGTCATGCCCAGGAATAAAAGCTCTGCCGCAGAGCTGTCGAACTGGCCCAGCAGGGCATCCCGCCGCACCCGGTTTACTCCGTCCTGGGGAGCGGCGAAGGAGCCCTTGCCCGCCACGGTGTAGAGATAGCCCTCCGCCTCCAGCGACTCGTAGGCCCGCTGGATGGTGTTGGGATTGATGGCCAGGGAAGAGGCCAGCGCCCGGACCGAGGGAAGCCGGTCCCCGGTCTGGATGGCCCCCGTGACCACCAGATGCCGCAGGCCGTCCTTGACCTGTTCGTAGATGGGCCGGGCATCCCGGTAATTGAGAGAGATCATGCGCCCGTCTCCTTTCCGCCGGGGCAGGGGCGCCCCGGGTGTATGAAGCGTGTTAGTACAGCTAGTATATACAAGGGCCGGGCGGAAATGTTTAAGAAATTATAACACTTTTCAGTCGAACTCCCTTTTTCCCGATGACAAATGCCGCGCGGGCGCGTATAATCAAAGGTGCCGAAACCAAGAAAGGAAGCCCGCGTCATGACCTATTGGGACAAGACCAACTGGAACTGCTATCTGGAGCAGGTGGAGGACCTGCTGGAGACCCCCGCGGTGCGCGCTATGCAGGGCATCCGCCATCACCCCGGCGTGTCCTGCTATGAGCACTCGGTCTTCGTCTCCTATACCGCCTTCCGCCTGGCCCGGAAGTGGGGGCTGGACTACCGCGCTGCCGCCCGGGCCGGGCTGCTGCACGACCTGTACCTCTACGATCCCCGCAGCCTCAGGTCCTACCGCCAGTGCTTCGCCCATCCGGCGGCCGCCCTGCGCAACGCCGTCAAGCTGTGCGGCGGGCTTTCCTCCAAGGAGGAGAACATCATCCTCTCCCACATGTGGCCCATGGCCCGCCGCCGTCCCCGCTGCCGGGAGGCGCTGACCGTCAATCTGGCGGATAAGCTCTGCGCCACCGCCGAGGTGACCCACATCTGGCGCCGGCTGGCCCTGCGGCGCATCCTGCTGGCCTGAACGGTGCGGGCGTCTTCGCCGAGCCTGCGTTTGTCCGCCGCAAGCGGACACGCCGGCGTGTTTTATCCGAGAAAAGCGGGGGAAACGGCGGCAAAATTGTGCAAGGCACATAAAGTGCGGGAAAAACGTGGATTTTTTGAATTTGTCGATGCAATTTTGAGACCATTTTGCTATAATGAAACGGAAAAGAGAGGTGCGCCATATGGAAGGAAAGGGCGCGGTCGTGTTTCTCCCCCGGGAGGACGGCCGGTTCAATTGGATGCTGGAGGAGCTGATGTTCGCTCCGCCGGCGGTCTGGATGGCCGAAGCGCTGCGCGCGGAGGGGTTCGAGAAATTTTTAGTGGTCTGCCACGACGATGACCGGCAGGCGGCCCAGGCCTGCTTCCCGGAGGGGACGGGCTATGTGACCACCGGCGCCACCGACGCACGGGAGCGGCTGGCGGAATTCCTGTCCGGCCTGACGGGACGGGTGGCCGTGGTGACCCAGCCGGTCTATCTGAACGCCGCCGCCGCCGCGTATCTGGCGGACGACGGGGCGGCGCTGCCCCGGGGGGAGAGCTGCGGCGTGTTCCGGGTGGACTCCGCCGCGCTCAAAGACGCGCTGGACGCGGGGGCGGACTTCGACGCCGTTTTGCGGGAGAAGGGGGAGGCCTTTGGCCAGCCCTACGGGCAGTTCCTGGGCATCCAGCCGCTGAGCCGGGGCATGGACTGGCTCAGCGCCCAGAGCTTTGCCCACCACGACGGCGTATCCGCCCTGAACCGGGCGCTGACGACCGGACGCGGCGTGATCGTGGTGGACCCCGCCAACACTTACGTGGGCCCGCAGGTCACCGTGGGGGACGGTACCGTGCTGCTGCCCGGCACTATTTTGCGGGGGAAGACCGTCATCGGCCGACACTGCGAGATCGGCCCCAATTCCATGGTCCGGGACTGCACCATCGGGGACGGGGTGACGGTGAACGCATCCCAGCTCAACGAGAGCCGGGTGGACGACGGCGTGAAGATCGGCCCCTTTGCCTACATCCGGCCCAACTGTCATGTGGGGGCCAACGTGAAGGTGGGCGACTTTGTGGAGCTGAAGAACTCCGACATCGGCGCGGGCACGAAGATCTCCCATCTCACCTATGTGGGCGATTCCGACGTGGGGCAGCGGGTCAACTTCGGCTGCGGCACCGTCACCGTCAACTATGACGGCGCCACCAAGTTCCGCACCACCATCGGGGACGACGCCTTTATCGGCTGCAACACCAACCTGGTGGCCCCCGTAAAGGTGGGCGACGGCGCCTACACCGCCGCCGGGAGCACCATCACCAACGAGGTCCCCGCCGACTCCCTGGCCATCGCCCGCAGCGTGCAGGTGGTCAAGAAGCAGTGGGCCGCCAAGCGCCGCAAGAGCAGGAAATGATCCCGGAAGCGGGAAATGATAAAGAGAAACAAAAAGGAGAGGATGTCAGAAATGATCGCACACGGCAAGGATATCAAAATCTTTTCCGGCAATTCCAACCGGCCCCTGGCCGAGGCCATCTGCAAGGAGATGGGGATGGAACTGGGCAACGCCGAGGTCGGGGCTTTTTCCGATGGGGAGAACTTCGTCTCCATCTACGAGACGGTCCGCGGCTCCGACGTGTTTGTGGTACAGTCCACCTGCTCGCCCGTCAACGACAACCTGATGGAGCTGCTCATTATGATCGACGCCCTGAAGCGGGCCTCCGCCGGGCGCATCACCGCCGTGATGCCCTACTTCGGCTACGCCCGTCAGGACCGCAAGACCAAACCCCGCGACCCCATCTCCGCCAAGCTGGTGGCCAACCTCATCACCCGTGCCGGCGCCGACCGTGTGCTGACCATGGACCTGCATGCCAATCAGATCCAGGGCTTTTTCGATATCCCCGTGGACAATCTGCTGGGCAACCCCGTGTTTACCAATTACCTGCACCAGCGCTACGCCGGGCAGGAGGACGACGTGATCGTGGTCTCTCCCGACGTGGGCAGCGTGGCCCGGGCCCGGGCCTTCGCCCAGAAGCTGGGCATGGGACTGGCCATCGTGGATAAACGCCGCCAGAAGGCCAACTCCTCCGAGGTCATGAACATCATCGGCGAGGTGCGGGGCAAAAAGGTCCTCCTCTTTGACGATATGGTGGACACCGGCGGATCCCTGTGCGGCGCGGCGCAGGCCCTGGTGGAGTTGGGCGGCGCCACGGAGGTGGTGGCCTGCGCCAGCCACGGCGTGCTCTCCGGGCCCGCGGTGGAGCGCATTGAAAAGAGCGTGATCAAGGAAGTGTTCTTCCTCGACACCGTTCCCGCCCGTCCCGGCGTAAATTGTGATAAGATCAAGTATCTCTCCGTGGCCCACATGTTTGCCGAGGCCATCGAGCGCATCTACGAGGAGATCTCCGTCTCCAAGCTGTTCGTGTAAGCGGCGTCCGGGAGCGCTCCCCGGCTGCAGAGCCGCTGCGCAGAGCCGACAAAAGACAGACCGACCGGGGAGGGCGGGGGCTTGCCCCCGCCGTTTCCCGTTTTGGATCGATTCTCCCATTTCGCTCCCAGAGCGGAATGGGAGCGCGCCCGGCGGGCGCAAAACCCGTCCGAATCAACCTTCCTGAAACACAGCGCCCGCTGTGTTTCAGGAAGATCCGTATCAAGGGGTAATAGGATGCTGTTTGGCAAGAACAAAAACGGTGTGGAGTGGCTTGTGGTGGGATTGGGAAACCCCGGCGGGCAGTACGAGCTCACCCGTCACAACGTGGGCTTTCGGGTGGTGGACGAGCTGGCCGAGCGCTGCCGCGTGCCCGTACAGAAGCTGAAATACCGCGCCCTCACCAATACGGCGGAGGTGGGCGGGCACAGGGTGCTGCTGATGAAGCCGGTGACCTATATGAACCTCTCGGGCGAGGCGGTGCGCCCGGCGGCGGATTTTTACAAGATTCCGCCCGAGCGGGTGCTGGTGATCTCCGACGACGTGTCCCTGCCCGTGGGCAGGCTGCGCATTCGGAAAAACGGCTCCGCCGGGGGGCACAACGGCCTGAAAAACATCATCCTTCAGCTGGGCGGGGACGGTTTCCCCCGGGTCAAGGTGGGGGTGGGCGGCAAGCCCCACCCGGATTACGACATGGCCGACTGGGTCCTCTCCAAATTCACCGGGGAGGACGCCAAGGCGATGGATCAGGCCGTCAAGCGGTGTGCCGACGCGGTGGAGTGCCTGCTGCGGGAGGGAGCGGACCGGGCCATGAGCCGCTTCAATGGCTGAGCAGGGCGGCGCGCGTCTGGCCTGGCCCGACGCGGCCAAGGGGCTGGGCGTGCTGCTGGTAGGACTGGGGCACTCCCGCCTTCTGCCGGAGTGGGCGAGCGCCTGGATCTACTCCTTCCACATGCCGCTGTTTTTTCTGCTCAGCGGCTGGTTTTTTTCCCTGCGCCCCGGCGGCGTGGGGGCGACCCTGCGCCATAAGGCGCTGCCGATCCTGATGCCCTACCTGGCGTATAACCTGGCGTTCTTCTGCTGGGAAAGCGCCGCGGCCCTTGCCGCGGGCGGCGGGCCCGACTGGGACGGACTGCTGGGCATCGCCCTGCAGTGGCCGGATACCCCCTGGGCCGGGCGGGCCTGGTTCTTCCCCGGCCTCTTTGCGGCGGAATGCCTGTTTGCCCTGCTGCTGCGCGCTCTGGAGGGGAGGGAAAACAGACTGCTCCCCGCCGCGCTGCTGGCGGCGGGGGCGGTGTGGATCTACGCCCGGCTGGGCGGGGCCAGACTGCCCTGGCATGTGGACGCCGCGGTGCTGCTGCTGCCCTATCTGGCCCTGGGCCGCCGGGCCCGGCACTGGCTGGAGAGACATCCCGCCTCTGTCTGCAGCGCGGGACAAACGATACGGTTGGCCCTGGTGTGTTTGGGGGCCAACCTGCTGTTTACCGCCTTCAACCGGAATCTGGGCCCCACCCGGATCGACTATAATCTGCGCTACCTCAATGAGTTTTTCACCTGCTACGCCGCGGGCGCCTGCGGCGCGGCGTTTTGTGTCCTGCTCTGCCGGGCGCTTCCGGCGGCCCGAGGCCTGCGCTTTCTGGGGAAATACAGCGCCGCCTACTATGCCGTGGGGTGGCTTGGTTCCAATCTGGCCCAGCGGGCTGTGGAGTGCCTCGCGCCCGTCTCAGGCTGGGGCCTGCTGGCGGTCCACCTGGCGGGGCTGGTTCTGATCCCGGCGCCGCTGATCCTGCTGCTGGATCGCTTTTGCCCCATCCTGCTGGGGCGCAGGCGGCCGCACCGGGCGCCCGCCGTCCGTCGCTGAGTGGGCGCTGCGCCTGTGACTTCCAAAATTTTCTATTTAGGAGGGCCCTATGAAGCCGCTGCTTGCCGCGCTCAACGATCTCCCGGAATTCCGGCAGCTGTGCGCCGCCGTGGACAACGGCGCCTGTCCGGCGGCGGTGAACGGCCTGTCCGCCGTTCATCGCGCCCACTTTGCCGCTGGGCTGCGCCAGGCCCTGGGGCGGCCGGTGGTACTGGTCTGCGCCGACGAGGGGGAGTGCCAGCGGCTGGAGCGGGATCTGGCCGCGCTCTCCGGAGAAGGGGTGCGCACCCTGTCCGCCCGGGAGTTCACCTTTCATAACGCCGCCGTGGCCTCCCGCCAGTGGGAGCACAGGCGCCTTTCCGTGCTCCGCGCGCTGGCGGCGGGGGAATGCCCCCTGCTGGTGTGCACGGTGGAGGCCCTGTTACAGCGCACCATGCCCAAAAGCCAGCTGATCCATGCCGCGCAGACCCTGCGCCTGGGGGAGAGCCATGACCTGAACGAACTGGCCGGGACGCTGACGGCGGCGGGATACACCCGCTGCGAGCAGGTGGAGGGCGTGGGGCAGTTTGCCCTGCGCGGGGGGATTCTGGACTTCTTTTCTCCCGCCCAGGAGCGCCCGGTGCGGGCGGAGTTTTTCGGGGACGAGGTGGATTCGCTGGGGCTCTTCGACCCCAATACCCAGCGGCGGACCGAGAACATCCGGCAGGCGGAGATCCTGCCCGCCGCCGAGGTGCTGCCCCAGTGCGCGCCGGGGGGCTGGGACGGCCTGCTGGGGGAACTGGACGGCCTGATTGCCCGGGTGAAGCGGCGCAAAGGCGGCAGCGACGCCCTGCTGCGCACGCTGGAGGAGGACCGGGAGCGCCTGGCCGGCCACGCCGTGTTTCCGGCACTGGACCGGTATCTGGGGCTGATCTATCCCCGGGTGGCCACGGCGGCGGACTACCTGCCGGAGGAGGCGGTGGTGCTCTTCAGCGAGAGCCCCCGCGTGGCCGAGCGGGCCAAACACTATCTGTGGCAGCTGGAGCAGGACAGCCAGACCCTGCTGGAAAACGGCACGGTGGCCGGGGAGCTGGCCGAGTTCGCCCAGAGCTTCGACGCGCTGTGCCGGCAGCTGGAGGCATGGCCGGTCTGCTATCTGGACTCCTTTGCCTCCGCCCAGTACCCCGCACGGCCCCGCACCCTGCTCAGCCTGCTGGCCAAACAGCTGCCCTCCTACGGCGCCAGCCTGGAGACCGCCGTGTCCGACCTGGCCCACTACGTGTCCGACGGATTTCGGATCGTGGTGCTGGTGGGCAGCGAGCAGCGGGCCCTGAATCTGCAGACCCTGCTGCGGGAGCAGAACCGGAAGACCGCCGTGGACTTCCAGCTGCATGCACTGCCCGAGTACGGCAAGGCGGTCATTGCCGTGGGCGGCCTTACCGCGGGGATGGAGTACCCCGGGGCCCATCTGGCGGTGCTGACGGAGGGGCAGGCCCTGCCGGGCAGGAAGAAGCGCGGGGCCAGGGCGGTGACCAACCGGCAGAAGCTGGGCTCCTACGCCGACCTGTCCCCCGGCGACCTGGTGGTGCACGAGCACCACGGCGTGGGGCGCTTTTTGGAAATGACCCGCATGACGGTGGACGGCGTGGAGAAGGACTACGTGAAGATCGTCTACGCCGGGGCCGACGTGCTCTACGTCCCCGCCACCCAGCTGGACCTGGTGAGCAAATACATCGGTTCCGGCGAGGACGCCAACGAAACGCGCAAGCTCTCCAAGCTGGGGGGGACCGACTGGGAGAAGGCCAAGAGCCGGGCCCGCAAGGCGGTGCAGGACCTGGCGAAGGGGCTCATCCAGCTCTACGCGCAGCGCCAGCGGCAGCCGGGGTATGCCTTTTCCCCCGACTCCCCCTGGATGAAGGAGTTTGAGGACGAGTTCGAGTACGCCGAGACCGACGACCAGCTGCGCTGCATCGAAGAGATCAAGCGGGATATGGAGACCCCCCGGCCGATGGACCGGCTCCTCTGCGGCGATGTGGGCTACGGCAAGACCGAGGTGGCCTTCCGGGCGGTGATGAAGTGCGTGCTGGACGGCAAGCAGGCCGCCATCCTGGTCCCCACCACCGTGCTGGCCCGCCAGCACTTTTTGACCGCCAAGCAGCGTTTTGCCAAGTATCCGGTCGAGATCGACGTGGTCTCCCGCTTTCGCACGCCTGCCCAGATGAAGCAGACCCTGCGCCGGGTGAAGGACGGGAGCATCGACGTGCTCATCGGCACCCACCGGCTGTTCCAGAAGGACGTGGAGTGGAAGGATCTCGGACTGCTGGTGGTGGACGAGGAGCAGCGCTTCGGCGTGGCCCACAAGGAGAAGCTCAAGGAGCTGTCCAAGCAGGTGGACGTGCTTACCCTGTCCGCCACCCCCATTCCCCGCACCCTGAACATGGCGCTCTCCGGCATCCGGGACATGTCCACCCTGGAGGAGCCGCCCCAGGACCGGCAGCCGGTGCAGACCTATGTGCTGGAGCACGACTGGGGCGTGCTCTCCGACGCCCTGCGCCGGGAGCTGGAGCGGGGCGGCCAGGCTTACTACCTCCACAACCGGGTGGAGACCATCGAGCGCACCGCCGCCCGCCTTCAGCAGCTGCTGGGGGAGGATGCGGCGGTGGCGGTGGCCCACGGGAAGATGAGCCAGGAGGAGCTCAACGACGTCATGAGCCGTATGAGCGAGGGAGAGATCGACGTGCTGGTGTGCACCACCATCATCGAGACCGGCATCGACATCTCCAACGTAAACACCCTGGTCATCGAGGACGCGGACAGGATGGGGCTGGCCCAGCTCCACCAGATCCGGGGCCGGGTGGGGCGCTCCACCCGCCGGGCGTACGCCTATTTGACCTACCGCCGGGGCAAGGTCCTCTCCGAGGTGGCCGCCAAGCGCCTGGGAGCCATCCGGGAGTTTGCTCAATTCGGTTCCGGCTTCAAGATCGCCATGCGGGACCTGGAGATCCGCGGCGCGGGCAACATCCTGGGCCCCGAGCAGAGCGGCTTTTTGCTCAGCGTGGGCTATGACATGTACCTCAAGCTGCTGGAGGAGGCGGTGCTGGAGGAGCGCGGGGAGCCCGTTCCCGTGCAGACCGAGTGCGCCGCGGACCTCAGCGTGGCCGCCTCCATCCCCGACCGGTACGTCCCCTCTCCGGAACAGCGGATGGACCTGTACCGCCGCATTGCCGCCATCCGCAGCGAGGAAGACGCCGACGATGTGACCGACGAGCTCATCGACCGCTACGGCGACCCGCCCCGGACGGTCAATAACCTCATCGCCGTGGCTCTGCTGCGCGCCGCCGCCGCCCGGAACGGCATCGGCCAGATCGACCAGAAGGGCATCCGGCTGAACCTTTACCTGGCCCGGTTCGACCTGCAGCGGGTATCTGCCCTGTGTGGGCAGGAACGCTATGGGGGCCGGCTGCTGTTCTCCGCCGGCGAGAAGCCCTACCTCTCCCTGAAGCTCAAACGGGGGGAGGACGCCCTCAAGGCGGCCCAAAAGCTGGTGGAGGACTACGGAAAGACCGCGCCGGCGGAGGAATGAGCGGACGGGGCGCAGGAGCGGCCGCTCCCGTCCCGGCGGGCCGGCTCGCACCGGGCCGCGCCCGGCGCCGACCGAACCTTAAAATTATGAATTTTCAGTAAATCCCGCCCCTTTTTCTTGCCGCGGGGACAGAAACGCGGTATACTCTAACAAGCGTCCGGCCTTTGGCGTGTAGTATCCAGAGCCTCCGCAGGGGCGGCGCCTCTTGTAAATGAAGGAGGATATGAATCAGATGAAACTGAAAAAGCTCCTGTGCGCCGGACTAAGCGGCGTACTTACGGCGGGGCTGCTGGCCGGCTGCGCCGGGACCGGCGAGCCTGAGGCCACGCCCGATCCCGGGGACATCGCATATCAGGCCGCCGGGATCACCCGGGATACCGTGCTCTATACCGTGGACGGTACCGAGGTGCCCGCCGACGAGTACCTGTTCTGGCTGCTGACCAGCATTTCCACCGCCAAGCAGAGCGGCTATCTGGCCGACGACACCGCCTGGGAGGAGGAGATCGACGGCACGCCCACGGCCGACTACCTGAAGAACGACGCGCTGGAGACCAGCAAGCTCTACGCCCTGGTGGAGCTCAAGGCCGCGGAGGAAGGCACGACGATATCCGAAGAGGACCAGACGACGGCGGACGAGCAGATGACTCAGCTCCAGGAGACCCTGGAGAGCCAGGGGATCGTCTATCAGGACTGGCTGGATCAGCAGTGCATCAGCGATACGGCGTTCCGCAAGCTGAACATGGCGTATTACCAGAGCCTGGCCCTGGAGGAGAAATACGCCGCCGACGGGAAGCTGGACCCGGAGGACGCCGAGATGGATGCCTTTCTGGAAGAGCAGGGCATTTACAATGCCAAGCATATCCTGGTGGCGTTCGAGAACTCCACCGGTACGGATGAGACGACCGGCTATCCCACTTACAGCGACGAGGAAAAGGCAGCCAAAAAGGCCGAGGCGGAGGAGCTTTTGGCGCAGATCCGTGCCGCGGACGACCCTGCGGCCAAGTTTGACGAGCTGATGAATGCGTACAGCGACGACGGCCGGGACGAAGAGGGCAACCTTTATTACCCCGATGGCTACCTGGCCTACAGCGGTCAGATGGTGGCCGAGTTTGAGGAGGGGGCTCTGGCCCTGGCCGAGGGCGAGATCAGCGAGCCCATCGAGACCGTGTACGGCTATCACATCATCCTGCGCCTGGATGCCGACACCCCGGATACCCGCAGCCTCTACAGCAATTACGCCATGAGCAACCTGATGGACGGGTGGCTGGAAAACGCCGTGGTGGAGACCAACGACGCCTTTGCCGCGCTGGACCCCAAGGCCTTCTATGATAAGATCCAGCAGCTCAACGAAGCCCGTCAGGCCAAGCGGGACGCCGAGGCCGCCGCTCAGGAGAGCGCCGCGCCGGAGGAGACCGGGACGCCGGAGGAGTCCGGTGCGCCGGAGGAGTCCGGTGCGCCGGAAGCGACCGGCACGCCCGCCGGGAGTCCCGCCGCGGAATAACGTCCGCCGCAGAAGTGAAAACCGCCCCGGAGCACCGGCTGGATGCCGGGCTCCGGGGCGGTTTTGCGTGGCGGACCGCCGCGCGGCGGGGGAAGACCGCGGTCGGGCGCAGCGGCAGAGCGGATGCGCTTCCGCCGGGAGGCCGCAGGACGCGGACGGGTAAAATGGTTCCCGCCCGGCGCGCCGTTGGGCAACGGCGCGCCGGGCGGGATGTGAAAGGGAAAGAGAAGAACGCAGATTCAGGCCGCCCGTTCCGGGTCGGCGGCGGGGGCGCCGTGGACGGTGATATAGGACGGCAGGACGCGGAGAAGGCCCTGGATATCCGCCACGCTGGCAAAGACCAGCGGGTCGAGCTTGGCGTCCTCGCGGTATTCGGTGACGTTGAGGTGGGTGCTCCGGCGAAGGGAATTGGTGACCGGGCCGATAAAGAAGTTATACGCACCGGTGGGAAGCGCCTCTACCGTGGCTTCGGTCATGTCGGTCAGTTCCCGGTAATCAAAGGCGTCTCCGTTGCGGCGATAGAGGATAAAGCGCTGGTCGGTGACGGCGAAGCAGACCCGTTTGGGCAGGCCGCGGGCGTCCATAAAGGGGCGCAGGGCCACAAAGATACAGGCTGCCAGTACGACGCCCACCACTATGCGGGCTTGGTTTTCCACCTGGAAGACGTACACGGAGAAATAGGTCAGGTAAGCGATCAGCAGCACGCCCAGGACGGCGCAGACCGCCCAGCGCACAATCAGCAGAGGAACGTGCGGCTTCTCCAGCACCTCCACCGGTTCCGGGGCGCCCGCCCAGAGGACGGTCTCGTCTTTGCGCAGAATGTTTTTGAGAGTGTCGTTCATAATTGGCCTTCCTTTCCAGAAATAACAGGGATTTCTCGCTGATCAGTTTGTGGAAAGACAACGGTCCTGTTTTCTGAGCGGAAGAGCGGTGCGGGGATCAGGTAAACGAGCGCCCGGCGTTATGGAATTTTTCGGCGGTCTCCCGGTCGCCAAGACCGAGATAGGCCCGTTCCAGACCAAAGTAAACCGCAGGATCGGTGGGATCGGCGGCGAGAGCCGCCTTGAGCCGGGAGATCGCCTCCTCCCAGCGTTCTGCATCCAACAAATCGGCGGCGCATTTGTACGCATCGGAGGACGCCGGCAGCGGGTCGGGCGGGGTGACCTCCTTCAGCACGGCGCGCAGCCGGTCGGCGGTAAAGGGCTTTTGCAGGTAGGTGATGCTTTGCAGCTTGGTACACTCCACGGCGTTTTTTACCGTGGGATAGGCGGTGATGACGATCACCGGGGTGTCGTTGCCCTGGGCGCGGATGCGCCGGAGCACCTCCGTGCCGGAGAGCTCCGGCAGCTTGATATCGAGGAAGGCCAGGTCAAAGCGCTCGGAGGAAAAGAGCGCGAGGGCGTCCTTGCCGTTGGTGGCGGTCTTGACCTGGTATCCCTCCAACTC
This sequence comes from Lawsonibacter hominis, assembly GCF_014287895.1. Lineage (GTDB taxonomy): Bacteria > Bacillota > Clostridia > Oscillospirales > Oscillospiraceae > Lawsonibacter_A > Lawsonibacter_A hominis. The sequence goes on along the minus strand of NZ_JACOPP010000007.1, from coordinate 13,262 downwards.
CAGGCATTTGGTGAGCAGCATGCGGATGTTTTTTGCGTCGTCGACGACCAGGACCTTCTTCATGGGTGCAAAACTCCCTTATCGGACAGCGGAAGGGTAAAATAGAAGCTGGAGCCCTGGTGCAGCTCGCTCTCGCACCAGATCCTTCCGTTGTGGGCCAGGATGATGGATTTGGCCACAGCCAGACCCAGCCCGCTGCCCCGCAGCTCTAGATCGTAGCTGCTGACCTGGACGTATTTGTCAAAAATGCGCTCCAGGAAAGCGGGCGGGATCCCCTCACCCGTGTCGGACACCTCACAGGTGACGCTTGCGCCGGTCAGCCGGGCGCGGACCAAGATACGACCGCCCGGATCGGTATATTTCACGGCGTTGGAAAGCAGGTTGTTCAGGACCCATTTGATCTTGTCCGGATCGGCCAGAACCAGCGGCAGGTCCGCCTCCGGCTGGGCCGCCAGCGAAACGCCCCCCTGTTCGGCCAGCGGGAGGAACTGGGGAAGAGCGCTGCGGATGATCCCGGCCAGATCGCAGGGAACAAACTGGTAGATCAGATTGGGCGATTCGATCCTGGACAGCAGCAGCAGGTCGGAGACCAGCCGGGAGAGACGTTCGCCATCCTCCTTCAGGGTGGTGACCACCTCGCCCTGGGCCGGGTTCAGCGCCCCCAGGGAGCCGTCGGAGAGCAGATCCGCCCCAAAGACGATGGAGGTGAGGGGCGTTTTGAACTCGTGGGAGATGGTGGCGATGAAATCGCTGCGCATCGTGTCCAGACGCTTGAGCTCGGTAATATCGTAAAAGACCAGGATGACCGACCCGGGGTCGATCCCCTCGTAATGCAGAGGCGTCAAGGTAACGTTGAAATAACGGGCGTCATCGGAGGAGCCGATACAGAGCACCTCCTCCTGATACGCGCCCGGGTCCCGCAGGATCTGGGACAACGGCTCATGAAAGCGGGAACGGCGGATGACGGAAAGGAAATCCTGACCGGCGCTGTCGCTGGTGAACAGACCGAAGAGCTCTTCCGCCGAGTGATTGAGCAGCGTAACGCGCTGGTTGCCGTCCAGGATGACCAGCGGCTCCGTAATGCTGCGGACGATGGCCATGGTGCGGTTGCGTTCCGAAAGGAGCTGGCCCATGGTGCTCCGCTCGAATTCCAGCAGACGCTGGGTCATGTTGTTGAACTCCTCGCACAGCGCGCCCAACTCATCGTTGGAGCGCACCGAGGATTTGCGGTTCAGGTTGCCCTGGCGCACCGCTTTCAGGTTTTGCGTGATTTCGTAGATGGGGCGGAACAGCTTGTCGGTATACAGCTTGAGGGCAAAAAAGCCGATGACCGCCGCCAGCAGGAAAAAGACCGCCAGCACAGCCCAGGCGCGGGAGACGGTTTGCTGGGCCTCCTCTTTGCGGGCAAACAGGGCGTTTTCATTGGAAGCGACCAGCGCGTCCATGTTCAGCGTGACCCGCTGGGCCTGGGGCGCTGTGCCGGTCTGGTACAGCGTCAGCGCGTCCGCGTTCCCCTCTGCCGAGAAGACCGCCTGCGCCTGAGTCAGAAAGGATTCATATTCACTGCCGATCCCCTCGATCAGCTCCATCTCATAGGGGATAATGATGGTGGCATGCTCCATGTGGTAGTTTTCCCAAAAGATTGTGGTCTGGGCGTCGAACTGCTCCAGGGCGGCGTCGTAATTGCCCGTGTCCAGGTACGTCAGCAGGATGGAGCCCTGGGAATTGAGCGCGTCGCTCATATGGCCCAGACGCTGGATACTGTTATAATTGGTGATAACGATATTATTGACGGCGCGGCCGATTCGCGTCAAATTCCACAGAGAAATGACGCCGAGCATCAGTATGATAAAAATCAGGCTGAAATAGACCAGGGATACCTTGCTCTTGAGTGTTTTAGGCGTCATGGCAGGGCTCCCGCCGCGCGCGGGAAATCAGAGGACGATCCCGCAGGCGGCCTCTCCTTCCAAATTTGCTTGTCCGGATCAAAAAACAGGCGTTGCTTTCCACACGCTTAGGATAGCAAAAAGAGGGCCGGTTTTACAAATGAATTTACAAAGAGATTTTAATGGATAACGGAAGAAAAGAAAAGAATAAGCGAGCTGTTTTTAAAAAATCGCTTGAAATAGTGCTGTTTGGCGTCTGGAAGGGCGGGAAAGCAAAATTTCAGGGGGCGAGCCCCCAAAATCGTCTGATTGACCAATCTTTTGCCGCCGCAATAGAGCAAAATGCTCAAAAAGAAGCTTGCATTAAGAAAATAGGTATTATAGACGCATAATAAGAAACGATGGTTGCTTTTAAAAACCTTGAGTTGTGCCAAGCTATAACTAAAGTTTTGCACAAAGGGGCTTTTAATATGGATGAGCAGGAAAAGCAGGCGCTGTGCGAGGAAGTGGGCCGGCGGGTCTGGCGGTGCCGGAAGGAGGCGGGACTGACCCGTGAGGCGCTGGCGGAGCGGCTGGGCAGCTCGACCCAGTATATCGGGGACATCGAACAGGGGAAGAAATGCATGAGTATGGCTTACTTCATCCGGTTGGGGAGTATTTTTAACATCAGCCTGGACGCGCTGGCCTATGGGCAGAGGGAACCCGGCGCGGCGGCAGGGCGGATGCTGCGGCGCATGGAGGAGATGACGCCGCTGGACCGGGGCCTGGCCGCCCACATTATTCTGAAAGCGGCCGATCTGGTGCGTGCGATGGAATCGGAGGACGGATGACACGACCGATTCGTATCCTGCTGGCGGAGGACGACACAGCCGCCCGCACGCTGCTGAACGATTTCTTCGCCCCCCTGGAGGACATGGCGGTGTGCGCCGCCGCCCGGGATGGTTATGAGGCGCTGGAGCTGCTGGAGCGGGAGCGGCCGGACGTGGTGCTCCTGGACCTGATCATGCCCGGCCTGGACGGATTGGGGGTCCTGCAGCAGCTCCGGGCGCATCCGGTGGTCCCGCGCCCGAAGGTCATCGTGCTCTCCCGGGTGGCATCCTCCCATGTGGTCAGCTATGCCTTTTCCCTGGGGGCGGACTATTATCTCATCAAGCCGGTGCACCTGGCGACGCTGCCCGGGCTGATCCGGGTGCTCTATCAGGACCCCCTGGAGCAGGCGGCCGCCGCTCTGCTGGCGGATATGGGGGGCGGCGGCCTGGGCGCCGAGGCCGCCGCCATTGCAGCCGCGGCCCTGGCCGGGGCGCGGGGAAAGCATATGCTGCTCAAACAGGCCTATCTCCCCGCCATGCGGCGGGGGCGGACCAGCTATGCCTGCGTGGAAAAGAACATCCGGGAGATGGTGCGGCGCATCCACAGCGCCGCGCCGCCGGAATACTGCGCCCTGATGGGCGGCAGGCCCGAAAAGCGGCCCAGCAACGACTGCTTCCTGCGCCGCCTGGCGGACCGGGCGGCGCAGCTGCAAAAGCCGTTTCCTGTCCCGCCACGTTTCCCCTGAATACGGACAGGCCTTGTGCTATACTGGCAGCCAAGGACAGGAAAATTCTGGATGTCAGGGGAAATGCATATGAACGCCTGGTACGCCAAGAGCGTCAAGCAAGTGCTGGGAGAGTTGGAGACGGATCGGGAGCGGGGCCTGTCACCGGCGGAGGCCGGACGCAGGCTGGAGCGCTGGGGGCCCAACGAGCTGGCGCGCCAGCGGCGGGCAGGGCTGCTGCGGCGCTTTTTGGGGCAGATGAAGGACCCCATGATCTTGGTGCTGCTGGCGGCGGCGGGGCTGTCCCTGTGGGCCACCGGGGGAGAGGACTGGCTGGACGCGGCCATCATCCTGGTCATCGTGGCGGTCAACGCCTGCATCTCCATCTCGCAGGAGGATAACGCCGAAAAGGCCCTGGAGGCCCTGCGGCAGATGTCGGCCCCGCTGGCCAAGGTGCTGCGGGACGGCAAGGAGATCCGCCTGGAGACCGCGGCGCTGGTGCCCGGCGACATTATCCGGCTGGAGGCGGGGGACCTGGTGCCCGCCGACGCCCGCATCCTCACGGCCGCGGGGCTGCGCTGTGATGAGAGCGCCATGACCGGGGAGCCGGTACCCGCCGCCAAGGCCCCTGTGGGGGAGCTCCCGGAGGACACCCCCCTGGCCGACCGGCGGAATATGGTGCTCTCCGGGACCGTGGTCACCGGCGGCCGGGCCCTCTGCGTGATCACCGCCACCGGCATGGACACCGAGATGGGCCGCATCGCGGGGATGCTGCTGGGGGAGGAGGACAGCCAGACGCCGCTCCAGAAAAAGATGGCGGAGATCTCCAAGACCCTCTCCTTCGTGTGTCTGTGCGTGTGCGCGGTGATGTTCGGGGCTGGCCTGCTCCAGGGCAAGGCCCTGCTGGGGATGTTCATGACCGCCGTATCCCTGGCCGTGGCCGCCATTCCGGAAGGGCTGCCCGCCATCGTTACCATCGTGCTGGCGCTGGGGGTCCAGCGGATGGTCAGGCGGGGCGCCATCGTCAAGCGCCTGCCCGCCGTGGAGACCCTGGGCTGCGCGGGGGTGATCTGCTCCGACAAGACGGGCACCCTGACCCAGAACCGGATGACTGTGGTGGACGTTTGGACGCCCCGGACAGGGGAGCGGGCGCTGGCCCTCACCATCGGCGCGCTTTGCAGCGACGCGGCGCTCATCCGGGCAGGGCGGGAACCCGCCGCCGGCGGCGACCCCACCGAGGCGGCCCTGGTGGTAGCCGCCGCGCGGGAGGGGCTGGAGAAAGGGACGCTGGAGGAGCAGTGGCCCCGGCGGGCCGAGCTGCCCTTCGACTCGGAGCGCAAGCTCATGAGCACGGTACATCAAAAGGCGGATGGCAGCTTTCGGGTGCTGGTGAAGGGGGCGCCCGACGTGCTGCTGGGCCGGTGCAGGATGGACGAGGGGGCGCGCCGCAGGGCCCTGTCCCGCAACGAGGCCATGGCCCTGCGGGCCCTGCGGGTGCTGGGCGTGGCCTATAAGGACCTGGCCTTCCTGCCCCGGACGCTGGACAGCGCCACCCTGGAGCAGGGGCTGACCTTTACGGGCCTGATCGGCATGATGGACCCGCCCCGGCCGGAGGTGCGGCGTGCGGTGGAACAGTGTTACGCCGCGGGGATACGGCCGGTGATGATCACCGGAGACCATAAGCTTACCGCCGTGGCCGTGGCAAAGGAACTGGGGATCTGCCGCAAGGGGGATCTGGCCGTCACCGGGGAGGATCTGGACTTTATGCCCCAGGGACTGCTGGAGCAGGAGGTGGAGCGCTTCGCCGTCTATGCAAGGGTCTCTCCGGAGCATAAGATGCGCATCGTCCGGGCGTGGCAGGCCCGGGGCAAGGTCGTGGCCATGACCGGCGACGGGGTCAACGACGCCCCCGCCCTCAAGGCGGCCGACATCGGCTGCGCCATGGGGGTGGCGGGCACCGACGTGGCCAAGGGTGCGGCGGATATGATCCTGACGGACGACAACTTTGCCACCATCGTCTCCGCCGTGGAGCAGGGCCGCGGCATCTACGCCAACATCAAAAAGGCCATCCACTACCTGCTCTCCTGCAACATTGGGGAGATCTTGACCATCTTCCTGGCCACTGTGCTGGATTTTCACCAGATGCCCCTGGTGCCGGTCCAGCTTTTATGGCTCAATCTGGTCACCGACTCCCTGCCCGCCCTGGCCCTGGGGGTGGAGCCGGTGGAGGAGGGCGTCATGGAGCAGGCGCCCCGGGACGCCCGCGCGTCCCTGTTTTCCCGCGCCTTCTCCCTCCGCCTGGCCTGGCAGGGTGCCATGGTGGGACTGCTCACCCTGACGGCCTACTTTTTGGGGGAGTATGTGCTCTCCGATCCCGGTGAGGCCCATGCAGCGGCCAACACCATGGCGTTCGCCACGCTGACCCTGTGCCAGCTGTTCCATGCCTTTGATGTACGCAGCGAGCGGGCCTCGCTGCTGCACATCGGCGTTTTCTCCAACGCCGCCATGAACCGGGCGTTCCTGATCGGGCTGGTGATGCAGCTCTCCGTGCTCTGTGTGCCGCCGCTGCAGGCCGTTTTCAACACCGTTCCCATGAGCCCTGTGGAGTGGGCCGTGGTGCTCTGCCTTGCCGTGACCCCCGTGGTGGTGTGCGAAGCCGCCAAAGCGGCGGGACGCGCGGGCGCGCGCCGGGTGCGGCGGGTCCCCGGCGCCCGGCGGGCGCCGCTGTATACGGGCGCGTCCAAGGGCAGATGAACCGGGAAACGCACCGCCCGCTCCGGTTAAACAGACGCGGCCCCCGTCCGAAAGGACGGGGGCCGCGCTCGTTTGGGTCGGAATTACGGCTTTTGGCTTTTGCGCCACTCGTTGAGGACGGCGCAGAAGACCAGGGAGAAGAAGCTCTCCTCCGCAGCGGCGGAGCGGGAGGTGAGGGCAATGGGCACCTTGGCGCCCACCACCGCGCCGCAGGTGACGGCGTGGGCATGGATCAGCCAGCTCTTGACCAGCGTGTTGGCCGCGATCAGGTTTTGGGCGATGATGCCGTCGAAGCCGCCGCCCGACCAGGGGCAGTCGTAATGCTTCAGGCGGCAGGCCTCCTTGGAGATAATCAGATCATAGGCGATGGGGCCCCACAGCTCGCAGTCGGCAAACGGATGCTGCTTCTGTTCGGACACCAGGCGCTGGGCCTCGATGGTATCGGGCATATGAAAGTTTACGTTTTCCACCAGAGCCATCAGGGCCAGCTTGGGGTTCTCATATCCAAAGGCCTTCAGCGCGTCGGCGGTATTTTTGATGATGGCTTTCTTCTGGGTGGGATTGGGGTTGACGATGATGGTCATGTCCGACAGAGCCAGCAGCTTGGGATACTCCGGAATGGAGGCCAGGGACACATGGCTCATCAGCCGCTCGGTGCGCAGGCCGTTCTTCCGATCCAGCACAGGCATCAGAAAGTCGCGGGTGGGCAGGTTGCCGCGCATGAGGATGTCGCCCTCTCCGCAGGTAATGATGTCGATGGCGGCCTGGGTGACATTGTGGCCGGGGGGGGTGTCCACCATGGTGTAAGGCTCCTGCTCCAGCCCCAGCTTCTCCAGCTGGACCATGGTGCGCGCCCGGTCGCCCACCAGCACGGGCTGCACAAAGCCCTCGTTCTGAGCCTGGAAGAGGCCCCGGAGCATGTTCTCTCCGTCGGAACCGGCCAGCACCACCCGCAGGGGGGCCGACAGCTTGGGGACACGGCTGATGATATTATCGAAATTCTTGATCTCCATAATTCCCGCCTCACTTTACAGTGTCTTTGCCGCGGCGCACCGCGATCTTATTCTTATTATAAAGGAAGGCCTGCGGGAATACAAGAATATTCTCCGCTTGTCAAAAAAGTCTTTTTGCCAAGCTGGGGCAAATGTTGAACTTTCCCAAACGTTCAACATTTGATTTGATTCAACGCGAAAGACGCCCCTCCCGGGTTTCTTTTACACGATCTTCCTTCCCGTTGTCCAACCCTGTTCCGGTTTTTTGACAGCCTGGAACGTTCTTTCTTTGCCGCTCCGGGGCTTTTTGCATATCGCGGGAAAAACCGGTCATACTCATAGAAGGATTTGCAAAAAAGGAGGTGCGGGCCATGGGATTTTTTGGCCGGGCACGGGAGAGCGTGCCGCCCCACCCCAGGAAAGAGCCCCGCTATGACCTGCCCCTGACGCTGGAAAGCCTGGAGACGGTCTTTGCCGGCTGCGCGGACTTCTCCAAACGGAACGTCCGCTTGGCGGGGGACGGGGAAAAGGTGATCACCCTGTGCTACATCAGCGGCATGGTGCGGATGGAGCGGGTCAGCGACTATGTCCTGCGGCCTTTGGCGCAGGACTCGGCCCTGGCGGACTGCCCGGATATGGCGGAGCTGATGGCCGCCATGGAGGAGGGGGCCCTCTATAATCTGGGGGTAGAGCGCCGGAGCGCCACAGACCGCGCGGCCTTCGACCTGGTGGAGGGCAACTGCCTGCTGCTGTTTCCGGGGGAGACGGAGGTCTTGTCCTTCAACGTAGGCACGGAGGAAAAGCGCTCCATCAGCGAGCCGGAAAACGAAACGGTGCTCAAGGGACCCCGGGATTCCTTTGTGGAGTCGGTGCGCACCAACACCAGCCTGTGCCGCCGCCACCTGAAGGCGCCGGAGCTGCGCCTGCGGGAACAGATCGTAGGGCGGCAATCGGTGACCACGGTGGACGTGCTGTACCTGGAGGGCGTGGTGGACCCCTCCCTGGTGGAGCGGGTACAGGCGCGGCTGGAGCGCATCGATATCGACGCGGTGCTTTCCACCGGCAATATTGAGGAATATATCATCGACGAGACCGCAACCGCGTTTCCCCTGGTGCAGTACACCGAGCGGCCCGACCGCTTCTGCGCGGGGCTGGCGGAGGGGCGGGTGGGCATTCTCATCGACGGCCTTCCGCTGGGCTATCTGGCCCCCGGCGTCATCGGCGATTTTCTGCGGGCGCCCCAGGACAAGTCCAACAACTGGATGGTGGCCTCGGTCATCTCGGTGCTGCGGTATGCCTGCCTGCTGCTTACCCTGACCCTGCCCGCCCTGTATATCGCCGTGGTCACCTTCCATCAGGAGATGATCCCCACCCGGCTGGCCCTGTCCATCATCGCGGCCAAACGGGACGTGCCCTTTCTCTCGGTGTTCGAGGTGCTCATTCTTCTGCTGGCCTTTGAGATCCTGCAGGAGGCGGGGCTGCGTCTGCCCCAGTCCATCGGCCAGACCGTCTCCATCATCGGCGGACTGGTGGTGGGCACTGCGGCGGTGGAGGCCAAGATCGTTTCCCCGGCGGTGCTCATCGTGGTGTCCATCGCGGGCATTGCCGGGTACACCATGCCCTCGCAGGAGCTGGCGGGCGCCCTGCGCATCTGGCGCTTTCTCCTGGCGGTACTGGCCTCGGCCGCCGGGCTGTTCGGGGTGGTGGCGGGGGCGGCTATGCTGGTGTGCCACCTGGCGGGCATCGAGAGCTTCGGCGTATCCTACCTGACCCCCTTTGCCGCCAATGCGGGAGAGCAGGTGGAGGGACACGCCGTTCTGCGCCAGCCCCTGAAGCGTACGAAGCTGCGCCCCGCAGCCCTGCGCACCCGGAACCGGAGGAACCAGCGATGAAGCGATGGGCCGGTGTGCTGGCGCTTCTGCTGCTTCCCCTGGGCGGCTGCCGCGCCGATCTGCTGCCCTACGCCCGCGAGATCGAGGACATGTCCCTGGTACGTACCCTGGGGGTGGATGCCGACGCGGACGGGGTGGCGGTCACCGCCGCCACCGGCGGGCAGGGGCTGGACGACCCCGCCCTGATCTCCGGCAGCGCGGGCACCCTCAGCGCCGCCCTGCTGGAGATGCAGGGGGAAGGGGACTCCTATATCTACTTCGGCCATGTGGGACAGATGCTGCTGGGGGAGGACCTGGCACGCCGGGGCGTGGGCGGCGCCCTGGACTATGTGATGCGGGATGTGGAGATGCGCCTAGACACCGAACTCTATGTGATCCAAAACGGACAGGCGGGAACGACGATCTCCGCCGCCTGGCAGCAGGACTCCGCGGCTGACCGGCTGGAGACCCTGCACGACGGAGCGGGGCTGCGCTCGGACTCCATGTCCCGCACGGTCCGGAACGTACTCTCCGATCTGGAACGCTGCGGGGCCTCCTTTGCGCCTGCCCTCACCGGTGACGGCACGCTCTCCACCGCCGGATACGCCCTGCTGCGGGACGGCGTGCTGGTGGGCTGGGCGGAGGGAGCGGCCGCAGCCGGGGTCAACCTGCTGCTGAGCCGGGTGGATGCCGACGTGGTAGAACTGCCTCAGGCCGACGGAACCGCCGCGCTGCGGGTGGTGGGGGCCAAGACCCGTATCCGGGGCGTTTTTGACGGGGAAGTGCTCACCGGTATGGACGTAAAGTGCCGTGTGGAGGCCAATTTGGCGGAAGGGGCGCCTGCGCTGCAGGAGGAGGCGGCCCGCCGCCGCCTGGAGGCGGAGCTGGCCGCAGTGGAACAGGAGCGCATTCTGGCCGCGCTGGAGCTGTGCCGGACGCTGGAGGGGGATTTCTTCTCCCTGGCCGGAGCGGCCGGACTGTCCCAGCCCTGGCGCGCAGAGGCGCTGCGGCGGCAGTGGGATCCCTCCAGCCTGGAGGTCAGCGTCTCCGTCACGGCTAAGCTGGAGCGCAGCTATGACGCGGGGTAAAACGATTTCATTAAGGTGGTGAATCCATGCCTGAGGGTAAAATCGCGCTGCGCCAGCTGCTCTGTCTGCTGTTTGCGGCCCTGCTCTCCCCGACGGTACGCGTACTTCCCGGCCGCACGGCCGCGGCGGCGGGAGCGGCCGGGTGGCTGTGCACCCTGACGGCGCTGCCCGTGCTGCTGGGGCTTTGCTGGGTGCTGTTTGCCCTGTTTCGCACGGCCGGGCCGGAGGACGGTCTGGCCCAGATCTTCCAGCGCGCCCTGGGCAGGCTGCCGGGAAAGGCCCTCGCCCTGCTTTACCTGCTGTGGGGGCTGTGCCTGCTGTGCGTCAACGCACGGCTGTTTGCCCTGCGCCTTTTGTCCACCAGCTACCGCAACGCACCCCTAAAGCTCTTTCTGGTGGTGCTGCTGGCGGTGGCGCTGTGGCTTGCCCGCAAAAAGCTGCCGGCCCTGGTCCGCGCAGGAGAAATCTTTTATCTGGCCCTATCCCTCTGCTTGGGAGTAGTCCTGTTTCTGGGGCTGTTTCGGGTGGAACCCCAGAATGTGCTGCCGGTATGGGTGCAGGATGTGCCGGAAGTCCTCCGGGGCACCCTGCCTGCGCTTTCGGTAGTGGGATACGTGATCTTTGGCGCTTTTTTGGGGGGAGGAGTGGCCCGGAAAGAGGGAAACCGCCGCCGGGCGATGCGCTGGGCCGCTGTTTTCTGCCTGGTGCTCACGCTGCTGCAATGGGTGTGCCTGGGGGCGTTTGGACCCGGTTTGACACAGCGGATGGACACCCCCTTTTTTATGATGGTCAAAGGCGTGGGTGTGGAAGGCGCCTTCGGACGGGTGGAGTCGGTGGTCATTGCCCTGTGGGTGCTGGCCGATCTGGCGCTGCTCACCCTGCTCCTGTGCTCCTGCTGCTGTATGGCGCAAGCTGTCTTTGGCTTTCAGCGGCGCGAAAGCGCCGCCCTGCCTCTTATTCTTCTGACGCTGGCGGGCGCGCTGTTCCTGTTCCCGGACGCCTTTACCTTATATGAATGGATCGAGGGCTGGGGGGAAGCGGGGGGGCTGGTTTTTGGGTTCCTGCTGCCTGCACTGGTATTGCCTGTGGCGCTTCTGCGCCGGAAGCGGGCATAGGAAAGCATATCTTGTGCCTATACGGCAGAGAAGCACGGCATATCTTGTTGCGTCAAGGGGGTGTAAAAAAAGACGCAGGAAAATGCAAAAAAGGTGTTGACAATTGGACAGGCATTTGGTATATTAATTGAGCGCCTGTGAGGAGCAACCCCTTGAGAGGCAAGGGTTTCCAAAAAATCAGCCTTGCGGCTCGATGAAAAAGAAATCAAAAAACCTCTTGACAAGTTGAACCGAGCATGGTACAATAAAGTTCCTGCGACTGAGACGGAAGCCGAATGAAGCGGGACGCGTGCACCTTGTAAATTAAACAACGTGAAACTTGAAGCACCAGAAAAGGACGAGAAGTCCTTTCTAAGACAAGCAATTGGAATAGGAAGGCTCTTGACAAATTTCTTTGAAGCTATGATTAAGTTTCGATGAAATGATTTAGACAGGCTGGAAGGTCTGTATAGATACCATTTTATTGAGAGTTTGATCCTGGCTCAGGATGAACGCTGGCGGCGTGCTTAACACATGCAAGTCGAACGGAGTGCTCTTGATTGAGGATTCGTCCAAATGATAGAGTTACTTAGTGGCGGACGGGTGAGTAACGCGTGAGTAACCTGCCTTGGAGTGGGGAATAACACAGTGAAAATTGTGCTAATACCGCATGATATATCGGTACCGCATGGTAGTGATATCAAAGATTTATCGCTCTGAGATGGACTCGCGTCTGATTAGCTGGTTGGCGGGGTAACGGCCCACCAAGGCGACGATCAGTAGCCGGACTGAGAGGTTGACCGGCCACATTGGGACTGAGACACGGCCCAGACTCCTACGGGAGGCAGCAGTGGGGAATATTGGGCAATGGGCGCAAGCCTGACCCAGCAACGCCGCGTGAAGGAAGAAGGCTTTCGGGTTGTAAACTTCTTTTAAGAGGGACGAAAGAAATGACGGTACCTCTTGAATAAGCCACGGCTAACTACGTGCCAGCAGCCGCGGTAATACGTAGGTGGCAAGCGTTATCCGGATTTACTGGGTGTAAAGGGCGTGTAGGCGGGACTGCAAGTCAGATGTGAAAACTATGAGCTCAACTCATAGCCTGCATTTGAAACTGTAGTTCTTGAGTGCTGGAGAGGCAATCGGAATTCCGTGTGTAGCGGTGAAATGCGTAGATATACGGAGGAACACCAGTGGCGAAGGCGGATTGCTGGACAGTAACTGACGCTGAGGCGCGAAAGCGTGGGGAGCAAACAGGATTAGATACCCTGGTAGTCCACGCCGTAAACGATGGATACTAGGTGTGGGGGGTCTGACCCCCTCCGTGCCGCAGCTAACGCAATAAGTATCCCACCTGGGGAGTACGATCGCAAGGTTGAAACTCAAAGGAATTGACGGGGGCCCGCACAAGCGGTGGAGTATGTGGTTTAATTCGAAGCAACGCGAAGAACCTTACCAGGGCTTGACATCCTACTAACGAAGCAGAGATGCATTAGGTGCCCTTCGGGGAAAGTAGAGACAGGTGGTGCATGGTTGTCGTCAGCTCGTGTCGTGAGATGTTGGGTTAAGTCCCGCAACGAGCGCAACCCTTATTGTTAGTTGCTACGCAAGAGCACTCTAGCGAGACTGCCGTTGACAAAACGGAGGAAGGTGGGGACGACGTCAAATCATCATGCCCCTTATGTCCTGGGCCACACACGTACTACAATGGCGGTAAACAGAGGGAAGCAATACCGCGAGGTGGAGCAAATCCCTAAAAGCCGTCCCAGTTCGGATTGCAGGCTGAAACCCGCCTGTATGAAGTTGGAATCGCTAGTAATCGCGGATCAGCATGCCGCGGTGAATACGTTCCCGGGCCTTGTACACACCGCCCGTCACACCATGAGAGTCGGGAACACCCGAAGTCCGTAGCCTAACTAGCAATGGGGGGCGCGGCCGAAGGTGGGTTCGATAATTGGGGTGAAGTCGTAACAAGGTAGCCGTATCGGAAGGTGCGGCTGGATCACCTCCTTTCTAAGGAGACATCGGTAAGAGGATATCTTA
>NZ_JACOPP010000006.1 GCF_014287895.1 Lawsonibacter hominis | reverse complement strand
GCAGTCGCTGGATCTCACAGGCCTGCTCTGCTGCAATGTCTCTGGGAGCAGCATCTTTCCTTGGCCGTCCTTTTGGACGTGGAAGGATCCCGGCTTCCAGCTTGCGTTCTTTTCTCCGCCCCCGCTCAAGCAGCCTTTTCACCACCTGCTTATTCTGGAAGCCATAGTATCCCGCAACTTCCCGCTGCGTTTTTCCCTCTGCCGGCATAGCCTTGATTTCAGGCAGCAACGCTTGAACGTGTGTGTAATTCCGTTTCCCCATAACAGGACCCCCCGATGTAGTTTATTTTCCTACATCAGGGGGTCTTTTGTCACTGCCCGTTTTTACTGGTCCTGTTCATTTTTCAAGGCTTCCGGGGATTTTCTATTTTATTCCCACTCGGCAAATTCAGATATATGGGAGTGTATTTGAGGTGATTTCACGAGCAAAACATTCGCAAATATATTAATGTTTCACCAGTTATTTGGGGCACCTCGTTTTCTTAGTATCAAAATAGTATCACAGAAAACGAGGGATTGCAAGGGTTTCAACCCCTAAATGATCACTATCAAAACTTCCCTCAAATTGAGGTAGAACCTCGACTTGAACTTGAAGATAAAAGTAAATATGCTATTGTATAATAGCATTATCAATAAGAGAAATATTCAAAAAGTATTTTATAAATGTTGTGCTAATTGGACTTACCCAATTGTTATATTGATGAGGCCTCAAAAGGAAAGGAAGGGGGTGCGCCGATGGAGCAAGAAACTGTGCTGGTACTCTTTGACCGTTATGCGGACATGGTGTATCGCATCGCTCTCAGTTATCTGCGTTCCCCACAGGAAGCGGAAGATGTTGTGCAGACTGTATTTCTCAAACTACTGGAAAGCAGTATGATCATTTACCCCGGGAAAGAGCGTGCGTTTCTAACCAAGGTCACGATTAACCATTGCAAAAACCTTCTCACTGCAGCGAAGAAGCATGAAGCTATTTCTTTAGATGAGGTTGTTCTGTCGGTACAGCCGGAGAATCGGGACATAGTTCATGCCGTTATGGAGTTGCCGGAAAAGTATAGGGCCGTTGTGAGCTTGCATTATTTTGAGGGCTACTCATTTCGGGAAATCTCAAAATTTTTACACATCAGCATCTCAGCTGTTTCCATGAGATTGTATCGTGCCAAAAGCATCCTAAAAAAGCAACTTGGGGGGGATTGATATGGAGCGAAACTTCAAGCGCATTTCTGATGAGTTGAAATTGCCGCAGGAGAGCCGGGAGCGCATTCGTTCTCAGCTTTCCTCCTACCAAAAACAATCGGAGGACATTCCTATGAAAAAAGCAACCTTAAAATCTCGTATGCCATTGATTGCCGCTGCTGTTGTTATGATGATGGTATTAACACTGACCGCTGCCGCTGCGGTGGTGCATCTGTTCAGAAACGACATTATCGTGTCCAGTGCGGATAACATTCCTGTGTCTTCAAGCGAAAATGGCGCCCCTGGTGCTGTTGCTATCACAGGTTCTGGCGGAAACCCGCCCGCCGCTTTGGACGAAATGACAGAATCTGCTCGATTTAAGTCGGACGATTGGGACGTAGGTGACAGCATTAACGGCGGAGTGGTATCGGAATACTCCCAGTGGGACTCTGCTGAGGTTTTGAGCAGTGACCCCACTCTCCGCAGCCGCTGCGTTAGTCGGGAGGATGGCGCAGAAAAAATGGAGTATACCGCCGAAAACCCCGCAAACCTTTTGGACACCATGACAGGCCGTGTAACCTTTGATTTAGGATGGATGCACGAACAGTATGATTACGTCCCGGATGCCAATTTCTCCTTTGTCGTGTCCGATGCAAAGGGTAATTATGTCAGCGAGATATTTGATGCACTCTACGCAAAGAAAGATGGAAGCGGATATGTCGATCTATCAATCTACAATATCGCACAAGCCAACTATTTTGGCCAGTCTTATATCGTTGATGGTAGTTTTGAAACCTCTTACTATTACACGTCTGTCGATGGCTATGAGTTCCTGATTACAATGGACAACGGAAATGTTTGGGCAGAGTGCCGCACAAGCCATGCCACCGTTAGCCTGTATGGCGCATATTCGACCACGGACGAAGTGGAAGATATTCTGGATCATCTCTCTCTAACTGTAAATGAGTAACGTGTGTTACAGCAGAAACAAGGGCCGCCCGACCGGGGGCGGCCCTTGCATATTTTTCTAAATTTTAGTAATTATCGCACATCTAATCTGGATTTCTGCCTTGCAGCCCGCTTTCGCATTTTTTCCACCTGCTCCCTCTGCCTGTCAGAAACTATCGCCGCTTCTATCTGCTCGGGGCCAAAGGCCCGCTTGACCCGCTCACAGTCGGCGGAGATCAGCCGGACTTGTTCTCCATGAGGACATTCTTCTCGCTGGACGAGGATACCCCCGGCGCTATCCGCCTGTTTCAGCTCGTTCGCAATTCTGGCAAGACAGGGGCCTCCGATGATACCGCCGTCGATACAGCGACAACGACGATCGGCCTTCCTATGCCCCCGTGGGGATTTATTTTCAGTACGGCCTTGTGGACAAGTTCATGCGGGAATAGCCTTGCGCCAGCAGGAGCTTCACACTGGGGAAATCACCGGAGAGGAATACGTTGAATGGAAACGCAACTGGCTGAGGACTTGCGATGACAGCCAGAGATTTGACAACTATGTTCCATGTCGGAAAAATAAATAAGGCAAGCAAAAAACCGCCCTGCTGAATTTGTCGTTCAGCAGGGCGGTTTTGCTTGTCCCTTTGTGATTATTCTCTTGAGCGTACCGGGCGGACACGAATAGTATCAATCCAGTATTAAGAGCCACATTGATGGGCAAAAAAGCCTGTATTCATACGGGTTTGCACCGTTTTCACGGTCATTCCCACTCAATAGTGCCGGTGGGCTTCGGCGTCAGATCATAGAGGACCCGGTTGACGCCCTCCACCTCGGCGGTGATCCGCGCCGTAATTTTTTGCAGCAGCGGGAAGGGCACGTCCTCCACGGTGGCGGTCATGGCGTCCACGGTATTGACTGCCCGAAGGATCACCGGCCAGTCGAACGTACGCTTATTGTCCCGCACGCCCACCGACTTGAAGTCGGGCACCACGGTAAAGTACTGCCACACCTTGCCATCCAGGCCCGCGGCGGCAAACTCCTCCCGCAGGATCGCGTCGGAGGCGCGCACGGCCTCCAGCCGGTCCCGGGTGATGGCGCCCAGGCAGCGCACCCCAAGGCCGGGACCAGGAAACGGCTGGCGGTATACCATTGAGTCCGGCAGGCCCAACGCCGCGCCGCAAGCGCGCACCTCATCCTTGAAGAGCATCTTCAGCGGTTCCACCAGTTCGAATTTCAGATCCTCCGGCAGGCCGCCCACATTGTGGTGGGCCTTCACCGCCTTGGCGGTCTTGGTGCCCGATTCAATGATATCCGGATAGATGGTGCCCTGCGCCAAAAAGTCGATGCCCTCCAGCTTGCGGGCCTCCTCCTCAAAGACGCGGATAAACTCTGCGCCGATGATCTTCCGCTTCTGCTCGGGCTCCGCCACACCAGCCAGCTTGTCCAGAAAGCGGTCCACCGCGTCCACATAGATCAGGTTGGCGTCCATCTGATCCCGGAAGACCTGTACCACCTGCTCCGGCTCGCCCTTACGCAGCAGGCCGTGGTTGACGTGCACGCAGGTGAGCTGCTTGCCGATGGCCTTGATGAGCAGCGCCGCCACCACAGAGGAATCCACCCCGCCGGACAGGGCCAGAAGGACGTTTCTGTCCCCCACCTGACGGCGGATGAGCTCCACCTGGTCGGCGATAAAGTTTTCCATGTTCCAGTTGGCCTGGGCCCCGCATACCCCGAACACAAAGTTGGAAAGCGCCCGTCCGCGCTCCGCTTCGTCCGCAGGCCAGGGTGCGTCCCCCTTGTGGTCGGCCAGCAGCACCGGCACGTCGCAATTGTAGATGTCCCGTGAGACGTCCACCTCCACGCCGTCTACCACCCGGTTGGGTCCGCCGTTGAGGATAATGCCCTTCACATTGGGCAGCGCCTTTACCTCCGCCAGGGTGATGTCGTGGGGATGGATCTCGCTGTACACGCCCAGGGCGCGGATCTCCCGGGCAATCTGGGCGTTCTGTTCGCTGCCCAGGTCCAGGATAAGGATCATGTCCTGCTTCATTGCAGTCCCTCCATCATATACTATTTTATAGGAATCGATCGCCGTCCAGGCTCACCCAGTCGGCGTTTCCCAACGGATACAGGCGGTTGATCTGTCGGAAATCCGCCCCGTCCAGATGGCAGAGCACCGCCTTGATGACGGCGCTGTGCGCCACTACCAGGGCGCTTCCCTCCCCTGCGGCAATCTTCCGCAGCGCAGGCAGCACCCGTTCCAGCAGTTCGGCATAGCTCTCCCCTTCCGGCGGGCGGGAGCGCAGGCGGTCGGCGGCGTACGCCTCGTAGGAATGGGGCCACAGCGCCGCGATCTCTTCCCAGCAATGGCCTTCCCATACGCCAAAACAAATCTCCCGCAGCCCCTCTACCGCCTCGGCTTCTATCCCCAGGCACGCACCTACGATGGCCGCCGTCTCGGCAGAACGTTTCTGCGGGCTGGTATAGAGCCGCCGGAGGGGTACGCCGGTCTCTTCCAGCCGGCGGGCCAGCGCCCTGGCCTGTGCCCGCCCGGTCTCGTTCAGACCGGGATCGGACTGTCCCTGGATCTGGCCCCGGGCGTTCCAGTCGGTCTCACCGTGGCGGGCCAAAAGGAGCTTCATTCCACGTTCTCCTCCGCTACCACGCACTTTTCCTTCCAGCGGCCCCGAAGATAGGCCGCCAGGCAGATGAACAGCCCCAGGACCCAGCCGATCAGATACGACCAATAGAGCTCCTCCGGACCGAAAAAGTAAGCCAGCAGATAGGCGGCAGGCACCCGCGCCCCCCAAAGAGCGATAACCGAGGCCACCATGGGAACCATGGTGGCGCCGGCGCCGCGCAGGACGCTGCTGAGGATGAACATCACGGCCAGCACGAACATCGGGGTCAGCACCCGCAGCAGGTAGGCCTCTCCGGCGGCCACCACCGCGCTCTCCCGGTTGAACAGCATCAGCAGCTCCCGGCGGAAGGGGATGACCAAAGCGGTAATGGCGATGCAGACCACTGTGCTCAGCAACATAGCACGACGAGCGCCGCGCTGCACCCGGTCCAGCCGTCCAGCCCCCATGTTCTGCCCCACATAGGTGGTGGTTGCGGTGGAAAAAGACTGAATGGGCATGAACGCAAAGGAGTCGATCTTGTTGGCGGCGGCAAATCCGGCGGCAAAGTCGTTGCCGAAGCCGTTGATCAGCGCCTGCATGATGAGGATCGCCACGGAGAACTGGCACTGCTGGATGGCCGAAGGGACCCCCAGCCGGATGATCTGGCCCAGCAGCTTCCGGTCGACCCTGATTTGGAACAGGCGGATGTGCAGAAAGTTGTATTTCCGGTTGATATAGAAAATGCCGAAGATCCAGGAACAGGCCTGACCGATGATGGTCGCCAGAGCCACGCCGAACACCGCCCAGCGGAAGACCAGGACAAACAGCAGGTCCAGCACGATATTGATGACGCTGGCAACCGCCAGAAACAGCAGGGGCGTCTTGGAATCCCCCAGCCCCTGGAGAATACCGGCGTTTACGTTATAGCCCAGCGAGCCGATCCCGCCCAGGAAGACCACGATACAATAGACCCGCGCCTGGTCAAAGGCCTCTACAGGCACCCGGATCAGGGTCAGCAGGGGCGTGGTCAGCACCACTCCCAGCAGGGACAGCGGCACGATGGCCGCCAGCAGCGCGCTGTAGATGGTATCCACCGTGCGCGCCACGCTCTGTTTGTCCCCGGCTCCGATGTACTGGGCGATCATGACGGTTGCGCCCATGGCGAAGCCGATAAACAGAGAGGCAAGCAAAAAGATGATGGGGAACCCGGTGCCGACGGCGGTCAGTGCGGAAGCGCCCACAAACTGGCCCACCACGATGGAATCCACCATATTGTACAGCTGCTGCAGAACGTTTCCCAGCAGCAGCGGCAGGGAAAAGGCCACGATCAGCCGGGTGGGCGAGCCCTGAGTCATATCGATGGCGCCGTGCTCCCGTTTTGCAATCTCACTCATACGCTCAATCCTGCCGCTCCTTACGATTTCTTTTCCCGCTCATAGATGATGCGCAGGCCGTCCAGCACCAGCTGGGGGTCCACGATATCGATCAGATCGGTATTGTCCGCCACCATCCGGGCCAGCCCACCGGTGGCCACCACCTTAATGCTCTTACCGCCCATCTCCGTTTTGGCCCGGCGGATCAGATACTCCATGGCCCCGATATAGCCCAGCACCGCCCCGGCCTGGATCTGCCCCACGGCAGTGGTGCCCAGCACGGTATCCGGCTTGACCAGCTCGATCCGGGGCAGCAGCGCGGTCTTCTGGAACAGGCCGTCGATGGATACCCGCACCCCTGCAGTGATGCAGCCGCCCAGATAGACGCCCTCCGGACTTATGGCGTCCAGCGTTGTGGCGGTGCCGAAATCCAGCACCACCAGCGGAGCGCCATACTTGACCATAGCCGCCACGTCGGCCGCCGCCCGGTCGGGGCCCAGGCGTTCCTCACTGGCGCACGCCACGTAGGGCAGACGCGGATCCAGATCGTCGTCCAAGATCAGCGGAGTCTTCCCCACATATTTGATGACGGCGCTGCTGAGGGTATACATGATCTGAGGCACCACCGAGCCGATGACGACGTCCTCCACCTCGTCCAGCCGCAGGCCGAAGCGTTGGAAATATTCGCATAGATAGAGTCCGAGCTCATCCGAGGTGCTGTTGGCGTCGGTCTTGAGCCGGAAGCTTCCCTCCAGGCGCTCTCCCCGAAACAGGCCAAATACCATATTGGTGTTGCCCACGTCGATGACAAGCAGCATGACCACCGCTCCCCTTTCCAATCAAATCGGCTGCGTATAACAGTAAACGCCATCCGCCTCCAGCAGGACCACCCCGTAGCTGCGAAACAGCAGTCCGCCGGCGGCGCCGGGGTTCAGAATCCACAGGTTTCCCTGCAGGTCGCATAACGCGTCATGGGTGTGGCCGAACAACAGCACGTCCGCCCTTGCCTCCCGGGCAGCCGCCACCGCGGCGCCCGGACCGCTTTTCACAAAGCGGGTGTGCCCGTGCATCAGCAGCAGCCTGCGTCCCGCCCGTTCCAGCAGGCATTCCTCCGGCACGTCGCTGCGGGCGTCGCAGTTGCCCCGCACCCGGGTCATGGGAAGGTCGGGAAACCTCCGGCGCAAGGCGTCGGCGTCCCGCACCACGTCCCCCAGGTGGAGGACCTGATCCGGCTCTTCCCGGCGCACCGCATCCTCCATATTCGCCACGTTTCCGTGGGAGTCGGAAAAAACCAAAAGCTTCATTGCGTTCACCTGTCTGGCTTTGAAACATATAATGGAATGATCGCTTATAAATATAAGGATGGAGCTGATTTTTATGGCGAAACCGGAATCCAATCTGGACGCGCTGATGCAGGACCCCAAGGCCGCCAGCCTTCTGAAGAATAAGGACCTGCTGAAAAACCTCGTACAGTCTCCGGATACCCAGCGGCTGATGCAGCTTCTGAGTCAGGACGGCTCAGACGGATTGAAACGCGCCGCCGCCTCTGCTGCCAAGGGGGACGCCGGCGCCCTCATGGGGATCGTCAATCAGGTGATGCAGAGCAAAGAGGGCGCCGGGCTGATCGAGCGCATCCAACAGGCGGCCGTACAGGACAAGAAATAACCCGTTCGAAAGGAGGCGGAGCCCATGGCCGAGTTCGAAGATAAGCTCAATGCCATCCTGGCAGACCCGGAGGCTATGGGACAGATCGTCTCCATCGCCAAGGCCCTTACCGGAGAAGCTTCCTCGTCCGAGGCCGGCACGCTCCCGCCGGAGGGCACGGCCCCGGAAGCGCCCGCCGCTTCTCCCGCACCGGCGGAGGAACCGGAAGCCCCCCGCACCCAGCCCGACTGGGGGGCCGTGCTGGGCATGCTGGGCAGCCTGAACAGCGGCGGCACGGGCAGCCCGCTGTCCGCGCTGGGCGATCTGGATCCACGGCTCATTCAGACCGCCGTGGCCCTGTTCTCCGAATATTCGGCCACTGATGACCGAAAGATCGCCCTGCTCACCGCCATGAAGCCCTTCCTGAAGCCGGAGCGCTACGCCAAGGTGGACAAAGCGGTACAGATCGCCAGGCTCTCCCGGGTCATCCGGGCGGCCTTCCAGCTCTTCAAAAAAAGCGGAGAGGAGGAGGCAGATGTATAACCGCTATATCCCCAACGGCACCGCCTATACCCGGGTGCTGGAGGAGGATGAGCCGCCCCGCCCCCTCCGGCCGGAACCGGAGCCGGCCGCCGCTGCGCCGTCCGCGCCGGAGCCGGCCCAACCGGAGCCGGCCAAGAAAACCGGGCTGGCCGGACTGCTCAAGGGGCTCAAGCTGGAGGAGCTGGATACCGGAGATATCCTGCTCCTGCTGATCCTGCTGTTTCTGTTTCTGGAGGGGGACGATCTGGAGCTGATCATCACCCTTGGTCTTCTTCTGCTGCTGGGCCTGGAGTGACTGCGCCTCCGGGCGTGTGCAGCACCGTCCCGTCGGGCAGGGCAAACTGCGTCCCCGCCGGGACGGGACGCTCCACGGCATAAGAGGACATGCGGTAGACGGTCTGCTCCCCTTCCAGCGTCTCGGAGCACACCAGCAGACCGCTGTCCACGGAGATCCAGTACCGCTGCCGGTAGCCCAGCTCGTCCGCCGCCGTCTCCACGCAGATGCAGGACAGCCCGCCCTGCTCCTCATAGCCGGTGGCGGCGATGGCGTCCACCGGCAGGTCCAGCACATCCTCATAGGTCGGGATGCGCTGGCCCTCCAAATCGGCGGAATAGGCGTCCGCCGGGCCGCTGAGCACCGCACGGGACCCCTCGTACCACAGCCAGAACGTCCCCTCTCCCACAAGGGAGCAGCGTACCGTGCCCCCGGGCCAGGCGGAGCGTGTATAGGTCCAGCCATAGTCTGCCCAGACCTGCGCGGAGGTAACGCCCCGCTCCTCCTCCCCCTCGCCCCAAATGTCCTCAATCGTGACCTCGCGGTAATAGCTCTCCGGCCGGGCCAGCGTACGAATCACATTCTGGACCGTCTGCGGGGTGACCTCCACCCGCACCAGACCGTCCGCACCGCCCCCGGGGCCGTCCTCCGGCGGCTCGGAGGCAAGGGGCGTCGGCAGGACGATCTTGGAGGTATCCGGGGCAAACAGCGCCAAGCCGAAGCTGGAGAGCATCGCCACCACAATGACGATGGCAATCAACACCACCAGGATATTCCGTTTCTTTCGCTCCAACGGGCCCGACACCTCCTTCTTCTCCCCGCCGGACGGGGCATTCCGCACCCCAAAGCGGCAGCTGATCGGAGCAGGGCAAACATGCGGCCCGCGCATCCCCGCTCTGCGCAAGGCAGCCTGCTTGGGCGCGCCGCCCGGCCGCGGCAGCGGCGGTTACGCCCGGAATTCCTCCGGCGGTTCCTCCCGCAGGCCGAACCTCCACTCGATCGCGTCCGCAATGCGGCGGCAGGCAAAGCCGTCGCCGTAAGGATTGACGGCATGGGCCATGGCATGGTAGGCCGCCTCGTCCGTCAAGAGCTCGGAGGCCATACGGAACACCTGCTCCTCCTGCGTGCCCGCCAGCTTCACGGTCCCCGCCTCCACAGCCTCGGGCCGCTCGGTCTCCCGCCGCAGGACCAGGACCGGCCGCCCCAGCGCGGGAGCCTCCTCCTGGAGCCCCCCCGAGTCCGTCAGGACCAGATGAGCGCGCGCCATCAGATTGTGCATCTCCTCCACATCCAGCGGGTCGATGAGATGGATGCGGTCGTGGCCGGACAGATATTGGCCCGCCGCCTCCCGCACCACCGGGGACAGATGCACGGGATAGACCAGCTCTACGTCGGGAAAGGCCTGAACGATGCGGCGCAGGGCGGTCATGATATGGGCCATGGGCGCGCCGTAGTTCTCCCGCCGGTGGCAGGTGACCAGGAGGATCTTTCGGGCTGCATAATCCAAATGATTGAGCAATTCTGTTGAAAAGTGATAATCCTTTACAACCGTGGTCTTCAGGGCGTCGATCACCGTGTTCCCGGTGATAAAAACGCCCTCCCGGATATCCTCCCGCGCCAGGTTTTCCCGGTTTCTCGCGGTAGGACAGAAATGCAGGTCTGCAATATCCCCCACCAGCTTGCGGTTCATTTCTTCTGGAAAGGGAGAATACTTGTCATAGGTGCGCAGTCCGGCCTCCACGTGGCCTACCGGGATCTGCCGGTAAAAGGCGGCCAGCGCGCCGGCAAACGTAGTGGACGTGTCCCCGTGGACCAGCACCAGGTCCGGCCGCGCCTGCTCCAGCACTCCCTCCATCCCCAACAGGCATTTGGTGGTGATGGTGGACAAGGTCTGCCGGGCTTCCATGATATTCAGGTCGTAATCCGGCGCCAGCCGGAAAATCTCCAGCACGGAGTCCAGCATCTGCCGGTGCTGGGCAGTGACACAGCAGACCGCCTGCAGCGCCGGACGGCTCCGAAGTTCGGCCACCAGGGGGGCCATCTTGATGGCCTCCGGCCGTGTCCCGAAGATGGTCATGACCTTGACGCGCTTCACTTCCGCTCCTCCTTGTCTTCGCTCTCCTGCGTCTTCTCCTCCTGCTCCTGTCCGTTCTTCTTCTCGTTATTGGAGAGAAAGATGCGTGCGGACACGGCGCCGGCGGCGCACAGGGCCAGGAGGAGAAGCATGGCTTTTACAGCCCCTGCCGTGGTGAGCACCACGGCGGAAAGCCCGAGGATGGCGCTGATGATGTACAGCACCGCCACTGCCTGTTTCTGGGAGAACCCCATGTCGATCAGGCGGTGATGCACATGACTGCGGTCTGCGTGCATCGGACTCTGCCCATGGGCGATGCGCCGGATAAAGGCAAAGCAGGTATCAAAAATAGGCAGGCCCAACATCAAAAACGGCACTGCGAAGGAAATGATGGTATAAAACTTGAACAGGCCCTGGATGGACACCACTGCCAGCACATAGCCCAGGAAGGTGGAGCCGGTGTCCCCCATAAAGATTTTGGCTGGATTCAGGTTATAGGGCAGAAAGCCGATGCAGCTCCCCGCAAGGGCGGCCATCAGAATGGCCGCCGGTGCGTCGGACACCACCAGGGAGATGACCAGCAGCGTCATGGAGCTGATGGTGGATACGCCGCAGGCCAGGCCGTCCAGGCCGTCGATCAGGTTGACGGCGTTGGTGATGGCCACGATCCAGATCACGGAGACCGGGATGGAGAGGACCCCCAGGTCCCAATAGAGGTCGGAGGAAAAGATGTTGGGATTGGACAGGGTCTGGATCACGTTGCCGGAGAAGACCGCCACCAGCGCGGCCACGATCTGCACCACAAACTTGAACATGGCGGGCAGAGAATAGATATCGTCGAAGATGCCCAGCACCACGATGATGACGGAGCCCAGCAGCATGCCCCGCAGCTGGGGCGTGATCTCCGCAAAAAGGAGCACGCTGAGCAGAAAGCCCAGGAAAATGGCAAGGCCGCCCATGCGTGGAATGGGATGATCGTGCATACGGCGGTTATCCTTGGGTACGTCCATGGCCCCCATTTTAAAGGCCAGGCTCTTAACGACAGGGGTGGCCACCAGTGCCACGATCAGGGCCACGATCAGGGCCGCAGCCACCACCCCAATGAGCGAAAGCTCGATTTTCATTGGCATTCTGAAGAAGCTCCTTTACCGGGGCAGGAAGCCCACCTTCTTATAGACCTTGCGCAGGGTCTTCTCGGCCGCGCGGGACGCCCGCTCAGCACCGGCGCGGTAGACGCTTTCCAAATACGCCTTGTCGGCGAGCAGCCGCTCGGTCTCCTCCCGGATGGGACGCAGCGTCTCCACCACGGCCTCCCCCACGGCCGGCTTGAGGACGCCGTAGCCCTTGCCCTCGAATTCCGCCTCGATGGCCTCGAAGCTTTTGCCGGTCACCGCGGAGTAGATGCCCATCAGATTGGCCACGCCAGGCTTGTTCTCCCGGTCGAGGCGCACGCACCGTTCGGTGTCGCTGTCCGTGACCGCACGCTTGAACTTGCGCATGATGTCCTCCGGCTTTTCCAGCAGGAACACGCAGCCGTCGGGCATGGATTTGCTCATTTTGCTCTCCGGGGCGTTGAGGCTCATCACCCGGGCGCCGGTTTTGGGGATATAGGGTTCGGGAACCTTGAACACCTCCCCGTAGAGGTGATTGAAGCGGTTTGCGATGTCCCGGCAGATCTCCACGTGCTGTTTCTGGTCTTCTCCCACCGGGACGAAGTCCGGCTGGTAGAGCAGGATATCCGCCGCCATCAGGCAGGGATAGGTAAACAGGCCGGCATTGATATTGTCGGCGTTCCGGGCGGACTTGTCCTTAAACTGGGTCATACGGGAAAGCTCCCCGAACATGGTATAGCAATCCAGCACCCAGCCCAGTTCTGCGTGAGCGCTCACATGGGACTGGACAAAAATGGTATTCTTCTCCGGATCCAGACCGCAGGCGATATAAGTCGCGATCTGGGCCAGGGTCCGTTTGCGCAGGGCCGCCGGGTCCTGGCGCACGGTGATGGTATGCAGGTCGGCCATGAACCAGTAACAGTCGAATTGATCCGACAGCTCCGCCCAGTTCTTGATCGCACCCAGATAATTGCCCAGATGCAGCTCGCCGCTGGGCTGGATGCCGGAGAGAAGGACCTTTTTCTCGTTTTCCATTTGAAAAAACACCTCTTGCGCGTCTATCGTTTGGAGAATGGGCCCAAAGACCCATGTTGAATTATCATACCATATCCAAAGGCCCTTGACAATCCTAACCTAAAAAAATAGAATAGTGGGACAGACGTTGAAAAAGGAGTTTTTCCTATGGATATGAAATGGTTTGAGGACATGGAAGCACGTATCCCCCATGGGGAGGTGCGCACCCGTTTCGCCCCCTCCCCCACCGGTTATATGCATGTGGGCAATCTGCGCACCGCCCTGTACACCTGGCTCATCGCCCGCCACGGCGGCGGCAAGTTCCTTCTGCGCATCGAGGACACCGACCAGGGCCGTCTGGTGGAGGGCGCCACCCAGGTCATCTACCGCACCCTGCGCCAGTGCGGCCTGGACTGGGACGAGGGTCCCGACGTGGGCGGCCCCGTGGGTCCCTACATCCAGACGGAACGCCGCAGCCTGTACGGCCGGTATGCCAGACTGCTGGTGGAGCGCGGACACGCCTACTACTGCTTCTGCGAAAAAGCGGAATCGGAGGAGCCTTCCGATCCGTTCGAACGCCATGACGATCCCTGCCGCACCCTGAGCCCGGCTCAGGCCCAGGCCCGTGCGGACGCCGGCGAGCCCTTTGTGATCCGCCAGCGCATTCCCCATACCGGCTCCACCACGTTCCACGATGTGAGCTTCGGCGACATCACCGTCGAGAACGTCACACTGGACGACCAGGTACTCATAAAGCAAGACGGCCTGCCCACCTACAATTTTGCCAACGTGGTGGACGACCACCTGATGGGGATCACCCACGTGGTCCGGGGCAGCGAGTATCTTTCCTCCGCACCCAAATACAACCTGCTGTATGAGGGCTTCGGCTGGGAAGTCCCGATCTACGTCCACTGCTCCCCGGTGATGCGGGATCAGCACAACAAGATGTCCAAGCGCCACGGCGATCCCTCTTATGAGGACCTGCTGGAACAGGGCTTTTTATCCGAGGCGGTGGTCAACTACGTGACTCTGCTGGGCTGGTCGCCCCGCGGAGCATACGCCGAGCGGGAGTTCTTCACGCTGAAGGAGCTTTCAGAGATCTTCGAGCTGGGCGGCATCTCCAAATCCCCCGCCATCTTCGACCTGGAGAAGCTGAAGTACTTCAACGCCAACTATCTGCGCGCCCTCTCCCCCGAGGCGTTCTATGCCGGGGCGCTCCCCTATCTGCGCCGGGCCATCCGCTCGGAGCAGATCGACCTGAAGCTGGTGGCCCCTCTGGTGCAGCCCCGCTGCGACACCTGGCTGGACATCGCCCCTCAGGTGGACTTCTTCGACGCCCTGCCGGAGTATTCCAACCAACTCTACTGCCACAAGAAGATGAAGACCGACGAGGAAACTTCCAAAGAAGCCCTGGAGCTGGTGCTCCCGGTGCTGGAGAAGCTCGGCGCGTGGACCTATGACGCCATCCATGACGCGCTCATCGGTCTGGCCCAGCATCTGGAACTGAAAAACGGCCGTATCCTGTGGCCGGTACGCACCGCCCTGTCCGGCAAGGCGGTCACCCCCGGCGGCGCCGTGGAGCTGTGCCAGATCCTGGGCCGGGACGAGTCCCTGCGCCGCATCCGCCGGGGCATCGCCCAGCTGACCCGATGAAGCGGCGTCTGTCCGCTCTCCTGCTCGCGCTGCTGCCTCTGTTCCTGTCCGCCTGCGCCTATGCGCCCGGCGCGGCCACCCCCACGTCTGTCCCGGACGGGGAACTGGCGGTCCACTTCATTGACGTGGGGCAGGCCGATTCCGCGCTGCTGCTGTGCGGGGGGCAGGCAATGCTCATCGACGGCGGCAATGCGCAGGACAGCAGCCGGGTGGTCTCCTATCTGGAGGACCAGGGCGTGGACACGCTGGATTATGTGGTGTGTACCCACGCCCACGAGGATCATGTGGGCGGCCTGTCCGGCCCTCTGAACACCTGCGCCGCGGCGCAGGTGTTTTCCCCCGTCCGCGAATACGATTCCAAGGCCTTCCGGGATTTTGTCCGGTACACCGAAGCCCAAGGCCTCACGCCCGCCGCACCCTCCCCCGACGAGACCTTTTCCCTGGGCGGCGCTGTGGTGACGGTTCTGGGGCCCCGGCGGGATTATGACGATACCAACAACACCTCCATCGTGCTGCGGGTGGACTTTGGAGAGACCTCGTTTCTCTTCACCGGCGACATGGAGCGGGACGCGGAGGCCGACCTGCTCTCCGACGGCTGCGATGTGTCCTGTACGGTGCTCAAGGTGGGCCACCATGGAAGCAGCACCTCCACCAGCTACCCCTTCCTGCGCGCGGCAATGCCGGAGTACGCAGTGATCTCGGTGGGCGAGGACAACTCCTATGGACACCCCCATGAAGAGACGCTGAGCCGTCTCTATGACGCGGGATGCACCGTCTACCGCACCGACCGGCTGGGCACCGTGGTGGCCGTCAGCGACGGAACGGACGTTTCCTTTCTCACAGAGCGCTCCGGTTCGCCGGAGACGGGCCGGGGCGATACCTCCGGGAGCGCGTACATCGGCAACCGGAATTCCCAGGTCTTCCACCGCGAGACCTGTGCCAATCTGCCCGCGGAACAAAACCGTGTGACCTTCGACAGCCGGGAAGCCGCTGTATCCGCCGGCTACCGCCCCTGCGGCGGCTGCAACCCCTAACGGGAGAAGGGAGGCTCCGCCGTGAAACGGCTGCACTACAACGCCCCTGTGATCCTGACCTTTTTTCTGCTGTGTCTGGGCGCTCTGCTGCTGGGCGCGCTGAGTCGGGGCTGGACCACGCTGCACCTGTTTTCGGTCTACCGCGCTCCCCTCTCTCCCCTGTTTCTGGTCCGGCTTCTGGGCCATGTGCTGGGCCACGCCGATTGGGATCATTTCCTGGGCAATATGCTCCTGCTGCTGGTGGCGGGCCCACCCATGGAGGAAAAATACGGCAGCCGCGCCCTGCTGCTGGGCATTGGGCTCACCGCGCTGATCTCCGGCGTTCTCCAGTGCCTGTTCTTCCCCGGAACGGTTCTGCTGGGCGCCAGCGGCATCGTGTTCATGCTCATCATGCTCTCCTCTCTGGCGGGCATGCGCTCCGGCTCCATCCCCCTCACCCTGGTCCTGACGGCGGCGCTCTATCTGGGGCAGGAGGTCTACGCCATCCTCTTTGTTTCGGACCAGGTGGCCAACTTCATGCACCTGGTGGGCGGCGCCTGCGGCACCGCCTTCGGCTTTGCCGCCGCCCGCCGAAGTGCCCCCCCCTGAGGAAGGGCCTCGCAGAGTTCCGTCGCCCGCAGGCGACGGAAGGAAAGGATGTTCCGTCATTTCCGGCGACATGCGCGTCGGAAATGACACCTCTCATGACGGACAGGGCGACTTTTCTGCAAGAATCGAGTCCTGTCCGTCATGTATCCCACTGTCGAAAAATGCCTTTGGCCTTTTTCGACAAGCTGAGGCCCCGGTCTTCGACCGGGGCCGATTTTTATTTTTTCTATTGACAGTATACCGTATTATCCCTATAATACAGTCAAGACCGTATTACGGGAGTAATACACTTTATTTGGGAGGTGAGACCGGCCATGATCTCCTTCGAGTGCTTTCCGTTGGAGGAGGGCATCCCCATCTATCTCCAGATCATCCGCCACGTGAAGCGCGGCATCGTGGCCGGGATCGTCCGGGACGGAGACGAGCTGCCTTCCCGCCGGGTGCTCTCCGCCCGGCTGGGCGTCAACCCCAATACGGTGCAGAAGGCCTACCGCCTGCTGGAGGAGGAGGGGGTCATCACCTCCCACGCCGGAGCCAAGAGCGCGGTATCCCTGGATGCGGGCGCCGCCGGCCGGATCCGCGCCCAGCTGCTGGAGCAGGAGGGCCTGCATACGGTCCGCTCCCTGCGGCAGATGGGCGTGGGCCGGGAAGAGGCGCTGGCGCTGATCGGGCGGCTTTGGGAGGAAAAGGAGGCGGACGAATGAAGCGATATGGTTCCATATGGATGCTGGCGGCCCAAAACACGCTCTGGAAGCTGCTGCTGATCTGGGCGCTGACTTTTTTAGCGGAGTTTGGCCTGCTCGTCCTTGCAATGGGGCGGCTGGATTATTGGGATGGACTGGAATATCTGGTTTCGGAGAGTCACGCGGCCCTCGCCGCGGGGGCCGGGCTTCTGGCCACCTGCGGGGTGCTCGCCCTCAACGGGTGTGACGGCGCTTCCAGCCGCAGCCGGTATACCCTGCGCAGGCTCCGTGTGGACGAGCGGACGCTGACCCTCTGCTGGGGCGGTCACAATGCGCTGTGCCTGCTGGTCTTCTGGGGCGCTCAGGCGGCGTGGGCGCTGTTTCTGTGCCGCTTTGCCATGGCGCATGCGGCGCAGACGCCCTTCAACGCCATGAGCCTTTTCCTGGCCTTCTTCCGCAACGGCTTTCTCCACAGCCTGCTCCCCCTTCAGGAGTACAGCCGCGCGATCCGCAACGGGATCTTCCTGCTCTGCCTTGGCTTGACGGCGGCCTGCTTTTCCTACCAGCAGCGGCACGGACGCAGGGGCTTCGCCATACTGCCCCTGTCGGTGCTGACGGTCGTTTCCTTTTCCCAGGGGTTTGCCATGGCCGAAACCGATATTGCGCTGAGTGCGGTGGCTCTGTTCACCGCTGCCGGAGCCGTTTGGAATGTTTGGAGGTGCTATGAGGATGAAGCTTGAGCGCTGGTATCCCCTGGGCTTTCCCGGCGGCGCCGAGTGCGCCTGGACCGCCGCGGGGCTTGGCGCGGCGCTGCTGTACGGCTGGTGCCGGTTCGCCGCCCCCTTTCAGCGGGCTCTGTCCGCGCTGTATGAGTCTGGCGCGGGTCGTGTGCGCGTTCTCATACCCGGCGCGGTGATGGCCCCCTTCCCCACGTTTCTGTCCGGTGTGTTCACCGGCTTCTGGGCACTGGCCCTGTGCATGCCCGCTTTGGCCGTATTCCACTACGCCTGGCACTTTCAGGGCAGCCGGAGCATCTACCGGATGCGCAGGCTCCCCCAGCGCTGGGAACTGTGGCGGCGATGCCTGGCCGGTCCGCTGGCGGGCGCGCTGGGCTGTTTGCTGGCGGCAGGGCTGACGCTGCTGCTGTGTCTTTTATGCTATTGGTTCCAGACGCCGGCGGCATGCCGGGCGGCCGATCTGTGGGCTATGACCGGAGGTGTATCATGATCCAGATCAAACAAGTCAAAAAATACTATCCGGGGGGCAAGCAGGCCCTTGGGGGGATCGACCTGTCCCTGCCCCGCGGGGAGATCGTGGGCCTCTTCGGGGAGAACGGCGCGGGCAAGACCACCCTGATGAAGTGCATCCTGGGCCTGCTGCGCTACACGGGAGAGATCACCCTGGATGGAGCTCCCATCACCCACAGAAACAGCGCAAAACTCTCCTTCGCCACCTGCGAGCACTCCTTTTTCCCCAACCTGAGCCCGGCCCAGCACCGCGCCTTTTTCCGCTCCCATTTCCCCGCGTTCCGGGAAAAGCGCTTCTCCGCCCTGATGGAGTTTTTTGCCCTGCCCATGGGCAAGGCCCTGCGCGGCTTCTCCACCGGACAGAAAAACCAGTTCGAGGTCATTCTGGCCCTGTGCCAGGGGGCGGACTATATCCTGATGGACGAACCCTTCGCGGGCAACGACGTGTTCAATCGTGAGGACTTTTATAAGGTCCTGCTGGGTATTCTGGAGCCGGAGGAGACCGTGCTGCTGTCCACCCACCTGCTGGAGGAGGTGCAGCACTTCATCGGCCGGGCGGTGCTGCTGCATCAGGGGGCACTGGCGGGGGATGTGACCACGCTGGCGCTGGAGGAATCGGGCCGGAACCTGATGGATTTCGTCAAGGAGACCTACCGCTACCGGGAGGACCGGGTCAGCCGCGCCCTGTCCGACCTGACCGGCGAGGAGGAAGCGAAATGAAGGCAGCCGTACCCGTTCTTGTGATCCTGGCCCTTCTGTCCGCGCTGCTGCTGACCGGGGCCAGCGCGGCCCTGGCACAGGACTGCGACAAGGTGGTCCTCACCGAGACCGTTTTGGCGGGCGACACGTCCCGGGCGGCGGGGCTGTCGGTGACCGCATCCTCCCACTGCCGCGACCATCTGTTGTGGGAGAGCCGCTTTTCCGTGGGGCGGCTGGAGGAACTGGAGACGGATTTTTCCCTTTCGCAGGAGAAAGTGCTTGACGGTTACCGCACTTCCGATTTCGCCGGCGACTGTCTCTCCCTCTACTTTTTTGAGGGCGGGATCAGCTCCAGCGGCTCGTTGGAAGACGCTGTCGCGGAGAACGTCATGCTGCAAAGCATATTCGCGCTGGCCAAGGACGTGGCCAGCCGGGCCGAGCCCGGCGGCGAGTACACCGAGACCGTCGACCTGGCGGCGTATTACGAGTACGTTCCCCTTTATGCCGATCTTTACGGCATCCCCGGATTTATACCGGAGAAGGAACTGGCGCTGACCCGGCTGCTCCAGGACTATTTCCGCATCCCCGTGCCGGAAGGCTGGCTGCTGGAGATCACCGTGGAGACCCTTTCCGACGGCTCGCTCTGCAGCGTCAGCGTCAACAGCCTGGAGCGGCAGCTGGATCTGTACGGCGACAGCGTCCAGACCGGCGACAGCATCCTGTTTGTATCCCCGCTCCGCTTCAGCGACGGGAGCGAGCCGGACCTGAGCCGGATCCCCGGCGGCCGGGGGATCTACCGGCTCTCCGGCCTCGCGGCGCAGGAGTATACCCTCTCCACCGCCTACTCCCTGCCGGAGCAGGCCGTGCCCGTCCGTTTCTGGGCGGAGGAGGAGGCGCTCTTCCTCCTGACCCAGGAAGAGGGCGTTCTCCGTCTGCGGATACTGGACCCCGAGACCGTGACCGTGCGGCAGACCCTGGACCTGCTCCCCTGGGGTGAGGACAATCCCTTCTGCTCCGTATACCGGGGCGACGGCTTCTTCGTGCCCATCACGCAGAGCGAGTCCGCCCGGCGGCTGGCGGTGGTGGAGCAAAGCGGCGCGGGCGCCTGGCAGCGGAACTTCGTTGCAGATTGGAGCCTCCAGAAGGAACGGGATTGCTATCTGTCCGGATCAGTCAACCACGTGTCTATGGCCTGGGACGGCGTGCGGCTGGCTGTCTCCGGCAGCTGGGGCGATCGGGGATCCTGGAGCAACAGCTTCTATCTGGCGGTCTATACCCGCGAAGGCCTGACGTTCCTGGCCGCCTATGAAAACAGTCTGGACGGCAATTCCGTCTCCGGCGTGAACATGTGCCAGCCCCGGTACTACCGCCCCCGGGTTCTGGCCTGGGAAGCAGGCGCGTAAAATCCGCCTCCTGCGGCGAGGCCAGACGCGGCCTCGCCGCTTTTTAAGAAGGCCGCGGCCCGCCGGGGCTTTGGGGACAAGCTGACCCTTGACAAATCCGGACGGTTGGGCTAAAATAGTCGCAATCACATCCTTAAAGGCAATGATGGGAAGAAGACATGACCCGTCCCGCTCAGAGAACCGGTGGTTGGTGCGAACCGGCGCGGGGAGCCATGTGGATACTGGTCCCTGAGCCGCCCGCCTGAACTTGCGTAGGGCGGGCCGTCCGGCCCCGTTACCGGCCACGGCCTTGTTGGAGGCCAACGAGCGTCCGCCGGAAACGGCGGGCGGAAGCAGGGTGGTACCGCGTAAGTTTACGCCCCTGACCATTACGGATGGTCAGGGGCGTTTTTTGCACCCTGACCGAGCTTGACAGGAGGAATCCCCATGAAACCGGCACAAGAAAAGTACATCCCCTTCGTCCCTCTCAAACGGCCCCGGCGCGCCTGGCCCGACCGGGAGCTGAAAGTGCCCCCCATCTGGTGCTCCGTGGACCTGCGGGACGGCAATCAGGCTTTGATCGATCCCATGAACGTGGAGGAGAAGCTGGAGCTGTTCCACACGCTGGTGGACATCGGCGTCAAGGAGATCGAGGTGGGCTTCCCCTCCGCCTCCGAGACGGAATATGAGTTCATCCGCACCCTCATCGAGGGGGGGCATATCCCCGACGACGTGACCATCCAGGTATTGGTCCAGGCTCGGGAGCATCTGATCCGCAAGACCTTTGAGGCCATCGACGGGGCCAAGCATGTGATCTTCCATTTTTACAATTCCACCTCTACCCTTCAGCGGAAGGTGGTCTTCCACACCGACGTGGCGGGGGTAAAGCAGATCGCCGTGGACGCCGCCCGGCTGATCCGCACGCTGTCCCAGCCCGCCCTGGACGCGGGGATGGACCTGCGGTATGAGTATTCCCCCGAGTCCTTCATGGGCACTGAGATGGACGCCGCCGTGGAGATCTGCCAGGCCGTCATCGAGGCGCTCCACGCCACGCCGGAGCGCAAGGTCATCCTCAACCTGCCCACCACGGTGGAAAACTGCATGCCCAACTACTTTGCCGATGAGATCGAGTATTTTATCGAAGCGCTGCCCTCCCGCGACTGCGCCGTCATCTCCCTGCATCCCCACAACGACCGGGGCGAAGGCGTCGCCACCGCCGAACTGGGCCAGCTGGCGGGCGCCGAACGGGTGGAGGCCACCCTCTTCGGCAACGGCGAGCGCACCGGCAACGTGGACATGGTCACCCTGGCGCTGAATCTGTATACCCAGGGCGTGGATCCAAAGCTGGACTTCTCCGACATCAACCGAATCCGGGACGTGTACGAGCGGGTCACCAAAATGAAGATCGGCGAACGGCAGCCCTATGTGGGCGAGCTGGTGTTCACCGCCTTCTCCGGTTCGCATCAGGACGCCATCAACAAGGGCAGCCGCTATATGCAGGAGAGCGGCAGCGAGTATTGGGAAGTACCTTACCTGCCCATCGATCCGGCGGACGTGGGACGGCAGTACGAGCCCATTATCCGCATCAACAGCCAGTCCGGCAAGGGCGGCGCCGCCTTTGTCATGCAGCACAATTTCGGCTTTGATCTGCCCAAGAACATGCATCCGGAGTTCGGCCACATTGTGCAGCTGGAGACCGACCGCGTAGGCAAGGAGCTCCCGGCCCAGCGGGTCTACGAGCTGTTCCGGGAGGAGTACATCGACGCCGATTCCCCCTATCAGCTGGTACGGCATTCCTTTGCGGAATTTACCGATGAGGACGGACACTCCCACGTGACCTTCGCCGGCACGCTGCGGCATAAGGAAACCGTCTTCCAGGTCAACGGCTCCGGCAACGGTCCCATCGATGCTTTTTTCAACGCCATCCACGGTCAGAAGATGGACCGCTTCACCTTTGTGGACTACAAGGAGCACGCCATCAAGCAGGGCTCCGACTCCCAGGCGGTCTCCTATATCCACCTCAAGGACCAGGCCGGAAAAGACTGGTTCGGCGTTGGGATTTCCCACAACATCAACCTGGCCCCCCTCAAAGGCATCCTCTCCGCCATCAACCGCGCCGTACGGCACGGAGAGTAGGGGCCGCCCCGCCCTTCTTCCCCCAC
The DNA here is from genome assembly GCF_014287895.1 of Lawsonibacter hominis. Lineage (GTDB taxonomy): Bacteria > Bacillota > Clostridia > Oscillospirales > Oscillospiraceae > Lawsonibacter_A > Lawsonibacter_A hominis. The sequence goes on along the minus strand of NZ_JACOPP010000006.1, from coordinate 114,584 downwards.
GCTTCACAATTTTTTGTCTTCCGCACGCTGCAAAAAACAGCTGAATTCCCTTTGACCTGGATAAAGCCTTCTGTTTATGATAGGTAGAAATCAAATATCGGCAATCAGCGACACATGTGGCGCTATGCGCGTAAATCTGATCACGGTACGCAGTTGCAGGCATGTGTGGGGATACTTTTACAGCGCATGCGTACGCATGCGCTGTTTTTTTGTAGTCAAGACCACCCATGAAAGGGGTGGTCTTGACTACATGATGCCAGGGCAGCCGTCAGGCCCGGTAGGCAAGGATCACATATTCCCAGTGCTCAAGATTCTCCGCTTTGGCGGTATCATGGCTGCGCAGGAACTGCCCCACCTGCTCCATCAAGATCCGCCGGTCCTCGGGCGAGAGGTGGAGCACCCCGGAGAGCATCGCCCCGTACTCCGAAATCTCGTTCTCATTATGCTGCTGGGCGGCGGCCAGGAAGCGGCGGAACGCGCCGTCCACCAGATTGGCCGCCAAGGCCTCCCGTTCCCCCTGGAATCCGTCGTTGCGCCCCATCTGGAGCTGTACTTCCACGTCGGCATCGCGGTAATAGGTGACCTCCATATCGCCCGCCCGGGCATGGTGATCCACCTCCACCACACCGATCTCCTCCAGTTTTTTGAGATGATGCTGCACCGCGGCCGGGGAAAGATACAGCCTGTCCGCCAGATCCTTGGCCGTCAGCGGCACCTCTGACAGGCGCAGCAGCCGGATCATCTCCTGCCGGACCGGATTTGTAAAGATCTTGATCTGCTTGCGTTCTTCCAGCACGATGCTCCTGCGTGCCATACCGACCGCCCCCTTTATTTGTTAAAAGGATAACATATCCGCTGCTCCCCTGCAAGGCGCAGATGCAAAAAAACCGTCCCGGCGCGCCTTTTCGACATGCCGGGACGGTCTTTGCGCTTTACGCCTCCGGGACCGGGGGCTGAAGGCCGATCAGCTCCTCCACCGGCAGAGAGAACAGGATGCCCCTGGCCTCAGTGGTGAGTCCCGCCGCCCGGTGGATGGCCACCATCAGCTCGTGCTTCTGGGCCTGCGGCGTCAGAATGGCCACCACCTCCTTTTCCGGCTGGAGGGTGAAGCCCAGCAGGTTTTCCGTGTCCTCCATGCCCACACGCCGGGCGTGGAGGACCGTACCGCCCCGGGCGCCCTCCTCCCGTGCGGCATCCATCACGGTATCCAGGCTTCCACGGTTCACCACCGCCAGAATGAGCGCATATCGGTTGGCCGTTTCCATCTCCATCTCCTCCTTACATTCCGTTTCCCGCTGCGTCTCGTCCGCCTTGCACAGCACCTGGGGCACCATGCCGCTCACGCCCGACAGGGGGACCGTGAACAGGATCCCGCGGCCGGGACTGCTGAAATCGAAGCGCTGATTGGCCAATTCCATGACCCGCCGCACGCGGTGGGCGGGGACCAGGGTAATGACCACGTCCTTCTCCGTCTCGGACAGGCCAAAGTAATCCAGTATCTTGGAATTGGCGGTGCCCAGCCCCATGCAGAGGTAGTCGAAATGCAGGCGCTGTTCCCGGTACAGGCTCACCGCAGCGGCGCCCTTCCCCCGGTCTACGATGGTCACCAGCATTTTCAGCACGGACAGATGGTTCTGACTCATCAGAGCTCCACCTCCTCGTTGTAATCAATGATCTCGTCCACAAACTCGATCTCCCGCTCCTCCGCCTGGGTCACATCGCGGGTGCGCCGGATCTTTCGCTGATAGATCAGACCCAGCAGCTGGATGGTGATCAGCGGCGTCATCGCCACCATCGCCACCACGCCGAAGGCGTCGGTCAGGATGTCCCGACCCAGGGCCTCGCATGCGCCCATGGTCAGGGGCAGCAGGAAGGTGGCCGTCATGGGACCGGAGGCCACGCCGCCGGAGTCGAAGGCGATGGCGGTGAAGATCCGGGGCACGCAGCGGGTCAGGAGCAGCGCGACGGCATAGCCGGGTACCAGGAGATAGTAGATCGGAATGCCCAGACATACCCGCAGCATCGCCAGACCGATGGAGACCGCCACGCCGATGGACAGCGCCAAGCCGATGGCTTTCTGCGGAATGGCGCCGCTGGTCACATCTTCCACCTGCCGGTTGAGCACATGCACTGCCGGCTCGGCAGCTACGATAAAGTAGCCCACCACCATGCCGATGGGCACCAGCATCCAGTACTGGGGCAGCGCAGCCAGCGTCGTGCCCAGATAATAGCCCGCAGGCATAAAGCCGATGTTTGCGCCGGTCAGGAACAGGACCAGTCCGACGTAGGTATATCCGATGCCCACGATAATCTTGATGACGGCACGGCGCTTGAGCCTGATGGAGGCGAGCTGAAACACCGCGAAGAAGAGGATGATGGGCAGCAGCCCCAGCGCCACCTCTTTCATGTAGTCGGGCAGGCCCTGTAAAAACTGGGCGCCCACGTCCTGCGAGTCAAATACGCTGGGGATGGCAAAGGGGGTGTAAGAGACCTCGGTAGACTGATAGCACAGGCCCAGGAGCATGACCGCCAGGATGGGGCCCACGCTGCACAGCGCCACCATACCGAAATTGTCCTCATCCCGCCCCTTGATGCTGGCCATGCCGGTCCCCAGCGCCATAAGGAAGGGCACCGTGATGGGCCCCGTGGTAACGCCGCCGGAATCGAAGGCCACCGCCAAAAACGCATTGGGCACAAAGATGGAGAGCAGGAACACCCCGGTGTAGAGCGCGATCAGGGTGGGTCCCAGGGGCAGATTGAACCGGGTGCGCAGCATGGATACCACCAGAAACACACCTACGCCGGCCGCCACCGCCAGTATGATCACCGCGTCAGGGACGGCCGGAACCTGCCGGGCCAGCACCTGCAGGTCGGGCTCGGCAATCGTGACCATGGCGCCGATGAGAAAACAGATGACCGCCACGGCGATCAGCTTCCACCTCCCGCCCAGCTTGCGGCCCATCTGTTCCCCGATGGGCATCATGGCCATGTCGGCACCCAGGGAGAAAAATCCCATCCCCACGATGAGCATCGCCGCCCCCAACAGAAAGAGCAGCAGCGTTCCGATCGGCATAGGCGCCAGGGTAAAACTCAGTAAAAGCACGATCACCGTGATCGGCAGGACCGATGAAAGTGCCTCTGAAATCTTTTCCTTTAGTTTTTTTCGCATAGATGCACCTCGCTTTCGTTCTCAGGTTTTCCCCGCCTCGCGTTCCACTTCGCCCCGCTCCCCCCAAATTCCCATATCTGTGCACCTCCCTTCTTTTGAAAATGCGGCCGCCAGTCCATATTCGGGCCGGGGCCGCATGCGTCGTTCTTCTCTTTCTTGTTTAGTTTAACATACTTTTCCATCCAGTTGTGTAAAGAAAGCGTTACAATTTCAATGCGAAATAAATCTGTGCCGGGGATCCATGGCGTCCCGCAGACCATCCCCCACAAACTGAAGGCAGAGCACCGTCAGCACGATGCACAGCCCCGGCGGCAGCCATACCCACGGCCGTCCGGTGAGCACCGACAAGCCGGAGGCATACTGGATCAGGTTGCCCCAGGAGGCCTGGGGCGTGCGGATCCCGACCCCCAGGAAGCTCAGGCTGGATTCGGACAGGATGGCCCGGCCCACCCGCAGGGGCAGCGCTGCCCACACCGGGGAGACCGCGTTGGGCAGCACGTTGCGCCGCAAAATCGTGGCCGTGCTTCCGCCCAGCGCCTGTACGGCGACGATATACTCCTGTTCCCGCACCGCCAGGGTATTTCCGTAAACCAGCCGGGCAATGCCCGTCCAGCCCAACAATCCGATGACCAGGATCAGATTGACCACCGAGGGGCCCACCAGGGCCACCAGGCACAGGACCAGAACAATGCTGGGAAAGGTTTGAAACAGATCTGCCAGACGCATGATCCAGAACTCCCACGTTCCCCTGCGGTAACCCGCGATCAGGCCCAGCGGCACGCCCACCGCCACGCTCAGCCCCGCCGCGGCAAAGCCCACCAGCAGGGAGATCCGCCCGCCGCAGACCAGCCGGGCGAACAGGTCCCGGCCCACATCGTCGGTCCCCAGCCAATGCGTCCCCGAGGGCGCAGCCCAAAAGCCCGCCTCCAAATCGCAGTAATTGGGCTCCAGACCCATCAGGGGCGGCAGCAGCACCACCAGCAGCGTCTCGGCCAGGAGAATGGCAAGACAGACCATGGCCCTCCGGTCCCGCCGCAGCCGGACCCAGGCCCCATAAACCGCCCGCCGCCTATCCATGGCTGCACCCCGCGGCATACCGCACTCTGGGGTCGACCAGGCCGTAAATCACGTCCAACAGCAGATTGGTCAGCAGCACCGCCAGGGCAATGACCACCGTCACCCCCATGACGACCGGATAGTCCCGGCTGAGAATGCCGGAAAACAGCAGACTTCCCATGCCCGGCCAGCCGAACACCCGCTCCACCACCACAGAGCCGCCGATGATATGCGGGATATGGGTCAGCACAGTGGTGAGCACCGGGATCAGCGCGCCCCGGAACGCATGGCGGACCATAACGGCCCGGTCATTCAGGCCCTTGGCCCGGGCTGTCGTGATATAATCCTCGCCCAGCGCCTCCAGACAGGCCGAACGGGTCTGTTTGATGAGCCCCCCCAATCCGCTGACGCAAACTACCCCGGCGGGCAGGACCAGATGCCGCATCAGGTCGCCCAGGCCGGAAAAGGAGCCCGAGGCATACATTCCATGGCTGGGCAGCCAGCCCAGCACCACGGAAAACAGAAAGATCCCCGCCAGACACAGAAAAAAGCCCGGTACGCCGAAGCTGACCAGACTTAGGGCAGACGCGGCCTTATCCCAACCGGAGCGGGGCTTCCAGGCCGCCAGGACTCCCAGCGGCAGGGCGATGCCAACCGCCAGCAGCACCCCGGTCCCGGTCAGCAGCAGGGACGGAACAACGCGTTGGGCGATCAGGGCGGAGACCGGTTTTCCGCTGGCGTAGGAAGTCCCCAGATCTCCCCGCAGCAGATCCAGCAGCCAAGCGGCATACTGCGCCGGCAGGGAGCGGTCCAGGCCCAGATAAGCCTCCACCCGCGCGGCCTGGCCGGCCGCGCGGGCACTCCCCTCGCCCGCCAGATCCACGATGGAGCCGGGGGCCAGGTGCAGCAATAAAAATACGATCAATGTGATCCCGAAGAAAACGGGTATGGCCGTCACAAGACGGCCGCGCAGATAACGGCCCATGTGTTTCTTCCTCCTGCACTTCCGGCCTCGGGGCGAGGCACGGGCCGCATGGGACGGCGGCCCTACGGAGGTCCTCTTTTTTACGGTTTGACCCAATCCCAGACGTTCTCGTTGGAAAAGCTGGACGACGGGTAATCGATGCCCTCCACCGTGGGGGACTGGACGTGGAGCGCCCTGCCGAACCACAGTGGGATGAAGGGGCGCTCGCCGGCCAGAAATTCCTGGAACCGCTCCACCAGGGCCTGCCGGACAGCGGCGTCGGCCGCCCCCTTAATTTCGGAAAAATAGCTGGCATAGGGCGCCAGATCCGCCACGTGGAAGATATTGTTGCCTTCGCTCAGGCGGCTCTCCGTGAACCACAGGGGCAGCGCGCCTGGCGTATGGCTTGCGATGGCCATATCATAGCTTCCATCTACCATCCCGGAAAACATGGTCGCGGAATCCACCGTCTCGATGAGCACCGTGATCCCCACCTCGTCCAGCTGCTGCTGCATCAGCGCCGCCAGACCGGAGCGGTTGGCGGTACAGGCGAGCTTGTAGGTCTGTCCGGCGTAGCCCCCCTCTTCCAGCAGAGCACGGGCCTGCTCCACATCCCGGCTCCAGGTCACCGGGGCGGTATAGCCGGTTCCGGGCGTCAGGTCGGTGGCGGTAGGCTCCCCCATGCCCTGGGTGGACTGGAGACAAAGGCTCTGCTTATCCAGCGCCAAATCCATGGCCCGGCGCACCTGCGCGCTGGCGATGGTCTCGTTATTGAGCATCAGCTCGAAGAAGGTGTTGGGCACTTCCCCTTCCAGCACCGTCAGGCCCGCCTGGCGGGCCAGTTCGGCGTCCTCCACAGACACGCTGCCTCCGAAGGCGTAATAATCCAGGTCCCCGGCAATGAGTGAGGTCAGCAGATTGGATTTGTCCATCACGGTAATGACCAGGCGGTCAAAGCCGGGCGCGCCCAGCGGATAATCCGGATTGGACGCGAGCACCAGCTGGCTGCCGGCCGTCTCGGAGACAAACTTGCAGGGCCCGGAGCCCACAGGGGCGTTCCACAGCTCCAGAGACAGCACGTCTTCCGGCGCGCTCTCCCCCAGCAAGTGGGTGGGCAGCACATAAAATTCCCGGTTCCGGTCCAGCAGGAAGTCCTCCGGCGTGGTGGGCGCCTTGAAGGTAAGCTTGAGGGTGTAGGGCTCCACCGCTTCTACGCCCAGGCGCTCCCCGGTCGCTGCGCCGGTATCGTCAGTCCCGGCCAGCACTGCGAAGACCGAACGCCCCGGAGCGGGACAGTCCGGGTCCGTCATCAGGGTGATGGTCTGCACCCAGTGCTCCGCCGTAACGGGGGTGCCGTCATGGAACGCGGCGGCCTCATTCAAGCAAAACAGCGCGGCATAGCCTCCATCGGCGCTCTCCCAGGACACGGCCGCACGGGCATCCAGGGTGCCGTCCGCATGGACGTAGGCCAGGCGGTCATAGAGCTTGTCATAGATAATGCGGGAATAGTTGCTTCCCGACGGGCTGTTGTAGGGCATCAGAGAATCCCATGCGTTGGACAGCCCGTAGCGGACCACCCGCTCTTCCGCCGGCGTCTCCATCGGTGTCGGTACCGGCGTTTCCGCTGCCGGAGTGCATCCCGCCAGCAACAGCGTCAACGTCAGCAGCAGGGACAAGATCCGTTTCATTCCACCGCGCTCCTTTCCGTGCCAGACATGCCAAATGCCCGAAAACGACCCACCGGGCCATTTTCAGGCATTTGCACGGCTTGCTTTCGCCTGTTATTATAACCGCATTTTTCCCGGAGTGCAAGGGCGGATTCTCCGGCGCTAGCTCTGGCTCTCCCGAAGCGCGTTTTTCCGCTGCCGCGCCTCGTCCATCATCTGATGCAGGCACTCCAGCGCGTCGGACAGCCCGCCGATCCGGTCGATCAGTCCAATGGCCACCGCCTGTTCTCCATAAATGACACTGCCGATGTCAGCGGCCAGCTCTCCGGTCTGGAGCATCATTTTCGTAAAGGTATCTCGCCTGACAGCGCTGTTTTTGGTGACAAACTGGATGATCCGCTCCTGGATCCGTTCGAAATAATTGAACGTCTGGGGGACGCCGATGACCAGCCCGTTCAGACGCACCGGGTGGATGGTCATCGCCGCCGACGGCGCGATAAAGGAGCGTTTGGCGGATACCGCCAGCGGCACCCCGATGGAGTGCCCGCCTCCCAGCACCAGGGAAACCGTGGGCTTGGACATGCTGGAGATCAGCTCCGCGATGCCCAGCCCCGCCTCGATATCGCCCCCCACGGTATTCAGCAGCACCAGCAGGCCGTCTACCTCGTCGCTCTCCTCAAGGGCGGCCAGCAGGGGCATCACATGCTCGTACTTGGTCGTCTTGGCCGTGGGCGGCAGCAGCTGATGCCCTTCCACCTGCCCCACGATGGTCAGGGTATGGATCGTCCCCCGCTCGGTCTTGATCGTAGCCGACCCCATATCCACCAGCTGCTGCTGACGCTGCGAGGAGTCGCTGTTGTCCTCACTGCCGGTCTCGGCCGTCGGTTTCGTCTCATCCATCGGTATGCCTCCCCGTTTCATTTGGCTCAGTTTGCCCGGAACAGGGGAAAATCATCCGTCTTTTGCGGAAAGGGGTTAACGCTCCCCCTGCGTCAGAGGGTATCCTGATGCCGGGAAATGGAGGCGCAAGGATAAAAATGAAAGCGCTATGCGCGCCACCGGACTGAGCGAGCGCGCCGTGCGCTTCTAGGGCATTACCGCATCATTCAACGCGTGCGGATTGGCGCAAATTGGCCGCCAAGACGTGCGTGGGGGATTGTGCGGTGATGCCCTAGGTCCATGAAAAGCGGCCGGCCCCTCCGGCGCGGCAGAAAAACAGGCGTGCCTGGTTGGATTTTTCCGACGCGGACTTGGAATGTCTGAAAACCATCGCCACCCTGGAACGCGCTCTTGTTCGGTATGGGCTTGGCTGCGCACTGCGTATGGATGGTCCCCATGCTCTGCCGGGCGGCGGCGCTGGCCGTCCGCCTGGTCCTGGGCAGTACGCTGGGAAAATGGATTGCCGGGCGGCTTGACCTCTGGATGGGCCGGCGCCCCGCGCCTGCGGGTGTGGATTCTGCGGGGCCCCGTCTGCGGCCGGGAGCCCCGGAGAAATTTTCTCCGGGGCTCCCGTTTTTTCTTTACTTTGCCTCGTAGACCGCCTTCACGCCCTTATCGCTCCTATAAGCAGGCCCGCTGCACCTCATTACGGCAGCTCCGTCAGCCACCGGCCCGGCAAGGCCCTTCCGCCTTCCAGCGGGATATACCAGTATCCCACCGAGATGGCGGTCACCTGCTCCGGCTCCACCGGATCGGGATACGTCCAGCAGTCCTGATAGTAGCCTTCCTCATCATAGACATTGCTCCTTCCGCGCTCTATCGTCATATGGCTTCCATCGGCCAGATAGACGCTCAGCGGAAAAACGGACAGATCGCCCCGTTTCTCGTTCTCCGGGAGGCGAAGATCCAGGGCAGCGCTCATGGCGGTGAGTGTGAGCGTCTCCACTGGCTTTCCACTGATGGTTTGCCCCACGGTCACCGTGCGCTCGGGCAGGATGTTCAAGGGGAAGGTCAGCTCCCAGTCCCCTTCGATCCGCTCTTTCGTACCGATCCATCCCTCCAGGTTGAGCTCTTTGCCTTGATAGATCTCCTTCGGCAGATATTCCTCAGCGATCATATCCGTATAAAAGTTCATACGGTAATCCACGTACCGGTTGCCCTTGTATGTAAAATGGTAGTCGACGGCGTTCCTGACCCCATCGGACGGGCCCACCGACCATATCTCAATGCCGGGATAGAACTCCCACTCCGGGACCTCGTAGCCGTCCATCACCTTGATCTGGATGTGGAGCCGCCCCTTCTCATCAAATCCCATGGAAGACAGAGTAAAACCAACTGCTCCCTCCAGCTCCATGGGAGTCTGTTCAGGGACCAGCGCGACTCTGTCGTCATCGGTACCGCGGGAGTGCTCCTCCGGGAGCCGGAACGCCTTCAGCACGTTGTCCGGCTCCAGCAGCTCCACAGGCAGCGGGACGCCCTCAAAGTTCTCCCCGCCCCATACCTCGTTGATGGTAATGGTGGCCGTGCCGTCCTCATTGCGCGGACCTCTCGCCTCACTGCCCAAGGCACCCTCCGCCAGCAGGGTTCGCTTCTCCGGGTCATAGGCGGCGGAATATGCCACGAAGTTCATATGGGTGTCCGCCGTCAGCCGGTCCCCCGTCAGGTCTTTTACTTCCAGATAGTATTTCCCATTGTTCTCGTCCGCGATAGCCTTGACCACAGTGATCTGAATTCCCTGATCCGTAACAGTGACCCCGTTCACCGTCTGGGCATAGCCTCCAAACCCGCCCAGCAGGCCCTCCAGCGCGTCCCGCAGGGTCGGTGATGCTGCCAGAGCGGTCACTGCCAGCGCAGCGCACAGGGCGGCGGCTATCAGGGTCGTGCGCAAAGTCCACTGCCGCTTCTTCATATCCTTTTCTCCTTTCAGTTCCGCCAGAATCGCGTCCCGCCGGGCCCGACTCAGGGTAAGCCACGCCAGCTCCCGATCCAGGCGGTCAGCCTGACGCATGTGCTTCATTATGCCCGTCCCCTCCTTCCAGTTTCACACGGAGCATTCCTCTGGCCCTGGACATACGCATACGTACCGCATATTCCGAGCAGCCCAGTGCTCCGGCAATCTCTTTGACGCTCCACTCCTGGTAATAGTAGAGGGTCACCACTCCCCGGTACTTGACCGGCAAGCTCATCACCGCGCGGGCCAGGGTATCGTCCTCCGGCTCCGGACCCGGCACCGCACAGTCCTCCAGTGCCTCCACGGGGGCGCGGCGGCGGCGCCACGGGCTGCGCAGATAATCCTTGCATACGTTCACAGCAATCCGAGTCAGCCATGTCTCTGGTAAGCAGTCCCCCCGAAAACGCTCTTTTGCCTGCAGCGCCCGCAGAAAAGTGTCCTGTACCGCGTCCTCTGCGGAATGCACATCTCCCAGGTACAGGGCGCAGGTACGCAGCAGCCGGTCCCCGCAGTGCTCCACCATGCGCTCCAGATCCAGTTCTCCGTCCTGCATGTTCTCCCCCCTTTCGTTCTCTGACCATTTGACGAAACAGCTCAGCCAAGTATAACAAAATATGACAAAGCCCCGGAGAAATTTTCTCCGGGGCTCCCGTTTTTTCGTTACTTTGCCTCGTAGACCGCCTTCATGCCCTTATAGGTCATATAGCAATCCAGCTTGGAAACGGTCTCAAAGGGCGCGTGCATGGAGAGCACGGGCACTCCCGCATCCAGGGTGTCGATATCCCGCTGGGCCATATAGCAGGCCACCGTACCGCCGCCGCCGGCGTCCACCTTGCCCAGCTCGGCCATCTGCCAGGCCACGCCGGCCTCGTCCAGCACCTTCCGGGCATAGGCCACGACCTCGGCGGAAGCGTCGGATGCCCCCGACTTGCCGCGGGCGCCGGTATACTTGCAAAGGCCCATGCCGTAATTGATGCGGGCGCTGTTGCGCTTTTCGTATACATCGGCAAAGTTGGGGTCGAAGGCCGCCGTCACGTCGGCGGAGAGGCAGAAGGACTTTTCATAGCAGACCTTCAGGGGGACCCGCTGCACGTCGCACAGGTCGCTCACGAAGGTATCGAAGGCGGCGGACTGCATGCCGGAAACGCCCTCGGAGCCGATTTCCTCCTTGTCCGCCAGCATGCACACGGCGGTGCGCTCCGGCGTACCCAGGTCCAGCAGCGCGGCCAGCGCCGCAAAGGCGCACACCCGGTCGTCGTGTCCGTAGGCGCCGATCAGGGAGCGGTCAAATCCCACGTCCACAGCCTTGAACGCAGGCACTGCGACAAGCTCTGCGGAAATGAAGTCCTCTTCCACGATGTTGTATTTCTGATTCAGAAGGTCCAGGATGGCCAGCTTTACCCGCTCCGAGCCCTCGTCATCCTTGAATGGCCGGCTGCCCACCAGCAGATTCAGGCTTTCGCCGGGGATGGCTTCGCCCAAGGGCTTTTTGGACTGCTCGGCCCCCAGGTGGGGCAGCAGATCGTCCACCGTGAACATCGGATCGCCGGGGGCCGCGCCAATGGCCACCGTGAGCTTGGAGCCGTCCTTCCGGGCAATGACGCCATGGAGCTCCAGCGGGATGGTCACCCACTGATATTTCCGGATCCCGCCATAATAATGGGTCTTGAGAAACGCCAGCTCGCTGTCCTCGTACAGGGGATTCTGCTTCAGATCCAGACGGGGCGAATCGATGTGGGCCGCACCGATGTTCACGCCCTCGCTCATCGGACGGCTGCCCAGTACGGCCAGCATGAGGGCCTTGCCCCGGTTCACCCGGTAGACCCTGTCGCCGGGCTGGAGCGCCATCCCGCGGATAAACGGCCGAAACCCCTTTGCCTCGGCCAGGCGTACCGCCTCATCGACGCATTCCCGCTCCGTCTTGCCCGCGTCCAGAAACTTTTTATAGTCCTCACAGTAGACGTTCATATCCGTCTCTTCTCCGGCACTCAGACGGTCATAGCCATTCTTGGGCCGGTAGAGCAGCGCGTCCCGCCGCAGCTCACCGGGCGTTTTTTGCTTTTCTTCCATATCGTATTGCCTCCTTACTTGCTCTTTCCATCCACTTTATCATGGAAATATGAACATTTCAACCTGCGCCGTCCAGTATTTTCCGGAACAGGGCCAGCGCCTCGGCCCGAAACTGCTCCCGTGTCTTGCTCCCGTCGTTTTCCAGGATATAGCCGCAGTGGGTCCGAAAAAAGTCCTCTTTCTGCTGGGCCTCCACCCGCCGGCGCGCGTAATCCTCCGGTATGCCTTCCCGCGCCATGATGCGCCGTATGCGCACCTCCGGCGGCGCCAGCACCCCCACCACTGCTTCACAGCGCCGGGCTGCGCCGCTTTCCACCAGGGCGATGGCGTCGATGGCCGCTGCGGGCCGTCCCTGCGCTTCCGCCTGGGCGCACAAGCGCTCGATCTCCGCCAGAATGAACCGGTGCGTGATGCCGTTCAGCTCCGCCAGGGCTGCGGGGTCCTGAAAGACCACGTTTCCCATCCGCTTTCGGTCTAGTTTGCCCGCTTTGTCCAGAATCTCTCCGCCAAAGCGGTCGGTCAATGCGCTGCGCAGGGGCGCGCTGCTCTGGAGCAAATCGTGATAGACCGCATCTGCATCGATGACGCAGGCCCCCAATTCCTTCAGCGCATCCAGCGCCGTGGTCTTCCCCGCCCCTGTGGGGCCGGTGATCCCGATGCGCTTCATGATCTTGCCGCACCTCCTTCATCGGACGGCCTCCCGCACGAGGTCCGCCCCCCGTCTGTACGCGCACAAGCAGCTCCGCCCGGCGCCGGGCGGCCGGGCGGACTCCGTCTTCTCCGGCAGCCGCGCCGCAGCCGTCTGCAGCGCGGCTGCTACGCCTCTACGATATGGAAGCCTGCCGCCTTGTTCAGGCGGTTCGCCACGGCAAGACCGATGCCCGCCTCATCGGGGCACATGGCCCAAATGTGCTCCACGTCGGTCTCGTCAAAATAGCGCAGCGCGTCAAACACGCGCCTGGCCTGCTCCGCCGGGTCGTCGGCGGGGCCGATGGGCTCCACCGGATGCCCTGCGTACAGGGGGACAAATTCCGTAAAGCAGATGACCCCCTCGCCTTCGCTCAAATGGCGGCGAATATAGCGCGCCGCGTCGGCCGGCGCTCCCTTCACCACCGTTACCGGGGCCTTGGGGGCGTAGTGCCGGTACTTCATGCCCGGGGCGCGGGGATGCTCGTCCTCTCCCATCTGCCGCCGGACCGCCGGGTCCACTGCCACCTCGCCCAACACGGCTTCCAGCTCCTCCAGGGTGACACCGCCCGGCCGCAGCAGCCGCGGGGGCGTAACGGTCAGATCCACAATGGTGGATTCCACCCCCACAGAGCATGGGCCGCCGTCCACGATTCCGTCGATTTTTCCGTCCATATCCTCCAGCATATCGGCCGCGCTGGTAGGGCTGGGGCGGCCGGAGGTGTTGCCCGAGGGGGCGGCCACCGGCACTCCGGCGGCCGCGATGATGGCCCTTGTGACCATATGGTCCGGGCAGCGCATTCCTACCGTATCCAGCCCGGCGGTCACCCGGTCCGGGACGGCGGGCTTGCGCTTCAGGATCATGGTCAGCGGGCCGGGCCAGAAGCGTCCCGCCAGGGTATAGGCCACGCCCGGGACGTCCGCGCAGTAACGCTCCAGCCAATCCGCCGAGGGGACGTGGAGGATCAGCGGATTATCCTGAGGGCGGCCTTTTGCCGCAAAAATACGCGCGACCGCCTCCGGGTCCAGGCCGTTGGCCCCCAGGCCGTACACCGTCTCGGTGGGAATGCCCAGCAGGCCGCCCCGGCGCAGGACCGCCGCGCCCTCCGCCACCTGGTCGGGCCGGAATTTCTCTGTTTTCACGCTCATTCGCCTCACGATCCCAGTCTCAGCGGCGCCCGCGGCGGCCCAGGCAGGCCTGCACCAGAGTGAGCACACCCGCCGCCAGGGTCGCCGCACCGGAGACCGCCTGTAAAATTCCAATGGCTTTCTTCATCGTTTTCCGCTCCCTTTTCTATTCATAGATCCCCACCGATACGCCTGCCAATTCGATGGCGGTCCCGGCCGGGAACTGATTTTGGCGCAGGTAATGCTTTACCGCCAGAATGCCGTATTTGGGATTCCGGCGCTCGTCCTCCAGTTCCAGCTCCACATAGCCGCCCTCCGCAGACTGCCCGGAGCCGGTGAGCCAGCCGTCGTCCTCCAGGACTTCGTCCAGTCCGCGTTTCAGGCCGTCCAGGTCCATGCCGTCCGGCAGGCCTTTGAAATGAATGATCAGTTCCATTTTGCGTTCTCCTTATTTGCGTTGCCGGGCACGGGCCGACGGGCTCCCGCCGCGGCAATGGAATCAGCGTTTTTCCGCCTGGCTGTTTTTTAGCTTTTCCGCCTGTTCGGCCGTGGTCAGGCCGTCAATGATCTCGTCCAGATCGCCGTTCATGACGCTCTCCAGTTTGTAGAGAGTCAGGCCGATGCGGTGGTCGGTGAGGCGCCCCTGCGGAAAGTTGTAGGTACGGATGCGCTCGTTGCGCATCCCGGTACCCACCTGGCTGCGGCGCTGATTGGTCACCGCATCCTCCTGTTCGCGTACTTTCTCCTCATACAGGCGGGAGCGCAGCAGCTGCATGGCCTTGTCCCGGTTCTGGAACTGGCTGCGCTCCTGCTGGCATTCCACCACCGTGCCGGTGGGCCTGTGGATCAGGCGCACGGCGGAAGAGGTCTTGTTCACATGCTGTCCCCCCGCGCCGGAGGAGCGGAAGACCTGCATTTCGATATCCGCCGGGTTGAGCTCGAAGTCCACCTCGTCCACCTCGGGCAGCACCGCCACCGTGGCGGTAGAGGTATGGATGCGCCCGCCGGACTCGGTCTCAGGCACACGCTGGACCCGGTGGACGCCGCTTTCGAACTTCAGGCGGGAATAGGCCCCGTCCCCCTCTATCGTAAAGCAAATTTCCTTTACCCCTCCAAGCTCCGTCTCGTTGAGCGAGTCCACCTCCACCTTCCAGCGGCGGGCATCGGCATACATGGAATACATGCGGAACAGGGAGTGCGCGAACAGGGCCGCTTCCTCCCCGCCCACACCGGCCCGGATCTCCACAATGACGTTTTTATCATCGTCAGGGTCCCGCGGCAGCAGAAGGATCCGGATCTCCTCCTCCAGCCGTTCCAGGTCCGCCTTGGCCGCGGCGTACTCCTCCTGGGCCAGTTCCTTCATATCCGCATCGCTCATGAGGGCCGCGGCGTCGGCCAGATCGTTCTGCCTGCGGCAGTAGTCCCGGTAGGCCCGGACAACCGGCTCCAGCTCCCGCTGCTCCTTGTTGAGCCGGGCGACCAGAGCGGGGTCGGCATAGGTCTCTCCCGCCCCCAGGCGGGCTTCCACGTCGGCAAAGTGCAGGTCCAGCTGACGCAGTTTTTCCATCATATCCAAACTATATCACCTATCAAAGAAAAAAGACTTGGCCAGAGCCAGGGGCTCCCGGAAGAACATCTGCACCCGGGAGGGAAGGTGGGAGCAGGGCGCCGCCAGGGTGGAGAGGGTGTACGTCCCCGGCCAGGCCCTCTCCCACAGCAGCTTGATCCGTCTCAGGTGGAAATCGCTGGACACCAGAAGGAATTTCCCGGACGGCTCCAGCGCGCCGGACTGGTACAGCTCCAGCGTATACCGGATGTTCTGCCAGGTATTGCTGGAGCGGTCCTCCAGAACGATCCGCTCCCCGTCCACCCCGTGCCCGGTCAGATAATCGTACATACATTGGGCCTCGGACACATGTTCGTCGTCCCCCTGCCCGCCGGTGACCACCACAGTGAGATCCGGATGACCTTCCAGGTAATCCAGGGCGGTATCCAGCCGGTCCCGCAGCAGAGCGGAGGGGCCGTCCGGCTTTACCTGGCAGCCGAAGATGACCATGATCTCCGGCTGCCCCTGGATCTGAGTCCGGCCGCCGCTGAGCACAACGGCCTCCAGCACGCCGAAGGCAACCAACGCCGCCAGCAGCAGCAACGCCGCGGCCCTCCGCCAAACCGGCCTGCGGCGTCCCGCATAGGGACGGCAATCCTGTTTCCTCCTCATGCCTGGGCCTCCTCCAGCTCGGCGGCCAAACGCTCCCAGTTGGTATAGAGGGCGGCGATCTCCTCCTCCAGGGCCTTCTGTTCGTCATAGACCTTCTGCAGCTCCAGGTAGTTGGAGGCCACCTCCTCGGCCTTCTGCACCAGTTCGTACTGCCGTTCCTCCGCCTTGGCCACTGCCCGTTCCGCCGCCGCCACCTGTTTTTCCAGCTCCTTGGTGCCGCCGGAGCGCTTCTTCTGGGGCTTCGGCTCCTCTTTCGGAAGCGGGGATGGGGCGGCTTTGCCGTCCCGATTGGTCCCGGCACGCTCCCGGGCGGCCTGGAACTGCTGATAGGTACCGTCAAAATCAGTGATCCGGCCGTTCTCCAGCATCCAGATACGGGTGGCGAAGCGATTGATAAAGTAGCGGTCATGGGACACGAAGAGCAGGTTGCCCTCATACGCCTCCACCGCCGCCTCGATCCACTCCCGGCTGGCCACGTCCAGGTGGTTGGTGGGCTCGTCCAGAATGAGCAGGTTGATCTGCTCATCCATGAGCATGCAAAGGCGCAGGCGGCTCTGCTCCCCGCCGGAAAGGGCGGAGACCGGCTTGAATACGTCCTCCCCCCGGAAGTTGAACGCAGCCAGCCGGTTGCGGGCGGTCTGGGTGCTGCAGTCCTGATCATAGATCATGGTGTCCACCAGGTTGCGCTCCGGGTGGGAAAACTGGATGATCTGAGGCAGATAGCCGATCCTGACCGTGGGCCCCATGCGCAGCCTGCCGCTGTCCGGCTCCTCCTCCCCCAGGATGATCTTGACAAGCGTGGATTTTCCGGTCCCGTTGTCCCCCAGCAGGGCGATGCGCTCGCCCCCCACTACCTCCAGATCCACATGCTCGAACAGAGTGCGCCCGTCAAAGGATTTTTTGAGGTCCTGAATGGTGAGCACCTCATCTCCCCGGAACTCCCGCTCCCCAAATTTGATGTCCAGGCGGCGTTCCTTGGCGGGTCTGTCGGTGGTACGCAGGCGCTCGATGCGCTTTTCCATGGAAAAGGCCCGCTTGTGGAGCTTGTCCGCCCCCATGAAGGCCCACAGGTGGAGCTTGTCCGCCGCTTCCTGGAGCTGTTCGATCTTGGCCTGCTCCTTCTCGTACTGCTTCAGCCTCTCCTGATAGCGGCGCTCCTTCTCTTCTACGTAAAAGCTGTAGTTCCCCTCGTAGAACTCCGCCTTGCCGTTCTGGATCTCAATGACCCGTCGGACCACCCGGTCCAGAAACCAGCGGTCGTGTGAGATCGCCAGGACCGTACCCTTATAGCGGTCCAGATAATCCTCCAGCCATTCGGTGGCGTGCAGGTCCAGGTGATTGGTGGGCTCGTCCAGCAGCAGGATATCGGTATCCTCCAGAATCAGCCGGGCCAGATTCACCCGGGTCTTTTCTCCCCCGGACAGGGAGGAAAAGAGCTGCTCCCGCATTTCCCGGGAAATCTCCAGGCCGCTGCACACCTTATTGAGTCCGGTGGCCGTATCATAGCCTCCCCCCGCCTCAAAGGCGGCGGACAGGACGCCGTAACGCCGGAGCAGCGCGGGGTCGGGATCATGCTCCATCCGTGCGGTCAATTCCGACATCTCCCGCTCCATCGCATGGAGCTTGTCAAACGCGGTAAGCAGCACATCCTCCACCGTATACCCCGCCGGATAGACCGGAATCTGGGAGATGAGGCCCACGCCCTTGCCGGGCGCCACCATTACCTCGCCTTCGTCCGGCTCCAGCTGGCCGGTCAACAGCCGGAACACCGTGGTCTTGCCCGCGCCGTTCCGGCCCAGAAGGCCCACCCGCTCTCCCTGATCCACCTGGAAAGAGAGCCCGTCTAAAATTCGTTTGCCTACCTCGAACTCCTTGACCAGGTTCGAGACGGAAATATCGATCATCTTGTTTACTCCCGATACACGTTTGTGGTATGATACCCTCATCTTGATAAGGGGAAACACAAAGGATTGGAGGCTTTCCTATGGATGCCATTCGCTGGGAAGGAAATACCCTTTACTTACTGGATCAGACCAAGCTGCCCGTCACAGAGGTGTGGCTGGCTTACCATGACTGGCGCGCGGTGGCCGAGGCCATCCGCACCATGGTAGTGCGAGGCGCGCCCGCCATCGGCATTTCCGCCGCCTACGCCTACGCCCTGGCCGCGCTGGCCGGCGGGGATCTGTGCCAGGCCAAAGCCGGTCTGGCCGCCAGCCGCCCCACCGCGGTCAATCTCTTCTGGGCCCTGGAGCGTATGGAGCGCAAGGCTTCCGCCTGCGGCGGAAGTTCGGATGCCCTCATCGCGGAGGCCAAGGCCATCCACGCCGAGGATGTGGCGATGTGCAGGGCCATGGGCGCTTACGGGGCCGCCGTGGTACCGGAGCACGCGCGCATCCTCACCCACTGCAACGCCGGAGCTCTGGCAACCGGCGGGTACGGCACCGCTCTCGGGGTCATTCGCGCCGCCCATGAGCAGGGTAAAGTGGCGATGGTTTACGCCGACGAGACCCGCCCGCTGCTCCAGGGGGCCCGCCTGACGGCCTATGAACTGGTCGCCGACCATATCCCCGCCACCCTGATCGCCGACAACATGGCGGCCGCTCTTATGGCCAGGGGGGCGATCGACCTGGTGGTCGTGGGATGCGACCGCATGGCGGCCAACGGGGATTTCGCCAACAAGATCGGGACCTATTCCGTGGCGGTGAACGCCCGCTATCACGGCGTCCCCTTCTATACCGCCCTGCCTTCTTCCACCATCGATCTGTCCCTGAGCGACGGCAGCCAGATCCCCATCGAGCAGCGGGATAAGGACGAAGTACGCGCCCTCGGCGGCGTACAGACCGCGCCTGCGGGCGTGGAGGTCTATAATCCCGCCTTCGACGTGACGCCCCATACGCTGCTGACCGGCGTTATCACGGAGCGGGGGATCGTCTATCCGCCCTTCCGGGAAAATCTGGCCAAGCGCTTCGGCTGACGCGCGGCGGCGGGGACGAGCCGGCGTCCTGCGGGATTTCCGCGCAGGACGCCGGCTTGTTCCCGCCGCGTTTCATACCGGTCCGGTGATACCCAGCAGGTATTCCACCAGCTCCTCCATGGCCATCCCCCGGGATGCTTTGACCAGGATCGTGGCATTGGGCCGTACCATGCCGTCCAGAACGGGCTTGGCCGCTTCCTTTGTCCTGCAGTAGTAGCACTCGGGAACCGGCGCGGCCTGGGCCGCGTCGTAGATATGCTTTGCCAGTTCCCCCACCGCCACCAGGCAGTCGATGCCCGCCTTGCCCAAATACTCCCCCACACCCGCGTGGAGGGCGGGAGCCAGAGGGCCCAGTTCAAACATATCGCCCAGCACAGCCACCTTATAGTCTGCGTTGGTGCCGGAGAGAACCTCCACCGCCGCCCGCATGGACTGGGGATTGGCATTGTAGGCATCGTTGAGGATGGTAATCCCGTCGGCACGATGAAGAATATTCATGCGCATTTTCGTGGGCGCAAAGTGGAGCACGCCGGAGGCGATCTCCCGGGCGCTCAGCCCAAAGTGCTCCCCTACGGCGGCGGCCATCAGGGTCGGGTAGATCATGTGCTCTCCCAGCGCAGGGATCTCCACATTAAAATCGCTGTGAGGGGTTTTGACTTCACACTTCAAATGACTGCGGCCATCGCTCTCCAGATGAAGGGCACGGTAGTCCAGCGCCTCCCCGGCGCCCACCAGCATGCAGGGATAAGGCAGCTGCTCCGGCAGGGTGCGCAGCAGCGGATCGTCCCCGTTGAGCACCACGAAGGCGTCGGAGCGGGCATGGCGGAAGATCTCGCTTTTCGCCTCCAGGATCTTTTCCCGCGAGCCGAAATGCTCGATGTGGGAGTCTCCGATGTTGGTCATCAGCACCACATCCGGTTCCACGATGGCGGAAAGATAATCGATCTCCCCGGCGTGGTTCATGCCCAGCTCCAGCACGGCGATCTGATGCTCCCGGTTCAGCCGCAGCAGTGTCATGGGCACGCCGATTTCATTGTTGAGGTTGCCCTCGGTCTTGAGGACCTTGTACTTCTCTCCCAACACGGCGGCTACCATATCCTTGGTCGTGGTCTTCCCCACCGAGCCGGTCAGGGCCACCACCGGGATGGAGAACTTCTTTTTATAATACTTTGCCAGATCCCGCAGGGCCTTCTGTGTGGATTCCACCTTGATATAAAACTTTCCGGGCAGGTAACTCTCCCGCTCCCGCTGGGTGAAACAGCCTGCCGCGCCGCCCTCCAGAGCGGCATTGATATACGCGTGGCCGTCAAAGCGCTCCCCCATCAGGGGCACAAACAGGCTCCCCGCGTGGATGGTACGGCTGTCGGTCTCCACGCGGGATACCTCCCGGTTCAAATCCCCGAACTCTCCCAGCATACGGCCGTCCACGGCCTGCAGGATCTCCCGTATGGTCATCGGCTCCATGAAATTCTCCTCACGTCCCAATTTTCGTTCCGTACCCGCCGGCGCCGCCCGCGGCCGTCACCTTCCGGCGCGGCGGGCCTTCAGCGAGGCGTGCACGATGCGCTCACACAGCGCGCTGTAGCCGATCCCAACCGCGGCCGCCTCCTGAGGCAGCAGGCTGGTGGGGGTCATGCCGGGCAGGGTATTGATCTCCAAAAACCAGATCTCGCCCGCGCCGTCCAGGATAAAATCGGCCCGGGAGTACACGGAAAGCCCCAGTGTCTCATACACCCGTACCGCCGCCGAACGCAGTTTTGCCTCTGTCTCCGGGGAGATGTCCGCCGGGCAGACCTCCTCCGCCGCACCGGGCTGATACTTGTTCTCATAGTCGTAAAAGCCCTGCTTCGGGATGATCTCAATGGCGGGCAGCGCTTCATCCTCCAGAATGCCCACCTGAAGCTCCCGCCCCTTTACATATTCCTCCAGCACGGTACGCCCACCCAGGGCCAGCGCGTCGGTGAGCGCGCGGCGCAGCTCCTCCGGCGTATGGACAATGGAGACGCCGATGGAAGAACCGCTGGCCACCGGCTTGACCACCAGGGGCAGCCGGGCCGAGGCCACCAGGCCGTCGATGTCCTCCGCCCGGACGTCCACCACCTTCCAGCCGGGGGTATTCACCACGTCGGCGACCAGGCGCTTGGTCAGGTCCTTATCCATGGCGATGGCGCTGCCCAGATACCCGGCCCCCGTATAGGGGATGCCCAGCAGATCGAACGCGGCCTGCACGCGGCCGTCCTCCCCGCAGGCGCCGTGAAGGGCGAGAAAGACCACGTCCGCCAGCCGGCACAGCTCCAGCACGTTGGGTCCGAACAGGCTGGGACTCTTGTCACGGCGCGCGGCCTTCACCTGCTCCAGGTCGGGCGCCTGACGGCTGATGCGCTTGGCCGCCGCAGACACATCGGCGTCGAACAGCTCCTCCAGCGCGCCCGCATCGTCCTCCAGTCCAAAATACAGATCCACCAGGGCGGCCCGGTGCCCCTGTCCCCGCAGGGCCTCGGTCACCATCGTCCCCGTGGAAAGAGATACGTTTCGTTCCGGGGAAAGTCCCCCCGCCAACACGACGATCTTCATAACACACCTCGAAACAGAGAGATAATAGAATGATACGCACTAGTGGTATATTATAGCACAATATCATCCTATACTCAACTCTTTTCCGAATTGACCCTTGACAGAAAGCAGCCGAGATGCTATAGTGAGAAAGTAGTCAAAATGCACGGCCTGAACTCACATGTTTGTAGTCATCGTCGGCTCGTTCGACGGTATTACAGGGATGTGGGTTTTTTGTTTTGACATTTGGCTCCAATCTTTTTTCAGGAGGTACCAATATGTATCAGGGTACTGTCAAGTGGTTCAACGAGACCAAGGGCTTCGGCTTCATTTCCAATGACGAGGGCGGCGACGACGTGTTCGTTCACTTCTCCGCCATCCAGTGCGACGGCTTCAAGACCCTCCAGGAGGGCCAGAAGGTCGTTTACGATGTGGAGCCCGATCCCAAGAACAGCAGCAAGATGCGCGCTGTCAACGTCCGCGTTGCCTGATTGGGTCAGCCTTGAAGCGCCCCCCGCCCTTGATGGGCGGGGGGCGCTTTTGTACCCCGCGCGCCTTCCCGGCATATACTGTCGGTGTGGGGACTGTCCGGTTCCCGCAAATCGAATGGGGGTTGCTTTGCATGTGTTGTTGGAACGGTTGTAACAGCGTCTCCTCCTTCCGCGGCTGCCGCTGCGGATGCAGATCCGACTGCGACTGCCGCTGCTGTGAGCGTGAGTGCAGGAACAACGGCGTAACCGCCCTGTCCGCCTTCTCCGAGCTGTCCCGCCTCTCAGAGGACAGCGGCGCGTCTACCGCCGGATGGCCTGTTTATGTCTCTTATCCCGCGTTCCTGTGGGACAGCGACGATGAGACCGACTGCGGCTGCACTCGCTGCAGCTGACCGATCTGCCGCCCCAACCGGGGCGGCTACTTAGACGACACTGCCCCCAGGGCCCGCCGGTTCCGGCGGGCCCCTGTTTGTTTTTCTCTTTCCTGCCGGGAGAAACTATGTTAGAATAGGCTGAATGAATTTCCCTTGTTCCCGAGGGTAAAACAGGAGTATGCCATGAAACGCCTTTTTCCGCTTTTCCTCGCCCTGTCCCTGTCCCTGTCCGCCTGCGGCGCTCCCACCGTTGGGGATGTGGGCGCCTCGGAACAGTTTTTTGCCATGGATACCATCATGACGGTCAATGTGCTGGACGAGAACGGCGAAGCCGCCGTCCAGGCCGCCCGGGCCGAGATCGACCGGCTGGAGCAGATGCTCTCCCGCACCCGGGAGGACAGCGTGATCGCCCTGCTCAACACCCATGCCGGAGACGGGAGCGCCTTAGCCGTGGAGCCGGAGCTGGGAGCGCTGCTGCGCTTTGCCCAGTCCGTCTCCCAAGACCTGCCCGGATGCTTTGACATTACCATCGCCCCCGTCATGGACGCCTGGGGCTTCACCCGGGAAGAGCGGCATGTGCCCGATCCGGACACGCTGGCGGACACGCTGGCCCTGGTGGACTGGCGCGCCTTGACGGTAGCGGAGGACGATGCCTCCGCCCGGCTGGAGGAGCCCGGAATGGCGGTAGACCTCGGCGCCGTGGCCAAAGGCTTTGCCGCCCAGCGCGCCGCCGATGCCATCCGGGCGGCCGGAGGCACCTCCGCCCTGCTGGATCTGGGGGGCAATATCACCGTTTTGGGTTCCAAGCCGGACGGAGCGGACTGGAGGGTGGCGGTAAAAGATCCGCAGGACACCGAGCGTCAGTTGGGCGTGGTCTCTCTGCGGGACAAAACGCTTTCCACCTCCGGCGGGTATGAGCGGTATTTTGAGGCAAACGGCATAACCTATCACCACATCCTTGATCCAGAGACCGGCTATCCCGCCGACAGCGGGCTTTTGTCCGTCACCGTGGTCTCCTCCGACCCGCTGCTGGCCGACGCGCTGTCCACCGCCCTCTTCGTGGCAGGCAGGCAGGCCGCCTTGGATTACTGGCGCAGCCGGGACGATTTCGAGCTGATCCTATGCGGAAGCGACGGCGTCGTCACCGTCACGGAGGGACTCACCTTTGCATTTCGGGGGGAGGAGCATGGATACACCTGTGAAACGGCCCGCCGCTGAACGCCGCCGCCCCACGATTGGGGACGGCGTGCTGGCGCTGCTGGTGATCCTGTGTGCCGCTGCGCTTTTTTTCGGTCTTCGGCCGGCTTCCGGAAACCTTTTGACGGCCCGGATCGTCTTAGATGGTGTACTGGTGGCCGAGTACGACTTGAATGCCCTGACCTCCCCTGTGGAGCTGGCGGTGGACGGCGGGGCTTATCCCATGGTCATTCAGGCTGAGCCCGGGCGCATCCGCGTGCTGGAAAGCGGCTGCCCCAGCCAGGACTGCGTCCATACCGGCTGGGCCGACCGGGCGGGGGATCAGATCATCTGTCTGCCCAACCGGCTGGTCATTTCCCTGTCCGGCGCAGAGGCCCAGACTGATTTCGACGCGGTGACGGGATGACCGCCCCGGCGCTCCAACCGATTCAAAAAGGAGGTGCTGCTGCTTGTCCGGCTCCATCCGGCGGCTGACCCGCTGCGCGGTGCTCACCGCTCTGGCACTGGCTCTCTCCGTGGCGGAGGGGCTGGTTCCCCTGACCATCCTGTTCCCGCTGCCCGGCCTGCGGCTGGGCCTGGCCAACCTGGTGACGGTATACGCCCTGTGCCGCCTGAGCGGGCGCGAGGCCCTGCTGATCCTGGTCTCCCGATGCCTGCTGGGGGCCTTGCTGGGCGGCAATCTCATGTCCTTAGCGTTCTCCCTGACCGGCGGACTGCTGGCGCTGGGGACGATGTTCCTGCTGCTGCATATGCGGGGCCTGTCCCTGTTCGGCGTGTCCGTCGCCGGCGCCGCCGCTCATAACACCGGGCAGATCCTGGCCGCCATGGCGGTGCTGGGTACCCGTGCGCCTTTGGTCTACCTGCCGCCGCTGCTGCTGTGCTCCCTGATCACCGGCACAGTCACAGGCGGGGCCTGTATTCTGCTGGTCCATCGAGTACCGCAGCCGCTTGAAAGAAAATCTTAATTTTTTTGTTACCCTTTTGAGAGGCCTTCTGCCTTTTCCTGTCGTACCATAGAGTATATCCGAATCAAGAAAAACAACTCGCGGGAGGAACCGATACCAATGAAAACGACACTCAAGCACCTCGCCGCGCTGGGTCTGGCGCTGGCACTGGCACTTCCTTTGACCGCCTGCGGCGGAGATGGCGAACGCAAGCCCGCCGACAGTCAAAGCCCGGTGGCGGTAGCCACCCCCGCCCCTACCGCAACGCCCAAGCCCGCCGATCCTTACGATGCAGTACGTACCTACTGGAGCGAGGATCAGCTCACGCAGGCCTGGGGGCCGGAGCAGCCGGTGGAGCATCTGTTCTTCCATCCGATCATCGCGTATCCCCAGTGGGCATTCCACGATTGCAGCGCCACCCAATCCGAAAAAGAGGGCCTGGACGACTGGATGGTCACGGTGGATGAGTTCAACAAGATCATTCAAAGCGTCTACGACAAGGGTTTCATTCTGGTCGCAATGGAGGACGTCTGGAGCGAGGTCACCGGCGAGGACGGCGTGGCCCGGATGCAGCGCAATACGCTTATGCTCCCCGAGGGGAAAAAGCCCCTTGTCATCTCCTTCGATGATGTGAACTACTACGAATATATGCTGGAGCAGGGCTTTACCTCCAAGCTGGTGCTGGGGGACGACGGTCAGATTTGGGCGGAGTGCACCGATCCCTATACCAAGCAGACCTTCCTGACGCAGGACCTGGACGCCACGACCCTTCTGGATCAATTCGTGCTGGCGCATCCGGATTTCTCACTGAACGGCGCCAAGGCCATCTTTTCTCTGACGGGATATCAGGGAATCCTGGGCTACCGCACGCAGAACGATATCGACATCGCCGCGGACGACCCGGCCCGGCCCGCCTTCGACGCAAACCGTGCCGCGGAGATCGAAGCGGTCAAGCCCATCCTGCAGCGCCTGAAGGAGACCGGCTGGACCTTCGGCTCCCATACCTGGGGACACATCAACCTGTCCTCCTGGTCCCTGGAAAAGATCCAGCGGGACACCGTCCGCTGGCAGGAGGAGGTGGGCACTCTGGTGGGACCCACCAATATCCTCTTTTATCCCCACGGCGCCCGGCCCGACGGAGACGATTGGCACACCACCGGTCCTGTGTTCCAGTACCTCCAGAATCAGGGCTTCCGGGTCTTCGCCAGCGTGGGCGTCAATTCCTTCTCCTATGTCAAAAAGGATATCTCCGCCGTCATCTGCGACCGGATGCATCCGGACGGAACCACGCTGCGGGGCGGCAACACCGGCAAGGATGTGGAGCGCTATATGCCCTTCTACGACTGCCGCGAGATCATTGACCTGGAGGTACGTCCCAATCTGGGCGTACGTTGGCCTGAGACATGAAGCACTGGGCCCGGCTTTCGGCCGGGCCCAGTGATCCCTTTACCTTATTTTTGCTTTTCGGGTACCATTCGTCAAAAGAACCAGGGGCAGCCTCAAAAAATGAGACTGCTCCTTACAAATCCTGATTTGTAAAGGGTCGGAACGATGGGATTTTGGATATTCATGCTGGTAATGACGTTACTAATTCCTCTGACAATGATCGCGTTCGGGACGATTTTTATAAAGAAGCCGCCAAAAAACATAAATGCCTTTTATGGGTACAGAACATCGATGTCTATGAAAAATATGGACACTTGGATGTTTGCCCATCAACATGCAGGACGTATTTGGCTTTTGACAGGGATAGTGACAACCATACCTTCCGTTATCGTAATGGCACTTGTATTCCACAAGGAGATTGATACGATCGGATGGACCGGAGGCATTATCGTACTATTGCAATGTGCTGTGATGTGTCTTCCTCTTGTTTTTACAGAAAGGGCGTTAAAACAGAATTTCGACGAATATGGGATGAAACGATAAATCGGAATTTATTACACTGCTATGCTTATGGGCATTTTAGCATGCAAGCAAATATTTTTCAATGTATAGTCAAATTGCCGGAGATTTTAAGCATGCACAAATAGCGTAAAAGGGACGCCCACTGGGCTATCCGTAAAACACGGTGGGTTTAAGGAAAATTTTAATATCCCAAAAATCGTTTGAACAATACTATTTCCGCTGTTTCCATTCAAAAAATACAAAGACAGGCATAAAACCTACCTCTGTATTTTTTTACATTTCTCTATCGTATTTGCAACGATAATAAATTCCATAGCCGTGGACAAACAAGTACGAAAACACCAAAAGCAATACAGCAACCAGTTCAATCCCCATCAGTGCGAAGGAGACCATCAGCGCACCAAATACGAATGTCATAGCATCATAAGCTTTTGCCTTCGCACGATTAGAAATTGCAATATTTCGTTCATCTTTTTTCTCAATTTCCAGCACCCTCTGTGTTTCTGGGTGTTTTTTTAAGGTTCTACTTGTAACAATACTACCCATGCCAGACCCAAAAACGCCAGAACCAATTCCTACGAATACATAAGGCAGGTTCATCAGGAAGTTGTTGGAATTGTCTATATTTTTCATAAGGAAAAAACCAACTGCCAATAAAGCAATGCCACTTCCAGTGATGAGCCAATGTTTTGTATTTTTCATTTTGCATCCTCCTCATAAATAAAGATTTCTTCAATACTCATTCCAAAAAAATTTGCGATTTTGAAAGCCAGAAGAATGGAGGGATTATAGCGCCCGTTTTCAAGAGAACCTATCGTTTGACGGGATACTTCAAGTACTGAGGCTAATTCCTCTTGTTTAATGCCTCGGTTCTTCCTTAATTCTTCCAGTCTATTTTTCATTTTCCCAACCTCCCTTCTTGAACGGAAAGCTTCCTTTCCATGTCTGAACCATATCATATAAATTACATAATGTCAAGTGTCCTTTCCATTCGTGTTCCATACAAAATTATGAATAGCCTCCCACTGCTTTCGCTTGACAGCCGGGCGCTGGTGTGGTAAAATTTTATTCCTTTACCGCGGCTGGGAAAGGAATGTGAGTGTATGATACCACACTGGAAGCAAAAATTTGTCACCCTCTGGGTCGGGCAGGCCCTCTCGATCCTCACCAGCATGGTCTCTCAATACGCCCTGATCTGGTACCTTACCGATCAGACCGGCTCCTCCGCCGTCTTGTCGGCGGCCACCATCGCCGCTCTGCTGCCCCAGGGCATTCTATCCCTGTTTACCGGGGCCTTTGCCGACCGGTTTGACCGGCGCTTCCTTATGGCCGCTGCAGACGGCGCCATCGGCCTGCTGTCCCTGGCACTGGCGCTGGCGGCCGCCGCCGTGCCCCTGACCCCCGGCCCCATTATTCTGGTGCTGGCCCTGCGCAGCGTAGGCGGCGCGTTTCACGCGCCCTGCATTCAGGCGGTAACGCCTCTGATCGCACCGCCGGACGCATTGACCCGCTGCGCCGGTTGGAGCCATGGCATCCAGACGGTCTCTATGCTGCTCTCCCCTGCTCTGGCCGCCGCGCTGTATGCCGCTCTGCCGCTCCATTGGATCATTCTGACGGATACGCTGGGAGCACTTTTTGCCATCGGCGGACTGCTTTTCGCACGCCTGCCTGTACTGCGTGTGGGACAGCCGGAGCAGCGCCTGCGTATCTGGCGGGACACGAAAGAGGGGTTTGCAGTACTGCGTTCGCACCGCTGGCTGTGGGAGCTCTGCCTGATTTGCGCGCTTTTTTCCGTAGCCTTCATGCCGGTGTCCGCCCTGTTCCCCCTTATGAGCATGCAGTACTTCGGCGGAGATACCGCCTCCGCCGCGGTCGTGGAGACCGCTTTCTCCATTGGAATGCTGGCAGGCTCCGTGATCCTGGGGCTCTGGGGCGGTTTTCGGGATAAGATGGCGACTATGCTCAGCTCCATCTTCGCCCTGGGCGTCGTTCTGGTGGCCACCGGCCTGCTGCCTCCCACCGCCTTCTGGACCTTTGCCGTCCTCTCCCTGTTCATGGGGCTGACCTGCCCCTTCTTCAATTCGGTCTTTATGGCTCTGATCCAAGAAAAGGTCGCGCCGGAATTTCTGGGGCGGGTGCTCGGCCTGTCCGGGGCCATCATGACGCTGGCATCCCCCGTTGGACTGGTCGCCACCGCTCTGCTGGCCGACCGCACCGGCATCACCGTTTGGTTTCTGCTGTCTGGCGTCGTCACCCTTTTCTGCGGCGTGCTGGGTCTGGCTCTGCCCGCCGTACGCAACTGTGATAAGTTGAAGTCCTGAGAAAAACATGCTAAAATGGCCTCGCATGGATATCCCATGCGAGGCCGTTTTAGGAGCAAGGAGGTTTTTCGATGACAGACCAGGAATTGGTGGAGCTTGCCTTTACAATGCTGAAGCATGCCTATGTGCCCTACTCGGGCTTTCCAGTGGGGGCCGCGCTGGAGTGTGCCGGCGGGGACGTTTATACCGGATGCAATGTGGAGAACGCCGCCTACGGCTCTACCATCTGCGCCGAGCGTACCGCACTGGTAAAAGCGGTCAGCGAAGGGCACCGGGATGATTTTATCCGTCTTGCCGTGGTAGGCGCCGCCGCTGATTACTGCTGGCCCTGCGGAGCCTGCCGTCAGATGCTCAGCGAATTTGCACCCGCGCTCCGGCTGCTGGTCGCCCGGGGCGATCATACGTTCGTCTCCTGCTCCTTGTCCGAGCTCTTGCCCCACAGCTTCGGGCCAAAATCACTGGACAAGGCGCCGCGATGACTCCAGGCGCAGTCCCGCCGGGGGCCGCTATCGCGCGGCTTCTCCGGCGGGAGCCGACAGTCTGGAAAGGTCGGCGCCCTCCCATTCCAGCAGCCTGCGTTTTTTGTCGACGCCGCCGGCATAACCGGTCAAGCTCCCATTCGTTCCGACCACCCGGTGACAAGGGATGATGATGGAAATCGGGTTATGTCCCACCGCACCGCCGACTGCCTGCGCGGACATGGTCTTGCGCTGCATGCGCTCCGCCATCTGCTTTGCGATGGCCGCGTAGGTGGTCACCTGGCCATAGGGGATCTCGCACAGGATGCGCCAAACGCCCTGACGAAAGGGACTGCCGGCCG
The DNA here is from genome assembly GCF_014287895.1 of Lawsonibacter hominis. GTDB lineage: Bacteria > Bacillota > Clostridia > Oscillospirales > Oscillospiraceae > Lawsonibacter_A > Lawsonibacter_A hominis. The sequence continues at coordinate 85,153 of NZ_JACOPP010000006.1, read as the reverse complement.
GCGCAAGGGCGAGTTCTGCAATTGCAGGCCGGTCTCCTGCAAAATACCGATCCAGCCATTCCTTTGCACTGCGCAGGATGGGAAGATCCTCCCGCTGCTCCCGCTGCTCCGGCAAACCGGCTCCAAAATACTTTTGTCCCTCCAGCCACAGCCCTATCAGGCCGTCTTCCCTGCCCGCCAGCAGAAGCGGCCCCACTGGAGACCAATAGCGCGCCGTATAATACATGAATATCCCCTCCCCTGTTCAGACGCCTTATCCATCTGCAAACTATTCTTCGGCTCCATCCGGCATTCTCCGGCTACGCTTACTCCCACTCAAGTCTTGAGCTTTGATTTAGGGTTATAAAATGCACTCTCGATACGCTTTTCGTCCAAATAATCCACGTATTTCGGGCTGTACATAGGTTCCTTACGAATTTTGTAGCCGTTTTGTAGCCAGCTATTTTATACGTACTAACCGTTCGCAACGACTTATTTTGAATGATTTGCGGCAGGTTTCGATATGATTCCCGCCAATAATCACCCGGAATTGACCGTCTGATTCACCTCAAAAAACATCTTGGAGGTATGACCATGAGCAAACTTATATCCTGTCAATTCAACATAGACACAGCCTGCGTAGAATTGGTTTTTGATGATGGAAGCCAGCTTTCCATTGACTGCACCGCCGTTGAAAACGAAGTTGCCGATAACCGCTTCCAGCGGTCAGAGCTGGATTATCTGATTTACAATGATCCACTTGCGTATGCCGATCTGGTTTTGAATGGCGATCCCGAAGCCTACCTGAACGCCGTGACAGATTACGACCCCCCTCGATAGCTGACGGGAAGAATATAGCGCAACGGGTTGCGTCTGTCAATGGTCAAGATGAACGCTTCGCGCCATTGACTGCCGCCGCCCGTTTCGCTGTTTGGCAAACAAGGCGGGCAAGCACAGACTGTGCCTGCCCGTCAGATTCAAGTTTGTTGAATTACTTTGCAAGATTACTCTTAAAAGATTCCCTTATTGTACTTGAACTGTGCATACAAGATAAATCCCAAGCCGATGACGAGCGCCGGAATAACAATGAAAGACATTGCCTTTTCACTCCAGAAAGCTGTGACAAATGCCGCTATCAAAGATGCACCGATGATAAGTGTACCTGTACCGACGGCTCTCCCATACTTCGGTACATCTTCTTCCTTGACCCTTCTTCGGTTGTAGGAATGTATTGTGCTAATATTTCCCATTATGTTCACGATCCCAAGGAAAGAGATGAACACACCTAAAATCAACAGAGCGATATTATCCATTCGCTTCCTCCTTAAAAGTAAAACAGTTCTTCAAATTTCTTGTCCAGAGCAATGCAAAGGATCAATGCCAGCTTTGCGGTCGGATTGAATTGCCCCGTTTCAATGGAACTGATTGTGTTTCTCGATACACCAATCATTTCCGCCAGTTGTGTTTGGGATAGCTTTTTCTCTGCGCGTGCTTCCTTGAGGTTGTTTTTCAATTTCAGCTCGTCATTCATTCCTTGACCTCCACAAGCCGCAGGATAAAAAAGGCAAAAAACGTGAGGCACATCGCCAAATAGAGAATAGCGAGGATCAAGTCGGTTTTTCTCTTTAGCCTTGCATACTTTACAAGAGTGTGGGTGGTAAGGATGCTAAAATAAACAACCCACGGACTCAGAAAGTATGTTTTTGTAAAGATACGAAAGATAAGCGTGAGAACAACGCAGACCGCAGCACCGACACGACCGGCAATATTTCCTGCCTGCGCGGTTACTTCCATCTCCGCCAAATCCCTGTTTTTGTTCTCTCTGCGGCTGCTTTCCAAAATATTCTCTTTATTCATTGAACAGAATCGCCCCTTTCCAAGTTTTCTTGTCATTATTATATCGTTGCCAAGTAAACTTGTCAAGCGCAATTATCTTACCGTCCGGCGTCTTTTCCATGAACGCCGCACTTTTTCGCTGCCTCGCTTGCCGCCCTGCGGCGTTCTGCGCTGTATGGGGAAGGCAATGAAAAAGCGCAACCGATTTTCGTCGATTGCGCTTTGGTGTTTTTGATTATCGACCGTTCGAGACTGTACCGCACTGTGTGCACGGTAAAAACTCGGTTAAAATCACAGAGCCGTCTTTGCCGCTCATATTGATGGAATAGCTTATGGTTTCGCCGCTGTCATCGACGTAGGATACCCCGTAATACGGCAGCAGACCATAGAATGTCATATTCAGCAGCAGCGGACGATCCGGTGACAGCTCGTCCAGAGCGTACAGCTCTTCTGTGAAAAACGATAGGCTGCTGCTCATAGAAGCCTCGATTCCCAGCACCTTGAAGTCCTTTACGGCATACTCGCAGGAAAGCAGCACCCTGGCCAGCGGCTCTGCCGTACTGACGGAAACCTCGTGGTAATCGGAAAGGCCGACCAACACATCCTCCGCCCAATGCGCCTGAACCGCCGGTTCAAACGCCTGCCGGATACGCTGCAAAGCGTGCTCTTTTCCCGCCTCTTCGGTTTCTCCGTTATACAAATCCCACGGCAGGAAACGGTAGGGCGGGAAGTCTCCGGATTCACCTTTTGTCACAAAATAGGTGTACTGCTCATAGGCGCAGAGCCTGCCGTCCGCATCGAGATACATTCCGCCCGCCCACGGAATATCATCGGGAGAAGCCGTCAGAAACGCGGGTTCCCAGCAATAGACCGTGTAGCTGCCGCTTTCATCCGTAAGGACTTCTTTTTGATAAAACTGCACAACCTCATAGCCGGTGAGGATATCCGTTCGGGAGGGAGAGGCGCACTGCGCGGCCAATCGCTGCGCCCGCTGGTCAAGAATGGCCTGATGGTATTCATAAGCGTCTTTGTCTACCTGTACTTCGGTGCGGTAACCGTTGCGGATCAGCCAGTAGAGCGTTTCGTCCTCAAAGCTCATGCGATGGCTGTCTCCTTTTCCGTTGAAATAAATGCCGTTTATATGGTTTTCATCCAATCCGGCAAAGAAAACGAAGTGTTCGTCAGACGAGTTATATGCGTCAGGCCCCCCGGAGAGGTATATCTCCATCGTATAATGGTCCAAGCCTTGACCGGGCTGCTCGCTATGGTGTTCCGCTGCGGCATTGAGGACGGAGGCCATGTCTTCGGCGCTTACATGCTCACGAGAAAAGAATGATGAGATATATTTGATTTCCTCTGCTTTTACCGTTGCCATCCGCTCGACGATCCCCGCTTTTGCAGAGTCCCCGTCGGCTGGCTCGTTTGGCTTTGCGCCGCAGCCCGCTATCAGCAGGCAGAGCGCAAACGTCAGCACAATAATTGGCAGTCGTTTCATAAAAGGCTTCCTCCTTTCGGGCATATCATCATCTTTTGCTTTGCGCGGATAAACCTATCCAATATGATTATACCATGCAAGGCACGAACTTTTCAATTCCTGTCTCCATACAAATGTGCAACTTTTCTATGAACGCCGCACTTTTTCGCCGCCGCGCTTGCCGCCTTGCGGCGTTCCTCGCTATATGGGGCGGTCAGCCGAAAGGAGAAGCGCCCCTTGCGGATTTCAAACTCCATGCAGCCCGTTTCCGGATCTGCGTCGGTCTGCCGGCACTCGCCGGGGTGTGCTGCGGCATAGGCGGTCAACCTGTTCTTGAGGTCGGTGTTGTGGGTGCGGATATGGATAAGGGGGTCTTTCTCGTCAAACCAAATATCAGTGGTCTTTTCCTGCTTCGTAAGCCCTGTTCTCATAAACTCTCCTTTCTGCCCTCTGTCGCACAGGAGTGGCATTTTTCGGCTGTTTTCTCCGGCTCTTGGCTTGGGGAAAACGGCGATTTTCAAACAGGAGCGCGCCGGACGATGACTGTCCTGTCTGACGCGCTCCCATTCGATAAAATGCGTTTTTTCCGGCTCTACACAGGAATCAGCGAGCTTCGTCCCTCGTGACCGCTTTTTCTCTGTGCGGATGGAAGAATCGCCACAGATTATTGCGCTGAATCACATCCTCATAGCTGCGGACTTTCACGCGCAGCTCCGTATTTTCACGCTCCAATTCTGCTGCACGGAGCTTGCCGCGAATAGACTTATAATCGGAAATCTCCTGCTTCAAACCGTCAATCTCAGCCTTGAGTTTTGCAATCAGTTTGTTTGCCGCATCCAACGCCTTTTGCAGTTTGGATTCCTTTTTCTCTGCTGTAACGTACTTCTTTGCCAGAGTGGAAAGTCGGTCAAAGTCCTCACGCTCCACGGCAACTTTGGGTGAGAAGGGAATGGACGTTGCCACGATTTTTTCGATAGACCGCACATCGACCCGCTGATTCTGGATTTTTCCAATTTTGCTCCCAAGCGTTGCTGCCTGTTTTTCCTGTTGACGGTTCTGCTCTGTGAATTCTGCCAGCCGCGCCTGCTCCTGCTGCACTTTGAACTGCGTTACGGTCAGGTGTTCCTCCGAGCTGCCGCGTTCGCCGCGCTCCACATCGTCATACCCTGCCTTTCGCATGGCGGCGAAGAAATCATCTTGCAGAACAGAATAGGATTTTCGGAGCACAGTTTTTCCGTTTGCGTTCAGCAGCGGTTTCCCATGCTCGTCCAGCGCGGGCTTGGAATCCCACTTTTTACTCATACTGACCTGCTGTATCGTTTCCTTGACCGTCCCCACCAGCGATTTATCCTTGCAGCGCTTCGACCACAGAATTTGTTTTTCCACGACGGGGAGGTAGACCACATGAAGGTGGTAGTGGTACACGTCCTGCCCCAGTGCATCGGACATGGCGCGGTTGCGCTCGTCGGCGTGCATGACCGCAGAGAGAATGTACTGCTCTCCGCCTACGATTTCTATTGCGGATTTGTATGCGTCGGTGTAGAATTGTTTTGCGAAGTCATAGCCGCCGTGATTATGAAAATAGGCGGTGTTTACGTCAAAGACCAGCTCGCCGTAGAGAAAGGCGTCCTCTTTCAGTCCGCGGGTGGAGATGATCCCATCCTCTTTCATCTGCTCAAACATCTCCGCATATCCAGCGGTCGGTTTCTTGAAATGAATATTGAGCCGCGTTCTTTCCGGGACAATATCCTGATTGACATAGGATCCCTTTTCCCGTTCGTTGTGTTGCTGCGCGTTGCCGATTCTGGCAGCGGTCAGCCTCATATTTCTTGCGTTGGTACGATGGATACCGTCGCCTCTTGCCATGGGCATTTACCTCCTGATTTCAGATTGCACAGGATGGGGTAGCTTCCGAGGGAGCACTTCTGCGGAAGTGTAATAACCCACTATGATACTTTCATCCTGCGGCTGCAAAGTATCGTGGGCTCTCCGAGGGGGAACGGGGAATGCGGCTTCTGCGGAAGCCTCTGCCGTGGCTTGCAAGTAGTACCCACTTTGCAAAATCCACGGCGTGACCGCCAGCCTTTCAGCAATCGAATTTGCTTCAACGTTGCCGCCCACAGGCAGAGAGAATTTTGAAAATCCTCTCCGCCATCCATCTCAAAATCTGCGGGTTTTTCGATGGGGACGGGGATGCGAGGGGCTGTGTCAGCCAATGCTTTGCCTTGTCCTCCAGCAACAGGAGCGTGGCACGCTCCTGTCACAGCTCCCATGGAGGAGTAGTCCAGCGATAGCTTCGCGGCACTCCACGCCGGTCAAGATACTCCTGCCGCGCCTGCTCCCGTTCTTCTTCGTTGGGAGCGGTTTTGTACCGGGAATAGAGCTGCCGGTTCAGCATGGCGTCGAGCTTTTGCTCCAAGCCCTGCCGGATTTCTTCTTCAAAATCATCCTCGCCCCGCAGATGGTACATGGCGAGGTCGATGAACAGATCATAGGGGATTTGTACGCTTTTCATTTTCCTATTCTTTCCTATCCGCGACGGTCGCAACGATTGCGACGGTTGCTTTGATGGCATCATTTCCACCGTCGCGACCGTCGCAGCCGTCGCGCTGTCCTCATTCGATTACTTCGTACTCAACATTGTCGATTACCATATAGGTGAGTTTCACCTGCCGCCCGGAGTGTTTTGCTCTGTTCTCGTACTTCACATGGTACTCGTCCAGCAGCCTGCCGGATTTAACGTTCAGGTATTTGGTGAGAGCGTTTGCTGCCATGCCTGTGTTGACCGTCTCCGCAAGCTCGGTCGGACTGCCTGTCCATTCTCTGCTTTCGGAGGAAACAAGCTGGGAAACCGTATCCAATACCGGGTCGGGCGGCTCCTGATACGGCTCGTTCTCTGTCCGTTCAAGGCTCCATATCTGCGTGTCGGCATCTTTTTTCAGATATAGAATCTGATCCTGTTGATCTCGCCCCACGGCATCGACCATGGCCTCCAATGCTGTCCGTTTCTTCTTCTGCATCAGGAGTGCTCCGTCTGCACAACCGAGAAGTCCCGTCGTGCCGGAGATCGTTTCAAAGCTGTCTCCGGCTGGCTGTTTTCTTGTGTGATGGACGGTAACGATGCAAATGCTGTGCCTGTCTGCAAAACGCTTGAGTTTGCCGATGATCTCATAGTCGCTGGCGTAGCTGTAAGCCTCGCCGCCAGCTTCTCTGATCTTCTGCATGGTGTCAATGATAACCAGCTTCGTATCGGGGTGTTCCTTTATGAAATTCTCAAGCTGCTCGTCAAGACCGTTTCCGATTTTGTTTGCTGCCGTTGCAAAATGCAGGCTGGCGGTATCCGCCACGCCGTACATCATAAACATCCGGCTCTGGATTCTCTGGAAATCATCCTCCAGTGCAAGGTACAGAACCGTACCCTGATGGACTTCGTAGCCCCACAGCCTTTGCCCTGTGCTGACATGGTAGGCAAGCTGCGCTACCAGAAATGATTTTCCGATTTTGGGCGCTCCTGCGAGGATATATGCCCCGGAGTAGAGCAGACCATCTATGACGGGCGGTCTGCTCTTGTAGGCGGTCTGATACAGCTCTGTCATGGAAACCGTATGAAGATAATGCGGGTCGTTCATGCGCCGGATTTTCTCGCGCATTTCCTCAATATTTTCCTCTGGGGGATTGCTTTCGCAGGTTTCATGTGGTATGCTCTGGTTAGTTGAATTGTGAGGCGGCTGCCCTCCATCTGCTCCAACAGATGGGATGAGGGCGGTCGTTTTCTCATTTTCCGTCATTGCGCTCACCTCCGGGAATCTGGAAGCCGTAGAACTTCTGCTTGAAATACTGGGCGGGGCATTTTCCGGCTACGGTCAGATAGCCTTGGGATTTCAGTTCCCTGTTCATTTCCCGGACGATCTGATACGCCTTGCTGCGGCTGATTCCCATGATCTCTGCCACCTCTGACGCTGTGATAAACTGTGCTCTCATAGTACCTCCTGTTTTAATGTGATCTGCCTCGGCCTGCGTATCTTTTGTTCGCCCTCCTTTCTCCATCCTCTCCGAAACACGCACCCTGAGTACATATTTTATTATACGCACACAAGATGCATCTGTCAAGCCTTTAGAAAATAAAAATATGTACTTGCAATTCGCTTTATTCTGTGATATGATATGGACGAGGTGAATCAGACATGGACAATTTCGATTATCCCGCCATTGGGCAGAGAATCAAGCAGCTCCGAAAACGCAAAGGGCTGAACCAGACCGAGCTGGCACAAATGCTGAAAAAATCTCTCCGCACCGTACAGAAGTACGAAACCGGAGAGATTGAAGTGTCGATTGCCGTTGTCAATCAGATCGCAGACCTGCTGGACACGACCTCAACCTATATTCTTGGGTATGAATCCAGCACGACACAGATCAGGACGCTTGCCGACGTGATGGACTTCCTCTTTAAGCTGGAAACGGTAGAGGGCATCGACTTCAAGATCAATGTGCAGAAGCCGCCCCGCAGCAAACAATGGGAGTGCTCGATTTCCTTTGATGGAAAGAGCACGGCGGAGTTCAACGCGGATATGTGTCTGTTTCTTGAACAGTGGGAGGACGAGCGCAGTGAGCTTCGCGCCTATAACTCCACGCAGGCAGCATATAAGCGCTGGAAGGAGCAGACGCTTGCATACTATGCTGCGAACGCAGTCAAATGCACAGAACCAGAAGAACTTGACCGTGACGAACTGATTGCAAGACGGACGGAGCTTTTGGAAAAGGAATATGGTAACAACGAGAGTAATGAGTAAATAACCCTATCAAAGCCTGATTCTTGAGGGAAGGAGGTAAAAATGTCAGTAACAAAAGACGGCGATACCGGTCGCTGGATGTCGCAGATCCGGGTAACGGACTGGACAGGAAAGACAATCCACAAAAAGAAGCGGGGCTTCGCCACCAAAAAGGAAGCCCTGCAATGGGAACGTGACTTCATCAGCCAATCTACGGGCAGCCTCGGCATGACCTTCGGTGACTTCATCTCTCTGTATGTCAAGGATATGGAGCACCGCCTCAAGCCCTCAACCGTTGCCAGCAAGAAATGGCTGATCGACCTGAAGGTAACGCCTTTCTTCAAGAAAATCCCGCTGAACGAGATCAAGCCCACTCACGTGCGCCAATGGCAGAACTCCCTGACCAGCTACCGGGATGAAAACGGCAAGCCTTACGCCCAGACCTATCTCAAGTGCATCAACAACCAGCTCACGGCGATTTTCAACTACGCAGTCAAATACTATGGGCTGAAAGAGAATCCCTGCCACAAGGCGGGGAGCATGGGCAAGAAGAAAGCCGATGAAATGCTGTTCTGGACAAAGGACGAGTTCCAGACATTTATCGAGAGCATGAAAGACCGTCCCGCCAGCTACACGGTATTCATGACCATGTACTACACGGGGATTCGGGAGGGAGAGCTGCTGGCACTCACACCGTCGGACATCGACTTCGAGAAGAAGACCCTGACGGTGAACAAGAGCTATCAGCGCCTCGGCAAAGAGGATATTATCACCACTCCGAAAACACCGAAAAGCATCCGTACTATCCCTATTCCCGACGGCCTTTGCAACTGTTTGCAGGAGTATATGTCCCATTGCTACGGGCTGCAAAAGGACGACAGGCTCTTTCCCTACACCAAGAGCTTTCTATACCACGAAATGGAGTATGGCTGCAAGGCTTCGGGCGTGAAGCGGATACGGGTGCATGACATTCGACACAGCCACGCCAGCCTGCTGGTGGAGATGGGCTTCTCTCCGCTGCTGATCGCGGAGCGGCTCGGACATGAAAAGGTACAGACAACGATGGACACGTACAGTCACCTGTACCCCAACAAGCAGGTGGAGGTAGCCAGACAGCTTGACGGCATTATGCCGTGAGCCTCTGGCTACAAAAATCGCTGCAAATGTAGCCAATTTGTAGCCACTAAAAAAGAAAAATCCTGAAAAACGCTGTATTACCAACGCTTTTCAGGATTCGGAAAACACTAAATATTTATTCCCACTCGATGGTGGCGGGGGGCTTGGAGGTGATGTCGTAGACGATGCGGTTGATGCCCTTTACCTCGTTTACGATGCGGGTAGAGACCTTATCCAGCACATCATAGGGAATCCGCGCCCAATCCGCGGTCATGAAGTCCGAGGTCGTGACGCCCCGCAGGGCCAGGGTATAGTCGTAGGTCCGCCCGTCGCCCATGACGCCCACGCTGCGGGTATTGGTCAGCACGGCGAAGTACTGATTGACGTTCTTCTCCTCACCCGCGGCGGCGATCTCCTCCCGGAAGATGGCGTCCGCGTCCCGGAGGGTGTCCAGTTTCTCTTTGGTCAGGTCGCCGATGACCCGGATGGCAAGGCCGGGGCCCGGGAACGGCTGCCGCATGACCAGATATTCCGGCAGCCCCAGCTCCCGGCCCAGCTGGCGCACCTCGTCCTTGAACAGCAGGCGCAGCGGCTCGATGATCTCCTTGAAATCCACATAGTCCGGCAGACCGCCCACGTTATGGTGGGATTTGATCACGGCGGCGTCCCCCGCCCCCGACTCGATCACGTCGGGATAGATGGTGCCCTGGGCCAGGTAGTCCACGGCGCCGATTTTTTTTGCCTCTTCCTCAAAGACACGGATGAACTCCTCGCCGATGATCTTGCGCTTGTGTTCCGGCTCGGACACGCCTGCCAGCTTGATCAGAAAGCGGGTCTCCGCGTCCACCCGGACGAAATTCAGGTCCCATTTGGCAAAGGCGGCCTCCACCTCGTCCCCCTCGTTTTTGCGCATGAGGCCATGATCCACAAACACGCAGGTGAGCTGCCGGCCGATGGCCTCCGCCAACAGGGCCGCGCATACGGAGGAATCCACGCCGCCGGACAGCGCCAACAGTACCTTTCCCGAACCGACCTTTTCCCGAATGGCGGCCACCGAGGTCTTGAGGTAATCCCCCATGCTCCAGTCACCCGTGGCTCCGCAGACCTCATAGAGGAAATTGCGGATCATATCCAGGCCGTGCTCGGTATGGTTCACCTCCGGGTGGTACTGAACCCCATAGAACCCCCGCCTCTCGTCGGCGATGGCCACGTTGGGGCAGGCATCGGTATGGGCCACCAGAGCAAAGCCCTCGGGCACCTTTGCCATATAGTCCCCGTGGCTCATCCAGGAGACGCCGCAGTTGGGCAGGTCCCGGAAGAGACGGCAGTCCGGATCGTAGTAGGTCACGGTTTTTCCGTACTCCCGGGCGGAATCGGCCTGGGCGGCGGTGACCTGCCCGCCCAGGGTTTGGGCCATGAGCTGGCAGCCGTAGCAGATACCCAGCACGGGCACGCCCAGCGCAAAAATAGCCGGATCCACATGGGGCGCTTTTTCGTCGTAGACACTGTTGGGGCCGCCGGTAAAGATAAATCCGATGGGGTTTTGTGCCTTGAGCGCGTCCAGCGGCGTGGTATAGGGCTTGACCTCACAGTACACCCCGCACTCACGCACCCGGCGGGCGATCAATTGATTGTATTGACCGCCGAAATCCAGAACGATGATCAACTGGTGTTTCATCTTTTTTGCTCCTAAATCTCAGTGATATCGATGGGGCGCAGATCAGCGCTGCGTCCCTGGGTACGGACGGTGAGCATGGCCCGTGCGGTGTCGATGGCCGTGACACAGGCCACGGAATGCTCCACCGCGGAGCGGCGGATCTTGAAACCGTCGGTATCGTGCTTGCGCCCCCGGGTGGGGGTATTGATGACCAGGTCCACCGTTCCGGATGCGATCATATCCAGAATATTGGGGTGGGCCTCGGAGACCCGGGCCACCTTACGGGCGGGCACGCCCGCGGCGTTGAGCGCGTCGCAGGTACCGCTGGTGGCCAGGATCTCGATCTCCATATCCGCAAAGCCCCGGGCGATGCCCACGATCTCCCCCTTATCCTCGTCCTTGACGGTGATGATGATCCGGCCGCCCTTTTTGGGGGCCTTCATATTGGCGCCCTTGAAGGCCTTCAGCAGGGCCTGCGGGAAGGTCTCGGCCAGTCCCAGGCACTCGCCGGTGGACTTCATCTCAGGGCCCAGGCCGGTATCCACGTCGGTGAGCTTTTCAAACGAGAAAACCGGCATCTTGACGGCGTAATAGGCGGCCTCCGGGTAGAGCCCGGTGCCGTAGCCCAGGTCGCGGAGCCTGGCGCCCAGCATGACCTTGGTGGCCAGGTCGATGACGGGCACACCGGTGACTTTGGAGATATAGGGGATGGTGCGGGAGGAGCGGGGATTGACCTCGATGACATACACCTCGTCGTTGTAGAGGATGAACTGGATGTTCACCAGGCCGATGACCCCCAGGGCCTTCGCCAGATCCCGGGTATAGCGCAGAATGGTCTGCTTGTGCTTTTCCTCAATGTGGATCGGCGGGTAAACGGAAATCGAGTCGCCGGAGTGAACGCCGGCCCGCTCGATATGCTCCATGATCCCGGGGACAAGCACATCCTCCCCGTCGAAGACGCCGTCCACCTCCACCTCCCTGCCCATCAGATACTTGTCCACCAGGATCGGGTGCTCCTGGGCCTGGAGGTTGATGATGCGCATGAATTCGGTGATATTGCGGTCGTTATAGGCGATCTCCATCCCCTGGCCGCCCAGCACATAGGAAGGGCGCACCAGCACCGGATACCCCACCTCGTGGGCGGCGGCCAGCGCCTCCTCAGTAGTGAAGACCGTTTTGCCCGCCGCCCGGGGAATGCCGCACGCCTGCAGGATCGCGTCAAAGCGTTCCCGGTCCTCGGCGGCATCGACGCCGTCGGCCGGGGTGCCCAGGATGGGCACGCCCATGTCGGTGAGCGCCTGGGCCAGCTTGATGGCGGTCTGGCCGCCGAACTGCACCACTGCGCCCCAGGGCTTTTCCAGTTCCACCACGGCCTCCACGTCCTCGGCGGTCAGCGGCTCGAAATAGAGCTTGTCCGCCACGTCGAAGTCGGTTGAGACGGTCTCGGGGTTGTTGTTGATGATAATGGTCTCGCACCCCAAACGCTTGAGGGCCCAGACCGAGTGGACCGAACAGTAGTCAAATTCGATGCCCTGTCCGATGCGGATGGGGCCGGAACCCAGGACCAGCACCTTGCGCTTGTCCGGGACCGCAGCGCCGGGGTCCTCTCCCGCCCCGCCGGCCTCCTCCGCCGGAAGCCGGTGGGCCTCCGGTGCGGCGGCGGCGAGATAGGGCGCTTCCGGAACCCCGGGGGCATACTCCCCCGCCTCAGGCAGACGCAGGGGCTGGCCGGCCTCGTTTTCTTCGTCGTAAGTGGAGTAGTAATAGGGGGTCTGCGCCTCAAACTCGGCGGCGCAGGTATCCACCATTTTAAAGGCGGGACGGATGCCGCAGCGCTCCCGCAGGGCCTTGATCTCCCGGCGCTCCCGGCCGGACAGGGCGGCGATCCAGGCGTCGGAGAAGCCCATCTCCTTGGCCGCGCGCAGGGTATCCGCGTCCAAATGGCCGTGATCCAGCTTGTCCTCCATGTCCACGATGTTCTGGAAACGATCCAAAAACCACAGGTCGTACTTGGTGATCTTGTTGATCTTCTCCGGCGAGAAGCCCCGGCGCAGCGCCTCGGCCACCACAAAGAGGCGCTGGTCGTCGATGTTCGCCAGCCGCTCCTCGATATCTTCCGTGTACAGCTCGTCCAGGCCCGGCATACGCAGGGATTTCACCGGCAGCTCCAGGCTGCGGATGGCCTTCATCAGCGCCCCTTCAAAGGAGTTGCCAATGGCCATGACCTCGCCGGTGGCCTTCATCTGGGTACCCAGGGTGCGGCTGGCGGTGGTGAACTTGTCGAAGGGCAGGCGCGGGATCTTCAGCACGCAGTAGTCCAGCGTGGGTTCGAAGCAGGCGGTCGTCTTTCCGGTCACGGCGTTGGGAATCTCGTCCAGCGTATAGCCCAGGGCGATCTTGGCGGCCACTTTTGCGATGGGATAGCCGGTGGCCTTGGAGGCCAGGGCGGAGGAGCGGGACACGCGGGGATTGACCTCGATGACCGCATACTCGTAGGAATCCGGGTTCAGGGCCAGTTGCACGTTGCACCCGCCTTCGATCTCCAGCGCGGAGATGATGTCCAGGGATGCGGTGCGCAGCATCTGATATTCCCGGTTGGCCAGCGTCTGCGTGGGGGCCACCACGATGGAGTCGCCGGTGTGCACGCCCACGGGGTCGATGTTCTCCATGGAGCAGATCTGGATCACATTTCCGGCGGAATCCCGCATGACCTCGAACTCGATCTCCTTCCAGCCGGAGATGCACCGCTCGATCAGCACCTGCCCCACCCGGGAGAGGTGGATGCCCCGGTCGGCGATCTCCCGCAGGCCGGGCTCGTCATAGGCGATGCCGCCTCCGGTGCCGCCCAGGGTGTAGGCCGGGCGGACAATGACCGGGTAGCCGATGGAAGCGGCAAAGGCCACCGCATCCTCCACGCTCTCCACCACGTCGCTCACCACGCAGGGCTGGCCGATGGCTTCCATGGCGTCCTTGAAGCCCTGCCGGTCCTCCGCCTTGCGGATGGATTCGGGCGAGGTGCCCAGCAGCCGTACGCCGTACTGCTGCAGGATCCCCTGCTCATGCAGGTTCATGGCCAAATTCAATCCGGTCTGCCCGCCCAGGGTGGGCAGGATGGAGTCGGGCCGCTCCTTCTGGATGACCTGTTCTACGGAGGCCAGGTTCAGCGGCTCGATATACACATGGTCGGCAATGTCCTTGTCGGTCATGATGGTGGCGGGGTTGGAGTTGACCAGCACCACCTCCACGCCCTCTTCCTTCAGGGCCCGGCAGGCCTGGGTGCCGGCATAGTCGAACTCCGCGGCCTGTCCGATGACGATGGGGCCGGAGCCCAGCACCAGCACCTTTTTGATCTTCGGATTCTTAGGCATTTCCCTTCGCCTCCTCCATCATGTCCACAAAGCGGTCGAACAGGTACTCCGTATCCCGGGGTCCCGGAGACGCCTCCGGATGAAACTGAACGGTAAAGCAGCGGGGGCGGTTGTAGCGCAGGCCCTCCACGCTGCCCTCGTTCACGTTTACATGGGACACCTGCGCCACAGACGGGTCCACGCTCTCGGCCGTGACCACGTAGCCGTGGTTTTGGCTGGTGATGAAGGCCCGTCCGGCGGCCAGATCCTTGACCGGGTGGTTGGCGCCCCGGTGGCCGAAGCGCATCTTCCGGGTGGCGGCTCCGGTGGCCAGGGCCAAAAGCTGGTGTCCCAGGCACACCGCGAAGAGCGGCAGGTTGGAATCATAGAGCTTGCGCACCTCGGTAATGATCTGCGCGTTATCCGCCGGGTCGCCGGGACCGTTGGAGAGCATGACTCCGTCGAAGCCGCCGGAGAGCACCGCGGCGGCGGGGGTGTGGGCGGGATATACCGTCACCTGACAGCCCCGCTGCTGAAGGCAGCGGATCATATTCTCCTTCACGCCGTAGTCCATCAGGGCAACCCGCAGCCGCTGTTCCCCCAGCGCGGGGTACACCTGGCTCTCCTTCCGGGTGACGGCCTCTACGGTCCCCTCCACCCGATAGGCACGGATACGCTGTAAACAGTCCTCTACATGAAAATGCTCCGCACAGGTGATCATGCCGTTCATGGTCCCCTGACTGCGGAGTATGCGGGTCAGGGCGCGGGTGTCCACGCCTTCGATCCCGGTGATATCATATTGTTTCAGATAAGCGTCAAGCTCTCCCTCACAGCGGAAGTTGCTGCCCCTGCGGGCCAGGTGCCGGACGATGAACGCCTCCGCCCAGGGACGGGAGGATTCATTGTCCTCGTGGTTGACGCCGTAATTACCGATGAGCGGATAGCTCATCACAATGCCCTGCCCGGCATAGGACGGATCGGTCAAAATCTCCTGATAGCCCGTCATAGAGGTATTGAACACCATCTCACAGACCCGGTCGGCCGTGGAGCCGATGCTCCTTCCCGTGAAGACTGCGCCGCTGGCCAGGATCAAAGTCGCCTTCATCTACGGTATCCCGCCTTTCGTTCCCACATTTTAATCTGTTCAATTTTATCTCAAATTCCCCCGGCTGACAATCCTGTTTTTCCCCCTTTTTGCGCAAAAAATGAAAAACGTTGTTTTGGACAAAAGCGGGGGGCGCATCGCCCGTTTTCACAGGCAATGCGCCCCACAGGTCATGGATCAGGGCCCGTTCAGCCGCCGTTTTTCTCTTTCCTGCGCAGCAGGATTCCGCCCGCAAACAGGGCCGCAGACATGCTCAGGGCCACAGCGCCCAGTCCCCGGGCATCCGATTGCCGCACGCTGCCGGTCTGGGGCAGATCCCCTTGAGGCACCGGCGCTTCCGGGATATCTGCCGGCGCATCCGGCGCGGGCTCCAGCGGCGCGGGATCGTCAGGGATCTCCGTTTCGGGCGCGGGCGTCGGGGGGACGGAAGGCGCCGGCGACGGTGCGGCGGAAGGCGCGGGAGTCGGCGTCGCGGCAGGCGTGGGCCTCGGCGTGGGGGTCGGCTCCCAGGGGTCCCCGGAAGGAGTCGGGGCCGGTTCGTTCCACTTGGCATAAACAGTGATTTGAGAATCCTCCTCCGCGACAGCGCTGTTCCCACTAAACTTCCCTGCAAAGAGTTTATAAAGCGTCTCCCACGCTCCGGCGGCGGCCGCCGCTTCTGCCGCCTGCACATTCTCTTCCGTCACATAATACCAGCCGCCAAACATATAGCCGCTGTGGGCAGCGTCCTGCCCGTGGTATGCAGGTCTGCACCGTTAATGGTGTAGTCGCTCACCTCATAGCCCGCTGCCGCATCGGTGGCGGCACAGCCGATCTGCGTGCCATCATCCATGTTTTGAAACTGCTCCGGCGCGCCAGACTGTGCCGTACCGTTTGCCTGAATGGTTCCCTCCGTCGCGTCGTAATGGACTACAACCACAGCAGCCCAGACGAAATCGCTTCCGTCGTCATAGGCGGTAGTATAGTCATACGCCGCCTTTCCATTCGGATCGTAGACGTTGATGCTCTGATAAGGATTGGTGACCTTGAACAGGGTCAGTGCCGTACCATAGTCGTTGACGGGCGCCGCATAAACGGCGGTGGCGGGTTTCAGCAGGGTATCGTCCAGGTTCTCCTGAGGATTGAGCGTTGCGAACTCATACGTCCCGGACATATTCCGTCGGCTTCCATTCAGCGAGCCGCTGGTCACTATGGTCCGTCCAGCCACCGTATCCGCAGGATCGTCAAAAATGTCCCGTCCCGTTTCAAAGGCCGGATTGGAGGACACACGTACGATATTCGCGCCTGCCGCCAAATTCCAAACGGAGGGCAATTTGCTGCCGCTGCTGTTGTACAGAGACCAGGTCCCGACCGTAACGATACTTCCGGTCACGTTTACCGTCGCCTTGGCCGCAACGTCCGCCCAGTAACCGGAGTCTCCCGGCTTGACCGCATATCCGTAAAGTGACGTTCCGACCCCGCTTCCAGTCGCCTCAATGGTGGAGTCATGGATCTGCGTCCCGGACGTTACCTGAAAGCGGATGCCCGCTCCGCCGTTTCCATTGGCCGCAACAGCGCTGTTTTGTGTAATGTTTGTCTGTGCGGCCCCAACATTGGTCTTTGTGATGTTCAGGCCAAGATACCGGTTGCCGCTGCAAGTAAGCTGAGCGTTCTCAGCGTCAAGCGCCACATTGGTCGCTCCGTGGGAGCCGTTTCCGCTGACCGAACCGCCGGAAGCAGACAGTACCAGTCCCATATTGTTGATACCGATGGCCCTATTTCCATCACAGTTAAACGTGCTGTTGCCGGAGGCGTCGATCCTCCATCGCGACATATCGCCCTGCCCTGTGATCCCATTGCGCCGGTTCCCATTGCAGGACAGCGCCGCCCCATGGGTCAGCTCGATCCGCAGCCTGGATACCGACGTATTATCACAGGAATAAATCCCATCCCAGCCGGTGCTCTCATCAAAGTGAGCGGCTGCCGCATCCACATGGAGTGTCAGATAGCCTGTAGTGGCATAGAGCGCCCCCCAGTTCCCGGTGCTGCCCAGGACAGCGCCGCCGGACACGTTGACGGCAGCCTCCCCGGTTCCGGCAACAAAGATACCGGAACCGGTCGCGCCATGGCCCTGCCCTCCGGTCACACCGTCCCCCTCTTCCATGCCGCCACCCCAGTAGTCGGCGCTGCCGCTGGATGGATGGTCCGTCTGGTGACAATTTCGGATCGTAAGCAATGCTCCGCCGCCAACGTTCAGTTCGGCGGGATTGGAGCTGCCGCCGATTCCAAGCTTGATGGCCATATTGTAGTCGCTCAGCGTCAGGCTGGTATTGACATTCAGGCTTCCGTGCTTGATCAGGATACCGGTGTAGTAGTCCCCGTAATAAAAACCGTTCTCAGAACCGATCCCATCCAGAACCTGCCCCTGCAGCACAGCTCCGTCCGATTGGACCGTCACATCAGCCCCATTGTCAATGATTAAGTGAAAGTGCTCATAAACCCCGCTGAGGGAAATTGCCGCATCCCTTGTCAGCCGGATGGATTTGTAGGTATTTTCCACTCCGTAGTTTCCGGGCTGTACCGTAATTACGCCCTCGGCCTGTGCCACCGCAGCGTCGATTTCCGCCTGGCCCATATCGGCGGTAATCGTATACGCTCCGCGGACCGCCAAAAGGGCGTTCAGCACGCGCTCTGCATCCGCCAGCTTTTCCAATAGCGCTTCGGAAACTTGAGACTGCTGCTCCGCCGTCATTACGCTGTATGCGGCACGGGCCGCCTGGATGGCCGGGCGATCGTCCAAAGTCACCGCGTCCGCCCCGGGCAGAGCGGCCAGCAGCTCTTCCACCGCGGCCACCGCAGCCGCAGCGGCAAAACGCTGTTCCAGAGCCGTAAGGGTATCCAAATGGGTCACAAGCGCTTTCTGCGCGCCGGTCAGCGCGTCATAGGCCGCGCGGGCAGCCTGGACATCTTCCTCCGTGCTCTCGCCGGTCAGCGCGGCGATCCGGTCGGAGACCGCCTTCGCAGCAGCCTGATCCTCCGCGCTGGGCTCCGTCAAGGCGTCCCCCTTACACCGAGCGGGATCCGCCTGGCATACAGGGCACGCTCCATTGGGCGCCTCCTCGGTACAGCGGGTCTCGCAGGTGCAGGACGCGGGCGTTTCCGTCCCCTGGCACCCGCTCACATCGGACGCACACACGGGGCACTCCGCATTTGGGGTCTTTTCCGTGCACTTTTCAGTGCAGAGGCACTTATCCTCCTGCGCGGCAGGCTTTCCTTTTGAAGCGGTTTTGTGTCTGCCGTTGGCAAACACAAAACCGGGGTACCCCGGTTCGCCCTTTGGGCCCACGGCAAGCCCGGATACGCTTTGCCCCGCTCCCGGATTCAGCTTTGTGATTCTACCTAATATATAGTCCGTTTCGGTTATAGTTCGGTCACATTCTTAAATTTTTCTTCTTCCGCCGGCAGGCATAGCCGCCGGAAAAACGGCCAAACTAACACGTGCCCTGCAGAATATTTTAAGCCTGGAGGTCGTTTCGATGGTCATCGCCTTTTTACGTACCGTTATCCTCTATCTGCTCATCATCGCCGGGATCCGCCTGATGGGCAAGCGTCAGGTAGGCGAGCTGGAGCCGTCCGAATTGGTGCTCGCGCTCATCATTGCCGACCTGGCCGCCGTGCCCATGCAGGATTTCGGTATTCCCCTGCTCACCGGCATCATCCCTATCCTTACGCTGCTGTGCATCACCATGGCGCTGTCCGTGCTCACCATGAAAAACGTCAAATTCCGGGCCATTGTCTGCGGGCGGCCCTCTATCATTGTGGAGAACGGAACGCTCCATCAGCGCGAGATGCAGAAAAACCGCTTCACGGTGGACGAGCTGATGGAGGAGCTCCGGATGAAGGGAATCACGGATCTGTCCACCGTAAAATATGCGATTTTGGAGACCAATGGACGCCTCTCCGTGCTTCCCTACGCCAACCAGCTTCCCGTGACGGCCGAGCAGATGAACGTAACGCCGGAGGATGTGGGACTGCCGGTGGTCGTCATCAACGACGGGCGGGTGATCGAGCGCAATCTTCATACGCGGGGCCTGGACCGCAACTGGCTCGACAAGCAGCTGGCTCAGCATAAGCTCAAGCAGCCGAGCGACGTGTTCCTGCTGACGGTGGACGAGCAAAACCGCGTCTACTTCGTGGCAAAGGAGGCGGTCGGATGAAGCGCCTGTGGATCGCCGCCGCCATCCTTGCCGCCCTGTTCTGCGCCACTCTGCTCAACAGCTGGTATCTCCGGGGCTTCACGCGGGAACTCACCGGCCTGCTGGAACAGGCGGAAGCCCTGGCGGAGGCCGGCGATTGGGAGCGGGCGGACCTGCTGACCCGCTCCGCCTTTGAGCACTGGTCGTCCCGGGACGGTTATCTGCACGTCACCCTCCGCCACTCAGACACCGATCTGATCCACGTCGGCTTCCAGGAAGTTTTGGAATTCATCGAATGTCAGGAGGGCGGCGAATATTCCGCCGCCAACGCACGCCTGGCCGCTCAGATCCAGCTGATCTACGAGTCCGAACAGCTCACCCTGAAAAATGTATTCTGATTCCCGGCGGGCGAAGACGCAGACGTCTTCGCCCGCTTTTTGGGCCTTTTCATGGGCCGGGCAAAGTGCACAAAGGTTTTGCCGTGCGGCCAATCCGCTTGACAGAAAAACGGCACTTTCTTGCAGGAAAGTAACATACCTCCCAGTAAGCGGAAAATCCGACATTGTCACATTTTTGTCAATATTTATTTTGCAAGATTATCCTAATAATCAAAAAAATGATGATTTCATGCGAAAAAATTCAGAATTGTCCTTGACAGATCCACTTCATTGGACTATAGTTTCTCTCAGATGCGCGACTTGAAAACTGATGAGTTTCCCATTTAGAACTATAAGTAGAAGGAGCGGAGCAAATGAGCAGACTGTATGTCAAAACTCCCAGTCAGTCTGAGGCTGTGGTGGAACAGCTGTACCGCAATATGGAACGGCGGATCGCTGCCAGCCCTCCGGGTCTGTGTCCGGTCGACATGGCCCTGAATTTTTTGAACCTGTGTCAGGCGCAGACCTGCGGCAAATGCGTGCCCTGCCGGATCGGTCTGGCCCAGCTCTCCGGCATGATCCGCGAGGTGCTGGACGGCGAACCGGAACTGCGTATCCTCGACCGGATCGAACAGACCGCCCGGGTCATCGTGGACACGGCGGACTGTGCCATCGGGATCGACGCGGCCCAGCTGGTGCTGATGGGACTGCTGGGCTTTCGGGACGATTATGAGGAGCACATCACCCACCACCGCTGTCTGGGCAGTCTGAAAAACCCGGTTCCCTGCGTGGCCATGTGCCCCGCCGGGGTAGACATTCCCGGCTATGTGGCCCTGGTCAAGGAGGGCCGGTGTGACGACGCCGTCCGCCTCATCCGCAAGGACAATCCCTTCCCCACCGCCTGTGCCTACATCTGCGAGCATCCCTGCGAGGCCCACTGCCGCCGGAACATGGTGGACAACGCCATCAATATCCGCGGCCTGAAGCGCTACGCCGTAGATCAGGCAGGCGACGTGCCCCAGCCCGCCTGCGCGCCCGCTACCGGCAAAGCGGTGGCCATCGTGGGCGGCGGCCCCGGCGGGCTGTCCGCCGCCTACTATCTGGCGCTGATGGGCCACAAGGTGACGGTATATGAGCGCCAGAGCCAGCTGGGCGGCATGATGCGCTACGGCATCCCCAGCTACCGTTTCCCGCGTGAGTTGCTGGATCAGGAGATTGCCTCCATCCTCTCTCTGGGGATCGAGGTACATACCGGCGTGAACGTCGGCACCGACTGTTCCTTCGACGAGCTGAAGAAGCAGTATGACTGCATCTATCTGTCCATCGGCGCCCACACCGACAAAAAGACGGGTATCGAGGGTGAAAACAGCAAGGGCGTGGTCTCCGCGGTGGAGATGCTGCGCCGGATCGGCGACAACGAAATGCCCGATTTCACCGGCCAAAACGTGGTGGTGATCGGCGGCGGCAACGTGGCCATGGACGTGACCCGCAGTTCCATTCGCCTGGGCGCGAAAAAGGTGACCTGCGTCTACCGCCGCCGCCAAGAGGATATGACTGCTCTGCCGGAGGAGGTGGAAGGCGCCGTGGCCGAAGGCGCCGAGCTGCTCACGCTCCAGGCTCCCCTGCGTATCGAGGCGGACAAGGACGGAAAGGTGACCGCCCTTTGGACCCAGCCACAGGTGATCGGCGAGGCCGACAAGCAGGGCCGCCCCAGGCCCGGCGCCGCCGCTGTGGAGGAAAAGCGCATCCCGGCGGATACCATCATCGTGGCCATCGGGCAGGGAATTGAGACCCACGGTCTGGAGCAGAGCGGCATCCGGATCCAGCGGGGCGGCACCGTGCTGGCCGACTCCAGCACCAGCCTGCCGGAACTGGAGGGCGTGTTCGCCGGCGGCGACTGCGTCACCGGCCCCGCTACCGTCATCAAGGCCATCGCCGCAGGCAAGGCGGCCGCCGCCAACATCGACGAATATCTCGGCTTCCACCACGAGATCGTTTCGGAGGTGCAGGTGCCGGTGCCCGGCTATACCGACCTGCGCTCCCGGGGACGGATCACCTCCAGCGAGCGGGAGGCCAGCGAACGCAAAAAAGACTTCCAGTGCATCGAGTGCGGCATGACCTGCGAGGAGGCCTTGAAGGAATCCTCCCGGTGCCTGCGCTGCGACCACTTTGGATATGGGATTTTTAAGGGAGGCCGTGTGGAAAAATGGTAACCATCAAAATTGACGACCGCAAACTGCGCGTGCCGGAAGGAAACACCATCCTGCAGGCCGCCGAGGACGCCGGCATCCCGATCCCCCACCTGTGCTATCTGAAGGAACTCAACGAGATCGCCGCCTGCCGCATGTGCATGGTGGAGGTCGAGGACACCGAGCGCCTGGTGCCCGCCTGCAACACCCAGGTGGTGGACGGCATGGTCATCCGCACCAACAGCCCCCGGGTGCGGCAGGCCCGCAAGACCAACCTTCGCCTGATCCTCTCCCAGCACGATTCCAACTGTACCGTCTGCGTGCGCAGCGGCAACTGTGAGCTGCAGAAGCTCTCCCACGATCTGAACATCCATTACCAGCCCTATCAGGTGCAGCCGGAACGCTCCCGGGTGGACCTGGACGTGCCGGTGGTCCGTGAGGCCAGCAAGTGTATCAAATGCATGCGCTGCGTGCAGGTATGCGACAAGATCCAGGGCATGAAGATCTGGGATGTGGCGGGCACCGGCGGACGGACCACGGTGGACGTCTCCTACAACCGCAGTCTGAAATATACCGACTGCACCTTCTGCGGCCAGTGTGTGACCCACTGCCCCACCGGGGCCCTCACCGTGCGGGACGATACCAACAAGGTCCTCCGGGCCCTGGCTGACCCCGACGTGACCACCGTAGTCCAAGTGGCTCCCGCCGTGCGGGTGGCCTGGGCCGAGAGCTTCGGTCTGGACCCCAAGACCGGTTCCGTTGGCCGTATGGTGGCGGCTTTGAAACGGGTCGGCTTCGATTATGTATTTGATACCAACTTTGCCGCCGATCTGACCATCATGGAGGAGGGCAGCGAGTTTCTGGAGCGTTTTACCCATCGCGGAAAGTACCGTTGGCCCATGTTCACCTCCTGCTGCCCCGGCTGGGTGCGTTTTCTGAAATCCCAGTACCCGGAGTACACCGACTGCCTCTCCACCGCCAAGTCTCCCCAGCAGATGTTCGGCGCGGTCGCCAAGAGCTATTTTGCCGCTCAGAAGGGGCTGGACCCCCACAAGGTGTTCGTGGTCTCCATCATGCCCTGCTCCGCCAAGAAGGCGGAGAGCGAGCTGCCCACCATGAACGACGCCTGCGGCGACCCGGATGTGGACGTGGTGCTCACCACCCGTGAGATGGACCGTCTGTTCCGCAGCGACTGCATCGTGCCCGCCGACCTGGGCGAGGAGAAGTTCGATAGCCCTCTGGGCAGCGGCACCGGCGCGGCGGTGATTTTCGGCGCCACTGGCGGCGTAATGGACGCCGCCCTGCGCAGCGCTTACTTCCTGGTCACCGGAACCAATCCAGACGCCGACGCTTTCTCCGCCGTCCGGGGCGGAAAGCCCTGGCGTGAAGCCACCTTTACCATCCCGGGCGCGGGAGAGGTCCGGGTTGCCGTAGTCAGCGGTCTGGCAAATGTCCGCGCCCTGATGGACGCAGTGGACGCGGGCAGTGTGGATTACGACTTCGTAGAGGTCATGGCCTGTCCCGGCGGCTGCGCCGGCGGCGGCGGACAGCCCATCCACTGCAACGAGGAGCTTGCCGCCTCCCGCGGCGCGCTGCTGTGGAAGATGGACGCCAAATCGAAGATCCGCTATTCCCATGAGAACCCGGATATCCAAGCGCTCTACCGCACTTATTTGAAAGCGCCTTTGGGCGAGAAGTCCCACCACCTGCTGCATACCGACCACGCGGCCTGGAAAACCCCCAACGCGAAGTGACGGCCGCTCCGGCGGGACAACAGGATAAGAGGCTGCCGCAACCTGGTTGCGGCAGCCTCTTGCTGTTTGTTGTTCACTTTTCTTCCAGCAGCTTGGACAGTTCAGCCATGAAGGTGCTGATATCCTTGAATTGCCGGTAGACCGAGGCAAATCGTACATAGGCGACCTCGTCCACCCCTTTCAGCTTGTCCATGACCAGCGCGCCGATCCGATCGGAGGGGATTTCGCGGCTCATCTCGTTCTGGAGGGTCTGCTCGATCTCGTTGGCGATGGCCTCCAGCGTGGCAAAGGCCACGGGCCGCTTCTCACAGGCCCGGATCATTCCGTTGAGCAGCTTGGACTTATCAAACGTCTGGCGGCTGCCGTCCTTCTTAATGACCACCAGCGGCAGGCTCTCCATGGTTTCATAGGTGGTAAAGCGCTTGTGGCACGCCAGGCACTCCCGGCGGCGGCGGATGCTGGCGCCCTCATCCGAGGGGCGGGAATCCACGACCTTGCTCTCCAAATGGGCACAATAAGGGCATTTCATGGTCGGCGTACCTCCTGATACCATTTAATGAATTGATTATAACACGAATCCCACCGATTTGGTATCCCTTTTACCCATTTTCTTGCATATGATTTCCTGTCCCTGGGTAAACTTCTTTCAGCGAAAGCGAGGTGAGCACCGTGCAGAATCAGAACAATCAGAACAATCAGAACAATACCCGCAACAGCAACCAGAATGCTCAGGACAATCGAAGCAAGAACAGTCAGAACAAGAACAACCAGAACGCGCAGAACAAGAATAACCAGAACGCGCAGAACAAGAATAACCAGAACGCGCAGAACAAGAGCAACAACCAGAACCAGTTCTAAGCCGGCGCAGCGGCGCGGCGGGAGCGGGGGGGGGGGGGGGGGGCCCCCCCCTCCCGCCCCGCCGCTCAGCTTGCGGAAACTGCCCAAAGGTCTTTTTCGGCAGACCGTCAGCGGCCGTATCCTGTCATCCGTATATCCGCCGCTGCAAGTCTGCAAAACGCCCGCCCGGGATTCGTTTTCCAACATTTTTGCATTGATTTCCACGCCTCCCACTGTTACCCTTTTAGCAGGAGGTGTCTCTATATGAAAAAACAAATCTTCCGCGCCGCCGCCGCCGCACTTGCGGTTTCCGCCCTGGCTACCAGCGCGTCCGCCCTGTCCCATACCGTGGTGCGCGGCGATACCATGTGGAAGCTGGCCGTTCAATATCAGGTCGGTACCCGTGAGATCATCGATGCAAATCCGCAGGTCTCGAACCCGGACCTCATTTATCCCGGTCAGAGCCTGACCATCCCAACGCTTGACAGCTCTGTCGCCGCCTATGAGTCGGAAGTGATCCGTCTGGTCAACGAAATCCGCCGGCAGAACGGCTTATCTGCCCTTACCGCCAACTGGGAGCTCTCCCGCATTGCCCGGTATAAGTCGCAGGACATGGTGGACAACCGCTATTTTTCGCATACGAGTCCTACTTAC
Source organism: Lawsonibacter hominis (assembly GCF_014287895.1). Taxonomy (GTDB): domain Bacteria; phylum Bacillota; class Clostridia; order Oscillospirales; family Oscillospiraceae; genus Lawsonibacter_A; species Lawsonibacter_A hominis. The sequence continues at coordinate 59,884 of NZ_JACOPP010000006.1, read as the reverse complement.
GGCACACCCTTTCAGATGATCCGCGCGTTTGGCCTGTCCTACCGCACGGCGGGGGAAAACATCGCGTATGGCCAGCGTACGCCGCAGGCGGTGGTAGACGCCTGGATGAACTCCAGCGGACACCGCGCCAACATTTTGAATGCCGCCTTCACCCAGATCGGCGTGGGGTATGTTTCCTCAGGCCACTACTGGACGCAGATGTTCATCGGTTAAGCGCCGGCAGGCGAAGCCGCCCTTCCCAGGGCCTGGTCATGAGCACATTCCTATCCCGGCCCCACCGAAAGCACAATTTTCTAAAGGACGGCAAAAAGCCCTGGAACCGTGCAGTTCCAGGGCTTTTTGCTTGGCAGCGGGAGAAGGATTCGAACCCTCACATACAGAGTCAGAGTCTGCTGTGCTACCCTTACACAATCCCGCTATCTGTGCCCGCCATCGCAGGCGCAGGATTTATTATAACAAAACCTGTCCATTTGTCAAGAGAAAATAGAAAATTTTTTTAGTGTTTCAGTTCGGCCTGCAAGCAAAACGCCAACCCGCTTCTCAAAGGAATTTTTTACAAACTTTTTACAATGTTTGTAAACCTTATACAGTTGCCGTCCTCTCATTTTGTAAGCAAATTGCATTTCTTTGCCGAAGCACTTTCTATATAATACCTGTGTACCTGGATCGGACAAAGGGCAGCACGGCTTCCCGGGGCCAAATACCCGCCGGCTTTGTTGTCCTCCCGCGCTGCCGGCTGCCCGCCTTTGCCGTCTGTCTGCCTTACCGGCTGCCGTTCGGCTTTTGAAAAGCGCTGCACAGCCTGCCAGCGAGCAAAATCCGCATTGAGGCAAGCGGACGAAGGCGAACGGGCGTCCAACGAGTGGATCGGGTTTTGATCGCACAAGCCCCGCCAATAAGAATGGAAAGAGGTAGCAAGTACAATGAGAGCGAGATATAGAATCTTCCCCCACATTCTTCCCTCCGAGTCCGGTCAATGCCATCTCTTTTACGGAATATCCTGGGGTACTCCGGAATGCAACAAACGGATTTTAAAGGGCATCTCATCCAATAGGGCCATCGTAGCTGAGATGGTGCGTTTTTTCAATTATATCCATATGCCCCCTGCCGAGCTTATACGCGCCGTCTCCTACCTGCTTTCGCTGGACCGGCAGTTCTGGCATACCATGTTTTCTGCGGCTTGACTGCCAGCGCCCGCCGGGACCGGCGGGCGCTGTTCTATGTCCCGGCACGCCGCACAGGCGCCCTCCCGGGACGCTTCCCGCCTCCGTCGTGAGGCGCCCGCCTTTCACTCCTCGCCGGGGATCCCCGCCGGGCAAAATCACCCCAAAAATCACCCCTGTTTCCCGGCCCGCATCATCCCTGGGATGATTACAAACGAACCGACGCCCGCTAAGATAAGAGCCGGAAGCAGAGGCCCCCCTCCCCTTCCGGCTCTTATCCTTCCCCGGCACCCCCGCGTCACTACAAACACATGTAATAAGGAGGAGTCCCATATGGCATTCTGCGGTATCTGCGGCACGCAGATGGAAGAACATGCAAGATTCTGTCCCAAATGCGGTGCGCCTGCCAACTCCAGCCCCGTCGCGCCCCCCGCGCCCGCCTCCGCTCCGGCCGCCGGCCAAAACACCCTGATGGGGGTACTGTCCTACCTGAGCATCCTGTGTCTCATCCCGCTGTTCACCGCAAAAGACGACCCCTTTGTCCGCTTTCACACAGGGCAGGGCCTGACGCTGTTCCTGGCGGAGGTCCTCGTGAGCATCCTTTCTAATATTCTCTGGCGGGTCCTTCCCTACGGCCTGCTATGGCGTGCGGTCGGTTACCTCTACGGCATCCTCGGCCTTTTTTTTCTGGTGCTGGCCATCACCGGGATCGTCCATGCGCTCCAGGGCTTCCAAAAGCCCCTGCCCGTATTGGGGGGCATCGTATTGCTCCGTTAACTCGCTTCAGAAAGGAAGTCCCTGTATGAAAAAACGGCTCGGCGCCCTTTTGTTTACGCTTTTTCTGCTGCTGTCTCCGCTGCCTGCGGCGGCCGCCTCCACCAGCGCCAATCTGCTTGCCAACCCCAGCTTTGAAGACGGCCTCGCCGGCTGGACCTCACCCGACGGCAAATGGGGCACTGCAGAAAGCGAAAGCGGCTACGACCCCCAGGACGGCAGTTATTTCGCCTGGCCCCTCCAGGCCAGTCAGGAGAACACCTGCATCTATCAGGACGTCTCTCTCTCCGGCTCCAAGACCGGCGATTCGGTCGTTTTCAGCGTCATGGTCTGCAACTACGACCAGCCGCCCCACGACATGGGCCGGGTGGAGCTTCAGTTCCTGGATCCCTCCGGCAAGCCGCTCAAGGGCCATATCCAGGAGCAGCGCAACCCGGACTGGAACCAGCAGACCATCATCGCCTCTGTTCCCGCCGGGGCCGTGACCGCCCGGGTGGTGCTGTGGGCCGTCTGGTATGTCGGGAGTGACGTGGACGCCTACTACGACGCGGCCAGTCTGGTAACAACCACCGACCAATACAGCACGGTCTATGTCTCTGAGAAGAACGGAAAAGAGACTGCCGGGACCGGGGACGTGCTGACGCTCACCGCCGACAACGGCGTATCCAGGCGTCCCGACGACTACGTCTGGTCCAGCTCCTACAACGACGCCGCCACCATAGACGCCAACGGGGTCGTCACCTTTCATTCCGACGCCCAGGACGGCGTGGCTTTTTACGCCAAGGACAAGAAGACCGGCGTAGTGGGCGTCTACTGGGTCAATTCCGACCATGAAAACGCCAAGCCCGCCAGCGGCTCCTCTTGGGCCTCCGCCGACCTCCGGCAGGCCGATGAACTGGGTCTGATCCCCGAGTGTCTGGAGGGTACGGATCTGACGGCGCCCATTACCCGCGCCGAGTTTGCCGCCGTGGCGGTCAAGACGTATGAGGCATTGACAAACAGCGCGGCCATTCCCGCGGCCAACAACCCCTTCCGCGATACAAAGGACGCGGATGTTTTGAAGGCCTACCGCATCGGCGCGGTCAACGGCACGTCAGACACCACCTTTGCGCCGAACGCCCTGCTGAACCGTGAACAGGCCGCAACCATGCTGACGAGAGTATTCAAAAAGGTTTCCCTGGCCGGGTGGACGCTCCAGGCCGACGGCGACTTCAGTCTGGCCTACGCCAAACCCGTGCCCTTTGCCGACGACGCCGACATCTCCGGCTGGGCGAAGGACTCCGTATACTTTATGGCCGCAAACGGTATCATCCAAGGCAGCGGCGGCAAATTCATGCCACGCTCCGTCACCTCCGCCCAGCAGGCGGCAGGCTATGCCCAGGCCACCCGGGAACAGGCGCTGCTGATTGCGGTGCGCATGGTGGAGAAGCTGGGTTAATTTCGTTTTACGTCCCCAAACAGAAAGGAGAACGACGAATGAAACGGCGTATGTTCGCTCTGACGCTGGCGGTATTGCTGGCCCTGTCCGCGGCCGGCTGTGGAGGCGGCAATCAAAAAGCCCTGGTCGGCACCTGGGAGATCACCGACGACGCAGGGAGCGCCTACGGGTGGGGGATCCGGTTCGATCAGGACGGCACCTTCTTCTTCGCCGCCGGCGCCGAGGGCAATGACGAAGAGCTCGAGGAGGCCTTTGCGGCCATGCAGGTCCTGTACACCATCGAATATAAGGTCAAGAGCGATACGGAGCTGGAACTGACACAGAAGCTATTGGGCGGGCTGGGCGGCAAGGAAACGACCAGCGTGGCCTATTCGTTCCAGGGCGATACCCTGATCTTCGACGGCACGGCCTATACCCGAGTGAACTGACCTTCCGGTCCAGGAAAGGAGCGATGTTCCATGCCCAACTGTCCCCAATGCGGCGCCGCGCTGAAGGACGGCGTCCGCTTCTGTACCGGCTGCGGCCGCCCGGTTTTACTGGATACCGCATCCTCCGCGCCGGAGCGCGCAGAGCCGCTTCGGCAATCCGGGCCTTCAAACCAGGCGCCTTCTGTTTCCCCGCCGGCGGAGCCGTCCTCCCCACCGCCGCCGCAGTACACGCCGCCCCGGCAGCAGACCCATACCGCGGCCCCGCCCGCTTACAGCGTAGAAGGCTGGAGCGGCGGCGGCCCCGCCCCCGGAAGCCGATATGAGCTCATTTCCACCGGCGGATTCATCGGCATCCTGCTGCTGATGTGCATCCCCCTGGTGGGGCTGATCCTGATGATCGTGTGGGCCTGCGGCGGCTGCCGCAAGCTTCAGAAGCGAAATCTGGCCCGGGCCAGTCTGATTCTGGCGGTCATCGGCCTGGCGCTCAGCCTGGTACTCGGCTTCGCCTTTCGGGGCGTCATCGGCAGAATGAGCGCCGAAGGCATCGGCGGCACGGCGGGCGCAGCCCAGTCCCTTGGATTAGGCGCGCTTCTGAGCGGATCGCCCGCGGGCGGAGGCGCTGCAGAAGACCAGGGTGGTACTGGTACTCCGGGCCTCCTCTCCGGCCTCGTGGGCGTGTTCTCCGGACACGCCGGAACGGAAGCGGAAGACGGTTCCAGCAGCGGCACGGGAGACCTGGCCGGTCTTCCGGAGGCGGTGGACCAGATGAATCAGGACGCCTCGGCCAAGGCCGGCGGATGGCCCGGCGGCCTGCGCGCCTATCCAGGCGGCGCGGCCGTCTCCGTGGAGACTTACCGTACGCAGGTCACTGGAACAACCCGGGAAGAAATGCGCTCCTACATAGAGGCGCTCAAGAAGGACGGCTTCGCCTTTCAGGATTTCTATGAATTGGGGTTTACTGAGGCAGATATGCTGGAACTGAACGGCTGGTGGGGCACGGACGGCACGCTCTATCTGAGCCTTTCCTACTACGACGGCACCGTCACCATTGATCACATGACCGAATTGCCAGATCTGGAGGATTACTTCAACTGATCCTCCGCCCTTTTTCGACCGGATCCGCATCCCTGCGCCCCTATACTGGAGGCGGAGGGATGCTGCTATGAAACCATTGCTGCGCCGCCTGTCCGCCTGCGCCGTTTTGTTCGCCGCCAATCCCCTGGCCCTCCTTCGGATACTGGCCGGGGCCCCGGTCCGCGGCTGTACGCCCCAGGACACGGATGAGCTCCGCCGGCTGCTGGGCATCGGCACGCACCGGCAGAAAAGATGCCGTTTCAAAAAGTAGCGGGGAACGCACAATGTGCGTTCCCCGCTGGCGGAGCCGCCCGGCGGGCGGCTTTTTCATTGCGCCTGGAGCGGACCCGCTCATCCCTTGACGGCGCCGGCGGTCATTCCTTCCACAAAATACTTCTGCACCAGCGCAAACAGGATCACGACCGGAACGGTGGTGATCGTCCCCAGCGCCATGATGATGCCCCAGTCAATGTGGGTGGAACTGATATAGTTGGACAGGCCCACCGTCAGCGTTTTCATTTCCTCCTTATTGGTCAGCACGCTGGAGAGCAAAAACTCGTTCCATGACATAATAAATGCCATGATCCCCGTGCTGAGCACGCCGGAGATGCACAGGGGCAGATCGATCTTGGCAAAAACCTGCCACTCGTTGGCGCCGTCCATGACCGCCGCCTCGTCGATCTCCCTGGGCAGCTTTTTGAAAAACGACACCAGCAGCCACACGGAAAACGGAAGCGTGACGGTCAGATGTCCGATGATCACGCCGAAATGGCTGCCCGACAGCCCCAAGCCGTTCATGATCTTGTAAAGGGGCAGCATCAGCATGATGGGCGGCACACAGTAGGCGGCCAGTACGCTGACCAGGATCGCCTTTCTGCCGCTGAATCGAAAGCGCGTCAAACTGTATGCCGTCAAGGAGCCCACGATCATGTCGATCACCATGACCACGCAGGCGATATACAGGCTGTTGACGCAGTAATGGATCACCGCCTTGTTTTGGAAGGCCTGGATATACCATTCCAGCGACCACTTTTGGGGCAGTATCTCCGGAGGGATGGTAAAAAGCTCCTCTCCAGGCTTGAAGGAACTGACGACCATCCACAGCAGCGGCAGCGCGACCATGACGAGGAGAAGGACAATGAGAACGGCGACAAAAACGCCTGTGATGATCTTGTTTTTCCGAACGTTCGTTGTCATGCAGCCCTTCTCCTTTCAGTCTTCCGCAACACCGGATTTTGTCACATAAAAGATGATGCAGACGAACATCAGCACTCCCAGCACCATGGAGATCGCCGCGCCGTATCCCACCTGATACTTTCCAAAGGACGCCTGATAGATCAGGATCGGCAGCGTGGTGGTGGATCCGGTGGGCCCGCCGCCGGTGACCATATAGATCAGGTCGTAATAGGTTGCGGTCCAGATGGTACGCAGCACCACCAGAACGATGGTCGTATTTTTCAGCTCCGGCAGTGTAATATAGCAGAAACATTGCCACTTTGTGGCTCCGTCCACGCTGGCCGCCTCATAGATTCCTTTATCGATCCCCTTGAGGGCCGCCCAGTAGATCAGCATGGGAAAGGGGTAGGAGCGCCAGATGTTGAGGATGACCACCACCCACATGGCGGAGCCCTGCATGGCCAGCAGGGACTGTCCCTCCTGCAGCCACCCCGCCTGCTGAAGCCAATGGCTGATGATGCCGTACTCGTTGTTGAGCATCCACCTGGAAACAAGGGCCAGCGTGATGGCGGGCACGACGTAGGGGATCAGCAAAAAGCTTCTGAGCGCAGTACCGCCCTTCATGGGCCGCGCGATCAGCAGCGCGATTCCCAGCCCCAGGGCAAGCTGCCCCAGCACCGACCAGAAGGTCCATTTGCAGGTATTCCAGAAGTACTTCCAGAACAATTGATTGTCAAACAGCCTTACATAATTGTCCAGCCAGATAAACTCGCTGGTCTTTTTGATCAGCGACGTATTGGTAAAGCTCAGCCAGACGTTGTAGCAAACCGGATAGACCACAAACAGGATCAAAAACAGAATGGCGGGGAGGGAAAACGCCAGACCGATCAGTTTGTGCCTTCTGTCATAGCTTCCCAGAAGCCTGCTCCTTTTCAATGCCGGTCCACGTCTCATCGTTCCTTCCCCTCCCCATACAGCGGGCGCCGGCATCCGATCCGCGTCCCGACGCGCAAGCCTTGGATGCCTTCCGTGGAAAACGGCCGGCGGGAGAAAGAGCGCGGGGTCACCACGCTCTTTCTCCATCCGCTGCATCGGAGCACCGGTCTAGCTTTCATAACTCATCAGATCTTCGTTGATCAGGTCGTATGCCTGCTCTGCGGTGTAAGTACCGTCGCACGCGCCCTGAAGCGCCTCGCCGAAGATCCCCGTGGATTCGATGTAGGCGGACAGGCCGTTCAGACCGGCCTCCATCCCGTACCAGTACCAGGCGCCGTTTTCATAGGCGTCCAGGATGTAGTTGACCTCATCCTGAAAGAGCGCGACCTTGTCGCTGGCCCTGTATCGCTCAAAGGCGGGCTTGTAGGACGGGAAGGCAAACATCGGACGGGACAGCGCGCGCTCCGCCGCGCGTTCCGGGGTATAGAGCGCCGTCAGGAAATCGTGGACCAGGGCGCTGCGGGCATCGTCGGTCTGGGGTACCGCCACAAAGCAGTAACCGGAGCCGAAGGATGCGGCCTTATTCCCATCCACACCGGGGAAATCAAAGCAGCCGAGCTTTTCCACCATCTCCGGCGCGTTGCTCTGGGCGTTGCCGATAACCGCGCCCATATCCAGCGACATCGCCACCGTGCCCGTTACGGACAGGGCGTTGCGGTAATCGCCCCAGGACCATGCCAGGGAACCGGCGGGAGATGCCTTCCGGTACAGCTCCACCAGATAATCGATGACCTCAACGGCCTTTTCCTTCTCTTCATCGAAGCAGTACTCGCCGGTCTCGGGATCGATAAAGTAGACCCCCGCGGAGCACATCATCTCATAGAAGGTCTGTGCCGCGACCTGCACGCTGTCCAACGGCACGTTGAAGCCCTTCATCCCGTCGCTGTTGAGGGCCTCCGCGGTGGTTAAAAATTCCGCCCAAGTGGTGGGTACCTTCAGGTTCTTCTCCGCAAACAGGTCCTTGCGGTACCATACGGAGGTATGCATGGCCCAGTCGGGCAGTCCGTAGATCTTTCCGTCCTTTCCGGTGAGCACCCTGAGATACGCGTCGGAAAAATCGCCGGCCCCAATGTCGTTGATGACGTCGTCCATGGGCATGATGCTTTCGGTTTCGTACAGGTACGCCGTGCCGCCGAAGTTGGTGTGCATGATGTCGGGCACATCGCCGGAAGAGACCGCGGTGGCAAGCTTTCCGTACATCTCATTGAAGGAGACCTTCTCCACCGTGACCGTGACGCCCAGCTCCGCCCCCAGCTCGTTGAACTGCTTGTTGAGCACCTCATACTGCGCATCGGCGGTCAGGTTTGTCCAGATCACAAGGTTTTGTCCCTCATAGGAAGCGCTGTCGGCGGAGGCGTCCGGCGTCTGCGCCGAAGACAGGTCTTCTGGTTTTTCGGATACAGGAGGGTCGGCGCTCTCCGGTCCGCAGGCGGTCAGCGTGAGTGCCACGAGAACAACGGCCAGCAGCAGGGATGTGAGCTTCTTCGTCATTGTAGTTCTCCTTTCCTGTCTCATGCAAATTTTGTCCAGAGGGTACAAACACTGCGGGATCAAAGGATGCCGCCGTTGTCCTTTAAAATTTTCTGAAGCTCCCCAACGTCGATTCTCCGGGCGGTCACGCTGTGTTTCACAGCAAGCGCCGCGGCCGTGCCGGCCGCCTCGCCCATGGCCATGCACTGAGGCATACAGCGAATGCAGTTGGCCACCTCGATCTCATAGGAGGCGCAGCGGCCCGCGACCAGCAGATTCTCTTTGCCCTTGGCCACCATGCACCGATAAGGGATGGTCATGGACTTGCCGGGCTCCAGATTGTACACGATCATGGTCACGCCGTCCGCCGTGTGATAGCCGGCGGGCATGGCGCCACGTCCTATGCTGTCCTCAAAGTCCCGTGCGGCCATGAAGTCATCCATCGTCACCTTGTAGTCGCCGAGGACCCTGCGGCTCTCCCGCACGCCCAGGAAGCCGGATATGGCGCTGAGATAAGCGTTTTCAAATCCCGGCACATACCGTTTCAGCGCTTCGGCCACATCGTACAGACATTTTTGCGAAAAGTTCTCCTGCCTGGTTTTTTCCTCAAAGCCCTCGATGCTGTGGGAGGCGATCGCACCGGAGCAGTTGATGGTAATCTCGCCTTCGTTGGGAGAGGACATGAAGGTGCCGAACCAGCTGCGCAGATATTCCAAATGAGGCGGAAGCTCCACGCCCTCCAGCATGTCCATGAAGCCATAGTGCATAAAGCCGGGGAACGTTTTGAACTCCCGCCACGAGGGGGCCACCATGTGATCTTTTACGGGCGGATGCTCTTTATAATACGCCTTGACCCGCGCCAGATCCACGCCGGACATTTTCCCCACCAGGCTCATGGGCTGAATCTCTTTCTTGGGACGGATCTCACAGGGGACCCCGGCCTTCGCGGCCACGGCTGCGTCACCCGTGCAGTCCACGATCATCTCGGCACGGACCTCCATCAATTCCATTTCAGACAGGATGACCAGTCCGCTCAGGGTATCGCCCACCTGCAGGACGTCCACGATCTGCGTGTTGAGATACGTGGTCAGATTGGGCTCCCGGGCCGCCAGGTCGGCCAAGACCACCTTTGCGACCTCCGTATCATACAGGTAGCATACATCCGTTTCCGGGTCCTCGTCAACAACGGCGCCCAGCTCGTTGAGGACGTTGCGCAGCTCCCAGGCGATGCCGCCGACACAGCGGTGCAGTTTATCGCTGAAGCCGACCCACGCGCCCATCATACCCGCTGTAAACTGCCCGCCCAAGCACCGGTTCTTTTCCACGATCAGGGTCCTGGCGCCGTTCCTGGCGGCGGCCAGCCCCGCGATCGCGCCTGCGGTGCCGCCGCCGGCCACGATCACGTCAAACGTTTTTTGGTTCATGTCGCCATGTCTCCTTCCTAAGGCCGGGCCTTATTTCCCGCTATTGAGCGGAGCCGCTTAGAAACAAGGCCGTGCGTCATGGTACGTCAGTCCAGGTAGCCGTAATGCTTCAGGGTGTCCTTCAGGCGCTTGAGCGTCTCCTCCGGCAGCTCGGAGAGCACCGGCCTGCGGCAGTAGCCCGCGTCGATGCCCCGCAGCTTCAGGCCCTCCTTGATGATCTGGAGCCAGAGCACGTCGCCGTTGGAATCCGGCTCGGAAAACAGATGCAGGTAGGGGCGTACCAGCTCGGTGTGCGCCTTCATGGCCTGCTCCACCTTCTTCCCCTTCGCCAGCTTGTAGACCTCGGCGTTCTCCTTGGGGAACAGATTGCCGGTGCCGCACACCCAGCCGTCGGTCCAGCAGCACAGGGTCTCCACGGGACAGACGTCGTAGCCGTAGAAGATCGCGAAGTTGTCGTCCGTGAGGTGGCGCAGGTCCTGCTGGCGGAACACGTCGGCCTGGCGCTCCTTGACCGCGTCGATGCAGCCTTCCAGATACAGCTTTGCCATGAACTTGTCGCTCATCAGCACAGTGGAATAGTAGGGGTTGTGATACAGCATCACGGGGATGCTGATCGCATCGTGGATCGTTTTGTAGTGGACCAGAAGCTCCTTCTCGTTGGGTCCCATGTACCAGGGCGTGACCGCCATAATGCCGTCCGCTCCGTCAGACTCGGCCGCTTTGGATAACTCCACCACGTCGCAGGTGCGATAGGCGCCGGTGGATGCGACCACCTTGATCCCATTGTCATGGCCGGCTTCGATATACGCCTTGTTGACCGCGATCTGCTCTTCCTTGGTCAATGCGATCATTTCCCCGGTGCTGCCGGAGGGAATGATACCGGTGACTCCGTTGTCCGCCAAAAACCTGGTGATCTCCTTAATGGCGCTGAAGTTGATGGATTCATCCCTGTGAAAGGGGGTTACGACCGGAATATAGATCCCGCTGAGCTTTTCTCTCGCCATAACTGCATCTCCTTTTGATCGCAAAATATTTTATCGGAATATCTATTCCGATTTAATTATTGCACAACGAAAATCAAAATGCAAGGCAGAATCCAGCCGCCCAGTCGTTTTTGTTATATTTATCCAAACAGTACAATTGAAAACCGGCATAATACACAACCAAACCTCTGTCTGTAACATTTCCGCCATACTTTTAGCTCAAATCCCTCCTTCCTGTTGGATATCCTACCAATTTTATGATTTCTCTCCTTTCAATATTGACAAAAAAGCGCCGGATACAGTATAGTAAATCATAGAAAGAAGTCACTCCGTTCCATTCTCGAAATTATTATTCCGATTTTGATTGCAGTACCGTGCAGGACCTTTGCTGCACCTGGAAGCGTAGAAAAATATGTGGGGGTCATCATTTTGGAAAATCAGAGTAAGAATGTTGAAACCATCAAAATGGTGGAGCGAGCCCTGGCTGTTCTGGATCTGCTGCGTGCCCGGCGCGAGCGTCTCGGCGTGAACGAAATTGCAAAACTCTGCGAACTGAATCCCTCCACGGCCTTTCGCATCCTGAAGACCCTCGAAAAATCGGGATGGGCATTCCAGTTTACCGACGGTCGCTATATTCCCGGAGAGAAAATCAGCTTTGTCACAGAAAAAAACAATCTGTATCTGGCGCTGAAGGACGTTTCCGCGTTTATCATGAACCGCTATACGGAAGAATGGATGCAGGCCATGAATCTGACGGTGCGGGACGGCGCAGAATGCTTTATCCTCCAGCAGTCCCGCACAAAAAATCTTGTGGACTATGTGGTCCCGCTCAACTCCGCCATGCCGTTCTATGCCTGTGCGGGCGGGAAGGTCCTGCTTTCCGAACTGCCCATTCCCATCGTGGACATGCTTTTGGAATCCACGCCGTTCCAAACGTTTACGCCCAACACGATCGCAGATCCGGAACATTTTTGGAACGAGCTGCGCCTGGTCGCCCGGCAGGGATATGCCTTTGACGACAGGGAATCTTCGGCCAACGGCTCATGTATCGCGGTGCCGGTGCGCGACAATCAGGGCACCATTATCGCCGCCCTGTCCTTCAGCGGCTTTATCGGCGTCGAGGATCCTAAAACCCTTCTCAAATATCTCCCCGCCCTGCGGGAGGCTTCGGAACAGATCTCCAAAGCCCTTTACGCCTGCCGGGAAGAATAGGAGGCCGCGCAGGGCGTGCGCGCCCGTTTTTCCGTCCATCCCTCCCGGAGCTTGGGCCCCGTCCGTACGCCGCGCGCTCGGGAGCTGCAGAACGCCCTGCGGACGCAAGACGCCAAAAGGCGCGCTGCAAAACCGACGCCCATAAAAATGCCGAGGCGGAGCAACTCCTTTTTCAGGGGTGTTCCGCCTCGGCATTTGTTTAAGGCATCACCGCACAATTCCCCACACACGTCTTGGCGGCCAATTTGCCCCACAAATGCGTTGCAAAACCTTGTAATACAAAAAGCATTCCTGCGGTTTTGCGCCTTTTTGCGGCACAAATTTTCGCGCCGGTCCGCACGCGTTGAATGATGCGGTAATACCTTAAAATTTTGAGCGGGATACGGATCGTCACAGGGATATGGTCTGGATACGCTTCGGCCGCAACGCTCTCCACACCTCAAACAGATCGCTCCAGCTGGTATGATCCAAATCACGGACACCCGGTCATCCGCGCTGGGGACTTTCCTGTTTTGCGGCTGCGCGGTCGTGAGGGGAACGCTGCAAACGTTCCCTCCTGCAGCGGCTCCTTTTTACTGGGCCGCCGCCAGGATCTCCGCGCGGGCCCAGTGGGTCTGGGGGACATCCGAAAAAAGGGTCTCCGGTTCCGCCTGCTCGGCCGCCGGACGCCCCAGCGCCCGGTTCAATATCTTGACCGTCTCCGCACGCGTCACGGTCTGCTCCGGCTGGAAGGAGCCGTCTGGATAACCGGAGATCCAGCCCTGCGCGGCCGCATAAGCGATGGCGTCCGCCGCCCAATGACCGGCCGGCACATCGGGAAAGGAGGTTTCCCCTGCCGCGCCCGGCCGATCAAAATAGGCGCAGAGCAGCTTCACCAGTTCCGCCCGGCTCACCGGCGACTCCGGACGGAAGGTGCCGTCCGGGTAGCCGCCGGCTACGCCCCAAGCGCGGGCAAAGGCCACATAAGGGGCATACCACGCATCGGCGTCCACGTCGGGAAATCCGCTCGCGGTCTCCGCTTCATTGTAAAGCAAGTTCCCTTGCTCATCTTTGCTGAGGCGGGCCAACAGGGCCACCGCCTCAGCTCGAGTCAGGGCGTCATCCGGTCGAAACAGGCCGCCGCTGCCCTGGATGTAGGCCCCCTTGCCGGATGTGTCCAGACGGAGCGAGCCAGACGGCTCAGGCGTGGGCACAGGGGTGGGCACGGCTGCGGTCGGCGCCGGTGTGGGTTCCGTCACAGGGGATTGCACCCTCTGGTAGGTCTCCCGGTAAAGGGCGCTCAAGGCATCGTTGGACGCGATGAGCCGGTAGCGGAAGTGGACCTCCCCCGCCACTTGGGGCAGCGTGTCGTTCAGCGCCAGCTGCGCCTGGATGGCCGCCGTACCGTACCACGGATCGGCCGGATCGCTTTTTCCCGCCTGATAGTCCGCCATGCCTATGTAAAGGGAAACTCCTGTCCCCTCTACCGTATCCGCCCACCAGCGGGCAATCGCCGCATAATCCATCGTCTTGTGTCCAATGTACCAGTAGATCTGGGGACAGATGTAGTCGATCCAGCCCTCCTTCACCCACTTCCGGCTGTCGGCGTAGGCGGCGTAATAGCTCTCATATCCCCCGGTGGTACGGGAGCCCCCGGGGATGCTCCGGCTGTCCGCCCACACGCCGGAAGGGCTGATGCCGTAGGCCAGCTCAGGCCGGATGGCATGCAGCCGCTCCCCCAGCGCCTTTACCAACTGGTTTACGTTCTCACGCCGCCAGTCCCCCACATTGGAAAAGCTTCCGCCGTAGCGGTCAAAGGCGGCGGCATCGTCAAAGTCGGAACCGGGGTAGAAATAGTCGTCCAGATGGATCCCGTCCACATCGTAATTGCGGGCCAGCTCCTCCGCCCCCTGGACCACCAGTTCCCGCACCTCCGGCAGGCCGGGGTCCAGGTAGTAGTTGCCGTCATGTTCCGCCACCCATTCCGGATGGAGGACGGCCGGGTGGTCTGCCGACAGGGCGGCCAGCTCCTCCGCCCCGGCCTTGGTCACCCGAAAGGGGTTGATCCAGGCGTGAAGCTCCAGTCCCAGCGCGTGGGCCTGCTCCACCCAATAGGCCAGGGGATCGAACCCCTCCGCCGGCGCGGTCCCCTGCCGTCCGGTCAGATAACGGCTCCAGGGGAACAGCCGCGAGGGGTACAGGGCGTCGCAGGAGGGACGCACCTGGAGGATGACCGCATTCATCCCCATATCCGCGCAGCCCCGCAGGATTTCGTCGGCCTGCCGCTTCAGCGCCGCAGGGTCCGTGGTGGCCTTGGCCGGGTAATCCAGGTTGTACACCGTAGCCACCCACACCGCCCGGAATTCCTCTGCCGCAGCGTCCGCTCCCGCCGTCCGCGCCGGGGCGGCCGCCGTCCACCCCAAAAGTCCCGCCAGCACAAGGGCCGCCAAGGGCCGCCATAGTCCCACCATAATCATTTCTCCTCTATTTCTCTTGATTGGCGATCTGCTCGGCCAGGTCGTTGAGATAGACCCAGCGCTCCATTTTTTCCTCCAGAACGGTTTCCAGCGCCTCCTGCCGCTGCTGAAGCGTCTGGAGGGTCACATAATCGCTGGCATTGGCCGCCTGCTCCGCCTGTACCTGGGCGATCTGCGCTTCCAGCGCTGCGATCTCGCCGTCGATGGTTTCAAATTCCCGCTGTTCTTTGTAGGAAAACTTCCGCTTTGGGGCGCCCGCCGTTTTCTCCGGGCGCTTTTCCTGCCGGGGCTTGGGGGCCCTGGCCCGCTCTGCGGCCCGCCGGGCCTCCAGATAATCGGTATAGCCGCCCGGGTAGGCCCGTAGCGTACCATCCTCCTCCACGGCAAACACCCGCCGGACCACCCGGTCCAGAAACCACCGGTCATGCGAGACCGCGATCACGATGCCGGGAAAGCGCTCCAGATAATCCTCCAAAACCGTGAGCGTTGGGATATCCAGGTCATTGGTGGGCTCGTCCAACAGCAGCACATTGGGGGCGGCGGCCAGGATGGAAAGCAGAAACAATCGCCGCTTTTCCCCGCCGGAGAGTTTGCCGATGGGGCTCCACTGTACCGGCTCCGGGAACAGGAACTGCTCCAGCAGCTGGGACGCCGTGACCATGCCGTCCGGGGTGGCGATCCGGTTGCCGATCTCCTTGACGTAGTCGATGACTCGGGTATCCCCATCCATATCAGGCACCTCCTGGCGGAAGTAGCCGATGCGCACGGTCTCCCCGATCTCGATCTCCCCCCGGTCCGGACGCAGCGCCCCGGCGATCAGGTTCAGCAGCGTGGACTTTCCGCTGCCGTTGACCCCCACGATCCCCACCCGGTCGTCCCGCAGAAACCGGCAGCTGAAGTCCCGCAGGACGGTGCGCGTGCCGAAGGCCTTCGTGATCCCGCGCAATTCGATGGTCTTCTTTCCCAGACGCGAGGCACATGCGGAAAGTTCCATGGAGGCTTTTTCCTCCGGCCCGGTCTGGGCCTTCAGGGCCTCGTACCGCTCCAACCGCTCCCGGCTTTTGGTGCCCCGCGCGGTGGGGCCCTGCATCACCCACTGGTATTCCCGGCGCAGCAGCGCCTGCCGTTTGCGCTCGCTGGCGCGCTCGCTTTCCTGCCGCTGCGCGCGGCGCTCCAGATAGTCGTCGTAATTGCCTTCATACCGGAACAGCCTGCCGTCCTCCACCTCCACCATGCTCCGGACGACCCGCTCCAGGAAATAGCGGTCGTGGGTCACCATCACCAGAGCGCCCTTTCTGGCACGCAGGCACTCCTCCAGCCAGGCGACCATGTCGCTGTCCAGGTGGTTGGTGGGCTCGTCCAAAATCAACACGTCACAGGGGCGGCACAGCACCGCCGCAAGCGCCGCCCGGCGGCGCTCCCCGCCGGAGAGCCGCCCCATCTTCTGTTCAAACGCCCGTACGCCCAGGCGGCTGAGGATGCTCTTCGCCTCATACTCCGCCAGCGCGCGGGCATTCTCGGAAAGGCCCAGCAGCACCTGCTCCAGCACCGTGCGGGACGCCTCGAAGGCCGGGTCCTGCATCAGATACTCCAGGCGTACGTTTGATTCCCGGACGATTGCTCCGCCGTCCGGCTCTTCTGCTCCCGCCAACAGGCGCAGAAGCGTGGATTTTCCTGCGCCGTTGACCCCGATGACTCCCACTTTATCGCCCCGGTCCAGCGAAAACGATACCCGGTCCAGCAGGATCCGGTCCCCATACAGTTTCGTCACTTGCTCCGCAGAAAGCAGCATGGCTTCTCCCCCGCTCGTTTCAAATCAGCTTCCAGTATACCCGATTCCCCAAAAGGATGCAAATTTCTCCGCGCCGCACGCAAAACGCCCCCGGCCGTCAGGGCCGGGGGCGTTCAAGCAGACCCGTTCAAGGCCTTGCCAGATTCCCCGCCAGGCGGGCGAGCACCTTGCGGCAGGGCCGAAAGAGCACCAAGGCCATCCCAAAATTCCCGGCGCAGTGCGCCAGGTCGAAGGGGATGCCGCTGATCCACCAGCTCAGAGCGTAAGACCAGCCCACGGCCACCAGATAGGTCAGCGCACACAGCGCGCCGAAGCACAGGCCGAACGCGCCGGACAGCACCGCCCAGCCCAAGGCAGACTCCATCCGACGCAGCAGACGGGCCAGCAGCGCCAGCACCAGCCACACATATAGATAGCAAATGGACCACAGGTTGACGCCCCAGATCAAATATTCCAGAAACACATAGATATAGACCGGAAACAGTCCCCGCCAGCCCAGGACCGCCATGTACACCATAATAAGCAGAGAGACCGGCTCGATATTGGGCAGCCCGGCCAGCGCCATCTTGGAAACGAAAAGCACCGCCCCCAGCAGGCCAAGAAGCACGATCTCCCTGGCCCGCATCGGGCGTCGGGAAGGGCGATCAGAAGCCGTCATAACCCACGGTGAGGGTCAGTTCATAATGCTCCCCGTCCGCAATGGGGGTGACGTCGGCGCCGGTATTCACCATCTCCCCCTCCTTGGTGAGCTTCCACCACTCCTGCTTGCTCTCGTCGGCGGTCTCGCCGTCGGCCGTAAGGATATACAGGCCGTAAGCGCTCTGGTTATCCTCCACCACGCCGTCCGCGATCAGGGCGGCGCCCAGAAACTCCTCGTCAGTATTCAGGGTAAAATCCCTGCTGCTTCCGTCCTCGTGGACCACCTGAACGGTGACGGTCTTTCCGCCCGCCGCGCTCTGCGGTCCCATGGTCCGCCAGACCAGCAGCAGCGCCGCCACCACGATCGCCAGACCGATCGCGGCGATCACGACCGTCCGATTACCGCCCTTTGCCTTGTTCGCTTTACTCATACGCTGTAAACTCCTCTTTTGAATCCATTTTACCGGTGACCGGGGGCGCGCCATCGCCGCGCCATTCCGCTGCATTGCGGCCGATTCAACAGGCATTATTGTAGCATAAAGCGGATGCTTCCGCAATGTAAAAAGGGCCGGACTTCGGTAAAAGTCCGGCCCGGCCGATCACTGGGGCTTCTGGTTGTTGAACTTGGCGTAGGCGGTGCTCACTTTGCTCTCGGGCGCCTGTTCCACCTGATACCAGCCCTTCTGCTGGGCGGTCTTGAACAGCTCGGTCTGGGTCTTATGGCCCTGATTGAGAATGTTCAGGTACTCGTCCCGCAGCTGCACATTGACGCACTCGGAGGCAAAGGTATCGTAGTTGGAGGACATCTTCTTCTCCGCAAAAATCAGGTCTGTGATCCGCTCCTGGTCGTTCATGGTCGTCCCTCCTCTTTATTACTTCAAAAAGTTCAGCAGTGTTTCAAAATTCTGCTTATGCTGGCTGGCGTACTGCTGGAAGCAATTCTTCAGATCGGCCTCGGTACACTCCTGGGCGGCGGCCTGGTACTTGCAGCAGAGCACCTTTTCAAAATCCAGCTGGTCGGACAGGCCCGCCAGTTCCTTGTTGGTCAGGTTTGCCATAACGCTTTCACTCCTTTGTTTCAGACTGCCCCCATAGTTTATCCCTGCGTCTCCCCTTTATGCGGCGGCCTGGGGCACCCGCAGCGATTGAAGCAAAAAATCGCGTAATGCTCCTCCCCCAGGTTTTCCACTTTCGCAAAGCAGAACAGCGGCGTCAGCGGAAAGCGCCGGTCCGTGCGGAAAGGGAGCGCCAGGGAAAATCCGTCCTCCTCCCGGCGCAGCAGGGCGCCTTCCGCCGCGCCGGCACAGCGCGCCAGCAGGATCTCCCCCATCAGACGCCCCGGCTGCGCCTCCCGTACCCAGCCCGGCGGCGCCGGCGGGGCTGCCGGATGCCGCTGCGCCGGGTACGCCAGTTCTACTCCGCCCCCCGTGGGCGGCCAGACGCCCCGGCGCTCCAATTCGCCCACAGAGAGCGTGCGGCGCAGGACAAGCGTTCCCCCCTCGGGCAGCAGCGCCCCCAGCGGAAAACGGCCCTGCGGGCCGGACAGATACGCTTTATACAGCCCCCTGCCGTCGTCCGGCAGCATTGCCTCACAGGCCACCCGTCCCTCCGCCGCGCGGACCGTCAGCCTGCCCTTTCCCTCCGCCAGAGCATACCGCTCCTCCATACCGCCGCCTCCCTCCGGTATCTCTCTTTATTCTATGCACCCGGACGGGCTGCATGCGCCCTTCATAAAAAGTCATATATTCACTTTTTTCTCTTGAAAATTATTTCAGAAAACTATTATGTAACCTATTGCACAAATCCGTCGTTTTCTGTATAATAGAAGCCGTCACCATTCTTTCACTTCGGCGAGGAGGGAGCTCTTTTGGATCATGTATTGCAGACCGACGTCTGGAAGGCTTTGATCGAGCGGCTTCCGGGCGTGCTCGGCGCCGAGTTTGCCCTGGAAAACGGCGCGGTGCGCGAGGTCCACATCCTCTCCGATCAGTCCCGCGGTCCAAAGCAGATCGTCCGGGACATTCAGTCGGCCATGCTGGCCAAATTCCAGGTAGAGCTGGATCACCGGATCATCAGCGTGGCGCAGATTCCCGGTTCCTGCCTGCGCCGGGAGGGCCAGCGCCGCCTGGTGTGCGAACGGCTGGAGCTCTCCGCCGGACGGGACGGCTCTGCGGCCGTGGTCCATTTGTCTCTGGACGGCAGCCCCTACGTCGGCCGTTCCGCCTGCGACCTGTCCGCCGCCGGACGGATGCGGGCCATCGCCCAGGCCACGGTGGAAGCCCTGAACCTGCTGCTCTCTCCGGAGTGCCGGTTCGTGCTGGACGATGTCCGCCGCACCCCCATGGGAGACCGGCAGGCGGTTCTGGTGGGCCTTCATTTAAAACGCAGCGGCAAGACCGAAGCCCTGCTGGGCGCCTGCTACGAGGGGGAGGACCCCAACTTTTCGGTGGCTCTGGCCACCCTGGACGGTGTGAACCGCCGTTTTTCCACGCTCCCCCCTTCTCCGGAGAGCGGACAAGTTTCCTGATCCCGGCAGTTACAGTTTGATTGCGAGCGAAGCGGATATGGCCTGTCTCTAGCGAATGACAGAGTACTGTCAAGGAGGCTATATTCGATGAATAAGGCGAAGTTTGTTGCTGCGCTTACGTCCCTCGTTTCCCTGCTCCTGGCCGGCGGCGCGTTTTTCAATATCCGCTAAGGCCAACCGAACACGGACAGCCCACTTTGCCGGCTGTCCGTGTTCTGCTCCACCAGTTCGATCCGCTATGGAGGAAACGTCAGATGCGTCCTGCTACCAAGTGCTATATGGCTCTTATCAGCGTCCTCGGGCTCTGTACGGGCGTATTCTGCGCCTACCGCTTCCTGCTGGTCCTGTCCGGCCCCTGGAACCTCAGCTATACGGGCGTCTTTCTGGTGCTGCTCCTGTTTGCCTGGGGCAGCTGCTGCCTGCCCCTTTATCTCCGTGAGGACTGCACCGTGGATCTCTCTTTTATCAGCATCCTGGCCACGATCCTCATCTTAGGGCCGGAGGCCGCGGTGCTGATCAAACTGGTCACCTCTCCCTTTGTGGTCATCCCCTCCCCCGACGGCAAGAGCCGGGAGCATATCTTCAATACCGCGCCTTCCAAGACGCTGTTCAATCTGGGCAACCACAGCATCTCCTATGCGGTGGGCGGCCTGGCCTATTACGCGGTGGGCGGCCGGCCGGGCGACATCGCGCTGCCCTATGTGCTTCTTCCCGCCGTCTTGTTCATCGTGGTGGCCATGATCGCCAATGTGGTGGTCATCCTGCTCTACTTTATGCTGAGCCAGCACGTCAAGCTCTACCCCACCGTCTTCCAGATGTTTTCCAGTCTGGCGCCCAGTATCGTGCTGTCCGCGCCCATCGGCTATTTTCTGGCCTTTCTGCTGAAATTGGATGCCGGCCCCTGGCTGGCGATCCTGTTTATGCTGCCTCTGCTGCTGGCGCGTTATTCCTTCAAGCTGTATCTGGACAGCCAGAAGCATCAGATCCACGTGATCCAGACCCTGGCCGCCGCTTTGGAAGCAAAGGACCCCTATACCGAGGGTCATTCCACCCGCGTGCGCCGGTATGCCGTTCAGCTGGCCGAACAGATGGGCCTATCCTCCAAGCGGGTGCAAAAGCTCTCCACCGCCGCCGTTTTCCACGATATCGGAAAGATCGGCATCCCCGATTCCATCCTGCAGAAGCCCGGCGCCTTAACGCCGGAGGAGCGCGCGGTCATCCAGACCCATCCGGCCAAGGGAGTACGCATCTTGGAAAATCTGGACGGTTACGAGGCAATCATCCCCCTGGTCCTGCATCACCATGAATTCTACGACGGGCGGGGCTATCCCGACGGCACCTGTGGAGAGGAACTGCCCATCGAAACCTATATCCTGGGGGCGGCGGACGCCTATGACGCCATCACCAGCGACCGGCCCTACCGCAGAGGCCGCACCCCGCTCCAGGCGGCCGCCATCCTGCGGGAAGAGGCCGGCAAACAGTTCCATCCCCAGGTGGCGGTGACGCTGGCCGAGCTGGCGGAGGACGGGCTTCTGGAGCACTCGGCCCGGCTTGATGAGGAACAGGTCCCGTGTTGATCTTAGCCGTATTGTGCGCCCTGGCTGCAGGCTGGTGCACCGGCGGCCGGCTCTCCCGTTTCGAGGGCGCCGGTCTGCGCCTGCTGCCGCTGCCTGTGGCCGCACTGCTGCTGCAGCGTTTTTTCCTGCGGCCCTGGACGCTGCTGCTCTCTTACGGGCTGCTGCTGGTCTTTTTGGTGTGCAACCGGCATCTGAAAAAGACTGCCCTGTTCCTGGGCGCGGGCAGCTTGTGCAATCTGACGGTCATTGCGGCCAACGGATGGCGGATGCCGGTGGCCGCCTGGGCGGCGGCGCTGATGAGCGATGAGGGGAGCGCCGCGCTGCTCTCCGGCGCAATCCCGATGTATGCCGCCGCCGACGCCCATACCCGGTTGCTGTTTTTGGGCGATATTCTTTACTGCCCCATCCCACCTTTTCAGGGATTTGCCAGCATCGGAGACATTTTGCTGGCTCTGGGCGTTTTTTTCTGTCTGATGGCTGTGATGGCCCCATCCAGGCTCCCCCGCTGGCTGAAATGCGGTTGACCGACACGGCGTACAGCGCTGTACCGACCTGGAAATCGAACGGATCAGCGCCTGGAAGACGCGCAGATAACCTCTCTGCTCCGCAAGCGGGACCGGAGGCCAGCGGGCCGCTGGCCCGTCATGCTTCCGGCAGGAAGGCAGCAGTTGCGTGTCTTCCCATTTTTTGCAGAAATCGGGCGTGGGAAAGCACCGCCTTCCCACGCCCGATTTCTGTGTGAGGTGTTCCGCTGATGCCGACTTCTTCCGCCATAGGATCACCTCCGGTTGACATCCGCCGGATCTGTGATATACCGGAAATAAAGGGGGGGCGTGCTTATGTTTTGGGTGGGGTTCCGCAGCGGGGCATATGGGTTTCGCGGTCTTTTATGGCTCTGCCTCGGGATGGCCGTTCTGTTCACGGTTTCAATCGGCCCGTTCCTGGCCTATTCCGGCTATCCCGGCCTGAGCGTCCTGCTCCTCCTTTGTGTCCCTTGCCTTCCTGGCTGTTTGGGATCATCGGGCCGCTTCCCGGTCGGTCCGGATCAGATGCTTGAGCCCCTCTACCCCCACCTGGATTGCGGCGGACAGGTCGTGGCTCTCCGTTTGATCCAGTCCGGCCGCCTCCCGTTCCTGGTTCCAGATCACGTGGAAGCAGGAGCCGCAGCGCGCCCCAAGGGCGGCGGCACAGCAGAACAGCGCGGCCGACTCCATCTCCGAGGCCAGCACGCCCAGCCGCTTCCACGCTTGCCACTTGGCCTGGAGTTCATAGGACACGGGCATGCGCTCCGGGTCGTGCTGCCCGTAAAAAGAGTCCTTGCACTGGACCACCCCTGCATGCCATGGCTTGCCCAGCGCCCGGGCCGCGGCCACCAGGGCGGACTGCACCGTGTAATCGGCCACGGCGGGAAATTCCATTGGCGCATACTCCCGGGAGGTCCCCTCATGCCGGACCGCGCCGGTGGCGATCACCACATCGTCGCTTTTCACCTTCAGAGCGATCCCACCGCAGGTGCCTACCCGCACAAAGGTATCCGCCCCCAGCGCGTGCAGCTCCTCCATGGCGATGACCGCAGAGGGTCCGCCGATCCCGGTGGAACAGACGCTCACCCTTTCCCCCAGAAGCGTCCCCGTATACGTGGTGAATTCCCGGTTGGAGGCTACCTTGACCGGGTGGTCGAAATAGGCGGCGATCTTCTCACAGCGGCCCGGATCGCCCGGCAGGATGCAGTAGCGTCCTATGTCTCCCCTGCCGCATTGAATATGGAATTGCAGCGCATGCTCATGCATGGCGCACACCCCCCCTTTTTGGCTCTTATTATACCTCCGACCCGCTGTGTTTGCAAGGTGTACAAAGCGCGCCCGCATTTTGTAACCTTTTGTTGTTGCTTTTTTTGCCTGCAGCACATAAAATAAATTGTCTGAATGACGCGGTCGAAGGGAGTGTTCCGCTTGAAGAAGACCGTGATCTGCACCGTAGTCGCCCTGCTGGCCGGTTTTGCGCTGGGCATCTTCTGCGGCAGCGGCGTTCTGTCCGGCACTGGCGGTCTCGTGCGCGCCACGGCTTCCGCTGCCGATTCTCCGCTTCCTGCCACAATGAATCTCGCGCTGGCCACCGGCCTGCCCGCCCCTACGTCCCTACCGCTGGACGAGACGGACAACACCCGTCTGGTCGAACGGGCGGGCGTTGTGCTGGAAGCCTTGAAGCAAAAGGATTACACCGCCCTGGCCACTCTGATCAGCCCGGGAAAAGGCGTCACCTTTACCCCTTACTCCACGGTGGACCCTGACCGCGACCACACGATGACCGCCAGCCAGATCGCCGGCCTTGCCTCCGACGACAACGTCTATGTCTGGGGCGTGGAGGACGGCCGGGGCGATCCCATCAAGCTGACGGCGGCGGACTATTTCGAGCGCTATGTGTTCAATACCGATTATACGCAGGCCCCTGTGATCGGCATCGACAATGTGCAGGCCTGCGGCAACGCGCTGGAAAATGTGGCCGAGGGCTATCCGGATGGACGCTTTGTGGAGTATTACTTTCCCGGCCTGAATCCCAAAATGGAGGGATTCGACTGGTGCTCCTTGAAGCTGGTGTTCGAGGCGGCGGAAAACGACTGGTATCTGGTGGGCCTGATCCACAGTGAATGGACCATCTGAAGCGTTTGCAGGCGGCGGAAACGCGCCTTCTTCCCTCCGCTTTACAACGTACCGCCATGGTCCGGCGCCCCTTTGCCAAGTCAGGCGGCTGTCCCGCTTCCACAGACGAAAGCCCCGCTGCGGCCGCAGCGGGGCTTTCGTCTGTGGAAGCGGCGGCTTTCTCCCTCTCTTTCGAACCCTGCAGGGCGTTTCGTACAAAATAGGACTTGCTTCTTGCATCCTGGCATTGGATGGGGTATGATAAGCTGGAATGTGTGTGGGGTTTTCCCTGAAAGGATGAATTTAGTTTGAAGATCATCATCGTGGGAGACGGTAAGGTAGGCTTCACTTTGGCGGAGCACCTCTCCCAGGAGGAGCATGACGTCACCGTCATCGATACCAACGACGACGCCCTCCGGCGTGCCTCGGAGTCTCTGGATGTGATGTGCGTCAAGGGGAACGGCGCTTCCATCTCCGCCCTGCGGGAATCCGGCGCGGATACGGCGGACGTGGTCATTGCCGCCACCAGTATGGACGAGGTGAACATGGTCTGCTGCCTGACCGCCAAACGGCTGGGCGCCAAGTACGTCATCGCCCGGGTGCGCAACGTGGAATACGCCGCCGAGCTGGCCACCCTCAAGCAGGAACTGGGCATCGACATGGTCATCAACCCGGAAAATGCTACGGCTGTCGAGATCTCCCGCCTGCTTCGCTTTCCCTCCGCCGCCAATATCGAAACCTTCTATCGCGGCCGTGTGGAGCTGATCGGTTTTCGGGTCCAGGAGGGGGATTTCATCGTGGGTCACCCCCTGTCCGCGCAGAGCCATAAGCTCCAGGAACTGCCCATGCTCATGTGCGCGGTGGAGCGGTGCGGAGAGGTCACCATCCCGGACGGTTCCTTTGTCCCCCAGGCGGAGGACCGGCTTTATCTCATCGGCCAGCCCAGCGGTCTGACCGACTTTTTCAAGCTGCTGGGCCGCTACACGCCCCGGCTCAAGGATGTGTTCCTTGTGGGCGGCGGGCGGATCGCCCACTATCTCACCGCCATCTTGGAACACCTGGGCATGCGGGTAAAGATCGTGGAGCGGAGCATGGACCGCTGCCGTCATCTGTCCGAGGTGCTTCCCCGCACCATGGTCATCTGCGGCGACGGTACCGATCAGGAACTGCTGGAGCAGGAGAACATCTCTGCCGCCGACGCCTTTGTGGCGCTGACCGACCGGGACGAGGACAACCTGATCATCTCCCTCTACGCCATGCAGCAGGGTCTGAAAAAGGTAGTCGCAAAGTCCAACCGCCAGAACTATGCCGGCATCGCCCGGGCGGTTGGGCTGGACAGCGTGATTTCCCCCAAATTCATTACTGCAAACCAGATCCTCCAGGTGGTGCGCGGCATGCAGAACTCCAAGGGCAGCGTCATGAACGCCCTGTACCGCATCGCCGGGGGCCACGCGGAGGCTATGGAGTTTCTGGCCAACGATACCACCCGCAATCTGGGCATCCCGCTCAAGGATCTGCGGCTGAAAAAGGGAATCCTGATCGCCGTTCTGGTCCACCAGAACCGCATCATCATTCCCGACGGTTCCTCTATCCTCAGTCAGGGCGATACGGTCATCATTGTCTCCCGCAATCACGGGATTTTGGACATCAATGACATTTATGACGACTCGCTGCTGGATATGGGGGCCGTGCAATGAACTTCCGACTGGTCTTTAAACTGACCGGCAAGACCCTGCTGGTGGAGGCCGCCGCCATGCTGCTGCCGCTGCTGGTATGCCTGCTTTATCGCGAAAATCCGCTTCCCTTTCTGATCACCATCCCGCTCATCGCGGCCGTAGGGCTGATCCTGGCCCATCTGCGCAGCGACGACCACTTCTTTCCCCGGGAGGGCTTCTTCGCCGTTGCCCTGATCTGGCTTTTGGTGGGGGCCCTGGGCGCGCTGCCGTTTTTTTTCTGGGGACGGCTCTATCCGGAGCTTGGCCTGTTCCGCTCCTACATCGACTGTTTCTTTGAGTCGGTCTCCGGCTTCACTACCACCGGCGCCTCGATTCTCTCCGCCGTGGAGCCCCTGCCAAAGGGCATCCTGTTCTGGCGTTCCTTCATGCACTGGCTGGGCGGTATGGGCGTGCTCATCCTGGCCATCGCCCTGCTCCCCAGTCTGGGCGCCCGCACGCTGCACCTGATGAAGGCGGAGAGTCCCGGCCCCGTGGTGAGCAAGCTGGTGCCCAAGACCAGCCAATCCTCCAAGATCCTCTACGGTATCTATTGCGTCATGACCCTCATCCAGGTCCTCTGTCTGCGTCTGGCGGGCATGCCGCTCTACGACAGCCTCGTGAATTCCTTCGCTACGGCCGGTACCGGCGGCTTTTCCGTGCGGAACCTGTCCATCGCGGCCTATCAGAGCCCCACAGTCGAAGTGATCATCACCCTGTTTATGCTACTGTTCTCGGTCAACTTCGCCCTCTACTTTCTCGTGCTCTGCGGCAAGGTGCGTCAGGTTCTGAAAAGCGACGAGCTGCGGTTTTTCCTGATCGTGGTCTTTGCCAGTATCGTGTTGATTTCCGTCAACATCCGGCATATGTATCCCACGCCCGGCGAAGCGGTCCGTCACGCCGCCTTCCAGGTGGGCACCATCATCTCCACCACCGGCTTTGCCAGCACCGATTTCAATCTGTGGCCGGAATTCTCCCGGGTGCTGCTGGTGCTGCTTATGTTCATCGGGGCCTGCGCCGGTTCCACCGGCGGCGGCATCAAATGCTCCCGGGTGCTGCTGCTGTTGAAGTCGATCCTCCGTGAGATCCGGCAGATCGTCCATCCCCGTTCGGTGAACGTTGTCCGGCTGGACGGGCGGGTCATGGACGAGGACGCCCTGCGCTCGGTCTATGTTTTCTTTGCCGCCTATATGTTCATCACGCTGGGCGCCACGCTGGTCGTCGCCGTGGACAATTTCACCTTTGGGACCACCTTCACCGCCGTGGTCGCCTGCATCGGAAATATCGGCCCCGGGTTGGAATTGGTAGGACCGATGGGGAATTACGCCGCCTTTTCTCCCCTGTCCAAGATCGTCCTCTCCCTGTGTATGATCGTCGGCCGCCTGGAGGTTCTTCCTATCCTGGTTCTCTTTAGCGGAAATGCATGGAAACGTTCTTGACCCATTTTGCAAGTTTGTAGAAAGCGCCAAATCCTTGGATTTGGCGCTTTCCATTTTCAAGATGCACTTGCCAAATGGGGGCAGTTTGCGCTAATATTAACTTGTCTGTGAAACCGGGAAGCCCTGAGTTATCAGGCTTCCCAAATAACAAAGGAGTTGGGAACGTTGCTGGAAAATCTCTTTTGGCTCGGCTTAGTGGGGGGTATAATCGCCTTAATCTTCGCCGTAGTGCAAGCCAAGAAGGTGCTAAAGTTCTCCGAAGGCACTGAGCTGATGCAGAAATTAGCTGCATCTATTCGTAAAGGTGCCAACGCTTATCTTAAGCGCCAGTATACCACCGTTGCAAAGATCTTTATCGTCGTCTTCGTGATCCTGCTGATTCTGGCCTGGGTCGGGCTGCTCGACAACTGGTTCATCCCCTTTGCTTTCGTTACCGGCGGCATTTATTCCGCCCTGGCGGGCTTCATCGGCATGAAGATCGCCACCAGCGCCAACGCCCGCACCGCCAACGCCGCCCACGAGAGCCTCAACCGCGGCCTCAACGTGGCGTTCTCTTCCGGCGCGGTCATGGGCTTTACTGTGGTGGGCCTGGGCCTGCTGGACGTGTCCATCTGGTTCCACATCCTCAAGTACATCGCCGGTTTCCCCGCTGAGAAGATCGCCCAGACCATGGTCATGTTCGGCATGGGCGCATCCTTTATGGCCCTGTTCGGCCGCGTGGGCGGCGGCATCTTCACCAAGGCCGCCGACGTGGGAGCCGACCTGGTGGGCAAGGTCGAGGCCGGCATTCCCGAGGACGACCCCCGCAACCCCGCCACCATCGCCGACAACGTGGGCGACAACGTGGGCGACGTGGCCGGCATGGGCGCCGACCTGTACGAGTCCTATGTGGGTTCTATCCTGGCCACCTTCGCGCTGGGCGCCACGGCCTATTCTGCTTCCGGTATGACCTGGAACGCCATGCTGCTGCCTCTGGTCATCGCCGTGGTGGGCGTGGTCTGCTCCGTGCTGGGTACCTTCCTGATCCGCACCAAGGAGGATGCCACCCAGAAGTCCCTGCTGGCTACCCTGCGCAAGGGAACCTATACCGCCGCGGTGCTGGCCGCGATCATAGCCGCCCCGGTGACTTACTTTATCATGGGTTCCTGGGGTCCCTACATCGCCATCCTGGCCGGTCTGGTAGCCGGCTGCGCCATCGGCTATTTCACGGAATACTATACTTCCGACACCTATAAGCCCACCCAGGGCCTGGCCGACTCCACTGAGACCGGCGCCGCCACCACGATCATCGGCGGCATCTCTCTGGGCATGCTCTCCACCGCCGCCCCCATCGTGATCATCGGCGTGGCCATCGTCGTCTCCTTCCTGGCCGCGGGCGGCTCCCTGTCCACCGGCGCCGCAAATTACACCGAGCTCTTTTCCAAGGGTCTGTACGGCATCGGCATCGCCGCCGTCGGCATGCTCTCCACGCTGGGCATTACCCTGGCCACCGACGCTTACGGTCCTGTGGCCGACAACGCCGGCGGTATCGCTGAGATGAGCGGCCTGGGCGAAGAAGTCCGCAACCGCACCGACGCGCTGGACTCCCTGGGCAACACCACTGCCGCCACCGGCAAGGGCTTCGCCATCGGTTCTGCCGCTCTGACCGCCCTGGCGCTCCTGGTTTCTTATGTGGACGTGGTCAAGACCAAGGTCGCCTATGAGCTGGATCTGTCCATCACGAACCCCGCCGTGCTGGTGGGCCTGTTTGTGGGCGCTATGCTCACCTTCATCTTCGCCGCCCTGACCATGAGCGGCGTGCAGCGCGCCGCCCAGTCCATCGTGGTGGAGGTCCGCCGCCAGTTCCGTGAGATCACCGGCATCATGGAGGGCAAGGCCGATCCCGACTACGCCTCCTGCGTAGACCTTTGTACCAAGGGTGCGCTCCATGAGATGGTCGTCCCCTCCCTGCTGGCCATTGTAGTGCCCGTGGTCACCGGCCTGATCCTCGGGCCTGAGGCCGTTGTGGGCCTGCTGGGCGGCGTTACCGTTACCGGTTTCGTGGTGGCCGTGTTCATGTCCAACGCCGGCGGCGCCTGGGACAACGCCAAAAAGTATATCGAGGCCGGCCATCATGGCGGCAAGGGTTCCGACTGCCACAAGGCCGCCGTCATCGGCGACACGGTCGGCGATCCCTTCAAGGATACTTCCGGCCCCTCTCTGAACATCCTCATCAAGCTCTGCTCCACCGTCTCCATCGTCTTCTCCGGCCTGGTGGTCACAGTCAGCGCATATCTGTTCTGATCTCGAAAACAGGAGCGCCGCACGTTGTGCGGCGCTCCTGTTTTCTTCTGATTGAAGGGTCCCACCGGCGCCCTTCCGCGGTCAAAGGGCAACCCGGATGCTTTTTGGGGAACGGAAAAAGCGTCCCAGGACACCCCGCCGTCCCACCGGGGCATACCGCCTCTTATCCGCTTATGGTGTAGCTCCCGCGCACCATAAGCGTCACGGCAGTCGACGCCTTCACGCCCCTGCCCTCCACCGTGGCCAGGTACAGGTGGTTCGCCGCCAGCGCCCCGCCGTTTGCCAGCGTGGCAGCGCCGGTCATATCCACCAATCCCGGTGCGGAACTGGACACGCAGACCGCCGTGCCCGAACGGAGCAGGAACTCACAGGCCGCACCGCCGGTGATGGTCTGTCCGGCGCTGAGGGTAACCACCTGATACGCTGCACCGGCAGCGGCCGGAGCGGTGGAACTGCCGCCGGTGCGCAACTTGTCCTCCACCTCTTTTACGTAGCCGTCCACTACGGCGGCCAGCCGGCTCTGCAGCTCGGCCTCCCGCTGGGCGATCTTGGCGTCCACCTGGGCCAGGATGGAGGGGGTGGCCTGTTGGTTCAGATAGCTCAGGCTCACCAGCGGGTCCGCCTGGGTCCCCTGCTGTCCGGCGGCCAGCGCTACGCCCGCCAGGGTCAGGCATACCAGCGCGCCGGACGCCAGTCGGACGGGCCATTTGGATTGGTTCATATGTACGACCTCCGTTTGGGAGGCGGGGCCGCCCCACAGGCGTCCCCGCCTTTTTTCCTTCAAATCATGGTATCCGTATGCAGGCCGAAGCTGACCGCGATGGCGTTGTCCACCCGCTGCATCTGCGTTTCGTCCAGCCGTCCCATGTGCTCCCGCAGCCGCTTTTTGTCCAGGGTGCGGATCTGTTCCAGCAGCACCACAGAATCCTTGGGCAATCCGTAGGTCTTTGCTGAGAGCTCGATATGGGTGGGCAGACGGGCCTTGCCGGTCTGGGACGTAATAGCGGCGGCAATCACGGTGGGGCTATGCCGGTTTCCGGTATCGTTCTGCACGATCAGCACCGGCCGTACCCCTCCCTGCTCGCTGCCCACTACAGGGCTCAGGTCGGCATAAAAAATGTCTCCGCGTTTTACGCTGTTGTCCACGTATGCTCACACTCCGCCGGAAGAAAGTCACCAGCGTCACCAGGCGCGGGGCCTATGTAACGCGGTCACTATGATTCTCCCACAGGGCGGCGGGATTTATACACAGTGCGGGAAAAAAACGCCCCTTCCCGCACCCCGCCGCCATTCCGGACGGTTCCTCCCCGGCCCATTCTATGCGGCGCAGCCTGCGGACGTGCGTTCAGCCCAGGTAAAGCCGGGGTACGCGGGGAGAGACGGCACAGAGCAGCTCATACTGGATGGTGTCCGCCGCCGCCGCGTGCTCTTCCACGGGCAGCGCAGCGCCGAACACCTCGGCCACGTCCCCGGGCTGCACATTTCGGCCGGTCACATCCACCATGCACATATCCATGCAGACCCGGCCGACGATGGGACAGCGCGCGCCGTGCAGCAGCACAGCGGACCGGTTGGACAGCAGCCGCGGGAAGCCGTCGGCATAACCGATGGGGACCACCGCGAGGGTACGCTCCGATTCCAGGGTGGCGGTACAGCCATAGCTGACGCAGGTACCCGCAGGCAGGGTGCGCACCGCGGTCACCCGGCTCTTCAAGGTCATCACCGGGCGCAGACCGGGTCCGTCCAGCCCCACGCAGGAGGGATCGGGATAGTGGCCGTACAGGGCCACGCCGGGACGCACCATGTCCAGGTGGGTGCAGGGATAGCGCAGCACGGCAGCGCTGTTGGCACAGTGGCGGAGCGCGAAGCGCACGCCACGCCGCTCCAGCACGCCCAGCAGGTCCAGAAAACGGGTAAATTGGCGCATGGTATAGGCCTCGTCCCCGTCGGCATCGGCAAAGTGGGTAAAGATCCCCTCCGCCTCCAGCCCCGGCAGCACCGCCGCCCGGGCCATCTCCTCCGCTGCGCGGGACAAATGCGTCTCGTCGCAGAGGAAGCCCAGCCGGGACATGCCGGTGTCCGCCTTCAGGTGAACCTTCAGGCGCTTTCCCGCCGCCTGGGCCGCCCGGGAGAGGGCCTGCGCCGTCTCCAGGTCCCCCACGGCCTGTGTGACCTCCAATTCCAGCAGCCGGGGCGCATCGGCAGCCGGGGTTGCGCCCAGGATCAGGATCGGGGTTTGGATCCCGGCACTGCGCAGCTCCCCCGCCTCCTCCAGGCACGCTACCGCCAGGTACTCCGCGCCCAGCGCCTCCAGCCGCATTGCCACCGGAACGGCTCCGTGGCCATAGGCGTTGGCCTTCACCACGCCCAAAAAGCGGCAATCCCGCGGCAGCAGTCCCCGAAGCGCACGGTAGTTATGTTCCAAATCGGACAGATCGACCTCTGCCCAAGTACGCATTTGCATATCGTCCATTCTTTGACGCCTCTCTTGCCAGTATGGATTTTATTATACTACGCGTCCGCCCGCTCCACAAGCCCAAAGAAACAGAAAGCGGCGGCGCCTCACGCCGCTGTTTCCGGCTCCAGACCGTCTTTTATCATTTTTTAATCCGCCGTTCATAGAAATTGAAAGACAATGGGCGCTGCATTGCGTATAATAAAGTCAGAATCCAAAAATAAAGAGGTAAAGGAGCATTCCTATGTTGGACGATCTGAGCAAGACCCTGATGAACGTGGTGTATGCCGGTGTGGGGGCCGTTTCCCTGGTGGCCGAACAGGCCGGCAAGGCGGGCAAGGTCCTGGTGGAGCGCGGCGAGGCGGCCGTGGAACAGATGGGCAAGTACAGCGAGGAGCTGCAGCGCAAATGCCAGGAGGACGCCCAGCGCCGCCGGGACGAGCGCATGGACGGACGGCTGTCCGCCATGAGCGCCCAGGAGCGTGAAGCGCTGCGCCGCCGCCTGGACCAGCTGGACGAGCTGGACCGCCAGGCCGCCGAATGCGCAGAGGCGGATGCCCGCAGCGCCGAGATCACGGAGATCCATGGCGGTCCTCAGGAGCGTTCGGACAACGACGGAGAATAAACCCGTCTGAACGGCGGTAGGCCCCGGACCTGACGGTCCGGGGCCTACCGCCGTTCAGTGCGGAAGTTCCAGCGCGTCTACCACCGCGCGCAGCGTGGCAGCGGAAAGATTCAGCGCCGTCTGCTCCTCGCCGGAAAGCGGGATCTCCAGGGTGGTCTCCACCCCGGTGCGGCCCACGATGGCCGGGACGCTCATGCACAGCTCACGGATGCCATACTGACCCCGAAGCAGATTGGACACCGGCAGCACTGAATGCTCGTCCCGGACGATGGCCAGGGCGATGCGGCCCACCGCCATGGCCACGCCGTAATAGGTGGCTCCCTTCCTCCGGATGATCTCATAGGCGCTTTCCCGTACCTCCCGGCGCAGCCATGCGTCGGCGGCTGCGTGATCGTAGTGGCCGCGCAGCTCACAAAAATGCTCCAACGGTACGCCGGAGATATTGGCGCCGCTCCACACCGCCAGCTCGCTGTCCCCATGCTCGCCGATGATGACGGCGTGGACGCTGCGGCTGTCCAACTGAAGGTGTTCTCCCAGCAGATATTTCAGCCGCGCCGTATCCAGGACGGTACCGGAACCCAGCACCCGCTCCGCCGGGTAGCCCGACAGCCGCCAGGCCGCATAGGTCAGCACGTCCACCGGATTGGATACCACCAGAAGGATGGCCTCCCGGTTCCGGCGGGCAATCCGTGGGATGATCTCGCGGTAGATCTCCACGTTTTTGTGGACCAACTCCAGGCGTGTTTCCCCCGGTTTCTGGCCCGCGCCGGCGGTAATGATGATCAGCGCGCAGTCGGCAAGATCGCCGTAGCTCCCTGCCCGGATCTGCATGGGATGGGCAAAGGGCAGTCCGTGCGAGAGGTCCATCGCCTCCCCCTCCGCCCGGTCCCGGTTGACGTCCAGGAGGATCAGTTCGGAAAAAATACCGCTTTGCAGCAGCGTAAAGGCGATGCTGGAGCCCACAAAGCCGCAGCCTACAATGGCCGCCTTTTGAATGTTGTTCATGGCAGTCCCTCCTACCCGAGCAGTATGCCCTGCGGAGGCCACTTTCATCGGCCGCATACAAACACCCCCCAGGCAGGAGCCGCTCGCCTCCTGCCTGGGGGGTGTTTCCGCAGTTCAAACAGGCTTTCGCTTCTTGCTCCAGCCGGGAGGCACGCCGCTGCCCCTTGGCTGTGCAACGCTTCCGCCCCTTAGTTCAGAAAGTCCTTCAGCTTCTTGCTCCGGCTGGGATGGCGCAGTTTTCTCAGAGCCTTGGCCTCGATCTGGCGGATCCGTTCACGGGTCACGTTAAATTCCTTGCCCACTTCCTCCAGCGTGCGGGTGCGGCCGTCCTCAATTCCAAAGCGGAGCTTGAGCACCTTCTCCTCACGGGGCGTAAGCGTACTCAGCACATCCACCAGCTGCTCCTTGAGCAGGGTGAAGCTGGCGGCCTCCGAGGGCTCGGAGGCGTCCTCGTCGGGGATGAAATCCCCCAGATGGGAATCCTCCTCCTCACCGATGGGAGTCTCCAAGCTGACCGGCTCCTGGGCGATCTTCAGGATCTCCCGCACCTTATCCACCGGCATGGACATCTCCTCTGCGATCTCCTCGGGCGTGGGGTCGTGGCCCAGCTCCTGGAGCAGCTGCCGGGAGACTCGAATGACCTTGTTGATGGTCTCCACCATATGGACGGGGATCCGGATCGTGCGGGCCTGGTCTGCAATGGCCCGGGTAATAGCCTGGCGGATCCACCAGGTGGCATAGGTGGAGAACTTATAGCCCTTGGTGTAATCGAACTTCTCCACCGCCTTGATCAGCCCCAGGTTGCCCTCCTGGATCAGATCCAGGAAAAGCATGCCCCGGCCCACATACCGCTTTGCGATGGAGACCACCAGACGCAGGTTGGCCTCGGCCAGGCGCTGCTTGGCGGCCTCGCCGCGCTTCACCAGCCGCTTGAGCTCGGCCTCGTCCTCGGCGCTGAGTTCGATCTCCTCGCCCTCCCTGCGCGCGCGTTCCATCTCCTCCATCTGCTCCTTGGCGGCGTCGCCGGCGCCCATATCCTGGGCCAGCTCGATCTCCTCCTCCGGGGTGAGCAGATTTACCTTGCCGATCTCCTTCAGGTACATGCGCACCGGGTCGTCGATCCCAAACGAATCCACCAGGGTGTTGGGATCCACGATCTCCTCCTCGGGGATCTCCTCCAGCTCCTCGGCAGGGGGCACGAGATCGTCGGCCAGCTCGGGCAGGTAATCCTCCCCCACCGTGTCGATCCCCAGATTCTCCAGCGTGTCGTAAATCTTATCCATCTGCTCGGAACTCAGGTCCAGGTTCTCCAGCACGTCCATCAGCTCGCTGGACGAGAGGTTGCCCTTCTTTTTGCCCCGCTCGATGAGCTCGGCCAGCTTTTCCGCACCCTGAACGCCCTCGACCACCTTCATGATCTCGATCTTGCCCTGCTCCATCTTCTGTTCATTGCTGACGCTGGGCTTCTTCTGCGCTTCCAGGGTCAATGTGTGTACCTTTTTGCCGGCGGTGTTCTTTTCACTCATGCGGTCATCCTCCATAGCCTTTTTTCTCTCTGAATTTCTCCCGCGCCGCCAGCAGGGGGTCCACCTGATCCGTCCCCGACCGCTTGAGGGCCTCGGTCTCTATGATCTCTATGTAATCGCGCAGGGCCTGTTGGCTGTGGGCCAGAGACTCCGGCTGATCCATCACGCTTACCAAATGATTCATTTCCTCCGGGGAAAGCTCCCCGGCCAGAGCCGCCAGCTGCGTGGAGCGCCCCTCGCGGTGGCGGCGCAGCAGCAGGCCGTAGATTTTTGCCAGCGCCGGAGCGGAAAACTGCTCCGGCTTGAGCCCGGCCGTCTCTTGAAACAGTGCGCTCTCCAGCAGCAGCAGCCGGAGCACCCCCTCCTCCGCACGGGCAGAGCGCAGGTTGGCGTAGCGCAGCTCCCGCTCCTTCGGCTGGAGCTGGACGGCTGGGGTCAGGTCACGGCGCTCCTGTTTCTTTTTGGCCTGCT
This sequence comes from Lawsonibacter hominis, assembly GCF_014287895.1. Classification (GTDB taxonomy): domain Bacteria; phylum Bacillota; class Clostridia; order Oscillospirales; family Oscillospiraceae; genus Lawsonibacter_A; species Lawsonibacter_A hominis. The sequence goes on along the minus strand of NZ_JACOPP010000006.1, from coordinate 24,600 downwards.
TCATGCGGCGGGCCAGCTCCCGCTTGACCTCCTGGGCCATGGCCTCGGCGGAGACGCCCGCGGCGGCGGCGGCCTTGTTGCCGTAGATCTCCCGTTCGATGGGGCTGCGCAGGGAGGCTACCGTCTCCACCGCTTCCCGCAGAAAAGCCAGCCGCCCCTCCTCGTCGGACAGATCGTGCCGCTGCTGCAGGGTATCCAGCTTGTAGTCGTTCTGCCCCGCGCTGCCGCTCAGGCACTTTTCAAAAGCGGCGGGGCCGAATTTTTTTACAAAGTCATCCGGGTCCTGTTTGAGCGGGTTCCCCGCGGCGTCGTACGCATTGGGCAGCTGCAGCACCCGTACGTTCAGGTCGGCGTTTCTCAGGATGCCCAGTACCCGGTCGGTGGATTTTTTCCCCGCCGGGTCGTTGTCGTAGCAGAGCACCAGTTCCCGGGTATACCGGGCGAGGATCCGGGCATGCTCCTCGGTAAGCGCGGTGCCCATCGTGGCCACTACGTTGTCAAAGCCCGCCTGATGCAGGGTGATCACGTCGATATTGCCCTCGACCAGCACCAGGTTGGGCCGCTTGGTGCTCTTGGCAAAATTCAGGGCGTAGATGAGCCGCCCCTTTTTGAACACGGCCGTCTCAGGGGTGTTGAGGTACTTCGCCCCCTCTTCTCCCGGCAGGATGCGGCTGGTAAAGCCGGTCACTTCCCCCCGCACGTCGATCACGGGGAGCATGAGCCGGGAGCGGAACTTATCGTAGACGCCGCCGTTTTTACCCGCCACGGCAAGGCCTGCTTCGATCAGCTCCAGCTTGGTATACCCCTGTTCCGACAAGGCGCGGATCAAGCCGTCCCACTGGTCCGGGGCGGCCCCCAAACCGAAGCGGGTGGCTGTGCGGGGGGTAATCTGCCGCTGGGCGATATAGTCCCGCACCCGCGCCCCGCCGGGGCTTTTGAGGTATTCGTGGTAGAACCGGGCCGCATCCCGGTTGGCCGCCAGGGCACGGGCGCGCTTTTTCCGGCTTTCGTCGTCGGCCGAAGCGTCCGGGACCTCCATCCCCGCCCGCTGGGCCAGCAGGCGTACCGCATCCACAAACGGCAGGTTCTCGATCTCCATAAGAAAGGAGATCACCCCGCCCCCCTTTCCGCAGCCAAAGCAGTGGTAGATCTGCTTCTCCTGAGACACGGAAAAGGAGGGCGTCTTTTCACTGTGAAAGGGACACAGGCCCCACAGATTGGCGCCCTTCTTTTTCAGGGATACGTAGGAGGACACCACATCGGAGATCTCGCTCCGGGCCACCAGTTCGTCGATAAATTGCTCCGGAATGGCCATGGCCGCCCTCCTTCCGACTATTTTTGCCGTGATCTGCCGGTTTCATACCCGCGCCCCGTCATTTCCTGCCCCACGCGGCACAGCCGCGCGGGGACCCCGTTTCAACTTCCTCGGGCGAACTGAATTCGCCCTGCGGCAAGGTTTTACCTGCGGCAAAACGCTTGGCGCGCTTGCGCGCGTCCGCGTCTATTTCACGCTCCACGCCTTTGGGATGAAGGCTTCGCCGAACTGCTCCACCGCAAATTTGTCCGTCATACCGGAAATGTAGTCGCAGACGGCGCGCTCCGGGCTCTCCTCCATACGGATCTCCTGGAATTCCGGGGGCAGCTTGTCCGGGTCTGCTCTATAGTATTCAAAGAGGCGGCGCAGCATGTCCTGCGCCTTGCCCTCCTCGCCCTTGGCCACCGGATTGCGGTAAACGTACTCAAACATGAACTCCCGCAGCTCGTGCATGGCGTCCCGGCAGGCGGCGGACTGGACGATTTCATTGCGCCCGGCGCTGCTTGCGATGATGTCCGTCACCAGGGTGTTGATGCGCTCGGAGTGGGTGAATCCCAGCATCTGAGAGACGCTCAGGGGAATATCCATAGGATAGATGATCTTGCCCCGAATGGCGTCGTCGATATCGTGGTTGATGTAGGCAATCTTATCCGCCAGGCGCAGAAGCTGGCCCTCCAGCGTCTCGGCCCGGTCGCTTCCCGTATGGCAGAGGATGCCCCGGCGCACCTCCCACGTCAGGTTGAGGCCCTCTCCGTCCTTCTCCAGCCGGTCCACCACCCGCAGGGACTGCTCGTTGTGGGCAAACCCGCCGGGCATGATCTCGTGGAGGACCCGCTCCCCGGCGTGGCCAAAGGGGGTATGGCCCAGATCATGGCCATAGGCGGCGGCCTCCGTCAGGTCTTCATTGAGGCGCAGCCCCCGTGCGATGGTACGGGCGATACGGGAGACCTCGATGGTGTGGGTCATACGGGTGCGGTAGTGGTCCCCCTCCGGCTCCAGGAATACCTGCGTTTTGTGCTTCAGCCGCCGGAATGCCTTGGAGTGGACGATGCGGTCGATGTCGCGCTGGAAGCAGGTGCGGGTGGGACACGGCTCCAGGGGACGCTCCCGCCCCCGCGAGGCCGATGCAAGACAGGCGAAGGGAGACAGCTGCGCCCGCTCCGCCGCTTCGGTCTGTTCTCTCAGTGTCAAGGGAAATGCCCTCCTCCCCTGCTTCCGCTATAACTGTATACGCTTTTTTTCGGAAAAACCCTTCTTTTTTCCGAAAGTTCATAATTTATTCATATTATTTGATCGGAACCGCACGATAGGCCTCCCCGCAGGCCCGGGGCAGGACCTCCCCGGCGGTCCGTTCGGTCACCGCCGCGATAAAGTCTTCCACCCGCTGCTCGGGCAGCAGCGCCCGGATGGTCACGTCTTCGGCGTACTCCACGCCGCCCAGCGCGCCGCCCTGGCGCTCCACCTCCAGCTTCATCCGCTCAAAAAGCCCGTAGGCGCAGGGCAGGGACAGCTCCACCCAGCGGCGCACCACGGAGATCCCGGCGGCATCCAACGCGTCCTTGGCGCTTTGGGTATAGGCCCGCACGAGCCCGCCGGCCCCAAGCAGCACGCCGCCGAAGTAGCGGGTGACCACACAGCAGACGTTTTCCACGCCCTCCCGCTGGAACACGCCCAGCATGGGCTGTCCCGCGGTACCTTGGGGTTCCCCGTCGTCGGAGCAGCGCTCCGCGCCCCCCGCGCGAAGCCGGTAGCACCAGCAGTTGTGCCGGGCGTCATAGTGCCGCTTTCTGACTGCCTCGATCCGGGCGCGGGCCTCCTTCTCGCTCTCTACGGGGAAGACCTGCCCCAGAAAACGGGAGCGCTTTTCCACCAGTTCGGTCTCGGCAGGGCCCGTCGGCACAAAATATTCCGTCACTGCATCCACTCCTCCCGGGTAATGGCATAATAGTGCGCCTGCCGTACTTCCCCCAGCTGCACTACCTCCTCCCGCCGGGAAAAGCGGTAGGTCATACCGCACTTTTCCATCACACGGCGGGATTTTACGTTGCCGTCATAGTAGGCCGCCCAAAGGGCCGCATAGCCCAGCGCCGTAAAGCCGTGCAGGAGGATCGCCTCCACCGCCTCCGGGATCAGGCCCTGCCCCCAGTGATCCCGGCACAGGGAATAGCCGATCTCCTCGCTGGGCAGACCCAGCCCCGGCTCGTGCTTATCCACGAATCCGGCCGAGCCGATCACCCGGCCGGTCTTCCGCAGCACCACCGCCAGGGTGTTGGAGGGCTGGAAGATGGTGCGGATCACCTCCAGGCTTTCCGCCAGACTCTCATGGGGCTTCCAGCCGGCGGGCGGCCCCACCTCCGGATGGCTGGCATAGGCGTACAGATCCTGTGCGTCTTCCTCGGCAAAGGGACGCAGGATCAGACGGGACGTCTCCAGGTACAGGCTCATGCTTCCTCCTCTCCGCCCTCCGCAAAGAGGACGCGCATCATCCGCTCCGGCGCGGCCAAAAAATCACGGGTGATCTGAACGTGCTCCGTCTCCTGCCAGGCCACCGGCGTGATGCCCGCCGCGCCGTCAAAGCGCAGGATCTCCGCCCGGGGGCAGGCCATCAGGATGGGGGAATGGGTGGCCACAATCAGCTGGGAGCCCTCCGACGCCAGACGGTGCAGCAGCGCCAGAAAGGTGAGCTGGCGGACCGGGGACAAGGCGGCCTCAGGCTCGTCCAGCAAATAAAGGCCCTGTCTCCGGAAACGGTTCTGGGCCAAGGCGAGCAGGCTCTCCCCATGGGATCGGCCGTGCAGGGAACGCCCGCCGAACTGCCGCAGAAAGCCCCGGTCGCCCCCAGCCAGCTCGTCCACATAGCTGGCCATGTTGTACAAGCTCTCGGAGCGGAGAAAATAGCCGTCCTGCGCAATGCAGCTCCCCCGCACCAGGCGCAGCCTGCGGTACAAGCCGGAGTGGGTGTCCCGGCTGGAAAACCGGAAATTCCGGGAGCCGCCCTCCGGATTAAAGCCCCAAGCCACGGCGATGGCCTCCAGCAGCGTGGATTTCCCGCTCCCGTTCTCCCCCACGAAGAAGGTGACCGGGCAGCGGAACTCCAGCCGTTTCAGCGCCGCCACTGCCGGAATGCGCCGCGTGTAGTCCGCCTCGTCCGCCGCCTCGTCCAGCTGCTCCAGGCCGCGCAGATAAAGCATATCCGTCACCTTCCTCTCCCCGGGCAAAGGCCGTCTTTATTCTTCCCAAAACTCCCTGGGCGGCGTCCAGCCGGAGACGATATAGCCCCGCAGACGGCCCAACTGCACCGGGGTGCACACGGCGGTGACCTCGATGGCCTCTCCGTAGTCCACCCGCTCCACCTTTGCCTGGCGGTGGAGCAGATCCACCAGCCCCCCCTGGTCGTAGGGGATCTGCAGCACCACCCGTCGTGCCCCGGTGTCCAGACGCGTTCCGATCATCTCCAGCAGCTTGTCCAGCCCCTGCCCCGTTTTCGCGGAGAGCGAGACGATGTCCGCCCCGTGGGGCAGGATATCGCCGGTATAGCAGTCCGCCTTGTTGAACACATCGATCCGGGGCGTCCCGGCGGAGCCCAGCTCATCGACCAGATGCTCCACCACCTCGGCCTGCTCCCGCCATTCGGGGTTGGAGGCGTCGATGACGTGGAGCAGCAGATCCGCGTAGGACAGCTCCTCCAAAGTAGCCTTGAAGGCCTCCACCAGGTGGTGGGGGAGCTTGCGGATAAAGCCCACGGTGTCGCTGAGCAGCACCGTACAGGTATCGCTGATCTCCAGGGTGCGTGTGGTGGTGTCCAGCGTGTCGAACAGACGGTCGTTGGCCGGGATCTCCGCGCCGGTGAGGGCGTTCAGAAGGGTGGACTTGCCCGCGTTGGTATAGCCCACCAGAGCCACCACCGGCACCTCGTTCTTCTCCCGCAGCTGCCGCTGGGTGGCGCGCACCCGCCGCACCTGCTCCAGTTCCTCCTGAAGCTTGGCGATCTTCCGGCGGATGTGCCGCCGGTCGGTCTCCAGCTGGGTCTCACCGGGGCCGCGGGTACCGATGGGGCTCTTTCCGCCGGAGGCGGTCTGCCGCACCAGGTGGCCCCACATGCCCGTCAGCCGGGGCAGCAGGTATTGGTACTGGGCCAGCTCCACCTGCAGCCGGCCCTCCCGTGTGCGGGCCCGCTGGGCAAAGATGTCCAGAATGAGGGCCGCACGGTCCAGCACCTGGACCCCCAATTCCTCGGACAATACCCGCTGCTGGGAGGGGGAAAGGGCATTGTCAAAGATGACCAGGTCCGCCCCCGCGTTCCGGACCAGCTCCTTTACCTCGGCGGTCTTGCCTTCTCCGATAAAGGTGCGCGCTTCCGGGGCGTCCCGGTTCTGCAGCGCCATGCCCACGCAAACGCCCCCCGCCGTCTCCAGCAGGGCTTCCAGCTCCTCCATGGACGCCTCCGTGGCGCACTCCTCCCGGGGCAGGCTGTGGGCGCTCAGGCCCACCAGCACCGCCCGGTCGCGCTTGTCTTCGGTATACTGCGTCATAAAACCTCCCCGTGTCAGGTCCGCTTCAGGACCTCCACGATCTCTCCGATATACATGCGGTGGTAATCCTTTCCGGGATAGCAGGCCCCGTCGATCTCCGCATCCAGAAAATGGGCCGGATCAAGATCCTGCCAGTAGGCTTTCTTACAGACCAGCACCAGCTCGGCCTGTTCAAAATAAGGGGCCTTCCCCTCGCCCGCCGCCACGGTGAAGCCGCACGCCTTCGCCTTGTCGACCTCCCGGCCGCTCTTGGCGCCGCACAGCGCGAGGGCCTTGTGGTACTCGCGGCCGAAAAAGGCCAGGGTAAAGAAATCGCTGCGCTCCACAAATTCATAGGTGTAGCGCTGGGGGCGGATATAGATGGTCGCCACGTTCTTGCCCCACAGCACCCCCAGGCCGCCCCAGCTGGCGGTCATGGTGTTGCAGTGTTCCGGTGTACCTGCGGTGATCAGCATCCACTGATCCCCGATCAGGGAAAAGACGTTTTCCTTCAGGGTCTTGGGGTCGATCTTCTCAAACATCGTGCTGCCTCCCTTTTACGCTTCGTCGGCTACAGTATATGCAGTAGACCCGTCAAAAAAGCCATTCGGACTTTGGGATCACGTTCTGCACGGCGGCCGCGGCTCAATTCCCCAGGAGAGGGTCCCTCCAGCTGCCGTGAGAAGCATCCGTCCGAAGGCGCATACGCTCAGAACGGACCGTTTTTCCCGTTGTCCCGCCGCCAGGCTTCCCCCCCCCGGGGGAGCTCCGGGGCCGCAGACACAGGATTTGTGCAAAAGAGCCCGTACCGAAACCGGTACGGGCTCCCTGAAATACCAACTTACTTCTTGTCCAGACCAAACTTCTTGTTGAAGCGGCTGACGCGTCCGCCAGTATCCACCATCTTCTGCTTGCCGGTGAAGAAGGGGTGACACTTAGAGCAGACTTCAACTCGAATGTCCTTCTTGGTAGACCCGGTTTCGATCACGTTACCGCAGGCGCATTTGATGGTGGTCTGTTCGTAGTTGGGATGGATGCCTTCCTTCATTGTGTGTTCACCTCTTTCTCTTCCTGGATATGGGCATGTGGGTAGAAAGTACCCGCAAACGCATTTGATATAATAACATGTCCCGGGCAAAAATGCAACTACTTTTTTCTCTTTTTTCGGCCGTCTCACAGGTCCACCGCCCGGTCCAGGGCGAAGAACCACAAAACCCGCCGCGTCACGGGGCGGCCGGTGATCTCGGCAAGGGCCCGGCTGTAGGCGGCCAGCTGTCCCCGGTATTCCTCCGCCCGGGCCGCCGCGGTTTGCTCCGTCACGCGGTCCGTCTTGAAATCCACCACCGTAATGCCCTGCGCCGTTTCAAAATAACAGTCCACCACGCCCTGGAGAAGCACCCGCTCCCCGGCGCCCGCATCCGGGTAATAGTCCCCGGCGTCGGCCAGGAGCGAAAATTTGAACTCCCGGTGCAGGGCGGCGCTCCCCCGTACCGCCCGGCCCAGCGGAGAGGCAAAAAAGGCGGTGATCTTCTCCGGCCGGACGGCCTGTCCCTGCTGGGGCGTCAGATAGGCCCCCTCCACCAGGCGGCGGATCTCCGCCTCCACCGCCGCCGCGGTATCGGTTCGGGCAAAGTCGATGTACTGCATCACCAGATGCAGGGCCGTTCCCTTCTGGGCCGGAGTAAGCCCAAATTCCTCGGCGGCGAACCGGGGGCGCTGCAGGGGCCGCGGGCGGGGGGGGTGTGGTGCCTGTTCGGCGGCCTCCTCGTCCAGAGCCCGGCCCTTGAGCTGGGTGGCGGTGAGCTTGGAGGGGATGGAGACGTCCCCCGCGTGGGGATAGCGCCAGCGCAGCCGCGCCGCCAGCGCTTCCGCATCCGTCTCCTCCTCTGCGTTCCGTTCCGGCCGCCGGGGCGCTGGCGCCGGGGCGGCGCGGAATTCTCCTGCGTCCACGACGCGCACGTCCCACGCCGGTCCGAACGGTACGTCCGGCGTTTCCACCTCCCGCTCCGCGGCCCGCCGGAGGGGCGCTCCATCCGGCCGGGCCAGGGCGGCCAGCAGCACCCACTGGCCGACGCTCTGGCAGCCCAGCAGCACCTGGGGCTCCACCGGGCAGCCCGCGTCGCCGGCCAGCCGCTCCAGCTCCCGCCCGCCCTGGGACAGGGCGCAGGAGAGGATCAGCTTCTCCTTGGCCCGGGTCATGGCCACATACAAAAGCCGCAGCTCCTCGGCCATCATTTCATACTCCAGCTGCCGGGCCACGGCGCTGCGCGCCAGCGTGGGGTACTCCACGCCCCGCTCCAGATCCAGCCGCTTGGGCCCCACCCCCAGCCGGGGGTGGAAGAGGATGGGGCGGCTCATGTCCTCCCGGTTGAGCCTGCGCATGAGCCCGCACAGGAAGACCACCGGAAATTCCAGCCCCTTGGACTTGTGGATGCTCATCAGGCGCACGCCGCCCCCCGTCCGGCCGGGGGCGGGCAGCGCCAGCTTGGCCCCGTTCTCCCGCAGGCGGGTCAGATAGGACAAAAAGCCGAACAGGCCCTTGTGGCCCGCGCCCTCAAAGCGGCGGGCCAGTTCGGCCAGCGCGAGCAGGTTGGACTGCCGGGTCTCCCCCTCGTCCATCGCGCCGAAGACGCCCAGCAGATTGGTCCGGTCGTAGAGATGCCAGAGCAGCTGGTGGCAGCTTCGATCTGCGGCGCCGAAGCGCAGCTCGGCCAGCTCAGCCAAAACGGCCGCGCAGTCCGCGCCGCCGTCGGCCTGCAGCGCGGCGTAAAAATCCCCCTCCGGCGCGGCGGAACGGATCTGGGCCAGCCGGTCGGCGGAAAAGGCATACACTGGGGAGCGCAGCACCGAGATGAGCGGCACATCCTGCCGGGGATTGTCCACGATCTGCAGCAGCGACAGCGCCACCGACACCTCGGTGGCAGAAAAGAAGTCCCCGCCGCCCTCCGCCTCCCAGGGGACGTCCCGCTCCCCCAGGGCGCGGGCGTAGTGGTGGAGCACGGTCCCGGGCGAGCGCAGCAGCACCACGATGTCCGAGGCCCGGACGGGACGCAGGCCCCCCGCTCCGTCGGAAACCGGAAAGCCCTCCTCCAGCAGCCGGCAGATCCGCCCGGCCACAAAGCGGGCCTCCAGCAGATCCCGCGGGGCTTTGCCGGGCCCCTCCTCCTCATCGTCTTCCTCCGCCGCGCAGTCCAGCGCATCCAGCTCCAGCGCGTAGAGAGCGCCGCCCTCCTCCTCCGCCTCCGGATAGTCCGCGCCGGGGTACAGGGCGTCCTCGTCGGTATAGTCCATCTCGCCGAACTCCTCCGACAGGAGGGCCCGGAAGAGGTAGTTGGCCCCCTCCAGCACCTGGGGGCGGGAGCGGAAGTTTTTGGACAAAATGATCCGCCGCTCCTCCCCCTCCGCGGCCTCGGTATAGGGCTTGAAGGAGCGGTATTTGCCCAAAAAGATGGTGGGATCGGCCAGACGGAAGCGGTAGATGGACTGCTTCACGTCCCCGACCAGAAACAGATTGCGCCCCTGCCGGGACAGGGCTTGAAAAATGGCGTTCTGGACCTGGTTGGTGTCCTGATACTCGTCCACCATGATCTCGTCGAACCGTCCGGCCCACTGCCGGGCCAGGGCGGTGGGGCCGCCGTCCTCCCCCACCAGCAGACGCACCGCCAGATGCTCCAGGTCCGAAAAGTCCAGCACGCCCCGCCGGGCCTTTTCGGCGGTATAGCGGGCCTCAAAGTCCTTTACCAGCGCAAACAGGCCCCGCACGGCCGGGTAGACCGCCCGCAGATCGCAGAGCAGTCCGGCGCTCTCGTCCCCGAACCAGTCCGCCAGCTTTTCCATGCGCTTTTTGCACTTGCTCCGGATGTCCTTGACCTGCCGGACCAGCGTCTCCGGGCAGCCGCCCATCTTTTTTCGCCCCGCCGCGGGGAACGGGATGGGCAGCGCGGCGCGGGCCGCGTCCCAGCCCCGCTGCGCGCCCGCCGCAAACGCCCGCAGCCCCTCCAGCGTGGCGGAGAGCGTGGGGCCGTAGTTGCCGTCCAGCCCCCCGTCCAGCGCGCACAGCTCCAGCGCACGGGCCACGCGCCCCGCCCAGTAGTCCGCCTGACGGCGGGCGTCGGCGAGCAGCAGTCTCCCCCAGGGGGTCTCGCCCGCCTCCTCCACCCCCTCCAGGGCAAAGGCGCGCTCCTGTGCGTCCAGCCAGGCCGCCGGGTCCGGATGGGCCTGGACCCGGCCCCGGATGTCCAGCACGATCTGCATGAGGCGGCTGTCATCCCGCCCGGCGGACATGGTATCCACCAGCCGGGCAAAATCGCTGCCCTCGGCCAGGCCCTCGTAGCGCTGCTCCAGCACGTCGTTGAGGGCGCGCAGCATCAGCACCCCCGCCTCCCCCTCGTCGCAGAGCTTGAAATCCGGGTCCAGGTCGATGGAATGGCCGCACTCCCGCAGAAACTGGGCGCAGAAGGCGTGGACGGTGGAGATATTCGCCTTGTAGACCAGCGTGGACTGGCGGCGCAGGCGGCGGTCGGCGGGAGCCTCTGCCAGCCGGGCGGAGAGCTCCTCCACAATGCGCGAGCGCAGCTCGGCGGCGGCGGCTTTGGTGTAAGTGATGATCAGAAAGCGGTCGATGTCCAGTCCCTCTCCCGTCACACGGGCCAGAAGCCGCTCCACCAGCACGCGGGTCTTGCCCGACCCGGCGGCGGCGGACACCAGCAGGGCTCCGCCCCGGTCGTCCACCACCGCCTGCTGTTCCTTTGTCAGGGAAAAGGCCATAGGGATCACCTCTTTTTCGATTGCTTCCGGTCCATGCGCCGCAACGGCCGTTACCGCGCGATCTCCCGGACCTCGGACCGTCCCACCAGATAATCCAGGGACACGTTAAAGTAGTCGGTCAATGCGATCAATCCATCAGAATCAGGCCGGTTTTTTCCCGCCTCATAATTATGGGCAGACCAGCGCGTTACCCCAAGCATTGCTCCAATGGTCTGCTGAAAAGCCTGTCTTTCTTCCCGCACAGCCGAAAGCCGCTCTTCAAACGACGCCATTTTATCCTTCCTCTCTTGACAAGGTGCGTTCATCTCACTCTACCAATTGTAGCGTTAAATTCCACATCAAGGGAGTGTTTTTATGTTTGATTTACTGGAATTAGAGCCGTTTCTTCCATCCAATCCGTCTCCCGAATACAAGAAGCAGCTTGCCGTTGTCGATCCCTCTCTCCAAACCATCCCGGACCTGACTTCAAGGGCGTTTTTTGACGGCTTCTGGGAAGAGAACGCCAAGCTGTCGTCCATCGAGCCGGAGGAATCCTTCCTCCACGGCCTGCGTATGGGCGCGCAGCTCATCCTTGCTCTTGCGCAACCGCTTCCCAAAACGCCTCGCCCTTAACCGCGGGCAGCCAGCGCTTCCGGTCGCCGCCCTTTCCCTCCTCGAAGTGACAGGCGGCCGCGTACGCGCACCACTGGCAGGCGTTGTGCTCCGGCCCCCGCCAGAAGGGGTCGGCGGCGATGTTGCCCGCCGCCAGCTCCGTGCCGATCTCCCGCAGGATCCTTCCGGTATGCTTTGCCAGCTTTCCCAGCCGCTCGGCGGAGACCAGCGCCTCCCCGGTGACGGCCCCCGCACGGTTGAGACGCACGGGCAAAAAGCGCATACCCTCCCCGTCCGTCCGCTCCATGGCTGCCAGCACCTCCGGCTCGTCCAGCACCAGGCCCCGGCGGCGCAGCTCGGCGTCCGCCTTTTTGCGCCGCTCCGCCTCGGTCATGGAGCGGCTGCCCGCCACCACCGCGTCCCGGGCGGGCAGATAGAGCACTCCGGCGGGCACGATCTCCGCTCCGTAAAGCGCCTTCCCCGCCTCCTCCAGTGTAAAGAGGTAAAGCAGCATCTGAAGCCCCATACCGTTCCAGATATCGGTCAGGTCAAAGGATTTCCGGCCGGTCTTGTAGTCCACCACCCTCAGATAGAGCCGCCCGTCGTGGACCCAGCCGTCCACCCGGTCCACAAAGCCGGAAATGCTGACGGTCACGCCGTCCACGGTGAGTTCTACCGGCGGCAGCTCGCCGCCCCGCCCGAAGCCCAGTTCAAAGGAGATGGGCTGGAATTCCGAGGCGGAGAGCTCCTCCGCCACGTTCTCCACCACGGCGCAGACCGAGGAGAGCAGCCGGCGGAACAGATACTGAAACCGGGGCGTCTCCTTCTCCAATCCCCCCAGCTCCTCGTCCACGTAGCGCTCCACGGCCTGCCGGGTCAGGGCGCGCAGCTGTCCCGGCTCCAGCTGCCTGACGCCGCCGAGCTCCTTTGCCTGACGCAGCACATGCTCCAGCACAAAGTGGACGAAGGTGCCGTACTCCGGCGCCTGGAATCCCGCGGCGCGGCGCGGCTCCGCCTTGAGGCCGTACTGCATGAAGTAGGAGAAGTGGCAGGACTTGTATTTGTCCATCCGGGAGGCCGACATGGGCACACGCTTTCCATAGAGCCGCTCCACCACCGGCCGGGTCAGGCTTCCCCGCTCCAGACGGGCGGCGCGCTCCATCCGCGCGACCAGGCTCCGGCAGTCCGGCAGCGCCTCCAGCGCCCGCCGTGCGGCCGGACTGCGCCCGGCCAGCTCCAGGGCCGGGCGGGGGGCGGAAAGGCGGAAGGAGCCGTCCAGGGCCTGCTCCCGCACCTGCCGTCCTTGGGGAAACAGCGTTCCCAGCTGATGGAACAGAAAAGCCGGCCGGTGCTCCTCCCCCTCCGCGCCGGCAGCGGACCAGCTTACATAGAGGCGTTGGGACGGCAGGGCGCAGGTCTCATAGACGATGGTCATCTCCCGGTCGAGCTTTTCCGCCAGCCGGGGCGCCAGCTCCAGGCCGTAAGAGGCCAGCAGCGTGCGGTCATCGTCGTTGAGCAGGCCCGGCGAGGGCGCGGCCTGCGGGATTGCGTCGTCATCCGCGCCCAACAGGAAAAGTACTTTACAGTGCTTATGGGCCAAGCGAGGCATTTCTCCGGCATTGACCCGGTCCAGCGACACGGGGATGCTCCCCACGTCATACTGGGAGAGCACCAGGGAAAACAGCCGGGCGAACTCGTCCAGTTCCATGGGGGTCTCCCCCAGGATCTGTGCGCACTGCTCCAGCGCGGTGCACAGGATGTCCCAGAGCTGGCCGTATTCCTCCGCCAGCGCGGCCTCTCCCCTGTCCCGCAGCGCCCCGGTGCGCTCCTCCAGCCGCGCGGGCAGGCCGATCGTCTCCAAAAAACGGTAAAGGGCAATCGCTTGCGCCCTTCCCGTCTTGCTCCGGTTCCGCCGCAGCTCCTCCAGAGGGGCCGCAATCTGCCGCCGCAGGGCGTTCAGCCGCTCCAGCAGGGCCCGGTCCCCCTCGGAAAAGGGCAGGCCGTAGCCCTTGGGGTGGTTCGTCCAGTCCCGCCGCCCTGTCCAGGCGCTCCCCTCCAGGTTCCACTTGAGCACATAGTTCTCCAGCAGGTCCACGTCCTCCGGCGCCACTTCGGTCAGGCCGGTCTTCAGATACCGGAAGACGTCGTCGTACCGGTAGCCGCCCGCCGCCGTATCCAGAGCGGCGGTCAGCAGGGCCATCACCGGCTTTTGGAGGATATCGCTCATGCGGCTGAGAAAAACCGGCACCCCATACCGGGCAAACACCGTCTCCACCAGCGCGTCAAAGCCCTCCATGCTGCGGGCGCACACGGACAGATCCCGAAAACGGTAGCCCTCCTCCCGCACCAGGCGGAGGATCTCCGCCGCCGTCCACTCCACCTCGGAATAAGGGGTGTTCGCGGTAAAACGGACGACGGCTTCTTCCGCCGCCCCGGCGTAGGGGGCCGGACGGCTTGCAAACAGCTGCTCCTCGAGGTAGACAAGTGGTTTTACTTTCCCATCCAGCCGAACCGGCAGCACCTGGCTCTGCCAGGGGACCCCCACCTCTTTTGCCAGGCGGAGCAGCTGTCCCGCGGTCCGCCGGGCGGGCGAAAAGACCCCCGCGCCGCCCTCGTCCTCCTCCAGATGGTCGCAGGTAAGAGCCACGGTCACGCAACCCGCCTGGCGCAGCAACGGGCGGAGCACCTGCCGCTCCTGGGGCGTAAAGTCGGTAAAGCCGTCCACATAAAGCTCCCGCCCTCCGGCCCAGGCGCACCGCTCCAGCACCGCGGCCAAACGGGTCAGGCGGTCCCGTGGGTCGGCCCCCTGCCGGGCCGTCAGCGCCTCATAGGCTCCGTAGATCAACGACAAGTCTAAAAGCTTGTCACCCTCAGCTCCTCCGGCCTCCTCACCCGCCGTCCACAAGTGCTCGGGAGTAACGGCGCAGGTCTTCAGCTCATCCACCGTGGCGATCAGTCCCGAAAGGAATTCCGGCCTGCGGGAGGGGCGCCCATAGACCTTCAGGCGGTCGGCCACCCCCTTGAGCGCGGCGCACATGAGCAGCAGCCGCCCGCCGGGATCCAGGGCCGGCTCCGCCAGCCCGCCGCAGACGGAAAAGACCCGATTGGCCAGCCGGGTGAAGGAGAGCACCTCTGCGTATTGGCTGACCCGGCTGCCTCCCACCTCGCACAGGCGGCGTTCCATGTCATGGGAGTGCTGCTCCGGGACGATCAGCAGCTGCGGCCGCTCCGGCCCCCGCTCCGCCATGGTGCGCAGCAGCGTTTCGGTCTTCCCGCTTCCCGCCCGGCCCAGCAAAAGCTTGAGCATCGCTTCTCCCCCTCTTCCTTCTCCAAAACGTTCGTTCCAACGGTTTACAGTTTTGCCCGGCCGCTCGCATCCCGGGCAACGTCCCCCGGCAGGCGCGCCGTCTCCGCACCAAGCGCCGCCGCGCTTCAAGCCCTCCAAAGCGCCTTCCCGATCCAGGCTGGGCCTTCGCTCTGCACTATTGTACCACAGGCTCTGATTTCTTCAACTTTTTATAAAGCAGAGAGCGGTGGATGCCCAAACGCCGGGCGGCTTTGGACACCGATCCCCCGCATGCGTCCAGCGCCTTTTGGATATAAGCCTGCTCGAACCGGGCGCAGGCCTCGTGGAGCGGCGTCTCTTCCGCCATTTCCGGCTCCCGCCCGGCCCCTGCCGGCACAGCGGGCGCCGCCGCGGCGGGGCTCTGGATATCCATCCGGCCGGAGATCGCATAGCGCTCGATCACATTGCGCAGCTCCCGGATATTGCCCGGCCAGCCGTAGGCAAGCAGGCCCCGGCGCATCTCCTGGGTCAGGGCGCGGCTGAGCCCGTATTTCCGGTTGTTTTTGGCCAAAAACAGCTCGGCCAGCGGCAGGATATCTTCCCGCCGCTCCCGCAGGGGCGGCAGGAACAGCGGCATGACGTTGAGGCGGTAATACAGATCCTCCCGGAAGCGTCCCTCCGCCGCCATACGCCGCAGATCCCGGTTGGTGGCCGCGATCAGGCGCACGTCCGTCTTGACGATGCGGGTACCGCCCACCCGCATCACCTCTCCGGTCTCCAGCACCCGCAGCAGCTTGGCCTGCATGGCCGGGGGCAGCTCCCCCACCTCGTCCAGAAAGAGGGTGCCGTGGTCTGCCATCTCAAAGAGCCCCGGCTTGCCGGAGCTGCGGGCCCCGGTAAAGGCCCCCCGCTCATAGCCGAAAAATTCCGACTCCACCAGCTCCGCCGGGATGGCCGAGCAGTTGACCGGGACAAAGGGCTGCGAGGCGCGCTTGCTGTTGTGATAAATATAATTGGCCAGCACATCCTTGCCGGTGCCCGTCTCTCCACAGAGCAGCACGGTGGAATCCATGCTGCTGAGGTAGCGGGCGTCGTCAAAGGCCAGCCGGGCCGCGGGGCTGTTGCTGATGATGACCTCGGATGCCTCCTTGCGGGCCTCCAGATAATCGGCGATATCCTTATAGTTCCGGAAGCTGGATTTTTCCTGGGTAATATAATCGGAGAATTCCGCAAGCATCCGCTTGGGAATGGAAAATTGGGCGCTCATGATGACTTCGCCCTTTTCATCGCAGATCGGCTCGATATGGGTAAACAGCTCGTCCCCGTACTTGCTGACGTTATAGGCGTTAAAGGGGGACTTTTTCCCATCGTACATCTCCCGGGAAACCGAGCGCAGCCACAGCTTCTTTTCCCGCAGCTGCTCCAGGGTCATGCCGGTGAGCTCCTCCTTGGTCATGCGCACCGAGGCCGCCATGCGGGCGTTGACGTAAAGGATGCGCTCGTTGCGCCAGGTGACGAAAATATTGCCGAAATAGCTGTCCAATACCTTTTCCGCGTAGCGTGCAAACTGCTCCGGGTATTTCTCGATCAGCGTCTGGAGTCCCATCGCGCTCCCTCCAAGTCTCATTTTAGTGACACTTTCGTCTCAGATTTGATCCATAGTTTCAAAATTGAGACATTTCACTTCCCAAACAGGGTAACACAAAAGGGCCGGGAACGCAAGGCTTTTTCCCGCTTCTTCCCTTTGGCACGGCGTTTGCTTTACGACAATGGCGGGAATCTTCCCCGGAAAGGAGTGAAAACAAGCAAATCCCCGCCTTGCAACCTGTGCGAAAGCGTGTAAAATCGTGTTAGGGAGGAACTGTTATGGAACTCTGGTTAAGCATCGTCGGATTCCTAGTCGTCATCGGCATCATCGTATCCATCATGACCAAAAAGCTCTCCACCATGGTGGCCCTGTCGGTCATTCCCCTGATCGGCGCCATCTTGGTCGGGCAATTTACCAGCATCCCGGCCTATCTGGCCGCCGGGATCAGCAAGGTGGCCGTCAACGGCGTCATGTTCGTGTTCGCCATCCTCTTCTTCGGCACCATGATGACGGCGGGCGCCTTCGACCCCATCGTAAAGTTTATCATCAAATGCTGCCGGGGCAACCCGCTGTATGTGTGCATCGGCACCTACGTGCTCTCCATCGTGGGGCATCTCGACGGTTCCGCCACCACCACCGTACTGCTGGTCTGCGGCGCAATGATCCCCATCTATCAAAAAATGCATATGCGCCTGCGCAATCTGGCCGCCATCCTGGCCATGGCCGCGGGCCTGATGAACATCTCTCCCTGGGGCGGCCCCACGCTCCGGGCGGCCACCGTTATGGAGGCCGATCTGACCGAGTTCTTTCAGCCCATGCTGGTGCCGATCCTCATCACCATCGCCGTCGGCCTGATCCCCGTGGTGCTGCTGGGCCTGTCCGAGACCAAACGGCTCAAGGCGGAGGGCTTTGATTACGCCGGCGTCTCCACCGAGCATCATGCGGAAGAGCTGAGTGAGGAAGAGCGCTCCCTGCTGCGGCCCAAGCTGACCGTGATCAACCTGATCCTCATCGTACTGGTCGTCGGTCTGATGATCTCCGGCATCCTCACGCCCGGCGCCGCCTTCCTGACCGGCACCGCCCTGGCCTGGCTGCTCAATTACCGCAAGCTGGCCGACCAGCAGAAGATCATCCGCCTCCACGGCGCCAACGTGGTCTTCGTGGTCAGCGCCCTGTACGGCGCCGGCGTGCTGATGGGCGTGCTCACCGAGTCCGGCATGGCCGCCGCCATGGCCAATACCCTGGTCAGCCTGATCCCCGCCTCCATGACCAAGTTTGTCCCTATCCTGGTGGGCGTCTTCGCCACGCCCTTGTCCCTGGTCTTTGACGCGGATACGTTCTATTACGGCATCCTGCCCGTGCTCACCCAGAGCGCCACCGCCATGGGCCTGTCCGGCGCGGGGATCTGCTATGCCGCGCTGGTGGGGCAGCTGACTCTGGGCTGGGCCATCACTCCGCTGACCCCCGCCACCCTGCTGATGACCGGCATGTGCGATCTGGATCTGGGCGAGCACCAACGCTATACCATCAAATTCGTCTGGCCCCTGTCCATCGTCCTGCTCATTCTGCTGACTGTCTTCGGCCTGATCCTATAAAACGCTACCCCGGAGGAAAGGACTCTGATACCATGAAAAAAATTCGTATCGGCAGCGGCGCAGGCTTCGCCGGCGACCGGGTCGATCCCGCGCTCACCCTGATCGAGCACGGGGAACTGGACTACATCATCTTCGAGTGTCTGGCCGAGCGCACCATCGGCCTGGCCCGGCAGGAAATGCTGCACGACCCTTCCAAGGGCTACAGCCGCCTGCTGGAATACCGGCTCTCCCAAGTACTCAAGCCGGCAAAGCAGCACGGCGTCAAGATCATCACCAATATGGGCGCCGTAAATCCCCGGGCCGCGGTGGCCAAGGCGATGGAGATCGCCCGCGCCCAGGGCATCACCGGCCTGAAGTTCGCCGCCGTTACCGGCGACGACGTATTCAGCCAGCTGGAGCAGTATTCCGACGCGCCCATTCTGGAGTTTGACGGCACGGTGGGCCAGTGGACGGAGAGGCTGGTCTCCGCCAACGCCTACATGGGAGCCGAGGGGATCATCCAGGCCTTGAAGGACGGCGCGGACGTGGTCATCACCGGCCGGGTGGCCGACCCCACCCTGACCCTGGCCCCCCTGCGCTATGAGTACGGCTGGACCATCGACGACGCCGGTCCGATCGGCCAGTGCGTCCTGGCCGGACATCTGCTGGAGTGCGGCGGGCAGGTCACCGGCGGCTACTACGCCGACCCGGGCTATAAAGAGGTCCCCGACCTGGACAACCTGGGCTTCCCGCTGGTGGAGTTCGACGAGACCGGGCGCTTTACGCTGACCAAGGTGGCGGGCACCGGCGGCCTGGTCAGCGTGGATACCTGCAAAGAGCAGATGCTCTACGAAATCCATAATCCGGCCGCCTATCTGACTCCGGACGCCATCGCGGATTTCTCCCATGTGCGCTTCACCCAGGAGGGCAAAGACCGCGTGTCCGCCTGGGGCGCCACCAGCCACGGACTGCCCGGGCAGCTGAAGGTCAACGTCTGTTACCGGGACTCCTTCATCACCGACTGCGAGATCAGCTACGGCGGCTGCAACGCTCTGGAGCGGGCCAGGCTGGCCGGCGATATGTTCCTCAAGCGGCTGGACCGCCTGGGCGTGGCCTACACCGAGACGCGGGTGGATTACATCGGCTACAACTCCCTGTACCGGGATAAGCTGGCCGCCTGCCTCAGTCCCAGCCCCGCTGCCGAGATCCGCCTGCATGTGGCGGTGCGCACCGATGACCGGGAGAACGCCGTCATGGTCTCCAACGAGGGCGACTCCATCTATACCAACGGTCCCACCGGCGGCGGCGGCGCCACCATGCGTATCTCCGAGATCATCTCGGTCTTTTCCTTCTTTATCCCACGGGATGCAGTCCGCGCCCAGGTCGAATGCGAGGTGCTCTGACATGAAACTGAAAGAAATCTGCCACTCCCGCACCGGCGACAAGGGAGACATCTCCAACATCTCCCTGATCCCCTGGAACGAGGCGGACTATCCCATGCTCAAGGAGCAGGTCACCGCGCAGCGGGTCAAGGAATACTTTTCCGAGATCTGCCTGGGCAAGGTCACCCGATACGAGGCGGACGGCATCTGCGCCCTGAACTTCGTCATGGAGCAGGCCCTGGGCGGCGGCGTGCTGCGCAGCCTGGCCATGGACAAGCACGGGAAGTCCCTCAGTTCCGCGCTGCTGGAGATGGAGCTGTAGCGGTGGAAAGGAGGTCTGTTTGATGTTCCGGTTCGAAGAAGGGCGCATGTACCAGATGCCCGTACATTTCGGTCCCTGCTGCACGCCCCGTCAGGACCCGGAGGGGAAACGCTTTTGTTCTTACGGTCCCCAGGAGAGCGCGCTGCACACCCTGGTCTGCCAGACCGAGGGCGCCGCGGTGGAGCGTTTTTTGCCTGAAGGCTTTTCCCTGCGCCGCCCGTACCTCTTCTTCACCCATAAAATGCACCGCAATCTGCCCTGGCTGGCCGGGCGCGGATATAATGTGGTCACCTGCAACGTGCCCGTGACTTATACCGGGACCCGGGAGACCGTACGGGGACAGTATCAGCTGGCCATTTGGGAGAGCCATGCCGACCCCATCCTGTGCGGACGGGAGCAGCTGGGGTATTCCAAGCTTTACGCCGAGATCGAGGATCTGCATGCCTTTCAGGGCGTCGCCTCCGCCGCGCTGTCCTCCTGGGGCTTTCGTTTCCTGGAGCTGCGCTTTGACCGGAATCGCCCTCCGGAGGATGCGCCTTTGCTGGAAGCGCTGCTCTCCGACCCGGAAAACGAGGGACTGCTCCACTATAAGTACATCCCCCGCACCGGAGACGGCTTTTCACAGGCTGACGCAGCCTATGTGACTCTGACGCCGAAGGTCTTTTCTCCCCCTCCCGGCCTTCCCGCCCTTCCTCCGCCGGAGCGCACACTGTGCTCCGGCGGTCTGGAATGGCATACGCCGGAGTGGAGGGACATGCCCACCCAGTACCATATCGTGCAGGGCCTGGCAAGCCTCCCCGTGCTGCGGGTGATCGGCGCGGCTGCGGCGCAGACAAAGCATTATAACGACGTCTATGACCAAAGGATCGTTCGATAGCACACAGCAAAACGGCGGCGCAGGATCCTGCGCCGCCGTTTTGTGCGTGCGGTTGCTCTGGGGCCGGGCGTTCCAGGCTATGGATCCTCCCGCACTCCAACGCGGCCCTTTAAAACAGACGCATCTGTACGCCCTGGGATCTCGGCCGGGGCGGCAGGGCCTCCCCCCGCTCCAGTCCTCCCTCCGGAACGGCCTTTAAAAACGGCGACGGTTCACCGGCATGGAGCATCACCAATTCGTCCCGCGCACGGGTCATGCCCACGTACAGAAGCCGCCGCTCCTCCGCCGCATCGGTCTGCGCCCCCTCCCGTTCCAGCGGGATGAGACCCCGGCTCACGCCGCATAAAAAGACCACCGGCCACTCCAGCCCCTTGGCGCCGTGAAGCGTGGACAGGGTCACCGCTCCGGCGGCATAGCCCGCCCCGGCCCGGCGCAGCAGGTCCCCCTCCTGTCCAAGCGTCAGGTTCTGCAGAAAGTCCGTCATGGTGGGAAAAAAGACCGCCATATTCCGCAGCCGCTCCAGCGCCTGGGAAGGTCCCCTGCCTGTCATCCACCGCTCCACCTGCCGTTCCGGGGCTTCCGCGCCGGGATGGGCGCGGAACCAGTCCAGGGCGCCGCGCACCGCCGGGTCCTCCAAAAAATCCGACCGCCCCACCACACGGCACGGGAGGCCGTCGTGAGTCAGGCAGTCCTCCAGTACCTCCAGCTGGCGGCGGGTGCGGCAGAGCACCGCAAAATCGTCGAAGGAGCGCCCGCTCCGCCCGGCTTCCAGCGCGCCGGCCTCCAGCATGTCTATGCCGCCCATCCTGCGGGCGATCTCCTTTGCGGTAAAAACGGCCTCCGCCCGCTCGCTCTCCGCGTGGAGCAGGCGCACGGCGGCGCCGGAGGGGCGCGCCGCCGTCAGACGCCGCCCGGCCCCGCCGTTTTCCTCCACTACCTGCAGGGCGCAGGACAGGATCTCCGGGGTGGAGCGGTAATTCCGGGTCAGCGTGATCGTGCGCGTCTGGGGACAGTCGGAGCGCAGGCGGTCGAAGCAAGCCGCGTCCGCCCCCCGAAAGCTGTAGATGGACTGATCCGGGTCCCCGATGACAAACAAGCTCCCTCCGTCCCTCCGCCAGGCGGCGATCAGGCGGTATTGCAGCGGATCGATATCCTGAAATTCATCCACCAGCAGGTGGGTGAAGCGCGCGTCCGTCCGCCCCCCTTCCCAGCGGGAGAGGGTCTCCAGCAGCAGATCGTCAAAGTCCAGCAGGCCCGCGCCGGTCAACCGTTCCTGATACCGCTCTACCGCCGCTTCCTCAGTCGGCCGGCCGCTGGTTTTTGCCCGGGAGACCGTCTGGAGCAGTTTCCCCGGACTGTCCTTCCGCCCCAGCCCGGCCAGCACGGACGCGGCCAGCGCCCGCTGCTCATAGGGGTCGGCCAGCCGGCGGACGCCCAATTCTCCCCGGAGCAGCGTCAGGCAGATGGAATGGAACGTACCGATGGTCATGGCCCGGGCCCGGCGCTTGCCCAGGCGGGCCTCCAGCCGCTCCCGCAGTTCGGCGGCAGCCTTGTTGGTGAACGTCACCGCCGTGATCGTGCCGGGCCGGGCGCCCTGCTCCACCAGCCAGGCGATGCGGGACACCAGGGTCTTGGTCTTGCCCGCCCCCGGTCCCGCCACCACCGCCACGGTGGGCGCTTGCGCCTCCACCGCCGCGCGCTGGTCCGGGTTGAGCGCTTCCTCCGTCTGGGGGAGCTCCCGTTCGTTTGTCCGCTTCTTTGGGGCCGGCGCTCCTCCGTCGGGGGCGGCCGGTCCGCGCCGGGGCGCCGGACTCCCAAAGAGGCTCACCTGGCCCCGGAACGTCTCCCGCTCGGCGGGCGTGAGCAGTCCGATCATGCCGTATACCCCATCGTAACCCGGCTGACGCTCCACCTCGCCGGCCCGAAGGCGGCGGATCCCCTCGGCCACACAGGGGCCCGCCGCATGCCGGATGTCCTCGATGGGCGTCTCCCGGAGGATGGTAAACTCCGGCCCCAGCCGTTCCAGCATATCTTCATATTTGGCCGCCGTCCGTTTGCCCGACGCGGAGCCGCCCTCCGAGGCGGCGATGACCTCCGGCAGCGGCGCCAGAGACTCAAACGCCCTGGCGGCCGCGGGGCGAAAGCCCTCGGGCCGGTCGGAAAGCTGTTCTACCCGATGCAGTACGCCGGTGGTAAGCCGCTTGCCGCAGACCGGGCACCTTCCTCCCGCCGCCTGGGCCTGCGCCGGCGAGAGGCACTGCGCGCAGGGGCGGTGGCCGTCGAAATGATATTTGCCCTCTTCCGGGAAGAATTCGATGGTGCCATAAAAGCCCTCCCCGGTCTGGATGGCATGGGCCAGCTCCGGATAGGACCGTCCGGTCTCCAGCAGGTTGGCCTCCCGCCCCAGTTTCGCGGGAGAGTGGGCGTCGGAATTGGAAACCAGGGTATAACCGTCCAGGGCGGAAAGCCGCCAGTTCATAGGCGGATCGGAGGAGAGGCCGGTCTCCAGGGCATGAATATGCCCGCTCAGGTCCCCAAAGCACGCCTCGATGGTATCAAAGCCGGAAAAAGCGCCGAACAGGGAGAAGTGAGGCGTCCAGATGTGGGCCGGGAGGAAGACCGCGTCCGGGCAGGTCTCCAAAGTGAGCTCCAGCAGGTCCCGGCAGTCCAGACCCAGGATGGGCCGTCCGTCGGAGCGGATGTTTCCAATGGCCTCCAGCCGCCGGGACAGGTTTTCCGCCGCCTCCAGGTGGGGCAGAAGGATCAGGGAGTGGACCTTGCGCACCTTGCCGTCCTTTTTGTAAATGGTGCTGATCTCTCCGGTGACCACAAAGCGGGGCGCATCCGCCGGGCCGTCCCTGAGCCGGTAAAGCCCTTCCTCCGCCTCGGTCAGCGTTTCCTTCAGCTCCGCCCTCCAGGCCGGATGGGTAAAGTCTCCGGTGCCCACCAGACCGATCCCCTTCCGCCGCGCCCAGTCGGAGAGCCGCTCCGGCTCCAGGTCGCGGCTGGTGGCCCGGGAGTACTTGGAGTGAATATGCAGGTCTGCAAGATACATAGGACCTCACCCTCTCAGAATCGTATCGTCCACAATCACATCCGCCGAACGCACGCGCGCCCAGTCGAAACGGGAGACCAGCTCCCCCGCCCGCACCGGCGTGCTTCGTTCCAGCAGGCCCGCCAGATGGGCCAGCAGGCCCGTCAGCTCCTCCGGGGTATAGCGCCGCCGCAGCACCCCCATGTCCAGATCCCGCTCCCGTTTGGACAGCCGCCGCCCGTCGGGCGCCAGCAGCAGCGGGACATGGTAATACTCCGGACTGGGAAGGCCCAGCAGTTCCAGCAGGTACTGCTGCCGCGGCGTGGAGTCCAGCAGATCCCGGCCCCGCACCACCTCGCTGATCTCCATGCCGCCGTCATCCACCGCCACCGCCAGCTGGTAGGCATACACCCCGTCGGACCGGCGGAGGATGAAATCCCCACAGTCCCGGCCCAGGTTTTCCGCATAGCTCCCCTGGAGGCCGTCGGTAAAGCCCGCCGTCCGGTCGGGGACCATCAGCCGCCAGGCCGGGCTGCGGGTACGGGCGCGCTGCTCCCGTTCCGCCTGCGTCAGCGTCCGGCAGGTCCCCGGATAGACCGCCGAGCCGTCCGAGCGGTGGGGCGCGCTGGCCGCGAGACGCTCGGCCCGGGTGCAGAAGCAGGGATAGACCAGCCCCTGCGCTTCCAGCGCCTGAAAGGCCCCGGCATACCGCTCGGTGCGTTCCCTCTGCCGGTACGGGCCATGGGGACCGCCCGCTCCATAGCCCTCGTCCCAGTCCAGACCCAGCCAGCGCAGATCGTCCGCCAGCTGGAGCGCGTATTCCTCCCGACAGCGGTCCGGATCCAGATCCTCCATCCGCAGGACCATGACGCCCCCCTTCGCGCGCACCGAAAGCCACGCCAACAGGGCGGAAAACAGATTGCCCAGGTGCATTCTTCCGCTGGGGCTGGGGGCAAAGCGCCCCCGGACAGGTGCGTGCATGCCGCCTCACCTCCTGTATCGTTCCCTGTAACCTTACCACATTCCTCCCGCCGATACGAATGGCAAAAACGCCATATTTCACGATCTTATGTTGATCTTATTGGGCAAAAATGATATATTTAAACTGTAATTTTAGGGGCACTGTAAAGTAAACATGAAAAGTTAGGACCCAAAAATCAGCCAATATCTCTACGCAACGAGCAAAAGCTCCCGTTTGCGCTTTTTGGACAGTTTAAGACCGGCACACTGAGCTGGAGTAAGGCCGTTCAAGGCGGAATGGGGACGGACAAAGTTGTAGAAGAAGATGAACATGGAAATGAGGTTGTTGGCGGAAGCAAACGAAGAAAAGCCTTGCTTGGTTTTGTACCATGC
>NZ_JACOPP010000005.1 GCF_014287895.1 Lawsonibacter hominis | reverse complement strand
GCGGGAACTTGTCCTTGATCCTATTCCATTGTTTTTCGCTTATTTCATGTCTCTTCATGCTCCCATTCTATTACATCGTCGTTTTTCACACAATGGCTAGGTTTTAAAACAGACTCTAGCCCTTGGCTTCCTTCGCGGATGAAAATCTGCTGATGCCGATTGCTTTCAAGCCAGTATAAATTACAGATAAAGCATCACATACCGAATAGGTAATATCCGTGTTTGGTCCTGTTGACACTACTGTAGAAATCCAGTTTATTCTTGACTAATCTCAAAAATTTCTGCCCCCATAAAAGAGGTAGGCTCCCCTCACTCCTTAGCCAGCTGTCTCCCGTTCATTCTTGCTAAAATTTTTCAAAATGTTCAAAATGCACCGCGATCTTCACCATGGACTCCTGCACCGCCTCTTCCGCCAGCGCCCCCGAGCCCAGGATCTTCAAGGCCACGGCGTACAGCTTTTTCTCATACTTGGCATGAAAGCGGACAAAGAGCGCCCTGTCCTCCTCCCCTTCCAGCAGCATCAGGCACAGCGTCAGCATATCCGCCCTCCTCTTCGCATCCGTTTAGCCTCAGTATAGCACATCCCGCCCGGCTGTAAAACCGTTTCGTCTGTCTCTATCCATTTGTTCAAAAGTAATACAACTGTATCTTTCCCTGCGGGGACCCTGCGCCCAAACCGGCCCGTCCTGTCGTGGGTCAGGGGCACAAATCCCGCTTTTTACGATTTGGCACGATTCTTGCAATATATGCAGCGCAAGAGAGGAGGTTTCACTGTATGGGAACGAAGATCCCCATCACCCCGGAGCAGGAGGCCCTGCCGATCAGCAAGTATTACCACAGGGAGCCGGCCCCGATCCCAGCGGAAAAGCTGGCGCTGCTGGCCAAGGGCCCCTGCGATCCCGGCTGCGCGCTGGACATCCACCACCGCAACGACCTGTTTCTGCCCGGCTACCTGCCGGTGGAGACCGGCTACTGCGTGCTGGAGGACGGCACCGGCTTCGTTGCGAATCATACGGCCATGCCCGGCGTCACAGCGGAGATGTTCGACTGGTGGTTCGCCTGGCACGGCTGCGGCCCCCTGCGCTACACCATATGGGACCCGGAGGACCACACCGGCGCCGTGTCCCTCAACTATGGACAGGCCCGCTGCGCCGCCCTGTCCATGAAGGAGCGCTACTGGGGCACCACCCACATCATCCGGGAGGACATCGGCATGGGCGCCGACGAGCTCTTTGCCAGCTTCCGGGAACCCCGCGAGCTGGGCTATGAGCAGGACAAGATCGGCACGGACGCCTGCTCCACCATCGTCTGCGCCAACTCAGGCACCACCAGGTCCGCCCAGATGAGCGTGGTGATGACCCATTTCCTGCGCAGCGTCCCCGGCGGCAGCGAGCTGCGCACCCGCTTCTGGATGGGCTGGCACATCATCTCCGGCAAGGCCCGCCGGATGCTGCCCGAGGGGGCGGCGCTGCCCATTGAAGTCCCCCGCGCCCTGGTCTACCACAACGCAAAGGAATTCACCAACCTGGCCGCCATCCTGCCCCAGGTCTACGCCGAGGAACGGGACCGTTTCTGAGCGGGCGGATGCTCCGGCTTTTTCACACTACCGTCTTTTTACTACACGACAGGAGGAATCGTTCATGAATCAAGCACCTGACAAACAGCTCACCAACAGCAATTTCGGCAAGTGGGGCTGGAGTATGATCCTTTACTCCATGCTGCTCTACTACTTCTGGGCCGGCCTGGCCGTGGACGGCCTGAACGTCTACCCGGGCGCCTTCGCCGCTCTGCACGGCTGGGATCCCAACGTACTGCTGGGCTTCGCCACCCCCGCCGGCATCATCGGCGTGCTGGGCGGCATCGTCTTCGGCCGCCTGGTCATGAAGACCGGCGTGCGCATCCTGTGCACCTTTACCCTGGTCCTCACCGGCCTGCTCTACATCTGGTTCGGCCACGTGAACTCCCCCGTGCTGTTTTTGGTCTGCCTGACCCTGTTCACCTTTATTTCCAACGCCTTCGGTCTGATCGGCACTTCCACTCTGATGAACAACTGGTTCCCCCGCAAGAAGGGCATCGCCCTGGGCTGGGCCACCATGGGCGCCCCCCTGTGCACCGCCACCTTCGTCGCCATCCTCTCCGGTCTGTTCGGCAAGTTCGGCGTCCCCACCGGCTGCACCATCGTGGGCGTGGTCGTCGTCATCTTCGGCCTGGCCTCCCTCGTCTGGGTGAAGGACTATCCCCACGACGTGGGCGCTTACCCGGATAACATCAAAGCCGAGGGCGTGGACTTCAAAGCTCAGGCGGAGGCCGTCCGCAGCCACAAGAGCGCTTTCACGGTATCCAAACTGCTCCGGGACAAGGACATGTGGTGCATGGGCCTGGGCTTCGGCCTGCTGTGGATGGTCACCGTCGGCATCGTCAGCCAGTTCGTGCCCCGCATGATCAGCGTGGGCAATTCCCAGCCCGCCGCCCTGATGATGCTCACCGCGGCCGCCGTCGTGGGCCTGTTTGGCAGCTATTTCTGGGGCTGGCTGGACCAGAAGGTCGGCACCAAGCCCGCCAGCGTGGTCTACTCCGCCTCCTACATCATCGCCCTGCTGCTGCTCATCTTCGCCAAGCTGCCCATCTTCACCTACATCGCCATCGTCTTTGTGGGCCTGGGCATCGGCGGCCTGCTGAACCTGATGCCCTCCATGGTCATCTCCGTGTACGGCAAGTATGACTTCACCGCCGCCAACAGCCTCGTCTCTCCCATCGCCTCCCTGCTGCAGAAGTTCGCCTTCCTCATCATGGCCGTGCTGCTGGGCGTCTCCGGAGGCGACTATGCCCTGCCCTACGGCGTGTTCATCGTCATCGACGTCATCGGCGCGGCGCTGCTGCTGTGCGTCACCGGCAAGTGCAAGGGCAAACAGGACTGAGCTTCTCCCCGCCGCCCGCCGGCGGAAAACAACGCGCGCCCGGCCATCTGGCCGGGCGCGCGTTCTTCTGCTTCATTCCTGTTTCATCTGGGCGCTCATCGCTTGGTCAAAATGCTCGTTGATCTGCTTGGTGAATTCCAGCGCGGCGTTATAGCCCATCTTCTTGTGGCGGTTGTTCATGGCCGCCACCTCCACGATGACCGCCAGGTTCCGCCCCGGCTTTACCGGCACCGTCAGAGAGGGCACCTGCACGTCCAGGATCGTGGTGTACAGGTTCTCCAGGCCCAGGCGGTCATACATGGCCCCATCCTTCCACTGCTCCAGATTGATGACCATGTCGATCTCCGCCTCGTCCTTAACGGCGCTCATACCGAACAGCCGGCGCACGTCGATGACGCCGATGCCCCGCAGCTCGATATAGTGCCGGATCAGTTCCGGCGCGCTGCCCATCAGGCGCATGGCGGCGGTGCGTTTGATCTCCACCGCGTCGTCCGCGATCAGGCGGTGTCCCCGCTTGACCAGCTCGATGGCGGTCTCGCTTTTGCCCACGCCGGATTCGCCCAGCAGAAGCACGCCCTCGCCGTACACATCCACCAGCACGCCGTGGCGGGTGATCCGGGGCGAAAGGTAGTTTTTCAACGCGGCGATGACGTTGCTCATAAACACCGAGGTGGTGTCCTGGCTGCGCAGGATCGTGCGGTCGTACTTCTCCGCCATCTCCATACACTCCGGGTAAGGCTCCATACCCCGGGAAATGATGAGCGCGGGGATCTCCTGGCTCAGGAGCTGCTCAAAGCTCTCCCGCCGCTGCTCCTCCGTCAGGCCGGACAGGTAGGTGGTCTCCACCCGCCCGATGACCTGAAGCCGCTTGGGATCAAAATAATCGAAAAAGCCGGTGAGCTGGAGTCCGGGACGGTTCACGTCCTCCGTGCGGATGGGCCGCTCCGCGTACCCTTCCGCGCCCCGCAGCACCTCCAGATTGAATTCCTGGATCAGTTTCCCCAGCTTTACGCTGTAAAGGCTCTCCATCGGCGTCGCCTCCTTCTCTATAGCCGTAGTATACCATCGTTGACGGCCGGTTTGCAACTGCGGATGGAAAAAAGACCGGGGGCGTGATATGCTGGTCTTGAGAAAATCTTGAGATTTTCACCGTATCCTGCGGATGGGAGATGACGATATGGCGGATACGCTTTTACTGGCGGATGACGAGGCGGGCATCACGGCGCTGATGCGGCAGTATTTTGAAGCGGCCGGCTATCGGGTGGTCTGCGCTTCCAGCGGGCGGGAGGCCCTGGAGCGGCTCTCCTGCAGGCCCGACCTGATCCTGCTGGATATCAGCATGCCGGATGTGGACGGGCTGGAGGTCTGCCGCCGCATCCGGTCCCACGTATCCTGCCCCATTCTCTTTCTGACCGCCCGGATCGAAACGGCGGACAAGGTACTGGGCTTTCAGGCCGGGGGCGACGATTACATTGTCAAGCCCTTCGACCTGGATGAGCTGGGCGCCCGGGTGGCCGCCCACCTGCGCCGGGAGCGCCGGGGGCCTCGGCGCCCCGCCCTGCGCTGCTTCGGAGCGCTGACCATCGACTATGAGAGCCGGACGGCTGAGGTGGGCGGCACAACGGTGCCCCTGTCCAAAAAGGAGTTCGACATCGTGGCCCTGCTCTCCCTCCACGATGGGCAGGTCTTCGACCGGGAGCGCATCTACGAGCGGGTGTGGGGGCTGGAGGGCGACGGCAGCAGCGATACCGTCATGGAGCACATCCGCAAGATCCGCGCCAAGCTGGGGCGCTGTACCAAGCACGAATACATCCATACGGTCTGGGGGGTGGGGTACAAATGGAACGGCTGAAGGGCATGGGACTCAAGCGCGCCCTCTTCTGGATCACCCTCTGGTGTCTGTCGGGGGCGGCCGCGGCCTGCGCCGCCCTGATCCTGGGGCTGGGCGCGCTGCAGCAGGCGGCCGCTCCCAGCGGCGTGGTACTTCAGATGGGAGAGCAGCCCGCCGTCCTCCAGCTTCCGGAGGTCTCCCGGGACCGGGCGGCCCTGGCCAACCTGCTGGGGGTGCTCCAGATCATTTTGCCCGCAGTGGTGCTGGCGGGCAGCCTGCTGCTGGCGGGCGGGCTCTTCTACCGCTGGAAGCTGAAAAAGCCGCTGGAGCGGCTCCAGGCCGGGACGGAGCGGATCATGGCGGGGGATCTGGACTTTGCGCTGCACACCGCCTCCGCCGACGAGTTGGGACGGCTGTGCTCCGCCTTTGAAGCGATGCGCCGCGCCCTGCTGGAGAGCAACCGGCGGCTGTGGCGGCAGGCCGAGGACCGCCAGCGGCTCAACGCCGCGTTTGCCCACGACCTGCGCAACCCGGTGACGGTGCTCAAGGGCTGTGCCCGGCTGCTGGAGCAGGGACTGGAGCAGGGCAGCCTGACGGCGGAGAGCGCCAAACCCGCCGTGGCGCTGATGGGGCAGTACGCCCGTCGGGTAGAGGGCTATGTGGAGGCCATGACCCGGGCCCAGCGGCTGGAGGACCTGACCTGCGCTCCCGCCCCGGTGGAGGCGGCCTGTTTTGCCGCCGCCCTGCAGCATGCGCTGACTCTTCTGGCACAGGGAGCCGGAAAAGCGCTCTCCTTTACCGCCGCTCCCCTGCCGGCGGTCCTGACGCTGGACCGGGCGCTGTTCCAGGAGGCGGCCGAGAACCTGTGCGCCAACGCCCTGCGGTATGCCCGCAGGGCGGTGCGCGTCTCCCTTACCCTTGAAAACGGTCTGCTGGCGCTGACGGTGGCCGACGACGGCCCGGGCTTCCCGCCCCCTGTGCTGGAGCGGGCGGGCGCCCCCTTCCTGCGGGGGACGGAGGGCTGCGACGGACACTTCGGCATGGGGCTTTACCTGTGCCGCATGCTGTGTGAAAAGCACGGAGGCGCCCTGACGCTGGAGAATGCCGGCGGCGGGGCGGTGGCGCAGGCCTGCTTCCAAATTTCCGCTTCTTGATGTTTTTTTGAGATTTATCCCTTACACTCCCCTTATACCGGCCGCTTCCGCAAACGCGCCTTTTCGTTTTGCGGCGCGGCGGCGCTGTGCGTCCGCGCCGCGAAACGTGTCCTGCCGCGGACGGGAGCACAGGATCAATACGATCGGGGGATTGTTTTTATGCTGATCGAAGCAACCGAATTGTCCAAGCGCTACGGCTGCGGCGCCGGACAGGTGACTGCGCTGGATCGGGTCAGCCTGCGCATCCGGCAGGGAGAATTTCTATCCGTCATGGGGCCCTCAGGCAGCGGAAAAAGCACCCTGCTCCATCTGCTCAGCGCCCTGGATCAGCCAACCTCGGGCTGTGTGCGCTACGACGGGGCCGATCTGGGGCAGCTGGACGACCGGGCCCTGTCCGCTCTGCGGCGGCGGCGGGTGGGCTTTATCTTTCAGCAGTTCAATCTGCTGCCGGTGCTCACCGCCCGGGAAAACATCCTGCTGCCCCTGCTTCTGGACCGGCGCAGGCCAGACTCCAACCGGCTGGAGGAGCTGGCCGGTCCGCTGGGCATCGCCGACCGGCTGGAGCATCTGCCCCATGAGCTCTCCGGCGGGCAGCAGCAGCGGGTGGCCATCGCCCGGGCCCTGTGCGCCGACCCGGAGGTGCTCTTTGCCGACGAGCCCACGGGCAACCTGGACAGCAACAGCGGCCGGGAGGTCATGGAGCTTTTGCGCGACGTGAACGCCCGTCTGAACAAGACCGTGGTGGTCATCACCCATGACAGCCGGGTGGCCGCGCTGGCCTGCCGCAGGCTGGAGATGTGCGACGGGACGCTGCGGGAGGTGGAGGTATGAGAGGCTGCGCCGCCCTGGCCTGGAGGGAGCTGCGGGCGCAGCGGGTGACTTCGGTCCTCATTCTGCTGGCCGTGATCCTTTCCACCACCATGACCGCCGCCATCGGCCAGTCGCTGGGCACCCTGAACGCCCTGCGCCTGCAGCAGGCGGCCTCGCTCAACGGGAACCGGCATGTCACCCTGCACAACCTGACGGCGGAGCAGGCGCAGGCCATCTCCGCCGACGAACGGGTGGCGTTTGCCGGGCGGATAACGGCGCTGGGCACCTGCAGGCTGGAGAACAGCAGTTTGACGCTGCTGCTGCGGGAGTATGACGGCGGCGCCCTGAGCGCCTACAGCGCCAGCCTGAAGCTGGCGGAAGGCGCGCTGCCCCGGGCGGCGGGCGAGATCGCCCTGCCCCGGGATGTGCTGACACTGCTGGGCTACTCCGGCGGCCCGGGCGCCACCCTCGTCCTTCCCCTGCAGATTTCCCGCATCCAGGACGCCGCGTCCAGCTATTCCTACACGGCGGAATTCACCCTGACCGGCATCTTTGAGAGCAGTTATGTGGGCTATGTCAGCCGTTCCGTAGCAGGCGCGGCAGGTCCCGGTTCGGCGGCGGAGCTGCTGCCGGAGCGCTATCAGGTATACAGTCTGGACCTGCGGCTTCGGGAGCCGGAACGTCTCCAGGAGACGGTGGACGATCTGGCCGGGCAATTCGATCTTCCGCAGGCCTGCATCCAGTATAACGACACCCTGCTGGACGCTTTGGGCGTCTCCTACCGGGGAAAAGGCGCTTCGGACGCCGGCGGGGCGGGTTTCCCCTATCTGGCCGCCGCCGGAGTTCTGGTGGCCGCTCTGGTGCTGCTGGCGGCCGGGCTGGTCATCTTTAATATTCTGAAGATCGCCGTCGCCAAGCGCATCCGCTGCTACGGCACCCTGCGCGCTCTGGGGGCCGGGCGGGGACAGCTTTACGCGCTGGTCGGGCTGCAGCTGCTGCTGCTGTGCGGCGCGGGCATCCCGGCGGGGGCGGTCCTGGGACTTCTCTGCGCCAAGGGCATCACGCTGGCGGTCACCGCGCTCTTCTCCCCCGACGTGCTCCTGGCGGGCAGCCGGGAAGAACTGGCCGCACTCATCCAGCAGAACAGCGCCGTCAGGCTGCCGTCCCTGCTCCTCAGCGGGGGGATCACGCTGCTCTTCGCCGCCCTGGCCGCCCTGCCTGCCGCACGGTACGCCGCGCGGGTCTCCCCCACCGCCGCCATGGCCGGTCCGGCACTGCGCATCCGACGGCACGGCCGCCGGCTGCGTCCCATCCGCTCCTTTCCCGCGTTCTATGCCCGGATGAATCTGAAGCGCAGCCCCGGACGCACCGCCATCACGATCTGCTCCCTGGTGATGAGCATTACCGTCTTCGTGGCCCTGCAGAACTTCAGCGGACTGCTGGACGCCTCCCGCCGCGTGGAGCAGATGCATCTGGGCGACTATGCCGTATCCAATCTGGACGCGGGCTTTTTGCCCGCCGACGTGGAGGCCCTGGCGGACGACCCGGCGGTATCCGGCTTGTCCACCCTCAAGCACAAGGTCTACCAGCAGGATGCGTCCGGCGCGCTGGAGTTGGATACCGACCTGCTCCTTCAGAGCGGCGAGGTGCTTCATCTGGTCGGGCTGGACGACAAGCGGCTGTGCAAACTGGCCGACGGGCTCTCCCCCGCCGCTCTGGAGGAGCTGCTGGCGGGCCGCTCCTGTCTGGCCGCAGGGCCGATCCCGTTTTCCTTCGACGGCGAGACTTATCCAGGCACCCAGGTAGAGGCAGGGATGCGCCTTACGGTTTCCGGCGTCGCTCTGACGGTGGCCGGCATCAGCCCCGCC
Source organism: Lawsonibacter hominis (assembly GCF_014287895.1). GTDB lineage: Bacteria > Bacillota > Clostridia > Oscillospirales > Oscillospiraceae > Lawsonibacter_A > Lawsonibacter_A hominis. The sequence goes on along the minus strand of NZ_JACOPP010000005.1, from coordinate 204,009 downwards.
CGGATCACCCCGGAGGGAGAGGGATTTCTCAACGGCGTGCAGGTCATCGTCTCAGACGGGCTCTTTGACCGGCTCACCGGTCTGAGCGGATACAACGAGCTCTATCTCACCCTGTCCGAGGGGACCGACCGCGCCGCGCTGGAGACGCGGCTGGACGCGCTGTGCGCCGGCAGCGGCGGCTACTGGCTCTCCTATGAGAACACCGACCGGCAGTTGGCGGAGAGCTATGCTCAAATCTCCCTGCTCTGCTGGGGCCTGATCCTGTTCATCGGCGCCATCGGCGTACTCAACATCGTCAACACCGTATTCACCAACATCCATACCCGCCTGAGCGAGATCGGCGTACAGCGCGCCATCGGCATGAGCACCGGGGACCTGTACCGCACCTTTCTGTGGGAGGGGGTCTATTACGGCGCCGCCGCAGCCGTACTGGGCGCTGCCGCAGGCTACGGGTGCACCGTCCTGGTACAGGCCGCCGTCACCGATACGCTGCAATGGGTCCCCTTCCCCGCCGTCCCCGTGCTTCAGGCCGCCGCAGCGTCTCTGCTCGCCTGCCTGCTGGCCACCTGCGCGCCCCTGCGCAGCGTGGGGCGAATGGACCCTGTGACCGCCATTGCAGGCGCGGAATGAGAAAAGGGGCGTTTTTTTCAAATTTCCTCTTGCATTTTCCGCCTGATTCTGCTAATATATCATTCGATGCTTTATAAAGCTATCCCTTAAAGCGAGGAGGTATAAGCGAATGGCCAAATGTGAATTTTGCGATAAGGGCGTTGTGTTCGGTATCCAGGTCTCCCACTCCCACCGCCGCTCCAACCGTCCCTGGAAGCCCAACGTGAAGCGCGTCAAGGCGATTGTAAACGGTACGCCCAAGCACGTGTACGTGTGCACCAGATGCCTCCGTTCGGGTAAGGTCACCCGCGCTGTGTAATAGGCACGACATCAGGCACAAATCCCCAGAACCGTTCCGGTTCTGGGGATTTTTCTTTTTGAGATCCCTTCCGATTCGAATCGATCCTTTGGGTAAATTCCCTGTCCGGCGTCGCCCCGGCCTCCAGGACGGTGGCTGTGGACTTGGGGATGCTCCGCCCCTGAAAATCCTCCACTGGAACGTCCACCGGGCGGGCCGCCTTCTCGCCCTCCGGGTGGAAGCGCTCCGACTGGTTCTGCAAACGGTTGTAATCCCCGGCAAATCCCGCATTCGCGGCCCCTACGCCGTCATCCCCGGTTTGCCCCCCGGAATTTTGGGCATACTGGGTATTGCCCTTTGCGGAGGAATCTGCTATAATGGGGGCAGTAGGAAGCACAGGCTCTGGCGTCTTGGACGTAGGGACGGGGGCGGTTTCGTCCGCATTCATCTCGGAGGGAGTGCTTTCAAAGGAAGAACCTGACGGCGGTACGCTTTGGGCGTTATGTGCAGGGTCGCGTTTAGCGGCATTGGACTCCGTAACAAGTGGGTTCTTCTTTTTTTGTATCCAGAGGGTATTTGTCGCCAGCATATGCCGTCCGTCCGTTACTGCCTGAGCGGTGATATAAGTATCTCCGATTTGCTTGGAGAATAGCAGCACGGGCCGTCCAAAGACATCTGTATCCTCAGATAGCGTTACCGCATCGGGCGAGGCTAAAACCTTTGGGATTTGTGCGATATCTTCTGCCGAGACCGCGCGCTGCCCCCTTGTGGCCTCTTTCTGGGTGTCCCCGTGGTTTTTGAAAATGTGCTGAACGGAACTTCCAGGAAGGATAGCGGTATATCCGGAAACTTCCACTCCCGTTTGGTCTCGGATTAGTCTTGCTGCGGAGTCAGGAATTGTTCCCATGTATAAACGTTCGCTACCGCCTTTTTTTGAGCGCGCATTCTTCACGAAGGACACAATATCGTTGATCGTTCTGGCTACGATATTGTTTTTCCCGGTTGCGAGGTTTGCCGCCGCTTGCTCCGTTAAAGGCACAAGGCCTGTCCCCGTCTCCCCCGTGGAGGCGGTTTTATTTTGCCCTGCTGCCTCTACAGCGCCCGCAGGAGCGGCGTTTGCTGTCCGGATGGGACGGGTGCCGCCAATATACACCGCAGTCCGGTGGAACAAGGCCGCCCGCGCTGCGTAATCGTGAGACGGAAACAGGATCAGCCGAACTCGGCTGGTCCTGTTTTGGTTGGTCCGGGACGGGGCCGGGCCGCATACGCTGGGGTAAGATTGGAGGCGTTTGCCATGAACCGTGCTCATTCTCCCCTGCCCCAGGTCCTGCTGGAGGGCGTCCCGGCGCTCCGCGCTGTGCTGCGTGGAAACGGCGCCTATCCCGGTCTGCTGGGAGAAGTCCTGCTCTATCCCTGGCAGGAGGGTACTCTGCTGGTCACGCGGGCCGCCGGGCTGCCGCGGGACGGCTTTTTTGCCCTGCATATCCATACGCTGGGCTGCTGCCGCACCGGAGGCGATATCCCCTTTTATTGCGCCGGGGGACATTTCGACCCGCAGCAGCAACCTCACCCGGACCACGCCGGAGACCTGCCGGTGCTGCTCTCCCACCGCGGGCGGGCCTTTTCGGTGACGTTTACCGGGCGCTTCCGGCCAGAGGAGGTGCTGGGCCGGTCCGTTGTCCTCCATGAAAGCCCGGACGATTACCGCTCCCAGCCGGCTGGAGACGCGGGCGGCCGCATCGCCTGCGGCGTGATCGAAGCATTTTGAACGCAAGCGGACTCCCGCGTCGGGATGCGGGAGTCCGCTTGCGTTTATTCCGTGCAGATGACCCACACCCGGGCGTTGGCGCCCAAGGCGCCGCTGTAATAGACGGTAAAGCGGTCCGCGTAGGACTTGGCCGCCTCCAGCGTCGTCCACTGGCCGGTGGCGGTATTGTAGACCTGTACGTTGTCCGCCAAAGGCACCCGGATCTCATCCACTACCACAGCATCGCCGCCGTCAAAGGCGGAGCGGGCGATGTTTCTCGCCTTGGTCAGGGTCACCGCCCCCGCCAGGGTCCCCTTGGCGGTCCCGGCTATACCGCCCACGTCGCCGTTTTTCAGGGACAGGCCGGTAATGTATGCCTGCGTGGTACCCGCGCTGTTCTTCACCGCGATGGTCTTGTTGGTCACGGTATCGTCGGAGCTGATGCCCGCCGAGGTCTTGGTGTCGGCGACCAGGAAACCGTAGGTATAGGCGTAGCCGGTAGCGTCGTCCAGCAGCAGCAGGCAGACCCGCCCCTCGTCGTCGGTGGCGTAGAAGTCGATGCGCGCGGAGGAGACGGTATCGCTCAGAATGTCGTCCAATCCGATCTCCACCACAGGGCCGGCGCTCACCCGTTCATAGATCTTGACGTCGTCGGACAGCGGAATACTGCCCAGCGCGGCCGCAGAGACGTTGAGGCTGTACCGGCAGCTTTTGGAAAGGGCGCTGACCGAGAGCTGATTCACGCCGATGGAACTGACCTTCACCAGGTCGCCCGCCTGGGCGGAGCCGGAGGCGATCGTTCCCTTGACGGTAAGCCCGCAGGTCAGCGCCACGCTGCCGTCGCTCCCCAGCACGCCGTACAGCTCTCCCTTTTTCTCCGAGGTGGTATGGGCCGCGGCTACCTCGCCCGCGCCGTTCAGGACCACGGTCAGCCGGTCGCCCACCGCGAACCGGGACAGACCGGCCCGGGCGGTATTGGCCACGTCCAGCGTGATCCCCAGCAGAGTGATCCGGGTGGGCGAGCCGGTGTTGGGCGCGGCGTTCTCATAGTAGCCGGTGAGGGTCACGCCCTCGTAGGCCACCGCCTCCGAGGCCACGATCAGCTCCAGGTTTCCGGAGCTTGCATAGTACAGCGTCGTCCGGGCACGGCCCGCCAGGTCGTACCAGCAATCGCCGTAGGTCTTTTTTTCCCCGTCCAGCAGGACGGGAAGCGCACTGTTGACGGAATACTCCGCCCCATCCACTCCGGTCAGGGCGCTGGAGGTCGTCTTGACGGGCACGACCTGCCGGCAGACCGTGTCGTCGGGCAAAAAGCCCGACACCTTGCCGGCGCTGTCCAGCAGCAGGGTGCCCTTCCGCCCAACCAGAAGCTCGGGCAGACAGTCAGCCTGCTCATAGCAGGTCAGGGCGTTGTCGGCGTAGACCAGGGCGGTGTTCAGCGTACCGTCGGACGCCTCGCTGTCGTTGTCCAGCAGCAGCGCGTTCTTGATCGCGGAGCTGCAAAGGGCGGTGTAGTAGTCCCGGCCGTCGGCGGTGGTCTGATCCAGCAGGTGGTAGAGCAAAAGCGCCGCGTCGCCCCGGCTCAGCGCCCGGGCCGCCGTCTTGTCCAGCCCGTCCAGCAGGCCCAGGGAATCGGCCAAGGACATAGCATCCTCCGGCCAGAAGGGGCCGATGGCGTCGTCGGTATAGCCCAGCAGATGCAGCACGATGGTAGCGGCCTGTGCCGTGGTCACCGCATCATCTGGGCCGAAGGTGCCGTCGCCGTAGCCGGAGACCAGTCCCTCCTCATACGCCAGGTTCACATAGGGCGCCGCCCAATTGGAGCCGGGCACGTCGGAAAACAGAGTGCGGTAGGCGCCGGCATTGATCTTGTCCCCATGGCCCTCAGCCAGCACGGCCAGCTTGCAGAACTGGGCGCGGGTCAGGCTGTCCTCCGGGTGATAGGAACCGTCGCTGCAGCCGGAGACGATGCCCAGGCCGGCGAGCACCTCCACCGCCTCCTCCACGCCGGTCTCGTCCGCGGCCAGGGCCGCCGGAATGCAGGCGCCGATGATCCCCAGGCAAAGCCCCGCCGCCAGCAGCAGGGCGAGAATACGCTGTTTCATCTGTGATTCTCCTCTCAACTCCATTTAGTCGGCCCTCAGCGCATCCACCGGCTGGAGATTGGATGCCTTGGCCGCCGGATAGATTCCGAACACGATGCCGATGACCACGGAAAACGCGAACGCCCCCGCGCTGACCAGCGCACTGGGAAACAGGATCAGGTCGTACATCGCCTTGCCCAGGATCAGCGAGAGAAGATAACCCAGGGCGATGCCGATGACCCCGCCCATGGCGCTCAGAATAGCGGCCTCCACCAGGAACTGGGTGACGATCTCCCGCCGGGGGGCTCCAATGGATTTTTTGATGCCGATCTCCCGGGTACGCTCGGTCACGGTGACCAGCATGATATTCATGATGCCGATGCCGCCCACCAGCAGGGCGATTCCCGCGATCCCGCCCAGCACCACGCTCATGGAGGTCGTCTCCTCGGTGGATTCGCTCATGGCGGAGTTTCCATCCTCCAGCCGATAGGTGCCGACGCTGGAATCGATGGTCTCGTCCAGAACGGTTTCCAGGCGGCGGATGACCGTGTCCACATTGTCCGACTTGTCTACCTTGACGGTAAAACCGGTCAGATGATCGGTGCTCATCAGGGAGCGGGCCATGGAATAGGGGATGCTCACCATATCGTCCATGGACTCCTCCGTCCCCCCGTCCTTCTGGTAGTAGGTTCCCACCACTTCAAAGGGCACGCCGCCAGATAGACGGTCTGCCCGATGGGATCGGCGTACTGGAACAGGCTCTGCGCCACATAGGCCCCCAGCACGCACACGTGGCTGCGGTTTTCCACGTCGTAGCGGCTCAGATCCCGGCCGTTCTCCAGCACGTAGTTGTTGCAGGCGGCAAACTGGTCGCTGCCGAAATAGATGCTGCCAGTGTCCAGGGTGGCGGTTCGGTACTTCATCGGCAGAGTGGTGGTGAGGGACGGGCTGACGCCCAGCACCAGGTCCTTCAGCTCCCCGTTGCCGTAGTCATACAGCGTGTCCATCACGTCCACGGCCCGGCTGGTATCGTACCAGGTCACGCTGACGTTGACCTTGTTGACGCCCAGCTTCTCGTAATAGGCGGTGATGTCCGCGTTGTACCCGGACACCAGCGCCACCAGCACCAGCACGGCCGTCACGCCGATGATGATGCCCAGCATGGTCAGAAAGGAACGGCCCTTTTTCTCTTTGATCGCGTCAAGCGCCATGATGAGTGCATTCATAGCGCCGCCCTTCCCGCCCCGGCTGCGCCCAGCCCCGGGATGAGAACGCCGTCCCAGAGGCTGTCGTGGACGATCCTTCCATCCATGACCCGTACGGTACGGTCGGCCTGGGCCGCGATGCCGTTGTCGTGGGTGATGAGGATGACGGTGGTCCCCCCCGCATTGAGCTTTCGCATGAGCTGGAGCACCTGGGCGCCGGTCTTGGAGTCCAGGGCCCCGGTAGGCTCGTCGGCCATCAAAACCGGCGAGCGGGTGGCGATGGCCCGGGCGATGGCCACCCGCTGCTGCTGGCCGCCGGAGAGCTGGGAGGGGCGGTTTTCCGCCTTGGCGAGGATCTCCACCTGCTCCAGCGCCTCCAGTGCGCGCGCCCGGCGCTGGGCCGGCGGGACGCGCTGATACGCCATAGGCAGGGCCACGTTCTGCCACACGTTGAGGGATGGGATGAGGTTATACCCTTGGAAAATGAACGCGATGCGCCGGGAGCGGATGTCGCTGAGTTCCTTCTGGGTACGCCGGCGGATGGAGATGCCGTCCAGGTAGTACTCCCCGCGGGTGGGCACGTCCAGGCACCCCAAAAGATTCATCATGGTGGACTTTCCGGAGCCGGAGGTGCCGATGATGGCCACAAATTCCCCCTGGCCGATCTCCATAGTCACGCCGTCCAGGGCGTTGACCTGGTTTTCCTCCCCTTCGCCGTAAATCTTATATACGTCTTCCAATCGGATCAGGCTCATGGTATTCCCTCCTGTTCAGCCCATGGGGCCGCCCATATTGCCGCCGGGCATGCCGCCCCCGGAGAAGTCCGGCATGCCCCCGCCGGAGAAGTCCATACCGCCGGGCATGGTGGATTCCTCGCTGCCGCCGCCCTGACTGGTACTGTCGCCGCCGCTGGGCGCCGCCTGCTGATAGCGGGTGAAGACCTCCGTCCCCTCTTCCACGCCGGAGAGGATGCGGGCATAGCGGCTGTTCATCACGCCTACCTCTACCGGCACGGCGTAAAAGCCATCGGGGATCTCCGCATCCTCCAGGTCGACGGCGTTCTCCGGCCGGGCGTCCGCCTTAACAAAGAGGCAGGTTCCCTCACTGGTGCTCTTGAGGGCGGAGATGGGGGCCAGTACGCCCTCGGACGCATCGCCCACGGTAATGGTATAGGACACGTTGACGCCCGCGGACAGGTTCCCCTCGCTGGGGATGGTGATGGTGATGGGGAAATAGGCCACGCCGTTGCTGTTGGTGGCCTCGTAGCTGATCTCGCTCACTGTGCCGGTATAGGTCGTATCGCTCTCCGCCCCGGACTGGGTGATGGTCACCTCCATCCCCATCTCGACGCTGTCGATGTCCAGCTCGTCGATATTGGCGGAAATGGTCATGGAGTCCAGGTTATAGACCGACACGGCGGTCTGCCCCGCCTGACGGGGCTTTTCTCCCTCCCGGACGGCCACCAGGATGACCTTTCCGGAAATTTCCGCCGTGACGGCGTAATCTGCGCGTTTTTCCTCCGTTTCGGCAATCTTTTCCTCATAGGAGGCAATGCGTTCCTGGGTCTGCGTGATCTTTTTGCCGACAGACGCCGTCTGGGTCTGGTAATCCGTGCCGTCGATGACGAAGAGCGTCTCGCCCGCCGTGACCTTCTGGTAGTCCACCACGTTCACGTCCGTCAGCTCGCCGCCGGCCTGTGCGGTGAGCGTGCGCCTCTGCGCATACTTCAGGGCGCCCTCTACCGCGGGATAGATCTGCTCGCCGGCGGCGGACACCAGATAGCCCGCGCCGGTCACCCCCTCGGTCAGGGCGCCGGGGTTATCCAGGGTCACCGTTACGGCGAAGGTTCGGGCGCCCTCGGCGGTCAGCCGTTCCACCTTCTGGATCTCCGTGACCGTTCCGGAGAGGTTGAGCATCAGGCTGGCAATGGACACGCCTGCGTCCATACCGACGAAAATCTCGTCCTCATAGGCGTAGCTGAAATACTGGGTCAGGGTCATCTGGCTGTCGTCCACCAGCACGGCCAGTTTCCCGCCGCTCATAACGCTGTCGCCCGCGTCTGCGGCCACCTCGGTGATCCGGCCGGAGAACGGCGCGGTCACCGTCAGGGCGGCCATGGTCTCGCTGAGCTGTGCGAGCTGCTCATAGCAGTCGTCCAGCTCCTCCTCCAGCGTCGTGATCTCCTGCTCATATTCCTCGATCTGCTCGTCCAGTTCGGAGTCGTCCTGGGTGTAGAGCAAATCGCCCGCCGCCACCGTGTCGCCCGCGGAGACGTACACACCGGTGATCTCCGCGGCGGAGGCGGTTGTGACCGTCACGCTGTCGGCCGGCATGGTGGTCCCGGTGCCCTCAAGGGTGGTGGACAGGGAACCGTAGGTCGTACGCTCGGTCAGGGCTGCGGCCCCTTCGGTACGGAAGAACAGGGCCTTGACTCCAAACGCCGCTCCGCCCGCCAGAGCGAATGCCACGACCAGGATGATCAGGCGCTTCTTCGGAAATTTCCGCCGGGGCCGCCTTGCCGTTCCAGCCGTTTTTTCCTCGGCCGGTTTCCCGTTTTGTTCCATGATTGGCATATGCGCATCCTCCACTTCGTCCGCTTGATAGTGTGGAGTATAGCGTGACAACCTGAAATTACCCTGAAACTGTTGGTAAAGAATTTGTGAACGGGACGCTTTCCCCTGTCCCATCAGCTTTTTTCGTTCGAAGGCAAAGTTTTTCAGACAGATTTCAGATATTTGTGTATAATAATGTCTACTGAATCAACCGCCAGGCGGTTGATTCGTGCGGCCACTGCCGCATAACTTCATCAAAACGGGCTATAAACAGCCCGTTTGATGAAGTTTAGACATTGTTGCAATGCGTATTTCCGCCAAAGCGCCGTATTGCTCCAGCGGAAGGGGCAAGGTTTTCCGGCTCATCTGCCAAAAGCCTTGCGCCCGAACAACGCCAATCGGCCTTGAAAACCTTGGGATTCAAGGCCTTTGGCTTTGTTCCGTACGCATTATAATAGGGACCAAACGAGCCAACCGGAAAGGAACGAGCGATATGCGGATACTGATCGTGGAGGACGAGCGGCGGCTGGCCGAGGCGCTGGGCCAGATCATGGAGGAGCAGCGCTATCAGGCCGACCTGGTATACGACGGGGCGGACGGGCTGGACTACGGCCTGACGGGCCAGTACGACATGATCGTTCTGGATGTGATGCTGCCCAAGCTGGACGGCTTCGAGGTGGCGCGGCGGCTGCGGTGCGCCCATGTATCCACCCCGATCCTGATGCTCACCGCCCGGGACGAGGTGCCGGACAAGATCGCCGGGCTGGACCACGGGGCAGACGACTATATGACCAAACCCTTCGACGCAGGGGAGCTGCTGGCCCGGGTGCGGGCCCTCACCCGGAGGCAGGGGGAGGTGCTCACCGAGCAGCTCTCCGCCGGGGATCTGACGCTGGATCTGACCAGCCGCAGCCTGCGGCGGGGGGACAAATCCGTGCGGCTGGGCTTTAAGGAGTACGATGTGCTGCGGCTGCTCATGTCCACCCCAAAGGCGGTGGTTCCCAAGGAGGACATCATCGCCAAGGTGTGGGGGCTGGATTCGGAGGCGGAGGACAACAACGTGGAGGCGTACATCTCCTTTTTGCGCAAAAAGCTCGCCTTCCTGGGCTCCCGGGTATCCATCGGCACGGTGCGCAAGGTGGGTTATCATCTGGAGGTGCCCGTGCTATGATCCGCTCTCTGCGGCGAAAATTCATTCTGATCAATCTGCTGCTGGTGGGCCTGGTGCTGGCGGTGGTATTCGGCGTATTGGTGGGCTCCAACGCCCAGCGGCTGGGCGAGCAGAGCCGGGTCTCGCTGCGCATGGCCCTGGAGTGGGCCGACGGCGGCTCTCCGCCCCGCTTTGAGATCGCATCTCCGCCCGACGGCTGGGAACCGGACCGCTCCGGCCGGGAAAACAAGGCCCAGCATTTCTCCATGGTTCCCGTTTTCGTGGTGACGGTGGAGGACGGCCGGGTCACGGCCATCAACGACGGCGGCCAGGTGGCCGTATCCGACGAGGTGGCCTCCCAAGCCGTCCAGGAGGTCCTGTCGTCCGGTTCCGGCCAGGGCGTGCTGCGTGGGCTGAGCCTGCGCTTTCAGGTGGAGCACGGCTCCGGCGGCGCATCGCGCATCGCGTTTGCCGACTGCAGCTGGGAGAGCGCTTCGCTGCGCAACCTGGTGCTCACCTGTCTTCTGGTGTGGGCCCTGGCTATGGTGGGTTTCTTCTTTATCAGCCTCTTTCTGGCCTCCCTGGCGGTTCGTCCGGTGGAAAAGGCCTGGAAGCAGCAGCGCCAGTTTGTAGCCGACGCCTCCCACGAGCTCAAGACCCCGCTCACCGTGATCCTGGCCAACACCGGCATCGTCCTCTCCCATAAGGAGAATACGGTGTCTTCCCAGGCCAAGTGGCTGGAGTACACCCGGGAGGAGGCCGCCCGGATGAAAGGCCTGGTGGATGATCTGCTCTTCCTGGCCAAGAGCGACGACGCCCGCCGCACCACCCGCCCCCTGGAGGTCTCCCTGAGCGAGCTGGCTCTGGGCTGCCTGCTCCCCTTCGAATCGGTGGCTTTTGAGGCGGGGGTATCCCTGGAGAGCGCGATCGCCCCCGGCGTAAGCGTGCTGGGCGATGAGGGACAGTTGCGCCGTCTGGTGATGATCCTGCTGGACAATGCCGTCAAGTATGCCGGGTCCGGCGGCCGCGCCGCGCTCACCCTCGTCCGGCAGCAGGACAAGGTCCGCCTCACGGTCCACAACACCGGCGCTCCCATCCCGGCGGAACACCTGCCCCATCTGTTTGAGCGCTTCTATCGGGTGGACGCGGCCCGGGACCGGGCGCAGGGCGGGTACGGCCTGGGCCTGGCCATCGCCAAAAGCGTGGCCGAGACCCACCACGGAAAAATCACCGTCTCCAGCAGCGCCGGGACGGGTACGTGCTTCACCGTCGTCCTGCCGCGCAAATAAGCGCAGCGGCCCCGCTGCAACGGGCTCCGGCCCGCAACGCGGAAGGTTCGGGCCATCGGCATCGGCAGCTGCAGCAGGTCGAAAACGGAAAGCATCCTGTCCGGTTTGATACCGGACAGGATGCTTTTTTCGTTTTCGGACCACCGGCGCACAGGCAGGGGGCCCTTCTTACGGCTGAACCGGCGCTCACTTCGCCAGTACGCCTTTTTGCACGTTGACGATAAAGTCCTGCACGTTGGTAACGATGGTCCGCACGGAAAGGCTGCCCCGGTCCCGCAGCTTGTTCACCGCAAACTCCGAAATATCCACCGAGTAGAAGTAGACCGGCCGGACCGCCCCGTCCACGACGCGGTAGGACGGAGTCATATTGCCGGTGGCCACCGTGTGGAGGGTGGACGCCATGCAGATGACGGTGGTGGCGCGCTTGACCTGCTCCCGCATGGCATTCTGGCCTTCATACACGTTGCCGTAGACCTCGGGCAGCGGGCCGTCGTCCCGTACGGAGCCCACCAGCACATAGGGCACCTGGTTTTTCACGCACTCATAGAGGATGCCGTCTTTTACGTTCCCGCTGTTCACAAAAGCGGCGGTGGAGCCCAGCGCCCGGACCGCGTTGAGGGTGTCGATATGGTTGTAGTGGCCGTTGAGCTGGCTCTTCTGCGTATAAATGTCCTGGCCCAGCGCGGTGCGCAGGTAGCCCGCCTCCAGATCATGGGTGGCCAGGGCGTTGCCGGCCATCAGAGCGTTGACATAGCCTCCCCGCACCAGAGCGGCAAAGGCGCTGCGGGCGTCCGCGTCAAAGGCGCAGGCGGGTCCCAGCACCCAGACGATATACCCGTGCTCCTTTTCATACCGAAGCAGCTCGTAGATCGAGTCGTAATCCATGGAATAGGCCGTCTCCCGGGAGCGCCCCTGACGGAAGGCAAAGGTCTCCCCTTCCCCGCCGGGCTGCTCAAAGCCCGCGGCGTGGACGTAGATCCCCTCAGAGCCGTCCTCGGTGCGCCCCACCACCACCGGCTCGCCCGCTTTCAGGTTGCGGAATTCCACCGCTGCCACCGCCCCGCCCCGAAGCACCGCCACACAGTCCATACGGCTCTCTTCGGCCAGCAGCCACCGGCCGCCGATCTTGAAATATTCCGGAAAGATCGTGGTGGCGTGGTAGCCCTCCGGGGCTACCCCATCCCGGGGCGCCGGACGCAGGATGGCGTCCGGGACCGTTTGGAAGCGTGCCTGGCTGAAATCGGGCGCGCGGTATTCCGGCAGGATAAAGGACATGAAAAAAGACCTCCCTCATTTTGCTTTCTGCAAGCAGTATAGCACGGAAGGCCACCCTATGTAAAGCCGCCCGGCGGCGGCTTGGTCTGCGGCAAAGCGCTCGGCTGGCCGCACTTGCGGCGAAGCCTCTACAGGTTCTTTTTGATCTGGCTGATCGCGTTCTTTTCCAGGCGGGAGACCTGGGCCTGGGAAATGCCGACCTCGGCGGAGACTTCCATCTGGGTTTTGCCCTCGAAAAAGCGCAGGTTCAGGATCTTCCGCTCCCGGTCGCTCAGGCGGTTCATGGCCTCCTTCAGGGCGATCTGTTCCAGCCAGCTCTCGTCCGTATTTTTGGAATCCCTTACCTGATCCATCACGCAAATGGTGTCCCCGCCGTGGTCATAGACCGGCTCATACAGGGAGACCGGGTCCACGATGGCGTCCAGCGCGAAGACGACCTCCTCCCGCTTGATCTCCAGGATCTTGGCGATCTCCTCGATCGTGGGCTCCTTTTGGTGCTCGCTGATATACTTCTCCTTCGCCTGCAGTACCTTATAGGCCGTATCCCGCATGGAGCGGGACACCCGCAGGGAGCTGTTGTCCCGCAGATAGCGGCGGATCTCCCCCACGATCATGGGTACGCCGTAGGTGGAAAAGCGCACATCCAGATCCGTATTGAAATTATCGATGGCCTTAATCAGCCCGATACACCCCACCTGAAACAGATCATCCACATTTTCACCGCGGTTGGTGAACTTCTGGATCACCGAGAGCACCAGGCGCAGATTGCCCGCGATGAGCTGCTCCCGGGCCTCCATATCCCCCCCGCGCGCACGCTTCAACAGCTCCATGGTCTCCTCGCTTTTGAGCACCTTGAGCTTGGAGGTGTTCACCCCGCAGATCTCTACCTTGCCCTGCATTCCCATGGTTCCCTCCTGCTGAAAAACTGTGTTAACAGTATTTCCGGGGCGGTAGCTTTCATACGGCTGGGAACGCAACGATATTTTTTATCGTGGGACGCTTTTCGATGGACTTCGTTTATGGTATGCTGGATACGCTGAAAAGGAGGCGGTCTTTATGAATCTTTACCCCTGGCTGGAGGATTACCTGATGGCCAAGCCCGGCGCGGAGCAGGATTTTAAGCTTGAGTGGCAGTGGCAGCGGTATATGGTACGCGGCAAATTGTTTGCCGCGGTATGTACGCCCGGCCCGGAGCACCGGCCCCACGCCGGACGGACCATGGTCATCCTGAAATGCGATCCCCGGCTTGCCGAGGCCTTCCGGGCAGAGTACCCGGATATCGTGCCGGGGTTCTACTCCGATAAGCGCACCTGGAATTCAGTCTATCTGGACGGCGCAGTGCCGGAGCAGGTACTGCGCGACCTGTGCGATATGTCCTACCAGCTGGTGGCGGCCAAGCTGCCCAAGTATGTTCAGCGGGAATTGACCGAATAACGGAAGACGGGAGCCCCGGCTTTGCCGGGGCTCCCGTCAGCGTTTGGGCTGCGCCAGGGATCCAGGCCCTGGGACGCCCGACGCAGCCCAGGACGATGGGAAATCAGGCTCTGACCAGGTACACCCTTGCCTCAAACGGCCGCAGTGCCCACGGGCCCGGTTCCTCATAATTGCAGAACACCGTTTCCAGATATCTGCCATGGGTATCGATCTCAAGCAGCGGCATCCGCTCATCGGTGAAATTGCAGAGGACGTAGAGCGTATCCCCGTTGAGCGAGCGGGTATACCCCAAAATCTTATCGTGCTCCGGCCAGAACGGCATAAAGTCTCCGTCCCGGACGATCGCGTTCTCCCGTCTGAACCGCAGAAGCCGCTTATAGTAAGAAAGCACGGAGCGGTCGTCGCTTTGCTCCTGTTGGGCGTTGATCTCTTTGTAGTTTGGATTTACTCCAATCCAGGGCGTGCCTGTGGTAAAGCCTGCATTGGGAGATGCGTCCCATTGCATCGGCGTGCGCGCGTTGTCCCGGCTCACCCGGTGGATATACCGCATCATTTCATCATGGGTGACACATCCGCCGCCTACCAGGTCGCGATAGGCGTTCCTCGTTTCGATATCCCGGTAATCTCCAAGGGAATCAAACGCCGCGTTGGTCATGCCCAGCTCTTCTCCCTGATAGAGGAATACCGTGCCCTGCATGAGATAAAGGCAAGTGGCCAGCATCTTTGCCGACCGGGCGCGGTATTCCTCCCGCTCGTCACCAAATTTGGAGACTGCCCGGGGCTGGTCATGGTTGCCCCAAAAGAGGCAGTTCCACGCCGCGCCCTTCAGGCCGTTCTGCCAATGGAAAAAGATTTTTTTGAGATCCGGCAGCCAGACGCGCCGGTCGCTCCACTTTCCATAAGGCCCGTCCGTCGTACTGGTGTGCTCAAACTGAAACACCATATTCAGCTCGCCCCGGCTGAAGCCGGCATATTTTTTTGCCTCCTCCACCGTAACGCCCGGGCATTCGCCCACCGTCATGATATCGAAGCGGGAGAGGACGCGCTCGTTCATCTCCTGCAGGTACGCATGGACATGGGGTCCATTGATACAAAACGGAGACAGGTCGCCGCCCGGCCCGTCCGGCAGCGTCTCGGGTTTGGAGATCAGGCTGATCACGTCCATGCGAAAACCGTCCACTCCCTTATCCAGCCACCAGGTCATCATTTGAAAGACGCTCTCCCGCACGGCCGGGTTGTCCCAGTTCAGATCCGGCTGTTTCGGGGAAAAGATGTGCAGATAGTACATCCCGCTGGGAGCGTCATACTGCCAGGCGGACCCGCCAAACCAGGAATTCCAATTGTTCGGCGGGCCGCCGCCGCGTCCCTCCCGCCAGATGTAGTAGTCACGGCAGGGATTGCCGCGGTCGGCGCGGCTGTGCGCAAACCACCGGTGCTCATCCGACGTGTGGTTGACGGCAAGGTCCAGTATGATCCGGATCCCGCGCTTGTGCGCTTCCCGCAGCAGGCACTCAAAGTCTTCCATCGTACCGAAATCGGGCTGTATCTTTTGATAATCGCTGATATCATACCCGTTATCCTCGTTGGGCGAGGCATATATCGGGCATAACCAAATAACATTGGCGCCAAGCTCCGCAATGTAGTCCAGCCGCCGCAGGATCCCCTGCAGGTCGCCGACGCCGTCCCCGTTCGAGTCCTGAAAACTCCTGGGATATATCTGGTAGACGACGGCGTCCTTCCACCACTCATGCTCTTCCATCCGCAGCATCCTCCTTTTGTGTCCCCGCATGGAAATATTTTCGATAGCTCGCCGCAAAGTAATAGGGGTTTGAATATCCCACCAGGGCCGCGGTCTCTTTTTCGCTCAATCCGTTGTTCTCGATGAGCTCCCTGGCCCTGCTCATCCTGACCCGCAGGAGGAAATCAATGAATGTCTCGCCGGTGCGCTCTTTAAACTGCCTGCTCAGATGGACGTAGTTGATATGATACTGTTGGGAAATCTGCATCAGGTTGATCTCATCCATGTAGTTCGTCTCGATGCGCCGGATGACCTCCTCCACCACATCTGCAGTCGTTAAGGCCCGTTTGGCCGCGATATTCCGGAACACCTGGTCGAAGACCTGACTCAAAAAAGCATCGGCGTCCGCCATCCACTCAATACGGTTGATCCGGTCAATGTAGTTTTCACCGATCGCAGTGGTAATGTTCACCGCATAGCCGGCCCTGCTGCTGCATTTTTCAAGGGTAAGCGTAAAGTCGATCAGCACTTGCCGCATTGCGGGGAGGTAAACGTACTCGGATCGACTCAGCGTTCCAATGATGGCCTGCCTCAGCTTTGACGCTTCTTCTTTCTTACAGCGCGCGAGCAGTTCTGTGATCTGCTGCTCGCTGATGACGGGCTCCTCGGGCGCATTCTTATGGGCCTGCGCACTATCGCAGCATATGATTGCTCCCCGCCCGCGGTGGAGGAACCGGAGCGCGGCCAGGGCCGCGTCCAGTCCGCTTCGCAGGCGGGCGATTTCGTTCACCTCTCTGCCGGTCCCGATGCGGAGATCGCCGCCCCACATCGTTTTATAATTTTGAAAAAAAAGACGCAGCCAGTTGTTATAGGCGAGCTTCGCTCCCGCGTTGTATGGGCAGGCAGCCAGGGAAAAAAGGCAAATGATATTCCGATCATCGTGATACGGGTATACCTTTGTTGGATAGGGCGCTTCCGCCGCCAGGCGTTCCAGCGATTCCTGATAGCCTGCCGTACCGCTCTGGCTGATCTCGGGCTGTATGCACGAAATCACGACGCATCGATTCCGGAAGGCACCTTGGTGGCGCAGGCACACTGTCTCAAGCTGTTCCTGCGACGTACGGGCGATGGTCGTCCGGAATACCGCGTCATATGGATCGGCGTCCCTTTTCCGGGACAGGCTTTTTTCCGTCAGCCGTTTGGCGGCGGAGCACAACACCTCGTTGAGCTGGCGCGGATCAATGGGCTTGAGCAGATACTCGGCTACGCGGGCGTGGATCGCCTGACGGGTATATGCGAAGTCGGTATACTCACTGAGTACGATGACTTCGCAGTCCAGCTTCCGATCCTTCATCTCCCGGAGCAGCCCCCGGCCATCACAGACCGGCATCTTCATATCGGTCAGCACGATATCAACGGGCCGGCGCTCCAGGATCTGCAGGGCGCGCGCACCGTTTTCCGCTTCTCCTGCCAATTCCATGCCGAGCTCCCGCCAGCGAATGCTTTGAACGATCCCCCGCCTGATCCAATCCTCATCTTCTACAATCAACACCTGGTACATCGTTTCACCTTCTCACGGCAGTGACCTCGATCCGAATGACCGTGCCGATCCCAAGATCACTTTCCAGTTCCAGAGCGCCCTGCTTGTCATAGAGCAGCTTCAGCCGGGCATTCAGGTTGCTGATGCCGATGCCGCCTTCTTTTCCGCCCCCTGCGCCGCTGCAATCCGCAAGATCCGCTTTGATCTCAGCCAGACGCTCCGGCGGTATTCCCTGTCCGTCGTCGGCAACCTCGAACATCAGCCTGTCCTCCTCCATCCAACCCCGGATGGAAATATTGCCCGGCTCCTGACGCTGTTCAAACCCGTGGATAATTGCGTTTTCCACCATAGGCTGAAGAGAAACCCGGGGCAGGAGATAATCCATGACATATTCCGGGACGTCGATGAGAGCATGGAGGCGGTCTCCATAACGGATCTTTTGGATGGACAGGTAGTTTCTGACGTGCTTGATCTCCTCCCGCACCGTTGCAAGGGAATCCTCCCCCTGGATGCTGTACCGCAGGATACTTCCCAGCGCCATTGCCATCGTATTGATTTCCGGCGCGTGGTTCAGCAGCGCAATACTCCCCATGGACTGGAGCACGTTGTAGAGGAAATGCGGATTCATCTGTGCCTGCAGCGCCCGTATGGTCGCCTCCTTTTGACGGATATTCATCACATATTCGTTATGGATGGAGGTCTCCAGCTTGTCCATGAGGTGGTTGAAGCTTTCTCCGAGCTGGGCAATTTCATCCGCGCCGTGCACCTCGACGCGCTGGCTCAGGTTTTGGAGCCCCGAGCGGCCCATAACCGCCGCCAATTCTTCCACTGGCCTGCTGATCGCCCGAGAGGAGACCGTCGTGATCAGAATCGCAATCAGCAGCGCAAGGAGCGCCGTGACCACGATGCTCGTCGATACGGAAAGCGCATCGGCCGTATAGGCCGCCTCCGGTATCAGGGTCATGACATACCAATCCAGATCGGCCGCCTTCGCAGAGACCATCACATAGGTCCGGCCGTCCTCCAGGACTACGTCCTGCTTCGTTTCCCCGCCCAGACGTCCGGCGAGCCGGTCCGGCAGCACTCCCCCGGTCCGCTCCCCTGACGAGTCAAAGATCACCCTGCCCCCGGCGCCTGCGATGTATGTGATCGCCTGCTCGTCCGGACGGATCAGATTCGTCAGCCGCTCCAGATCGCTCAAGTCCACGGTAATAAACATGACGCCGACCGGTTCAAACCGTTTTTCCGTATTGACGATCTTCCGTGCGGCGGTATAGACATAGGGGGGCTGGGACCTGTTGCTGCGCAGGGGAATGTGCAGCTGCGTCGGGAGCATGCGAAGGCCATGCTCCCAGCCGTCAACCCCCTCCAGCTGGGCCAGGTATGTCTCTGGAAGGCCGCACGCCAGATAGCTTTCATAAAATCCCGCTTCATCGCGGGTGGCATAAAACAGCCGTCCGTTCCAGTCAACGAAGATGATGCTGTATAAATCGGAACGGCTGCTCAGCGTCGAGAGAAAGACCGTCTTCATAAGCGCGGCGTCCTGAAAGGTGCTGTGTCCTTCCCGCCGTCCGCGGGTGCGCAGGAACGCTTCAAAGTTCTCATTGAGGTAGATGGATTGAAACAGGTTGTTGAGCTGCGAATAGGACGTGCCCAGCTTTTCCACCCCGGCCTCCACCAGACGGCTGTTCAGCGTCAGCGACTGCTCCCGGATCACCGCAAGCGACTGGCTGTGCGTAATGGCGGCGACGGCAACCAGTGTGGCGGTCATCAGTACTGTGACTACTGCGATCAGTTTATACCGCAGCTTTTTTGCATTCGGCATCGTGCTCCACCACCCATCCGATCGTTCCCGTGTTCCTTGTGATTATAGCAAATCTGCGTTATAAAACAAAGCGTTTTTCGGGCACATCATCCAAGATGCTAAATGATTTCAATCGCACGCTAAATCGTTTCAATGCTTCCGGGCGATTGTCTGCTATAATCATAACTGACGGAGCGGCTGCCGCGCATTACTCAATCATATCAGAAGGAGGTCCCCATAGATGAAACGAAACCTGTCTTTGCTCCTGTGTTTGGCAATGGTGCTGACCCTGTTTGCCGGGTGTTCCGCAAAGCAGGGCGCCGGTGAAACCGCGCCCCCCTCCACGTCTTCTTCCGACCCCGCCCAGGCCGCCTCCAACACCCCCGCTCAGGAGCCGGTGACCATCCACCTTTTCCATCAAAAGCAGGAGGCCCAAGAGACCTTCGCAAAGATCATAGACGCCTTCCACGACGCGTATCCCTACATCACGGTGGAACAGGAAATCGTCACGAACGACCCCTCCGCCATCTTGAAGGCGCGCATCGCCACAGATGAGGTGCCTGATATTTTCCAGGGCGCCCTCGACACCATGGATATCGCCCAGGGCGGCTACATCATGGATCTGGCGGGAGAGCCTTTCCTGGACAACATTACGGGCGAGGCGCTGCGCGACGCCTCCTTTACAGACGCGGACGGACACACCTGGGCCATGCCGGTGGACGGCAGCTGCGAGGGCATCTTCTATAACAAGGATATCTTTGCAGCGTATGACCTTACGCCTCCCAAAACCCTCTCCGAGTTTGACGCCCTGCTCGAGACCCTGAGGGACAACGGCGTCACCCCGTTTGCCCTCGGGTTTAAAGACGCCTGGACCATCAAGCCCATCGCTCTGGTCGCGGCTTCGCCTGCGGTCTACGCGATCGATGCCGATTGGAACGCGAAAAAGAGTTCCGGCCAGGCAGCCTTTGCGGATACGCCTGCCTGGACCACCTCCTTTGAACTGCTGAAAAAGGTCTATGAGAACGGCAACACCAAGACCGCCTTCGACACCGATTACAACGGCGCCTGCGCCATGGTGGCCCGGGGCGAAGCGGCAATGATGGTGCAGGGGCTCTGGGCTTTGGAGCCGATCAAGAGCGTCAACCCCGATGTAAACCTGGGCATGATGGCAATGCCGGTCTCCGAAAATCCGGATGACACCAAGCTGTTCCAGTTCCCCGACTTCGGCCTCTCCATCTCTGCCTCCACCCCGCATCCCGAAGCGTGCAAACGATTCCTGGAATTCCTGACCCGGCCTGACAGCGCGGAGCTCTGGTGCAGCACTGCAAAGCTGTTTTCCGCGGTGAAGGGCGTATCGGTGGACTTTGATCCCCTGGCGGCCGATGTCAACGCCTACATTGACGCGGGCATGGTGAGCACACAGGCCGACCGCGGCTGGCCGACCGCCTTCCAGCCGGAGTTCGAGGCCGCTCTTCCGAACTACCTGCTGGACAAGGCCTCTCTGCCGGATATTCTGAAAAGCTTGGATTCCGCCTGGGACACCGCAAAAGCGGCCAGCCAGTCCTGACCCTATGGATCAATAGCTGATATGGGCCGGGGCGTGGAGACGCGATACAGGGCGTCCTCCATGCCCCGGCCTTCTTGAAGGAGCGTTGGTCATGCAGCGTACAAAACGCAGGCGCAGCCTTACTTATTTCGCATTCATCCTTCCAGCGATGCTCTTTTTCGTATCCTTTTTTATTTTTCCGTTTTTGAAAAGCCTCTGGCTCTCCTTTACCGACGCCTATGGCTATAACCCTGATGTGCATTTGATCGGGCTTAAGAATTATCAGGAGGCCCTCTCCAATCCGAGTTTTAAGAACGCGCTTTGGATCACCCTGAAATACACGCTCTTTGTTACGGTCCTTGCCAATCTGGCCGCCCTGGGCCTCGCCTTTCTCTTGGACGGCAACGTCCATTTTAAAAAGCTGTTTCGGGCCATTTTCTTTCTTCCCAACCTAATGAGCCTCATTATCGTCAGTTTTGTCTGGGTCTTCCTCTACGGCGGCGTGTACCAGTCCTTCGCGGAACTGCTGCAGATCCCGGAGGCGCTTCAAATCAGTTGGCTGGGGAATGAACATATGGCTCTTATCTCCATGGGGATCACCGCGGTATGGCAGTGTGCCGGCTACTATATGCTCATCTACATCGCCGGGCTGCAAAGCGTCCCGCACGAGTTGATCGAAGCCGCACAGATCGACGGCGCCAGTTCCTGGAACATTGTCCGCAAGATCAAGCTGCCTCTGCTGGCCCCTGTTATTTTCATGAATACGATCCTTCTGGTGACCGCCTGCTTGAAAACCTTCGATATCCCGATGGCGATGACCTCCGGCGGTCCTGCCGGCGCGACCACCACGATTGCGCTTCAAATCTACAACACCGGATTTCGGGCCAACCGGACCGGTTATGCGACCGCCCAATCGGTCATCCTATTTCTTATCATCTGCGCCATCACAGCGGTCCTTTCTATCTTCCAGAATCGAAAGGGGGCCAAGGATACATGAACCGCGTCGCTACGCTCCATACGCGCCGGCGGAGCCTGCGCCGCCAGCGGCGCGGCGTTGGGATCACCGTCGTGACCGCCTTAATCGCGCTGGTGTTCTTCTTCCCCGTTCTAATCGCCGTGCTCAATTCCTTCAAGGACAAGGGCGAAATCATTGCCTCGGCCCTCACGCTGCCTCAGGCGCCGACCCTTGAAAACTACCGAACGGTACTGGAGGCGTCCCATTTCCCGACCGCGTTTCTCAATTCCTGCCTGGTTACCGGCGGCGGAATCGTCCTGAACCTGATCGTAAGCACGCTGGCCGGGTACGCGCTGGCCCGCTGGAACTCCGTCTGGGCCGATGTCCTGACGCTGCTCTTCCTCTCGTCCATGTTTGTTCCGTTCCACACGATCATGATCTCGCTGCTGACCACCGCCAAAGGCATGCACCTTACCGGTCACATTTACGGGCTCATCCTGATTTACTGCGGGCTTCAGTGCCCGATCCCCATCTTTTTAATAAAGGGCTTCGTGGACGGCGTGCCGAAGGAATTGGAGGAGGCCGCCATGATAGACGGCTGCGGCACCGTCCGTCTGTTCTTTTCCGTCGTCCTGCCCATGCTTAAGCCCATCCTGGCCACTGTCGCCGTTTTGAACGCTCTTTGGATTTGGAACGACTTTCTGCTCCCCTACCTGATCCTTGCAAAGCCCGTCACGATTCCGCTCAGCCAGATGTATTTTTACGGTCAGTACAACCAGCAATGGAATCTTATCATGGCTGGGTTTGTTGTCTCCACGATCCCGGTCGTGCTCTTCTTTCTGCTCATGCAGAAGCATATTATCAATGGAATCGCCGCCGGCGCCGTCAAGGGATGACGGGCGCGGATCGCGCGTGGGCGATGTATCTGTTTGGAGCACCCTCACAGGGCAAGGGACAACACGCCTTCCGGCGAGCCGAGACCGGCGCCGGCAAGGAAGCGGACGCGGAGAAACGGGATCACGGTAACGCTTGCCCTTGCAGCTCGCCTTGCCCTATTCCAGCCTTCCCCAGCCGCAGCAAGTTCTGACTCAGGTGGTGACGCATCCGTGGGCTATTCTGCCAGCAGCCTAAGCGAGAACGATACCGTTTATATGCTTTTGACCGACCGTTTCTTTGACGGGAATCCCAACAACAACGGTACGCTTGGAGAAGAGTACCGTCCCGGGGACCTGCACTACTACCAGGGCGGCGACTGGGCCGGCCTGACGCAGAAATTACAGTACATCAAGGACCTGGGCTTTACCGCAATCTGGATCTCCGCCCCCCAGGAGAACGAAAAGTACAGCCGCTCCGGCGACGAGGCCGGATATCATGGTTACTATACCAAAGACTTCAACCGCCCCAATTCGCATTTCGGTACGGAAGCGGAACTCAAGGCGCTTATTGCAGCCGCAGATAATCTCGGTCTAAAGATTATCATCGATGCCCAGCTCAACCATACCGCGGATTACCTGGAGTACCCTTCCACCACTTACTCCCCCGCTGATTACAAACCGGCGGCCCCCTTCGACAATCCCGCCTGGTATCACAACACCCCCAACATCGTAAATTTTGACGACCCCAATGAGGCCCAAAATTACAGTCTTGGCGGCCTGGACGATCTGGCGCAGGAAAATCCAGACTGCTGGCAGGCGCTCATGGATGCCTACTGGAATCCGGACACGGACAGCGGCTGGTTCAGCTATGGCTTTGCCGGCTCCCGGGTCGACGCGGTCATCGAGATTCCGCCGCAGTACCTCGCCCTCTATGAGCAGCACACCGGCAAGCCCAGCTTTGGGGAAGCGTTTACCGGCTCGGTAGATGCCAATGCCGCATTCCAGAATTATATGTGGGGCATGCTCGACTTTCCGCTCTACTTCCAGATGAACAAGGTGTTTTGCAAGGGCGAAGCGTGGGGCGGCGTCAAGTGGGTGCTGGACCAGGATGATAAGTACAACGACACGAACCGGCTCTTCACCTTCCTGGATAACCATGATCGTTCCCGTTTCCTTGCGAATGCGGGCGACAACTGGGCCAAGCTGCGTCTGGCGCTGGCTTTCCAGTATGCCGTGCGCGGTATCCCGGTCGTGTACTATGGCACGGAACAAAATATGGCGGGCGACTTCAAATATACGGAGGACACCATCAATTACTACAACCGTGAGATGATGAGCAGCTTCAGCGAGAATACGACCACCTTTCAGTATCTCCGGCGGCTCAACCGGCTGCGCAGGGAATACAGCGACCTTTTTACGCAAGGCGTACAGCGTGAGCTCTATTACTCTCACGGCGACCCCGTGTATGCGTTCAGCCGCCGAAACGAGAAAAACGGCAATGAATTGATCTGTCTCTTCAACAATTCCGCTTCCGAGCAGACCAGAACCATCACACTCAACCCGGGGGGCGCCAGCTTCACGACCGGCGCCCAGCTCACCGACCTTTTAAATACCGACTCGGTCATTCAAGTCCAGGAGGGGGACGTTCCGAACAGCCGGAGCATCACGGTTACGCTGCCTCCGAACAGCGCCAGGATGCTGACCAGCGGCTGCCCGGCCGAATACCATCAGCCCGTCTATACCCAGACCAGGGTCATCATCCATTACGACACCGGATTCGGCAACACCCTTTCGATCCGCGGCGACACCCTGCCGCTCCATTGGGACTTCGGGCAGAGGTGCGAAAACGTCGACGCCGCTACGTGGCAGTTCATCCTGGAGCGCCCCGTCTCCGGCAACCTGGCGTTCAAGGTCCTCCTGAACGACACGACCTGGGAATCCGGAAATAACCACGTCGTCCAGGCGGGCGGCACAATCGAACTTTGGCCCAGCTTCTGACCCGGCATTGCAGTACGTAACCGATCACGCAGATGGGCGGTCAACGCAAAGGAAGCGACGGGCTCGTCCCGTAAACGATTTGAGCTTTACCTCGCCGTCTGCCTGCGCCCGGCAGGTGCGCCATGGTATCCGCGCAGCACGGAACCCCTGGAGGGTTTGGGGGAGCGCGCAGACGGAGGCGTGGAAGCAGGTTTCCGCTTCCACGCCTCCGCCTGCCAGGCTGTCGAAACCCCCTCCTGGAGAAGAGCCCCGCAGAGTTGAGTCGTCCGCAGACGACGGAAGGAAAGGAAGCTCCGTCATTTCCGGCGACACGTGCGTCGGAAATGACACCTCTCATGACGGACAGGGCGACTTTTCTGCCAGAATCGAGCCCTGTCCGTCATGTATTCCTCTGTCGAAAAAGGCCAAAGGCCTTTTTCGACAAGCAAAGCCGGGCGGCAGCGCCGCCCGGCTTTGCCTGCACCGGGATCACAGCATTTTTAAAATCTCTCGCTTGAGACGGTTGATGATGCGCTTTTCCAGGCGCGAGATATAAGATTGCGAGATCCCAAGGGAATCGGCCACCTCCTTCTGGGTCCGCTCCGGCCGGCCGTCCAGCCCAAAGCGCATGGTGATGATCTGCTTCTCCCGTGCTTCCAGCTTCTCCATTGCGTCGAAGAGGAGCTTACGATCCACGTCATCCTCGATCGGCTTCATCACCAGGTCGTTTTCCGTCCCCAGGATATCGGACAGCAGCAGCTCGTTGCCGTCCCAGTCGGTGTTCAGCGGCTCGTCAAAGGAGACCTCGCTCTTCAGGTTCACGATCTTGCGCAGATGCATCAGAATCTCATTTTCGATGCACCGTGAGGCATAGGTAGCCAGCTTGATGTTCTTGGCAGGCTGATAGGTATTCACTGCCTTGATCAGACCGATGGTGCCGATGGAGATCAGATCCTCGATGCCCACGCCGGTGTTTTCGAACCGCCGGGCGATATAGACCACCAGGCGCAGGTTGCGCTCGATGAGCTGGGACTTGACCGCCTCGTCCCCTTCTTCCAGCCGTGCGATCAGGTCCGACTCCTCGTCTCTGGACAGGGGCGGCGGAAGGGTGTCGCTCCCCCCGATGTACATGATCTTTCCCGGCAGCTTCAGCCCCAGCCGTGCCAGGGCCTGCTGCACACGGACGTAACAGCGCAAAAGCCAGGCGCTCATATCCAGCCTCCCAAATCATTCTTTTTCTTCCGCCTCGTTCAGGCCATGGGGACCTGCCCGGCGGCGCGGAACACCGGCGCCGCGTTTGACGCAGAAGGCCCCCCGGCCGGGCGTTTCCCGTGGTCCCGGCAGGATCTATGTACCGATCAGGGCGCTATAGCCCCCGCCGTCGGACAGGCGGTTGGGCGAAAGCGCCACCAGCAGTGTTCCGTAATCCTCCCGGCCCACCCTGGCCCCGTCCAGCCGCAGAGAGAGCAGCATGCCGCACTCCACCCCCACCGCCTGATAGGGCAGCAGGCGGCACCGCCCCAGAAAGCCCGCCTGGGACAAGCGTTCCAGCGCCGCCACCGGGTCGCGCAGGTCCGCTTCGTCCGGCGCCTGCCCGGAGGGAAACAATCCCGCCACCTTCTCCCCCTCCGCCACCATCACTGGGCGGCCCGTAGCCGGGTCCGTCAGGGTGTTTCCGGTATCCACCAGGGCCGTCAATGCCACCCGCCGCCCGTCCAGGGTAAGCACCGCAGGCACCAGCTCCTGCCGTGCGGCGGTGTGGCGGGCGGAGCGTTGGAAGAGCAGGGTGATGACCACGTAGCACCCCGCCGCCGAGAGCAGGATGAGGCGCAGGTCCATGGCGGAGGAGAATACGCCGTTTTCCAGCGTGAGCCCCCTCCCGCCCAACAGCTCCAGGGCCAGGATCCCGCCGGCAAAGGCTGCGGATACCGCAAAGAAGACCAGCGTTACCCGCAGCAGACGGCGGCTTCCCCCATAACCGATCAGCAGGGCCAGGACCGCCGCGGCCAATTTGCACAGGGGATGGAGCAGAAAGCCCATCCCCGGCAGGAAGACGGCG
The DNA here is from genome assembly GCF_014287895.1 of Lawsonibacter hominis. Classification (GTDB taxonomy): domain Bacteria; phylum Bacillota; class Clostridia; order Oscillospirales; family Oscillospiraceae; genus Lawsonibacter_A; species Lawsonibacter_A hominis. The sequence continues at coordinate 177,872 of NZ_JACOPP010000005.1, read as the reverse complement.
GCGGCGTACGCGCCTGCCAGCGCCGCGCCCAATGCCAGCCGCCCCCGGTGGAGCACCTCGCCCGCCAAACGTCCCGCGCACAGCAGCAGCAGATAATCCACGACAAAGTTGAGCAGGAACAGCGCGTCGATATACACCACCGTCATTCTGCGCGTCCCCCTGTTCGTCCTGTCTGGCCGACGCTCCTTTGTATGCCTGCGGAGCGATGCTCCCGCGCCTTGCCTCTCGCTTCCGCTCACGCGGCATGCGCCGGTATCTTTGCCAGCGACGGCGGCAGCGGTCTCGTCCAGCAGAGATCATTATACGGCAAGCCGCTCTCAAAAAAGGTCAGATTCGGGCCGCGCTGCAAAAAGAAGGTGACAAGCCTTTTAGCTTGTCACCTTCTGCTTTTCCTTATGAATTTCCATATTGCTGCCGCGGTATTGGGCGAATGTGATTTCCCTTTACACGGTAAGCAGCGGGGCACGGGACCGGATGAGGCGGGTCAGCGGTTCGCCCCAGGGGATGACCTCCAATCCCATCTCCCGCAGCTGCTCCTCCACCCCGAGCTCGCGGGCGCAGGAAACGCAGGCAGAGAATGCCACGCCCTGCGCCCGGGCCAGGCGGATGCGCCCGGCCACTGCCGGATCTTCGACCGCCAGCCGTGCACTCTCCCCCCAAAGGATAACGGTGACCTTCTCCCACCAGCCGTGGGTCAGGCTGTTGACGGCGTACATCAGCACCATTTTATCAAATACCACCGGATCGGCGTTGGTCCAGAGAATATGCAGATGCTCCTCCATCGTCTTTTCCTCACAATCCCCGCCAGAATTCCGGCCGGACGTCTTGTCTGCCCGCCAGCGCCCCGTCCAGGAGCGCCAGCAGCCGTTCCCGCTCCTCCGGCAGGCCGCCCTTGAGCGGCAGGTAATTGGAGGCGTGGTCGCTGGTAAAATGGAGGGGAGACACCTGCAGGCTCTCCAGCAGCAGCCGGGTCTCCTCCAGTGCCTCCCGGGCATCCAGCAGTTGGAATTCCCCCCGCTCCGCCTGACGGGCCAGCGGCGTTCCCGGCGTTGGCAGATAGGTCAGCGCGGACAAATGCCGTGGGCCCATGGCATTGATCAGCGCCGCCGTATCCAGGGCATGGGAGCGGCTCTTCTCCCCCGGTCCGGCCAGGCCGATGAGGACCATGGTCCACAGGTCAAAGCCCGCCTTGACCAGGCGCTGTCCGGCCGTCAGCATCTCCGGGGCCGTCACCCCTTTGTTGACCGCCCGGAGCACCGCGTCGCTGCCGCTCTCCACCCCCAGGTAGAGCCGCACCAGCCCCGCCTCCCGCAGGGCGGCCAGTTCCCCATCCGTTTTCGCCAGGGTACTGCGCGCTCCTGCATAGGCGTTGACCCGCTTCAGCCCCGGGAAGCTGCCGTACAGGCGCTCCAGCACCGCCAGCAGGTCCGCCGTGTCCATGGCAACCGCATCCCCATCGCAGAGGAAGACCCGCTCCACGCCGCCGTAATAAGCCCCGGCCAGGGCGATATCCGCAAAGATCTCCGGCAGAGGGCGCACATGATAGCGCTTGTCCCGATACATGCCGCAGAAGGTGCAGCCGTTGTGGGAGCAGCCCACGGTGACCTGCAGCAGATAGCTGCCGTGTTCTCCGGGCGGGCGGTAGATGCTGCCCTCGTACCTCACCGCACCAGCTCCGACAGGGCGTCGTACAGGGCGTCCATCTCCGTCTGGGTGCCCACGCTCACCCGGAGATGGTTCCGGATGCGGGGCTGATCCCACCAGCGCACCAGAATGCCCCGCTCCCGCAGGCCATCCAGCAAGACCTTGGCAGGCGCCTTCGGATGGGCGATGAAAAGGAAATTGGACGCAGACTCGCACACGTCGAAGCCCAGTGTCTTGAGCCGGGCCGCGGTACGGTCACGGGTGGCGATGATCTGAGCGGTGGTGGTGCGGAAATAGTCCGGATCCCGCAGGGCGCCTTCCGCCCCCGCCAGGGCAAGCCGGTCCAGGGGATAGGAATTGAAGGAATTCTTCACACAATTGAGCGCGGCGATCAGGTTCTCCTGGGCCAGAGCAAACCCCACCCGCAGCCCGGCCAGGGAGCGGGACTTGGACAGGGTCTGCACCACGACAAGGTTCGGATAGCGGTCGATGAGCTCCACCGCCGACTCCGCGCCAAAGTCCACATAAGCCTCGTCCACCAGGACCACCGCGCCGGGATTGCCCTCCAGTATCCGCCGAATGGCACACAGAGAGAGGGCCCGGCCCGTGGGCGCGTTGGGGTTTGCAAGCACTACCCCGCCGTTGGGGGCCAAGAAGGACTCCACAGGCACCCCAAAGCCCTCGTCCAACGGCACCTGCCGGTATTGCAGGCCGTAGAGCGCGGCAAAGACCGGGTAAAAGCTGTAGGTCACGTCGGGAAAGAGAAGGATCCGGTCCGGGTCAAAAAAGGCCTGAAAGCAGAGGGCCAGCACCTCGTCCGAGCCGTTGCCCACAAAGACCTGCGACGGCTTCAGGCCGCAGGTGGCCGCCATGACTTCCCGCAGCTGGGTACAATCCGGGTCGGGATAGAGCCGCAGCGGCTCGTCCGCCGCCGCGCGGATGGCGGAGAGGGCCATGGGCGAGGGGGGATAGGGGTTTTCGTTGGTATTGAGCTTGATGAATTTCCGCTCCCGGGGCTGTTCCCCCGGCGTATACGGGGTCAGGCCCCGGATACGGCTGCTCCAAAATTCCTTCATTCCTGCGGTGCTCCTTCCGGATTACGGATCCATTTTTTGATGCTCTTCTCCGCCTTGCTGCGCGGGATCATCAGCTCATGACCGCACCCCTGGCAGCGCAGGCGGAAGTCCATCCCCACCCGCAGCACCTGCCAGGTATGGCTGCCGCAGGGGTGCGCCTTTTTCAATTCCAGCATGTCACCCACATGGATGTCCATGACCGCTCCCCCCTTCCCTGTATCTCTATCATTATAAATTCCAGCCCGCCCGCTGTCAATTCAAGGCTGCGCTGCGCATATAGTGGGCTATCAAGAAAAAAAGCCCATGGACGCTGGAAAGGATTGGTCATCTTGACGATGCGCTTTTTGCCCGAGGGCCATTTGCTCTCTTTGCCGGAACATCAGGCTGCCTGCGCCTCCCCCGCCGCCCTGCGCAGGGCCATGGAAGAGGAAACGATCCTGGAAGGAATGGTGCGCCTGTGCGACGCGGAGCACAACCTGCTGGTGACGGTTGGCCCGTATCAGGGCCGCATCCCCCGCGCCGAGGCCGCCCTGGGCATCACCGACGGCACGACCCGTGAGATCGCCATCCTCTCCCGGGTCGGCAAGCCGGTCTGCTTCGTGGTCACCGCCGTGGAGGAGACCGGCGGTACGGTGCGCCTGACGCTGTCCCGGCGGCTGGCGCAGCAGAAGGCCCTGGACGCCATGCTCGCCCAGCTCTCCCCCGGCCAGGTGATTCCCGCCGTAGTCACCCACCTGGAGCCCTTCGGCGCCTTCGTGGATATCGGCTGCGGCGTGACCTCCATGATCGGGATCGAAGCGATTTCCGTCTCCCGCATCCCCCACCCCGCGGAGCGCTTCTCGCCCGGGCAGTCGATCTTCGCCGCCGTGCTCGACCTGGACCGGCGGGCCGGGCGGGTGTATCTGACCCACAAGGAGCTGCTGGGCACCTGGGCGGAAAACGCGGCCCGCTTCCAGCCGGGGATGACGGTGCCCGGCATCGTGCGGGGCATCAAGGAGTACGGCGCCTTCGTCGAGCTGACGCCCAACCTGTCCGGTCTGGCCGAGCTGCGCCCCGGACTGAAAGAGGGCGACCGCTTTTCCGTCTATCTGAAGGCCATCCTGCCCGAGCGGATGAAAATCAAGCTGTTGGCGATCGACGCCCTGCCGCCGCTGGAGAAGCCCGAGCCGCTGGAGTATTTCATCACCAGCGGACCGCTGCGCAAATGGAAGTACGCCCCCGAGGGGTGCAGCAAAGTAGGCGCGGAAACAGTGTTTGCGCCCTGAGCCGGCCCCGATCCGGGCCCTGCGCGCAGGCAGGGACAGGGTCGCCCACAGCCTGCCGCGCCAAATGCAGATACCCGTAGGAGCGGGGGAAGCCCCCGCCCCTACGGGTATTCTTGGATCCGGCCGCCGCACCCGGACGCATGCGGCGCACCTCCTACGGATTGCCGGCGCCCCGTTCGATCAATTCCAGGATCTCCTCCACGGTCTCCGGCACGTCGTAATCGCCGGTCAGACGACCGGGATAGTGGTAGACCAGCCCCGCCCGTTCGTTACGCTCCAGGCAGTCCAGCAGGGCCGTCTCTCCATGCCGCCGGAGGAATTCCACAAAGGCCCGCACGCGCGTTTTCTCCCGAATTTCGCCCGGGCAGGGAAACTCCGGGCATTCCCAACAGCCCGCATGCCCCCGCGCCAGGCCGCACTGGAAGCTTTTGCACCACGCCTTGTCCGGACAGCCCCCGCTGCGGCAGCCGGGGCACCCCTCCTGCTCGCTGCACAGGCAGCAGGCCAAGCCGCAGTAGCCAAAGCCCAGCGCGCGCTTCACGTCCCGCCGCCTTCCCGGCCCTTGATCTCCTCCCAATACCGCCGGGCGGCCTGCTCGGTCTTATTATCTCCGTACTCGTAGTACCGTTTGCCCGCCAGCGCGTCGGGCAGATACTGCTGGCTGACCCAGTGGCCCGGAAAATCATGGGGGTACCGATAGCCCTGCTCCCGCTCCTGCCCCGCCGAGTCGGCGTGCCTGTTCTGAAGGTGCCGGGGGTAGTCCCCGGTCTTGCCCGCGCGCACGTCGGCCATGGCATGGTCCAGGGCGATGTGGGCGGAATTGGATTTGGGCGCGGTGGCCATGAGCACCGCCGCGTCTCCCAGCGGGATCCGGGCTTCGGGCAGGCCCAGCAGATTGGCCGCATCCACACAGGCCTTGACGATGGGGATGATCTGGGGATACGCCAGGCCCACATCCTCACAGGCGATGACCATCAGCCGCCGGCAGGCGGAGATCAGGTCTCCCGCCTCCAGCAGCCGGGCCAGATAATGGCAGGCCGCGTCCGGGTCAGAGCCGCGGATGGACTTTTGCAGGGCGGAGAGGATATCATAATGGTCGTCTCCCGCCCGGTCATACCGCATGGCGGAGCGCTGGGCCGCCATGCGGGCGTCCTCCAGGGTCACCAGAAGCCGGTCCCCTTCCCGCCGGGCGGAGTTCAGCAGCAGCTCCACCGCGTTCATGGCCTTGCGCACGTCCCCGCCGCAGGCGGAGGCGATGTGCTGCTGCACCCCGTCCTCACAGAGCGCCTCCGCCCCCAGCCGCGCCCCCATCAGCCGGACGCCCCGTTCCACGGCGGGCAGCACATCGGCGGATTCCAGGGGCTTGAATTCGAACACAGAGGCGCGGGAGAGCACCGCGTTATAGACATAGAAATAGGGATTTTCCGTGGTGGACGCGATGAGGGTGATCTTCCCGTTCTCCATGAATTCCAGCAGGGACTGCTGCTGCTTCTTGTTGAAATACTGGATCTCGTCCAGATAGAGCAGCACCCCGTCGGGGGCCAGCATGGTGCCGATGTCCCCGATGATGTCCTTGATATCCGAGATGGAGGCGGTGGTCGCGTTGAGCCGGTGCAGGGGGCGGTTGGTACGCTTGGCGATGATATTGGCCACGGTGGTCTTCCCCGTGCCGGAGGGGCCGTAAAAGATCAGGTTCGGAATACTGCCGCTGTCGATGATACGGCGCAGCAGGCCGTCTTTCCCCAGGATGTGGCGCTGTCCCACCACCTCGTCCAACGTCTGGGGCCGTATTTCGTCCGCTAAGGGCCGGTATGGCATGGAAAAGCCTCCCTTATTACTGCAGAATGGAGGAGAACCGAATTCTCCTCCATTCTAACACATGTTCGATTATCCGTAAAGGGGTCACATGGCGGGCAGATTCTGGTTGCTGCGGCTTACCGGGCCGTTGGCGTACAGGCGCAGCAGCGTGACCACTGCCTGTTCCCGGGTATAGGTGCCCAGGGCTCCAAACGTGGTCTCCGACGTGCCGTTCATCACGCCCAGCTCCAGCACGGCGGCCACGTCCGCCTGCGCCCAGTCGGCCACGCTGTTCCAGTCGGTCAGGGCCGCGGAGGGGTCCGCCGCGTCATAAGCGCCGCCATAGCGCCGGTAGCAGCGCATGAGCATTGCGGCGGCCTCCTGCCGGGTAATCAGGCCGTTGGGGTCAAAGGTGCCGGCGCCGCGGCCGTTGACGATCCCCAGGGCGTAGGCCGCGTTGCCGTAGCCCCGGTCCTCGGGCTTGGCCAGATCGCGGAAGGTCTCCAGCTGACCGCAGAACTGGTTCCACCAACTGCTGGAATTGCCGAAGGGCATCCCGTCCCGGTCCAGCGCGCTGGAGCAGTACACCCCCAGGAAGGAGCCGTCGTCGTCATAGCCGTACTGGAACGCCAGGAAGTGAACCACCATCTGGGCAAACTCAATGCGGGTGACCGAATGCCGCCAGCGGCTTTGCAGGTTGGAAGGGACCATGCCGAGCACGATGGCCTGGGTGACCTCTTCAATCGCCCAGGGCGAGGGCACGTCCTCCGGCAGCACCACCGCGCTTCCGTCGGCAGCACTGCTGGAGGCGGCCATGGCGGGCGGCAGCGCGCCCACCGTTATTGCAATTGTCATCAGCAGGGCCAAAATACGTTTCACAGGCGTCCACTCCTTGTTTTTACTCTTAAAATAACACGCCCGGCGGCCTTCGTCAAGCTTGCAAAGCCCGCCTCCCTTTTCCTCGATTTGCGCGCGGGCCAGATCTCGGGCGATTTCACGACACATTGAAAAACATTTACCTGTATGATAACATACACATATGTATAAAAGCGTGATAAATCAGGATCTGAGGGGGAACAGAAAATGAACGATACCATTAAAAGAGCGCTTATTTCCGTCGCTGTATTTGCGGTAATTTACTTTTTGTCGTTGTGTATCGGAGTGCCAAGCCGTGAGATAAGGTTTTTGGGAACCGTAATCGGCACAGGCTGCTATTGGATCGGAAGTAATAAAAGGTAAATCTGGATTTGCAGGGGCAGCCTCATTTTTGAGGCTGCCCCTGCTATTTTGACCAAGGGTACTCTAAATGCACAATTAAGGGAAAAGAGATAAGCCCGCCCGCGGCGCTGCCCTCAAAAGGCCGCCAGCACCGCCCGTACCGCCTCCTCCGGCACAGCGGGAAAGGGCCGGACCGGCTCCGGGGCGCCGCCGTAGGGCCCGAGGGCTTTCTCGAACCAGGCCACGTCGTGCCAGGCGCCGCATTTATAGCCGGTATTCCGGTAAACGCCCAGCTGCCGGAACCCCAGAGCCCGGTGGAGGCCCTCGCTTTTTTCATTGGGCAGGGTCACGCAGCCGTAGGCCGTCCGCACGCCCTGAAGCCGCAGCAGTTCCATCAGAACGCGGTAGAGCCGCCCGCCCAGTCCCCGGGACGTAAACGCCCGGTCCAGATAGACCGAAAGCTCCGCGTTCCACTGGTAGGCCTCCCGCTCCATCTGCCGGTGGGCGTAGGCGTAGCCTACGGTCCGCTCCCCTTCCCGGCAGAGCAGATAGGGGTATGCCCGGCCAATGCCCTCGATCCGCCGGGCAAACTCCGCCCGGGAGGGCAGGGCGCATTCAAATGTGATGGGGGTATCGATATACTGCCCGTAAAGTCCCAGCAGGTCCTGGGCATCCGCCGCCCCGGCAAAGCGAATTTCCATGTTCGTCTCTCCAAAACCAAGAAAGCCGCCCCGCCGCAGACGGCGGGGCGGCTCAGCCGGTCAGTTGTAAAGGGGATATTTCCCGGTGAGCTGGGCCACCTGGGCGCGGATCTCGCCGGCCTGGGTCTCAAACGCGGTGGCGGTCTGCCACATGAGCCGGGCGATCACCTTCATGTCTTCCTCCCGGAAGCCGCGGGTGGTGGCGGCAGGCGTGCCCACCCGGATGCCGCTGGTGACAAAGGGCTTCTCCGGGTCGTTGGGAATGGCGTTTTTGTTGACGGTGATGTTCACCTCGTCCAGACGCTTCTCCATCTCCTTGCCGGTCAGATGGGCCGGACGCAGATCCACCAGCATCAGGTGGTTGTCGGTCCCGCCGGAGACCAGATCGAAGCCCTCCTGCATCAGGGCCTGGGCCAGGGCGGCGGCGTTCTTCACGATCTGCTCCTGATAGCGCTTGAACTCCGGCTTCATCGCCTCGCCCAGCGCCACGGCCTTGGCGGCGATGATGTGCTCCAGCGGACCGCCCTGGCTGCCGGGGAAGATGGCGGAATCGATCTTCTTGGCCAGCGCTTCCTTGCACAGGATCATGCCGCCCCGGGGACCGCGGAGCGTCTTGTGGGTGGTGGTGGAGACCACGTCGGCATAGGGCACGGGAGAGGGGTGCAGCCCTGCGGCGACCAGGCCGGCGATGTGGGCCATATCCACAAACAGGTAGGCGCCCACTTCATGGGCGATCTCGGCAAAGGTCTTAAAGTCGATGACGCGGGGATAGGCGGAGGCGCCGGCCAGGATCATTTTCGGCTTATGCTTCTTCGCCAGGTCCCGCACCTGGTCATAGTCGATATAGCCCTGATCGTTGACGCCGTAGGCCACGATATGGTAGTTCTTTCCGGAAAAGTTCACGGGGGAGCCGTGGGTCAGATGCCCGCCGTTGGCCAGATCCATGCCCAGCACGGTGTCCCCGTGCTCGCACAGGGCCTGATAGACGGCGTAGTTGGCATTGGCGCCGCAATGGGGCTGCACGTTGGCATGGTCGGCCCCGAACAGCCTGCAGGCCCGGTCGCGGGCCAGGTCTTCCACCACGTCCACGCACTGGCAGCCGCCGTAGTACCGCTTGCCGGGGTAGCCCTCGGCATACTTGTTGGTGAGCACCGTGCCCGCTGCGGCCAGCACCGCCTCGCTGACAAAGTTCTCCGACGCGATCAGCTCGATATTGCGCCGCTGGCGGTCATACTCGGCCCGGATGGCCGCGCCCACCTCCGGATCGCGGGATGCGATGAAGTCCATGATATCGTTGACCAATTCCCCTGTCGCCACCTTTCCAAATGTTACGCGTTAGCTTAGTATATTATACAAAATACGCCTCTGAAATACAATTGTCACCATTCGAAAAACTCTCTCGTTTTTTTGCGGATTCTGTGCTATATTGTCCAATGAGGTGATCCGAATGAAAAAACAAGCGGATGTGCTACGCATCGTGGAAGCTTTGAAGGCGGCTTACCCCGACGCTCTGTGCTCTCTGGACTACCGCAAGGACTACGAGCTGCTCTTCTCCACCCGTCTGGCCGCCCAGTGTACCGACGAGCGGGTGAACCAGGTCACGCCCGCCCTCTTCGCCCGCTACCCTACCTTGGAAGACCTGGCCGGCGCCGACGTGTCCGAGGTGGAGGCGTACATCCACTCCACCGGCTTTTTCCGGGCCAAGGCGCGGGATATCGTGGCCGCCGCCCGGATGCTGGTGGAGCAGTACGGCGGCCGGGTACCCGCTACCATGGAAGAACTGCTCAGGCTGCCCGGCGTGGGGCGCAAGACCGCCAATCTGGTCCTGGGAGATATCCACAAGGCCCCCGGCGTGGTGGTGGCGGACACCCACTGTATCCGCATCTCCGGCCGCTTAGGCCTCACCGACGGCACCAAGGACCCCGCCAAGGTGGAAACACAGCTGCGCGCCATCCTGCCGCCGGAGGAATCCAACGACTTCTGCCACCGGCTGGTGCTTCACGGCCGGGCGGTGTGCATGGCCCGCAGACCGGACTGTCCGAACTGCACCCTTCGGCCCTGGTGCGACTTCTTTACGCAGTCCGAGGCGCCATAGCCCGTCCCAGACATCCAAGAGCAGAGGCGGCCCGGCGCAAAATGCGCCGGGCCGCCTCCGCTCAGCTCCCGCACAGGAGGGCCGCGATGCGGCGCAGCAGATCCCCCTCCCCCACCCGGTAGCCGCTGGCGGCGTAGGCCGCCCGTCCGTCCCGGGTGCATACCACCGTCAGCGGCGGACGCTCCGGGTCGCAGTCCAGGCAGCGGGCCAGGCTCTCCACCTGATCGTCCCAGTCCTCCGGGTACTCCAGCCGGGCCCCCGGCCAGCCCGCCAAAAGGGCGCGCAGCGTACGCTGACGCTCCGCCCCGCGCCTGCGCAGGAAAAACACCGGCTCCGCCGGCAGGGCGCGCAGCGCGGTCCCGGCTGCCGTGAGTTCGTTGAGCAGATGCTCGGTGGGCTCCGCCCCCTCCTCCAGCCAGAAGAGCAGCGCGCAGCGCCCCGCCCGGGGCCGCCCGTCCACCAGGGGCAGCGCCCGCGGGGCGATCAGGTCCGCCGTCTCGCAGCCGCGCAGGTACAGAGCGATCTCTTTTTCTTCCCCCGGCGCCAGTAAGAACGTCCGCCGGGCGGCAAACTGGTCCCCGGAGGGCAGGCGCAGGGCCGTCAGGATGCGATACCGCCCCGCGGGCAGCTGCGCGGGCAGGAACGCCCCCTGCCACTCCCCGTCGGAAAACAGCAGGTCCTGCCAGCCGTCTCCCGCCCAGCGGGAGAGCGACCAGTTCCGGTGGTACAGCGGCTCTTCGCCGGCCCGGCGCAGGAAGACGGCTTGTCCGGTCTGCTCCGCCCGGAAGGGCGTAAAGGCCCCCTCCCGCCATATCTCCACCACGCCGTCCCGCGGGCGCAGACGGGACGGCACGCCGCGCCCGCGCAGGCGGGCCACCGCGCCCACCGCTCCGGGCAGGGGCATCGACCAGTCGGTGAGCCGTTCCAGGGCGACCCGTGGATTGAGCAGCGCGCTGACGTAGACCTCCTGCGGAAACCGTCCGGCCCAGGGGGCCGCCCGGCGGAGATGATGCTCCAGCAGCTCCGCCGGGGCGTCCCGCAGGTCCTTGGCGGACAGCGCCCGCAGCAGGGCCTCCCGCAGGGGGTCGGCGTCCCGGGTCAGAAAGGCATGGATCTGTGCAAAGTTGCCCCGCGCCTCCCGCAGCAGGTCTTCACAGCCGGGACAGCGCCCGGCCTGCTCCGGGTCGTAGAAACCCGCCAGCCGTTTCTGCCGCAGCCGGTCGCCCCGGGCGCGGACCCGGGCGCGCGCCTGCTTCTGCGCCCCGGTCAGCGGGACGGGAGGGACGGGCGCTGGGGCGCGGAAGGTAAATTCCGTCCAGCCCTGCGCCGGGTCCTCCGGCGGGGCCAGCGCCAGAACGGCCCCGTCCTCCGACGCGCCGCGGCAGAGCGTTTCGGCATACCATCCGTCCCGGACGGCGGAGGCGTGCACGTCCCCGATCCCCAGCTCCACCTGTACGCGCCCGCCCGCATCCGCCTCCAGTTGGGCGATGGGGATCAGGCGGGACTCGTTCAGGATCTCCAGGGACACCTTCGCACCGGGCTGGGTGCGGAAGGTGTAGGTCTTCACCGGGGCGTAGCGGGCGGTCTGATTATGCCGCACCGCCTGCCCCTGCCGGTCCAGCGCCGGGCCGTGGAGCTTTGTGTCCTCCGCCGGGCCGAAGGTGCGGCTGTGCACCAGCATGGCCCGGGAGGCGGCGGTATTGAACCAGCCCCGGTCCAGCACCGGCTCCGGCTCGCAGGCGCCCAGAAAACGCCAGCGGCCATGGCACAGCACCTCTACCCAGGCGTGGTTGTCGTCGCAGTGGGACCAGCGGGGGGCGTACACCTGCCGGGCGGGCAGGCCCACGCTGCGCAGCGCGGCCACCAGAAAGGCCGATTCCTCCCCGCAGCGTCCGCTTCCGCAGCGGAACACGGTCAGCGGAGAGGCGGTCCGCCCGTCCTGTGCCTGGTAAGAAGCGTGCTCCTGGCACCAGCAGTTGACCTGCTGCACCGCCTCCTCCTCGTCCAGGCCCCTGACCCGCTCCCACAGCAGGGAATGGAACAGGGCGCGGTGGTCGGACAGATCCTCGTCATTGACCCGGGGACAGAGGACATATTGCTGATACGCCTCCTCGCTCAGCGCGGCGCACCAGGGCACGGTGCGCCGCAGGCGGGCGGCGTGCTGTGCCAACGCCTCCATCAGGGCGCGGGGATAGGCCGCCCAATCCTCCGGCAGGGCCGTCTGCAGGAAGGACAATTCATCCATGGTATCACTCCTTATATCCGTGCTATGATATCACAAAATACTGTGGTAGAATAGAGGAAACCTCAGACGATCCGGAGGGAAGTCTATGGACGAGATCAAGATCGAGATCTGCTGCGGCTCTGCGGGAGACGTCCTGGCAGCCGCCGGAGCCGGCGCCGACCGGGTGGAGCTGAATTCCGCCCTGTTCCTGGGCGGGCTGACCCCAAGCCTGGGCGCGCTGGAGCTGGCCCGGACGGCGCAGGTGGAGCTCATGGCCATGGTGCGCCCCCGGGAAGGCGGCTTCTGTTATACGCAGGAGGAATTCTGCACCATGCTGCTGGACGCCCGACGCCTGCTGGACGCGGGCGCGGACGGCATCGTCTTCGGCTTTCTTCATGAGGACGGCACGGTGGACGTGCGCCGCTGCCAGGCCATGCTGGAAGTGATCGGCACGCGGCAAAGCGTGTTCAGCCGCGCCATCGACGTGGTCCCGGACTGGAGGGCCGGGCTGGAGGCCCTGTGCGCGCTGGGCGTGACGCGGGTGCTCACCAGCGGGCAGGCCCCCACCGCCCCGGAGGGGGCGGACACCATACGCGCCATGCGGGAATACGCGGCCGGACGGATCGAGATCCTGCCCGGCTGCGGCGTGCGGCTGAACAACGCCGCCTGGCTGCTGGAGCGCACCGGCTGCCGTCAGCTCCATGCCTCCCTGAAGACCGCCCGGCTCGACCGCTCGGCCACGCATAATCCCTGCGTCCATTTCAGCGGCGGGGCCTGTCCGCCGGAGGAAGAATACCCCGCCACCGACGCCGGCGCCGTACGGCGTCTGGCCGCTCTGGCCGCTCTGGCCCGGGAGTGAGACTCTGTTTCGCCCCCTGCCGCCGCTCCGACCGGGCTTTGCGGGGCGCCGCATCCCCGCCGGGACTCCTCCGCAGGGGATTGACAAGCTGCGATTTTATGATAAAATAATTGAGGCTTTGACGAGAAGAGCTTGGTTTTGCAGCCCAAAGCGAGAGGGAGACGGTGGAAGCCCCTCGGCCACGCGAACCCTGCGGCCGCCTCCGAGCCGCCTGCGACGAGCAGGCCGTCCCATCCCCGTTATCGGATGCAATGAGGCGCGCCCGGCGATTGGGGCGCGAATCAGGGTGGTACCGCGGAGTAATCAATGCTTCGCCCCTGAACCGGGGGCGGAGCTTTATTTTTAGAAAAAGAGGAGTTTGATCTACCCATGCCCAAAAAATTCGGCCTGAACGAGCTGCGCGAGATGTTCCTTTCCTTTTTCGAGACCAAGGGCCATCTGCGCCTGCCCAGCTTTTCCCTCATTCCCCAGAACGACGCCTCCCTGCTGCTCATCAACTCCGGCATGGCGCCCATGAAGCCCTGGTTCACCGGGGAGCAGGAGCCTCCCCGCCGCCGCGTGACCACCTGCCAGAAGTGCATCCGCACCGGCGACATCGAGAACATCGGCCATACCGCCCGCCACGGCACCTATTTTGAGATGCTGGGCAACTTCTCCTTTGGGGATTATTTCAAGCGGGAGGCCATCCACTGGGCCTGGGAGTTTTTGACCAGCCCCGAGTGGGTGGGTCTGGAACCCGACCGGCTCTACCCTTCCGTCTTCGCCGGCAACGAGACCACCCCCGCCGACGACGAGGCCTTCCGCATCTGGAACGAGGAGATCGGCATACCCGCCCAGCGCATTTTCAAGTTCGGCAAGGAGGACAACTTCTGGGAGCACGGAAGCGGCCCCTGCGGCCCCTGTTCGGAGATCTACTACGACCGGGGCGAGCAGTGGGGCTGCGGCAGGCCCGGCTGCACCGTAGGCTGCGACTGCGACCGGTATATCGAGGTATGGAACGTGGTGTTCTCTCAGTTCAACAACGACGGGGAGTGCCACTACACCGAGCTTAAGCAGAAGAACATCGACACCGGCATGGGCCTGGAGCGGCTGGCCTGCGTATGCCAGGAGGTGGCCTCCCTCTTTGACGTGGACACGGTGATGAACATCACCAACAAGGTCAGTCAGATCACCCACGCCCATTATGGAGAGACCGCCGCCAAGGACGTGTCCCTGCGGGTCATCACCGACCACATCCGCTCCGCCACCTTCCTGATCTGCGACGGCGTGCTCCCCTCCAACGAGGGCCGGGGCTACGTGCTGCGCCGCCTGCTCCGGCGGGCCGCCCGCCACGGCAAGCTGCTGGGCGTCAACGAGCCCTTCCTGTACGAGGTGTGCGATACCGTCATCCAGGAGAACGAGGGCCACTACCCCGAGCTGCGGGAGCGGCAGGACTATATCACCAAGGTCATCCGCACCGAGGAAGAAAACTTTGCCCGCACCATCGACGGCGGCATGCGCATTTTCAGCGATCTGCTGGCGGGGCACAAGGAGAAGGGCGAAGGCGTCTTCTCCGGCGCCGACGCCTTCAAGCTGTACGACACCTACGGCTTCCCCATCGACCTGACCCGCGAGATGGTGGAGGAGCAGGGCATGACGGTGGACGAGGACGGCTTTCAGACGCTGATGCAGGAGCAGAAGGAACGGGCCCGCAAGGCCCGGGAGGCCCTGGGCGATCTGGGCTGGGCCGGCGTGGAGTTCGGCAAGGACGTGCCCGAGACCGAATTTGTAGGCTATGAACACTCCACATTCCCCGGAGCCAAGGTCGTGGCCCTGGCGGTGGAAAACGAACCGGCCGAAGAACTGATGCCCGGCGTGGAGGGCATCGTGGTCCTGGACAAGACCCCCTTCTACGCCGAGATGGGCGGCCAGGTGGCCGACCACGGGCAGATCGTCATTGCCGGCGACCGGGGCGTCTGCTTTGAAGTGACCGACGTGCAGAAGAACAAGGGCGGCAAGTATATGCACTACGGCAAGCTGGTGGAGGGCGTTTTGAAGGTCGGCGACGCCGTCCGCGCCCAGATCGACGGCCAGCGCCGCCGAGCCGTCATGCGCGCCCACTCCGCCACCCACCTGTTGGACAAGGCCCTGCGCACCGTGCTGGGCGACCACGTGCAGCAGGCCGGCAGCCTGGTGGAGCCCGACCGTCTGCGCTTCGACTTTACCCACTTCTCCGCCATGACGGCCGAGGAGCTTCAACAGGTGGAGGCCATGGTGAACGACGCGGTTTTGGAGGGCTATCCCATCCGTACGGACGTGCTTCCCATCGAAGCGGCCAGGCAGCGGGGCGCCATCGCCCTGTTCGGTGAGAAGTACGGCGATACGGTCCGGGTCGTCGACATGGGGGACGGCTATTCTGTGGAGTTCTGCGGAGGCACTCACCTGGACAACACGGCAAAGGTCGGGCCGTTCCACATTGAAAGCGAGTTCTCCGTGGCCAGCGGCGTCCGCCGGATCGAGGCCATCACCGGCCGGGCCACGCTGGAGTGCATGCGCGGCAATTGCTGTACGATCAACGCCGTGGCAGAGGCGCTGAAAGCCAAGCCTGCCGATATCGTTTCCAAGGCCATGCAGGAGATCCAGGAGATCCGCGAGCTGCGCCACATGGTGGACGCCTTCCGCGCCAAGGACGCCATGGGCGAAGCGGGGCGCTTCCTGATGGGCGCCAAGGACGTGGACGGCCTGAAGGTGCTCACCGCGACCCTCAACGATGCCGGCGCCGACCAGCTGCGCAAGATGGGCGATTTCCTGAAGGACAAGGATGCAAACGTGGTGGCCGTCCTGTCCAGCGTAACGGACGGGAAGATCACCTTCCTGGCCGTCTGCGGCAAGCAGGCCGTGGCCCGGGGCGTCAAGGCCGGGGAGATCATCCGCTCTGTTACCGCAGTCTGCGGCGGCAAGGGCGGCGGGAAGCCGGACTCCGCCATGGGCGGCGGTTCCGACGTGATGAAGCTGGACGATGCGCTGGCCACGGTGGACGATCTCGTCCACGCCAAGCTGGGACGGTAAGCCGCCCCTCGCCGCAGGTGCGGCGCGCAAGGGCTTGCCCCGGGCAAACCCTTGGTGCAGAGCGGATCCCTTCGCCCGAGCAGCGGTAATCAAAGGGTCCCCATCCCGGCCGGGCCGGGATGGGGACGCAGGTAATTTCAGAGAGGAGGTCTTATCGTGTCCGATTGTCTGTTCTGTAAGATCATTGCCGGGGAAATCCCCTCCAAGAAGGTGTATGAGGATGCGCTGTGCTATGCCTTCTATGACATCGACCCCCAGGCGCCCACCCACTTTCTGGTGGTGCCCAAAGCCCACATCCCGTCCGCCGCCCACATCAGCACGGAAAACGAGGCTGTGGTGGGCCACATCTTCTCCGTCATTGCCGCACTGGCCAAGGAGCTCGGCTTTGCGGAGCAGGGCTACCGGGTCGTTTCCAACATTGGAGAACAGGGGCAGCAGACCGTTCCCCACCTGCACTTTCACGTGCTGGCGGGCCGGGACATGACTTGGCCTCCGGGCTGATCCGATGCAATGCGGGGACGCGGGCATTCCGCGTCCCTTTTTTGTACAAAGAAACCAGCCGCGAGCCCATCCAAGCGGGTCGCGGCTGAAGAGGAGAAGCGGCAGGATTCTCCGGCGGCAGCCGGTGAGTGTTATTGCACCAGGCTGTTTCAACTGGAGCGGTCACTCATGGAGCTGACGCCGGAGGAACGGTACGGAAGGCGGCTGGAACGGGAGAAACCGGTTTAGGGCGCTCTGTTGGCGTGGGCAAATGCGGCCAGTGCCACAACGGCGCCCGAACCCGCCCTGGGGAAAGCGCTTCACTATCCGCCGGAGCAGTGGCCGTATCTGTTGCGCTGTCTGGAGGGCGGCAGGCCGGAACTGAGCAACAACCGTGCCGGGCGCAGCCTAAAGCCCTTTGTGACGGCCCGGAAGAATGGGCCCTTGCAACACGCCGGCCGGCGCCCGGTTCAGCGCTGTGATCTACAGCCTGATTGAGAGCGCAAAAGGAAACAATCCGGTTCCCTACCGCTGCCCGGCTTGGCGCCTGCACAACGCGCCTGTGCCGTGCCAGACGGATAAAGCATGGGCGCAGCCCTTCCTCCCCAAGAGCGCTCCCCAAGAATGCGGGATTCCCAAAACATAATTGACCGCCGTCTCAATACCTACACACTGAGATGGCGGCCTTTTTGCGCGCCGTGCGATTTGACGTTTACGAGCTGTCGTTTGAAGGAGTGGAAGAATAGGTAAAATATCTTCAGCAGTAGACGAGGCCCCAGGGCCCTCCCTGAGACCTCGTTATTTCACCTACACCAAATATTTGGTTGCTGTACTTCTCCGCGTATTTTATCGCAAGGTCGTCATTGCAGACCCGACACTGGATATGGGGCAGTGAAGGTGTTATTCGCTCCGCTCTGCCAAATGGTATCCGTGTTGGGTCCTTTCTTTAACGCTTCCCATTCGATCATCTGTTCGGCAGGAACATTGATGAAGACTGTCCATGCGGGGTAGCTCGGGTAGAGGGCGGGACCTTCGGCCATGTCTGTGCTCCAATTACCCAACTCAGCAACGCTCCCTACGATATAAATATTCGCCCCAAGAGGTCATGATACATATTTCCGCGGTTTTGTTCGGTCCCCTGGAATACGACGGGGACGCCGCGCACAGTAAACAAGAAGGTCAGCGCATTTTGAAGCTTCTCCACGTTGCCGCCGGCTTCCGTTAGGAAACGGTTCCGGGCGTGGTTGTCGAGGAAGACGACCATCTCATTGGCATTGTCGCCGTACAGAGGTAATCTCCTGGTAGCGGAGCGCCTCGCCTGTGGCATTATTGGTGGGATCGCCGTCATAAAAACGGTCCGTCATGATTTGGTAGATCCGTTCTCCCGGAAGAGTCAAGGCGTCATCTGTGGTGTTTGACAGGGCGGTCCCGTCTGCGTCAACAGCGAACGCTGGTACAGCCTGAGACCCGGCAGAAACGAGAACAGTGAGAAGCAGGAAAACTGATAATGCTTTTTTCTTCTGAGCCTTCATGATTTCACCCTCCTGCCCGCCTGATCGATCATACCTTGTCCCACCTTGAGATCGGCTGCTTCATGGGCGACACCTTCTTCTAGCTGATGGCATCACTGTGTCCAAACCGCATATCCAAAGGGAGCAAGCCGGCCCGCTTCAAAGCCATCCGACATCATCGGATCTGTCAGCGGATCCATATCCTCCAGTTTTGCAGTATGATTACGTGCGTTGAGGGCTATAGTCACGGTGTGCTCCTTTAGCTGACGCCTGTAGATATACAGCCCATCCTCGTCCATGAAGAGGGCCCTATACGAACCATAGATCAGAGCTTTGTTTTCGCGCCGCAGAGTCACCAATGTGCGGAAAAATTCACGTTCATCATGGAAGGGAGCATCCCATGGCATGGGGCCGCGAAGCGTTTCTTCGTGGTCACCGTCCATTCCAAGTTCATCCCCATAGAATACACAGGGCGTACCCGGTGCCGTGAAGAGAAATACCTCTGCCAACCGCAATCTGCGGATGTCTTTTTGGCAATAGGAGAAGAATCGGTTCACATCATGGCTGTCCAGCAGATTGAGCTGGCCCTGCAAAATACCTGTGGGATAGCGATAATTCATTTTGGTCACACGTGCGTTGAATTCGGTCGCATTGATGGCTTCTGTTCCAAAAAAGTCTCTGCAATTTTTCCTGAAATCATAGTTCATGGTGGAGTCGAACATATCGCCCTGTAGCCAGGTCTCGGAACTCTCCCAGATCTCACCGATCATGACGCTCTCCGGGTTTATCGCACGGCTCCTTTGCCTGAAGGCCCTCCAAAACGTGCGATCCACCTCGTTAGCCACATCGAGCCTCCAGCCGTCTACGCCATAGTCTCGAATCCAATGTTCGCAGACTTCCATGAAGTATTCCCGGACCTCTGGATTAGAAGTGTTGAGTTTGGGCATCTTCCTCTCGTACGCGAAAGAGCTATATGTAGGACGGATGCTCTCGTTTTCAGGGCGAATAACAGGAAACCGCAGGTCGTAAAACCAATCCTTGTATTTGGAACGTTCGCCATTGCGAGCGACATCGTCGAACGCGAAGAAGTACCAGCTGCAATGGTTGAAGACCCCGTCGATGATTACACGTATGCCGCGAGAATGGGCTTGGGAGACGAGTTCATGGAAATCCTCGTTGGTGCCCATGTTGGGGGAGACATTGAAGTAGTCCAGGACGTCATACTTGTGATATTCTCCCGCTGCGAATATCGGATTGATATAGAGACAGGTAAATCCCAGGTCTGCGATATAGTCTAAATTCGCAGTGATCCCTCTGATCGTCCCGCCCAGTTTGGATTTGAGGACCACATCGCTCCCCCACCCTGTTTCGGATGGAGTCCCCCGGATAAAGCGCCACTCCGAAGCGAAGCTATCCGGAAAGATATTGTAGACAACCGCCTGCTTGAGCCAGTCGGGGACTGTGCTGATCTCTTCTCTCCGCATGAATGGATACTGGTAGAATTCACTGCGTTCCTGCGGGAGAACTTTTGAGAGGATATCCGCAAACAGATAGAGCCTCTCATCGGAATCGCACAATTCAAAATAGTAGCATACCCGAGTATAGGGGCTATCGAATGTGATCTCATAATAGTCGAAGTCGAGATCTGTGGCGACCTTTTCCATTTCTAGAGATGAGAAAATGACGGGATCGCTGGGGCAGACCCTGTCGCCAAAGTGAAGTACACATCGCGTAAGGCCGTCTCTCGCAACGCGAATCCGAAGAGTAATACTGATCTCGCTATTGATAAATGCATATTGAGACAAAGGAATATGAAGTACAGCCTGACGATCGATCATAATGATTTCCTTTCATTCTGTATTGAGCTGATCTAGCCCTTCACACCTCCAGCGGTAAGTCCAGAAACCATGTACTTTTGAATTTTGAAGAAAATCAACAACAGGGGCGCCGAAGCCAAAACAGACGCTGCTGTGAACATGGGCCAACTCCGGCTGTAATCATTTGACTGCAGCTGATAAAGGCCGCCTGCCAAAGAATAGGAATCGCTGTCGAGCAAAAAGGTAGTTGCAAACAGATATTCGTTCCAGACTGTGATAAGGACCATGACACAGGTGACGGTGATCGCCGGCTTTGCCAAGGGCAGGACGATCCTTAGGATCATCTGCGTATTGTTGGCACCATCTATTTTTGACGCCTCCTCAATATCGACTGGGATGGTGTCAAAGTAGCCTTTCATGTTCCAGATAGCAAAAACACACATCGAACCGGCATAAATCATCATCAAACCGATATGAGAATTCAAGAGTCCGAGCGTCTTTAGCACGCGGAACAATGCGAACATAGACAACACCTGTGGGAATGCGTTTAGAACGAGAAGCGCCTTTAGTATCCCGCACCGGCCGGGAAACCGCCATCGAGATACCGCATAGGCGGCAGGCACGGCGCAGATCATCGAGATGGTGATCGTGCCAACGCTCAAAATCAGGGAGTTTTTCAACCACAAGAGAAATGGCTCATCCAGGAGGATGGCACGATAGTTTTCGAGCGTAGGGTTCTCTGGCAGGAAGGATAGACTCCCGGATAATGCGGCGCCTTGGCCGCTGAAGGAAACGGACAGCGTATAAAAAATGGGGATCAAAGTCACGAAGCACAGGATAATGAAGATAAAATTCAAAGTGACGAGTCTTATCTTCTCGCGGTGTTTCCTTTTGGATATCCTTCTCATGGCTCAATCCTCCTGCAGGCTGCGATTGGTCAGGAGCGAAAACAATATGATGACGATGAAAAGCAACATACTGACTGCGCCGGAAAGTCCATAGTTATTCGATACGAATGCGTTCTGATGGGCATACGTAATCACTGTATTGAGCGTCGCACCCGTCATATATCCGCGCTGCTGTGTCAGCAGATAGATGATATCGAACTGTTTGAATGTAATGAAGGTCGTCATGACTGCTGCGGGGGCGATGATCGGCTTGATACCTGGTATTGTGATATACCGGATCTTGCCCCAAAATCCGGCGCCGTCCAGGGTAGCGCTCTCATATAGCCCCCGGTCGATGCTTTGCAACGCTCCGTCAATGGTGGCGATCATAAAGGGAAGCGCCATCCACAGGTTCAAGGCCATACAGGAACAAAAGGCGATAACATTGTTGGAAAGAAAATCAACTTTCCCGAAGCCCATAAGTGTCAGCAGTTTGTTCAACACACCAAATTCTATGTTGAACATCCCAACCCGCCACAGAAGGATCGAGATATAGGCGGGAACTGCCCAAGGAACCATCAAGAGTGTCTTATAGACGCGCTTGAGCCGGAGTTTCGGTGTATTTAGCCCGAGCGCGATGAGGAATCCAACGCCAAGCTGGATGACCATGTTAAGAGCGGTCCACAAAACTGTGGTGAGCAATGCACTGAGAAAGACAGAATCGAATTTAAATAGCGCTCTAGCATAGTTGTCCAGCCCAATGACCTTATAGTCACTCCAATGGTACAGGCTCATATTGGTAACAGAGATATAGCCTGTATAAAGAATCGGGAACACGATCACGATAAAAATGATCAATAGCGCAGGCGTAAGGTAGAGCCACGCCTTCGTCTTGAATCTATGTCTCATCACAGCACCTCGCTAAGAAAAAGTGGGGACGACGTCTCCCGTCGTCCCCACAGGAAAAGACTATTGCATATCTGCAATTGCCTGCTCTGCGGCGGCTTGGGCATCTGCTGCAGCTTTTGCCACATCCTCACCATTCTTGTTGATCGCCACGAACATAGACTCAGCGGGCGACCACATCACGTTCATCTCAGGAATATTGGGCATCGGACGTGCGGTAGATGCTGTTTTTTGGATAGCCGCGATCATCTCGTTCGACGCGACCTGCTCATCCTCATAGGACTTGCTATTGGCTGGAGCACAGCCGGATTTGGTGGCAAGGGCGACGCCCACTTCGGGAGAGGCCATGGCAGTCAGAACTTTCGCGATGGCCTCTTTTTTATCGGGCAACGCGATCTTTAGGACGCCAGCGCCCTGGATGCCGGAAAAAGGAGCCATACCGTTTCCGTTCGGCAGCTTGATGTCAGCGAGAGAAACGATGCCATAATCAATGCCAGCGGCCTCAATGCCAGAAGTCAGCCACGGTCCCCCGATGATAGCAGCGGCTTTCCCCTCGTTGAACAGCGTGGTCACGGTGTTGTAGTCTCCGTCAGACTCAAGCGCGGCAAATTTCTTGTTGTATTCAGCCGCCTCGATGGTCTTCGGGTCATTCAGGCCTGGCATGCCGTCCTCACTGATCACATACCCGCCGAAACCGTTGATAAACGGGGAGACATTGTAGGCATTTGTGTGTTGGTTGACCACCGCGTAAGTACCTGCCGCTGTATCCGTGTGAGCTGCCATGTAGTCGTAGAGGTCCTCGGTCGTTGTGGGGATATCTCCCTCCCAGAGGTCTTTGTTGTAGATAAAGACCAGAGTTTCGAAGTAGACGGGGAGCAGATACTGGGTCTCGTCCAGCTGGCCAGCTTCGACCGTGAGCGAAAGCGCTTTGGCCAAAACGGAATCGGTATCGATCACATCTGTCAGAGGTGCCAAAATGTCCATCGCAACAAAAGTGCCGAGGACATCATGCGCGTAGAAATACATATCGGGACCGTTTGCCGGGTCGTTCCCATAGAGTTTGAGCTGGCTGGGCATATCGGTCTTTTTTTCAAAGGTGACCGTGATACCGTCTTCTTCCAGCTGAGAATTGACTTGGTCGGCAATGGTCTGCATGATGGCCTCATCGCCATCGTGCCAAATCTTGACTTCGACGGGGGCAGACCCGCCGACTGGCTGAGTCGCTGTGGGAGGGGTGTCGCCCGGCTCGTTTTGAGCAGTAGAGCTGCAGCCTGAAAAGAGTCCGATACATAGAGTGAGAGACAGCAAGAGCGCAATACCTTTTTTCATCTTTTAGTTCTCCTTTCAAATCAATTATATTTGATTGTTCTGGCTCAGCAAAGGAAAGCGTTTTACTATATATAAAGGCTAATCCATTAAATAATTTTTGCTTTTTAAATCAAAAACTTTGACAGCATAGCCGTTATGTTATATAATCTAACCAAAGAATAGCATTGTGCAGCTAGGGTGTCAATATTGAACTCTGTATCTTTTTGTACAAATTAGTAAATCGCTTTATCCTTTTGTGAAAGGCGGAACTGTTTTATGACGATTACCATAAAAGACATTGCAAAAGCAGCCGACGTGTCTACCGCCACCGTCAGTAAAGTAATCAACGGGAAGATGTATGTGTCTCCCGCAACCCGAGAGAACGTCTTGCGGATCATGAAAGAGTTGAACTATGTGCCTAACGCTTCAGCGGCGAATTTGGCACGGCGGTCCAACAAAACGATACTATATGCGGATAACTTCTATAAAGGGGCGCCCTATAAGAATCCGCATATGTTCGATATCATATGTGGGGTCAGTCACGAATTGAGCCGCAAAGGGTATCATCTGTCCTTGCTGAACCTGGATTCCTGTGGGAAACATCCAAAAGAGCTTTTTGAAGAAGCCATCTTGAGTCATAGTGCTGACGGGATCATATTGAGCGGAGTATTTGCTACACCACAAATAGAGCGGCTTATGTTGCGATACGACTTCCCTCAAATCTGTATCGGAAAGCCAGACTTTGATACGCTTCTATCCTGGATAGACATCAATAATATGCTGTCCGCAAATCTTGCCGTTGAGCACCTTTTTTCTTGTGGCAGCCGAAAAATAGCGTTTATGGGCGATCATGAAACAGATAAAATATTTATGGACCGTCTTCGCGGCTTCCGAGCCGCGATGGAAACCGTAGGTTTAGAAGTACGTGATGAATATATCGCCTACAACGATCCGGATATCAATGCGATCTATGAGGCCGCAACAAGGATATTAGAGTTATCTGATCCGCCCGATGGGATCATATGCACGAACGGCCTGATGGCAGTTGGTACGATACGAGCTATCGAGGTCAAGGGGCTATCGGTGCCAGAAGAAATCGAGCTCGTGGCATTTGATGATTACCCATATTCGCCGGCCGTGTCGGTCCCGCCTACCGTGATCGATATCGACCTGTTTAGCCTGGGTGTCCAGGCCGGGAATCTTTTGCTAAAAAGAGTGCGTGACCCAGCGATGCTGATACAAACCTATACCGCATTGCCCCGCATATTAGAGAGGGATACTACACGGACAAAGAGCAAGATTACTTGATGATAGGCCTCTCTCGCAACACACATATTCCATTTTCTTGCGCTCCTCCCTATTTTCTGATCCCTGCTCAATTTTTCCTCTAATAAAAAACATCCGAGGTCATTAATCCTCATATACGTGCAATCGGCAGATCCGTCGTTGATATAAATATCAAATTGCCCCCAAGGGGACAACGAACTCGCCTATCGGGCTTATAAACATAGGGCATTACCGCATCATTCAACGCGTGCGGATTGGCGCGAAAATTTGTGCCGCAAAAAGGCGCGAAACCGCAGGAATACTTTTTGTATTGCAAGGTTTTGCAACGCATTTGTGGGGCAAATTGGCCGCCAAGACGTGCGTGGGGAATTGTCCGGTGATACCCTAGCCAAAGGAATCCGAACCCATCCACGCAGTAAAAGGCGGCACATTTGATGCGCTACTGTTGCTTTCTACACCAAGTGGTCATGGCAAAACCGGGTATTGGGAAGCTGGTTTAACGCAAGTGAAGCATCAGGAGGAATTGCTTATCTTCATCCGTAAGTATCTTTTCGCCTGTACAGTTTAAGGGGGTACAAAAATGGGCGGGCCCCAGCCCACAACGGCGCCCGAACCCACCCTGGGGAAAGCGCTGCACTATCCGCCGGAGCAGTGGCCGTATCTGTTGCGCTGTCTGGAGGGCGGCAGGCCGGAACTGAGCAACAACCGTGCCGGGCGCAGCCTAAAGCCCTTTGTGACGGCCCGGAAGAATGGGCCCTTGCAACACGCCGGCCGGCGCCCGGTTCAGCGCTGTGATCTACAGCCTGATTGAGACCGCAAAAGGAAACAATCCGGTTCCCTACCGCTGCCCGGCTTGGCGCCTGCACAACGCGCCTGTGTCGTGCCAGACGGATAAAGCATGGGCGCAGCCCTTCCTCCCCAAGAGCGCTCCCCAAGAATGCGGGATTCCCAAAACATAATTGACCGCCGTCTCAATACCTACACACTGAGATGGCGGCCTTTTTGCGCGCCGTGCGATTTGACGTTTACACGGAAACGGCGCTCCCCTCCGCAAATCGGAGCGGGGCGCCGTCGTTTTGCTCTTACAGCGTTTTTTCACCGCCCATGAGCAGGTACATGACCGCCTTCTGAGCGTGGAGGCGGTTTTCCGCCTCGTCAAAGATCTCGCCCGCGTGCTGTTCGAAGACCTCCGCAGTGATCTCCTCCCCCCGGTGGGCGGGCAGGCAGTGCTGCACCATGGCGCCGGGATGCGCCAGCTCCATCAGAGCGTCGTTGACCTGGTAACCGGCGAACGCCAAAGCGCGCTTGGCCCGCTCCTCTTCCTGGCCCATGGAGGCCCATACGTCGGTGATGACCACGTCGGCATCCGCGGCGGCCTCCTCCGGTCTGCGGCAGAGCCGGAACGCCGCACCGGACGCACTTTGGGCAAAATCCAGCACCTTCGGATCCGGATCATAGCCCTCCGGACAGGCCACGCTCACGTCCATGCCGCACTTGAGACCGCCCACGATGAGGGAGTTGGCCATGTTGTTCCCATCCCCGATGAAGCAGAGCTTCAGGCCCTCCAGACGGGTCATGTGTTCCCGGATGGTCATCAGGTCCGCCAGCACCTGACAGGGGTGGGCAAAATCGGTCAGCCCGTTGATCACGGGGATGGAGGCATACCGGGCCAGCGTTTCCACTTCGTCCTGGCCGTAGGTGCGGATCATGATGCCGTCGCAGTACCGGGAGAGCACCCGGGCCGTATCCTCGATGGGCTCGCCCCGGCCGATCTGGCTTTCCTTGCCGGAGAGGAAAAGCGCGTGGCCGCCCAGCTGGTACATGCCGGTCTCAAAGGAGACGCGGGTGCGGGTGGAGTTCTTTTCAAAGATCATGGCCAGCGTCTTGCCCGCAAGGTAATTGTGCGTCAGGTTGTGCTTCTGGTTGTACTTCATCTGGTCGGCCACGTTGAGGATCTTGGTGATCTCCTCCCGGGACAGATCCAACAGCTTGAGCAGGTCCTTTTGCATGTTTTTCACCTCATCAATGCCGGCAGCGGGACAAGTCTCCGCGCGGGCGTTTTATTCTCATCGTTTCTCCCCGCCGCAGGGCCGGTCACAGCAGGGTCTCCTCCAGAATGGCCAGTCCCCGATCGAGTTCCTCCTGCGTGATGGTCAGCGGAGGCAGCAGCCGAAGGGCCGTTCCCGCCGTCAGCACCAGCAGGCCGTTTTGGATCAGCCGTCCGGCCAGCTCCCGGTTGGTCGCGCCGCCCTTGACCTCCACGCCGATCATCAGGCCCAGGCCCCGCGTGGCCCCCAGATAGGGGGAGCCCAGCGCCTCGATGCGAGCGCGCAGATATTCCCCCTTTGCGCGGACCGCAGCCAGGGCATCCTCATCCAGGGTATCCAGCACCACCTGAGCGGCGGCGGCACAGATGGGGTTGCCGCCGAAGGTGGTGGCGTGGGTACCGGGGCCCAGAACCGCCCGGGTACGGTCGCTGGCCAAAAATCCGCCCATGGGCAGGCCGCCCGCGATGCCCTTGGCGAAGGAGACCGCGTCGGGGAGGATGCCGTATTGCTGAAAGGCAAAGAGCGTACCCGTGCGGCCGATCCCGGTCTGCACCTCGTCCACCAGCAGCAGCCAGTCCCGCTCGGCGCAGAGCACCGCCAGATCGTGGACGAAGTCCGGCTCCATGGGCAGTACGCCGCCCTCGCCCTGTACCAGCTCCAGCATGACGGCGCACACATCGTGGCCCGCTACCTCCTGCACACTGTCCATACTGCCCGCCCGGGCATAGCGGAATCCCTCGTCAAAGGGGAAAAAGTAGTTGTGGAACACGTCCTGCCCGGTGGCGGTCAAGGTGGTGATGGTACGCCCGTGGAAGGAATTTTTCAGGGTAATGATGGTCCCCCGCCCCTTGCCGTACTTGTCAAAGCTGTATTTGCGGGCCAGCTTGATGACGCCCTCGTTGCTTTCCGCGCCGGAGTTTGCAAAGAAAGCCGCCGCCATACCGGCGCGGGTGCACAGCTGTTCGGCCAGCTTGGCGCAGGGCTGGGTATAAAACAGGTTGGACACATGCCCGAGCTTCGCCGCCTGGGCGGCGACGGCGTCCGCCCACTTGGGGTTTGCATACCCGATGGAGCACACGCCGATGCCGGAGGTGAAGTCGATGTACTCCCGCCCCGCCAGGTCGTACAGGGTGGCCCCTGTCCCATGGTCGATGTCCACATCAAAGCGGCCGTAGGTCTGCATGACATACCGGCGGTCCAGCGCCGTTAATTCAGAATGATCCACGTTTTTCCGCCCCCCTACAGCAGCATGGTGCCGATGCCCTCGTCGGACAACAGCTCGATCAGGATGGAATGGGGGATGCGCCCGTCCAGGATATGGGTGCGCTTCACCCCGGAGCGCACCGCCTCCACGCAGCAGTCCACCTTGGGGATCATGCCGCCCTGGATGACCCCGTCTTTGATCAGGCCGGGCACCTGGGAGAGCTCCACCACCCGGAGGAGTGTCCCTTCGTCCCCGGGATCCCGGAGCAGGCCCCGCACGTCCGTGAGCAGGATCAGCTTCTCCGCGCCCAGGGCCACCGCCAGCTTGGCCGCGGCGGTATCCGCATTGATATTATAGGCGGTATCGGCGTCGACGCCCTGGGCTACGGTAGAGACCACCGGGATGTAGCCATCCTCCAGGGCATCCACCACCAGGCGCGGGTCCACCTGCGTGATCTCGCCCACCAGGCCGTATTTTTCGTCCAGCATTTTGGCCTGGAACAGCCCCGCGTCCATGCCGCAAAGACCGATGGCCTTTCCCCCCATGCGGTTGAGCGTGGCCACCAGATTTTTGTTCACCTTGCCGCAGAGCACCTGCTGCACGATGTCCATGGTCTCTTCGTCCGTATAGCGCAGGCCATCCACAAAGCGGGACGTTTTCCCGATCTTCCGCAGCATGTCGGTGATCTCCGGCCCGCCGCCGTGGACCACCACCACACGGATGCCCACCAGATGGAGCAGGATGATATCGGAGATGACCGCCTGGCGCAGCGCCTCCGAGATCATGGCGTTGCCGCCGTATTTGACCACCACGGTCTTTCCGTAGTATGTTTGGATATAGGGCAGGGCCTCCGCCAGCACCTGGGCCCGCTCCACGTGGGAATAGGACATCGCGCCTCACTCCAAGCTTAAAATCTCCCGCGCCGGCTCGGTTTCCGGGGCGGGGCCGCTCGCCGGCTCAGGTCCGGTAATCGCCGTTGATCTTTACGTAATCATAGGTCAGATCGCAGCCCCAGCAGGTGGCCTGATGGTCGCCCTCGTGCAGGTCCACGTCAATGACGACCTCATCCTGGCTCAGGATACTCTTGGCCAGGGCCTCGTCGAAGTCCACCCCGGCGCCCTGCCGGCACACCAGGACCTCCCCCACGGCAGAGGCGAATTTCACGTCCACATACTCCGGCCGGAAGGGGGCCTTGGAGTAGCCCATGGCGCAGAGTACCCGTCCCCAGTTGGCGTCGGAGCCGAACATGGCCGCCTTGACCAGGGAAGACCCCACCACTGCCTTGCCCAGGCGCTCGGCGCTCTCCTCGCTGCGGGCGCCGCGCACTGTACCGGTGATCAGCTTTCCGGCGCCCTCGCCGTCGGCGGCGATATTGCGGGCCAGCTGCTCAAAGACACCGTACAGCGTCTTATAAAAAACGGTATAGCCGTCGTCCTTCCACTCGAGCAGCGCGTTGCCCGCCATACCGTTGGCCAGCACCACGCACATGTCGTTGGTGGAGGTATCGCCGTCCACTGTGACCCGGTTGAAGGTGCGGGGGACGATCTCATGGAGGGCCTCGGCGAGCAGCTCGTGGGTGATGGCGCAGTCGGTGGTGACGAAGCAGAGCATCGTGCCCATATTGGGGTGGATCATGCCGGAGCCCTTGGCGATGGCGCCGATGGTGACCGTTTTTCCCCCCACAAGGCAGGTCACGGAGAGTTCCTTCTTCACCGTGTCGGTGGTCATGATGGCGTTGGCCGCCGCGTCGGAGCCGTCCCTGGACAGAGCCGCCGCCGCCGCGGGCATCCCCGCCCGGATGGCGGCGATGTTCAGCTCCTGCCCGATGACGCCGGTGGAGGCCACCACAAAGTCGGAGGGTTTGAGCCCCGTGGCCCGGGCCGCCAGGGCGCACATCTCCTCGGCATGCTCATGGCTGTTGGGGGCGCAGGCATTGGCGTTTCCGGAGTTGGCCACGATGGCCTGGGCCTCGCCGTTTTCCAGGTGGTCCATCGTCACATACAGCGGCGCGGCCTTCACCCGGTTCATGGTATACACGGCCGCCGCCGCACAGGGCTGCTCGGAGACGATGAGCGCCAGATCCTTTTTTCCCTCCAGCACCTCCGGCATCTTGCTCGTGGGGGGCTGATTGCCGTCCCCCTTGCCCTTTTTGACGCCGCAGTGGACGCCGGACGCGGTAAATCCCTTGGGGGCGGTCACGCCGCCGGGTACTTGTTTCATCTTCTTCTCCTCCTACAGGCTGAGTCCGGCCGTGGGCGCAAACCCCAGCATCAGATTCATGTTCTGTACCGCCGCGCCGGACGCGCCCTTGCCCAGGTTGTCAAAGCGGGCGGTCAGGATGCTCTGCCGCTCATGGCCGCTGACGGTGATCTCCAACCCGTCGGACCCGGCCAGCACGTTGGACGCGAGGAACTGCGGCTGCTGCGTATAAGGCGCCACGCGCACGACGGGCTGCTTGGCGTAATAGGCCGCCAGGATGAGACTCAGCTCCCGGGCGGTGGGCTGCCCCTTCAGATAACGGTTATGGAGCATCACCGTGGTGGCCATGCCCTTCTCGTAGTCATCCACGATGGGGCAGAACACCGGCGGCGCCTCCAGGCCGGAGATCTTCTGCATCTCGGCCAGATGCTTGTGCTTGAGGGTGGTGCCGTAAGTACGCGGGGCGTACAGCTCTTCCGGCTTCTCCTCCCCCTCGTACTGGGCGATCATCTTCTTTCCTCCGCCGGAGTAGCCGGTGAGGGAATAGCAGGTCAGGGGGTAATCCGGATGCAGGATGCGCATCTGGATCAGCGGGGCCACCGTGGCCAGAAAGCCCGTGGCATGGCAGCCGGGGTTGGCCACGAAGCGGGCCGTCCCAATGGTCTGCTCCGGGTCCTTGTACAGCTCCGGGAAGCCGTACACCCAGCCGGGGGCGGTCCGGTGGGCGGTGGATGCGTCAATAACCCGGGTATTGGGATTTTCGATGAGGCTCACCGCCTCCGCCGCGGCGGCGTCCGGCAGGCAGAGAAATACCAGATCGGCCTCGTTGATGAGCCTTCTGCGCTCCTCCAGATCCTTGCGTTTATCCTCGCGGATGCGCAGCAGCTCGATATCGTCCCGGCTGCCCAAGCGTTTATCGATCTGCAGGCCGGTTGTGCCCTCCTGACCGTCGATGTAGATGACCGGTTTTCCCATCATGTCCGCTCCCTCACAAACTGCTCGATGGCTTCGATCTGCCGCTCCACCGCCTCTTTGGCCGGGCCGCCGCAGCGCCCCACGGGGCCGGCCCCGTGGGGACCCCCGTTGATTTCACCTGCTCGGGACAATTCAATTGCCCCTGCGCCAAGGTTTTGCCTGCGGCAAAACGCTTGTGCGCGCCGCTCGGCGCGATCGTCTCCGGCGGCCCGTTCCCCCATCATGTCCGCTCCCTCACAAACTGCTCGATGGCTTCGATCTGCCGCTCCACTGCCTCTTTGGCCGGGCCGCCGTAGACTTTGCGGCCGTTGACGCAGGTCTTCAGTTCCAGCGCCTGATACACATCGGCGTCGAACACGCCGGAAACCGAACGGAAGTCCTTCAGCGGCAAGGTGTCCAGGGTCTCTCCGGTCTTGATGCACATATTCACCAGCCGCCCCACGATCATATACGCCTCCCGGAAGGGCATACCCTTTTTGACCAGGTAGTCGGCACAATCCGTAGCGTTGATGAAGCCGCCCGCGGCCGCGCGGTGCATATTTTTTTCCTTGACGGTCAGGGTATCCAGCATCGCGGTAAACACCGGCAGGCACATTTTTACCGTGTCGATGGCGTCGAACACGCACTCCTTATCTTCCTGCATGTCCTTGTTATAGGCCAGCGGCAGGCCCTTCATGACGGTGAGCAGGGTAACGAGCGAACCGTACACCCGTCCGGTCTTGCCCCGGACCAGTTCGGCCACGTCGGGGTTTTTCTTCTGCGGCATGATGGAAGAGCCGGTGGAATAAGCGTCGTCCAGCTCCACATACTTGAACTCCCAGGAGCACCAGAGGATGATCTCCTCCGAAAAGCGGGACAGGTGCATCATCAAAATGGAGCAGGCCGAAAGCAGCTCGATGGCGAAGTCCCGGTCGGAGACGGAATCCATGGAGTTATCCGTGGGCTTCCGAAAGCCCAGGGCGGCTGCGGTGGCGAAGCGGTCCACCGGATAGGTGGAGGCAGCCAGAGCGCCGGCCCCCAGCGGGCACTCATCCATCCGTTCCAGGCAGTCCTCCAGACGGGTCACATCCCGCTTGAGCATATTGGCGTAGGCCATCATATAGTGGCCAAAGGTGGTGGGCTGGGCCCGCTGGAGGTGGGTATAGCCGGGCATAACGGTCTCCAGATTGGCCTTTGCCTTCTGGATCAGCACCCGCTCCAAATCCAGCACCTGGGCGATCATCTGCGGGATCTCCTCTTTGACAAAGAGGCGGAAATCCACGGCCACCTGGTCGTTCCGGCTGCGGGCGGTGTGCAGGCGCTTGCCCGTGTCCCCGATCCGCTGGGTGAGCATGGTCTCGATATTCATGTGGATATCTTCGTTCTCCAGGGAGAACTCCACCCGGCCGCCCTCGATGTCCGCCAGGATGGCCTGGAGGCCGCCGATGATCTTTTCCGCCTCGTGCGCCTCGATGATCCCCTGCTTGCCCAGCATGGCCGCATGGGCGACGGAGCCTGCAATATCCTCCTTGTACATCCGCGCGTCAAAGGAGATCGAGGAGTTAAAATCATTGACCAGGGTATCGGTCTCCTTTTGGAACCGGCCTGCCCAGAGTTTCATAGTATCGCTCCTTCCTAAGGCGAAGGCGGCGGCCAGCCGCCGCCGCCTTCCTCAGCATCACAGCTCTGCCGCCGAAGCGGCAAGTCAATTCCGATCGTGTTTGCTCGGACATGCGCCGGGCAGGCATACCGCTCAGGCCCCAGGCGTGCAGGCGCGGCGAGTGCGCGCGGCGGCCTGCAGCCGAATCGCCGAAAAGGCGGAGCCTTTTTACCGATTACAGCTTCCCCTGCTCCCGCAGGGCCTGCACCGTATCCGGCAGGCCCCAGAGGTTGATAAAGCCGGTGGCGTCGTTCTGGTTGTAATCGCTCTCCTCAAAGGTGACCAGATTCTCGGAATAAAGGGTCTCGGGAGAGGTAACGCCGGCGGTGATGATGTTGCCCTTGTAAAGCTTGAGCTTCACGGTCCCGGTCACATGCTTCTGGGTCGCGGTCACAAACGCGGACAGCGCCTCCCGCAGGGGTGTGAACCACTTGCCGTTGTAGACCAGGTCGGCAAAGTCCACCGCCAGCTTCTGCTTCATATGCTTGGTGTCCTTGTCGATGGTGATCATCTCCAGCACCTCATGGGCGCGGTAGAGAATGGCGCCGCCGGGGGTCTCGTATACGCCGCGGTCCTTCATGCCCACCAGCCGGTTCTCCACGATGTCCAGCAGGCCGATACCGTTGGCCCCGCCCAGCTGGTTCAGCTTGCGGATGATATCGCTGGCCTTCTTCTGCTCGCCGTCGATGGCCACAGGCACGCCCTGGGCAAAGTCCAGGGTCACGTAGGTGGCCTGGTCGGGGGCCATGGCGGGAGACACGCTCATCTCCAGGAAACCGGGCTTGTCGTACTGAGGCTCGCTGGCCGGGTCTTCCAGGTCCAGGCCCTCATGGCTGAGGTGCCACAGGTTCTTGTCTTTGGAATAGTTGGTCTCACGGGAGATCTTCAGGGGCACGTTGTGGGCTTCGGCATAGTCGATCTCCTCGTCCCGGCCCTTGATGGACCACTCCCGCCAGGGGGCGATGATCTTCATCTCCGGGGCGAAACGCTTGATGGCCAGTTCAAACCGGACCTGATCGTTGCCCTTGCCGGTACAGCCGTGGCAGATGGCGTCCGCCCCCTCCTTCCGGGCGATCTCCACCAGCCGTTTGGCAATGATGGGCCGGGCAAAGGCGGTGCCCAGCAGATAATCCTCATATTTGGCGCCCATCTGCATGGAGGGGATGATGACGTCGTCCACCATCTCGTCCACCAGGTCCTCGATGTACAGCTTGGCCGCGCCGGTCTTGATGGCTTTCTCCTCCAGACCGTCCAGCTCGTCGCCCTGGCCCACGTCGGCGGAGACGGCGATGATCTCGGGGTCGTTGTAGTTCTCTTTCAGCCAGGGGATAATGATGGACGTATCCAGGCCGCCGGAATAGGCAAGCACGACTTTTTTGATCTCAGACATGGTAATGACCTCCGTTGTGATACTGTTTTCTGATGTTGGAAACAGTGTATCACGCGCCCTTGGAAAAAGCAAGGGTCAATTCGCATAAATATGCGAATTGACCCCCGTATTTTTCCGATATTTTTCCCACATTATGCATAATATTCGTTTTATTCTGCATATCAGCGCCCGTGCCTTACAGGTGGAAGCGCCTGCGCACCTCCTCCCGGAGAGAGGGCACCCTGCGGATGACCAGAAGCGGGATGGTCAGTCCGGCGCAGACGGCCAGCACCACCACCGACCAGGAGGGCTCCCAGGACCCGGAAAGCCAGCGGTCCAGGAAAAATTCCACTCCGAACAAAAGCACGCCGACGCTGCCGATGAGGATGGTCACACTGGTAAGGACGCTTCGCCGGTAGACCCGCAGCACCAGCCCCAGCAGCAGCAGGATCGCGCCGCCCCACAGAATGATGGGCAGCGCCAGACCGCAGAACCAGCTTCGCCCGTCCAGATCCACGGAGATGAGGAACACATAGATGGCCACCGCCGCCACATCCAGCAAAAGCCGCAGCAGCAAGTGCATCCCCCGGGCCAGCAGCGGCGGCACGAACCAGATCCACAGCATCACTGCCGCGCCGATGACGTAAAGCGACCACGGCCGCTGCTGGTTCAAAAACAGATTGAGCACGCCGCAGCATACCGCCACCGAGGCCAGCATGGCCGTGATGAGCAGCGCCAGCTCCCGTTTGGAGGCGGGCGCCACCTCGCCCCGCTGGGTGGGAAAGGGCTTGGGCGCGTGCTCGTCCACCGGCTGGCCGGGGTTGAGCACCGGCGTATGGCACAGCGGGCAGAAGGACGCGGTGGCGTCCAGCTCCACCCCGCAGTTGACACAATAGGACATTGGGACGCCTCCTTAAAACATCAGTTCGGAGCGGACCGTGCGGTTGCTCTCCACCTTTACGGGGATGCCCTCCCGCACCAGGAAGCGGAAGAAATCCCGCTCGGTGTCGGTCTCCTGAAGGGTCCCGGCGAACGTGATCTCCATGGTATTGCCGTAGCTGATGGAGGCGCAGTGGACCCGCGGATTGGTGGCCTGCCCCAAAATAACCTCCATGCGGCGGATGTGGGGGGCCATCTCCTCCGGCACCGGGAAGGGGCCGGGGTTGGTATAGGTACCCGAATAGGGCCGCACGCCCGAAAGGCGGTAGCCCAGGGCCATCACCGGGTTTTTCAGCACGATGGGCACGATCTGCAGCAATCGGTTGGTGGTAAACTTCACGTTGCCCGTCAACAGGGCCTGCATCTGCTGGCGGTTGATATTCAGCCGCAGAAAGTGGTGGACCTGGGAGACCACCTCCGCGAAGGTATACTCCCCCAGCGAGGGATCGATGCAGGGGCGTACGGTCAGGATGAAATTGCGCAGCGTCTCCGACGGGAACCAGGCCCGCAGGTTGATGGGGATGGCCAGCGCCACCGGCTTCTCCCGGCGGGGGCGCTCCCGGTGCTGCTTGTCCACGATAACCTTCAGCAGCACCGCCGTCAGATACTCCGTGATCGACACACCGTATCCCTTCGCCCGGGCCTTCAGCTGATCCACCGGCAAAAAGCCCATGGTCACATTCAGGGTATAAAAGGGCTCCGGCGTTCCGGTATTCGGATAGGCCTTCTTTTCCAGGCCGGACCGCCGGGCCTTTACCGTGGCATAACGCTCATAGGCATCCTCCCGCTCCTCCGGACGGGGCGGCTCGTCCACATCCAGGATCCCGCAGGTATTGGGAATGATATGGCCCAATTCCCGCAGATAGACCGCCAGCAGGGTCTTGAAAAAGACCAGCGCCCCAGCGCCGTCGCTCACCGCATGGAAGACCTCCAGCGAGATGCGCGTTTCATAGTAGTAAAACCGCACCAGCCAGCCGTTGTCCTCCTGGAAGCGCACCGGCTGGCAGGGATTGGCGATATCCGGCTTCACGAAGGGACCGGCGGCATGGTTGGGCTCGAAATAATGCCAGAACGCCCCCCGTTTGATCCGCACGGCAAAGCTGGGAAAGCGGGGCATGGTCCGCTCCACCGCCCGCTGGAGGGCGTCGGGGTCCACCGGAGCGGCCATGACGGCGGAAAAGCGGTAGATGGCGGAATAGTTCTCCTTCTGAATGGCGGAGTACAGTACGCCCGCGTTGTCCAGCGGATACCACTCCGGCTTGCCGCCCCGCCGGTCCTTCGCCATGTTCCCGCCCCCTCGTCCAACTCCGTTTTCTTTAGCATACCACGTTACGGCACGCGCCACAAGGGGAAACCTGCCGTATCTTCCCCTTCCTTTTAACAGCCGGGCATGCTATAATAATGCCTGCACAACAAACGGATATACGGTTTGTTCGCGCGGCAAGCGCCGCGCAATTTCAGAAAAACGGCTCCGCGTATGTGCTTTGCTGGGCGGCGCCGTGCCGCTGTGCGGCTGCGCCATGCAGGCACTGCGGCAGTGGGCGTTTCCGGCAGGGTGCAGCATCCCCCCTGCCGGGTCGCCGGACGGCCAGGCCCATTTTGCCCCGAGAGCGGTTTGGTCTGATTTATGCCGCGCAGGGCGGCGGAAGGAAGGATTTTTATGGAGCAGGACCGTCCCCACATGAAGCTGGCCCGGCGTACGCCGGAGCAGCGGCGCGAGGCTGAGCAGCGGCGTCTGGACCCGTTCCTGCGCGCGCTGAAGGCCATCCACTCCGCGGCCACGCCCGAGACCATGGACCCGGAAGATCTGGACAAGCAGCGCAAGGGGCAGGAGCTGCTGGGCCGTTTGGTAGCCCCCATGGCGGGTATGAGCTGGGAGCCCTTCCAGCTCGGTTTTATGAACGCCGCCTGGGTCCGCCCCAGCCGTGGCTACGACCGGCGGCGATGCATCCTCTACTGTCACGGCGGCGGCTATACCAGCGGTACCCTCGGATATTCCCGCATTCTTGCCTCCAAGCTGGCCCACGTGTCCGGTTACCCGGTGCTGACCTTCGAATACCGTCTGGCGCCGGAGCACCCCTACCCCGCCGCCGTGGAGGACGCCGCGGCGGCCTGGGATCACTTGATGTACCAAGGGTTCGGCGCCCGGGACGTGGTGGTGGCCGGCGACTCCGCCGGAGGCAATCTGGCCCTGGTGCTCACCCATCAGCTCCGCGCGGCCCAGCGCCGCCTGCCCCGCGCCCTCATCCTGCTCTCCCCCTGGACCGACATGACCGCCAGCGGCAAGTCCTATCAGGAGCGCGCGGAGATCGACCCGGTGCTCACCCTCAACTATATCTACGCCGTGCGGGACGCTTACGCCCGGGGGCAGGACTGGTCCTCTCCCCTGCTCTCTCCCCTCTTCGGCGATTTGAAGCACTTTCCGCCCACCCTCATCCAGGCGGGCACCAACGAGCTGCTGCTGTCCGACTCCATCCGCCTGCGGGACCGGCTGGTCCAGGCCAACGTCCCCTGCAAGCTGGAGGTATGGACGGAACTTTGGCACGTATTCCAGATGTTCCCCATGAAAAAAGCCAACGAGGCCATGGAGAGCATCGGCCGTTTCCTGCTTGAAACGTTATAGATCATGGAGGTAATGTGATTATGGCGATCCTAGTGACCGGCGGCGCCGGGTATATCGGCTCCCACTGTGTGGCCTCCCTGCTGGAGGCGGGCGCGGATGTGGCGGTCGTGGACGACCTGTCCAAGGGCCACCGCGCCGCCCTCAAAGGCGGGCGGCTCTATGTGGGGAACGTGGGCGAGCGCACGTTTCTGCGGGAGGTGTTCCAGAAGGAATCCATCGAGGCGGTCATCCACTTTGCCGCCTATTCGCTGGTGGGCGAAAGCATGGACGTACCCGAGCGCTATTTCCGCAACAACGTGACCGCCGGACTCTCCCTGATCGAGACCATGATCGAATTCCAGGTCCCCTATCTGGTCTTTTCCTCCACCGCCGCCACTTATGGCGA
This sequence comes from Lawsonibacter hominis, assembly GCF_014287895.1. GTDB lineage: Bacteria > Bacillota > Clostridia > Oscillospirales > Oscillospiraceae > Lawsonibacter_A > Lawsonibacter_A hominis. The sequence goes on along the minus strand of NZ_JACOPP010000005.1, from coordinate 140,368 downwards.
GCCGGAGCACATCCCCATTGTGGAGACCGACCGCCAGCTGCCCACCAACCCTTACGGGGAGAGCAAGCTCATCGTGGAGCATATGCTCCGGTGGTGCGACCAGGCCCACGGCCTCAAATTCTGCGCGCTGCGCTACTTTAATGTGGCGGGTGCCTGGCATGACGGATCCATCGGGGAGGATCACCGGCCCGAGACCCATCTGATCCCCGTCATTCTTCAGGTCGCCCAGGGCAAGCGGGAGCGTCTCTCCCTTTACGGCGCCGACTATCCCACCCGGGACGGCACCTGCGTGCGGGATTATATCCATGTGGAGGATCTGATCGATGCTCACCTGCTGGCGCTGGACTATCTGAAACAGGGCAATCCCTCCGCCGCCTTCAATCTGGGCAACGGCCAGGGCTTCTCCAACCGCGAGATCATCGAGGCGGCCCGGAAGGTCACCGGTCATCCCATCCCGGTCACGGAAGCGCCCCGCCGTCCGGGCGACCCGGCGACCCTGATCGCCTCCAGCCGGAAGGCTATGGAGGTACTGCGCTGGCAGCCCAAACACACCGGCGTGGAGGAGATCATCGCTTCCGCCTGGAAGTGGCACGCCGCGCATCCGAACGGGTACGGCGAAGACTAAGTCAACGGGATAAAGGGAGCCGTGCTATGGGCAACTACATTCTGGCCCTGGATCAGGGCACTACCAGTTCCCGGGCCATCCTCTTTGACCGGGCGCAGAACATCCTGGCCGTCTCGCAGAAGGAATTCACCCAGTATTACCCCCGGGAGGGCTGGGTGGAGCACGACGCCATGGAGATCTGGTCCTCCCAGTACGCGGTCATGATGGAGGTGGTGGCCCAGTCCGGCGTGGATGCCGGGGACCTCGCCGCCATCGGCATTACCAACCAACGGGAGACCACCGTGCTGTGGGACCGGCACACCGGCCGTCCCATCCACAACGCCATCGTCTGGCAGTGCCGCCGCACGGCGGACCTCGTGGACCAGCTGGCGGCGGAAGGCCTGGAGGCGCATATCCGCTCCACCACTGGGCTGCTTCCGGACGCGTACTTTTCCGCTACCAAGATCAAATGGCTGCTGGATCACGTGGACGGCGCCCGGGAAAAGGCCCGCCGGGGCGATATCCTCTTCGGGACTGTGGACTCCTGGCTGCTGTGGAAGCTCACCGGCGGGGCCGTTCACGCCACCGACCCCACCAACGCCTCCCGCACCATGCTCTACGATATCCGCAAGCTGGACTGGGACGACACCCTGCTCCAGGCGCTGGACATTCCCCGCGCCATGCTGCCCCAGGTCCGCTCCTCCAGCGAGATCTACGGCTATACCGAGATCCAGGGGGCCAGGGTCCCCATCGCAGGCATGGCGGGCGACCAGCAGGCCGCCCTGTTCGGGCAGACCTGCTTCTCGCCCGGCGATGCCAAAAACACTTACGGCACCGGCTGCTTTCTGCTGATGAATACCGGGACGGAACCCTGCGTCAGCCGCAACGGCCTTCTGACCACCATCGCCGTCGGACTGGGCGGCAAGGTGCAGTACGCCCTGGAAGGCAGCGTCTTCGTGGGCGGCGCGGTCATCCAGTGGCTGCGGGACGAGCTTCGCTTTTTCACGGAGAGCCGGGACGCGGAATATTACGCCCGAAAGGTCGAAGACAACGGCGGGGTCTATCTGGTGCCCGCCTTCACGGGCCTGGGCGCCCCCTACTGGGATATGTACGCCCGCGGAACGCTGGTCGGCCTGACCCGGGGCACACGGCGGGAGCATATCATCCGCGCCGCCCAGGAATCCATCGCCTATCAGGTCTACGATCTGGTCCGGGCCATGGAGGCGGACACCGGCCTGCCTCTGAACCAGCTCCGGGCCGACGGCGGGGCCAGCCGGGACCGGTTCCTGATGCAGTTCCAGGCCGACATTCTGGAGCGCACGGTGCGCCGCCCCGCGATTCGGGAGACCACCGCCCTGGGCGCCGCTTATCTGGCCGGTCTGGCCGTCGGGCTGTGGCGGGATCTGGACGAATTGCGGCAGCTGTGGATCTGTGACACCTCTTTTCGTCCCGCCATGGACCCAGGCCGGCGGGCATCCCTGCTCTCCGGCTGGCATAAGGCCGTGGGCCGCAGCCGGGACTGGGCGCGATGACTACGATCTTCCGGGCGGCCATCCAAGGATGGCCGCCCCGGACTTCCTTTACAGGGCGAGGCAGGAAACGCCGCCATCGCATTCTGCGCCGCGCGCCGGTACATTTTTATATTGACAAGGCGCCGGAGCTCTGTTATACTGTCAACGCACAATAAAGCAGGAACGGTACCCCCGTCCTCACCTCCAGCCGGTCGGCAAAGAGGTCAACAGGAGCAGTAACGCGCCGGGTTTTTCGGCGCGGCTTGCCGTGTGATGCGGGTACCGGAATGGTAGCCGCGTTTTTTGTATGTAAACGTGCATGTGAATTGGAGGTGCTTTCGTATCAGCAAACAGGGTCATCAGATCAACGAAGAGATCCGCGACAAGGAGGTCCGCCTGGTCTCTGCGGACGGCGAGCAGCTGGGCATCATGTCCAGCCGTGAAGCGCTGGAGCGCGCAGCCGAGCAGAACTTGGACCTGGTAAAGATCTCGCCCACCGCGAATCCCCCCGTATGCAAGCTCATGGATTATGGAAAGTTCAAGTTTGAGCAGACCAAGCGGGAAAAAGAGGCGCGGAAGAATCAGCACGTCGTGGAGATCAAGGAAGTCCGCATGTCGCCGGGCATCGACGTGAACGACTTTAACGTCAAGCTCCGCAACGCACAGAAGTTCCTGGCCGAAGGCAACCGGGTCAAGGTCACCGTCCGCTTCCGCGGACGCGAGATGGCCCACACCGATATCGGCCGGGGCCTGCTGCTCAAGTTTGCCGAGCAGTGCAGCGAGGTGGCCGCGCTGGACAAGGACCCCAAGCTGGACGGACGGCACATGTCCATTTTCCTCTCCCCCAAGATCGCCAAGGAAGCGAAAAAATAGGCCCGCCCTGATTTAACAGAAAAGGAGTCAACCACCATGCCTAAACTGAAAACCCACAGCGGCGCGAAGAAGAGATTCAATCTGACCAAGTCCGGCAAGGTCAAGCGCGCCCACGCCTTTAAGTCCCACCTGCTCAACGGCCACGGCAAGGATACCAAGCGCAAGAGAGGCCTCCGCGCCGGCGCTTATGCGGACAAGACCAACGAGCCCGCCATCAAGCGCATGATTCCCTATAAGTAATCTGAATCTTTTACCATTAACATAGGAGGCTAATCGACAATGGCTAGAGTGAAAGGCGCGATGATGACGCGCAAGAGAAGAAATAAAGTCCTGAAGCTGGCGAAGGGCTACTGGGGCGCCAAGAGCAAGCACTTCAAGATGGCCAACGAGCAGGTCATGAAGTCCCTGTCCTACGCCTACACCGGCCGCCGCCTGAAAAAGCGCGACTTCCGTTCCCTGTGGATCACCCGCATCTCCGCCGCCTGCAAGATGAACGGGATGAACTACTCCACCTTCATGAACGGCCTGAAGAAGGCCGGCGTGGAGATCAACCGCAAGATGCTGGCCGAACTGGCCGTCAACGACAAGGCCGCTTTTACCGCCCTGACCGAGATGTCCAAGGCCCAGCTGGCCTGAATCAGTTCCATACGCCCCCCGCTTCCGCCGGAAGCGGGGGGCGTTTTTTCCGGAATCCTGGACATACTAGTGAAACCGGGCGCGGGATACCGTTCGCCTGTCCGCTCCGATCCCCCGTCGCATGGCCGCATAATATAATTTTAAAAATTATATCTAAAGTTTCTATTGATTATTTATCAGGATCTGTGGTATACTGATCTCATAAGGCGGTGATCTGTATGAACCAGGAAAATGCGCTGCCCCGGATGCGGGGACAGCTTTACTACCCCATTCAGCCCCAGGCCCGGCGGGGCAGAGTTCGGGAAAAAGACCGGGATCCCTACGACGGACTGCGCCCCTGGTCGGCCATTACCCACGGCGCAGGGGCTGTTTTTGCCCTGGCAGGCACGCTCCTGCTGTTCGCGCGCTCCATTTGGATGGGATTGGACGGCTGGCACCTCGTTTCCTTCTTGATCTACGGTCTGAGCATGGTGGGACTTTACACCGCCAGCACCCTTTACCACTGCTTGAATACCAGCATCAGGGGCCGCATTCGCCTGCGCAAATACGACCACGCCTCCATCTACTTCCTCATCGCCGGTACCTATACCCCCATGTGCCTGGTGGTCCTGCGGCAGCAGGGGGCTTGGGGCTGGAGCCTGTTCGGCGCGGTATGGGGGCTGGCGCTGGCGGGGCTGATCCTTACCCTGGCCTGGATCACCGCTCCCCGTTGGCTCACCGCCGGCATCTATATCTTCATGGGCTGGATGGGCGCAGCGGCCCTGGCGCCCCTGTCCCGCAGCCTGTCCGCCGCCGGATTCTTCTGGCTTCTGGGCGGCGGCGTGCTCTATACCGTGGGCGGCGTGCTCTATGCGGCTAAATGGCCCGGCCGAAACAATCGCCGCTTCGGCTGCCACGAGATTTTCCACCTGTTCATTCTGGCGGGCTCCGTATTTCACTTTTTCCTGATGTACCGGGTGATCGCGCTCTTCTAACGCGCTTAAAAAGCCGGCGGACGCAGCTGCGTCCGCCGGCTTTTTAAGCTGTCCGGGGCGCACTGCCGACGGCAGGACGCCGCGATCACATCGCGCTGCCAAAGAGCAAATTGGGGGTTGACATTTTCTCTCCCCTGCATATAATAACATATGAACAATAAATCATATGTTTAGAAAGGAGTGCCTGACATGTCCTCCGCCAATGAGAGCGATGTGGAACGCTGCGAATACATGCACGTGCATGAGGAGATCGTCGATCAGGTCAATCAGAACATGCCGGATGAGGAGATCCTGTACGATCTGGCCGAGCTGTTCAAGCTTTTCGGCGACTCCACCCGCATCAAAATCCTGTACGTTCTGTTCGAATCGGAAATGTGCGTCTGCGACATCGCGCAGCTGCTGGGCATGACGCAGTCGGCCATCTCGCACCAGCTCCGGGCCTTGAAGCAAAGCAAGCTGGTCAAATACCGCCGGGAGGGAAAGACCGTCTTTTATTCCCTGGCTGACGGCCACGTACGTACGATTCTGGACCAGGGGATGGAGCACGTGGCAGAATGACGGCGTGCGAAAACGCGCCGCGTTTGCTCCATTCAAAATCAATTGTAAAAAGGAGTCTTTTGTGATGAAAAAACAGTTCAAGCTGCTGGATCTGGACTGCGCCAGCTGCGCCGCCAAAATGGAGCAGGCCATTCGGAAGCTGGACGGCGTCCATGGCGCCACCGTCAGCTTTCTCGCTCAGAAGCTCACGCTGGACGCCGACGACGCCCGCTTCGACGAGATCCTGCGTCAGGTGATAACGGTCTGCCGCAAAGTGGAGCCTGACTGCACCATCGTTTTGTAATCATTTGATTTGAGAAGGAGGCGCAGCCTCATGTCCAAAAAACAAAAACGCACCCTGTCCCGCATTCTCCTCAGCGCGGCCCTGCTGGCGGTTGCCGCACTGCTCCCGCTGAACGGCTGGGCGCGGCTGGCGGTTTTCCTGCTCCCTTACGCCGTGATCGGCTGGGACGTACTGTGGCGGGCGGTGCGCAACATTGCCCGCGGCCAGGTCTTTGACGAGAACTTTCTCATGGCCCTGGCCACTGTGGGGGCGTTCTGTGTGGGCGAATACCCGGAGGCCGTTTTCGTCATGCTCTTCTATCAGGTGGGCGAGCTCTTCCAGAGCTACGCGGTGGCCCAGTCCCGCAAGTCGATCGCTTCCCTGATGGATATCCGGCCCGATTATGCCAATATAGAACAGGATGGGGCCTTGATCCAGGTGGCCCCGGAGGAGGTGGCGGTGGGCAGCGCCATCGTCATCAAGGCAGGCGAGCGCATCCCTCTGGACGGCGTAGTACTGGAGGGCTCCTCTACGGTAGACACCGCCGCCCTTACCGGCGAGTCCCTGCCCCGCGAGGTGCAGAGCGGGGACGACGTGATCTCCGGCTGCGTGAATCTGTCCGGCGTGCTGACGGTCCAGGTGACCCGCCCCTTTGCGGAATCCACCGTCTCCAAGATTCTGGACCTGGTGGAGAACTCCAGCAGCAAAAAGGCCAAAGCGGAACACTTTATCACCAAATTCGCCCGCTATTACACGCCCGCCGTGGTGCTCGCCGCCGTGGCGCTGGCGTTCCTGCCCCCTCTGTTTACCGCCATCTCCTGGACCGACTCCATCACCCGGGCGCTCAATTTTCTGGTGGTCTCCTGCCCCTGCGCTCTGGTCATCTCGGTGCCCCTCTCCTTCTTCGGCGGCATCGGCGGGGCCTCGCGGGACGGCATTCTGGTCAAAGGCGGCAACTATCTGGAAGTACTGGCCCGTGCCGAGATCGTGGTCTTTGATAAGACCGGCACGCTGACCAAGGGCGTATTCAATGTGACCGCCATCCATCCCGACGACATTCCGGAAGCCAGGCTGCTGGAGCTGGCGGCCCTGGCGGAATGCTACTCCGACCATCCCATCTCCCGCTCTTTGAAGGAGGCCTACGGCAAGGACATCGACGCCTCCCGGGTCTCCGGCGTGGAGGAGCTGTCCGGCCGGGGCGTGAAGGCCGTGGTGGACGGGCGTCCCGTCTGCGCCGGCAACGACAAGCTGATGGAAGAGCTCGGCGTGAAGTGGCACCCCTGCCACCGGGTGGGTACCACCGTCCATGTGGCGGTGGACGGGATATATGCCGGCCACATCGTCATTTCCGACGAGGTGAAGGAGGACGCCAAGGCCGCCGTCGCCGCCCTGAAGGCCCTTGGCGTACGCAAAACCGTCATGCTCACCGGCGATGCCAAGGCCGTGGGCGAAGCCGTGGCCGCCGATCTGGGTCTGGACGAGGTCCATACTCAGCTGCTCCCTGCAGACAAGGTGGACCGGGTGGAATCGCTGCTGAAGCAGGTCTCCTCCAAGGGCGCCCTGGCCTTTGTGGGAGACGGCATCAACGACGCCCCCGTCCTCTCCCGGGCGGACATCGGCATCGCCATGGGCGGTCTGGGTTCGGACGCCGCCATCGAGGCCGCCGACGTCGTGCTGATGGACGACAAGCCTTCCAAGCTCTCCGACGCCATTTCCATTGCCCGGCGCACCCTCTCCATCGTGCGGCAGAACATCTTCTTCGCCTTGGCGGTCAAGGCCCTGGTCCTTGTGCTCAGCGCCGTGGGCCTGGCCACCATGTGGGAGGCCGTCTTTGCTGACGTGGGAGTCTCGGTGATCGCCATCCTCAACGCCATGCGCGCCCTCAAGCGGAAATAACCGTCTTTTCCAAAATTTATGTCAACTCATTTCGCCCCGTGCCATTGACGGCACGGGGCGAATCGGTTACAATAATGTCTAATCTGGAAACCGGCGGCAGCGCCGCCGGTCCGCAGAAAGCGCGGCTTCCGCGCGCCTGCGCAAACCGCTTATGCCGGAACCGCCCCCCAAAGATCCAGGGGCGCTGCGTACGTATTGCGGTCAAAGGCATTTCGTTTGGAGAAGGGGAAGCCTGTCATGGGGAAACGTCTTTCGGTCCTGCTGCTTGCGTCGATGCTTCTCTCCCTGCTGGTCCCGGCTGCTCAGGCGGCAGGGGCCGCGGGAGGGATCGACGTCTATTTTTATGAGGAGGCCGCCGGCGCGTATGGGGCGCTGACTCAGACCGATCTGGTGACCCTCACCCTCGACGGGGCGCCCCTGGCGCCCGACGGCGTCCCCGCGCTCGTCCAGTATCTGGGGAGTGACGGCCGCACGCTGGTGCCGGTACGTCTCATCGCGGAAAAGCTGGGCGCAGCGGTGACCTGGGTGCCCGATACCCGGCAGGTGCTCATCCTCGAGTCCGGTCGGAATATTGTGCTTACTCTGGGCTCCTCCACCGCCCTGGTCAACGGGCAGACCGTGGAGCTGCCCGGCGGCGTGCCCGCAGGCGTGGTCAAATGGGACGGCCTGGAGAGCACCATGGTGCCCCTGCGCTTTGTCTCGGAGCAGCTGGGAGCCACGGTGGATTGGGACAACGACAGCTTTACCGCCATCCTCACCTCTCCCGGCGCGTCCGTGACGCCGGAGCCCTCTCCGGGACCGTCGCCCACGCCCACGCCTTTGCCCACGCCGGCGCTCCCGCCCGTCCCCAGCGGAGACGACCGGGGTTACATCACCGGAGTCTCCTCTGATTCGGACACACAGACCGTGCTCATCGAGACCGACCACGTTCCCGAGTACCGGGTGCTGGACCTGGGAGACCGCGTGGCGGTGGATGTGCTGGGCGCGGTGCTCCACTCCGGCGAGGCCGGTATGGTCACCATCCCGGTGGACAACGATATGATCACTGCGGTACGCTACTATCAGCATGAGGACGATCTGGGCTACGGCTATCCCCACACGGTACGGGTGGTGCTGGACCTGAAAAGCGGCATCACTTACTCCAAAAACCTGAAGGTAGAGGCGGGGAGCAGCGGCGTGCGGGTCACCGCCTTCCTGACCGACGGCGACCGGGAGGACACCGATTTTACCCCGTCTGCCCCCATCGACCCGTCCAAGTCCACCATCGTACTGGACGCCGGCCACGGCGGGGCCCGGTCCGGAGCGGTCTATCCCGACGCCTCGGGCACAGAGGTTCTGGAGAAGGACCTGGCCCTCTCCATGACGCTTAAGCTGCGGGACCGTTTGGTTGCCGCCGGTTACAACGTGGTGCTCACCCGGGAGAGCGACGTGGAGGTCGACCTCTATGAACGGGCGGACATCGCCAATGCGGTGGGGGCCGACCTGTTTATCAGCATCCACTGCAATGCCTCCGGCACTGTGCCCAGCTTTCAGGGCATCTATACTTACTACCATCCCTCCAGCGGGCGGGGCAAGCGTCTGGCCGAGGCCATCCAGACGCCTTTGTGCGCCGCCACCGGCGCCATCGACCGCGGCGTCAAGGACGCCGACTTCGTGGTGCTGCGGGAGACCGAGATGTGCGCCGTGCTGGTGGAGACCGGCTTTATGTCCAACAGCGAGGAGCTTGCCCGGCTGTGCGACGGCGCCTATCAGGACAAGGTGGCCCTTGGGATCGCGGAGGGGGCCATCCGCTATTTGAACGGCCTGAACACCGCAGAGACCTCCGCCGAGTAAACCAGAGCGCGCCGCCCCATAATGGGGCGGCGCGCTCTGGTTTGCGGCAAGCGCCCGGCAGTCCGTTTGCCGCGCCTGCGCTTCTGCGCCGGATATCATACCCGGCGCAGTCCCTCCCAGCAGGCCATGATAAAGCAGTGGGGCAAAAATTTGCTGGCGACCCGCTGCACCAGGGCGGGCAGCCCGCAGGTGGTCACCGCCAGCAGACGGCTGTCCCGCAAGGCACGCCGGGCCACGGTCTCCGGCCGCAGGGCAAAGGGAAAACGGCGCACGGTCCTGCCGTTTTTGGTGTCCCGCGCCACCGCCATAAAGTCCGTCTTGATCCAGCCGGGGCACACCGCGCACACCCGGATGCCGCGGGGCGCCGCCTCCCACCGCAAGGCGCGGCTGTAACGCAGCAAAAACGCCTTGGTGGCCGCATACACATTAAAGCCGGGCAGCGGCTGGAACGCGGCGGAGGAGCAGATCTCCAGCACCCTGCCGCCCCGCCCCATGTGGGGCAGCACCGCGGCGGTAATTTCCACGGCGGAGCGGCAGTTCACATCGATCATATCGCCCGTCTCCTGAAGGGTCATATCCCTCCAGGTGCCAAACTTTCCAAAGCCAGCGGCATTGATCAGCACCCGCACGTCGGGCTCTTCCCGCTCCAGGAGGTCCCGCAGCTCCAGGATACACTCCTGTTTGGCCAGATCCAGGGCAAGGCAGCGCATGGGGGTGCTCAGCCTTCCCGCCAGCTCCTCCATCCGCCCGCCCCGGCGGGCCACGCCCCAGATCTCGTCCAATCCTCCCTGCGCGTCAAGCCGTTGGACAAACGCCCGCCCCAGGCCGGAGGACGCCCCCGTCACGATGGCGATCTTCACGCGTACCGCTCCCCTTTCCAATGCCGTTATGGTTCCGTTCAGTTTTCCCGAAACCGCCCCGGTCCATACAGGGCCAGTTTACACGCTCTCCGCAGAAAAGGCAAGGCAACAACTGAGGCGGGACCGCTTACGCGGTCCCGCCTCACAGCTTGTCGAAAAAGGCCTTTTTGACAGCCTCCTGAGTGTGACGCGCCCAAATCCGGCGAAGCCGCTTTGGGGCGCAGGCCGCGGCCCGAAGCGCACACGCGCGGGCCGGGATGTACTTTCCGCGGCGTACACGCCGCCTGTCGCTCAAGCGGCAACGCCGCCCGGGAAGATCAAGCCCGCACGGGCCTGCTGGAGGAAATAAAATCGCGGTACTTGGCCTTGCGGGCCTTGGCCTCGTCGGTGGCCATGGCGGCGCGCGCCTTGCCCTCGTTGTTCTGGATGTCGTCTCCGTGGATGAACTTGCCGGAGATGGAATCGTGGGCGTGGGGAAGCCACTTCTCGGCGTCATACTCAAAAACGTACTTGCCGTCCACGTTCTTCATGACGCCCTCCATGCCGCACAGGCAGCAGATGGCGGTGCCGTCCTCCTGCAGGAAGAAGTTATTGCTGTGGCAGTAGGGGCACACGCCCTGGGCGCCCTTGTAATCCTCGCCCATGATGCCGTGGGGCACGTTCAGGGTGCCGTCCTCCACCTTTCGGGCGGCATGGGCAATGTTCACGCCGATCTGATGGGCCTTGGCGATGGCCGCATCGTTCATGATGATGTCCAGTGACCACTTGAAGCACTCGTTATCGATCACGCACCACTTGGGCGTAAGGGCCTGCGTGTTAAAGTCGCACTGGATGCGGGTGGCCCAGTCGGAGCCGCCGATGCCCATGTAGGAGACGACCTTCTCCTTCAGGTACTTGGGGTCGATGGGCTTGCCGCCCTGCTCGGCAATTTTGGCGGCGATCATGACGTTCCCGCGGTCCAGACGGGGTCCAAAGCGGTCCATGACGGTGTGGAACAGGCCGGACGCGCACTTTTCAAAGATGGGCACCGCCCAGACGATGCCGTCCGCATCGTACATCTTGTCCACCAGCCACTGAAAGTCATCCTTCAGCACGCAGGCGTTTCCGCGGCCGGAGAACAGGCTCATGACACAGGCCTTGCAGCCGGTGCAGTGCTTGATCTCCAGCTGGTTGAGATTGATGAATTCCACCTCGGCGCCGCACTCCTGCGCGCCCATCAGCGCCTCCTTGCACATGGCGTCGTTGCTGCCGTTGGGGGTCCCCCCGGAAAGGCCGAGAATCTTCATGTCCAGTTCCTCCTACATACCGTTTTGTTGTTTGTGCGCGGGTTCTGTTTCTGTCTATTTTGTCAAAAAGATTATATGCGTTCCGCTGCTTTTTGTCCAACAGTTCAATGCTGTTTCCTTCACAACCATCCGTTGTATGTTGACCTTCCGCCGGTAAACGGGTACAATAGCAGGGAAAGGAAGGCGATCCTCATGAGCGCACCGCTGATTCTGCTTTACAACCTGGACAACCCCAGGGGCTCCAAGCTCCGGCGCATGTGCCTGCCCCTGAAACTGCGCACCCGGCTGGTCTCCAAGGAGGAATACGCCCTGCCGCTGTCCGTCCTGGCGGAGGGAGACGGCAGGGCCGCGCCCCACCCGGACCAGGACTTTGACGACGAGATGCTGCTGCTCTGCGGCTTGACGGGCCCCCAGCTGGACGCCTTTCTCCAGGGCTTCCGCCGGAACAGGCTCCCGCCGGTGGCCCTCAAGGCGGTGCTCACCCGGACCAACCGGGACTGGGACTCGTTCCGGCTCCACGCGGAGCTGCTCCGTGAGCGGGAGGCCCTTGCCTCCGGCCGGGCAGTCCACGACAAAGAGGGCGCCTCCGGCGGCTAAAACGCGGCTTTTCCGGACAAACTGAGCGCAGTTGGAAAGGGGGCGACGGACATGGAACGCGGGCTCTGCCTTTTGCTCGGCTATCTCTGCGGCTGCTTTCTCACCGCCGAGGCGGTCGCCTGGCGGCATGCCGGCCAAAGCGCCGCCGCTCTGGGCTCCGGCAATCCCGGCATGGCCAACATCGCAAGCCAGTTGGGAAGGAGCTGGGGGGCCGTGGTGCTGCTGGGGGACATCGCAAAAACCATTTTAGCCTGGCTCCTGGGCCGTCTGCTGTGCCCCGGCCTGGCTCTGGCGCCCCTGTGGACGGGATTGGGCGCCGTATTGGGCCACAATTTCCCCTTCTGGCGGGGCTTTCGGGGCGGAAAGGGCGTGGCGGTCACCTGTGCCTGTCTGGTCCTGTTTTCCCCTCTCTGGGGCGGCCTGGCCTGTCTGGGCGGGCTGGCGGCAGTGCTTTTCTCCGGTTACCTGCCGCTGGGCGCGGTGACGATTCCTGTCCTGTTCGTCCCTCCCGCCTTTCTCTGCTACGGGCGGGAGGCTGGGGCCCTGGCCCTGATCCTGGCCCTGACGATGTTCTCCCGCCACGTGCGGGGGCTGCGCCGCATGCTCCGCGGAGAGGAGCCCCGGAAATTCCGTGGCAAACAGCGCTGAGTTGTGCTATAATATCCGGCAGAATCACTTGCAAGCGGGGGGAAACTGCCATGCACAACGAACTGACGAAAAAGGACATCCAGATGATGCGGGAGGAGCTGCATCAGCGCCGTACCGTTCTGCGGCCCCAACTGTTGGAAGCGGTGAAGGAGGCCCGGGCCTTCGGAGATCTGAGCGAAAACTTCGAATACAAGGCCGCCAAGCAGGAAAAGAACCAAAACGAGCGCCGCATCCGTTTTTTGGAGAACATGATCCGAACCGCGGTGGTCATTTCAGACCAATCCCAGGCCGATACGGTGGGACTGTTTGACAAGGTCACCATCCGCTTGGCCGACGACGATGTGGACGAGACCTATCAGGTCGTCACCACCATGCGTCAGGACGCCCTCCGCGGCCGGATCAGCAAGGAATCTCCTGTGGGGAAGGCCCTGCTGGGCCGCCGCGTGGGAGAGCGTTTCCATATCCAGGTCAGCGAACGCTATGGCTACGACGCGGTGGTGCGTGCCATCGAAAAGAGCGAGGACGACGGCTCCGCGCCCCTGAACCGTTTCTGAACCGCGCGCCCGGGATCTGCTACAGGTCCCGGGCGCGCGGTTCGATTGATTGCAAGCGGCTTTCGGCGGGCTGCCCCGCCTCAGCTTCGCTTTTGCCGCCAAGGCTGCGGCGGTTTCTCCCCTCCTCACGCCTCAGGCCCTGAGCGGAAGCATTCCGCCAGGGCCTGAAGCATGCCCGGGCAAAGAGCCGATGGCCCGCCCCGGAAAAATGCACTCCGTCGAAGGCCGGCTCCACGCCCCGGGCCCCCGCATCGGCAAATCCGACGCCAAGCTTCCGCGCCAGGGAGCGTTTCCGGCAACGGTTCCGCCTTGCCCGCACAGCAATCCCCAAAAATCGAATCCCCCCGCGTTCCCGGCGCCGCCGGGGAATAACGGGCGTTCCGGGAAACAAAGCGCAAATCGCCGCTGTGCGGCCGCTCCGCACGGCAGCTGCCGTGCAATTGCGCAAACGGACTGCAAACAGCTTCTGTACGCGATTCAGGCATGGAACGCTTTGAGCTTTCAGGCGGCCGGCTTGGCCCTGCGCTCATTCAGATACCTTTGCCCGGCTCCGTTTGCAAGGCGTCCATTTCCATAATACAATATTTTTGGAACTGATTTTATATTTTTCCTTTTTTCGGGTGAAATTTTCTTGCATATTTCCAGATTTTGTTTTATTATGGTTGCAGTGAACCATAAAAAAGGAGTTATTGTTGTGACTGATATCTATGATATCCTCTCCAGGCTCGGCGTCGTGCGGAAATACCTGGGCAGAGACTACCTGGCTTACAGCATCCGGATCACCCTGCAGAATGAAAATTACTTTTTTCTGGTGACCAAGTGCCTTTATCCTGACGTAGCCAGTCATTTCAATACGAACTGGAAGCGTGTGGAACGGGATATACGTACGGCCGTCAAGGCGGCATGGAAATCCAACCGGGCCTATCTGGAAGAACTGGCCTGCCGGCCCTTGAACGACCCGCCCAAACCCATTGAATTCATCGATATCATTGTTACCTATCTGATCCGTGAGAAGGCGGCAGCCCCTTGCTGGAAGGCCCGGGCCGAGTAAACCGCCGGGCGCAGGCCGGCGCCTTCGCCTTTTCGGTCCGCGCCCGGCGTTTCAAACGAAACGAGCTGTGCTCCAGGTATCTCCGGGCACAGCCGTCTCCGTGTTGATCCGCTCTGTTCAGTTCGCTTTGACAACCGTGAGCAGCATTTTGAATGGGGTACGCGCCTGCACCGCATGCGGGATCCCGGCCGGCATGATAATGGCGCTGCCCGCCGGGACCGTATGCGCCGCGCCGCCGATCGTGATCTGCGCCTCGCCGTCTAAAACATAAACCATGGCGTCGCCGGGCGCAGCATGGGTGCTGATGCCTTCTCCCGCATCAAAGGCAAACAACGTCATTCCCACGCCGGGACGCTGGGTCAGGGTGAGGCTGACGACCTTGCCCTTCTCGTAAGCCACCTGCTCTTTCAGCGGCAGAGGCTGCGCACGGTCCAAATTCTTGATGAGCTGTTCCATCTGTTTTCCTCCAACTTTTTTGATCATTGCACGGTAATCTGCAGCAGCTTGAATGCGGGCCCGCCTCCCACCGCGTGCAGCGTGCCCGCCGGCACCGCCATACAGTCGCCGGCCCCGAGCAGGTGGCAAGCGCCGTTAACCCGTAACGGCATCTCCCCCTCCAAAACATAGTAGAAGGTGTCTCCCGGATAGCTCTCCTCGCTGACGCCCTCCTTATCAGCGAAGGCGAGCAGCGTCATTTGGCAATGCTCATTCCGGGAAAGCGCCATGCTCACCACACGGTTCGGCTGGAATGTGACCATACCGGAGAGCTGTTCTGTATGGTTGATGGGAAGATGTTTGAATTGCTGCATGGATTCCGCTCCTTCCATGGGACAAGATTGTTTATAGTATAGCACAAAATCAGAAAAAAACGGTTGCAGCTGCAACCATTTTTTTCTGATTTTTAAACCCATCCTTTTCCGCACAGCGTCTGCGGGATTTGATCCGCTGCACCCGACGGCCTCCCCCGCAGTCGGAACGCTCCACTTTGCTGCGCTTTGGCATTGCAAACGTTTTGGCAGCAAAGCGGCTGGAAAATAACGCAATTTTTATTGCGTCCTGCCGTAATACGCGATATAATATGAAATGTGACAAAATGAGAACGGACTCCGGCACGGAACCATCCCGTTTCGGAGTACCGTTTCTGTGGTTCGCCCTGATTTTTCCGGTCCTTTATAAAATCGCGTCTTCAATCACCTCGCGCAAGTGGATGATTTCCAGCTGCAGCCGGTTGCAAATCTCTACGAAGTGCTGGGCAGTCTCTGTGCTTAAAAACACGTCCGGAATGTATGCAACCTGTTCCTGCTGCTGTTCTACGATTTGATAGGCACACACACCAAAAGCAGTATATACGCCTAAGTCGTGATCATGGAACTCCTCCTGAACCGCCTGATAAGCAACCATGATGGCTTCTCCTCTCTGTGGTTTCTTTTGTTCTGGTCCCTATCTTAGCACAACAGGCACCGGTTGTACGCTTTTGGTGAAAACAGGGCGTTGGTCGATGAATTTGTCATAGTTCGGCCTGCGGCAGCAACAATATCTTGTTGAAAAAGCACACCATATTTTCTATTATATGGAATATCGTGTGTTTTGCTTTGGTGGTTCAATTCCTGCCCTTTCATCAAATCGGGAGGTGTTTTCATGCACATCGCGGTCTGTGACGACAGTGCCTTTGACCGTGAATTGATTGTTGAACTGCTACACATCTATTTCGCACAAAAACCATTTCAATACAAATTGGCCCAATATAACAGCGGCATCAATCTGGTGTGCGACGTAGAGGATGGCTGCTGGTTTGATATCATCTTTCTGGATATCTATATGAACGGCCTGCTCGGCATCGACGCGGCGCACAAGCTTCGCGCCCTTGGTTTTGACGGCGCGATCATTTTTCTGACCGCCTCGGCTGATTTCGCGGTGGACAGCTATGACGTGGCGGCCGCCGGATACCTGCTCAAGCCCCACAGCTTCGATAAGCTGTGCCGGTGTATGGACCGCGTCCTTCAGGATTTTGATACCTGCACGTACCAGGTACAGCAGCGGATGCGAATCGTCCGTGTACCGTATACCGAGATCACGTTCATAGAGAGCTCCAACTCCAAGTGTATCCTCCACCGCAGCGACGGCAGTTGTTACATCGTCTATAAAAAGCTGGGAAAAATCGAGGCGGAACTCAGCGACAGCCGTTTTCTCCGCTGTCATCAGAGCTATCTGGTCAACATGGACTTTATCGCCCAGGCCGACCGACAATTTCATTTGACCACCGGCGAGAGCGTATTGATCCGCCAGCGGGATCTGAAATCCATCCGTCAGGCCTATCTGGATTATGTCCAACCGCAGGCGAACTCCAAGCCCATTCCATAACGGCCCTGTTCTGGAAGCCAGCTTATCTCATCCGATCAATAAAACGCCAACCAAAAAGGATGGAGAATTGCTCAAAACGGCAATTCTCCATCCTTTTTCAGATCAAGCTTTCATCGGGCCGGACCTTCCGCCGCCGTCTATTCCTCCGTCTCCCCGCCGCCGGGGAGCTCCAGATAGGGTCTGAAGATACGCTCCAACGGCAAAGAGGCCAGCAGCGCGGCCACGGCCGGCAGAACCAGCACGGGGATCCAGAAGGAGAGACACGCCCACGCGGCCGCCGCCGTCAGCAGCCCCAGCAGCAGCGTGGAAGGAAGATGGTTCAGCGCCAGTTTCCAGCAGGTGCCGATCAGTCCTCCCGCGCCGAAGGTGAACCGTGAGAGCACGGGGAAGAGATAGCTGATCATCCCGATGGGCAGAAGCAGCAAAAGCAGATAGGCATAGTAAAGGACCACGCCCGCCTTCCCCGTCAGCGCCAGCCGGTAAAGGAAATTTCCCAGGCCGTACAGCAGAACCGCCGCCGCCAGCACTGCAAGCGAAGTAAGCGCGCCCACCTTGAAATTGAGCCGAAAGGAATGGAAGAAGCGCTGGTAAATGTTCCCCGCCTCCCCGCGGCGCAAGATCTTGACCGCCGCGTCGTACAACGCCGCCGTCGCCGGGCCAAGGGTAACCAGCGGAATGCTGCACAGCGCCCACATCAAACTCAGCATCACCAGGTCCGCCAGCTTGTCCGCGGTCCGGAAAAAGGCGTTCTCCGGGTTGAATATTCTGCCAAACAAATCTGCCGCCTCCTCTCCGCATTACGTCCGACACTGCCTTTATTGTACCCCATTCCGGCCCTCAGGTCAATCACACGCTGCGGGCGCCTGATTTTCACCTTTACAGGCGGCGGCGTCTTCGGTATAATATGGTACAAAGGCAGAATACCTGTGGTATTCCAACCGGTTTTGCGGATGGAGCAGGAAAGGAGCGCCAAGCCAATGCCAACTCAGCATGATACCAACGCGCTGGTCCAGGCCCCGGAGAGCAAGCAGCAGCAAGTCTACAAGCTCATCCGGGACGCCATCCTGCGCGATGAATTTCCCGCCGGCACCGTCATGGTGGAACGCAAACTGTGCGATATCTATGGGGTCAGCCGTTCCCCCATCCGAAACGCCCTTCAGCAGCTCACCTTTGAGGGGTTTCTCTCCTACCAGCCCGGCAAGGGTACGGTCGTGGCGGATTTCTCTCTGGAGGATATCCTGGAGGTCTATGACCTGATCGAGCTGTGCCAGCTCTATGCCGTTCGTCTATGGGCCGAACGCCCCGACGCGTTCGCTCTGGAGACGCTGGGCCGGATCATCCAGCGCAACCGGCAGGCCATCGACAGCGGAGATCCCTATGAGACCTCCGTATGGGACCAGCGCTTCCATGAATTTATTGTGGCAAAGGCCGGCAACCACCGTTTGCAGGGCATCTATGAGCAGCTTCACAACCAGCAGCTGCGCTTTATTGCCCGTTCCCTCCACGACATGACCCTCTCGGAGCGTTCCTATCAGGAGCACAAGGCGATCTGTGAGCAGCTCGCCGCCGGGGACGCCGCCGCCGCCGAGCAGGCGGTCCGCCGGCATTACGCCTCCCTGCGCCAGTATTACGTCCATCTGCTCATCAGTAAAGACTACCGGGCCTGACCCGGCTCCGGCGTGCCCATGGCCAGAGCCGTACGTATCCTGCGGAAAGGGACCTGATCGACATGCGTTACTACTTCGCCCCCATGGAGGGGGTGACCGGCTGGCTCTTTCGCCAGGCCCACCGCCACTGGTTCTCCGGGGTGGACCGGTACTTCATGCCCTTTCTTTCGCCCCGGCAGGAACACGCCTTCACCCGCCGGGAGGCCTCCGATTTCCTGCCTGAGCACAATCGGGGCCTGTACGCCGTACCCCAGCTGCTCACCCGCAGCGCGGATGATTTTCTTTGGGCCGCCGGAGTGCTGGCAGACCTGGGTTATCGGGAGGTCAACCTGAATCTGGGCTGTCCTTCCGGCACGGTGGTGGCCAAGGGAAAGGGCTCGGGCCTTCTGGGGCGGAGGGAGGAATTAGAGCGCCTGCTGGACGGCATCTATGCCCGTGCCGGCATCCCCGTCTCCATCAAAACCCGGCTCGGCCTGAGGGACCCGGAGGAATTTTTCCCTCTGCTGGAGCTTTTCAACCGCTATCCCGTCTGCGAGCTGATCATCCACCCTAGGGTGCAGAAGGACTTTTACCGGAATCAGCCACGGCTGGACGCCTTTGCCGCCGCACTGGCAAGCTGCCGCGCCCCGGTGTGCTACAATGGGGACCTGGTCACGGCGGCGGACTGCGCCGCCCTGATCCGGCGCTTTCCCGGCGTAACGGCCCTGATGGCGGGCCGGGGGGCCGTGGCCGACCCGGCGCTTTTCTCCAAGGCCCGGGGCGGACCGGGCGCAGACCGCGGGGCGCTGCGCGCCTTCCACGACGAACTCTACGCGGGTTATGCGCAGGCCTTCGGCAGCCGCCGCAACGCCACCCTGCGGATGAAGGAATTCTGGTCCTATCTGCTGGGCCTGTTTCAGGACGGGGCGGGCCAGGCCAAGGCCCTGCGCAAGGCGGCCGACCCGGCCGCCTATGAAGCGGCGGTGAATCATATCTTCCAGTCGCTCCCCCTTCGGGAGGATGCGGCGGTCATCTGGTGAGGGGAACGGTTCGTGTCTTATTGGGTCTATATGCTGCGCTGCCGGGACGGCTCTCTTTATACCGGCAGCACCACCGACGTGGAGCGCCGCTGCGCCCTCCACAACGCGGGAAAGGGCGCCAAATACACCCGCAGCCATGGTCCGGTGGAGGTGGTCTATCGGGAAGCCTGTGCCGACCGGTCCGCGGCGCTGCGCCGGGAGGCCGCCATCAAGCGCCTGACCCGGTCGGAAAAACTGGCGCTGTGCCGCTGAGATAGTCCCGCACCAGATA
Organism: Lawsonibacter hominis; assembly: GCF_014287895.1. Lineage (GTDB taxonomy): Bacteria > Bacillota > Clostridia > Oscillospirales > Oscillospiraceae > Lawsonibacter_A > Lawsonibacter_A hominis. The sequence goes on along the minus strand of NZ_JACOPP010000005.1, from coordinate 120,907 downwards.
GCCGTAGGTCCCGCTCCCGGAAGGGGCGGAATCCCGCCCGGTGACCCAGGAGAGACGAGCCACCGGATCCAGTTCCACCAGGGCGTACTGCTCCACCGCATGGTAGCGTACCCGGCCCATTGCTCCGGGGGCCACTATGGTAACCTCGGCATACTGCCGCGGCGCGCCCGCCGGATCGTCTACCAGATAGCGCGCCGTTGCGCCCAGCGGCAGGACCAGGATGGACAGCAGTACCCACGCACACAGCGGGACCAACGCCGCAGCGGACAGCAGGCGTGGCAGCAGCGGCAGACGGGCGCGCACCAGCAGGACCACTGCCAGTACTGCCAGCGCCCCGCCCAGCAGAACATTCTGGCAAAAGGCGGCGCCCAGCGCCGCAGCGGGCGAGAGCAGCGCGCACCACAGCCCGCCCCGCCCATTCCACCGGTAACGCCGCAGTCCGGCCGCGGCCAGCGCCGTCAGGGCAAAATAGCTCCACTCCCAGGCCCAGCGGGCGCCGCTTTGAAATCCCATCCGGGTCTGGAACAGTACGGGCAGCAGCAGCCATCCCAGCAGCAGCACGGGAACAAGCGTTCCCCGGAACCATCGCTCACATGCAAAGCGTCGCATCCGGCATCTCCTTTCAGGTATCGAATTCCAGATAGTAGAGGGTGCCGCTTTGGGCATCGTAGAGGGCCGCGGTATAATTCCAGGAGCCCCGCCGGTTCAGGGGGCGTTCATCCTGCTGACGGTCCCGGAAGTACCAGTAGCAGTCGTCGTTCCCCCTGGGCCAGCCGCCCTCCCCCGCCGGGCCGCCTTCGTACAGGATGCCGCCCAGATAATCGTCAAACGGCCCCTCATTCCACAGGTCGCCCCGGCGGAGGATGCCGTCCTCCACCGACGGGGCGTCCTCCGGAGCGAAGGCCAGCTCCACCAACAGCAGGCCGTCCCCGTGGAACCCGCCATGGCTGTCCTGATAGGTCACCGACTCCGTCCGGGGCAGGTCAAGGCCCACCTGCCGCCCCACATAATCCGCCCGGGAGCCCGAACAGCCGCACAGCGCCAGCAACAGCAACAGCAACAGCGGCGGCAGCGCCGCGCAGCCGTTACGCCGTTTCATGCGCACCCGCTCCGCCCCTCCGCCAGGGGTAACCGGCCAGCGCCAGCGCATTCAGCAGCAGAGTCCCCAGGAAAAGCCCCCCGGCGCACAGCCGGAACGCGCCCGCCGTGTCCAGCAGCGCGGACCAGTCCCGGCGGTCGGCCAGATGGCCCAGGTAGAAGACCACCAGGCACAAAGCAAGCGAACAGGAGGCTGCGCTGGCGGCAGAGCATACGGCCGCTTCCCGGCGGGTAGCTTTATCCCTCCGGGCCAGGGCGGCGACCGGCAGAGCCCAGGCGATCCCTCCCAACGCCAGACCGCCCAGATTGAGCCAGGCATAACCCATGTCGTATTTCCCCTTTCCTAAGAGCGTTTTCCCGCATCATCGGGCACATATTCCAGAATATCCCCCGGCTGACAGTCCAGGGCCTTGCAGATGGCCTCCAGGGTCGTGAAGCGCACCGCCTTGGCGTGGTTGTTTTTCAGGATGGACAGGTTGGCCAGGGTCAGATCCACCCGCTGGGCCAGTTCGTTCAGGCTCATCTTCCGTTTCGCCATCATGACGTCCAGATTGACCATGATCGCCATCGTTCCGCCCCCTTAAATGGTCAGGTCATTCTCTTCCTTCAGCTCGGCGGCCTGACGGAAGAGGGCGGACATGACCATGCACAAAAGGCCCGCCATCAGGAAGATGGGGACAAACAGGGCGTTATAGGTGAGCAGCGGAGCGGCGGAGCGGTAGTAAAACAGCCCCCACACCACCCGTGCCAGCGCGGCGGCGGAGATCAGAAAACAGCACAGGGCCGCCCGCCGGAGGCTGACGCCGTTCTCTGCCCGGAAAGGGGCGCCCGTCAGGATGGTGCCCAGCACCCGGCGGCCCTGCCACAAAATTACGGCGGTGCAGATGCCGCAGAACCAGAGGAAAACGGTCAGCACAGCCCCTGGGGCATCTCTCCAAATCCGCCACAAGAACTGCCAGCAGACCATAAAAAACAGGGCCGCCAGCCGCAGGGGAACCTCCAGCGGGTTTTCGTAGGATGTGAGATACCGGAACGCCTCCATTCCCCCTTCCTGGCCGATGCCCACCAGTCCCGGAACCAGCAGAAGGGCGATAAGATTGCACACAAACGTGATGGTCACCAGGACGTTCAATACCCTCGCCAGCTTTTGTACTACGGTCATATCCATCTTCTCACCTCTCTCAGAAAGGATAGCATGCATTATATTGATTGTCAATTCTTTTTTATCGTTATTCAATAAATTTTTACCGAAGAAAAAGGAGATGGTCCCGGCCATCTCCTTTTTTCCCGCCGTTTCACTAAACCCGGATCTCCCCCAGGATGGCCCCGATGGGTCCCGCGATCACCAGATCGGCGTTCTTGTCGTAGGGCGTGGGGCTTTTGTTGATGAGCACCAGATGCCGCCCCTGGTAATAGCGGATCAGGCCCGCCGCCGGGTACACCGCCAGAGAGGTCCCGCCGATGAGGAGCAGGTCCGCCCGGGCAATGGCCAGCAGGGCCGCCTCCATGGTCTGCTGGTCCAGCGGCTCCTCATAGAGCACCACGTCAGGCTTTATGATCCCGCCGCAGGCCGGGCACCTAGGTACGCCCTGACTGCGCAGCACGAACTTCAGATCGTAGAACCGGCGGCACTTCCTGCAGAAATTGCGGTGGACGCTGCCGTGCAGCTCGTACACGTTTTTGCTCCCCGCCGCCTGGTGAAGTCCGTCGATGTTCTGGGTGATCACCGCGGAGAGCTTTCCCGCCCGCTCCAGCTCCGCCAGCTTCCAATGGGCGGCGTTGGGCCTGGCGTCGGGAAAGAGCATTTTATCGCGGTAAAACCGGTAGAATTCTTCTGGGGAACGCTCAAAAAACGTGCGGCTCAAAATCGTCTCGGGCGGATAGGGATACTGCTGGTTGTACAGGCCGTCCACACTGCGGAAATCCGGAATGCCACTCTCGGTGGACACGCCCGCGCCGCCGAAAAATACGATATTCGGACTGTCTGTGATCCATTCCTGAAGCCGCGCCTGCTTTTCGTTCATAAAAACCTCCTGATCCCCGGCGGCGGGTACGCGCCCCGCCCTATGGTTTCTTCCGGTGGCGGCAATACGTGTGTGGGCAGCTGGAGCAGCCGCCGCAGCCGCAGCCCCGCTTGCCCCTGAGCCGCTGATGGAAGCGGTAGATCAGGTAGGCCGCCGCCCACAGGATCAAAACCGCCACGCCGATGTAAATGACATACTTCATGTTACAGCACCTTCAGGATCAGACTTCCGATCTGATAGACCAGAAAGGACCCCAGGTAAGCCGCCCCGATCTGCCAGGCAACGGAGGCCAGGGTCCATTTGAGGGAGTTCATCTCCTTGCGGATGGTGGATACCGCCGCCACGCAGGGGACATACAGCAGGACGAACACCAGGAAGGCGTAGGCGGCCGCCGGGCTCTGGAACGTGGAGCTCAGCGCCGCGGCCACCGTTGCGCCGCCGGCGGTGACGGAGAAGCCGTAAAGCATGCTCATGGAGGAGACGACCATCTCCTTGGCTACCAATCCGGACAGCAGGGCCACGGCCGCCTGCCAGGTGCCGAACCCCAGGGGGATCAGCACCGGCGCGATCCAGGAGCCCACGTATCCCAGCAGGGAGCGGCTGGCGTCCTCCACCATGCCGAAGGCGCCGTTTTCCACGCCAAACGCCTGGAGGAACCACAGCAGCACGCTCATGGCCAGGATCAGGGTGCCCGCCTTGACCAAAAAGCCCTTTACCTTCTCCCACACGTGCAGGGAGATATTTTTCAGGGTGGGCAGGCGGTAAGGCGGCAGTTCCAGCACGAAGGCGGCGGGCTCCCCCTTGAAGACGAACTTTTTGAGGAGGATCCCCGAAGCGATGGCAAAGAGCAGGCCCAGCAGGTACAGGGAAAAGACCACCGCGCCGCCGTACCGCGGGAAAAAGGCCGCGGTGAGCAGCCCGTATACGGGCAGACGGGCGGAGCAGGACATGAAGGGCACCAGCATGATGGTCATACGCCGGTCCTTTTCGTTCTCCATGGTGCGGGCCCCCATCACCGCGGGCACCGTGCAGCCAAAGCCCATCAGCATGGGGATAAAGGCCTTGCCGCTGAGGCCGAAGCGCCGCAGCAGCCGGTCCATGATGAAGGCCGCCCGTGCCATATAGCCGGAGTCCTCCAGAAAGGAGAGGAACAGGAACAGGATCGCGATCTGAGGCAGGAAGGTGAGCACGCCGCCCACCCCTGCGATCACTCCGTCCACCAGAAGGGCCTCCACCCAGGGCGCCACCCCGGCGGCGGTGAGTCCGGCACGGACAAAGCCGGCAAAATAGCCGCCGATCAGGGTATCTACCCCATCGGAGAGCAATTGGCCGGGGCCGAAGGTGAGGGCAAACATGCACAGCATCATCAGCAGAAACACGGGAATGGCCAGGAATTTATGGGTGACGATGGAGTCGATCCTGTCGGAAAGGGTCGGCTCCCCCAGCGGCCGTCCCTTCTTCACACAGTGGGCCACCACCCGCTGGATGAACTGATACCGCGCGTCGGCGATGAGGGTCTCCCGGTCGCCCAGAGCGTAGGCCCCCTCATACTCCCGGCATACCGCTTCCAGCTGCGTCTTGGCGGTCTCGTCCAGGCCCAGCGCCTGCTCCACCAGCTCGTCTCCCTCAATCAGCTTGATGGCGGCCCAGTGTGCCGGTACCTTGGCGGCATAGGCTTTGTCGTGGATCAACTCGCCCACCTTGTGGTGGATCTGATGGGTAAAATCGTCGTACAGATCGTCGGGCTCTACGGTAACGCCCACATGCATCTGCTGATGGGCCCGCCGCAGCAGCTCCTTGACGTTTTTCCCGGAGCGGGCGGTGATCGGGATCACCGGTACTCCAAGGGCCTGGGAAAGCCGCGCCACGTCGATCCGGTCGCCGTGCTTTTCGACCTCGTCCATAAAATTCAGGGCAATGACCATGGGGCGTTCCAGCTCCAGCAGCTGGGCCGTCAGGTACAGATTGCGCTCAATATTGGTGGCGTCCACAATATTGATGACGGCGTCCGGGTGCTCGCCCACGATGAAGTCCCGGGCCACGATCTCCTCCATGGAATAGGGCGACAGGGAGTAGATGCCGGGCAGATCCACCACGGTGAGCGCCTTGCCATCTACGTCCGCCCTGCCCTCCTTCTTCTCCACCGTGACGCCGGGCCAGTTGCCCACATACTGGTTGGAGCCGGTAAGGGCGTTGAACAGCGTGGTCTTGCCGCAGTTCGGATTGCCCACCAGAGCCAGTTTCATTTCCCGGGTATCGTGACTGGCATAATCCGGCACGCCGCCGTGCTCCGCCGCCTCGTGGGCGTGGTCGGCGCTCATGCGGCGCAGCGCCTCCTCGTCCGGCAGATGCTGCACCATACCGATGCGCTGCCTGCGGGTATCGGCAAAGGCCTCCCCTTCCGCGCCGGTGGCCATCAGGATCTGGTGCGCGTCCTGCTTGCGCAGGGAGAGCTCGTAGCCCCGCAGATTGACCTCGATGGGATCCCCGAAGGGCGCCACCTTGCGCACCGTGATCTCAGTGCCGGGCGTCAGGCCCATATCCACCAGCCGCCGCTTGACGGCGCCCCGTTCATTTCCCGCCTTGAGGATCACGCCCCGCTCCCCCGGGGCCACGTCCTCCAGTGTTTTTCGTTCTTGCTCCGCCTGTGTCCTCATATACCTTCTACCGCCTATTTGTTCATTGCTTACGTTCGAAAAAATTGCATATCGTAGAGATTATACTACCGCCGTCGTGCGGGTGCAATCCGTTTCCAAAAAGAATTCCCCGCCGGCCGGGATATCTTTCCCTCCATCCGTTCGGCCCCTTCCCTTTTTGTCCGCCTCCCGGCGCCTCCTACTTCCAATTCTCCTGAAACAGCGGCCGGGGGAGCCGACAGCGCGGGCCGAGCCCGCACCCATCCGGGCACACGTATGGGTGCGCTTTACCGCCTTCCCCAAAGTCCTCTGCAGGATCAAGGCCCCGGATGATCGGGAGCGGCTGACAAAACCGCCGCGCGCGGAAGACGGCTGGAGCGAACAGACCAGAACGAGCGCCCCGGAATACTCCGGGGCGCTCGTTGGCTTACGTGTTATTCCTCGTCGTGGTCGTGTTCACAGCCGCAGCCGCAGTCGCAGCCGTCGTCACAGCACTCGTCGGAAAGATCCAGCGCAAATTTCTCCTTGCAGCTGGGGCACTGGATCACGCCCTCCTCCAGCACGGATGCGTCGATGACCAGCGTCTCCCCGCAGTTGGGGCACTCGGTCTCAAAAAAATCGTCCTCGCAGCAGCAGTCGTCGTCCTCGTCCTCGTCGTCCTCCTCGAAGACGGCCTCTTCCACCTCGGACAGGTCGTCGGAAAGCGCGTCGATCTCCTCGCCCAGAGCTACGGTGTTCTCCTCCAGATCCTCAATCGACAGACCGATCTCCTCCAGGATGCCGATCATCACGGAGATGAGCTTTCCCTCCTTGGACTTCTCGGTATCGATGGCCAGGCCCTCGGCCAGCCCCTTCAGGTATGCGACCTTTTCAGAAATAGTCATACTTTTCTCCTTTTATTGACGGCGGCGTCACGCCGCCGCCTTACGGGTCAGGCCCGTGCTCTGCCGCTGCCGGCTCAGGCCCTGCAGCGCTCCGGATATTCGCCGGTGCGGGTGAATCCCATACAGGTCATGGCTTTGTATGGGAGCCCGCTTTTTACTTGCGCGGCGGAAGTAAATTCCGCCTTGCGCCAAGGTTTTGCCTGCGGCAAACGCTTGTCCGCGCCATACGGTGCGCCCCGCGCTACGGGGCCTCCGACACCCGCCGGAGCGGTTCTGCCTTCGTACCGCCAAAGCGGATGATCAGGCCTTGCAGCGCTCCAGATATTCGCCGGTACGGGTATCGATCTTGATCTTGTCGCCGGGGTTGATGAACAGGGGCACCTTGATTTCGGCGCCGGTCTCCAGAGTGGCGGGCTTGGTCACGTTTGTGGCGGTATCGCCCTTGAAGCCGGGATCGGTCTCGGTGACCTCCAGCTCCACAAAGGTGGGGGGCTCCACAGCGAAGATCTTGCCCTTGTAAGAGTTGATCTTGCAGGACATGTTCTCCTTGACGAAACGGAAATTGTCGCCCAGGGTGTCCTTTCCGATGGGGATCAGGTCATAGGTCTCGGGATCCATGAAGTAGTACAGGTCGCCGTCGTTATAGCTGTACTCCATATCCTTGCGGTCCACATAGGCGCTTTCGAACTTGGCGGTAGGGTTAAAGGAGGTCTCGGTCACGCCGCCGGTAATGACGTTTTTCATCTTGGTGCGGACAAAGGCCGCGCCCTTACCGGGCTTGACGTGCTGGAACTCGACCACCTGCATGACCTGACCATCCATCTCGAAGGTCACGCCGTTGCGGAAATCACTGGCAGTAATCGTCGGCATTGGTATTCATCCTCCAAAACAAGGTTTCGCATATTTTAGCTATGCTATTTTACTCCATTATTCCCCTGTTGGCAAGGGTTTTTACAGGATAATCAGCTCTTTGGGCGATTTTGTGAGGATCTCGCAGCCGTCCTCGGTCATGACCACCACATCCTCGATGCGTACGCCGAAGCGGCCGGGCAGATAGATACCCGGTTCGGCGGACACGGCGGCCCCGACCGGCATGGGGGTCTCGTCGGCGGTATTGGCATTGGGCGACTCATGGATCTCAATGCCCACGCTGTGGCCGTAGCCATGACCGAAATACGGCCCGTACCCCGCCTCCTCGATGACCTTGCGGGCGGCGGCGTCGATCTGCTTGCCCGGCACGCCGGCGCGGGTGGCGGCAATGCCCGCCCGCTGGGCCCGTAGCACCGTGTCATAGACCTTGCGCATCTCCTGCGTGGGCTCCCCCACCGCCACGGTACGGGTCATGTCGGAGCAGTAACCGCCGTACTTGCAGCCAAAATCCATAGTGATGAAGCTGCCCAGCTCCACCTTCCGGTCCCCGGGAATCCCATGGGGCAGGCTGCCGTTGGGGCCGGTGACCACAATGGGGTCGAAGGACATCTTGTCCGCGCCAAGGCGCAGCATGTCGTACTGGAGTCTGGCGGCGATTTCCCGCTCGGTCATGCCGGGGCGGATAAACCGGATGATCTCTGAAAAGGCCTTGTCGGTGATCTCCTGCGCCTTCTTCATCAATTCGATCTCTTCGGCATCCTTGGCGGCGCGCAGTTTGGAAATAAGCTGATTGGCAGGCGTCAGCGCGCAGGGGAGGTCCCCGGCGTACCGGTTGTACTGGGCCACGGTCATATAGCCGTCCTCAAACCCCAGCTTTTTCACGCCCAGCTCTTCCACCGCGCCCTTTACCAGCGCCTGAATGTTCTTGCTGCGGTCGGTCATGGTGATATGGGCCCCGGCAACCTGCTTTTCCGCCGCCTCGATATAGCGGGAATCGGTAAAGTAGCGGCACTCCCCGCTCGTCACCACCACTGCGCCCTCCCCATGGAATCCGACGGCGTAGAACTCGCCGGGGGCGCTGGTAACCAGCATGGCGTCCAGGCCGTACTCGTCCAGCCCGGCTGCAATTTGTTTGAGATGGTTCATCCTAGTTCTTCCTTTCTGATCATATTCAAATCCTTGGCGTTTTTTCGATCTCCGGCCGGTCCCGTGTCTACCGGCCCGTCTCAGGGGCGTTGGGGCGCGTATGACAAGCGGGCCTGATACATCCGTTTCATCCTCAGCGCGTCTTCCGCCTGAGTGCCGGCGCTTTCGCAGATGAAGGTGGGACTCCAGCCCCGGCGTGCTACCTCCGCCATCAGGGGCTCCGGTTCGGGACCGAAATCGGTCTGCGCAAAGGTAAGGTGCATCTTTTCCCCGCCGTTGGGGGTAAACGCGATCTTGGAAAAGTGGCTGTGGAAACCGGCGGCCCGCTGCTCTCCCAGCACCGCCCGGATGCGGTCCAGGATGGCCGCGCAGGCTTCCGGTCCGCTCAGCCCGCCCAGCGTACGGGCATACAGATGTCCAAAGTCTACCGTGGGCACCAGCCGCTCGTCCAGGGTACACAGCTCCAGCACCTCGTCCAGGTCCCCCAGCTGATTGATCTTGCCCATGGTCTCGGGGCACAGGGCGATATGGCCGAAGCCCGCCTCATCGCAGGCGGCAAGCACCGCTTTGAGCGACAACCGCGCGATATCCAGCGCCGCCCGCCGGCTGCGTTTCATCAGCGCCCCGGAATGGACGACCACCCGCCCGGCCCCCATCCAGTCTGCCGCCCGGCAGGCGGAGACGATATAGCCGATGGTCTTTTGCAGGCTCTCGGGCTCGGGATTGGCCAGGTTGATGAAGTAAGGCGCATGGAGCGAGAGGGCGATCCCCGCCTCCCGGGCCGCGGCGCCCAGCCTGCGGGCGGTCTGCTCCCCCACATTGACCCCCTTGCCGCACTGGTACTCGTAGCAGTCCAGGCCCAGCTCGTTCAGCCACCGGGGCGCATCCACCGAGGACTTGTACGGAAAGGAATCGGCGTTGCCCGCCGGCCCGAATCTTGCGCTCATAATGCTCGTTTTCTCCTTTTCGCCCAGACGCGGAAGGGCCACTCCACCCCATAGCGCAGATAGCGCCCCGGATTGCCCGCAAGCCGGATCGGCTCCACCAGCAGGGTGGTCACTCCGGCCCGCTTCCCGCCCAGGATATCGGTAAAGATCTGATCTCCAACGACCGCGGTCTGTTCCCGGGTACAGCCCATACGCTCCATCGCCGCAGCGAAGGAGCGTACCTTCGGCTTTCCCGCGTGGCCGAGGAACGGGACCCCCAGCGCCTTGGAAAAGCGCTCCGGCCGCTGGGGACGGCGGTTGTTGGACAGCACAAAAAGCTCCACCCCCCGCCCCGCCAGCGCGGCCGCCCAAGCCCGCACTTCTTCCGTGGGTTCGGGCACGCCGTAGGGGACCAGGGTATTATCCAGGTCGGCCAGCAGCAGGCGAATCCCCCGCCGCTCCAGCGCCGCCGGGTCGATCTCAAAAATACACTTCCCGGCCCAATCGGCCAACAGGGAAAAACCCATCCCTTCACCTCTTCTATTCCAGAACTTGTCCGCATATCAGTGATTATACACGTTTCTCACAACATGGACAAGGGGGTACCTTTCAGTATGTTATCCAAATCCAACCTGATCCTGACCGCGCCGCCGGCGGACAGCCGGGCGGCCGGGCGCTTCGGTCTCCCGGTGGGCCACGTGGCCTACCGGGTGGGGGGCGGTCCTCACCTGTTCCGCGCCAGCATGCCCGTCTCCGTTCGGGGCGGTCTGATGGTGGTGGACAATACCGGCTTCTCCGGCGGCGGGGAAGCGGGCCCCTTCTGTCAGGAGGTCTTGCGGGAATGCTCCGCCCGGGGCCTGGACGGGGTCATCTGCGACTTCGAGGGCCGTCCCCTCCAACTGCTGGCCCAGGTGATCCACGACCTGGGGGATATGCTCCACCGGCGGGGCTGGCCGCTGTATGTGACTGAGGCCTACGGCGGCTCCTCCGACAAGGCCAAGGTGCTCATCCCCTCCTCCCTCTCCGGCGGCTCCCTCCAGCAGCGGCTCCAGGACGCGGCGGCGCAATATGGCGCGGAGCGGGTGGCGCTGGCGGTAGAGCGGGTGGCCGAGGATTTCTACCTCCCCTCCCCCACCGGCCAGGGCATGCCGCTCACCCGGGAGGAGCTGCAAAAGCGCATTGCGGAGCGTGCCCCCTCGGTCTTCTTCTCCAATGAGCTGTGCGCCCACTACTTCACCTACATGTCCCGGCAGAATGGCGCGCATTTCGTGCTGTTCGACGACGCCGGCTCCATTCGAAAAAAACTGCAGATCGCCCGCAGCCTGAACATCGCCGACGCGGTGCTGGCCTATCCTCAGGTGGAGGACCTGCTGGAAGAGATCCTGCGCTGACGGCGCCCCGTCCGGCATAACAAAACCCCGCGCCAAACGGCGCGGGGTTTACTGCTCTTAATAGAACTTCTTGCGGTTCTTGCGGGCGGCCTCAGACTTCTTGCGGCGCTTGACGCTCGGGCTCTCATAGTGCTCACGCTTACGAACCTCGGCCAGAACACCAGACTTGGCGCAGTTGCGCTTGAAACGCTTGAGTGCATTCTCCAAGGACTCGCCGTCCTTTACATGGACTTCCGACATTGACTTCCCCTCCCTCCGAGACGGCGGACACCCGCCGCCAAAGGGCCACATAGATATGGCTTTAACAGTATCATTATATGCGCGATACGCCTGCTTGTCAAGAGGACATTTTGCCTCCGTCAGCGTTCCTGAAAAAACTCGATGTCCTCGCCGGCCGGCCCGGTGCAGAATGCGATGCGGATGGGATAGCCGCCGCCCAGGTTTTGATCCACAGGCCCCATCCATACCGGCCGTCCCGCCGCCCGGACCCGCTCCGCCAGCGCGTCCACATCCGCGGCAGCGAAGGCAATGTGCCCAAACAGCCCCTTCTTCAGGCCGGGCGCGCCGTTGGCGGTGACCTCCAGCAGGGTGTTGCCCAGATCCAGCATGGCGCCGCTGTTCCCGCCGGCGCCCCAGGTCCGGACCAGGGGGCAGCCCAGCACGTCCCGGTAGAAGGCCAGCACCTGCTGGAACTGCGCCTCGCCCTGCGTCTTGAGGGAGATATGATGGATTCCCTGATGCGGGCTCATCGCTTCGGCCTGACGATGAGGTTGACCAGTTTATTCTTGACCAGGATGACCTTAACGATCTCCATCCCGTCGGTAAACTTCCGGACCTTGGGGTCCTTCTGGGCCTCGGCCACCACGGCGTCCTGCTCGCTGTCCAGAGGCACGGTGATCGTGGCGCGCAGCTTGCCGCCCACCTGCACCGCCATGTTCACCTCGGCCGCAATGGTCTTGCTCGCGTCGTAGGCGGGCCATGCCTGCTGACAGGCCATGCCGCCCCGGGCTTCGGCAAAGCCCAGGTCCTCCCACAGCTCCTCCGTCATATGGGGCGCGAAGGGGGAGAGCATGAGCAGCAGGGCGGCATAGTCGCCCCGGGAGCAGCCGTTGGCGTAAAAATCATTGACCAGCGCCATCAGCGCGGCGATGGCGGTGTTGAACTTCATGGCCTCGATATCATCGGCCACCTTCTTGATGGTCTTGTGGAGGCCGCTCTCGTTGGCCTTGGAATACCCCGCCTGCTCCGTAAGCTGCTCGGACAGATTCCACACCCGATCCAAAAAGCGCTTGCAGCCCTTGACGGCATTGGCCGACCAGGCGGCGGCCTTCTCAAAGTCGCCGATGAACATGATATAAAGACGCATGGTATCCGCGCCGAACTCGGCAATGACGTCGTTGGGGTTGACTACGTTGCCCCGGCTCTTGGACATCTTCTCGCCGCCCTCGCCCAGAATCATGCCGTGGCTGGTACGCTTTTGATAGGGCTCCTTGGTGGGGACCACGCCGAGGTCGTAAAGGAACTTGTGCCAAAAGCGGGAGTAGAGCAGATGCAGGGTGGTATGCTCCATGCCGCCGTTGTACCAGTCCACCGGAGACCAGTAGTCCAGCGCCTCCCGGGAGGCCAGGGCCTCTTGGTTGTGCGGGTCCATATACCGCAAAAAGTACCAGGAGGAGCCCGCCCATTGCGGCATGGTATCGGTCTCCCGCTTCGCCGGGGCGCCGCAGTGGGGGCAGGTGGTACTGACCCAGTCGGTCATCTTGGACAGCGGGGACTCGCCGGTGTCGGTGGGCTCGTAGGAATCCACCTCGGGCAGCAGCAGCGGCAGCTCGCTCTCGGGCAGGGGCTGCCAGCCGCACGTTTCGCACCAGACCATGGGGATGGGTTCGCCCCAGTAGCGCTGACGGGAAAAGACCCAGTCGCGCAGCTTATAGTTCACCTGCTCGTGGCCGATGCCCTTTTCCTCCAGCCAGCGGGTGATGACAGGGATCGCCTCGCGTACCGTCAGGCCGTCCAGGAAGCCGGAGTTGACCAGAATACCGGTGTCGTCCTTGGCGGTAAATGCCTGCTTCTGCACGTCCTCGCCGCCGGAGACCACCTCGATGATCTCACAGCCGAACTTCTTGGCAAAGGCCCAGTCACGGGTATCGTGGGCGGGCACGGCCATGATGGCGCCGGTCCCGTAGGAGGCCAGAACATAGTCCGAGAGGAAGATGGGGATCTCCCGGCCGTTGACCGGGTTGACCGCCCGCACGCCCCGGAGCTGTACGCCGGTCTTCTCCTTGTCGGCGGCCAGCTCGGTGCGCTCAAAGTCGGACTTGCGCGCGGCGGCAGCCACATAGGCGCTGACCTCGTCCAGGTTCTCCAGCTTGTCCGCCCACTGCTTCACGTACGGATGCTCCGGAGAGATGACCATATAGGTGGCGCCGAACAGGGTGTCCGGCCGGGTGGTGAAGACAACGATCTCATCCCCGGTGGTGGCCTGGAAGGTCACCTCCGCGCCGGTGCTCCGGCCGATCCAGTTCTTCTGCTGGATCTTCACCCGCTCAATGAAATCCACCCCGTCCAGATCGTCGATGAGGCGCTGGGCGTACTCGGTGATCTTGAGCATCCACTGGCTCTTCTCCTTGCGGATGACGGGGGCACCGCAGCGCTCGCACACACCTTCCACCACTTCCTCGTTGGCCAGCACGCATTTGCAGGAGGTGCACCAGTTCACCGGCATGGTGGTCTTGTAGGCCAGACCGTGCTTGTAGAGCTGAAGGAAGATCCACTGGGTCCACTTGTAATACTCCGGATCGGTGGTGTTGATCACCCGGTCCCAGTCGAAGGAATAGCCCAGCATCTGCAGCTGCTTGGTAAAGTTGGCGATGTTGTCGTGGGTCACCTTGGCCGGGTGGATGTGATTTTTGATGGCGTAGTTTTCCGTGGGCAGGCCGAAGGCGTCGTAGCCCATGGGGAACAGGACGTTGTAGCCGTCCATGCGCTTCTTGCGGGCCACCACGTCCATGGCGGTATAAGGCCTGGCATGGCCCACGTGCAGGCCCTGTCCGGAGGGGTAGGGAAACTCCACCAGGCCGTAAAACTTCGGTTTATTACTGTGGTTTTCACAGTGGTAGGTCTTCTCCTCCAGCCACTTCTTCTGCCATTTGGGTTCGATGCGGGCGAAATCGTACTTCAACTCTCTCACGCTTTCTTTCGATCTATCATCGGCCCCTCCGGGGCGTACAGTCTGTGCTATTATAATCGAAAAAGCCCTGATTTGCAAGGGTTATGCTTGACTTTTCCCCGCGGCTTGACTTTTCCCCGCGGTGCGGATAGGGCGGGGATAACAAGGAAGGGAGCGTGGGCGCAGAGGGGAAGCCGGCGTATGCAGATTGTCGGTATCGTCCCGGCCGTGCCGGCGGCCGCCGTGCTGGCCATCGGGCCGGGGGCCGCCTTCTGATTTCTACGCCCAACCACCCCGGGAGAGCGGGTGGACGCAGCGGAGGGCGAGTCCCTCCGGCAGGTGATGGTCGGCCGCAGCGGCGGCTGCGTCCCCATCGCCCCCGCCGCCTATGCCGTCACGGTCTATCCCGACCGGGCAGAGACGGGGCGCTCCTTCGGCGTGGACAGCCAGGGGCGCGTCTACCAGGACAGGCAGCGCTATTCCGACGCCCCGGAGCAGGCGGCGGAGCTGACGGCCCTGCTGGAGCTCATCTGCTCCTGAACGGTTCAGAGGCCGCCTCTTTCCGTTCCACGGCAGCACGGCCGTTTCTCTTTACTCAATATAAGAATACACACGTTTCCATCGAAATAGGCTGCAAAAAGCGGCGGGCGGGGGAATTCCCCCGCCCGCCGCTGGCCTGTGTCCCCGTGTTCAGTTCAGCGGGATGGTTACCGCTTCGTCCTCCAGCAGCATACAGTTAGGCTGCCAGAAGCACACGCCCGCGACCTGCTCCGCCTGCATTTCCGGGTAGCTCCAAGTCACAATCCAGTTCCCGGTTTCCTTATCGCGTTCCCATTCCTTGGCGCCGCCCAGGGCCAGCTCCGCTCCGTCAGCATCCAGCAGGCCGAAGTCCGGGGTGTACTCGTCGCTCAGCCCCAGAATTCCCTCTTCACGGAACACCGCCGTTGCCTGCTCCTCTCCCACATCCAGTGACAGGAGAGTATAACCGTTGTCCGCCCCCTCGTCGGTCAGCGGGAGGGCGTCCAGGCTGCCGGACACCCGGTGCGTGCCGCCGTCCGCCGCCCAGGGCACCAGGGTGAGGGAGGCCATGTTGGTGCGGCCGCCCTGAAATTCATAGAAATTGGAGAGGGCGCGAAGGCCGCCGGACACAAGGCCGTAATAACTGTGGGGCAGCACCGTTCCCTGGTCGTCCCGCAGGATGAAATGGGTAAAGGGGCGGTCACTCTTGGTACTCAGCACCAGCCCTCCCCCGGAGGGAGCCACCGCCACCTTCTCGACGGTGATGCGCTGTCCGTCCACCGTAAAGGTCTGGTTCGGCTCCGCCACCAGACTCTCCCCATCGGGGGCGGTTTTATCCACCAACAGATCAAGGCTCCAGTTCCCCCGTACTCGGGGAACCAACTGGTCGGTATATACCTCCAGTTCCACAACGGCGGGCAGGACGGTCATCACCGGGCAACGCTGGGTCAGCTTAATGGCATGGCTGTCCAGTCGTTCCCATTCCGTCTGTGCTCCCCAGGCCTCCAGCTCACGGCCCTCCGCCCGAAGGTTCAGAGGCCAGACCGCGGGTCCCGTCTCCTCCTCGCCGCCCCAATTGGGGATCGGCTCCTCGCCGGTGATGGTGGCATAGAGGGTGATAAACGCCTCGTCCACGCCGATGCCGTCCAGGGTGAGGGTGTAGCCCTGGTCGGTAACCGATGCCCCCACCTCGGCGGAATAAGGCTGGAACCCCTCCGCCGCGCCGCCGAAGCCGCCGGGCCGGGCGATCAGCTCCAGCACGCCGGAGGCCGCCGCCACGCCGCCCACGCACAGGGCCGCCGCCAGGACCCCAGCCGCCGCCCACCGGCGGAGCCGGCGGGGGCTGGGCCTCCTCCGTCCCTCCGGCAGCCCCTCCAAAATGGCGTCCATACGCCCGTCAAAGCCCTGCGGAACCGGGCAGTCCTCCCGCCGGGCCCGCTCTTTCAACCGCTCATCCAATCGGTTCATGCTTCGTCCTCCTCCCGCAATCGCTCCTTCAGCCGCTGGCGGGCCCGGCCCAGCCGGGACTTCACCGTTCCCTGGGCCACCCCCAGCACCCGGGCGACCTCCGCCACGGGCAAATCCTCGTAGTAGTAGAGGGTCACGGCAGCCCGCTGCTCTTCCGGCAGGGAGAGCACCGCCTCCCACAGGCCGCCGGGGTACGCGTCCTCCGCGCCGCCGGCCAGCGGCTCCAGCTCGTCGGTATAGATCACCCGGCCGCCCCTCCGCCGCTGTTCATAGGCGCAGTTGACCGCGATCTTCAGCAGCCAGGCGCGGACCGCTCCCCGGGCCCGCAGGCGGTCCCAGGCCTGCCAGGCCCGCAGGACGGCCTCGCCCACCGCGTCCTCCGCGTCGGCGTCGCTGTCCAGAATGCTCCGGGCCGCCCGGAACATGCCGCGGCTGTGCTCGGTCACCGCCGCGGCAAATTCCTCCCGCGCCGATGCCCGGTCCACGCCTTCCCTGGTCTGTTCCATGTGCTCACCTCGTCTTTCCTTGTCCGGACACTCTATAGATGCACGGGCGGGCGGTTTGGTTCCCCTGGGACAAAAAAACGTTCCGAACAGACATGGGGCCCGGCGGAACTCCGCCGGGCCCCATCTGATTTAATTCTCGGTCAGCACGCCGGACAGATCCATGGGCACGGCGTCGCTCCACAGGCGCTCCAGGTCGTAGAACTTCCGGGCCGTCCCGCAAAAGCTGCGCTTTTGCGGGAGCCCGGCCGCCTATTTCACCTGCGCTGCGAAGTGAATCCGCCCCGCAGCAAGGTTTTGGCCAAGCCAAAACGCTTGTTCGGCGCAGGCGCCGTCCCGCTCTGCGGGGCCCAGGAGGCCCTAGTCCTGTGTCAGGACACCGCTCAGATCCATGGGCACGGCATCGCTCCACAGGCGCTCCAGGTCGTAGAACTTCCGGGCCTCCTCGTTGAAGATGTGCACCACCACGCTGGAGAAATCCAGCAGCACCCAGGTGCCGCCCCGGTGGCCCTCAATGTGGTGGGGAGGCTCTCCCGCGTCCTTGAGCGCCTTCTCACAGGCGTCCGCCAGGGCCTTGATCTGGGTGGTGGAGGTGGCGGAACAGATGACAAAATAATCTGCAAGCGTGGTCAGTTCCCCCGTCTCCAGCAGCTTGATGTCCCGGCCCTTTTTGGCGTCCAGGGCACGAACGCACTCCAGCGCAATCTCTTTTGGTGTCATTGGCAGTTCTCCTTTACTCAATGGGTTCCATACCCGGTCCGGAAGCGCCGTCCGGGGTCGTCACAGGGGTCTCAGCCGGAGGCGGGGTGGGTTGTGCGGTCTGCACGGGCGACGGAGTGGCCGCCGGAGCAGCACTTTGGACGGGAGTCTGAATGGGGGCGGCGCTTCCGGAGGGCGCAGGCGTCTCCGCCGCGGCGGGCGGCGTGCTCTCCCCACCGGGCGCCGGACTGGGGGAAGGCTCCGTACCCACGTCGGGCGTCTCCTCCACGGGGCGGGCCGGGGTGGGTGTGGCCGCCGTCTGGCCGCCTTTGCCGCCGGAGCTGCCGGAGGAAATACTGCTCACCACATCCAGCTCGTTCAGGCGCAGGTCCTCCAGATAGGGGTTGAACCTTTCGTTGACCACCTCCAGGATCTCACTGGCGATGGGCAGCAGATGCGCCCCGTCCCCGGCGGACTTGTTGGGCATGGTCAAAAACTCCACGTTGTCCATGTCCAGCCCGCCGATCGCGGATTTTCCGAAGTAGGCCATGTTGGACACGTTCAGGTTGGTCACCACGTTCTCCTGGAAGATGCTGATATACTCCATCAGATTGGGCAGCAGCACATCCGGCTGGAGGCACTTGGCTACCACAGCCTTCATAAAGGACTGCTGGGTCTCGATGCGGCCCAGGTCGCCCGTGGCATAGCCGCTGTTGAGAATATGGCCGCTGTCGTCGCTGTTGTGCCGCCAGCGCAGCAGCCCCATGGCGTCGCTGCCGTCCAGGAGCTGATAGCCCTCCTTCAGATCGATCTTGAAATCCTGGGACAGATCGTTATAGTACATCCGCCGGGGCACGTCGAACCACACCCCGTCGATGGCGTCCACCAGCTTGCCGACGGCCTCCCACTGGATAATGACATGAAAGTCCGGGACCACCCCGGTCAACTCTCCCACCTCTTCCTTCAGCGCCGCGATGCCGTCGTCCCCTCCGCCGGCGCGGTTATAGACCGAATTGAGCAGCACCTTGCGTCCATAATACTCCACGTAGGTGTCCCGGGGCAGGCTCATGACGCTGAGACGCTGGTTGGGCACGTCGTACGCCGCCAGCATCATGGTATCGGTATTGCCGCCGCCGAAGGTGTCCTGCCCCACCACCAGGAAGGTATAGAACTGTTTCTTCCGGTCGGCGGAAAGGCCGGGGATCTCCACTTCGATCTCGTTGCCGTCGTCGTCCACCATGGTGGTGCTCTGCGGCTTGCGGCTGGCGCTGGGGTCGTCCACGTCGGGCGGAGCGGTAATCAGGTTCCAGGCGATAAAGCCCGCCACGATGACGGCGGCGATCACGGTCAGGGCGATGTACAGCCCCCGCAGGACCTTCTGCCTGCGGGTACGCGGTCGGCCGGGACGTTTTTCCCGCGGCTTTTTCTCTGTCTTTTGCAGGCGGGAACCGCCCTGGTGGTTCTTTTTCTGTTCCGGGTTCATTCTATTGATCCTTTCCATTTCTCTCGCGCGCAAGCCAATCCCGCGCCCGCACCGTGTTTGCATGCACGGGCAGGCCCCGGTCCGCCATTTCCCGGATGCTCATCTCACACCCGGCCAGCACCGCTGCGTCCAGATCCTGGTAAGCCAGGGTCCTGAGCCGCTCCACGCCGGGGAAATCCCGATTCGGCTCCATGTAGTCGGCAATATACAGGATCTTTTCCAGCCGGCTCATGTCCGCCTTGCCGGTAGTGTGCCAGTAAATCGCCTCAAATATGTCGTCGTCCGCTCCGTACACGTCCCGGGCCACACACGCGCCCGTCTTGGCGTGGAGCAGCTTGACCGCCGTTTGCTCCAATTCGTCCAGTACGATACCATATTTCGCGCATAATTGCAACTGCTCTTCCATGTCCAGATATTTGGTGCAGTCGTGCAGGATGGCCGCACGCCGGGCTTTTTCCTCGTCCGCGCCCCACCGGCGGGCGAGCCGGGCTGCCTCCGCCTCCGTGCCCTGCACATGGGCGATGCGCTTGGCGCGGATCATGGAGTAGGAACAGGCCCGCAGTTCCCGGTCGGGCAGACGCTTCCGGTCATAGTGTACGCCGTAGAGGCCCTTGCGGATGATATAGCCGTACACCGCCGGGGCCAGGAATTCCCGTCCCTCCCCCGCCGCCAGCAGCGCCCGCAGCCGGGTGGACGAGATGTCTACGATATCGGGCGAGTGGACCAGCCGCACCCGCGCACCCAGCTCGCGCTCCAGACGGCGGGCCTGGGCGCACAGCGCCTGCTCCGGCGCGTCCGGGGTGCGGGCAAAGGCGCAGATGCCCGCCAGGCGGGCGATCACATCCGGCTCCCTCCAGTTCTGAAAGCTGAGGAACATATCCGCGCCCATCAGCAGCCACAGCTGCGCGTCCGGTTCCTGTTCCCGGAGCTGCCGCAGCGTATCGGCGGTATAGCTGACGCCGGGACGTTTCAGCTCCAGAGCGCTGGCCTCCACCCGGCCGGGCAGAAGCAGAGCGTCGGCGGCGATGGCCGTCATATCCAGGCGCTGCTCCGCGGAGGGCGCGCCGGGCGGCAGGACCTTGTGGGGCGGCTGGGCCGCCGGCAGGAGCACGAGCCGGTCCAGTTCCAACGCCTCCAGGGCGGACCGCGCCGCGGTCAGATGTCCCGTATGGGGCGGATTGAAGGTGCCGCCGTAAATTCCCAGTTTCATAGACGCTGCCCCCTATCCGGTCTCGCTCACTTGCGCTTTCGGTCCGATACCAGGACGATCTTGTCCTTCTTCTCCTTATTATGGCTTGGACGGTACAAAACGAATTTTGTTCCGATGACCTGTACCACCTCGCTGCGGGTGGCCCGGGCGAGCTCTTCCGCCGCTTCCCGGCTGGTGAGCATGCTGTTCTCCAGCACCCTGCACTTGATCAGCTCCCTGGCCTCCAGCGCGTCGTTGGCCTGCCGGGTCAGGTTCTCTCCGATCCCGTCCTTGCCGATGTGAACGATGGTGTCGATGCCGTTGGCCAGCCCCCGCAGCTGGGCGCGCTGTTTACTGGTTAGATCCATATTTCATTCCTTCCCGCCGAGACGCTTCCGGCGCTTTTCCGTTAAAGATTCGATTTCGTCCTCCGGCATCCACAGCTCGCTGTATCCGCAGGAGAGACAGCACCATTGCTCCACTTCTACCGCTCCCCAGCTTTTCATCAGAAAGCTCTTGGTCCGCTCCGGATCGGAAGCGCCGCATTTCGGGCAGACCTTGCTGTTCTTCATGCCGCCTTCACCCTTCCGCCTTTTTCAGATATTCCTTCAGCTTTTTTTCAAATGAATCCAACGCCTTCCCCCGGTGTGAGATGGCGTTCTTCTCCTGGGCCGTCAGCTCGGAAAAGGTTTTTTTCAGCGCGGGCACAAAGAAGATGGGATCGTAGCCGAATCCGCCCTCTCCCCGGGGCGCATAAGCCAGGGTGCCGCAGCACTCCCCCCGGGCCTCTACCACGCCCCCGCCCGGGAAGCAGCAGCAGATACAGGAGACGAACCGGCACCGCCGGTCCAGCTGCCCGCGCATGTTCTCCAGCAGGAGCTGATACCGCCCGGTATCGTCCAGCCCCTCGCCCCCGTACCGTGCGGAATAGACCCCCGGCGCGCCGTTCAGGGCGTCCACGCAGAGCCCGGAATCGTCCGCGATCGCGGGCAGGCCGCTGGCCTGCATCACCGCATGCGCCTTGAGGCGGGCATTTTCCTCGAAGGTGGCTCCCGTCTCCTCCACGTCTACATCCACGCCCGCCTCGGACTCCAGCACGACATCCACCCCCAGCCGGGAGAGGATGTCTTTCATCTCCGTCAGCTTATGGGCGTTCTTGCTGGCTAATACCATTTTCATCGCGTCCGCCTCCTAAAACTTGTTTCTGGATGCGCTGGATCTCCCGGATGCCCTTTTGGCACAGCGCCACCAGAGCCTGCTGTTCGGCAATGGTGAAGCTCCGGCCCTCGCCGGTTCCCTGAAGCTCCACCAGCGCCCCTTCGCCGGTCATGACGCAGTTCAGGTCCACCTGGGCGCCAGAGTCCTCCTCATAGCACAGATCCAGCAAAAGCTCATCCCCCACGATGCCGGCGGATACCGCCGCCACGCAGGTCTTGAGCGGCATCTCCGGCAAAACGCCGTCCTGCACCAGCTTCCACAGGGCCAGGGCGAGGGCCACAAAGCCCCCGGTGACGCTGGCGGTACGGGTGCCGCCGTCCCCCTGGAGCACGTCGCAGTCCACGGTGATGGTGCGCTCCCCCAGCCCGGCCAGATCCACGCACGCGCGCAGGGAGCGGCCGATGAGCCGCTGGATCTCGGCTGAGCGGGGAGAGAGCTTCAGTTTCGCGATATCCCGCCTGGACCGTTCCCGGTTGGCCCGGGGCAGCATGGCGTACTCGGCGGTGACCCAGCCCTCTCCCTCGGGGACATGGGGGGGCGTGCGCTCCTCCACGCTGGCCGTGCACAGCACATGGGTATTGCCGCAGCGGATCAGGCAGGAGCCCTCCGCGAACCGGTTGATATTGGGGATGATCTCAATGGGCCGCAGCTGATCTGCCGCCCGTCCGTCGATTCTTGCCATGGTTTCCTCCCGTTTCGATCGCCGCAGGCGATTTCCATTCCAATTGATCGCAAGCCGGACCCTCCAGGCCGCCGCGGCTTGCCCGCACCGGCGAGCAGCCGTCTCCGCCACGCGCAGGCGGGGCGTACTTGAGGGGGACGCAGCTCCCCGCTAGAGGAGCGCCTCTGCAAACGCCTCGGCTTCAAACGGCATCAGATCGTCGATGCCCTCCCCCACGCCGATGTACTTGACCGGCACCTGGAGCTCCTGAGCGATGGCGATGACGATGCCCCCCTTGGCGGAGCCGTCCAGCTTGGTGAGAACGATACCGGTCACGCCGGCCGCCTCTTTGAACTGCTTGGCCTGGATCAGCCCGTTCTGGCCGGTGGTCGCGTCCAGCACCAGAAGGGTCTCCCGCGCGCAGCCGGGCGCTTCCCGGTCCACCACCCGGCTGATCTTGTTCAGCTCGTTCATCAGGTTCTGCTTGTTGTGCAGCCGTCCGGCGGTGTCGATGAGCACCACGTCGGTCTTGCGGGCCTTGGCGGCGGTGAGCGCATCGAAGACCACGGCGGCGGGATCGGCGCCCTCATGCTGGCGGACGATGTCCACCCCGCTGCGCCCGCTCCAGACCTCCAGCTGGTCGGCGGCGGCGGCCCGGAAGGTGTCGGCGGCGGCCATCAGCACGCGCTTGCCCTCCCCCTTGAGCCGGGCGGAGAGTTTGCCGATGGTGGTAGTCTTCCCCACGCCGTTGACCCCGATGAACAATACGACAGAGGGCGCGGTATCCAGCTTCAGCGACGCCTCCCCCACCTGGAGCATCTCCGTCAGGATCTGCCGCAGGCAGGCTCGGGCCGCGCCCATCTCCTTGATCTTTTCCGCCTTGACCCGGCAGCGCAGCGCTTCCACTGCCTTCAGGGTGGTCTCCACCCCCATGTCGCCCAGGATAAGGGTCTCCTCCAGCTCGTCGTAGAAGTCGTCGTCCAGCTCCCCGGCAAAGAGGCTGTCGAAGGAGTGGCCCAGGTTTTCCCGGGTGCGGGTCAGGCCCGCCTTGATTTTTTCAAAAAAGCCCATGTGGTCTGCTTCCTTTCGCGGTTCAACGATAAGATTTGCCCGCTTTCTCCCGGCCGGTCCGCCGCTGCGGACCTCACCCGGGGTACGGGGAATGGGATGGAAGGTTCAGTTCTTGTTCCACATCGTTCAGGTTGATGGTCAAAATCCGGCTCACACCCTGTTCCTGCATGGTGACGCCGTACAAAACGTCGGCCTCCTCCATGGTGCCCCGGCGGTGGGTAATGACGATGAATTGGGTCTTGTCCGCCATCTGGCGCAGATAACGGGCAAAGCGGGTAACGTTGGCGTCGTCCAGGGCGGCCTCGATCTCGTCCATGACGCAGAAGGGGGTGGGACGCACCTTTAAAATAGCAAAATACAGCGCAATCGCCACGAAGGCCTTTTCCCCCCCGGAAAGCAGGGTGATGATCTTCAGGGCCTTGCCCGGCGGTTGCACCCGGATCTCGATGCCGCAGTTCAGGATGTCCTCCGGATCCTCCAGCTCCAGGGTGGCCTTGCCGCCGCCGAAGAGTTCCAGGAACGTCTGCTGGAACGCCTCGTTGATCACCGCGAACTGACGGGCAAAGATGCTCTTCATCTCTTCGGTGATGTCCGCAATGATCCCCTCCAGCTCCCCTTTGGCCTTTTGTACGTCGCCCCGCTGGTCGGTCAGATAGGTATACCGCTCGTTGATGCGCTGGAATTCCTCGATGGCGTCCAGGTTGATGTTTCCCAGGGCGGAAATACTCCGTTTGAGCTCCGCCACCCTGCGCTGGGCCTTTGGCACGCTCTCCAGCTCGACCCGCTGGGCCCGGGCCGCCTCGTGGGAGAGCGCATAGGTCTCCCACAGCTTATCCAGCAGCTGCTTTTCCTCCAGGGCGGCGGTGACCTTCTTCTGCTCCAGCACGGAGACCTCCCGCTCCATGGACAAAAGCTCGCTGTTCTTCTCCCGGGCCTGCTTATCCGCCTGGTTGCGGCGGGCCTCCAGGGCCAGCTTCTCCTCGTTGATGCGCCCGATCTGTTCCTGCTGCTCCCCGTTTTCCCGACGGATGACTTGCAGCTGCTGCTCCTTCTCCAGGATCTCCTGCTCCAGCGCGGCGTTCCGGCTCTGGAAGCCGGCCATCATCCGCTCCCGCTCGGCCCGGTCGCCGGACAGGTCCTGCCGCAGCTGCTCCAGCTCGTTCAGGCTCTGCTCGGAAGCCAGCCGCTCCGCATCCAGGGCGGCCAGGCGCATATTGACCTTGGCGATCTCCTCGGTCATGGCGCTCACGCGCTCCTGCAGCCGGCTCTGCCCCCGGGCCTTCCCCTCCGCTTCCGTCCTCAGGGCGGCGGCGGCGCCCTCCAGCGCCTCGATGCGGGCCCGGGCGTTCCCGGTGTCGGTCTCGGTCTGGGCGGAGCGGGCCTGGATCTGCTCCAGCTCCGCGCGCAGCTCGTCCCGCTGGCGGGTAAGGTCGGCCAGCTGGCCGTCCAGGTGGCTGTTGCGCTCCTCCAGCTTGAGCACGTCGTCCTCATGGGCGCGCTGCTGAGCCTGGGCGGTCTCCAGCTCATAGGCGGCCGCAGCCGCCTCCCGGCGCGCCTCTTCCAGGGCGCGCCCGGCCTGCGCCAGCTGCTCCCGCACCCCGCCGATCTGCCGGTTCAGCCGCTCCAGCTCGTTGGAACGGCTCAGAATCCCGGCGCTGCGGCTCACCGAGCCGCCGGTCATGGAACCGCCGGGATTGAGGACCTGGCCGTCCAGCGTGACGATTTTGAAACGATGGCCGTACTTTCGGGCCATCGCGATGGCCTTGTCCAGATCTTCCGCGATGACCGTGCGGCCCAACAGGCTGGAAAAGATCTTCTCATACCGGGGGTCGAACCGGATCAGCGCGTCCCCCATCCCCACAAAGCCCGGCTCCTCCTCCACGCCCCGGTCCCGGAACTCCGAGGGCCGGATGGAACTCAGCGGCAGGAAGGTGCATCGGCCCGCGTCCCGGCGTTTCAAATAGGCAATGGCGGCCTTGCCGTCCTCCTCGCGTTCCACCACCACGTGCTGCATGGCGCCCCCCAGGGCGATCTCCACGGCCACGGTATACCGATCGGGCACATGGATGAGTCCGGCCACCGGACCATGGATGCCCTTGAGCTGCCGCCCGGCCTCTCCCATGACCGTTTTGACCGCCTTGGAGTACCCCTCATAGAGCTTTTCCATTTCCGAAAGCATATGGATCCGGGACTTCAGAGCGTTCTCTTCCATCTGAAGCTGCACATGGCGCTCCTCCGCCTGCTTGGCCTTCTTCTGCCGGGAATCCAGCCGCAGCGCGTAGCCGCTGATGACATTTTTCAGCGCGTCCCGGTCCTCCCTGGCCTGTTCCAGCTCCGCCGCAGCGGCTTTGCGGGCCGTCCGTGCTTCCTGCAGGCGCTGCTCGCCCGCAGAGAGTTCCTGGCGTACCGCCTCATCCCGGTCGTAAAGCTCCTGGGCGGCGGCCGCCAGCGCGGACAACAGGGCGCGGGCCTCCGCAGCGGAGGCGGTCTCCACCGCCTCCTTCCGGCGCAGCTCCTCCATCTCGGCTGCCAGGCTCCCGGCGGAGCGCGCTGTTTCCGCAGCGGACTGCTGCCGCTGTGCGAGGGCTTCCCGGAGCTGCTCCATTTCGGCACACAGCTCCTCCAGGCGCCGGCGGCGCTCGTCGATCTGACCGCCGATGGAGCCCGCCCGCCCCTGCTGCGCCTCCAGCTCCCGCCGGATGCGGTCGGTATTCTCCAGGTTGTTTTGAATATTGGTCTTCAGCACCGCTATGGCATTTTCCAATCCGTTTGCATCGGCCTGCCGCTGCATCATCGTGAAGCGGACGCCCTCGGCCTGCACGTCCTTCTCCCGCATCTGCGATGCGTAGTCCTCGGCTGCGGCATAGAGCCGCTCCACCGCCGTCTGAGCCGCCTGCTTCTGACGCACCGCATTCTCATAGTCGGAGAGGATCTTGATGGCGTTGGCGCGCAGACGCTCCAGCTGCTCAAGCCAGAGCGAGATCTCAAGCCCGCGCAGCTCGTCCCGGAGGATCAGAAATTTTTTGGCTTTCTCACTCTGCGCCCGCAGCGGCTCCACCTGAAGCTCCAGCTCGTCGATCTTGTCGGTGATGCGCACCAGGTTTTCCTGCGTGCGCTCCAATTTGCGCTCGGCCTCTTCCTTGCGGTGACGAAAACGGGAGATACCGGCCGCCTCCTCAAAGACCTCACGGCGATCGGCGCTCTTGACCGACAAAATCTCGTCGATCTTGCCCTGGCCGATGATGGAATAGCCCTCCCGCCCCAGGCCGGTGTCCATAAACAGCTCGTTTACGTCCTTGAGACGGACCGAGCGGCGGTTGATATAGTATTCGCTCTCCCCCGAGCGGTAATACCGCCGGGTGACCATGACCTCGCTCTCCTCCACCTGGAACATGCGATCGGCATTGTCCAGCACCAGAGAGACCTCCGCGAAGCCCAGCTGCTTGCGGCGGGCCGTGCCGCCGAAAATCACGTCCTCCATCTTGCCCCCCCGCAGGGCGCGGGTGGACTGTTCCCCCATGACCCAGCGGATGGCGTCTGAAATATTCGATTTTCCGCTGCCGTTGGGGCCCACGATGGCTGTGATGTCCTCCCCGAAGGAGAGCACCGTCTTCTCCGGGAACGATTTGAAGCCCTGAATCTCCAGCGCTTTTAAGTACAAACTCGCGCACCTCGCAATTGCTTCCTGTCCGTGTGCAGGTATGAATAAAGTATTATACCAAGTTTTCCGTCTTATTGCAAACCCTTCCTCCGTCCGCTCTCCGGGCGTGTTGTAGGACTACAATTGCTTGAAATATAAATCGAAAAAAGTGGTTGACAAACCGCATTGTTGATGGTAATATAAATCTCGCGCTGAACGGGCGCGACAAAATGCGCGAGTGGTGGAATTGGCAGACTCGCTAGATTCAGGTTCTAGTGTGCATTACGCACGTGCGGGTTCAAGTCCCGCCTCGCGCACCAAAGCAAAAGGACATCCGAACGGATGTCCTTTTGCTTTGGTTTTATTTTCGTTAACCGCCCCACCTGAGCGTGATGGAACTATTCCGGCAAAGTGAATCTGCCCGGCGCAGCTCTCCCTTTATCAACTCTGCGGCAAAAAGACGCCGCGTCACCGCGTCGGGATCTCGCGCCGCTAAAAAGCAAGGAAATATCCCAGCGGCCTATTGGGAGCGTAGAACCCGGCGCCTCTTGATGCGGAGCTGGCTCACAAGCCCTGCCGCCGGCTTCTTTTTGTGCAAGAAGACGTCTTTCTTCCATCGTATAAAACTTTTCGACAGGCGGAGGGCCGTGGGGCAACATTATCCCACGGCCCTGTCGTTATTCAAAAAACTGCTTCAAGTCGTCTTCCACCGTGCCGATGCCGGCGATACCGAAGCGCTCCACCAGCACCTGGGTCACATTCGGACTGAGAAATGCAGGCAGCGTGGGGCCAAGATGGATCTTCTTTACGCCAAGATACAGCAGGGCCAGCAGTACGATGACCGCCTTTTGCTCATACCAGGCGATATTATAGACGATCGGCAGGTCATTGATATCCTCCAGGCCGAATACTTCCTTGAGCTTCAGCGCGATGACCGCCAGCGAGTAGGAATCGTTGCACTGCCCCGCGTCCAGCACCCGGGGGATCCCCCCGATGTCGCCCAGATTCAGTTTGTTGTATTTGTACTTGGCGCAGCCCGCGGTGAGGATGACGGCATCTCCGGGCAGCGCCTTGGCAAAATCGGTGTAGTAACTGCGGCTCTTGGCGCGGCCGTCGCAGCCGGCCATGACTACGAATTTCCGGATGGCGCCGGACTTCACGGCATCTACGATCTGATCCGCCAGGGCCAGGACCTGATTGTGGGCAAAGCCGCCGACGATCTCGCCGGTTTCAAGCCCGATGGGCGGCGCACAGCGTTTGGCATGTTCGATCAGCTCGGAAAAATCCTTCTCCTCCCCGATTCCGCCCGAGATATGCTTACAGCCTGGATAGCCCGCCGCCCCGGTGGTGTACAGGCGTTCCCGGTAGCTCTCCTTCGGGGGAACGATACAGTTGGTGGTCATCAGGATGGGGCCGTTGAAGGACTCGAATTCTTCCTTCTGCTTCCACCAGGCATTGCCATAGTTGCCCACGAAGTGGGCATACTTCTTGAAGGCCGGATAGTAGTGGGCCGGCAGCATTTCAGAATGGGTATACACATCCACGCCGGTCCCCTGCGTCTGCTCCAAGAGCATCTCCAAGTCCCGCAGGTCGTGCCCGGAGACCAGAATGCCGGGGTTTTTGCCCACGCCGATCGAAACCCGCGTAATCTCAGGGGCGCCATAACGCCCGGTGTTGGCCCGGTCCAGCAGCGCCATGCCGGCCACGCCGTATCGCCCCGTCTCCAGGGCCAGTTCCACCAGCTCGCCCACCGTAAGGCTGTCGTCCAGCGTGGCGGCCAGCGCGCGCTGCAGGAAGGCGTCCACCTCGCCGTCCTCCTGAAGCAGGGCATTGGCGTGCTTGGAATAGGCGGACAGGCCCTTCAGGCCGTACGTAATGAGCTCCCGCAGGGAACGGATGTCCTCATGTTCCGTGGCCAGCACGCCCACTTCGGCGGCCCTGGCCATAAAATCAGCTTCCACTCCGTCCCAGACAGCCGCCTCCGGAAGCGTGCCGGTGCCGTCGAGTTGGGAAAGAAGGTCCCGCTTGGCGTCCAGCGTCATATGGATGCGGGCCACGATCGCTTCCTTGTCAAAATTTGCATTGGTAATGGTCGTAAACAGATTCAACGTGACAAGATGATTGATCTCCGGGGCAACCGGCTTTCCCGCGGCGCGCAGCGCGGTGGTAACGGCCGAGAGGCCGCGGGTCACGTAGACCAGCAGATCCTGCGCAGCCGCTACATCAGGCTTCTTGCCGCACACGCCGGACTGCGTGCATCCGGAACAGCCCGCAGTCTCCTGACACTGATAGCAGAACATTTTGTTTTCCATCTAATTTCCTCCTTGCATCTGAACCAGAAAACAGATCGTTCGAACCGTTTTTTTCTGCCGCGCTTGCGACCTGTTGCTCGGGCCTTGACTTTCTGGGCTTACTATAATATAGTCTCAGCGACAAGTATGTTGTTTTAACAACAGGAGTGAAAAAAGATGGACGTTTTGTTCTTATCAAAGACCCTTTTGTTCCGGGGGACCACGCCGCAGGAGGTGCAGTCCATACTGGAATGCCTCCAGGCAGAGAAAAAACACTATCAAAAGAGCGATGTGATCTATCACGCCGGTGATAGCGTCACATCGCTCGGAATGGTGCTTTCGGGCAGCGTATCGATCGAAAACGACGACCTCTGGGGCAACAAAAGCATTCTCGACCGCATCGGCCCGGGCCAAGTCTTTGCGGAGACCTACGCCTGTGTTTCCGGAGAGGCGCTGATGGTCAGCGTTGTGGCAGCAGAAGCCTCCGATATCCTCTTTATGAACGTCAGCCGCCTGCTCCGCATCTGCCCGCATGCCTGCGAGCATCACGGCAAGCTCATCCGCAATCTGCTGACCATCTCGGCCCAAAAGAATCTCAATTTATCCCGCCGCATTTTTCATACATCTTCCAAATCCATCCGCGGACGGCTGCTGTCTTATCTGTCGTTTCAGGCCGTCCGCCAGGGCCGCCGCGATTTTACGATTCCGTTTAACCGCCAGCAGCTTGCCGACTACCTCAGCGTGGACCGGAGCGCGCTCTCCAACGAACTGGGAAAGATGCAGCGGGAGGGGCTGCTCGAAGTCGAGAAGAATCGCTTTCGGCTCTCAGGGGACAAGCGCGCGTTTTACGGCTGAACCCGCCGGGCCTGCAAAAATACCCAACGGGACCGCCGCTTTTTACGCCTCCGCCTTCCAAAGGCCGTGCAGATTGCAGTATTCATAGGCGGCGACCACTTCGTCGTCCTCGCAGATCCTGAACTCCGCAACCGGTCTGGCGCCCGGACGCAGCTCTTTGCGCTGATTGCCCTGCTTGGTCTCCAGCGCGATCCACATGATGTAGTGCTCGTCCAGCATGGGGTGCTCCACGGAACCCACCGTAACGGTGACCTTCGTCCCCTCCACCTTCACCACCGGGACGTGCTTTTCATTGGCGGCATCCGTGGTGTTGGGGACCAGCTCCTTCATGGGCTCGCCGCAGCAAATCACAGGTACCCCGGAGTTCTTGACATAGGCGATGATGTTATGGCAATGGCTGCATTCATAAAATTTCATGGAAAACCTTCCTTTCAAGCGCAGGCGCGGCCGGCAGGCGGCCGCGCCGTATTCCCTTTTGACTACAGGACGAGCGAAGGCGCCGCGTAGACCCGCGTTGCCAATTCCTGATCGAGCAGATAGAGCCCCTTCGCATCGCTTCCAAACAGCGTCATTTTTTTGATCAGATCGGCAGCGTTGGTCTCTTCCTCGCCCTGCTCTTTGACGAACCAGTCCAGAAACTGGATCGTGCGGTAGTCCTTCTCTTCCGCAGCGGCGTGATAGATCTCGTGGATGGAACCTGTCACATACTTTTCATGGGCCAGACCCGCTTCGAGCACCTCCAGGCTCTGCGTCCATGTGCCGTCGGGCTTGGAAATGGCCTCGTACACGACCGGCTCATCATTGTTCTGCAGGTACTTGACAAACAGCATGGCATGGTCCCGCTCCTCCTGCGCCTGCACCTGATACCAGTTTGCAAAGCCGTTGAGCCCCTGTTCAACAAAATAGTTTGCAAAGCTCAGATACAGATAGGCGGAGTAAAATTCCTTGTTGACTTGTTCGTTGAGCATGCTTGCGACATTTTTTTGCATATCGTATCCCCCCTTTTCGCACGATCGGATCGCTGCGGAACACTGTCTGCCTGCCGCATGCGCCTCCCCTCAATACGGGTTTCTGCTGCTTTCCTGATCGGCCTGGGCCTCCGCATCCTCTGCCGCGGCCCACTTAAACATACCACTATTGGAACATTTTGTCAACTTCCTGCGGCAAATTTCTCCAACATTTTCATATGTCCCGCTCCGCCGGCGTTTGGGGCATCTCTTCGGTACTTGAAAAAGCCGTACCGGACGCCAGCGCCGGTGCGGCTCAGCTTGTCGAAAAAGGCCTTTGGCCTTTTCCGACAGAGGGATACATGACGGACAGGGCTCGATTCTTGCAGAAAAGTCGCCCTGTCCGTCATGAGAGGTGTCATTTCCGACGCGCATGTCGCCGGAAATGACGGAACATCCTTTCCTTCCGTCGTCTGCGGACGACTCAACTCTGCGAGGCTCTTCTCCAGGAGGGTTTTTCGACAGTCTGAACCATACCGGACGCCAGCGCCGGTGCGGCTTTCCGATGGATTTAAAAACAAGAATCCGTCGGACGGGATCTTGCGCCTGTCCGGCTGTTTGGGCGGGACCGCGGATGGATTCACGAAAAATCCGCCTCAATTTGCGCACAAAGGGCATAAAACTGTTCCTGAAGACGAAGCAGGTCTTCCCCGCCGGCCCCTTCCACATGGACGCCGGCGGCGACACTGACGGGCTCCCCCGTCCCCACGCAAAGACGGCGGGCCAACTCCTGAGCAAACTGATCGTCCTTATGCCCCAGCCGGTTGAGTATGCTCAGCGTACAGGACCGCCCCGCCCCGGTCAGGCTGGCCCGCGGTTCGGCCAGGACGCTACAGCCCACATGGGGCGTTTCGCCTCCGCCCAGGTACACGGCGATCCCTCCGCCGGTATGCACGGCCCAAGCCTCCAGCGCCCAGCGGCCCTCGCCGCTGCGCCAATGCTTCGTCTCCATTTATCCGTACAGCGCGGTCAGGCGGCTGATGATCAGCCCCAGGCCCGCGATCAAAAGAGCGGCGCCGCCCAACTTGGTGGTATAGCTGGACCGCATCCGGGGGAACGCCTTTTTCAGGTGCTCCAGCGGGATCAGCACGAACACCAGCCCCATTACCACAAACAGGACCCCGATGGAAATCTCTGCCGACATACGCTCACCGCCACTTTCCGAGAAATTGCGCGGCGCGTACCGCGCGGACAGAACATAACAGGGCTATTGCCCGGCCTCTATTGTACCAGCTCTCCCCCTGCTTTGCAACCGGAAAAACAGCGGCGCGCCGTACGGCGCGCCGCTGTTTTTTTACCTTAAGTACCCGCTCAACCCTGAGAGATCGCGCCGGTGGGGCAGGTATCGGCGCAGGTGCCGCAATCGATGCAGGTACCGGCGTCGATCTCGTAGTGCTCATCGCCCTGGGAGATAGCGGACACGGGGCAGGCGCCCTCGCAAGCGCCGCAGCTCACGCAGTCACTGCTGATAACATAGGCCATGGGGATACACCTCCTACATAAAACTAAAGCCATTTTACCACAACTTTTTGAAATTGCAATGCTAATTTGCAGTCAGGCCGGGTATATTTTCATACAGCGGGAAAAAATAGGGGACAAGGAGGCTGCGGAATGGAACGTAAGCAGGACCGCTTCCGAATGGAGGCCGCCGGGAGCCTGACCCCGGCATTGGAGGGCGCGCCGCACAGTGCCGAGCACCTCCGCAACACGAAAGAGAAGGGGCGTGGGAGCGCAGATGAAGCCCGTCAAACGAAAGCACAGGTTCCTGTTTTGGCTGAGAAAGAGGCGAGGTGATCCCTTGAACGAGACCAGATTTACCGAACGGGCCCAGACGGCGCTCCGTCTGGCCCAGGAGTGTTCGGCCGAACTGGGCCACGGCTATGTGGGCAGCGAGCATCTGCTGCTGGGCCTGTCCCGGGAGGGGCGGGGCGTGGCGGCCCGGGTGCTCCAGAGCGCAGGACTGGAGCCGGAGACGCTGCGCGCCGCCATCGCGCGCACGGTGGGCGTGGGCGCGCCTGGGGCGCTGCCCTCGCAGGGACTCACGCCCCGGTGCAAAAAAATCATTGAAATCTCTCTGGCGGAGGCAGCCCGCCTGGGCCATCACTATGTAGGCACGGAGCACCTGCTGCTTGGTATCCTCCGGGAAGGGGACGGCGTGGCGGTGCGGGTACTGAGCGGAGCCGGGCTGGAGCCCCGCCGGCTTTTGGGCGATGTGACCGCGGCCATGGGCGGCGAGGCGCCGCCCCCGTACCGCAGCGGCGGAAAGCCCCGCTCGGAACGGGATTACGCCGGGGAAAGCAAGCTGCTGGAGCAGTTCTGCCGGGACCTGACCCGCATGGCCGCCAGCGCGCTGCTGGACCCGGTGGTCGGGCGGGACAAGGAGATCGACCGGGTCATCCAGATCCTCTCCCGCCGGCAGAAGAACAACCCCGCCCTGATCGGAGAGCCCGGCGTTGGCAAGACCGCCGTGGCGGAGGGGCTGGCCCGGCGGCTGGTCGCCGGAGAGGTCCCGGACGAGCTGCGCCGGAAGCGGCTTTTGTCCCTGGACCTGTCCGCCATGGTGGCAGGCACCAAATACCGGGGCGAATTTGAGGAGCGGGTGAAGAACATTCTGACTGAGGTGCGCCGTCTGGGGGATATCATCCTGTTCATCGACGAGCTGCACACCATCGTGGGCGCGGGGTCCGCCGAGGGCGCCATTGACGCGGCCAACATCATCAAACCGGCCCTGGGCCGGGGCGAGATCCAGGTGGTGGGCGCCACCACCACCGACGAGTACCGCCGGTATATCGAAAAGGACGCCGCCCTGGAGCGGCGCTTCCAGCCCGTGACCATCCAGGAGCCCGATCCGGACACCACACGCGCCATTCTCCACGGTCTGCGGGACCGGTACGAAGCCCACCATAAGCTGACCATCACCAATGAGGCGATCGACGCGGCCATCTCCCTCTCCACCCGGTACATCTGCGACCGGCGGCTGCCCGACAAGGCCATCGACCTGATCGATGAGGCGGCCAGCCGGGTGCGGATGGAACGGCTGGGCGCGCCGCCCGACCTGCGCGCCCTGGAGGAGAAGGTGTCCGCCGCCCGCCGGGAGAAGGAGGAGGCCATCCGGAATCAGGATTTTGAGAAGGCCGCCATGCTGCGGGACGCGGAGGGCGACTTCCGCCGGGAGCTGGAGGCGCAGCAGACCGTATGGCGCTCCGGCCAGCACGCCGGGTGCGTCACCGCTGAGGATGTGGCGGCGGTGGTGTCCGGCTGGACGGGCGTGCCCGTCACCACCCTCACCGAGGCGGAGAGCCAGCGGCTGCTGCGTCTGGAGGAAGTGCTCCACCAGCGCCTGGTGGGGCAGGAGGAGGCCGTCCGGGCCGTTGCCCGGGCGGTGCGCCGGGGCCGGGTCGGCCTGAAGGAGCCGGGCCGGCCTACCGGGTGCTTCCTCTTTCTGGGCCCCACCGGCGTAGGCAAAACCGAGCTGTGCAAGGCCCTGGCCGAGGCGCTTTTCGGCAGCGAGGAAGCCCTTTTGCGTTTTGACATGTCGGAGTATATGGAAAAGCATACGGTCTCCCGGCTCATCGGCTCGCCCCCCGGCTACGTGGGACACGAGGAGGGCGGACAGCTCACCGAACGGGTCCGCAGGCGGCCCTACTCCGTGGTGCTCTTCGACGAGATCGAAAAGGCCCACCCGGACATCTGGGGGATCCTGCTCCAGATCATGGAGGACGGCGTGGCCACCGACGCCCAGGGGCGCAAGGCGGACTTTCGCAACACCGTCATCGTGCTCACCTCCAATGTGGGCGCCGGGCGCATCACCTCCAAGGGCAGCCGCCTGGGCTTTGCCCTTCAGGAGCGCCGCGGGGACGAGACCCGCCCCCAGTCCGAGCTGCGCGCGGCGGTGCTGGAGGATCTGAAAAAGGTCTTCCGTCCGGAATTTCTCAACCGTCTGGATGAGACGATCGTCTTTACCCAGCTGGGCCGGGAGGAAATCCGCGCCATCGCCCGGCGGCTGCTGGAGCAGGTGGCCCGGCGGCTGGAGGCCCTCGGGGTGGAGCTGCGCTATACCGACGAGGCGGTGGACGCCCTGGCCCGTTCCGGCTTCGACCCGGACTACGGCGCCCGGCCCCTGCGCCGGGCCATCCGGACCCAGGTGGAGGATATCTGCGCCGAGCTTTTGCTCAGCGGAGCGCTGACACGGGGCTGCGCCGCCCTGCTCCACGTGCAGGACGCCGCGCTTTCCCTTACCCCCGTGCCTGCCGCGCAGCAGGCGCTCAATACCAAGGAAATGG
The DNA here is from genome assembly GCF_014287895.1 of Lawsonibacter hominis. GTDB lineage: Bacteria > Bacillota > Clostridia > Oscillospirales > Oscillospiraceae > Lawsonibacter_A > Lawsonibacter_A hominis. The sequence continues at coordinate 85,877 of NZ_JACOPP010000005.1, read as the reverse complement.
AGATTTAACGCCATGAGACGCATCTTTGCCCTCACGCTGTCCGCCCTGACGCTGCTCTGCGCCCTGGGCGGCTGTAAAAGTCCGGCCCAGAAAGAGCCTTTGACCGCGCAAGCGCGCACCCAGCTCTATAAGACTGCCATTGAGAACGCCCGGGATTCCGAAACCAACGACTATATGGGGATCATCACCTCCGCCGACGACGAGCAGGCATCCCTGATCTTTCTGCTGCTGGGTCTGTCCGAGGAGGATATGACCTCCTACGCCCTGTCGGTCTCTCCAGTCAATGTGCGTGCTTACGCCATTGCGGCCGTCCTGCCCGCCGCCGGAAAGGACGACGATGTGCTGGAGGCCTTGAACGATTATGTGGAAAACCAGAAGGAGAGCTTCCGGCAGTATCTGGAGGTGGAGTACGAAAACGCCGTCAACACCCGGCTGGAGACGCTGGACGACGGTACCGTCCTCATGGTCATGTGCGAGGGGCAGGATGCCGTTTTCGACTCCATCCGCGACACCATCGAACAGGGACAGTAACGCTCCACAGGCAGGGGGCGCATGGCAAAGCGCCATGCGCCCCCTGCACATATTCCGCGCAGGCCGGGACGCCGGCGCCCACCCGGGCCATTTTTCCGCATATCCGCTCAGGTATGGCTTGCGGCTTGGTTTGGTAGGCATTATAATGTGGGAGATGTTATTTACCGAATGGAGGTCTTCCCATGCAACGGCGTTCCAGCGGCATCCTGCTTCCGGTCTCGGCCCTGCCGGGCCCTTACGGCATCGGCACTCTGGGCGAGTCCGCACGGCGCCTGATCGATTTTCTTGCCCAGGCCGGCCAGCGCTACTGGCAGATCCTTCCCCTGGTGCCCCCCGGGGGAGGGGATTCCCCCTATATGTCTCCCTCTTCCTTCGCGGGCAATCCCCTGTTTCTGGACCTGGAGGCGTTGGCGCAGGAGGGCCTGCTCACCCGCGCGGAATTGGCGTGCGCCCGCTACCCCGGCAGTCCCGACCGGGCGGACTACGCCTGGCTCCACGACAGCCGCCCGCCCCTGCTGCGGAAGGCGTGGGACCGGGCCCGAACGCGGTATGCCGCCCCTCTTCAGGATTTTCTGACGCAGGAGTGCGGCTGGCTGCCTGATTTTGCCCTGTTTATGGCTCTGCGGGACCACTTCGGCGGCGCGGAACTGAAAGACTGGCCCCGGGATGTCCGCCGCCGGGAACCGGAGGCCATGGAGCGCTGCCGCGCTCTGCTGGCGGACGACGCCGCGTTCCACGCCTTTTTGCAGCTGCTTTTCTTCCGGCAATGGGAGGCCCTGCGGAGCTATGCCCATCAAAAGAGCGTATCCATCATCGGAGATCTGCCCATCTACGTCTCTCCGGACAGCGCCGAGGTGTGGGGCGAGCCGCGCCTGTTCCAGCTGGATGAGGATCTGACGCTCTCCGCGGAAGCCGGGGTGCCCCCCGACGCGTTCTCCGAACTGGGCCAGCACTGGGGCAATCCGCTGTATGACTGGGACTACCACAGGCGCACCGGATTTGCCTGGTGGAAACGCCGCTGCGCCCATATGGCCCGTCTGTACGACGTGGTGCGGATCGACCACTTCCGCGCCTTTCACACCTACTGGTCCATTCCCTCCGGTTCGCAGGACGCCCGTACCGGCCACTGGGAGCCCGGCCCCGGCGCGGCCCTGCTGGAGGCGCTCCGGCCGATCGAAGGCCTGTCGCTCATCGCGGAAGATCTGGGCGACCTGGACGATGCCGCCCGGGATTTCATCGCTGAAAGCGGCCTGCCCGGCATGAAGATCCTGCTCTATGCGTTCGACCCCGAAGGCGAGAGCGCTTACCTGCCCCATAACTGTCCGGTCAATGCCGTGGCCTACACCGGCACCCACGATACCCCTACCTTCGTGCAGTGGCTTTTCGACGAAGCCAGTCCGGCGCAGCGGGCCTTTGCCTCCGACTACCTGCGCCTGCGCTCCGACGAGGGCTTCGGCTGGGGCGCGGTGTGCGGGGCCTGGATGACCCCCTGCCGCCTGGCCATCGCCCCCATGCAGGACCTGCTGGGACTGGGCGGGGACGCGCGTATGAACGCGCCCGGCACCTCCGGGCCCCAGAACTGGAGTTGGCGGGTACGTCAGGCCGCGCTCAATGACGACGTGGCCCAACGGCTCCGGCACATCACCCGGACCTACCGGCGCGCTTAAGCGCCGTGCGGCCCTTCCGCCTTTCGGAAACGGGAGAGAAGCAAGAGCGCGGAGACGGCAAACGCCGTCCCCGCGCTCTTTCGTTTTCGGTTTAACCGTTCAGCCCGCTGCAAGCTCCGCGCCCAGGGCCTTACAGGCCTCCAGGCCGGCCGCGTCCGGCGTTTCGTTGAGGATCAGCCCTTCGTCGCCGCACAGATCGGCGCCGGCGCCTTCCGCCCGTTCGTACCAGTCCCGCATCCATTGCCCGTCGCCCCAGCCGTAAGAGCCGAACAGGGCGAGCTTCTTCCCGGAGAGCCTTCCCTCCAGCGCGGTGAAGAAAGGCTCGAACTCGCCCTCCTCCAGCACCTCCGCCCCCATGGCGGGGCAGCCCAGCGCCAGGCGGTCGTAGCCGGCGGCCTCGCCGGCGCTGATCTCGGACACGGTGAACAGGCGCGCGCCCGCCCCCTCCGCCACCGCCTTGGCCATGGCCTCGGTATTGCCCGTCCCGGACCAGTAGATCACTGCTGTCTTGCTCATCATCCGTACCTCCATGGATCGTCTGTTTAGTTTCACGCCGCCGGCGTCTCCCGGACGCCGAACAGCTGCGAAAGCGTCATCCCCGCCCGCAGGCGGCTGCACAGCGCCTCCCGGCTGCAGTCGAACCGGGCGAACTGCCGCCGGGCGCCCTCCACGTCATGGTAGACCTTCCAGTGCCCGCACAGCTTACACCGGCCGCCCCCCGGATCTGCCAAAAAGCCCTGCACATCCTCCGGCGGATAGCCCAGGAATAGGCCGATCTCGTGGGGGAAGCCCTCCCGCCAGAGCAAACGCCGCCGCAGGTGCCGCAGCAGGGCGGCAAGGCCCGCCCCCGTTGGATAGCCCCGCCGTTGCAGCAGGGAAACCGCCTCCCGCCCCTGCAAATGCGCCTCCAGCAGCTCCGGCCGGTATACCAGCAGCAGCCAGCGGCTTTCACAGCGGCAGAGCACCTCGATACGCACGCCCCGCCGTTCCAGCAGACGCGTATACCGGCCGGCCACACGGGGCAGCGCAGGATAGTCCGCCGACGACAGGGAGATCACGCAGGCGCAGCGCAGCCCGACCAGCGCCGGGGCACAATGATAGGCCAATGCCCGTTCAAAGGCCTCCCGTTCCAAACGCTCACCCCCATATATTAGTACCAGCTAACTTCCGGTTTTTAAAAACGCACCCCGACATGGGTGCTTCCAACGCAAGAGTTAGTATATACTAACCTTTTTTATGGTATCATAGTTTCGCGGCACTGTCAATCTTTATTTCCCTAAAAATTTTTCCCGTTTTTGCTTGACAGACCGCACGTGTTATGGTACACTTCATCCATCCCAAGAAGTTAGTTTTAGCTAACTAAATGTCGCCGGGCGGCCCGCCCCGCCATGGGCTGCCCGGCCCTCCCAAACCTGCTCTCCACTTTACCTTCTACATATGCCAAAAGCCCGCGCCGGTACCGGCGCGGGCTTTTGGTATTGTCTGCCGAAACGGCTTATCCAGCGCCGGTACGCTCAAATTTCGTAAACGTACAGCGGATCACGGTGAAGCCGTCCTGCGCGATCTCCCCCCGCAGCAGGGCGAAGGTGTCCGCCTCAAACCACAGGGAGCACTCCTGCCCCGTCCCGGCCGTCCCTTCCGGGTCCCGGCAGATGATGTGCAGCAGCTGCGTCTCGTCTTCCGTCTCCAGGCCGCATTCGGCAATGAATCCTTCCCGGGCACAGTCCAACAGCACCGGCACCGCGTCCACGGGGCTCATGCCCTGCTGGTTCAGCGCTCCGGTCTCCACCCGGATGCCGTCGTACTCCAGCGCCGTGGCGTCCCGGCGCAGCCGGGCGGTGACGCCGGCAATGTTCTCCGGCGCGGTCACCGTCAGGACCGTGTCCCCCTCCTTTTCCCAGGACACGTCGATCCCGTAATCGTATACGCGGCTTCCATAGTCGGCCGTGACCTCCATAGAGGCGGTGCAGGCCGTCATGGCCAGGTACGCCCCCCGCATGTCCAGCGCAAGCTGTTCAGCCCGGCTGCCCGCCCCCGTCCCGCCGCAGGCGGACAGTACAAGCGCCAGGAGCATCATTGGTACGCACATCCAGCGACGGCGCACTTGAGTCCCTCCTAATTTACATGTTCGTTCAATACGCCGGGCAGCGCACGGATCAGGTCGCCGGGCGTCATACCGTACTCCCCCGCCGCTTCCGCGCAGCGGTCTCCCGCGGCGCCGTGGAGCCACACCGCCATGGGCACTGCCTGCCGGGCGCTCAGGCCCTGGCCCAGAAGAGCGAGGATCATCCCGCCCAGCACGTCTCCGCTGCCACCTTTTGCCATACCGGGATTTCCGGTGGTATTGAGGAAGGCGCTCCCGTCGGGGAAGGCGGTGATGGTACAGTGCCCCTTCAGCACCAGACAGCAGCCGTGCCTGCGGGCGAAGTCCAGGGCCGCTCCCAGCCGGTCGCCGCCGCTCAGATCTCCGCCCAGCCGGGCGAACTCCCCGTCGTGGGGGGTCAGGACGGTAAACAGCCCCTGCCGGGCATCCAACACATCTATATGCCCCTCCAGCGCGTTTATGCCGTCGGCGTCCAATACGACGGGCAGACGGGCTTCCCGCAGCAGCTGGCGCACCACGGCATACGTACCGTTTCCCCGCCCAAGCCCCGGCCCGATGAGGCATACGCCGCAGCTGCAGAGCTTTTCCAGCGCCAGAGCGCCCGCTTCCAGGGAGAGCCGCCCCTCCTTGTCCGCGGGAAGCGGGTGAGGCATCGCCTCGTCCAGCTTGGCGGCGGCAATGGGCCACACCGGGGCGGGCACCCCCACGGTGACCAGCCCGGCGCCGGTGCGTACGGCGGCCTGGGCCGCCAAAACCGGCGCGCCCGTATAGCCCACGCTGCCGCCCAGCAGATAGACCTTGCCGAAATCCCCCTTGTGGGCGTCCCTGGCCCGGCGGGGCAGGATCACATCGGCGGCCTCCACCGTCCGGATGGGACATTCCAGCGCATCCACCAGCTCCCGCGGTATGCCGATGTCCGCCACCACCAGTTTGCCGGTACACACCCCGCCCTTGCCCACAAAGTGCCCCGCCTTGGGCAGCGTGAAGGTGACGGTGGCCGCCGCCTGCACCGCCGCGCCCAGCACCCGGCCCGTATCCGCCTCCACTCCGCTGGGCAGATCGGCGGAGACCACCGGGATCGCACTGGTGTTCATCATATGCACGGCGGTCAGCGCATCGCCCCGCAGCGGCGTGTTCAGCCCGATGCCGAAGAGGGCGTCCACCATCACGCGGGCCTCCAGGCACCAGGCGGCAAACTCCGCGTCGTCCGGAGCAAAGCACTCCAAACGACCGCCGGCCGCCGCCAAACGCGCCTCCATCGTCCGGGTATCCGCCGTAAGCTTCTCCCGGGAACCCACCAGGATACAGCGCACCTCATATCCCGCCTCCAGCAGCAGGCGGGCGCAGGCCACGCCGTCCCCCCCATTGTTGCCGCCGCCGCAGAAGCACACCGCCCGGAAGGGGCCGCTGCCCGCCGTTCCGGCCAAGTCCATGGCCGTCTCCGCCAGCGCGGCGGCCGCCCGCTCCATCAGCTGGTCAGAGGGAATACCCCGCTCCCGGATGGCCGCCTGGTCCAGCTGGCGCATCTGCTGCGCCGATGCGATCCTCATATGCGTTTCTACTCCTTCCGCTTGTTCCAAAGGCCCCGCCCCTTTGGGGCGGGCCTCACGTTTTGTCCGGCTCTTTCTCCGCCGCCGCCCGGCAGGGCGTAAAATCCACCCGCCGGAACAGCAGGGCTCCTACGATCAGGATCAGGAAATTACTGATATTCATGGCATACCAAACGCCTGCCGCTCCAATGGAGGTAGCGTGCCGGAACAGCATGATCAAGGGCAGCCGGATGGCCCAGAGGCGGCAGGTCGAAAGGATAAAAGCACAGTGGGTGTTCCCCGAGCCGTTGAATACCCCCAGATAGTTCTGAAACAGCGCCATCAGCGGCTGGGTGAGCAGCACCCAGAACATATACTCCAGCGCGGCGGCCTGCGTGGCGGCGTCGTTGCTCAGCAGCTGTACCATGCCGGCCCGGAAGGGCATCAGCAGCAGGCTGCCCGCAACGGCGATGAGAAGGCCCAGGTTCCGGCTGACCACATAAGCCCGCCGGGCCCGCCCGCCCTGGCCCGCGCCGATGTTCTGCCCCACGTAGGCCGCCAGCACCGAGCCAAGCGCCAGCACCGGCATCAGCAGGATATTGGAAATTTTGTTCCCGATGCTGAACGCTGCGGCCACATGATCCCCGTAGCTGAGGATGACGGTCTGCAGCACCAAAAACCCCAGAGAGCTGAGCGCCTGGCTGGCGGCCGCGGGCGCGGCCACCCGGCACAGCCGGGCCAGCACCGCGGGACGCACGCGCAGCTGCGTCCTGGTAAGGAACAGGGACTGACCGGGCCGAAACAGCAGGATCAGGCACACCGGAGCTACTGCCGCATTGCCCAGCACCGTGGCCAGGCCCGCGCCGAATACCCCCAGCCCCAATCCCTGTACGAACACGCCGGTAAGCAGGATATTGAGCGCCACGGCGGACACCGACAGCAGCACCGGGGTCACGGTGTCCCCCTGGGCCTGGCGGACGGCCTGAAAGGCATAAAAAAGGAAGGTAAACACCAGTTCAAAGGAGCGTACCCGCAGATAAGCCACCGCACAGGCCAGCACGTCCCCCTGCGCCCTCATCAGGCCCATCACCGCCGGGGCCGCCCAATACAGCAGGACATTGAGCGCCGCGCCGAACAGCACCGCCACCACCACCAGCACCCCGGCGTTCTCCCGGGCCTGCTCCCGTTTTTCCGCGCCCAGCAGCTGGCTGATCACGGCCACTCCCGCTACGCCGAAGCCCACCTGGAATGAGGCGAAGATATTCAGCAGCGGCCATGAGATGGACACCCCCGCCTGGGCCGCCACCGAATTTGCGATCTGCCCGATAAAAAAAGTGTCTACCAGCTCGTTGAAGGCCTTCATAAAATTAGCCCCAAATACCGGAAGCGCCAGGATCAAAAACGCTCGATACAGATTCGGCTCATAGAGCAGCAGTTCTCTCCGGTCCCGCTTCACATCATCAGCTCGCTTTTCTCGTTGTTCCACGGCATGTCCCTGCAGGCTGCGGGTCGCCTCCGGCCACGCGCAAAAGGGGAACGGCGCCCCGGCGCAAGCCGTCTTTTCCTCTGCGCGCGCTTCTCCCGTTCCGCTTTGCCGTACCGTCCATTATAGGCCGGCGGCCGGCCCGCGTCAATTTCATCTTGCCATTTTCTTTTTTTTGTGATATATATAAGGTCACATGTGAAGAAGGGGAAAATAGCGAGTTTGCGCTTGCCAGAGAGGGGCGGTCACCGGCTGAGAGCCGCCCCGGAGCGTGTCGCTTGGTTCGCCCCGGAGCGGCCCTGGAGACAGGGACGGCCCGCCCGCCGTTATCGGGTCTTGAGTGCCCGCGCCCCAAGGCGCGGGAATGCGGGTGGTACCGCGGAAGGTTTGCCTTTCGTCCCAAATCAGTTGGGGGGAAAGGCTTTTTTGCTGCACAGAAGCCCGCCCTCCCGCCACGGAAGCTGTGTCAATACGGCAAAAGGAGTTGCAGATATGAAGGAAACACTGGAAACCATACGCCGGGAGGCCCTCTCCGCGCTGGAGCAGACGAAGGCCGCCCAGGACCTGGAGGCCCTGCGGGTCAAGTACCTGGGGAAAAAGGGCGAGCTGACCGCCGTCTTGAAGCAGATGGGCAGGCTCTCCGCCGAGGAGCGCCCCATCATGGGCCAGCTGGCCAACGAGGTGCGCGAGACCCTGACGGACGCCCTGGCCCGCCGCCAGCAGGCCATCGCGGAGGCTGCGCTCAACGCCAAGCTGGAAGCCGAAGCGCTGGACGTGACCATCCCCGGCAAGCGTCCGGAGCTGGGGCACAAGCACCCCATGTCCATCGCCCTGGATGAGCTGAAGGATATCTTCGTGGGCATGGGCTTTCAAGTCGCCGAGGGCCCCGAGGTGGAGCTGGCCGAGTATAACTTCACCAAACTGAACACGGAGGAGGGCCATCCCGCGCGGGAATGGGGCGATACGTTTTATATCAAGGAAGACTCCTCCCTGCTGCTGCGCACCCAGACCTCTCCCATGCAGGTGCGCACCATGGAGAAGATGGCGCCCCCCATCCGCATCATCGCTCCCGGGCGGGTGTACCGCAAGGACGAGGTAGACGCCACCCATTCCCCCATGTTCCATCAGGTCGAAGGGCTTGTGGTGGACAAGGGCATCACCATGGCCGACCTGAAGGGCACTTTGAACGCCTTCGTGGAGGCCCTGTACGGCAAGGGCACCAAGACCCGTTTCCGCCCCCACCATTTCCCCTTCACCGAGCCCTCCTGCGAGGTGGACGTGCAGTGCCACGCCTGCGGCGGCGCAGGCTGCCGGGTGTGCAAGGGCGAGGGCTGGATCGAACTGCTGGGCGCCGGCATGGTCCACCCCAAAGTGCTTCAGGGCGTCGGCATCGACACCGACGTGTATTCCGGCTTCGCGTTCGGCATCGGCGTGGAGCGTATGGCCATGCGCCGCTTCGGCATCACCGACCTGCGTCTTATTTTTGAAAACGATATGCGCTTTCTCAGCCAGTTCTGAACCAAAACAGCCGGACGCGCAATCACATACAGCGCATTTCGCAGCAGGCGCCGCGCGCGCCCGCCGGAATGCGGAAAGGACGAAATAACAGATGGATCTTTCAAGAAAATGGCTGGCGGAGTTCGTAGACTCCCCCGCCGACGATAAAGAATACTGCGACGCCATGACGCTTTCCGGCTCCAAGGTGGAGGGGGTCACCGTGGAAGGCACGGAGATCCGAAACGTTGTGGTGGGCAAGGTGCTCGCCATGGAGCGCCACCCCGATTCCGACCATATGTGGACCTGCCAGGTGGACGCGGGCCGTGGGGTCCCCCTCCAGATCGTCACCGGCGCGCAGAACGTGAGCGTGGGCGACCTGGTCCCCGTCGCCCTGCACGACTCCTGGCTGCCCGGTGGGGTGCACATCACCGCCGGCACGCTCCGCGGCGTGGAGTCCAACGGCATGCTCTGCTCCTACAAGGAGCTGGGCATGACCGACCATGACTGGCCTTACAGCGTAGCGGACGGCATTTTTATCCTTACGAGCGATCCGGACCTGGCGGCCAAACACCCCAAGCCCGGCGACGACGTGCCCGCCCTGCTGGGACTGGACGACCACATCGTAGCGTTCGAGATCACCCCCAACCGTCCCGACTGCCTGAGCGTCATCGGTCTGGCCCGGGAGACCGCCGCCACCTTTGACCGCCCCCTCAAGCTCCACAACCCCGAGGTGAAGGGAACGGACGGCGCCAGCGTGGCCGAGCTGCTGGATGTAGAGATCGAGAACCCGGAGCTCTGCCCCCGCTATACGGCCCGCATGGTGCGCAACGTAACGATCGCCCCCTCTCCCCTGTGGATGCGGGAGCGGCTGCGTGCCAGCGGCGTGCGCCCCATCAACAACATCGTGGACATCACCAACTACGTCATGCTGGAGTACGGCCAGCCCATGCACGCCTTCGACTTCTCCTGTGTGGAGGGCGGCAGGATCGTGGTGCGTACCGCCCGGGAAGGCGAGGTCATCCAGACGCTGGACGGCAATGACCGCAGGCTGACGCCCAACATGCTGTGCATCTGCGACGAGCACAAGCCCGTGGGCGTAGCGGGCGTCATGGGCGGCGCCAACTCCGAGATCGTGGGCGACACCGCCATGGTGGTCTTTGAGTCGGCCAACTTCAACGGCGTGTCCATCCGCCGCACCGCCACCGCGCTGGGCATGCGCACCGACGCCTCCGCCCGGTACGAAAAGGGCCTGGACCCCATGAACACCTACAAGGGCGTCCAGCGGGCCTGCGAGCTGGTGGAGCTGCTGGGCTGCGGCGAAGTGGTCGACGGCGTCATCGACGTGATCGCCTCCGACCAGGCTCCCCGCACCGTCCGGCTGGAACCGGGGAAGATCAACGCCCTTCTGGGCACCGACATTTCGGAGGATGCGATGCGCGCCATGCTCCGGCGCCTGGACTTCACGCTGGACGGCGACACCATTATCGTCCCCTCCTGGCGCTCCGATGTGGAGCACTACTCCGATATCGCCGAGGAGGTGGCCCGGCTCCACGGGTACGACAAGATCCCCGTCACCCTCATGCGGGGCGAGACCACCCAGGGCGGCTTTACCGACAAGCAGCAGGCCGAGCGGAGGACCGGCAGCCTGCTGCGGGGCATGGGGTACAGCGAGATCATCACCTATTCCTTCATCTCCCCCTCCTATTACGATAAGATCCGCCTGCCGGCAGACTCGGACAAGCGCAACTGCGTGACTATCCTCAACCCCTTGGGAGAGGATACCTCCGTCATGCGCACCACCGCCCTGCCCTCCATGCTGGAGACCCTGGCCCGCAACTACAGCTACCGGAACAAGGCCGCCAAGCTCTATGAGATCGCTACCGTCTACAAGCCGGTGGCGGGCCGGGATCTGGCCGACGAGCGTCCCATGCTCTCCCTGGGCGCCTATGGCGCGGGGACGGATTTCTTCGCCCTCAAGGGTGTGGTGGAGCAGACGCTGTGCGCCCTGAATGTGAAGAACGTGCGCTTTGCCGCCCGGAGCGATATCCCCGCCTTCCATCCCGGCCGCTGCGCTGAAGTGCGCGCGGGCGGCGTCTTCCTGGGCGTGCTGGGCCAGCTGCACCCCCTCACCTGTCAAAACTACGGGATGGACTGCGACGTGTTTGCCGCCCAGCTGGACTTTATGGACCTGCTCGCCCAGCGCGCCGGCGAGGCCCGATACGAACCGCTGCCCCGCTTCCCCTCCGTCACCCGGGACATCGCCGTGGTGTGCGCTCAGGAGATTACCGTAGCGCAGCTGGAGGAGTGCATCAACCGGGGCGCCCGGGGCCTTTTGAAGGAAGTGGAGCTCTTCGACATCTACACCGGCGCGCCCATTCCCGCCGGGAAAAAGAGCGTGGCCTTCAACCTGACCCTGCGCTCGGACGAGCGCAGCCTCACCGCCGAAGAGGCGGATGAGGACGTGCACAGCGTGCTGACGCTTCTGGAGCGCGAGCTGGGCGCGGTGCTGCGCTGAACCGCCGCCAACAGGACAAGACCGCCCGCTGCAGCCAGGCTGCAGCGGGCGGTTTGTCGCGTTGCTCAGAACAGTACTTCCCGCGCGGCGGGGGTCGCTTTGGCAATGAGGCGGCCCGCCTTGAAGGAGTAGAGCACCTCGCTCTTCTCATTCAGCGCGTTGTAGAAATTATCGGCGCCCAACAGAAGGAAGCTTGCGGGATTGCCCTCCCGGATTCCATAGGAATCCCCCAGGTGGAGCGTCCTGGCGGCATTGGTGGAGATGAGCTTGTAGGAGTCCATGATCTCCTGATAGCCCATCATCTGGCACACGTGCAGGCCCATGAAGACCACATCCCGCATGTTGCCGGTGCCCAGGGGATACCAGGGGTCAAAGATATCGTCGTGGCCGAAGGAGACGTTGATCCCGGCCGCCAGCAGTTCCTTGACCCGGGTGATGCCCCGGCGCTTGGGATAAGTATCCATGCGTCCCTGAAGATGGGTGTTTACCAGGGGGTTGGAGACGAAGTTGATCTCGCTCATCTTCAGCAGGCGCATCAGCTTGGTGACGTAGGCGTTGTTATAGGAGTGCATCGCCGTGGTATGGCTGGCGGTCACACGGTCCTTCAGGCCGGATTCGTAGGCCCGGGCCGCCAGCACCTCCAGACCGCGGCTCTGCTCGTCGTCGATCTCGTCGCAGTGGACGTCCACCAGCTTATCGTACTTTTCCGCCAGTTTTACGGCAAAGTTGAGGGAATCCACCGCATACTCCCGGGTGAATTCGAAATGGGGGATGGCCCCCACCGCGTCGGCCCCCATCTTCACCGCGTCCTCCATGAGCTGGCGGCCGTTGGGGAAGGAGTCGATGCCCTCCTGGGGGAAAGCCACCACCTGGATGTCGATGGTGTCCCGCAGCTCTTCCCGAAGCTCCAGCAGCGCTTCCATGGCGGTGAGCTTGGGGTCGGTCACGTCCACGTGGGTACGCACGAACTGCACGCCGTTCTGGGCCTGCATCCGTACCGCCCGGTGAACCCGCTCCCGCACATCCGCGCGGGTGAGCTTCTCCTTGCGCAGGCTCCAGCACTGGATGCCCTCAAACAGGGTGCCGGATTGGTTCCACACCGGGTCCCCCGCGGTCAGGCAGGTGTCCAGGTGGACGTGGGATTCGATAAAGGGGGGCAGGGCCAGACAGCCGGAGCCGTCGATGACCTCCTCGCCCGGCAGAGGCGTCAGCCCCGGCTCCAGGCACTCAAACTTCCCGTCGGTGATGCGGATATCGGTGGCCTGCGCGGCGTTTTCTACGAACACATTTTGGATCAGCATAACTGCATACCGCCTTTCTGTCCCAATTATCCCTGCTGCTTGGCGTAGAACAGCCGGTCTGCCAGCAGGTAGCAGACGCAGGCCGCGATCATGGCGTTGATGGAGGCGATGCCCACAGGCACGAAGTTGCCCACGGCCGCCCCCACGATCACGCCCGCGATGGAGCCCCAGTGCACTTTATGGGCCGGAGCGGCCCCCTCCCGATAGGACGGCCGGTGCATCACGAAATCCAGCATGACGATGGCGCCCACCGGAGGCAGGGTGGCGTTGAGGAAGCTCAGCCAGCCCACAAAGTTGTTGTACAGCCAGATGGCCGCCAGCGTCCCGATGATGCCGGATACCAGCACCATGGGCTTTTGCCGCAGACCGGTGATATTGGTCAGGCCCAGGCCGCCGGTATACAGGGCGTTGTTGTTGGTGGTCCAGATATTGGCCCCCAGCACGATAAGCGCGGGGATGGCCAGCCCCTGGGCGATCATGACATAGAAAATGTCGTCCTTCCCGGTAAAGGCGCCGCCCACCGCGCCGAAGGCGAACATGAGCGAGTTGCCCAGGAAGAAGGCGATGACCGTAGTGGAGACCGCCACAGCGTTGTTTTTGGCAAAGCGGACGAAGTTGGGGGTGGCGGTTCCGCCGCTGACAAAGGAGCCGATGACCAGACCCACGCCCCCCAGGATGGACAGGCTGCCCGCCGATTTCGCAAAGATGGCGGTCAGGCCGCCGCCCTCGATTCCGGAGAGCACCATGGAGTAGACGCCCAGCACCGCGATCAGCGGCACCGAAATGGCGCTGACAATGGTGAGGGCCTTGATGCCGAAATAGGCCGACGCCGTCATACACAGCCCGGCGATGAGCACCAGGATAAAGGGGCTGATCCCCAGCAGCTCGGCGGCCGGGATGGCAAACATGGCCACGCCCACGCCGAACCAGCCGATCTGGGTGAAGGAAATCAGCACCGACGCCAGTTTGGAGCCGCTGGTGCCGAAGGAGCGCTGGGCCAGCAGATCCAGCGTCAGACCGGTGTCGCAGCCGATATAGGCCAGGCCCCCGGTATAGGCCCCCAGGATGATGCCTCCGATGATCACCGCCCAGACGAAGCCCGGAAAGTCCAGGCCGTTCCCCAGCTTGGCGCCCACGCTCATGCTGGCGGAGAAGAAGGTGAAGCCCATCATGACCACGAACATGCTCCAAAAGCCTTTGCGCGCTGTGGTCGGGACCGCCTCCAACGAATAATCGTCGTCCGCGCCCCGTTTTGTGGTGTTCGGTTGCTGCGCCATCATACTACCTCCTCTTTTCGCTTTATGAAACCAGTTTCATCCAAGCAAACTATATCACACTTCTTCCCCGCCGTCCAGCATTTCTTTTCCAATCTTTTTTCTTTCTTTTTATGGATTTTTTCCAAATCCCCCTTGGTTCCGCTCTTTCCTGAAACCACTTACATTCCCTGCATTGCTTTTTCCTCGTTTTTGTGGTATTATGGCCGCACAGCGGCCCTGAGCATACCGCACCGCCCTGCGGCGGGCGGGCGGTGCGCTTCCGCAAACGCGGAGCGTTTTGCGGAATACCAGCGGAAACGGACGAATATCCTAAGACAGGGGAGGCGGCAGGTTGTGAATATCAAGGAGGTAGCCCGGCAGGCGGGCGTTTCGGTGGCTACGGTCTCCCGGGTACTCAACCATCCGGAGCTGGTCCAGCCGGAGACCAAGACCCGTGTCTTATCCGTGATGGAGGCCCTCCACTATACCCCCAACTGGTTTGCCCGGGGGCTGAACCTGGGCAAGACCCGCACCATCGCTCTGCTGGTATCCAATATCGAGCGCGGCACCGACCGGGACCTGTTCGCCGGCGTGGAGACGGTGGCCCTGAAAAAGGGCTACGCCACCTTCCTGTGCAACACCCACGGCTCGGCCGCGGCAGAGGCCGACGGCCTGCGCATGGTACAGGACCGGAAGGCCGACGGCGTGCTGCTCTGCGCGCCCCTGGCCGATCTCTCCGGCCTGCACAGCGCCGGCATTCCATGCGTAAGCATCGGGCGCCCCCGGGACGCCCTGACGGAAAACTGCTGCTACATCAACTGTGAGGAGGGTGCCTTCCGCATGACCCGCCACCTGCTCTCCCTAGGGCACCGCCGCCTGGTGTTCCTGCTGGACCGGAGCGATCCGGAGGACCTGCGGCAGGTGGCCGCCGGATGCCGCAGAGCCGTGCTGGAGTGGGGCGGCGGGGCAGACGGCAGGGTCCTCCTGACGGAGAACAGCATACAGGGCGGCTTTGTAGCGGCGGAACGCCTGCTCCAGAGCGGTCCTCCGCCGGATGCCCTGCTCTGTGACAGCGACGAGCTTGCCTTCGGCGTGCTGAAGGCCGCCCGGGACCGCGGCGTGTCCATTCCGGAAGAGCTGGGTCTGGCCTGTCTGACCGACTCCCCGCTGTGCACCATCGTCACCCCGGCCCTCACCAGCCTGGAGCAGCCCGCCCGCCGGCTGGGCATGGTGGCCGCCCGGATGCTCTTTGATCTGCTGGAAAATGAGGAGTTCTCCGCCGGGGTCCCCCAGGAGATCATCCTTCAGCCAAAACTGAAGATCCGCCGTTCCTGCGGCAACCGTGCCCACATCTCGGAGCTTTTCGACGAATAAAGGAGGGGTATGGCATGTCATGTTCCGTAGAATTCATGGGACTTTCGCTCAAGCATCCCGTCATCGTGGCTGCCGGGCCCTGGGCCCGGGACGGCGCTTCCATCCAGCGCTGCGTGGACGCCGGGGCGGCGGCGGTGGTTACCGAGACCATCACCCTGGAGGCCAATCCGGTCCTGCGCCCCCGGCTCTACTACGACCGGGGCCGGCTGTTCAACACCAAGCTCTATTCCGACCTGCATCTGGAACAGTGGGAGGGGGAGCTGGAGCAAGTGCGGCTGGGCCAGTGCCGCCTCATCGCCAGCATCTGGGCCACCTCCCCGTCCGAGCTGGCCTATCTGGCCGCCCGGATGGAGCGCATGGGCGCCCATGCCGTGGAGATCAGCATATCCGCCCCCATCGGTACCCGTACCCCGGCCCGGAGCAGCGATCCCGACCAGGTGCGGGAGTTCGTCCGGGCGGCGGCCCTGGCGGTGGACGTGCCCGTCATGGTCAAGCTCTCCTACGAAGCCGCCTCCTCTCCCGCCTTTCTTCAGGCCATCCGGGAGGCGGGCGCCGCCGGAGTGAGCGCCATTGACGCCCTTCGGGGCATTCAGGGCGTGGACCTGGACGCCCGCCGTCCCCGTATGCCTACTTACGGCGGCTACAGCGGCCCCTCCATCCGCCCGGTGGCCCTGGCCGCAGCCGCCATCCTGAAGCAGTACTCCCCGCTTCCGCTGTGCAGCGTTGGGGGGATCGAGACCGGCGAGCAGGTATTGGAATTTTTGATGCTGGGCGCTCAGGCCGTCCAGGTAGGCACCGTCCTCCAGCTGGAGGGGTATCCCGCCATCACCCGTATCGTAAGGGAGCTGACGGCTTGGATGGACGCCCACGGCATCGCTTCGCCGGAGCAGCTGCGGGGGGCGGCCCTGCCCAGCCTGACGCCCTTTGAGGACATCGACCCACAGCCCCTGACCGCCCATCTGGAGACGCCCTGTCCCGTCACAGAATGCGGCCTGTGCAGCGCCGGGTGCATCTACGGAGCGCTCTCCCGCCGTCCGGAGGGCTGGGTCCTTGACCCGCGGCTCTGCCGCGGCTGCGGATTGTGCGCCGCGCGCTGCCCCGAGGGGCGCATCCGTCTGGGCTGGTGAAAGCTTAATTCTTCATAAAATTTCACGGTTTTCCCTTTACAGCCGCTCTGAATTCAGCTACAATGGGACCAGAAACAAACGAGGAGGTGTGCCGCGTGGAGATGGATTACACCCGGAAATTCAGCATTCAAAACGAAAAGGACCCTGAGATCAAGGAGATCCTGAGTTGCGTATACAGCTCTTTGCAGGAAAAGGGCTATAATCCCATCAATCAGATCGTGGGATACATCCTCTCGGAGGACCCCACCTATATCACCAACTACAACAACGCCCGCGCCCTGATCCGCAAGCTGGATCGGGACGAGCTGCTGCAGGAACTGGTAAAGCAGTATCTCAGGGACTGACATCACCGATAAAAACGGCCGCACGGAAACCGTGCGGCCGTTTTTATCGCCCGGGATGCAAGGTGAAGCGGCTGCGTTCGAACTCCAGCAGTCCCTCCGAGCGCATACGCCCCAGCTCCCTTGACAGGGCGCTGCGGTCCACGCACAGGTAGTCCGCCAGGGCCTGGCGGTCAAAGGGAACGGTAAAGCTGTCCTGTCCGGCGCGGAGCGCCTGCTCCTCCAGATAGGCCGTCAGCTTTTCCCGGATGGTGCGGGCGGACAGATACCGAATATTCCGGGAAAGCTGTAGATTCTTTTCCGCCAGCAGCGTCACTAAATTGCGGATCAGCCGGGCATGAAAGGGACACGCCCGCTGGCAGGGCTCCAGCAGGCGGCGTGCGGGCACCAGCAGGACGGTGGTGGGTTCGAGCGCATAGACCGACACCGCCAGAGTGTTGTCCTGCGCAAAGGCGTAGGCTTCTCCAAAGAGCTCCCCCGCCTCCAGCCCCGCCAGGACGATCCGCTCGCCGGACGCGTCCTCCCGGCACACCTGCACCCCGCCGGACAGTACGCAGCCCAGCGCCGCGGCCTTCTCCCCCGCCCGGAACACCGCCGCTGCTTTCGCCGCGCACTTCACACGGGCGGCCAGGCACTCCAGGGCCTCCATCAGCTGCTCCTCCTCCAGCCCCGCGAACAGGGGCACCCGGCGCAGCACCGGCAGATACTGGCGCATGTTTTTCCCTCCATTCGTTGCAGATGCAACATACAACTCGACCTCAGTATAGTATACTCTCCTTACAAAAGCAAGGAGGAATCCCCATGAAACGCAAAATCATCAAAATCGACCCGGAGCTCTGCAACGGCTGCGGCGCCTGCGCCTCCGCCTGCCACGAGGGGGCGATCCAGATGGTGGGCGGCAAGGCCCGCCTCACCCGCGAGGATTACTGCGACGGTCTGGGCGACTGTCTGCCCGCCTGCCCCACCGGGGCCATTACGTTTGAGGAGCGGGAGGCGCCCGCCTACGACCATGCCGCCGTGCTGGCGGCCAAGGCGGCCCGGTCCGCCGGCGTGCCGCCCTGCGGCTGCCCCGGCAGTCAGAGCCGCGCCCTGCGCCGGGACGGCGCCCCCGCCCCCGCCGGCGAAATGCCCAGCCAGCTGCGCCAGTGGCCGGTACAGATCAAACTGGCGCCGGTAAACGCCCCTTATTTTGACGGCTGCGACCTGCTGATTGCCGCCGACTGCACCGCCTACGCCTACGGCGCGTTCCACCGGGACTTCATTGCCGGACGGGTGACCCTGATCGGCTGCCCCAAGCTGGACGAGGGGGATTACACCGAAAAGCTGGCCGCCATCCTGGCTGCCAACGAGGTCAAAAGCGTCACGGTAGCGCGGATGGAGGTTCCCTGCTGCGGCGGCATCCAGCGCGCCGCCGAAACGGCGGTGGCGCGCAGCGGCCGGGACATCCCTCTGCGCACCGTGGTGGTGGGCACCGACGGGCGGCTGCGCTGAAGCATTCTTTGTCTCCGCCTGACACACACTTTACAATCCCCCTTCCCTTTTTGCTCCCGGAAGTTGTCTAAGCCTACGAAATTCGATTTTCGCCCTTGCAAACCCCCGGCAAATCCGATATATTGTAGGCAGATAGAAGACGAGGGGGTACTTGGATGGCGGCGGTGCACATGACGCGCTCTGCGGCCCGCTGCGGTCGTTGTGCCAGCCTGTCCAATTTTGAACGGTAACCCATCAGGGTATCCTTATCATGGATACCCTGATTTATTTTTTCTTTTCCTCAAAAATCGTTTGGCATTTTAAGACTGGAGGATCTGTATGAGCAAAAAAGTTGCCGTCGTCATGGGCTCGGACAGCGACCTGGATACCATGCGCGCCTGCATGAAACGCCTGAAGGCGTTCGGCGTCCCCTTTGAGGTACACGTCATCTCCGCCCACCGCACGCCCGCCGCCGCGGAGCAGTTCGCCTCTTCCGCACGGGAGAAGGGCTTCGGCGTCATCATAGCCGCCGCCGGTAAAGCCGCCCATCTGGCGGGGGTCCTGGCCGCCTATACCACCCTGCCCGTCATCGGCGTGCCCATCAAGACCTCCATGATGGGGGGGCTGGACTCTCTTTTGTCCATGGTGCAGATGCCCAAGGGCATCCCGGTGGCCTGCGTGGCCGTGGACGGGGCGGACAACGCCGCGATCCTGGCCGCCCAGATGCTGGCGCTCTCCGACGACGGCCTGTCCGGAACGCTCTCCCAATTCAAGACCGATATGGCTCTGGAAGTTATGGATAAAGATCAAAAAATTCAGATGGAGGAATTTTAGCATGGCTTACGAGAAGAAAGAGCAGCTCTACGAGGGGAAGGCCAAGAAGGTCTACGCCACCCAGGACCCCAACGTGGTCATCGTCTCCTACAAGGACGACGCCACCGCCTTCAACGGCCTGAAAAAGGGCACCATCACCGGCAAGGGCGCCATCAACAACCGCATGACGAACAACCTGATGCGCCGGCTGGAGGCCAAGGGTGTGCCCACCCACCTGGTGGAGGAGCTCAGCGACCGCGAAACCGCCGTGAAGAAAGTCTCCATCGTGCCGCTGGAGGTCATCATCCGCAACCTCTCGGCCGGCTCCTTCGCCAAGCGCTACGGCGTGGAGGAGGGCATTGTATTTGACGCTCCCACCATTGAGTTTTCCTATAAAAACGACGACCTGGGCGATCCGCTCATCAACACCTATCACGCCCTGGCCCTCAAGCTGGCCACCGCCGAGGAGATCGCGCTCATCAAGAACTACGCCTTTACCGTCAACGAACTGCTGAAAGGGTTCATGAAGGAGATCGGCATCGACCTGGTGGATTTCAAGCTGGAATTCGGCAGGACCGCCGACGGCCAGATCGTATTGGCCGACGAGATCAGCCCCGACACCTGCCGCCTGTGGGATGAGAAGACCCATGAGAAGCTGGACAAGGACCGCTTCCGCCGGGATCTGGGCGGCGCGGAGGAGGCCTACGAGGAGGTCATGCGCCGCCTGACCGGCGTGGAGTAGGCCATGGGTGGATTTTTCGGCGCTGTCTCCAAGCGCGACTGCGTGCTGGACCTATTCTTCGGCACCGACTATCACTCCCATCTGGGCACCCGCCGGGGCGGCATGGCGGTTTACGACCGCGAGGCCGGCTTTCAGCGGCAGATCCACAACATTGAGAACACCCCCTTCCGCACCAAATTTGAAGGGGATCTGGGGGAATTCCGGGGCTGCGCGGGCATCGGCTGCATCAGCGACACCGATCCTCAGCCGCTGCTGGTGCGCTCCCACCTGGGGCTGTACGCCATCACCACCGTGGGTATCATCAACAATGCCGACACTCTGGTGGAGACGTATTTTTCCGACCACGGCCACCAGTTCATGGCCATGAGTTCGGGCAAGGTCAATTCCACCGAACTCACCGCCGCCCTCATCAACCAGAAAAGCGACCTGGTCTCCGGTATCCGCCACGCGCAGGAGGCGATCGACGGCTCCTGCACCATTCTCGTGCTTACCCCCGACGCCATCATCGCCGCCCGGGACCGGCTGGGCCGTCTGCCCGTACTGGTGGGCCAGAACGAGGAGGGCTGCTGCGTCTCCTTCGAATCCTTCGCCTATCATAAGCTGGGCTATCAGGACGCTTATGAGCTGGGGCCCCGTGAGATCGTGCGCCTGACGCCGGAGGGATGGGAGACCCTCTCCCCCGCCGGCGAGCAGATGAAGATCTGCGCCTTCCTGTGGACCTATTACGGCTACCCCAATTCCAATTACGAGGGCATGAACGTGGAGGTCATGCGCTACCGCAACGGCGAGATCATGGCCCGGGACGAGATCCAGAAGGGCCAGCTGCCCAAGGTGGACTTTGTAGCCGGCGTACCCGACTCGGGCGTGCCCCACGCCATCGGCTTTGCCAACCGCAGCGGCAAGCCCTTCGCCCGCCCCTTCGTCAAGTACACGCCCACCTGGCCCCGCTCCTTTATGCCCGCCAATCAGGAGGTGCGCAACCAGGTGGCCAAAATGAAGCAGATCCCCGTGCCTGAGCTGATCCAGGGCAAGAAGCTCCTCTTTGTGGACGATTCCATCGTCCGCGGCACGCAGCTGCGGGAGACCGTTGAGTTCCTGTACGAGTCCGGGGCCGAGGAGGTCCACATGCGCTCGGCCTGCCCCCCCATCATGTATGGCTGCAAGTATCTGAACTTCTCCCGCAGCAACTCCGATATGGAGCTTCTGGCCCGCAAGACGGTACAGGAGCTGGAGGGGGACGAGGGGCAGGCGCATCTGGACGAGTACGCCGACGCTTCCACCGAGCGGGGCAGATGTATGCTCCGGTCCATCTGTGAGAAGCTGGGCTTCGATTCGCTGGGCTACCAGTCCCTGGACGGCCTGCTGGAGGCCATCGGCATCGACCGCGACAAGATCTGCACCTATTGCTGGAGCGGAGCGGAATAACCGTTTCCGGGGCCGCCGTCCTTTCCGGATGGGAAGGCGCCGCTCCCGCGTCCGTGTCAGGCACGGCTGCTGTGGCCGCCGCGGCCACAAGTTAAGGCGTCCTTCGCAGGCATATGTCCTGCTTCGGACTTCTTTGGAAAATGGAGGTCTGTATGAAGAATTCTCATTCTGAATCCTACGCCGCCGCCGGCGTGGACGTGACCGCCGGTTACGAGGCGGTCAACCGCATCAAGCCCCTGGTCGAATCCACCTATATTCCCGGCGTCATGGGCACCCTGGGCGGCTTCGGCGGTCTGTTTGCCCCCAACTGCGCGGGCATGGATAAGCCCCTTTTGGTCTCCGGCACGGACGGCGTGGGCACCAAGCTGAAGATCGCCTTTCTGATGGACAAGCACGACACCGTGGGCATCGACTGTGTGGCCATGTGCGTCAACGATATCATCTGCGCCGGGGCCATGCCCCTGTTTTTCCTGGATTATCTGGCCGTGGGCAAGAACCTGCCCAGCCGCATCGAGGCCATCGTTTCCGGCGTCACCGAAGGCTGCCGCCAGGCGGGCTGCGCCCTGGTGGGCGGCGAGACCGCCGAGATGCCCGGCTTCTACCCGGAACAGGAATACGATCTGGCCGGCTTCTCCGTTGGTCTGGTGGATCAGGCCAAAATGATCGACGGCTCCACGCTGCAGGAGGGGGACCTGCTCATCGGCCTGGGCTCCAACGGCGTGCACTCCAACGGTTTTTCCCTGGTGCGCAAGGTCTTCGGCATTGCCGACGACGCCAAGCCCCTGGAGACCTACGTGTCCGATCTGGGCCATACGCTGGGAGAGGAGCTGCTGCGTCCCACCCACATCTATGTGCGCTCCATCCGCTGCCTGCGGCAGCACGGGGTGGACGTGAAGGCGGTCAGCCACATCACCGGCGGCGGCCTGTATGAGAACGTGCCCCGCATGATGAAGGAGGGGCTCACCGCCCGGATCCAGACCGCTTCTTTCCCGGTGCCCCCGATCTTCGAACTGATCCAAAAGGCCGGAGACATCCCCGCGCGGGATATGTACAACACCTTCAACATGGGCATCGGCCTGGTCATCGCCATCCCCAAGGACCAGATCGGCAACGCCCTGGACGTGCTGGCCCGGGCCGGAGAGCAGTCCTATGTGATCGGTTCCGTGGTCAAGGGCGACGCGGGCGTGGAGCTGGTATGAGCCCGGGCGGCAGCGAAGGCGCCCTCCTGACCGCGGGGGCGTCCGCGCCGCCTGCGCACGACTTCGAAATTCATTTCCGCCTCCGGCGGAAACTCTGCGAGGTATCACTATGACACGAATCGCCGTGCTGGTGTCCGGAGGCGGCACCAATCTCCAGGCGCTCATCGACGCGCAGGGACGGGGAGAGCTGAAAAACGGTGTCATCGCCGCCGTGATCTCCTCCCGCGCCGACGCTTTTGCTCTGGAACGGGCCGCCCGGGCCGGTATCCCCGGCTATGTGGTCTCCCGGAAGGACTACGGCTCCAACCGGGAGATGACCGCCGCCCTGGTGGAGCAGCTGCGCGGGCTGGAGATCGGCCTGGTAGTGCTGGCGGGCTTCCTGCACATCCTCACCGAGGAGATGGTGCAGGCCTATCCCAACGCCATTCTCAACGTCCATCCCGCCCTGATCCCTTCCTTCTGCGGCGCGGGCTATTACGGCCTGCATGTCCACGAAAAAGCTCTGGACTATGGCGTCAAGGTCACCGGCGCCACCGTCCATTTCGTCAACGAGGAGCCGGACGGCGGTCCCATCGTACTGCAAAAGGCGGTGGACATCCGGGAGGACGACACGCCGGAGACGCTCCAGCGCCGGGTCATGGAGCAGTGTGAGTGGAGCATCCTGCCCCGGGCCGTATCCCTGTTCTGCGAGGGCCGCCTCCACGTGGAGGGGCGGCACGTCAAAATAACCGAGGGAGCTGTTTGGCAATGAAAACGCTTGATCTGACCGCGCTGCTGCGCACCAATCCCTATCCCGGCCGGGGCATCGTACTGGGCCGCTCTCCCGACGGGGCGAAGGCTGTGATCGCCTATTTCATTATGGGCCGCAGCGAAAATTCCCGCAACCGGGTGTTTGTGGAGACCCCCGACGGCATCCGTACCCAGGCCTTTGACCCCTCTAAAATGACCGATCCGTCCCTGATCATCTACGCCCCGGTGCGGGTCTTCGGCACCTCTACCATCGTCACCAACGGCGACCAGACCGACACCGTCCGGGAGGGCCTGGCGGCGGGCAAGACCTTTGCCCAGGCCCTGCATACCCGCACGTTTGAGCCGGACGGCCCCAACTACACGCCCCGCATTTCCGGCCTGGTGCACGGCAATGGCGACTATACCCTGTCCATTCTGAAAAGCGCGGACGGCGAGGCGTCCTCCTGCCGCCGGTACTTTTTCGCCTACGAAAACCCCATTGCCGGCCAGGGGCATTTTATCCATACCTACCTGGGCGACGGCGATCCCCTCCCCTCTTTTGAGGGCGAGCCGGAGCAGGTGGCCATCACCAGCGAGACGCCGCAGGAATTTGCCCATCTGCTGTGGAACAACCTCAACGAAGACAACAAGGTCTCCCTCTTCGTGCGCTATATCGACCTGGAGCGGGGTGCCTGGGAGAGCGTCATCATCAATCAGCACGCGTAAGTCCGGCGGGCGGCCGCAGGCCGCCCCGCTGCACGCGATATGGCAGGGGCGGCCTGCGGCCGCCCGCATTATGGAGGTCGAATCATGACGGAACTGGAATTGAAATACGGCTGCAACCCCAACCAAAAGCCCGCCCGTATCTTTATGGACTCCGGCGAGCTTCCCATCAAGGTCCTCAACGGCAGGCCCGGCTATATCAACTTTATGGACGCCTTCAATTCCTGGCAGCTGGTCCGGGAGCTCAAGGCCGCCACCGGCCTGCCCTCCGCGGCGTCCTTCAAGCATGTCTCCCCCGCCGGGGCCGCTGTGGGCACCCCCCTCAGCGACGTGGAGCGGAAGATCTATTTTGCCGAGGATATGGACCTTTCTCCCATCGCCTGCGCCTATGTGAAGGCCCGCGGCGCCGACCGGCTGTGCTCCTACGGCGACTGGGCCGCGCTCTCCGATGTGTGCGACGCGCCCACCGCCCGCTACCTGGCCATGGAGGTCTCCGACGGCGTGATTGCCCCCGGCTATACCGACGAGGCGCTGAGGATCCTCAAGGGCAAGCGCAAAGGCGGCTATAACGTGGTGCAGATGGACCCGGACTACGTGCCCCGTTCCATTGAGCGCAAAGACGTGTACGGCATTACCTTCGAGCAGGGCCGCAATCATTTTGAGATCAACGAGGCCCTGCTGGAAAACCTCGTCACGGACAACCGCGACCTGCCCGGGCAGGCCAAGCGTGATCTCGTCCTGGCCCTGATCACGCTGAAGTACACCCAGTCCAACTCCGTGTGCTACACCAAGGACGGCCAGGCCATCGGCGTGGGCGCCGGCCAGCAAAGCCGCATCCACTGCACCCGTCTGGCCGGCAACAAAGCCGACAACTGGCTGCTGCGCCAGCACCCCAAGGTGCTCTCCCTCCCCTTTGTGGAGGGGATCCGCCGGCCCGACCGGGACAACGCCATCGACGTCTACATCTCCGACGAGTACGAGGACGTGCTGGCCGACGGCGTGTGGCAGAACACCTTTAAAACCAGGCCCGAGGTGCTCACTGCGGCGGAAAAGAAGGAATGGATCGCCCGCCAATCCGGGGTCAGCGTGGGCAGCGACGCCTTCTTCCCCTTCGGCGACAATGTGGAACGCGCCCGCAAGAGCGGTGTGCAGTATATCGCCCAGCCCGGCGGGAGCATCCGGGACGATCATGTCATCGACACCTGCAACAAGTACGGCATCGTCATGGCCTTTACCGGGATGCGTCTGTTCCACCACTGATCGCCGGGCGTTCCCGAAGGCTTTGACCCCTGTCGATCCCAGACCGCCGTGCCGCGGGGCGTTTCGGGCGGTCTGCGCCCCCGCGCCCCTGTGCGGGAAGGCGAACATTCTTCCACGCAAAGCGAGGTTATATGATGAAAGTACTGGTTGTCGGCGGAGGCGGGCGGGAGCACGCCATCTGCTGGAAGCTGAAGCAGAGCCCGTCGGTCCATGAACTCTACTGCGCCCCGGGCAACGGCGGCATCGCCTCCATCGCCCAGTGCGTCCCCATCGCCGCCACCGATGTGGAGGCCATGGTGGCCTGGGCCCGGGAACACGCGATGGATTTTGTGGTGGTGGCTCCGGACGACCCGCTGGCCCTTGGCATGGTGGACGCACTGGAGGCGGCCGGCATCCCCGCCTTTGGCCCCCGGAAAAACGCCGCGGTCATCGAGGCCAGCAAGATCTTTTCCAAGAACCTGATGGCCAAGTATCACATCCCCACCGCCAAATACCAGGCCTTTACCGGCCTGGACGCGGCGCTGGCCTATGTGGAGGCCGAGGGCGCCCCGATCGTGGTGAAGGCCGACGGCCTGGCCCTGGGCAAGGGCGTGATCGTAGCCCAGACGGTGGACGAGGCCAGGGCGGCGGTGCGCGCGATGATGAGCGACGGCAAGTTCGGCGCCGCAGGCGCCAGGCTGGTCATCGAGGAGTGCATGACCGGCCCTGAGGTAACGGTGCTTGCGTTCTGCGACGGAGCGCATCTTCTGTGCATGCCCTCTAGTCAGGATCACAAGCGGGCCTTTGACGGAAACCAAGGTCCCAACACCGGCGGCATGGGCGCCATCTCCCCTTCTCCCAACTACACGCAAGCGGTGGCCCAGCGGTGTATGGACGAGATCTTTCTGCCCACCGTTGCGGCGCTCCAGGCGGAGGGACGGCCGTTCCAGGGCGTGCTCTACTTCGGCCTGATGCTCACCCCCAGCGGGCCCAAGGTGGTGGAATACAACGCCCGCTTTGGCGACCCGGAGTGTCAGGCGGTGCTCTCCCTGCTGGAAAGCGACCTGTTGGAAATTTTTCAGGCATGTCGGACGGGCACGCTGGATAAAGTGGATATCAGGTGGAAGTCCGGCGCGGCCTGCTGCCTGGTGCTGGCTTCCGGCGGGTACCCCGCTGCTTACCAGAAGGGGTACCCCATCTCCGGTCTGGAACAGGCCGGCCGGTCCGCCGTGGTCTTCCACGCGGGGACCCGGCTGAGCGGGGACGGCACGGTCCTGACCAACGGCGGGCGGGTGCTGGGCGTGACTGCCACGGGCCTGGACCTGGAAGCCGCCATCCAGGCCGCTTACGCCGCCGCAAAGGAGATTTCCTTTACCGATATGCAGTTCCGCACCGACATTGGGCGGGTATAAGCAACGCTTTCGGCGGGGGCAGGCCCCGTCCTACGTGGGAAACCACTTGAAGTAGGGCGGCGGCCTGCCCCCGCCGCGTTTTGGAGGCAGATCCATGAAGAAAAAAATAACGCCGATGCAGATCGCCGTACTTTTTACGGGCAGTTTCCTGGGAGCGGGCTTCCTCTCCGGGCAGGAGCTGCTGCAGTTTTTCGGCCGGTTCGGCGCCTGGGGCCTGGCAGGCATGGTGCTGGCCATCGCGGCTTTCTGGCTCTTCGGCTGGATGGTGCTGGACATTGCCAAACGCACGGGATATACAGCCTTTGACAAAATCATCCTCCACGGAACGCACCCCGTCCTGCGCGGCTTTTTTTCCGCTGTGTTTCTCCTGTTCCTGTTCGGCTGCATGATGGGGATGATCGCCGGGTCAGGCGCCCTGCTGGAGCAGCTGTTCGGTATCCCCGCCCTGTTGGGCGACGCGGCCATGACGCTTCTCGTGCTGCTGGTAGCCGTGACCGGCGCGGCCGGACTGGTGGCCGCCTTTGGCGTGGTGGTGCCCCTGCTGGTGGGCGCCGCCGTTGTGGTGGGCGCCCTTGCCGTCCTCCGGCTGCCCACGGAAGGGCTTCCCGCCCTCCCCTTCGCCAGCGGCAACCCCCTGCTGGGCAACTGGCTGTTTTCCGCCGTATCCTTTATCTCCTACAATATGATGGCCGCCATTACCATCCTGGTCCCCCTGACCCAGGAGATGGAGGATACGCGCGCCATCCGCAGGGGCTTGGGGCTTGGCAGCCTCCTGCTGGCGGTCATTTTCATCTGCATCCTGCTGCCCATGATCCTCTTCCGCGCCCTGGTGGGGGATGCGGAACTGCCGATGCTGGCTCTGGCCTCTCAGGTCTTTCCCGCCCTCGGCGTGCTCTATGCGCTGCTGCTGCTGTGCGGCATGTTTACCGCCGCCCTGTCCAGCCTGTTCGGTATCACCTCCCGGCTGGAGGTGCGGCTGGGCGGCCGGCTGTCCCGGCGGTTTCTGGCCCTGCTGTGCGCCCTGGCCTTTGTGGGGAGCATCTTCGGCTTTAAGAATGTGGTCAGCTACGTCTACCCGCTCTGCGGCTATGTGGGCTTTTTTGCGCTGATCGGCGTGGCCCTCCATTTCCGCTTTTTGCACAAAGCCAGCGTGGCAGAGAACGCGCCCGCACCATAAATGTACCAAAATATTGCACTGCCTCCGCTTGTATGATAGAATCAGAAGGAGATACAACAAAATTGGGGATCCCCGCAGAGGACAAGGAGGCTCCGTCATGACGCTGCAGAAACAGATCCTGATCGTAGACGACGATCCGGTCAACCGCGCCGACCTCCGTACCATTCTCACGCCGGAGTATCGGGTGCTCGAGACGGAAAACGGCGCCCAGGCGCTTGGCGTACTGCGGGAGCGTCCGGATGAGATCGCGCTGATTCTGCTGGATCTGGTCCTGCCCGGGATGGACGGGTGCGCGTTTCTGGCCCAGGCAAAGGCGGAGCAGGCGCTCGCCTCCATCCCCGTGATCGTTACCACCCGTCAGGACAGCGAAGCCGCCGAGATAGCGGCTCTCTCCGGCGGCGCGGCGGATTTTGTGGTCAAACCTTACCGGCCTCAGGTCATCCTGCACCGGATCGCCAACATCATCCGCCTGCGGGAGACCTCCGCCATGATCTGTCAGGTGCAGTACGACCGGCTGACCGGTCTCTACAGCAAGGAATTTTTTTATCAGCAGGTCAAGCAGCTGCTCCTGCTGCACCCGGAACAGGAATACGACATCATCTGCTCTGACATTGAAAATTTTAAGCTGATCAACGATATGTTCGGCGTCCCCACCGGCGATTGCCTGCTGCGGGGCGTGGCGGAGCTGTATACCGGCCTGGTGGGAGACCAGGGCATCTGCGGCCATTTCAACGCGGACCGCTTCGCCTGCCTGCTCAAGCGTCAGGCGTGCTACACCGACACGCTGTTCCTCCGGTTTGGCGCCCAGGTCAACACCCTTTCCAACGCCAAAAACGTGATCATGAAGTGGGGCATCTATCCGGTGACGGACCGGACGCTGCCGGTGGAGCATATGTGCGACCGGGCCCTGCTGGCCGCCCGCAGCATCCGGGGCCAGTATGGGAAGCATTTCGCGCGCTACGACGACGCTCTGCGCAGTCCCCTTCTGCGGGAGCAGGCCATTACGGACAGCATGGAGGCGGCGCTTGCCCAGGATCAGTTCCAGATCTATTTGCAGCCCAAATACAACATCAAGGACGACCGGCTGGCCGGGGCGGAGGCATTGGTCCGCTGGCAGCACCCGGAATGGGGCCTTCTGCTGCCGTCGGAGTTCATCCCTCTGTTTGAAAAAAATGGTTTTATTACCAAGCTGGACCAGTATGTGTGGAACAAGGTCTGTTCCGTACTGCAGGCGTGGAGCGGCGCGGGCGGGGTACCGCTTTCCATCTCGGTCAATGTATCACGGGCCGATGTGTATCAGGCGGATCTGATCGAGCTTTTGACAGCCACCCTTGAAGCATACGGCCTTCCCGCCTCCAGCCTGCATCTGGAGATCACGGAGAGCGCCTACACGGAGCATCCGGACCAGCTGGCGGCCACGGTACGCCGGCTGCGGGAGCTGGGCTTTGTCATTGAAATGGACGACTTTGGAAGCGGCTACTCCTCCCTGAATATGCTCAATCAGATGCCGCTGGACATTCTGAAGCTGGATATGAAATTCATCCAGAGCGAGACGGCCAAGCCCGTGGATCAGGGGATCCTGCGCTTTATCATGGATCTGGCCCGCTGGATGAATCTGAGCGTAGTGGCCGAGGGCGTGGAGACCCGGGCGCAGCTGGAGCGTTTGCAGGAGATCGGCTGCGACTACGTACAGGGCTACTATTTTGCAAAGCCCATGCCCTGCTCCGCGTTTGAGGCGCTGCTGCGCAACCAGCAGGAGGCCCCGCCCCCCGCGGCTGCAAGCGCCGCTCCTTCGGAACGCCGCACCCAGATCCTGTTGGTGGCGGACGAGGATGCGGCCTACCGCTCCCAGGTACGCAAAACCTTTGGAGAGAGCTATCATGTGATTGAAGCCGCCGACGGCCATACGGCGATGGGCTGTATCGCCCACCGGGAACAGCAGATCGCCGCCGTTGTTCTGAGCCTGACTCTGCCCAGGGCCGAGGGGTTTTCCGTGCTGGAAGTGCTCCAGCGGGAAAAGGCGGTGTGGAAGATCCCCGTGGTGGCCACCGCTCCCGGAGACGCCCGGCTGGAAGAACGGGCCCTGGAACAGGGCGCGGACGACTTCGCCGCCAAACCGCACACGCAGAGGAGCCTGTGGAAGCGGGTCATGCGCGCGATGGGCGTCACCTCCTCCCGGGAGCGGGAACGGGCGCTGGAGGATGCCGCCTGCCGGGACTATCTGACCGGCCTGCTCAACCGCCGCGGCCTGCACACAGCGGCGCTGGCCCTGCGGCGGGAGGATTTGCCCGCGGCCGTCTACATGTTCGACCTGGATAATCTCAAGCAGATCAACGACACCTTCGGCCACGCGGAGGGGGACCGGATCCTCAAACGCTTCGCCTCCGTGCTGCGTAGGCAGACCCGCGGCAGCGACATTCTCGTCCGCCTGGGCGGCGACGAATTTGTGGTGGTCATGAAGCAGATGCCCTCGCCGGAAACCACCCTCAAAAAGGGCTGCTCCATCTGCCGGGCCTTTCGGCAGGAGGAGGGCTGCGGCCCCTTCCCCGCCTCCTGCTCGGCCGGCGCGGTCATCTGCACCCGGGCGGAGACCCTGACGGCGGAGACCCTCGCCTATGCCGACGAGGCCCTGTACCGTGCCAAGTCGAACCAGAAGGGCGGCTGCTGCCTGTGGACGGGAACGCACGCATGATGCATCCAAACGGCCGCCGGGCGGAAGGCTCATCCAGCCAGGCCCACCCCTCCGGACAGTCTCAGTCAGGCTCGCTCGGATCGTATGCTCTGAGCAGAGCGGTGAAAGCAGAGGTGCGCAAACTATGACGCAGCAAGGCGTCTCTCCTGCCCCCTCCACCGGTCAGTTGTCCGCCGTACTGGACCACGCGCCCGTGGCGATCTGCGTCAGCGCGGCGGACAGCCGGGAGCTGCTGTATGCCAATGCGCTGGCAAAGCGGCTTTTTCCGCACGAGGGTACCCTTCAGGGGATCACCTGTTATCAGGCCGCAGGCTTTGACGCCCCCTGCCCCTTCTGCCAGGCCGACCGTCTGAGCGACACGGAGCTGCCGGTGCGCCGCTTCCGCCACCCAGACACACAGCGTCTGTATCAGTTCAGCGGCAAACTGATCGACTGGGCCGGCCGGAGCGCTTACATCGAATACATTCTGGACGTGACGCAGACGCAGCGGGAGGAGGAGCAGTCCAAGGCCCTTCAGGCCGAGCTTTGGGCTATCTTCAGCAATATCCCCTGCGGTCTGTGCGTCTACCGGTCCGACGGCGCCCGGCTTATCCCGGTGTTCCGCAACCCGGCTTTTTATGAGATCATCGGCTGCAGTCAGGAGCATATCCAAGCGCTGGAGGACCGGGTCGGCGTGCTGGGCGTTCACCCGGAAGATCGGTCCGCCCTCTATCGGGTCATGGAGGACGCCCTCCGGCAGGGGAATGCCGTCCTCCAGCATACCTACCGGCTCTGGAATGACCGCAGGCAGGAGTACCGCCGGATCCGCCTGGACGGCTCGGTCAAGTCCCAGCCGGATGGCAGTCAGCTTTTGTACGGCATATACAGCGACATCAGCCCAACGATGAACCTGGAGCCGGAGTTGACGCGCGCCAGCGAAAAGCTCCAGGACATCGTCAACGCCATTCCGGGCGGCGTGGTGATCTACAGGGCCTCGGACCGCTTCGAGGCCGTGTACTTTTCCGACGGCGTTCCAGCCCTGACCGGCCATACTCCGGCGGAATACGCCCAGCTCATCCAACGGGATGCCACGGAGCTGGTTTACCGGGAGGATGCCCCCATGGTGATCGCTCAGGCCCGGATGGTCCTCGAGACCCATCAGCTCTCCACCTTTGAGTTTCGCAAGCTGCACCGGGACGGCCACATCGTATGGGTCCGGGCCCTGGTAAAATGGCTGGGCGAAGAGGGGGGGCTTCCTCTGCTCCACTGTGTGCTCCACAACATCTCCGATCTGAAGGAAGCCCAGCTGGAGATGGATCATCTGGTCAATTCCATTCCCGGCGGTATCGCCAGCTACCGGCTGGAGGGGACACGCCTGATCCCCACCTTCTTTTCAGACGGCGTCCCCGCGCTCTCCGGGCACACGCGTGAAGAATTTGCGGCAATGGTCCGGGCGGATCCCCTGGGCACAGTCTTTGAATCCGACCGTCCCCGGGTCTTGGCCGCCGCCAGGGACACGCTGGAACACGGCAAGCTGCTGGATATCTCCTATCGGATGCGCCACAAAAACGGCGAGCTGATCTGGCTCCATCTCAACGCACGCAGGTTGGACCCGCTGGCCGAAAGCATCCGCCTTTATGCGGTCTTTACCGGCATGTCGCCGGAGACCCGCCTGTTTCAGAGCATCACCAACGAAGCGGCGGACGGTGTCTACGTCATCGACCGGGAAAATTACGACCTGCTCTACGTCAACGAATCCCGGCGGCTGTTCGGCAGCGGTCAGATCTGCATCGGTCAAAAATGCTATGCGGCCCTTCACGGACGCGCTTCTCCCTGTGAGTTCTGCACGCTGCAGGGCCACGCGCCGGATGGCGTCGACCACGAGATGGTGGTTGGAAACCGGTTCTACAGCACCCGCTTCCGGGAGACCGTTTGGTACGGCATCCCGGCCTACGTGAAATACGTCCGGGACGTTACGTGGACCGTGCGCGCCCAGCGGGAAAAAGACCGGCTGGAGCAATATTTTCAGACGATACTCAAGCACCTGCCCGGCGGCGTGGCCGTGGTGCGTCTGCATCCGAACGGGCATATGACGCCGGAGTTTCTGTCCGAAGGCTTTGCCGCGATGACCGGCATGACGCCGGAGCAGGCCTGGCAGCTGTACCGGGACGACGCTACGGCCGGGGTGCATCCGGACGATCTGGGCCGATTGGAGGAACTGGCCTCCAACTTTCTGTCCAGCCGGAACCGCCATTGCCAGGCCGTATACCGCCTGCAAAACGGCGGCGGCGGCTACCTCTGGGTCAAAATCAACCTCACCCTGATCCAGAGTTCCGACGGCGAGCGCCGGATCTATGCCGGCTATCACGATATCACCCGGGAGCGCGAGGAGCAGGAACGGCTTCGCCAGCAGTACAACGAACTGATCCTGCAGCACTACCGCACCCCCGGCCCAAATACCCTGATCGCAGGTCACTGCAATTTGACCCAAGACCGGCTTGTAGAGCTCATCGACTATACGGACGCCGGCCTGTCCGTCTCCACAGGCCCGACCCGCGAGGATCTGTTTCGCGCATTGGCCCGCTTTATCATGGATGGCGAGGAGCGATGCGACTTTCTGGATACATACCGGAACGCGCCTGCCCGCGCGGCATTTGCCCGGGGAGAGACGGAGTTGGTACGCACCTGCTTTATCCGGTTTCCTCAGGAACGCCAGGGACGTTACGCCCAGTTCAAGGTCCATCTGGTGGAGACTCCGGACACGGGAGACCTTACCGGTATTCTGACCGTCACCGACGTCACCGAACAGACGGTATCCGAACGCATTCTGCATCAGCTCTCGGTGGCCAGCTATGATATGGTAGCGGACGTGGATCTGCAAAACGACCGCTATACCATCCTGACCGCCGCCGAAAGCGCCAGCGATCTCTCCGCCCGCAGTGGCTGCCATTCCGAGCAGGTGGCGCATATGCTGGCCCACCAGGTACTCCCCAAGGATCAGGCCCGCACGGAACAGATGCTGACTCCGGCTTATCTGCTGGGCCGGCTGGAACGGGAGGGCACCTATTCCTTCCCCTATTCTATCTTGAGCGAAAGCGGCGCGCTTCTGACCAAAAACATGACGGTCTTTGCCGCCGACCTGCGGCTGAAGCGGATCTGTCTGGCCCGGACCGACATTTCGGATTCGGTCCGGGAGCAGCAGGGCCTGCTCAACGTGATCGCCTACACCTTTGAGCTTCTGGCCCTGGTCAGCCTTGACACGGGACGTCTTACCCTGTATACCCGTCAGACGATATTGGAAAACCTTCCGCCTCTGGTTCTGGAGGATTACAGCAGCGCGGTGGAGCATTTTTTCACCGCGCATGCCCCCGACGCGGAACGCGAGACCGTGAGACGCCAGCTCCAGCTGGATCCCCTGCTGCAGAGACTGGCCCGGACTCCTCTGGGCTACGACTTCGTCATGCCTTACCAAACCAAGGGCGGGCTTCGGTACAAGCAGATCAATGTTTTGTGGGGGGACGCCAACCGCAAAACGCTGTGCATGGTCCGGGCGGACGTGACGGACATGCTCTCAGCCGAGCGCCGGAGCAACGCCGAGCTGGAAAAAGCCCTTGCGCTGGCCGAGGCGGCCAACCGGGCCAAAAGCGAGTTTCTTTCTTCCATGAGCCACGACATCCGCACCCCCATGAACGCCATCATGGGGATGACCGCTCTGGCTTCGGCTCATCTGGACGACCATACGCGGGTGGCAGACTGTCTGCGGAAGATCGACCACGCCTCCCAGCATCTTTTGAGTTTGATCAACGATATCCTGGATATGAACAAGATCGAACACGCCAAACTCGCCCTCAGCATCACGCGGGTCTCCCTCCCAGACCTGGTAGAGCAGCTTTTTGCCATGCTGGAACCTCAGGCGCAGGCGGCAGGACTGCACTTCGTCCTGCACAGCGCCTCGATCCGTCACTCGTATTTTTATGGGGACGCGCTGCGGATCAACCAGATCCTGATCAATCTTCTGGGCAACGCCATCAAATTCACGCCGGAGGGCGGACAGGTGGATTTCCAGGTGGAGGAGGTACCTCCGCTCCGGCCGAAGGGACGCTGCCGTTACCGTTTCACGGTCCGGGACACGGGCATCGGGATGCCGGAACCGTTCCTGCAGCATCTCTTCGAACCCTTTACCCGCGGCCGCTGGAGCGCCCATGTGGAGGGTTCCGGGCTGGGGCTGAGCATCACCAAAGGGCTGATCGACCTGATGGGCGGCACGATCTCCGTGGAGAGCCAGGTACGCCGCGGAAGCGTTTTCCGGGTCGAGCTGGAAGGGGAAGTCGCCGCGCCGCCTCTCTCCGCCGTCCCGGAGCTTCCCGCGGGCGGCGCGGAACCCGCCCTGGCCGGACGCCACTTCCTGGTGGCAGAGGACAATCTCATCAACGCGGAGATCCTCTGTGAACTGCTTCAAATGTATGGGGCCCAGTCCATCCGAAAGGCGGACGGCATCCAAACGGTACGCGCCTTTACCGAGGCCCCGCCGGGGACGTTCGACGCGATCCTGATGGATATCCGAATGCCCGGAATGAACGGGTACGAGGCGACCCGCGCCATCCGGGCGCTGGAGCGGTCCGACGCCGTAGGCATCCCCATCATCGCCATGACCGCCAACGCCTTTCCGGAGGACGTTCAGGCTGCGCTGGATGCCGGGATGGACGCCCATGTGGCAAAGCCCATTGACTTTCCCCTGTTTTTGGCCACGCTGTCCCATCTGCTGAACGGGTGAAGCGGCTGCGCCGCCTGTCCTGTCCCATCGTTTCTCTGCGTTTGTATCCCTTCAAACCAAAGGGCGCGGGATTCTTCCCGCGCCCTTCGCCGTTCCGTTTAACCCTGCCCCCAGAAAGCGCGCACCTCGGCCAGACGCTCCCGGCCCTGGTCGCAGCCGTCCTGCCACAGCGCACGGATCTTTTCCACGTCCCGCTCGGTACGGGAAAAGCCCCGGGTGCTGTGCGGGGCAAACACCATCGCCCGCCCCTCCCGTTCCAGCTGAAACAGCTTCTCCCGTGCCGCATTGTAGGTCTCCGCCCGACGGCGCATCGTGTCGCAAAAACGGGGGTATCTCCGATAGGTCTGCTCCAGCAGGGTCTGGAGCTTCTCAGGGGCGCGCCGGTAGTCCCGCTCCCGGGTGAGCACTACGACCACCCGGTCGCAGCCCTGGTCAAACGCACGTTCATAGGGGATGGCATCCGCCGCGCCGCCGTCCAGGCAGGGCCTGCCGCCGATCGTGTAGACCGGGAACAGAAGCGGCAGGGCGCAGGTCGCCTGCAGGACCTTATCCTCGTCGTGCCCAGGAGGCACCGGCAGATATTCCGCCCGCCCTGTATCCAGATTGGTCACCACGGCCTCCACCTGCCCGGGATAAGCGGCATAGGCATCGTAGTCAAAGGGCACCAGCTCATCCGGTATGGTCGTATAGATGAACTCCAGCCCGAAATAAGAGCGGTTACCCCGCCGCAGCAGGTTGTAAAACCCCATATAGCGCTTGTCGTTGACAAAGCGTGTGAGGATCTCCAGGTTACGCCCCCGCTGCCGGGAAACATAGCTCACGCCATAGGCGATGCCCGCGGAGACGCCGACTACGTAATCGGGCAGCGCCGTATCCAGCAGCGCGTCGCACACGCCGCAGGAAAAAATGGTACGGAAGGCGCCGCCCTCCAGCACGATTCCCGTCTTCAAGCCAATCACTTCCTCTTTTTGATTATACGTCCGGGTATCTCCATGTGTAAAGACTCTTTTGTACGGCACGGCGCAGCTGCACCCGCGCCGCAGTACCGGTTTGCCCGGCACAGGTCTTGACTTTTGGTGGAAAAGGGTTATAATAGTTCTCGTTTGAATCGTTCTTTTTTGAACTACATGGAGGTGCGCCATGTCCGACCCCTGCGACCTGCTGCAGCTGTTCCAGCTCTGCCGCCGCCGCTATGCCGCCGCCCTGCACCCGGTGGAGCGGACCTGGGGGCTGACCCGCAATGAAATCGATGTGATCCTCTTCCTCTCCAACCATCCGGGGCTGGACACCGCCCGGGACATCGTGGCGCTGCGCTCCCTGTCCAAATCCCACGTCTGCAAATCAGTGGACCGTCTGACCCGGCGTGGCTTTCTGGCCGGAGCACAGGACGCGCAGGACCGGCGTTACATCCATCTGCGCCTGCTGCCCGCCGCCGCCGGCGCAGTGCGGCAGGCCCAGCAGGCCCAGCGGAGCTTCTTTCAGGCGCTGTTCCAGTCGGTAGCCCCGGAGGACCGGCAGGTCCTGAACCGGGTGATCGGGCAATTTTTTCAAAATATGAAGGAGGCCTCTGACGTATGCTCCTCAAATTGATCGTCTGTATCATCGCCGGCCTGGGGGCCGGTGTCGGAACGGGACTGGCGGGCCTGTCCGCCGCCGCGGTCATCTCCCCGATGCTCATCACCTTCCTCGGCTTTCCGGCCTACGAGGCAGTGGGTATCTCTCTGGCCTCCGATGTGCTGGCTTCAGCGGTGTCCGCCTATACGTACGGAAAACATAAGAATCTGGACATCAAAAACGGGCTGGTCATGCTGCTGGCTGTTCTGGTGTTCACGCTGGTGGGCAGCTGGGCCGCCTCCCGGATGCCCAATACCGCCATGGGCGGTTTTTCCGTGCTCATGACGCTTCTGCTGGGCATCAAATTTATCGTGCGCCCTGTCATGACCACGAAGGAGACCCAGGAGCATAAGACTCTGCGGCAGAAAGTGGTCCAATCCATCCTCTGCGGAATCCTGGTGGGCTTCATCTGCGGCTTTGTGGGCGCGGGCGGCGGCATGATGATGCTGCTGGTGCTTACCAGCGTGCTGGGGTACGAATTGAAGACCGCCGTTGGCACCAGCGTATTCATTATGACCTTTACCGCCTTCACCGGCGCGGCCTCCCACATGGCCATCGGCGGCGCGCCCGATCTGTCCGCCCTGATTCTCTGCGTCATCGCCACCCTGGCCGGAGCCCGCGGCTCCGCGCTCTTTGCCAACAAGGCCGAACCCAGGACCCTCAACCGCATTACCGGCGTGGTCCTGGCCGCCCTGGGCGCGGCCATGCTGATCGTCAAATTTCTGACCTGATAGGCGTTTGCTCCCCCAAACACAGGCAGACGCCGCATCCCATGGCGCAGGCGCGGAAAACGTCCGGCGGACCATACAGGTCCGCCGGACGTTTCAGCCTGTCGAAAAAGGCCTTTGGCCTTTTTCGACAGAGGGATGCATGACGGACAGGGCTCGATTCTGGCAGAAAAGTCGCCCTGTCCGTCATGAGAGGTGTCATTTCCGACGCGCATGTCGCCGGAAATGACGGAGTTTCCTTTCCTTCCGTCGTCTGCGGACGACGGAACTCTGCGAGGCTCTTCTCCAAGAGGGTTTTTCAACAGCCTGAAACGTCCGGCGGACCATACAGGTCCGCCGGACGTTTTTTACAGAGCGAGCAGATGACTGCGTCTCCAGTCCCGTCTGTGCCAGCGCCAGAGAAACAGCAGCGCCCGCAGGCACTCGCCGCGGGCCATGGCGATCCACAGCCCCGCCGGTCCTGGTATGGGTCCGGGGTAGTCGATCCCTTCCCGGGCCAATATTGCGCGGATATGGGGCCTGCTCCTGCATGGAAGCGGCGATAAACAGCTCACGCCGATTGAAAATGGTCGGCACCGCGCGTCTCTCCCCGCTGGGATCCATTCAGTTTCCCGTCCCGAATTCGCTGAAGAAGCGGTCGTGGATGACCTGGACCGCCCGGTCGGCATCGGCCAGATCCACCAGCACGGAGACCTTGATCTCACTGGTGGAGATCATATTGATATTGATGCCGGCGTTATACAGGGCCTCAAACATCTTGGCGGCCACGCCGGGGTTATGGACCATGCCCGCGCCTACGATGGAAATCTTGGCGATCTGGTCGCTCACGTCGATGTGGTCGAAGCCCAGCAGCTCCACATGATCCTCCAGCAGCTTCTTGGTGCGCTCCATATCCTGCTTGCCCACGGTGAAGCTGATGTCCTTGGTATTGTGGCGGCCGATGGACTGGAGGATAATGTCCACGTTTACGTTTTCCTTGGCCAGCAGGGAGAAGATCTTAAAGGCGATACCGGGCTGGTCGGCCAGGCCCACCACGGCCAGACGGGCCACGTTTTTATCCTTTGCCACACCGCTGACGTGCATTTTTTCCATGGTTTTTGCAACCTCCTTGACTTTGGTGCCGGGCTTTCCGGAAAAGCTGGAGAGCACCTCCAGCTTGACGCCGTAGCGCTTGGCCATCTCCACGCTGCGGTTGTGGAGCACCTGGGCGCCCAGGGTGGCCAGCTCCAGCATTTCATCGTACGTGATCTCGTCCAGCTGGGCCGCGCCCTCCACGCTGCGGGGATCGGCAGTGAAGACGCCGTCCACGTCGGTATAGATCTGGCACAGATCCGCGTGGAGCACGGCCGCCAGGGCCACCGCCGAAGTATCCGAACCGCCCCGGCCCAGGGTGGTGATATCGTCGTATTTATTGATCCCCTGGAAGCCGGTGACGATGACGATGGCCTTTTTGTCCAGCTCGGCCAACACCCGCTCGGTATCGATGCGCTTGATGCGTGCGTCGCTGTAGACGGAGTTGGTGCGGAAGCCCGCCTGCCAGCCGGTCAGGGAGACCACCGGATAACCCATCGCCTCGATCGCCATGGCGCACAGGGAACAGGAGATCTGCTCGCCGGTGGACAGGAGCATATCCATCTCCCGCTTGGAGGCATGCGGATTGATCTGAGCCGCCTTGGCGATCAGGTCATCGGTGGTATCCCCCTGGGCGGAGAGCACCGCCAGCACGTTATGGCCCCGGCGGTAGGTCTCGGTAATGATGCGGGCCACGTTGCGGATGCGGTCGGCATCCGCGACGGAGGTGCCGCCGAATTTCTGTACAATGAGTCCCATTGGTATATGTACCCCCTATTAGGAAAATGTGATCGTCTTTACGGGGCCCGGCATACGCCGGGCCTTACGCCATCTTATGCCCTCAGTCCAGCACCCGGAACACGCAGACGCAGTCCAGGCCGCACAGGGCCTGGTCCAGCATTCCCCGGGTCAGGGCCGTTCCGGTGAGGAAGGCGCACTCCCCCTCCGGCGCGCCGGGACGGGCCAGGAAAACGGCCCCGGGGAACGCGGCGCGCACCTGGTCCGAAGCGGCGTTGGCGCGGACGTACCACACGCTCTCCACCCCGGCGGGCGGCACGGCCACCTCGGCCCCGCCCGGCCCCCAGCCCAGGTATTTCTTGGTCTTCATGTGCTTTGCCGCGTCGATCACATCGGCCACTACAGCGGACGCGGTGGGCAGCTTGCCCGCGCCCCGGCCGTAGAACATCACGTCTCCGATGGCGTTGCCCCGGACGGTGATGGCGTTGAACACGTCCTCCACTCCGGAGAGCGGGTCCTCCAGATCCACCAGATGCGGGGCCACGAAGGCGCAGACCCTGCCGTCGGGGCGGTGGATGGCGCGGCCCAGCAGCTTGATTTTTTTGCCGCAGGACTCGGCATACGCCACGTCGGCCAGCGTCACGCCGGTGATACCCTGGGTAGGCACCTGATCGGGATACACGTGGCGTCCAAAGGCCAGCGAAGCCAGGATGCAGATTTTGCGGCAGGCGTCGTGCCCTTCGATATCGGCGGTGGGATCCTGCTCGGCATAGCCGTTTTCCTGGGCCTCCTTCAGCGCCGCAGCAAAGCTCAGCCCCGCCCGGATCATGCGGGTGAGGATATAGTTGGTGGTGCCGTTGAGGATGCCGCAGATCTCGGTGATCTCATTGGCGGCCAGGC
Organism: Lawsonibacter hominis; assembly: GCF_014287895.1. Taxonomy (GTDB): domain Bacteria; phylum Bacillota; class Clostridia; order Oscillospirales; family Oscillospiraceae; genus Lawsonibacter_A; species Lawsonibacter_A hominis. Next base: position 45,727 of record NZ_JACOPP010000005.1, on the reverse strand, counting down.
ATTGATTCAGCGGGCGGATGATGGGGATACCGCCCCCCACGCTGGCCTCAAAGAGATAGCTCACGCCGTGCTCCTCCGCCAGCTTCAGCAGGTCATAGCCGTGCTCGGCCACCAGCTCCTTGTTGGAGGTCACCACGCTTTTGCCCGCCTTCAGCGCCCGTTCGGTAAATTCCCTGGCCACCCTGGCCCCGCCGATGGTCTCCACCACGATATTGACCTCGGGGTCGTTCTCAATGATGGAAAAATCGTGGATGACCTTGTCCGCAAAGGGGCTGTCCGGAAAGTCCTTCACATCCAGGATATACTTCAGCCGGATCAGGTCCTCCACCTTGTGATCGATATGCTCCCCATTGGTAGCCAGCACCTCCGCGACGCCGGAGCCTACCACGCCGAAGCCTAAAATCGCCACATTGACCATTTCTCGTTTCCTCCCTTTCGTCTGCGGGACGTCCTTATCCCGCCAAAATCTCACACCGGAGCACACCCTCCACCTGAAGCGCCAGCTGGAGCAGTTCCTCCATGGACACCGTCAGGCCCGAGGTCTCCGCCCCGATGGTCACCGCGGCACAGCCGCTGACCGGAATGCCCTGATTGATGGTCAGAATATTCCCGCCCTGTTGGGCAAAGATATTCAGGACCGAGGAGAGCACGCCCGGTTCATCCTTCAACAGGATCTGAAACGTGACGATGCGCCCGTGGAGCATGTCGTTGAAGGGCCGCACCGTGTCCTTATACTTATAAAAGGCGCTGCGGCTGATCCCCACCCGCCGGGTGGCCAGATTCACCGTATCCACCTCACCGGTCTCCAACAGGCGCTTGGCCTCCGCTACCTTGAGAAAGACTTCCGGCAGTGCACCGGCTTCCACGATAAAATATGCGGGTGTTTTGCCCATCTTATGCACTCCTCCCTCCGCATGTCCGTGCTGGAAAGTCATTTGTTTTCCGTGTGAAGCCTATTGTAGCACACCCACCTGCCCGGCGCAAGCCAAAATCCGCCCTCGTTCCCCCCAATTTCATCGATCCTGCCAAGGGAATTCCCGTCATTTTGTACATATTTTTCGGAAGGGGGGCTTTTATGCCGAAGGACAGGCACGCGCGCTTCCTTCTGGGGCTGCTGTATGCCGGGTTGGGCGTGGGCGCGCTTTGGCTGTGTATGCGTTTCCTGCTGCCCTGGCTGGCGCCTTTTCTGATTGCCCTGGCATTGGCCGCCCTGCTGGAGCCCGGCGTACGGCTGCTGTCCCAGCGGCTGCATCTGCCCCGCTGGGGCGCCTCGGCCCTGTGCGCCGGGCTGCTCTCCCTCCTGCTGCTGGCCGGGCTGGGGCTTCTGCTCTGGCGGCTTGGTTATGAGGCCGCATTGCTGCTGGGCCGTCTGCCCACGCTGCTCTCCGGTCTGCCCACCCTGACCCGCCGGCTGGAGGGATGGCTCTACCGCTTTCAGGTCGCCCTTCCGGTACCGTTCCAGGAATACGCACAGCAGCTGATGGAGCGGCTTTTGGAGCAGGGCATCGCCCTGCCCAACCGTCTTTACGACACGCTGTCCGGAGCGGTGAGCAGCGCGCTGGCCGCCCTGCCTGCAGCCGGGCTTTTCCTGTTCACCACGCTGCTTGCCACCTATTTCATCAGCGCAGGGCGGCCGGAGCTGTGCGCCGCCCTGAAGCGCTCGATCCCGGAACGCTGGCGGGAGCCGGCCGCCCGGGGCGCCACCAGCCTGAAACAGGCCCTGGGCGGCTGGCTGAAGGCGCAGGGCCTGCTCATGCTGATCACCTTCGGGGAGCTGGCGCTGGGCCTGCTGCTGCTGCGGGTGGATCTTGCCCTGGTGCTCTCGGCTCTCATTGCCCTGGTGGACGCGCTGCCCGTATTGGGCACCGGGACGGTCCTGGTTCCATGGGCCCTGGTCTCCCTGCTGGGCGGGAACTGGAAGCTGGCGCTGGGACTTGCGGTGCTCTACGGGGTGATCTGGCTGGTACGCAGCCTCCTGGAACCCCGGCTGATCGGCTCCCGGGTCGGCCTGCCGCCCCTGGCCGCCCTGCTGAGTCTGTACGTCGGCTTTCAGGCGTTCGGCGTGGCCGGAATGATCCTGGCGCCCCTGCTGGCTGTGTTGGTACGGCAGCTGTGGAGCGCGCTGCGCCCGCACGCCGCGAATTCCCCGGCGTAGGGCGCCGGGGCCTCGCCTTGTCCGCCTTTCAGCAATGCCCGCAGCCTGTTCGGCCGCCGCAGCAAAGCGGAGCCCCCGGCGCAGAACGCCGGGGGCTCCGCTTTGCTGCGTTTTAGTGCGCCCCGTCCGCGGGGACGTAAGGCTCGTCCGGGGGCGGCGTCTCCGGCTCCGACGGTCCCAGCGGATAGTCGGGCTGCTGCGGGGGCTCCGATGGCTCCGGTGACTCCGTTGCCGGGGGCGCAGTGGGAATGGTGGGATAGGTGCTCGGGTTGGCCGGATCAAAGCCCGGCCACTGTTCCTGGGTCGGCCAGGTGGAAGGATCGGTCACATCGAAGAGATACGGATCATACTCCTCCGGCGGCGCCTCGATGGCCGACGTATGCACATCACAGGTCCCCTGGGCCTCCAGATAGCCCAACAGATACTGCCCATCGGCGGCCGCCTTGCCGCCCATGTTCTCCCGTACATAGTCGAGCACGCTCACGGTTTTCACCGAGGCCTGCTGATCCAGCCCCCCGCTGCCTTCCCGGGGGCAGAATTCGCCCGCCAGATGGTACAGTCCTGCGATCGGGCTGCCGCTGTCGTCCAGAATAGGACTGTCGGTGCAGACCTCCACATCGGCATGAAGGCTGCAGTCCTCCAGCGGCGCATCGCTGCGCAGGATAGTCGCCGTGGCCACCCGGCTGCCCCGTACATCGTGGGTGCAGGCCTCGGTGGCCCGCATGCCGCTGTCCAGACAGTACTGCACGGTGATCAGGTCGTCGGGCTTGCTGCCCAGTTCCCGGTTCTCCAGGCCCGCGTGGACCTGGCTCATGACCTTCTGCCACAGGACCGCCGCCGGGTTGCTGCCGCCCGCCCGGATGCGCTCGGGCAGTTCATACCCCACCCAGACGGCGGCGGTATAATAGGGGGTGTAGCCCACAAACCAGCGGTCGTTATTACTGGTGGTGGAACCGGTCTTGCCCGCCACGGTCATGCGGGAGATCTTGGCCTGGGTGCCGGTGCCGCTCTGGACCACCTGTTTGAGCAGATTGTTGATATACCAGACGGTAGAGGTCTTGAGCACCGGCGTGTCCTCCCGCTGGCTGTTGTCCAGCAGGATATTGCCCGCATCGTCCGTCACCCGCAGGTAGGTGCGGGGCCGGACATACAGCCCGCCCCGCTGGAAGACCGAGTACGCCCCGGCCATCTCGATGACCTTCACGCCGTCGGTCAGGCCGCCCAGGCCCAGCTGGGACAGACCCAGGTCGCTGACCGTCTTTCCGTTCACCTCGCGGCCCTGCTCCAGGGTGGTGATGCCGAAGCGCTGGGTCATATACTGGTAGGACTCAGCGGGCGTGACTTCCTGGAGCACGCGCACAGCCACCGGGTTGGAGGAGTCCTCCACCGCCTCGGTCACCGTCATCCTGCCCCGGTAGCTCAGATAGGAATTGGCCGGCCACGCGGTCCCGCCGAGCATCTGCACAGGATAGTCGTCAAAGGTGGAGATCGGGGAGATCAGCCCCATCTCCAGGGCGGGAGCGTAGACCGACAGAGGCTTGATGGAAGAGCCGGGCTGCCGGGTGGAACGGCTTGCAAAGTTCCATACCCGGTTGCTCTCCTTCTCCCCCATGGCGCCCGCCAGGCCCACCACGTTTCCGTCGGAATCAATGATGACGATGGCAGACTGGATCTGCTGTCCGGAATCGGAGGTGAGCACCAGGTTCTCCCGGTTGGTGTAGACCTCCTCCACGACAGCCTGGATGTCCGGGTCCGCGCAGGCGTAGATCTTCAGTCCGCCCGAGGTGACCATATTGGAGGCCAGGGTATCGGAATAGCCGTACTTGGCCGACAGGTCCTGGATCACATCGGTGATCACCTGCTCGTCGTACCAGTTGTAGATCACCGCGGGCTTCTCCTCGTCCACGCCCAGGGTAAAGTTCAGCTCCTCGGCCACGGCCGAGCGATACTCCTCCTCGGAGATCATGCCCAGATCCCACATTTTCCAGAGCACCAGTTCCTGCCGCTCCTTGTTGAAGTCCCGGGCGGTCTTTACCGCACCGGTGTCCGGGTCGGTAACACGGAGGTTGGAATTGGGGCCGTATTTGGAGGGGTTGTTGGTGATGCTGATGAGACTGGCGCATTCCGCCAGAGAGAGCTCGTCCAGTTCCTTGCCGAAGTAGTTCTGGGCGGCGGTAGCCACGCCGTAGCAGTTGTCGCCCAGATAGATATAGTTCAGGTACCACTCCATAATCTGTTCCTTGGAGTAGGTCTTGTCAAACTCCAGCGCCCGGAAGATCTCCAAGATCTTCCGCTTGACCGTCACATCGTCATACTGGGTAAAATTTTTGATGAGCTGCTGGGTAATGGTGGAGCCGCCCTGGATATCCTTGCCGGTAAACATCAGCAGCACGCCGTTGATGGTGCGCTTCCAGTCCACGCCGGGGTGGGTCCAGAACCGCTCGTCCTCAATGGCCACAGTGGCGTTGACCAGATTCTGCGGGATCGCTTCGAACTCCACCAGTTCCCGGTTCTCCGTTCCGTGGAGGGAGAGATGCTCCACATACTCCCCGGCGGAGTCCTTGTAATAAATGGTACTGGTCAGGTTCATGTCGAAATTGCCGTCCAGATGGGCGTTTGGAATGATGTAGGTCTGCACGTAGACCACGGCGAAGCAGGCCATGATGGCGCAGGTGATGACGCCGATGAGCACGAGGGTACCCAGCACCTTGCCCACCACGGCGGCGGCGGCAAATCCCGCGCTTCGCTGCCGCCGGTGTTTGCCGTGCTCCGGGTGATTGGTCGTTGCCAAAAAAAACACCTCCGAATTCTGGTGGAAAACAGCTTCCAAGACGAGTGCCGAAAACAGCATCTAAAATAACAGCTTATATTATAACATGAACTTCCAACTTGTCCACCCTAATATTTTACATTTTCTGGTCTTTGCCCCTTTCGTAAAATTTTGGCACGTCCTGCCCTTGCATTTTGCCGCCTGTGCGGTTACAATATGGATGAGAAAAACAGTCATTCAAGAAAGCGTGGTATGCGGAATGAGCGAGGGATTCGGACCGGATTTCATTACCATTACGGATGAGGACGGCAATGAATTCGAGCTGGAGCACCTGGACACAATAGAATATAACGGTCAGACCTACATGGCCTTTTTCCCTGCCGTGGAGGACGAAGGCGGCGAGGCTGTGGAGGATGTGGACCTGGACGAGGAATACGGTCTCATCATCCTGAAGGTGGTGGACGTGGACGGCGAGGAACAGCTCTCCACCCTGGACAGCGAGGAAGAGTTGGAGCTGGTCTATCAGCAGTTTATGGATGTTTTGTTTGACGAAGAGGGCGAATGATCGTTCCCCTTCCGCCGAGGTTTTTCCTGCTCGGTGCGTGACGGGCCCTATTTAAACCCACATCTCTGAAACGGGACGCCCCCTCACAGTGCGGACCGCAGGCCTCCCGGCCCCCTTCGCGGGGCGGCCGGAAGTTGGAAGCGACGAAACACCGTGGAGGCGACCCACCTGCCGATTTCGTGCAGGTTTTAAATCGGGCTCGCACGGCCAGAGCGGGGTCACCCCACGAAACATTGTTTCGTGGGGCTTTCTTTTTTCCCGGGGCTTTTGTTTGAACAAACTGTAAAACATCGTTTGGGGCTTGAAAGCCGGGCCAATTTCCTGTATAATGTCAAAATGCTATCGTGTAAGCAACATTTACGAGAGGACTGAAGCTACAAATGAGCGCATCCAGAGAAAAGAAACAGCGCCAAAACGACCCCAATCAGGGTCTGTCGCAAAAGCAGCGGAAGGAGCTTGAGGAACAGAAAGCCGCCAAGCACAAGGCCATACTATATACGGTCATCGGGATCGTGGTCGCTGCTCTTGTGGTCGTGCTGCTGGTGTGGCACTCCGGCTTCTTCCAGAGCCGTACGACCGCCGTCAGCGTAGGCGGCCGGGATTACAGTCCCGCCGACGTGGAATACTATTACCGCAGTCTGGTGCAGTACGAGTACTACCAGACCTACGCCTTTGACCCCCAGAGCGATCTGCGCACGCAGTACGTGGACGCCAACCAGACCCAGAGCTATCATGACAAGTTCCTTCAGACCACTCTGGAGACGCTGACCGAGGTGGCCGCCGTGGAAAATGCCGCCGAGGCCGAGGGCTTCACCCTCACCCAGGAGGAACTGGATCATGTGGCCGCCTCCGTGAACACCATGAAGGAGAACGCCTCCTCCAACGGTTACACCTATGCCACCTATCTGAAGGCGGTCTTCGGGCCCTATATGACCCCCAGCCGCTATGAAACCTGCATGAAGCGCGCGGCCCTGGTCAACAGCTACACCGCCAAGATCTCCGACTCCTTCGCCGTCTCCGACGAGGAGATCCAGACCTACTATGAAGCGCACGCCGCCGAGCTGGACAGCTACGACTATCGCTACCTCTTTATCAGCGGCACCGCTCCCAGCGGCACTGATTCCGAGGGCAATACCGTGGAGGCTACGGAGGAAGAAAAGGCCGCCGCTCTGGCCGCCGCCAAGGTCAAAGCGGACGAGCTGGTCTCCAAGGTCTCCGCGGCCGACGACCGCAGCGCCGCCTTTGCCGAACTGGCCCCCGATTATGTGGCCGAGAGCAGCCGCGCGTCCTATGAGAGCGACCCCGACTACTCCCTGCGCACCGGCACCTCCGGCTCCAGCCTGTCCTCCTATTCCACTTACGGCAGCTGGCTGACCGACGCGGACCGCAAGGCCGGCGACGTGGAGGTCATCGAAGGCAGCGGCGGCTATTATGTGGTGCTCTTCCTGGACCGCTATCTGGACGAGACCCCCACCGCCGACATCCGCCATATCCTCATCAAAGCCGAGCTGACCCAGGAGGATGACGCCGCCACCAGCGATGTGGACGAGTCCGCCGTGCCCACGCAGGAGGCCCTGGACGCCGCCAAGGCCGAGGCCGAGGACCTGCTGGCCCAGTGGGAGAGCGGAGAGCGGACCGCCGAATCGTTCGGCGCCCTGGCCGAAGCGCACTCCGACGATACCGGCTCCAATACCAACGGCGGCCTGTATGAAGCGGTCTACGACGGCCAGATGTTTGCCGGCTTCAACGACTGGATCTTCAACGATGAACACACCCAGGGCGATACCGGCCTGATTGAAAATACCCAGAGCGGCCAGCAGGGCTGGCATGTGATCTACTTCCAGTCCTGGAACGACCCCAAGTGGACGATCAGCGTGCGCAACACCCTGCTCAACGATCAGCTGACCGCCTGGGTCAACGGTCTGACCGAGGGGCTGGAGGTCGTCGAAGGCAGCGGCCTCTCCTACGTGGGCTGATCCGGTAATCCGGCTCGGCCGTCTGGCGGCATCCCAGCTCCGCACCGGGTTGCCGTTGCCCGCTTTGCTGTTTTCCGGACGCCGCGCTCCCCGCGCGGGGAGGCGGCGGGACAAAAGGCAACTCCGTCCGTTCCGGCGGTATGCACGTCGGAACGGACCCTTCCCATGACGGCCGGGGCGGCGATTGCACAAGCAATCGGGCCCCGGCCGTCATGCAGATGATGGGGAAGCAGGCGCCCTGCCTGTTTCGATCCGCCGGCCGGATGGGGCCGCTCCCCCTTCGGCCGGCACAGTATGGGAGGCCTTTGCGATGGACGAACGATTTTTACGCACGGAAATGCTCCTGGGCCGGGAAGGCATGGCGCGGCTGAACGCCGCCCACGTGGCCGTATTCGGCCTGGGCGGCGTGGGCAGCTGGTGCGCCGAGGCCCTGGCCCGCTCCGGCGTGGGCGCGCTCACCCTCATCGACCATGACGAGGTGGGCCTTACCAACCTGAACCGGCAGGCGGAAGCCACGGTCTCCACCCTGGGCCGGCCCAAGGCCCAGGCCATGGCGGAACGTGCGGCGGACATCAACCCGGAATGCCGCCTCACCGTTCTGGCCGAGAAATACGAGCCGGAGACCCGGGAGCGGTTTTTCGGGACGCGGTACGACTATGTGGTGGACTGCATCGACCTGGTTTCCTGCAAGCTGGACCTGATCGAGACCGCCCTGAGCCGCGGCCTTCCCATCCTCTCTTCCCTGGGCACCGGCAATAAGCTGGACCCCTCGCAGTTCCGCATTGGGGACCTGGCCCAGACCGAGGGCTGTCCCCTGGCCCGGGTGGTGCGCAAGGAGCTGCGTAAGCGGGGCATCCTCCACCACCGGGTCCTATGGTCGCCGGAGGCGCCAAAGGCCGCCGAACAGCGGGAAGCTCCCCCGCCCGGCCGCCGCAGTGTTCCCGGCAGCGTGGCCTGGGTTCCCCCGGTCGCCGGCCTTATGCTGGCGGGCGACGTGGTCATGGCTCTGACCGGTCTGCAGCCGTAAGCGCCGGCGGGCGCATCGTCCGCCTCCCTGCTTTCGCGCATAAAAGATCCCTCCATTGGCAAACTAACGCCAATGGAGGGATGCTTTTTGGAAAAACAGACTTCGTCCCGGCTGCGCAGCGCGGCAGCCGGAGGCGCCGCCGGCCTTGCCAACGGCTTTTTCGGCGGCGGCGGGGGCATGATCCTGGTGCCCCTGCTCACCCGCTGGTGCGGATTGGACCAGCGCCGGGCCTTCGCCACGTCCATCGCCATCATCCTGCCCCTGTGCGCACTCTCCTCGGCGATCTACTTCCTCCGGGGCGGGCTGGATCTGACGGCCGCCCTTCCCTATCTGGCCGGCGGGCTGGCAGGAGGCTTTCTCGGCGGGCGGGTGTTCAAGCGTCTGAATATGACCTGGCTGCGGCGGGCCTTCGCCCTGCTCATCCTCTACGGCGGCGTCAAGGCCCTCTTGTTCTGATGGGCTGGCTCGTTCCGCTCATCGCCGGGGCGGCCACCGGCGTACTCTCCGGCTTCGGTATCGGCGGCGGCACGCTGCTGCTGATCTATATGACCGCCTTCGCCGGCATCCCCCAGACCCTGGCCCAGGGGATCAATCTGCTCTACTTTCTCCCCACCGCGGCCACGGCCCTGCCCGCCCACATCAAAAATGGATATATCGACCGGGGCGCCCTGCTCCCGGCCATTCTGACCGGACTGGCCGGGACCGCGCTGGCCGCCTGGGCCGCTACCGCCCTGGATGTGGAACTGCTCCACCGATGCTTCGGCGGCTTTCTCATCGTCATCGGCCTGCGGGAACTGTTCAGCAAACCGGCGCAGGGGGATCAAACCGCTGGATGACGCACTCCGCCACATAAATGCGCTTGAGCTCCTGCAGCTGCGCCATGTGCTTCGTCCCCCTGTGGCGCTCCACCGCCGCCTGATCCGCCCAGTGCTCCAGCAGGAAGAGACGGTCCGGATCATCCAGCGCCGCAAAATACTCATATCGGAGGCACCCCGCCTCCGCCCGGGTCTCGCTTAAGATTCCGTGCCGCGTTACTTCTTCCACAAACCGCTCCCGCATGCCGGGCTTCGCCTGATAGATCACGTTCACCACAATCGCATTTACCGCCATTTTGACCGTTCTCCTTTTCCTCCGTACCGTAATTAGGGCTTCTGCGTTCTCTTGTAGGTCAGATAGCCCTCCAGGATCAACGTCGCCGCCACTGCGTCCACCGTCTTTTTGTGCTCTTTCATCCGCTTGCCGGAGGCATGGAGGATGTTGTGGGCCTCCACCGTGGTCCGGCGCTCGTCCCAGAGCACCGGCCTGCGGCCCACCGCCTCTTCCACCCGGTCCGCAAACGCACGATAGCGCTCTGCCCGGGGCCCCTCGGTGCCGTCCATGTTTCGTGGAAAGCCCATCACCAGCTCCTCCACGCCGTGTTCCGCCGCGATCCGCGCCAGCTCTTCCGCCACAAACTCCGGTTTGCGGCTGCGGATCACGGCAGTGTGTCCGGCCAGAAGGCCGGTTGGATCCGAAATGGCCACGCCCGTTCGGGCGTCGCCGTAATCAATGGCCATAATGCGCAACGATATCCTCTCCTCTGCTCTCACAGTGAAACGCTCCCGCGAAGCGGCCGCACGGCGGCGGCTTCGTACGCTACGCATTATACAGGGAAACCATGTAAAAAACAAGGAAAAAGCCTTGACTTGCCGGAACAGCTATGATAAACTATTTTCACCTATGAAAAAGGGCTCTTTTTTTGTGCGCATTTTTACGGTGTGATGACGCATGAAACCCTTTCCCTTCCAACGGAGGACATAGGGAGGCAAGCTTGCCGGATCCGCACCGTAACGTAGATCGGGGCGCGCAAAGCGCGCCCGTGCGTTGCTGGATTCGGCCCACAGGCCGCGTCCGGCATTTTTTATGTCCGCGGCCAACAAATGAAGGAGGTGCCGAACACATGGCAAAGGTTGGTTCCCGGGTGAAGATCACCCTGCGCTGCGCCGAGTGCAAGCAGAGAAACTACGTCACCAACAAGAACAAGAAGAATACTCCCGACCGTCTGGAGCTGAACAAGTACTGCCCCTTCTGCAGGAAGCACACGGTTCACAACGAGACCAAGTAATGAGTGCTGAAACGGCTCAGAAGAAAGAAGGGTTAAACGGAATGTCTGAAAACGAGAAGCTCGAGCAGGCCTCTGTCGAGGAAGAAGGAACGGCCGCCCCCGAAAAGCCCGCCAAGGCGGACAAAAAGAAGGACGCTAAGCCCGACAAGAAAAAGGACGCCAAGCCCGGCATCTTCGCCCGCATCGGCAAGTGGTTCAAGGAAATGAAGAGCGAGCTGAAGAAGGTCGTCTGGCCCACCGGCAAGCAGACCCTCAACAACACCATCATCGTCATCGTCTGCTGCATTATCGTGGGCATTTGCATCTGGCTGTTCGACTGGCTGGCCAGCTCCGTGATCAGCGCCCTGCTGGCCCTGTTCGGCAAGGGTTAGGGTGCGAAATGGCTGACAACGCGAAATGGTATGTGGCCCATACCTATTCCGGCTATGAGAACACTGTGGCCGCCAGCATCGAGAAAGCCGTGGAAAACCGCGGCATGCACGAGCTGATCCACGAGGTCAACATACCCATGGAGACTGTCACCGAGATCACCGACAACGGCCCCAAGACCGTGGAACGCAAGGTATTTCCCGGCTACGTGCTGGTTAAGATGGTCATGACGGACGAGACCTGGCACCTGGTGCGCAACGTCCGCGGCGTCACCGGCTTCGTAGGCTCGGGCAACAAGGCGATTCCCCTCACGGACGAGGAGATCGCCGCCCTGGGCGTGGAGAAACGCGAGATCGTCGTGGGCTATCAGGTGGGTGACAGCGTGAAGATCACCGACGGCGCTCTGGAATCCTTTCTGGGCACCGTGGAGGAGATCGACCTGGACCGCAGCAAGGTCCGCGTCGTAGTCTCCATGTTTGGCCGCGAGACCCCGGTCGAGCTGGAGCTCGACCAGGTGGAGCCGGTCAACCGCTAAGGGCCGCCTGGCGGCCTTATCCCCCGCACGTGGGAGGGACCCGGAACGGGTTCCGCTTCCAACCACATTTTTCGTAGGAGGTGCTGTTTCAAATGGCACAGAAAGTTACTGGTTACGTCAAACTGCAGATTCCGGCCGGCAAGGCGACTCCCGCTCCCCCCGTGGGTCCCGCCCTCGGCCAGCACGGCATCAATATCGCCGCTTTTACCAAGGAATTCAACGAGCGCACCAAGAACGACGTGGGCCTGATCATCCCCGTGGTCATCACCGTCTACGCCGACCGCTCCTTCACCTTCATCACCAAGACGCCTCCCGCCGCCGTCCTCATTAAGAAGGCGTGCAGCATCGAGTCCGGCTCCGGCGTCCCCAACAAGACCAAGGTGGCCACCATCAGCAAAGAGGACGTGCGCAAGATCGCCGAGACCAAGATGCCCGACCTGAACGCGGCCAGCATCGAGGCGGCCATGAGCATGATCGCCGGCACCGCCCGCTCCATGGGCGTTGTGGTCGGCGAGTAAGGCGAAGGAGGGTAAGTGTAATGTTTAGAGGCAAGAAATATCAGGAGAGCGCCAAGCTCATCGACAAGGCCGCCCTGTACGATACCGCTGAGGCCATGGAGCTGGTGGTCAAGACCGCTCCCGCCAAGTTCGATGAGACCGTAGAACTGCACGTGAAGCTGGGCGTGGACTCCCGCCATGCCGACCAGCAGGTCCGCGGTGCCATCGTCCTCCCCCACGGCACCGGCAAGACCCAGCGCGTGCTGGTCTTCGCCAAGGGCGACAAGGCCGAAGCCGCCAAGGCAGCCGGCGCCGACTTTGTGGGCGAGATGGACATGGTGGAGAAGATCCAGAAGGAAAACTGGTTTGACTACGACGTGGTCGTGGCTTCCCCCGACATGATGGGCGTCGTGGGCCGCCTGGGTAAGATCCTGGGCCCCAAGGGCCTGATGCCCTCCCCCAAGGCGGGCACGGTCACGCCCGACGTGGCCAAGGCCGTCACCGAAATCAAAGCCGGTAAAGTGGAGTACCGTCTGGACAAGACCAACATCATCCACTGCCCCATCGGCAAGGTCTCCTTCGGCGCGGAGAAGCTCACGGAGAACTTCAACGCTCTTATCGGCGCCATCGTCAAGGCCAAGCCCTCCGCGGCAAAGGGACAGTACATCCGCTCCTGCGTATGTGCTTCCACCATGGGCCCCGGCGTGAAGATCAACTCCGCCAAGCTGATGTAATTACGGGGCGCTCGGGCGTGTGGAGCCGTGCGGATGGACCGGTGTAAGGACGCGTATCGCACATCCGCCGGAGCGTGACGAACTCTTCCCGATAGGTTGTGTTTCCCTGTGGTAAAAAATGCCGTGCCGCCCAGAAGCGGCACGGCATTTTTGATCCCCCCTGCCGCCGCACGGTCGCTGCGTCTTTGCCGTCCCATGGGGCGGTCTACGCCTTGCGAGTGGACCTCTGCCCCACTTCGCGGCGTTCCCCCGCAGCTGTGTATGATAGAGACTCCCATGCGCGCCGCTGCGTCCGGTCTCGGGAATCAAGGATATACTCCGGGAGCTTGAGCCGCGCCTCGCGGATACGCTCGCCGCAATCCTTATCTTTCGCACATTTTTCTTGACTTCAGCATCGATTTTGACCGTCCCTTCCAAAGCAAAAGGACATCCGAACGGATGTCCTTTTGCTTTGGGCTCCGAGCGTGTCAGCCGTGCCACTCTTTGGCGATAGTCATGCGAAGCCGGAGCCGAGACTGCCGGCGCAAAGGGGATGGGCTGCGCGTTCAGATTGAATGAGCACTCAACCAAAAGCCCGGAGCAGCTTAAGCTGCTCCGGGCTTTTGTGGAACAAAGTGAGAGGAAATGGTCTCCTGCTCGACCACAAGCTGCGGTAGGGAAAGCTTACTTCAGCTCTACCTTAGCGCCGACTTCCTCGAGCTTCTTCTTCAGTTCCTCGGCCTCGTCCTTGGAGACACCTTCCTTGATGGCCTTGGGGGCAGCCTCGACCGCGGCCTTGGCCTCAGCCAGGCCCAAGCCGGTGATCTCGCGGACAGCCTTGATGACCTTGATCTTCTCAGCGCCGATTTCGGCCAGCACGACGTCGAACTCGGTCTTCTCCTCGGCGGCGGGAGCGGCAGCGCCGCCGGCAGCGGGAGCGGCCATAGCGGCGGCGGAAACGCCGAACTCATCCTCCAGGGCGTGAACGAGCTCGGAAAGCTCCAGAACGGTCAGGCCCTTAACCTCTTCGATGAGGGCAGTAATCTTCTCAGAAGCCATGATATGTTACCTCCTAATAAATGTTGTGTTTTGAGAAAATGGGGTGGGACTTACTCGGCGGCGGCGGGGGCCTCGGCCTCTACCGTACCGCCCTTCTGCTCGCAGATCGCCTTCAGGACGATCGCCAGACTGGTGATGGGGGCCAGCATGGTGCCCAGGACCTGAGCCTGCAGGGCCTCCTTGGAGGGCAGCTCGGCCAGGGCCCGGATCTCGTCCATGGAGAGCACCTTGCCGTCCATGAAGCCGGCCTTGATGGTAAACTTGGCGCCGTTGAACTGCTTGGCGAACTTGTTGATCACGCGCATGGGGGCGATGGGATCGCCGTGGGACAGGGCCATGGAAGTGGTGCCGTTGAGAACGGGATCCATCTCCTCCATACCCACGTTGTTGATGGCGAAGCGCACCAGGGTGTTTTTCACCACGGCGTAGTCCAGCTCATTCTTGCGGCACTCGGCGCGCAGAGCGGTATCCTGGGCCACGGTGATGCCCTTGTAGTCCACCAATACGCCGCTGGAAGCGCTCTTGAGCTTCTCGGTCAGCTCAGCCACGATGGCCTGCTTCTCACTGAGAACCTTTGCGTTAGGCATTTGGAATTCACCTCCGTTGGATTTGAGTTCAACTTTCCCGATGCAGACGCAACAAAAAAGCTGCTTTCGCATTCAAAGCAGCGAAAACAGCACAAAAAAATCTCGTTCGTTGTGGCTGCATTCTCGGCAGGAGTTACGGCTTACGCCCCCTGCTGTCTTTGAACACGACTGATAGTATATCATCCCAAACGGGACATGTCAAGCGTGATTTACCAAAAAACAAGGGTACCTTGTAAGAGTCCAATACATATTGGACTCTTACAAGAAGATCATCCGCATCATGCCGAACACGCCCTGCACCGTGGGCGAGGGGATGATCCTCCTGTGCCGCAGCGTCTGCTTCGACGCGGTCGAGGCAGCATACCAGAAGGCGAAGCAGCTCGGCTGAGCTTTTCTGGCAAACTGAGGCCTCCGGCTAAGTGAGGCTGTAAGATCAAGGCAGACGCATGGAAACCCACCATGTGCCTGCCTTTTCTTTGTACCAAAAAATGACGGGGGTGTTGATTCCATCCAATAGCGCAGCGCTCCCGCTTTTCGGTTTTGTTCCCGCCTACGCAGACACGGCAGAATGCACAATTCAGGTCAAGTCCACTTGTACGATTCACACAGAAAGTTATTTTTGTGGATTTTCAACACAAAACCCGATTGACACTTCCGGCTTACTATGCTACTATGTCAATGACTTAATTTATTTAATTAATAAATTGAGATAAGAAGAAGTAACGGAGTATACGCTTATGTATGATATTTGTGCGCTGGGTGAAGTCCTGATCGATGCGATTGCGAGTGCGGATACGTGCATACAGATTACTGGCAACGCGGGCGGCGCCCCGGCGAATGTGCTGACCTGCGGCACGCGGATGGGTCTGAAAACGGCCTTCCTCGCCAAGGCCGGCGGCGATTTCATCGGGAACTGGCTCAAGGGCGTTCTGGATGAGGTCGGCATCGACACGGCGGGCATGATTCTGGATCCGTCGAAAAACACCACGATCGCCATGGTCTCGCTGGACGAAGCCGGCAACCGCAGCTTTTCCTTCTATCGGATCGGCTGCGCCGATGTGAGCCTGACAAAGGAAGAGCTTCGGCTGGACCTGATCGAGCAGTCCCGCATCTTCCATTTCGGATCCGTTTCCATGACGGAAGAACCGGCCCGCTCGGCGACGCTCGCCGCGGCCCGCTATGCCAGGGAAAAGGGCCTACTCGTTTCCTACGATCCCAATCTGCGCCGGAATCTCTGGTGCGACGAGCAGACCGCGGCAAAGTACATCAAAGAGGGCCTTACGCTCTGCGACGTGGCAAAGCTGTCGGATGAAGAGTGCCGTTTCCTCTACGGCGACCAAGACATCCCGTCGCAGGGCCGTCAGATGCTGCGTGACTATCCGAGCCTGCGGCTTTTGTTCGTGACCTGCGGCGGCGCGGGCAGCTACGTTTTCTGCGGCGATCAGATGCAGTATGCGCCCGGCTATTCAGTCAAGGTCGCCGACACGACCGGCGCCGGGGACACCTTCATGGGCGCCGTGCTCTATCAGCTTCTGCAGCACGGCGGCGCAGACTGGTCCTCCGCGGAGCTGCAGTCGCTCCTTCGCTTCGGCAACGCCGCCAGCGCGCTCTCCGTGCAGCGCTTCGGCGCCATTCCCGCCATCCCCGGCAAGGCCGACGTGGAAGCGTTTCTGGCGGAACACCCCGCTCCCGAAGGCTCGGGCCAGACGCTTCATACCCCGGCATAAAAAGAAGTTTGATACCGAAAAAGGTATTAAATAGAAATGGAGGATTGTTATGAAAAAGGTAATCGCAACGCTCCTGGCCGTACTGATGATTGGCTCTCTTGTCGCCTGCAGCGGCACCCCGTCAACCAACGAGACCCCCGCTCCGGCCAATGAAACCAAAGACGTCGCCGTTTCCGCTGGCACCAACGGCGAAGACGTCACCATCCGGATGTGGACCTTCCTGGACCCCACCAACACCAGCAATGGCCGTTCCATCGCTCTGCAGAAAATGATCGACCGCTTTGAGTCGGAGAATCCCGGCGTGAAGATCGTTGTCGAGCCGCAGCAGTGGGACACCATGACCGGTAAGTTCATGGCAGCCGCCACCACCGGCGAAGCTCCCGACATCATGTGGTGCGCCCGCGACGAGCTGTTTGGCGTTCTGAACGCCGGCCTGCTGGAGCCGCTGGAGAACCTGTTCATGGGCAGCTGGACCCAGGATCAGATCGACGACGTCGATGACGGCTTCTTCCGCTTCGGCGAGCGCGACGGCAAGCACTACACACTCTGCCTCAACAAGAACTGCACCGGCTTCTTCTACCGCGAAGACCTTCTGGAGGCCGCGGGCCTGGAAGTCCCCACCACCTTCGATGAGCTCTACAACGCCGCCCAGGTGCTGACGAGGGAGATCGACGGCCAGCAGGTCTACGGTCTCGGCATGAGCTTCTCCACCGAAAGCAACGACGCCCAGGCGATCGTCAACTGGCTGCTCCAGGAGCAGGGTACCCTCTTCAACGAGGACGGCACTGCCAAGTGGGCTAACGAGAGCGGTGTTGCCGCTCTGGAATGGATCAAGAAGTGCATCGACACCGGCGTCACCCCGGCTGACTCCGTCAACAAGACCATCGAGGACATCTACACCGAGTTTGCCTCCGGCAAATACGCCATGACCATCGCCTCTGCGGTCCGTCTCGGCACGTCCCGCGCCAACGCCTCCTTCGACGGCTCCACCATCCAGTTCGCGCCCCTGCCCGGCGGCACGATCATCGACGGCTGGTTCGCCGGCGTCTACAGCGGCTCCAAGAACAAGGAGCTCGCCGGCAAATTCCTTGAGCTCATGTACGACAACGAATCCGACCTGCTGTGGATCAACGACGGTGCGCAGGCTCCGAACCGCAAGTCCACGGTGGAGCAGATCACCATCGACGACAGCAACAAGTACCTCAACAGCATGCTTGAGGCCTTCTCGGACGGCTGGCTGCCCTCCAACACCCAGGCGTTCGTCGGCTGGAAGCTCGACCTCAACCGCCCGGTCCAGGCCATCCTGACCGGTGAGACCGACTACATGAAGGCGCTCAGCGATGCAGAGACGATCTTCAACACCAACAACAACCGTTAACATTCCCGCTGTTTTCTCCCTGCGGGAGCCCCTGACGCTGATCAGGGGCTCCCGGACAGGGTGTCCCAATGGAAGGAAATGCGTTTTTGTGAAAAAAACGCATTTCCTTCCATTGGAACCGGCAAAACGGCCCGTGCACGGCCGCCGGCGGAGACTTTTCCGCCCTGCTGCGCAGTCTGCGCCAAAAATGATCTATCAACATTTTCCCTGAAAGGGGCAACCATGTGGAGGGCAAAACTTGTGAAACGGAAAGAAAAACGCACACAGCTCAGATCCATGGGATATGTGGCACCGGCCATGCTCGTGCTCATCTTCCTGCTGGTCATCCCTCTCTTTTATACGCTCTATTGCAGCCTTTATAATCTGGACTATCTGGTAAAGGGCGACTTTGTCGGCCTCGGCAACTATCTGCGGCTTCTGAAAGACGTCCGCATCAGCAAGTCCCTCCTGTTCACGTTTGAGATCACCATCATCTCCACACTCCTGTCGGTCGGCATCGGCCTGCTCCTGGCGCTCTGGGTGGACCGGGAACACGGCCTGTTCGCCTACCTCATCGAGATGTTCGGCCTGATTCCCTGGGTCATCTCCATGATGGTCGCGGCCCTCCTGTGGCGCTGGCTCTTCAACGGCGACCTGGGCCTGTTCAATATGATCCTCAAGGCACTCGGCCACAACCCCATCTACGTGGTGGAAAACAAGAACTCGGCGATCATCGCCCTGATCTTCGTGCTGACGTGGCGTCTGGTCGGCTACGCCATGATCATGATCCTGGCCGGCCTCAAGAGCCTGGACCCGGTCCTGCTCGAGGCGGCAAAGGTGGACGGCGCCACGCCCTGGCAGCTGCTCTGGCACATCAAGCTGCCGCTCATCAAGACGCAACTCCTGCTGTCGATCATCGTCCTGACCGTTTCCAACTTCACCAACAACACCGTGCCGAAGGTCCTGACCAGCGGCGGGCCGAACGACGCCACCAACGTCATCACGCTCTTCCAGTACAATCTCGGCTTCCGCTATTATCAGTTCGGCACCTCTGCGGCGCTTTCCATTCTCATCATGCTGATCACCTCGCTGATCATCGTGCTGTATATCAAAGTGAGCAATTACAAAATCTGAGTCGGAAGGGAGCGTATGAAAGCCATGAATAAAACCGCGAAAAAGGCGGCCAGAAAAACATGTAGCGCGCTGATGCTGGTGGTCCTCGCCTTTCTGACGACCCTTCCGATCTTCTGGTGCATCATCACCTCTCTGAAAACGCCGCAGGACATCTCGGCCTATCCGCCGAAGGTCTTCAACTTCACCGTCACCTGGAACAACTATAAGCAGGTCTTTGCCCAGAGCTTCCTGCAGACCGCCTGGAACAGCGTCGTCTATTCTCTTCTGACCATCCTGGCCTGCCTGGTCCTCGGGTACCTTGCCGCCTACGGCTTCGAGCGCCGCCGCTTCCCGCTGAAAAAGCTGCTCTTTTACATCGTGGTCATCGGCATTCCGCTCTCCACGGGCAGCTCCGTCCTGCTGATTCCGAACTACCTCATGATGATGAAGCTCCATCTGACGAACCACTGGTATACGCTTCCGCTGCTCTACACGGCCTATAACCTGCCGCTCGTCATCTGGATGCTCATCTCCGGTGTACGCGGCCTGCCCCGGGAGATCGAGGAAGCGGCCCGCATCGACGGCTGCAGCCAGGCCTACATCATCACCCGCATCATCCCGCCGGTCATCCGTCCGTCCTTTGCGGCGGCGGCCCTGTTTGCCTTCATCGGCGCCTGGAACGAATTCATCACCGCCACGGTCATGGTCAACGGCTATGCGCTGAAAAACATCCAGATGGCCATTTACGACTATATCGGCTTCTTCGGCCAGGAGTGGGGCCCCCTCTGCGGCGCAGCAACACTTGCGATCATCCCGATTCTCCTGGTGTTCACGTTCCTCGGCAAGCAGCTGGTCAGCGGTCTGACTGCAGGCGCGGTCAAGGGCTGATACCGGACCTTTGCAATCAGCGGCTGAGCTCCAGTCGCTTTTTGCCCATCTGCTCATCTTTTTTCGATGTGAGGTGCACAATGAAAGAATACGTTCACGAAATTCCGGATCACACGCAGCAAGCTCCCCAAAAACGGCATTTTGATGTCGTCGTGGTCGGCGGCGGCATGAGCGGCCTCTGCGCGGCCATGGCTTCCGCGCGGCAGGGTGCAAAGACCGCCCTTGTACAGGACCGCAGCGTTTTCGGCGGCAACGCCAGCTCCGAGATGCGGATGCACATCTCCGGCGCGTCCTGCCACTGGGGCAAGAGAGACGCGGCAGAGACCGGCATCCTGATGGAGCTTCAGCTGGAGAACAAATACCTCAACGACAGCTACAACTATTCCATCTGGGACGGCGTTCTGTGGAACGCCGCGCAGGAAACGAAGAACCTGACGCTCTGCATGAACACCACCATGTCCGCTGTACACTCCGACGGAAAGCACATCTCCTCCATCGACTGTTATCAGATGACGACGGAGCTCTGGATGGAGCTGACGGCCGACGTCTTTGTGGATGCGACCGGCAACGGCACGCTCGGCTATATGGCCGGTGCCGAATACAAGATCGGCCGGGAGGGCAGGGACGAATACCGGGAAGAAGACGCCCCCGACGTGCCGGACGGCAAAACCATGGGCAACACGATCTATTTCGTGGCGGAGGACCGCGGCCATCCGGTGAAATTTGTGAAGCCCTCCTGGGCCTATACCTTTGACGAATCCGACTTCAAGCACCGGTACCACGGCGACATCGTGGTCTACCACAGCGCCGACGACGTCGTGGTGCTGAAACCGGGCGAGGATTATGAAAGCCACTCCGACGAGCTGGTGGAAAAATACGACGTCAAGAGTGGCTATTGGTGGATCGAGCTGGGCGGCGACTGGGACGACATCATCAGGCAGTCCGAGGACATCCGCTGGGAGCTTTACCGCACGGTCTACGGCGTGTGGGACCACATCAAAAACGGCGGCGACCACGGCGCGGAGAATTATGAGCTCGTCTGGGTCGGCAATCTGGGCGGCATGCGCGAGAGCCGCCGCCTGATGGGCGACTACGTCCTGAAGGAGCAGGACATCCTCGCCAACCGGATCTTTGAAGATGCCGTGGCCTACGGCGGCTGGCCCATGGACGAGCATACCGCCGCGGGCTTCGGGGCCAAGGGCCAGATCCCGTCCGTGGTCCGCTCCTTCAAGGGCCTCTATTCCATCCCCTATGGCTGCTACTGCTCCAGGACCATCGACAACCTGATGATGGCCGGGCGCGACATTTCCGCCTCCAAGCTCGCCATGGGCTCCACCCGCGTGATGGGCACCTGTGCTGTCGGCGGCGAGGCCGTCGGTGTGGCCGCGGCGAACGCCTCCCGGAAAAAGCTGACGCCCGCGCAGTACGGCAAACAGTATATGCACGAGCTCCAGCAAAAGCTCCTGGCCTGCGACCTGTACGTCATGGGGCAGAAAAACGAGGATCCGAACGACCTGGCGCTCCGCGCCTCTGTTTCCGCCAGCAGCGAACAGCCCGGCTTCGCCGCGAAAAATATCATCTCCGGCGTCACACGCCGGGAGGGCGGGCAGAGCAATCTCTGGCGCTCCGGCGCCCTGCGCGAAAGCGGCGAAACGCTCACGCTGACCCTTGCGGAGCCGGCGCCTGTCCATGAAGTCCGGCTGGTTTTCGACCCGGACCTCAGCGAGGAACGCTGCATCTCCGTTTCCAAGGCCTTCCTCCAGAAAGAGCCGACGGGCGTCGCCCGGACGCTGGTGAAGGACTACCGCGTGGAGCTTCTCCGCGCAGGCGCGGTCGTTGCCGCCCAAACGGCCACGGACAACCACCAGCGGCGGAACACCGCCGCCTTCAGTGGCGAGCTCTGCGACAGTGTGCGCGTACACGTTCTCGCCACCAATGGCTGCGAAGATGCCCGGATCTATGAGGTCCGGATCTATTGATTCATTTACCGGTGAATTGTTTTCACGCAAAACGCGCAAAAGGAGATTTGAAACTATGCTGCAAGAAGTGATGACTGCCCCCGGCGTGATCGAATTTCAGGATGTCGCCATCCCGGAGATCAAAGAAGACCAGGTCCTTGTGAAAATGATGCGTCTCGGCATCTGCGGCTCGGACATCCACGTCTATCACGGCAAACACCCCTACACCAAATATCCCGTGACCCAGGGCCATGAGGTCTCCGGTCAGATCGTCAAAGTCGGCAGCGCCGTGACCAGCCTCTCGGCGGGACAGAAGGTCGTGCTGGAGCCGCAGGTCACCTGCGGAAAATGCTATCCCTGCACACACGGCAAATACAACCTCTGCAACGAGCTCAAGGTTATGGGCTTCCAGACCACCGGTGCCGCCAGCGAGTATTTTGCCGTCGACGCCTCCAAGGTGGACGTCATTCCGGATTCCATGTCCTATGACGAGGCAGCGCTCATCGAGCCGCTGTCCGTCACGGTCCATGCCGCGAAGCGGTTCGAGGGCCTTGTCGGCGGAAACGTCGCCATCATCGGCTGCGGCCCCATCGGCCTCCTGCTTGCGCAGTCCTGCAAGGCGCTGGGCGCGGCCAAGGTGCTTATCACCGACGTCTCCGACTACCGGCTGGAGCTTGCCCGGTCCCTCGGCGCAGATTATGCGATCAACACCGCCAGGGTCAGCTATGCCGATGCAATCGAGCAGGTATTCGGCCCCGATAAGGCCGACGTCATCTACGAGTGCGCCGGAAACAACGCCACGATGGATATGGCCATCCAAAACAGCCGCAAGGGCGCAAAGATCATCCTCGTGGCCGTCTTTGCCGACTGGGCCAAGGTGGACCTCGCCCGCCTCAACGATTCCGAGCTCACGCTCGACACCGCGATGATGTACCGCCACGAGGATTACGTGGACGCGCTGCGCATCGTGGCCGAGGGCAAGGTGCAGCTCAAGCCGCTCATCACCCGGCACTTTGCCTTCAAAGACTTCCTCGCCGCCTACCGGTACATCGACGCCAACCGCGAGCACACCATGAAGGTGGTCGTGGATATTCAGGACTGAAAAGCCTGGGAAAGGTCAAAAAGCTATGGCTATCCATGAAAAAACAGCGTCCTTCGACGTCGTTGTCATCGGCGGCGGCTTTTCCGGCGTCTGCGCCGCGATTGCCGCAGCGCGCGAGGGCGTAAAGGTCGCGATCATTCAAAACCGTTCCGTTTTCGGCGGCACCGGCAGCTCTGAAACGCGCATGCACATCGTCGGCGCCAACTGCCACTCCTCCAAGCCCAACCTGCGCGAAACCGGCATCATCGAGGAGATTCTCCTGGAAAACAAGCGCCGCAATCCCTACGCCGACTTCCCCATCTTTGACATGATCATCTGGGAGAAGGTCAAGATGGAGGAAAACATCACGGCCTTCCTCAACACCAACATTGAGGACATCGTCACGGAGGACGGCCGCATCCGCGCCGTCATCGGCCATCAGAACACCACCGAGACCCGCTGGACCGTCTGCGGAACCATCTTTGTCGACGCAACCGGCCACGGCACGGTCGGCGTGCTGGCCGGGGCGGAGAGCCGTGTCGGCTCTGAATCCAAATACGAATTCAACGAGCCCACGGCCCCCGAGCAGGCCAACAGCAACAAAATGGGCAACACCATCATGTTCGCCGCGACGGACCGCGGCGAACCGGTGACGTTTATCAAGCCGGTCTGGGCCAACACCTATACGGAAGAGGACCTAAAATACCGTCCCCACGTGGATCATGTCTGCGCCCAGGCGGACGGCGGCGGCCTTGTGACCGTTGACGCCGGCAAAAATCAGCTCCCCGAGTTCTCCAATGTCGACGCCGGCTATTGGTGGATCGAACTCGGCGGCGACTGCGACGACATCATCCAGGAGAGCGAGCAGATCCGCGACGACCTCCTGAAGGTGCTCTACGGCGTCTGGGACCACATCAAGAACCAGGCGGACCACGGCGCACAGAACCTCGATCTCGAGTGGGTCAGCATGGTGCCCGGCTACCGGGAGAGCCGCCGCCTCATCGGCGACTATATCCTCAACGAAAACGACGTCCGCGCCAACCGCGTCTTTGACGACGCCGTCGCCTACGGCGGCTGGCCGATGGATGTCCATGTGCCGGGCGGCGCAAAGGAACTGGCCAGTGTCGGCTCCCGCGTCTATAATTTCGAAGGGCACTATTCCATCCCCTATCGCTGCTACTACAGCCGCAATGTCAAAAATCTGATGCTGGCGGGCCGGGACATCAGCACCTCCAAAATGGCGTTCTCCTCCTGCCGCGTCATGGGCACCTGCGCCGTCGGCGGCCAGGCCTCCGGCACCGCCGCCGCGCTGGCGGTCCGCTATGGCTGCGATCCGCGCGAGGTCGGCGAAAGGCACATCCGCGAGCTGCAGCAGCTCCTTCTGAAAAATGACTGCTACATACCCGGCCACCGCAACACCGACGAGTCCGATCTGGCGCGCAGCGCCTCGGTCTCTGCCACCAGTGAGACAGCCGGCGGCGAAGCCGTCCACGTCATCAACGGCTATTCCCGCGCCGTCGGCAAGGCTTCCAACTGCTGGATCTCCGCGCCGCTGACGCAGCCGCAGAGCCTCACGCTCACGCTCTCCGGGGCGGCCCCGGTGCAGGAGGTGCGCCTCACCTTTGATACCGATCTCAGCCATGAGATTCAGCCCTCGCTGATCAAAAATGTAAAAAAGCGCCAGGTCAAGGGCCTCCCGCACGAGCTCGTGCGGGACTACGACGTCGAGCTCCTGCTGGGCGGCGCCGTCGTGGCCGGCCGTGAGATGCGGGACAATGGGCAGCGTCTGAACCGCCTCGCCTTTGACGGCACTGTCTGCGATGCCGTCCGCGTCACGGTCCGTGCGACGCACGGCTGCCCCGAGGCCCGTATCTTTGAGATTCGCGTCTACTGAGGAACTGCCATGAAATACGGAATTTATTACGCCTATTGGGAAAAGGAATGGGGCGGGAACTTCGTCCCCTACACCGAAAAATGCGCCCGTCTGGGCTTTGACATCTTGGAAGTCGCCTGCGGCGCCTTCGACCGGGAGGACGACCGCTTCTTCCGGGAGCTGGCTGCGGCTGCAAAGGCCAACGGCCTCCGCCTGACCGGCGGCTACGGCCCTCGCAAAGGGCATGACCTCGCCGGCACCGACCCCGCCCAGGTGGAGGCCGCTTTCCGCTTCTACGCCGACATGTTTCGGAAAATGGAGTTGGCCGGGATCGACCGCCTCGGCGGTGCGCTCTATTCCTACTGGCCGGCGCAGTGTACGCCGGAGACCGACAAGGCCGCCGATACGGATCGGAGCGTCGCGCGGATGCAGCGCCTTGCGGATCTTGCCGCCGATCACGGCATCACGCTCTGCATGGAAGCGCTCAACCGCTTTGAAGGCTACATGATCAACACCGCGGACGAGTGCCTCGCCTATGTCCGGGCGGTGAACCGTCCCAACGTCAAGGTCATGCTGGACACCTTCCACATGAACATTGAAGAGGATTCCCTGACGGACGCCATCCGCAAGAGCGGCCCGCTGCTGGGCCATTTCCACGTCGGCGAGGCAAACCGCCGCTGCCCGGGCCCGAACGGCCGCTTCGACTGGGCCGCCATCGGCCGGGCGCTGCGCAGCATCGGCTACGCGGGCGGTGTCGTCATGGAACCGTTCGTGCGCATGGGCGGCCAGGTCGGCCGGGACGTTTCCCTCTGGCGGGACCTCTCCGGCGGCGCAAGCAATGAACAATTGGATCAGGACGCCGCGACTTCTCTCACCTGGCTGCGCAGCGTCATGGAGGGAAAGGACACACCATGAAAGGAACCTATTTTCTGGGAAACGGCGAATTTGAAACGCGGGACATGCCGGAGCATCCCCTTGCCCCGCACGAGGTGCTCATCCGGGTAGCCGCCTGCGGCGTCTGCGGCACGGACGTCCATATCTACCACGGCGACAAGGGCTCCGCCGCGGTGACGCCGCCGGTCGTGCTGGGCCACGAGCTCTCCGGCACGGTCGCCGCCGTCGGCGCGCAGGTCACAGGGCTGCGCGTGGGCGACCATGTCACCGTTGATCCCAACTGCTACTGCGGTGCGTGCCACTACTGCCGCATCGGCAAAAAACAGCTCTGCACCAGCCTTTATGCCATCGGCGTGAACCGTGACGGCGGCTTTGCCGAATACTGCTACGCACCGGAGGCGCAGTGTTTCCTGCTCGCGCCCGATGTGCCGCTGGAGTTCGGCGCCCTGGGCGAGCCGCTGGCCTGCTGCATCCACGGCATCGACCGGGCCCAAATCCGCGTGGGCGACACGGTCCTCGTCATCGGCGGCGGTGCCATCGGCCTTCTGATGGTCCAGCTCGCAAAGCTGTCCGGCGCCTCCCAGATCCTGCTGAGCGAGCCGGTGGCCATGCGCCGCGACATCGGCCTGCAGCTCGGCGCAGACGCCGCGATCGATCCCATCCGTGAAGATCTGAGTGCGCGTATTCGGGACTGCACCGGCGTGGACGGCGTCGATGTCGTCATCGAGTGCGTCGGCAACACCGCTGCCACGGCGCAGGCCTTCGCCTCCGCCAAGCGCGGCGCCACCCTGCTGCTCTTCAGCGTCCCCAAGGCCGGCGCGACCCATCCGCTCACCCTTGAAGACGTCTATCAGAAGGAACTGAAGATCGTCGGCTCCATGATCAACCCCGACACGCACCAGCGTGCCGTCGACATGATCAACCAGGGCCGTATCCAGCTGGCCCCCATCATCACGCACCGCTTCCCGGTGGAGCAGCTCAAGGATGCCATTCTGATGCAGATGTCCAGCGAATCGCTCAAAGTCCTGGTCGGGAGCAGCTTCGGCTGATCAAAATTTCGGAAGGGCGGGGATGCCAATTCCCGCCCTTTTATGCTATACTGAAGAAAAACGACACGACGGAGAACACAACATGAAAACCTTCTCTCAGGTCGTCCGGAATTACTGGGTCGATCTCATCCTGCTGAATCTCGCCTTCCTTCTCGGCTGCATCCCGGTCGTGACCATCCCGGCCTCGCTGGCGGCGCTTTGCAGCGCGGTGCTCCGCATGCAGCGCGCACAGGACGTCCACATCTTCCGGGACTTTTTCCGTGACGTCAGAACCCGGTTCCTCCGCTCCATGCTGCCGGGCTGCATCGCGCCTGTCGGCCTTGCGCTCTTCTTCCTGGGCTGGAACGCCTGCATGGCCGCCGCTTCCGGCCGGGGCCGGCTCCCGCTGCTCGCCGCCCTGCTTTTGTGGCTCTACGTCGTTTTTGCCTTCAGCATGTACGCCGTTCCCCTTGCCGCACAGCTGGAGCTTCCGCTGCGCGCGGTATTCCGCAACGCGCTCATTCTTCTCCTGGCCCGCACCTGGCAGAATATCGCGGCGCTGCTGCTGGTGGGCGCATGCACCCTGCTGCTCCTGCTCACAAGTCCGTTTCTGCTGCCGCTGGTCCTGTTCACGCATTTTTCGCTCTGCGCGCTGATCTGCATGAGCTTTGCCGAGGGCGGCATCCGGCAATGCATTGCCGGATGAGCGTTTCCCGCCGCCGGATGTTGCAGATCCGGCGATCCTGTGTTACAATGGTCGCAAACAGGGAAGTGAGTGTGTGCCGTGGGAAAAATCGGAAAAAACAGCTTTGATATTCAGGAGAGCAACCGCGTCTCCGTCCTCCGCATTCTGTCCAAGGAGGACGTCCTGACGCGGGCGGACCTTTCCCGCATGACGGGCCTGAAGCAGGCTACGATCACCAATATCATCAACGATCTGCTTTCCTCCGGCGTCGTTTCCGAGACCGGCACACTGAAGGGCAATCTGGGCCGCCGTTCCATCGGCATCCGGCTCAACGCGGAGAACTTCAACGTGGTCGGCATCAAGATCGCCCGCCGCTCTTACAGCGTGGGCATCTTCAACATCAAAAACCAGCTTCTGGACAAGACCTATCAGAAGCTGGAACCGTCCACAGGCGCCTCCGCCGTGCTGCAGAGCCTTGTCGCCGACGCCAGGCGCCTGATCGACAAATACGGCAGCTGCTGCGCGATCGGCGTGGCCGTCCCCGGTCCCTACCTGCGCCGCGAGGGACGCATCGCCGTGATGACGGAGTTCGTCGGCTGGGAAAAGATCGACATCTACAAAAAGCTGAGCGACGCCTTCGAGCAGCCGGTCTTCGTGGAGCATGACGCCAACGCCGGAGCGCTCGGCGAATGGAACTGCAGCGCCAATATCGGAAGCGACGACGTTCTGGTCCATCTGCTGGCCAGTGAAGGCATCGGTTCCGGCGTCGTGATCGACGGGAAGATCATCAGCGGCTACCGCGGGATCTTCGGCGAGGTCGGCCACATGTCCATCAACGTCATGGGCGCGCGCTGCGTATGCGGAAACTGCGGCTGCCTTGAGATGTACTGCTCGGCGCTGGCCTTCGTCAAGGACGTGCTGGCGGAGCTGCCCAAGCATCCGGAGAGCACGCTGAATTCCGAAAAAAAGGTCACTGCGGATACCGTCTTCCACCATATGCGCCAGGGAGATTCCTTCGCGCTGTCCGCCGTGAAGCGGGTCGGCCGTTACCTAGGCTACGGCATCGCGAACATCGTGAACATCTACGATCCCAAAGAGATCGTCATCTCCGACATCATGTCCGGCGGCGGTGAAGTGATGATGTATGCCATCAAGGAGGCCGCCAAAGAACGGCTTCTGCCTGAAGTCTACAAAGACCTCATCATCCGCTATTCCAGTGTGGAGGACCTCATCCTCTACGGCGCCGCCACTGTGGCGATCGATAAGATTCTGGAAAAGATCGACGTTTTCTACCTGCAGAAGGAGGAATGACGCCGAAGCGCTCTGTAAAAAGGGGCGCAGCCCTTTGGGACAGGCTGAACTCCCGCTGTCCGGTCCGGACAGGCGGGAGTTCTCTTTTCGGGTATTCCTCCGATCTGGTGTTCCATGCTTCTCAGGGATTTGCGGAATTGATAGCGGAACAGCGTCACCGTGAAGATCACCGCAAGTCCGTCAGCAACCAGCTCGGCCAGATAGACGGCAGTGGTCTGATCGCCCATCAGGTGCGGCATCAGATCGATCAGCGGGATCAGCAGGAGAAACTTGCGCAGCACGGCCACAATGATGGAACTGAGCGCGTTCCCCGTGGAGATGAACGGCATCTGACAGGCCGTCTGCGCGCCAAAGATGAACCGTGCGCCGCAGCAGAGCCTCAGGTCATGGGCGGTAAAGTCGATCAGGGTGCTGTCGCTGGAGAAGATCTGGGCAAACAGTCGCGGGAACGCGATTACACCGGCCCATAGCACAACCGAATCGATCATACTCGCCGTGAGCAGGAGCCGAAAACTCTTTTTTACGCGCCCGGCGTTCCCCGCGCCGAAGTTGTAGCTGGCGATAGGCTGTGCGCCCCCCAAGTCCGTGCGCAGCAGGGCAAACTGCATGACGCTCGGCAGAATCGTCCCCCGCCATAGCGCAGCAGCGAGGAGCTGAAGCACACCGTGATAATGCTCTCGCTCGACTGCATAACAAAGGAGGACATACCCAGTGCAATGCATGGCGGCAGCAGACTCAGTCCCTTCAGGAGATTGCTTCCGCTCAGACGCAGGACTGTTTTTCTTCCGCAGAGGAAGGCAATCACCCACGCACAGGAAAGGCCTTGGGAGAGCACCGTCGCAAGCACCGCGCCCTGCACGCCCAGTTTCAAGGCAAAGAGAAAGATCGGGTCGAGGACGATGTTGGCCACCGCCCCGATCAGGACGGTCGTCATGCCCATTTTGGCAAAACCCCGCCCTGTGATGAAGGCATTCGGGCCGAGGATGAGCTGCACGAAGACCGTCCCGATCGCACAAAGGCGCATGTCTTCCCCTTTCAGGTGATTTTCTTTTTTGCAGGTACTCGTTCCAATCCTTGCCGCTGCGGGGTTCCTCCACCGTCACGGCATGGCCCATTGCTGTGTAGGTTTCCTTGAGACGGCAGGCAACCTCCCGCCCCGGTGCATCTGTATCCAGACACCGGACAATGTTTTGGATCTGCAGATGATCTCGCAGCTAGACTCCCAGCGCACCATCGTAACGGCTGCAAAGTGCCACCGCGTCGGCCGTGTCCCGATGAAGCGTAAGATAACTCACACGGCCGATAGGGGCCTCGAACACGAACACCCGATCCGGCCTGGGATCGTGCGAAATGGAGAACCCGGTGTTCTTATCGCTACCGGTCACATCTCCGCGAAAGCCTTTTCCATCCTGGTCATAGGCCCCACGCAGACCGGCGTATTTTACCTGTCCTGCGCTGCCTTTACCTACGAACACGCAGTTATGGTGAACGGCGTCCTCATACAGAAGGCCAGCGTTCCAAAACTGGCGGATCACCTGCGGGGCGATACCACGCTTGCGCAGGTAGGCAAACACCCTGCGGTCATCCTCGTTCCGGGGCGGTAGGCCAAAGGGCTTGGAGGACTCGTCCCGCTTGATGGGTGATATGGCATTGGTGGAGGAATCTCTTGCTCTGCCATGGAAGGCCAACAGGTACTCCACGGCTTCTGGAAAGGATTTGCCGTAAAACTGCTGCAGGAAGGTGATGGCGTCTCCGCCGATATTCCAGGAGTACCGGCCCATGTGCGCCGGTCCTTGATTCGCAGGCTATCCATCTCGGCTATGGTGTGGTATCTGCCGATCCGCAGTACCTGATAGCCCAGATGACTCAACAGCTCCGACAGATCTGTTCCTCTGGCAATTTGCATTTCAGCGTCTGTAAAGCGATTTCTGATTTTGCTTGACATGATGTCTACCTCCTTTCTCATGAAACGCAAAAAGCCGCCCAGGGGCATCCGAGGTGTTCGGATGCCCTGGGCGGCTTTTTCCCAGCCAGTATTTTCTTATGTGGCGCTTGCGGGGCTTACACGGCCTCGTCCATCTGGGTGGCGCGTCCGTGTCTGTTATGCCCTCAGAATGCGCCACACGGGCCGCGACAGGGGCCGTGTGGGGATCTCTGCTCTGCTGCTGGTGATCATAAAATGAAACCGGCACTCTATGCCTTGGCGGGAAAAGTCTATATCGGGATAGAAATTCTCCTTGCGGTGACAGATGTTAGGTTGCGGATGTCTATCCAAATTATGCGTCAGTCACCGAACGGAAAAAGAAAACCGCCGTTTCTCCGCTCTGTAAGAGAAGAGAGAAGCACGGCTGCAGATTTTTCTTCTTTTTTTTGAGGCCGGTGTGTCCGAATCACACCAGACCGTGAAAACGGCTGGGTGCATCTCAAAAATGACGCCTCTCGCGGGACAAAACCAGGGTTTTGAAAAACTCGTTTTTTTGCAACTTTTCAAGTGAAAAAGCAACGGAAAATATATAAAAACGTCGCACTTTCGTGCGACGTTTTCGGTGTTGCATCTTTCATCAACACATTTTGGTGCGGATGACGGGACTCGAACCCGTACGTCCATGGGACACTAGCACCTCAAGCTAGCCAGTCTACCAGTTCCAGCACATCCGCATACATCAGAAGAAAGCCTTGCCGGAAAAGCTACTTGACTATTATAGCGGTACCGCACTGGTTTGTCAACCGTATTTTTCCCGCAGCGGGCTCCCCTGTTCAAGCATCCGCGGCTTCCTGCGCGCTTTATCCGGCGCCTTCCGCGCGCAGAATATGAGGTGGAACTCCGGTCCCTCCGGGTGTATACTACGAATGCCGAAAAGTTTTGCTTGACCTTCCATCCGGTGGAGGGTATATCTTAGACCAGTGGGAGGTGAAACGATGAAAATCAACGAGGTGGAACAACTGGTCGGAGTGACCAAACGCAACATCCGCTTCTATGAAAAAGAGGGGCTTCTCTCCCCCGGCCGCAATAAGGAAAACGGCTATCGGGATTACGGGGAGGCCGACGTGACCGTGCTGCGTCAGATCAAGCTGCTGCGCAAGCTGGACGTGCCCTTGGAGGAGATCCGCCGGATGCAGCAGGGCGCTCTCACGCTGACCGACGGCCTGCGGCGGCATATGATCCAGCTGGAACGCCAGCAGCAAAATCTGGCCACGATGCAGCGCCTGTGTCAGGAGCTTGCGGATGCGGGCGCGCAGCTGCCCGGTCTGGAGGCAGACGACTGGCTGGGGCGCATGGAACGTATGGAACAGGAGGGAACGAGATTTGTGAACATCCGAAAAAAAGATACCATGGCCCGCTACCTGGGCCCAGTGACCGCGGCACTGGTCTTCGTGGGCCTGATGGGGCTGACCATCGCCTTTCTCGTATGGGCCTGCACCGTGGACCCTGTAGACCGGCCGCCCCTGGGCCTGCTGATCTTTCTGATTGCCGCGCCGATGGTGGTCATTGTCGGCGTGGTGCTGGCCCTGATCCAGCGCATCAAACAAATACAAGGAGGAGAAGAGGATGCTGCTTCTCAATATTGATTCCATTCCCGGGAAAAAAATCGAGCCCCTGACCATCGTCAAGGGCAGTGTGGTCCAGTCCAAGAACTTCGGCAAGGATTTTATGGCCGGCATGAAGACCCTGGTAGGCGGCGAGATCGAGAGTTACACCCAGATGCTGGTGGAGGCCCGGCAGATCGCCACCAAGCGCATGGTGGATGAGGCCCAGGCGCTGGGTGCAGACGCCGTCATCAACGTGCGCTACGCCTCCGCCTCGGTGATGCAGGGGGCGGCGGAGGTGACCGCCTACGGTACCGCAGTGAAGATCGTGGGCGAGGCATAGATCCATATGCTGAAGATCGAACATTTTTCCAAGACCTATCCCGGCGGAAAGCGGGCGGTGGATGACCTGAGCCTGAACGTTGCACCCGGTGAAATCTTTGGCTTTATCGGCCACAACGGAGCGGGCAAGACCACCACTCTGCGTGCGGTCGCCGGGGTGATGGACTTTACCGAGGGGACCATCGTCATCGACGGCCACGATATCCGCCGCCAGAGCATCGCCGCCAAGGCGGTGACCGCTTTCCTGCCGGACAATCCGGACCTGTACGACTTTCTCACCGGGATCCAATACCTGAACTTTATCGCCGACCTGTATGAGCTCCCCGGCGGAGTGCGTCAGGAGCGCATCGCCAAGTACGCCGACGCCTTCCAGCTCACCGGCAGCCTGGGCAGCGCGGTGGGCGGGTATTCCCACGGCATGAAGCAGAAGCTCGCTCTCATCTCCGCCCTGATGCGGAAGCCCCGTCTGCTGATCCTGGACGAACCCTTCGTGGGCCTGGACCCCGCCGCCTCCCACCTGCTCAAGGGCTATCTGGCGGAGCTGTGCGCGGCAGGCGGCGCCGTGTTCTTTTCCACCCACGTGCTGGAGGTGGCTGAAAAGCTCTGCCACCGGATCGCCATCATCAAGGACGGCCGCCTGGTGCGCCAGGGGGCCACTGCGGAGTTGGTGGGCGACTCCACACTGGAGGAGGTCTTTTTGGAACTGGAGGGAGCGAGCCAGCCATGAGGAAATTCCGCTCGCTTCTCTCCCTCAACTTTCGGGCCATGCTCACCACCTTCCGGTTCGGCGGGCGAAAATCCGGCCGTCATGCGACGGGCGCCGGCGCCCTGCTTCTGCTGGCCGGCCTGTCCCTCTATCTCTCCGGCGTATACAGCTTTCTCTTTGCCGCTCAGCTGGCCCAGGTGGGGCAGCTCTCGCTGCTGCTGCCCATCATGTCCCTGCTGGCGGTGGTCATGGGGGTGCTCTTCTCCCTCTTCGCCGCACAAGGCGTGGTCTTCGGGACCCGGGACAACGACTTGATGCTGGCTCTGCCCGTATCCGCCTTTACGCTGATGCTCTCCCGTACGCTGGCGCTCTATCTGGAGAATCTGGTCTCGGTATTTTTTATGCTGCTGCCCGCCGGGGCGGCCTATCTGTGGCACGGAGGCGGGGGCGGCGTGGTCTTCTTCCTGCTGCTGATCCTCTCGGCCCTGTTTCTGGCCTTGCTGCCTACCCTCATTTCCCTGACGGCCGGATACGTGCTGGCCGTGCTCTCCGGTAAAACGGCCCGGCGGGCGCTCTGGTCCAATCTGTTTTATCTGCTCTTTTTCCTCCTGCTCTTCTGGGGACTGTTCCGCTTCAACCGCATCCTGACCCAGATGGGGCAGGCGGCCGGGAGCATCCGCACCGCCCTGTCGGGCTGGGCGCTGCCCCTGCTGCTGATGGAGCGGGGCCTCTGCAGCGGGGACGCGTTGGCTTTGCTGGGCTTCTTTGCCCTGTGCCTGCTTCCCTTTCTGCTGGTGGTACGTCTGTTTGCCATGCGGTACAAGCAGATCGTCACCCGGCTCTCGGCCCGCTCGGTACGCTCGGACTACCGGCTGGAGCGTCTGTCCTCCGCCGGACCGCGGCGCGCCTTGCTGAAGCGGGAGGCGCTGCGCTTTTTCGGCACCCCCGTCTACCTGTTCAACGCCGGCTTCGGCCTGCTCCTGCTGCCGGTGGCAGGCGTGGCGGCGCTGTTCCAGCGCGCCCGGCTGGATGCGCTGCTGGCGCAGGTGGAGGCCGGGGGTCTGACGCTCCCCCTGACCGGCCTGCTGGCGGCGGGGATATGGTTCGTGCTCTCCACTGCGGCGGTGACCGCCTCCTCCATCAGCCTGGAGGGAAACCGGCTGTGGATCCTGAAAGAGGCTCCTGTGGGCACCGCCACGCTGTTTCGGATTAAGGCCGGTTTCCAGCTGCTGCTCACCCTCCCCTGCCTGCTGACGGGTACCGCGCTGCTCTCCCTGGCGCTGGGCCTGTCCTGGCTGGACGGACTGCTGGTGGCGCTCTCCGGGATCGCCTTCGCGCTCTTTACCGCCCCATTCGGACTTTATGTCAACCTCTGCTTCCCCAAGCTGGATGCACTCAGCGACGCGGCGGTGGTCAAGCAGTCCGCCGCCTCGCTCATCGGCGTTCTGGTCCCCATGGCCGTCTCTCTGGCGGGGCTTTTGCTGCAGATCGCTCTGGGCGGCCTGGTGGGCGAGTCCCTGCTCCTGCTGGTATGCACCGCTGCGCTGCTGGTGTGCGCCGCTCTGATGGAGCGTCATCTGCTCCGAGCGGGGGCCGCGCGCTTTCAGGCGCTGTGATCGTCGAAACAGCGGCAAAGCCGCTTTTCCGAGAGGGCTGACGCGGGCTTTGGGGGCCAGCGGACGCCCGGCCTTGCCCCTGCTCCGGCATCCAAAAATGACAAATGGAAACAAATCGGGAACGGGCCTTGCGTCCGCTCCCGATTTGTCGTACAATCAGGTGACATAATATTTTGTCCTTTGAGGAGGCCCCTCTATGAACCGAACACACCGCGCCAGCCTGCTGGCCGTTCCGCTGGCCCTGTCTCTGCTCCTCCCTCCCGCCGCCCAGGCCCTGGACCTGGACCAGGCCCGGATGCTGTTGGGCACCTATTACATCGACCCCATTCCGGAAGAAATTTTATATCTGCCCACACTGGAGGAGATCCTGGGCGCGCTGGGCGACCCCTATACCTACTACTTCACGCCGGAGGAATACCGGCAGTTTACCGGCTCCATGAGCGATCAGGCCCTTGTGGGCATCGGCGTGGCCTACCGTCTCACTGCGGAGGGCCTTTCCCTCCAGCGGGTATATGCGGATACCCCGGCGGAGGAGGCCGGACTGATGGCCGGGGATGTGATCGTAGCCGTGGAAGGCCGGCGCCCCGGCGCGGGAGAGAGCCCCGAACTGCTCTCCTCCTGGCTGCAGGGGGAGACGGGCACCCAGGTCGCTCTGACCTACCTCCGCGGCGGAACGGAGTATACGCTCACCGTACAGCGGCGGGCCATCGTACTGCCCGCCACCGTCAGCGAGCTTTGGGACGGCCACATCGGCTACATCGACTGCGATACCTTCGGAGGCGAAACGCTGGCGCACTTTACCCAGGCCATCGACGCCTATGGAGCGCAGGCCGACGTGTGGGTGGTGGACCTGCGCGGCAACGGCGGCGGCGAAGTCAACGCCGCCATCCAGTCCACCGCCTGCTTTACCGGTGCGGGTGTGCTGGCCTGGCTGCGGGACAGCGGCGGCCGTTACCAGGGCTACGGTGCGGAGGAGGCGGCCCGCACCGATTCCCCCGTCATCCTTCTGACCGACAGCGAGACTGCCAGCGCCTCCGAGCTGTTCGCCGCGGGGGTGCGGGATACCGGGGCGGGCCTGATCATCGGGGAACGCACCTTCGGCAAGGGCGTGGGGCAGAACGTATTCGACCAAACCTCCTATCCCCTGCTCTTTGCCGAGGGGGACGCCATCAAGATCACCGCTTTCCGCTTCTTCTCCCCCGGCGGCAGCACTACCGACACGATCGGGGTGATCCCGCATCTGCTGGTCGCGCCGGGCCATGCCGCCGCAGTTGCCCGGCTCCTGTCCTCCCCCGCGCCGGAGGGGGACAACCGCGGTATGCTGCGCATCGACTTCGGCCGCAGCTGGTATGTGGACCTGGAGCAGGCCCTCTCTGAGGACTACCGCGCCGCCTTTCGCGCTCTGCTGGAGGCCCTGCCCTCCGCCGTGCGGGTCTTTCAGGGCAGCGGAGCCGATTGGAACACCATCTCTCCCGCGGACCTGGCCGCCCGGTGCGGCCTGGAGGCGTATCAGCGCCGCGGCTTTTCGGATACGGCCCAATCCCGCTTTGCCGCCCAGATCGACGCCTTGGCTGCCTACGGCGTGGTGCAGGGCTCCGGCGACGGGTTCTTCCGCCCCTTCGACACCCTGACCCGGGCCCAGCTCTGTGCCCTGCTGGCTCAGGCGCTCCACTGCGACGTGCCTTCCGGCGAAAGCCACTTCTCCGACGTAGCGATGGACGCGTGGTATGGCCCTGCCGTCAACGCCCTGGCGGAAATGAGCCTGGTCAACGGTGTGGGCGGCGGCTTGTTCCGCCCCGACGACCTTGTGACCCACGAACAGTTCATCGCCATCATGGGCCGCCTGGGCCGGCGGCTGAACATGTATCTGGACAGCTCCGCCCGTCAGGTCCCGGACACCCTGGCGCTCTATGAAGCCCTGGCCCCTTACGCCGACTGGTCCCGGGAGGGCGCGTGGCTGCTGGCCATGAGTCAGACCGATGCGAGCGGCAAAACGGGCACCCTGCTGTGGGACAGCCTCTATGCCATCGCCCCCGGCGAGGCTACTACCCGGGATGAGGCCGCCTACCTCACCTGTTCCCTGCTCTCCTACATCGGCGTTCTCCCGGTCTAGGCCTCCTGCCTTTTTCCGCAGCCCGGCGATTTTTCGCCGGGCTGCGGCTCGTCTTCAGACTGATTTCAGGTTTCCGTGCTATACTTCGCTTACTACAAAAGGTTGGGATGTGATTTTTTATGGGTAAAAAGCTGTTTTCGCTTCTTTTGACCGCAGCCCTGCTGCTCAGTTCCGGCGTGACCGCCTGCGCGGCCTCCGCCAGCAGCGGCGAGGTGCTCATCACGCTCTCCGACAGCGGCGTCAAGGTGGATGGAACGCCTGCCTCCGCCGATCCCGCCGACGCAGTCTATACCGGGGCGGATATCATCTATTATGCGGACGGCACCGACAGTACCTACGGCGAGGGCTCCGCAGAGGAGATGCACTCCGCTGAGGAGGCCGGCGCCCACACCCGGGTCACCATCACCCGGCCGGGCACCTACCGCATCACCGGAACGCTGTCCAGGGGACAGATCTTCGTGGACCTGGGCGACGGGGCCAAAACCGATCCCGGCGCGGTGGTCACCCTGATTTTGGACAACGTCGATCTCACCTGCACCGTGGCTCCGGCCGTTTTCTTCTACCAGGTCTATGAGTGCGATACGGACTGGGTGGCCTACGATGCGGGCGGCGCAGAGGATTACGCCGCCTCCGGCGTGGCGGACACCTCCGCGGCCGGTGCCAACGTGATCCTCGCTGCGGGCAGCGAGAACAACATCACCGGCTCTCACGTGGCCCGTATCTACAAGGAGGGCACGACCAAGAAGCTGCACAAGTACGACGGGGCCTTTTATTCCCGCATGAGCATGAACCTCAGCGGCGACAACGGCGACGATACCGGCGTGCTCAACATCGTGGCCGACAACGAGGGTCTGGACTCCGAACTGCACCTGACCATCAACGGCGGCACCATCTGCATCGAAAGTCAGGACGACGGCATCAACACCAACGAGGACGGCGTATCCGTGACCACCATCAACGGCGGCAGCCTGACCGTCAACGCCGGGCTGGGGTCTGAAGGCGACGGCATTGACTCCAACGGATATCTCACCATCAACGGCGGCGCCATCTGGACCATGGCCAACGAGACCTCTCCGGACGGCGGCATCGACGCCGATGGCGCCATTACCATCAACGGCGGCACGCTGTACGCGTTCGGCACCCGCAACGACGCGGCGGACAGCGACTCGGCGCAGCCCTATCTGGAGCTCTCCTTCGCCTCCATGCTCCCGGCGGGCAGCGCGGTCACGCTCACCGACGCCGAGGGCAGCACGCTCTGGAGCGCCGTCACCCGGAAAACGTGCCAGTCCATTACCCTGACTGCGCCCACGCTGGCGCTGAATACCGTCTATTCCGTCTCTGTGGACGGCGTGCTCCAATGCTACAGCGGCAACCAATCGGGCATGATGGGCGGCTTCGGGGCAGGCCAGCGGCCCGGAGCGGGCACCCTTCCCGACGGCTTTGAACCCCCGGAGAACTTCCAGCCCGGCGCGGAGGGCCAGCCCCCCGCGCTGCCCGAGGACTTCGACCCGTCTCAGATGGGGCAGCGCCCGGAAAACGGCGGGGCCGGGATCCCGCCTGGGGGCGGCCAGGACATGGAGCGCCCTCAGGGCCAGGGCTTTGGCGGCGGTATGGGCGCACAGCAGGGCCAGGCCGGCGGCTCCGGCTCCACCGAGTTTATTCTGACCGAGGCCGTCAAGAGCTTCTCCGGGGTCTGTGATTCCGACGCCTCCGGCAAGACCCGGGTCAGCTTCACCGTCAACGGCGGCGCGGGCATGTCCAGCATCGCCTCCGGCCAGAGCGTGACCCTCGCCGATATCCAGGCCAGTGTGGAGGATCTGGACGACAGCCGGGTCCAGCTCACCATCACCGACGTTCCCAGCGAAAATTACGCGGAATCCTGCCTGCTCTCCGACGGTGCGCAGGCCATTGCCGCTATCCTGCCCACCGAGGACGGCGTCTATCAGCTCACCGTGGCCGTACGCAGCGGCACGCAGTATGTGGGCGCCAGTCAATGGCAGTTCACTGTGGGCGCGCTGCCCTTCCGGGATGTGCCGCAGAGCAGCGATGCGTATGAGGCGGTCAAATTCGTCTATGACAGCGGCCTGATGGAGGGCACCGGCGGGAACCGCTTCTCCCCCGACGCCGCCGTGACCCGCGCCCAGGCCATTACGGTGCTGGCACGCATGGCCGGCGCCGTGCAGGCGGAGAGCGGCGCCTGTTCCGACGCCTCCTCCGGCTCCTGGTACAGCGGTTATGTGGGCTGGGCCGTCACGAACGGCATCGTGGAAGGGGATGGCCAGGGCCGCTTCCTCCCGGACGAAGCCGTTACCGGGACTCAGATGGAGCAGATG
This sequence comes from Lawsonibacter hominis, assembly GCF_014287895.1. Taxonomy (GTDB): domain Bacteria; phylum Bacillota; class Clostridia; order Oscillospirales; family Oscillospiraceae; genus Lawsonibacter_A; species Lawsonibacter_A hominis. The sequence goes on along the minus strand of NZ_JACOPP010000005.1, from coordinate 6,817 downwards.
CTCACCCGCTGCGCCGCTTTGGCCAATCTCTCCTATGACGCCTCCAACGCTTCTGCCCAGCCCCTCACCCGGGCCCAGCTGGCCCAGATGCTGCTGACCTTCTCCCAAGCCGAATGACAGAACTGCAGCAAACCGGCCGCGGATCATAAAGATCCGCGGCCGGTTCTCTCTGTTCCGGTCCCGCCTTCCTGATGCCGGGACGGCGCATCCCTCTTCGGGCGTGCCGGCCCGCGTCAGCCAAAGGTATATTTGCGGTAGAGCGTTAAGATCTCCTGCTGTACTCTGGCCGGGATCGGCCGGACTTCGAAGTCCAGCCGGGCAATGTAATAGCCCTGGATGTAATCCACACCGCAGGCAATGACCGTCTCCAGCTCCGCCGCGGTCTCCACGCCCTCCGCCAGCACCCGGATATTCCGCGTGCCGGCATAGCCGATCAGGCTGTTGAGCAGATCCCGCCGGTCCGGGTCTGCGTCGATGCCCCGAATAATGGACACGTCTACCTTGACCAGGTCGGGGGCATACTCCATCAGCACCGCCTCGCTGTTGAAGCCGGTACCGTAGTCGTCCAGCGCCAGCTGGGCGTTCCACAGCTGCGCCCGGTGCTTTTTCCGGCTGGTGATGTTCCCCACGGACGCCTCCCCCTCCGTGATCTCGATGACCACCCGGGAGAGCAGGCGGCCGTAGCGCTGCTCCAGGGCCGCCAGATCCTCGTCGGTAAGGCATTGGCTGGCCACGGAGTTGATGAATACTCTTTGCCCGGGCGCGATCATCCCGGTCCGATCCAGCCGGTCGAAAGCGGCCAGCGTCTCAGCCCAGGTCAACTCCTCGATCTGCAGCAGCTTGGACTCCGCCTTCGCCAGCAAAAACAGGGAACGAAGGTCCTTCAGCTGCTCCAGCTGGGGGCGCATAAGCATCTCATAGCCATACACACCCCCGTCCGCTACGGAAACGATGGGCTGCAGAGCATAGCGCACCAGTCTGCCGTCGATCATGCGGTTCAGCGCGTCCTGGCCCTGGATCAGGATGGAATTGCGCTCGTAATCCTCCCGGTCAAATTCCTGAATCCGGCCTTTGACCGTGTGCTTGATGGAGTACATGGCAAAATCCGCCATACGCAGCAGTTCCTCATAATTCCCAGCGTCCCGCGGGTACCAGGCAAGCCCGCCGGACGCCCGTACCCGCATCCGATCCCCCGTGGACAACACCAGGCTGGCCTCGCCCACCTCGTCCCGGAATCGTTTCAGGCAGGCACGAACCGCCTCCTGATTCTCGTAGCCGTACAGGAACACGTTGAACTCGTCTCCCGAACGGCGGCCCACCACGCTGCGGCAGCAATAGAAGGACTCCAGACACTTGGCGAATGCCTGGATGTAGCGATCCCCATAGTCGTGTCCATAGGTATCATTGACGTATTTCAGATTATCCAGATCCAGCATCAGCAGCGCGGCCACCTGCAGCCGGCCCCGCCGCGCAGGAGAAAAAAGCTTGCGCAGCTGCTGGTCGAACGCCCGGCGGTTATAGAGGTCGGTCAGGATGTCGAAATCCCGCTCGTACTCGATCCTCCGCTTCTCCTCCACGTCCCGGGTCACATCCTCAAAGGCGCCAAGGATCGTGTCTCCCTCCTCCCGCCAGGTCAGCTGCACCCAGCGGTTCCCGCTGCCTTCGCCGGGCAGGCGGTAGATGGCCGGCTCCCCGCTGTATTGATAGGCCCGCAGGTGCTCCATCCGGCCCCGAAATTCCGCCGAGGTCAGATAGGTGTCCTCCTCCGGCACCGGCCAGCCCATCAGCTCGCACAGGCTGCGGCTGCAGAAAACGCTCTGGCCGTCCTTCTGATACTTGAAAACGCCGATGGGGATGTGGATCATGGCAAGGATCTTGGAGGTGCGGGAGGCCGACTCTGTGGCCGAATTGGACAGGTTTTCGATTGCGCCGGTAAGGGCGTCGATTTCCGACATTCCCAGCCGCGGCAGCCGGATGGGCTTATCCGGGTCGCTCTTCTCCAGCGCCGAGACCAGGTTGGTCAGCGGCTTGGTCAGATAGCGGGCCGCCAGCAGCATCAGGCATACCCCCAGGGCCAGGCACACCAGGGCGCTGACCAGGATCAACCGCTGGATGCGCTGCGTGCTGGCCAGCAAATGCGCTCCGTTCTGCAGGCCGACCAGCGCCCACTGTTCCTTTTCGAAGGGCGTATTGACGTTGTAAAGCTTCAGCGGCTGGACCACGCCGTACAGGGTGCGCGTCCCCTGCCGAAAGCACACCACCCCCTCCTGGTCGGTCTGCTGCGGGGCGATGGACGGCGCCTGACCGAACCATGCGATGAAATTGGCGCCGCTGGTGCATACCGTGGTATAGGTCGTTCCGCCATCCCGGCTGATCCCCAGGAAGTACGCCCCCGCCGTGCCGTCTCCCAGCTCCTGATACCGCAGCTGTCCGGCCACGTAGTCGCAGCTCACGTCGATGCCCAGCACGCCCAGAAGGGTCCCGTCTTCCCAGATCAGCGGGACGGAATAAGTGATCACGTCCCGGTCCAGTTCGCTCAGCCGGAACCGGCCGCTCCAGTGGTAAAAGTATTCCCTGCTGCGGTTCTCCGGCTCCACTGCGGCAGCCGCCTGCAGCGGTGCAAAAAAATATTGGTTTTCCGGCGCAGGCGCATCATCCAGGTCAAAAAAAGCGCTCCAATAGCTGTCCAGCGCCACGCCGTTCTCCCGTGCCACCGAAGGCAGTCCCCGTTCCAGAAGCAGATCCGCGTTGCCCGCGGCATAGCTGGCCGGGTCGTAATCCCGCACATAAAACCCGGGGCGTCCGCCCTCCTCCTCCGTGTTGTCCAATACCAGGAAAGCCCCCGTGACGCCGTTGCGGCGGAGCATAGCGATGACATGCTCCGCCGTATCGGCTACCAGCTGCCGGCAAAGGACGCTGTCCTTCAGCAGCGCTTCCGCCGTCAATCCATACTCGTCCAGAAGTTCCCCCACGGCGGCATAGACGTCGTTCTCCCCCTCCCGGGTGTTGGACCAGCGCTCCACCATATCGTTGCCCAGATCCAGGGCGCGGTTGGCGGTCTGCTCCCGAAAGATGGAAAAGGCGTTTTTTCTCGCCTCTCCCTGCACGCCGCCTTTGAAAAACACCAGCAGGTAGACTGCCGTCTGCAGCAGGAGCAGCACCATCAGCATCAGCAGCAGCCGTCTTCGGATGGAGCCGCTGCGGACGGCCGCCCGCCCCTGCCTTTTTCTTTTCCGCAAACGGCTCCACCTCCTTGTTCCTCTCCGCCGCTGCTCAGGAAAGCGCCGCCTGAGCCAGCGCCCGGTTGAATTCCGCCAGCCAGCCTTCAAAGCAGGCGTCCTCCAGGAACGGAGCCAGCGCCGTGTCCCGGTCCACGCCCTGTGCCATGGCCTCTTCCACGGCCGCCCGATCCGTCTTTGCCCGGCCGGACATGGAATTTTCCACCACCTGACGGGCCTCGTATCCCTGCGCGAAGGCCCGGCTGGTATAGAATTCGTAGTTTTCGGACATCTCTACGCCGATCTCCAGCGTACCCCGGAGCACAGGCGTCATCTCCACTTCCGCATCCTGTGCCGCCTGGAGCAGCGTTTCCACATCGTTGGCCGCGCGGGTCACCGGCAGATAGCCGGAGGCAAGCGCGAATGCGATGTTCTGCTCCGGCGCGGTCAGCCACTTGAGAAAGGTCACGGCCGCCCGCTCCCGCTCCTCGGTCGACTTGACCACCACCATGCCCGCGCCCTGCTGCACGGCCATGGGCTGGGTCCCCGCAAAATTGGGCAGAGGGTATACCGCCCCCTCAATGGCGTAGGTGCTTCCGTCGGCCCGAGTGACTTCGCCGGGGAAATAGGTCGCTCCGCTGGTAGAGCCCACATAAGCGGCAATATCCCCGGTACGCAAATCATCGCTGCGGAACTTGCCATAGGAGGCGTAGTAGCCTTTTACATAGGGAACATAGTAATTGTCCCACAGACGGCGCATCACGTCGTGATCCACCTGAAGGGTGATCCGGCCATCCTCCACGGAGAACAGCTCCACTCCCAGCTGCATACTGCCGATCAAGATGTAGTTGGCAAAGGCGTCCCGGCCGAAAAAGGCCTTCCCGTCGCCGGACAGATCCGGGGTCCGGGCATCCGTCCAATCATAATAACGTTCCGCCAGCGAGGCAATGCCCTCCCAGGTGGCCAGGTCGGCTTCCGAAGCGCCGGTGGCCGCTGAAAAAGCGTCCCACTCCGTCTTGTTCACGCTGAGCAGCTCGGTGGACTTGGCCACCGGGAAAATTTTAAAGCCGCCCGTGTCAAAACGTCCCTCATCCAGATAGGCGGCGATGTAGGCCTGCTGCTCCTCCGTGGTAAGATATTCCCCCAAATCGGCCAGCATGCCCAACCGGTCGATCTCATAGGCGGTGTCGGCATAGGCGGCAAAAAGGTCGGGCAGCGGCTCCGCCCCCACCTTGTCATAAATGGCGTCCTTCACCTGTTGGGTCAAATCACCGATGGTACCATAGCTGTGCGGTTCCACTACGATCCCCTGCTGCGCGCCCACCGTCTCGTTGAATTCGTTCACCAGGCGGCTGAAGACCACCTGCTGCGCGCCGTTATAATAATGCCACACGGTGATGGCTACCGGATCTGCGGCGCCCGTCTGCCGGGCACAGCCGCCCAGCAGTACCGCGCTGCCCAGCACTGCCGCCAGAATCAGGGCTCTTGCCTTTGCCTTACGCTTCATGTCACGTTTCCCTCTTTTCGGGCGATTGGCGATTCGTTTCAGTCTATCATTCTTTTCTCGCTTTTGCAAGCCTGACGTCCCCCTGTGCGCCGACAAAAGCGGGAGCGGGCGGAGCGCGCCGCGGCCAGCGCCGGAACCGCTCGATTTGTTTCGCTCCAACACGCTCTTTCCCCCGCGCTGCGCTCCCCGCGCCGAAGCGGAGCAGCCGGCCGCATATGGCGGCCGTCCCCTGGCCATGCACCTGCGCGTCTGTCCCTGAATGGACAGACGCCCCGGCCGCAGCCAGGGCGTCTGTGTCCTATGTCTCCAGTGTTCCAACGCAGAAAAACGTGAAGTTTCCGGTCGCCAGAAGCCGTTCCGTCTCATCTTTAATGTCGATCTCCACCAGACAGGTGGTGCCGCCGCGGTACCGGACCCGGGCCTGGGCCGTGACGGTACCCTCGTTTGCCGCACGGATAAAGTGGATGGAGCCCTCCAGGGTCACATACCGCCGCCCGTCGCTTCTGGCCGCCGCACCGCCGGCGCAGTCCGCCATCGTAAAATAGGCGCCCCCATGGAGCATCCCAAAGGGATTCAGGCTGTCAGGACACAATTCCAATGAGACAGCGGCCTGATCCCGCTCCTGACGCACAACCCGGATATGGTTATGGTGCATAAAAGCATTGGCCTGGTTGATCTTGTCCAGCATCTCCTGCGTCATAGCGTTTGCCCCTTATGCCAAAATAATGTTTCCGCCCTCGATTCGGAGAACCGTAGCCAGCGCTTCCACTCTCAGTCCCATGCGGCGCAGCACCTTTCCTCCTTCGCGCATGGACTTCTCGATGGCCACGCCCACTCCCGCCGCCTCGCCCCCGGCTTTCGCTACCAGCTCCAGCAGGCTTAGAATGGCTTGGCCGTTAGACAGGATATCGTCTACCAGCAGCACCACATCATCTTTATCCAAATATTTTTTTGATACCCGCAAGGTGTAAGACTTCTCCAGTGAAAACGAATGCGTCTCCGCGGAATAGACCTCCGGGTCGATATAGCCGGTCTGAAATTTTTTAGCATAGACCGCCGGTACATCCAGCGCCCGCGCCACAAAACAGGCCAAAGCGATTCCGGAACTCTCCGCCGTGAGGACCTTAGTGATTCGCTCCCCCTTAAAGCGGTGCGCCAGTTCGTTCCCCATCTTCTCCATTAATTCCATGTCCATGCAGTGATTCAGGAACATGTCCACATGAATAATGTCACTTTCGCCCACCACCGCGTCACTGAGAATGCGCCGTTTTAATTCTTCCATTGCCATTCCTTTCTGTTCCAGCCAAATCGCTGCGCCGTTCCTGCGGATGTAGTTGCTTTCCCGGTCGATTTAAGATTATATCTTATTTTACCCCGCCTTGCAATATTGACAAGCCCCCAAAAATACGGTATTCTATTCAAAGCCCGAAGCGGCCCCAAAGCCTTCGTCCAAACGCCCTCCCGCCGCCGCGCATTTCTTCTGCAGCTTTTATCGGGTGCCGGGACCGGCTTGCAGACTATGCGGGATCGCCTCTGACTTGGACCGGCAAGCCTTGCTGCACGAGGGCTTCGGGCGTTATAACGAGCAAAGCTCCGGTAAAGCGCCAACCATCCCGCTCACGGTTTCTTCCATGGCATGTTCATAATTTGATATGGAGCGGTATCGAAGTGGTCATAACGGGACTGACTCGAAATCATGTTTCCACTTTGGAAGTCCAAACTGCCGAAAAGCCAGTAACCATGCGGGTTTGCGGGCAAGTTCAAATTGTGAATTGGGGTCTGTTCTATCCTGTTGTTCTTCCCAATTTCCACGGCTTGAATTTTGCGGGAAAATGGCTATAATGAGAGCAGCCATCTGACAGCCACTTTGAGAGGTATGTTTTGGGGTTCCGTAGTTACCGCTATCGTCCCTGATTTACCGTCATCATCCAAGTTGGTGTAATGATTCGAAATCAGGTTTCCTATGCGGAGTGCCAAACGGCTGAAACCCTTGGAACCATGCGGGTTCCAGCCGAGTTCAAATTGAATAATGTTGCTTGTTCTATCCTGTTGTTCTTCCCGATTTCCACCGGCTGAATTGGTCGGCGGGTCG